>CALSLT010000029.1 GCA_943787265.1 uncultured Planctomycetaceae bacterium | reverse complement strand
TGTGCTCCGTGACGGGGAGTTTGACAACTTTGCCGAGTCGCTGTGCGAGCCGTTTTACAAAGAAGGTGGTCGTCCAGGCATTCCGCCAGGCGTTTATTTCCGCATGATCTTTGTGGGGTACTTCGAGGGAATCGATTCGCAGCGAGGCATCGCCTGGCGTTGCCGGGACAGTCTGTCGCTGCGGAAATTTCTCGGGTACGAATTGCATGAGAACACGCCTGAGCATTCGAGCCTGACGCGCATCCGTCAGCGTCTTCCTCTGGAAGCGTTCGAGCAGGTCTTTGCGTTCGTGTTATCGCTGGTCGAAAAGCACGGGCTACTGAAAGGTAAGACCGTCGGCGTTGATTCGACTCTGCTGGAAGCCAACGCGGCAATGAAGTCGATCGTTCGCAAGGACACCGGCGAGGACTGGGAAGCATTCGTCCGCCAGTTGGCCGAAGCTGACGGCGTCGAGATCAAGAACGACGATGACCTGCGAAAGTTCGATCGAAAACGCAAAGGCAAGAAGGTTTCCAATCAGGACTGGCAAAGCTCAAGCGACCCTGACGCCCGCATCATGAAAATGAAGAAGGGGCACACGCACTTGTCGTACAAGCAGGAACACACGGTCGACCTGGAAACCGAAGCGATCCTGTCCGCCGAGATCTATTACGGCAACGAGTCCGACGGCAACACGCTGCTGGACAGTGTCAACACTGCCCAAGGCAACCTGCAACAGTCCGACAGCGAAGCGGTGATCAAAGAGGTCGTCGGCGACAAGGGTTACCACAAGAACGAAACGCTGGCGAAGTCCCGGGCGGATGAATTGCGAACATACATCTGCGAGCCGGATGGTCCGAACCGTCGCTGGACGGACAAGCCTGCCGATTACAAAAAAGCGTACTGTGCCAATCGACGTCGCCTGAAAACCGACCGCAACAAGCGTCTGCAAAAATTACGGAGTGAACGAGTCGAACGCAGCTTCGCCCACGTCTGCGAAACCGGCGGAGCTCGCCGCACCTGGCTGCGAGGCCTGGAAAACAACCGCAAGAAAGTGCGGCTGACAGTCGCCGCTCACAACCTTGGTCTGATCCTGCGAAAACTACTCGGCAGCGGCAAACCCCGAGAGTTCGCCGGTCTCCGAGGGCTGCTGTTTTCGGTGTTCTCGACCGTTCAGATTGCAACCAGACGCTGCCACAGACTCATCAGCTCCGCAAGCTCGTTCCACCGCCTCTACTGCCACCGCAAACACCATCCAATTCGGACCTCAATCTGCACACCATAATTCGACGATACCCTGCATTTTCAACGGGCAGCTAAGCCTGACCTACTGGTAGCCGCGTTTTGCCTGGTTGTAGAACTGGTAGTTCTGATAGGCGAGGCTGCCGAACATGAGAGCGGCGAGATAATTCTGTTGAGCTGGGCTGGCGAAATAAAGAGCCATCGCTCCTGCGGCCATCATGCCGATTTGATACGCACGGGATTGTCCTGAGTAGCTGCCTCGTCCGTTGCAGAGTTCGAAGCAGATTTTGCCTCCGTCCAGCGGAAAGACGGGCATCAGGTTGACCAGCCCCCAGAACAGGTTGATGTATTCAAGTTGAAGAATTGCAAACTGGATTCCGCCACCAGCGTTGCTCGAAATGAGGTTGATTGCCCAGGGCTGCTGGTTTGCAAGTCCTTCGCGAAGCCATAGGTGTCCGCAGTAGACAACGGCAAACAGACCGAAACCTGCGAGTGGGCCGGCGAAGGCGATCCAGATGGCTCGCTTACGCGTGTAGCCGTGGCCGGGGGAGTAGCGTGCGAAGCCTCCGAAGCCGTGCAGGACGATGTCAGGCTGCCATCCGTAGCTTCGTGCGACCAGCGCGTGTCCGAGTTCATGGACAAGGATTGAGACGAACAGGCATGCAACCCAGATTGTGACCAGTGAGAGTTCTGGCGTTTGCGATCCGAGCAGCAGACCGATCACCCAGAACAGCGGGTGAACGCGGACGGGGATCCCCAGCACGGAGAATCGCAGGTCGTACTGCGTTGTTCCCGGATCGCCCAGCAGTTGCATCATCTTTGATTCCTTCCAAAGAGCAGGTATTCCGTGCCTGAAGCGTGGTGAATTAAATGTCGTTTGTTTCAGGCGGCCGGATTTAGCGTCGACGACGCGGCTCAACAATAATTGGTTCGGATGAGATGTCGATGTCGTGGCCGAGAAGATATTTTTGCAGGAACGCTCTCGTGCGGCCGTTGACTTCTTCGTTGTTGAAACCGCCGTGCTCGCCGTTTTCGATCTTCTGCAAGGTTACGGTCACTCCCGCTTTTCTTAACGCCGCGGCAAAGGCAACTGACTGCTGGTACGGAACCAGTGGATCCTTCGTTCCGTGGAGAATCAGAATCGGCGGATCATCTTTAGTGACATACGTGATGGGCGATGCCTCGCGAACCAGCTCTGGGACTTCCGTAATTGGTCGCCCCAGCAGTTTTGATTCGGGCGAGTCCTTCGCGAGGTGATCCATCTTGCCAGGGAAGTCATTCATCGTCAGGAAGTTGGTCGGACCGAACTCGTCGATCACACCATTGACTCGGCTGCTGATTTCTATGTGTTTGCCGAGGTTGCCCTCCAGCTTCTTAACGTCGCCGCTGGTTCCGAGCATCGCGACAAGGTGACCTCCGGCCGACGACCCCATCACCGCAATGCGGTCTGGATCGAATCCAAACTTGTCGGCATTAGCACGCAGCCAGCGAATGGCTGCCTTGCAGTCGTGAATCTGTGCTGGCCAGATGGCCTCGCCGCTTAATCGATAACCAATTGATGCCCCAACAAATTCGCCCGACTCGACAAAGGCAGCGACTCGGCGTAAGCCGCTGCGTTTGTCACCATTTCGCCAGCCGCCTCCATGAATGAATGCGACGAGTGGGAGCGGCTTTTCGGTTGCTCGCTTCTTGGGGAGAAAAAGGTCGAGTTTTTGACGCGGGTTGTCCGTTCCGGCGTAAGCGAGGTCTTGCTCAATTTCTATCCCGGCGGGTGTGCGTGCTTGTCGTGGGGCATTGTTGCGCTGAGCAGCTCGCCGCCGGAAAGTGGAATCCTCGGCGCGAGAAATCGCTCCGTCGCTGTTTGCATCTGCTTTCTCAAAGTTCTGACGAGCGTTCGGCGGTAACTCTTCTTTGGTTAACTGACCGTCGCCGTTCTTGTCCCAGGCATCGAACGGCGATTTGCTTTGGCCAGACGCTGATGTTGGAATTAGCAAGGGGATCAGAAGTAACACTAAGAATGACGGTTTCATCAGGAGGACCTTCGAGCATTGAAAATTCGACGTTCGAGTTGGATGTTGAGTGTTCGATGTTCAACACCCTTCGCAGCTCTCGCGAATTTCTTCGTTGCGTCTCTGAATTTCTCGGCGAAACTCACGACGCATCGTGGCGCCTTCGTGGCGACGGCGGTCGTCGTCGCTGTCCAGAACGACCGGTTCGACCGGGACTGGTTTTCCATCGTCGTTGACCGCGACCATTGTGAAGTAGCACGAGTTGGTGTGTCGGCAACTTCGTTTCTGGATATTTTCGGAAATGACTTTCACGCCGACTTCCAGAGACGTGCGGCCGGTGAAATTGACCGTCGCCAGGAACGTGACGAGCTCACCGATTCGGACGGGCTGTTTGAAGACAACCTGATCGACGCTCAACGTGACCACATAGTTGCCGCTGTATCGAGAGGCGCAGGCGTAAGCGACTTCGTCCAGCATTTTCATCATCTCACCACCGTGAACGTTGCCCGAGAAGTTCGCTTTGTCAGGCGTCATCAAGACGGACATGGTGAGACGTTTTTCGCGTTGTGAAACCTGCACTTCAGTCATCGAACCTGCTCCTCGGATTTTTCGGACGGAGCAGGGGGCGATGTAGCCAGTCATGCTCCAGCGAGGGCAGTCTGACGCAAAGCAACGCGCACGAAAAGCCGCCGCCGAGTTACCACGGCGGCGGCTTGTTTCGGCGTTTTCAGCGGATGACGAAGCAGGTCACGAACCATCGGCCGGATTCGGAATTCTGGAACATTTCCATTCCCATTTCGGTCGCTGGAGCGTCGAGCACGTCGAATGATTCTGACGTTTCGATCCAGTTTGTGACGGCCTGCAAAGCGGCTTCGTGGATCGTGGTTTCAGAATCGGTCGCGAAGACGAGTTGTTTCAATTCAGCCTGAGGACCGAATTCCTGCTCGATTCGCTGCTGACGCGTTTCCAGATCGAAGCTTCCGACCTCGCCGGCGTTCGCCATGTATCGCGAGTTTCGATGCGCCAGTTCGACCAAAGTTGAGTTAAACTTACGCATCGAAAGACTGGAATCAGGAACGGTACTACGAATGGCGAACAGCAGCGTTCGCTGGCTGATGGCACCCTTCGGCAGATTCAAGGCTAGTTTTAGAGAGTCGTCCTGGAACTGGCCGGTTTCGGGCAGTGGGAGGACGGTCACGACTCGCGCGTGATTCGGCGAGCTGGGATCGGTCAGGTCGACGACCGCGATGCCTGGTTGTGTGCCCAGGTGCCTGAACGATCGGTGCTTCAACAACAGGTTGGGCAGTCCCTTTTTCTGCGAGTCATTGTTCTTGTCTGAAAGAATGGGCATCGCGGCATTAAGTGGCAGTTCGACTCGGCTGAGTTGTTCAAGTATCGGTCGCATTGATGGAGCGAAGACATCATCGATTGATGTGAGGGGCTCGCCGCCAAAAACGGCATCACGGAAGAGCATCAGCAGGTAACGTTTCTCCTGGGAAGCCTCGACGTACGCAGCAAGATAGTCGCTGTGCCACTTTAACGAGTCCACCGGAACATCCGGTTTCGTATCATCTGCCGTCTCTGACTTAACGATCGAGTCAAGTGAATCGGGGACGCTGGGCTTTGTTACTTCAGGCTTTGCTACCAGGTCAGTGTCTGACTTTGCCCCGATTTCATTTTCGGGCGACGTCGCTGAAGAGTCAGTGGACTCATTTTCGTTTTCGACTGGAGCTGCTGGATCGGTTTGAGCAATCAGTGGTTCCGGAAGAACAGCCGGCAGCCCGGGAGCGTTGTCCGTTTTGTCCTGCGGAAAGTTGTCCGCTTTCACGATGGGAAGCGTTGGTTCCGGCTCGACGACTTCTGGGTCGACATCTGCGACCGATTCAGGAAGCTTCGGTGCGACAACGCTGGGTTCAGCAGTGTCAGGAAGATCGGGCTGTGAAACGATCGATGGAAATGTTGGCTCCGGCAGTGCTGGCGCGTCTGGAACTGGCTGCGGATCTTCCGCGCTCGGAGCATTGTTAAATCCAACGAACAGTTCAGGTGGTTCGTTGACTTGTGGATCGGCGGCAGTCGGGGCGGCCGGCGTCACGTCCGCAATTTCCGTGGCCGTTGCTTCTGGCTCGACGTCGTCCTCGGCTGTCAGGTCATTTTCGGGGAGTGGCACGTCGTCGTACGGCGCGAGGCTTGTGTCACTGTCTGCAGGCTGCACAGCGGCGACTTCAGGCACGGTGTCCGCTGAGAGGTCCGTTTTGCCTGAGCTAATCCAGAACGCTCCACCGGCGAGCAGCAGGACTGCTGCTGCGGCTGATGCTTTTCCGATTGGGAATGGTGAGCCGGCAGCCTCACCCTCTGCGTTGTCTATGGCGAATGCGGTCTGGCAATGTGGGCAGTGCGGATCTGCCAGCGAATCGTGCAGGAACAACATTGAGCATTCGGTGTTCGTGCAGAGCCGAGCATTTCCGTACTGCGTTCGACGCTGGAAACCCCAGCACCAGACGAGTTGCTCCTCGCCAGCTTCAGTCTGGACTCGATACAGGAAACCTTCGTGATTTCCGATCGGTGGTTGCAGGCGGTTAAAGATCAGTCGTTCGCTCGGACTGACCGGCTTCACATCGAAGAGCGAGTTCTTAAGCTTTTCATATTGAGGTTGCAGTGATCCGTGAAGTTCCTCGGTTGTTACGAGTGCGCGTTCGACGATGAGCTGTCGCGTGCCGCCTTTCTGGACGTGGAACATCGCTCCTTCGTCGTCGAGGTCAGGCTCGGCCAGAAGATCGCCGAACCAGCCAAGCAGAACCTGGTAGGTCAGCTTGTTGACATCGAGCATGGGCAAGCCCGGTGCGAGTGCCAGCGGTTGAAAGTCGGTCAGTCCGGTAAATGGAATGCGGACCAGAGTTTCTATTGGCGTTGATAGTCGAGTCATGAGTGGCCCTCGCACATGGCCGTATCACCGGATAGCAGAACGCCCAAGCGTGAACCGCTCGGCACTCTGCGATCGCATTCGGCCAGTGTGAGTTGAATCGAGATTGGGAAGGGTATGTCCGTCGTGCTTCGGTGATGCTTTGCAGTCGCTGCGCATCCACGAAGACCTCGAATCGAGTTATCGTCCTGTGAGGTGATATCAGCAGCACAAAACTCAGAGAGCGCGGCATCAACCGTAACGCCTGCACGGTTGGATTCGTCGGCTAAACCGGTACGGTGATCCGAGTAGAGCCGGATTACCGGTTGACGGTGTTGATCGTGCAGGGGTGTTGCCGAATGTGCCGACTGTGTTGCCGAAACTCAACGAACGGTTCGGCGATGAATCCCAGCGCGGCCGGCATAGCCGGTATATCTGTCGTATGCGGAACGGAGCGTGCGAGCCGTGCTTCCGTTTACGAGTTCTCAAGCTTAGCTGATAACGCGTCGAATTCAGTGATTCGGTTTGCAGGCAAGCGGAGTTCGGCGGCCCGCTGGAGTTCTTCTTTGGCCTGGCGTGCTTTCACTGGGTCTTTGGGAAAACTCTCAACCAGTGCGGCGGCAAACTCCAGACGCAAAACGGCTGCATCTGGATTCTGATTGATGCTGCGTTTGATGACCGTCAACGCTTCGGTTGGCCGTCCGGCTCGGCGATAAGCTTCCGAGACCGTTGCCTGGACTTCCGGCTGAAGTCGGTCAAGAGGCATTGCCGTTCGGATTTGCTCGACGACTGCGACGCCTTCGGCGGCCGTTCGAGTGTCTCGCATCAGAAGTCTGGCCAGACCATTGAGTGAGGCGATGTGTTCGGGCTGCCGTTGCAGCAGCGTTTCGTACCTGCGTCGTGCTGCTTGCAGAAGTTCCCAACGCTGATTCTGAATGCCGCGTTCGTGAAGCAGCAGCGCGTCGAGGTAAACCAGGTCGTTGTTGGATTCAGCATTGGGGACCATGTGAGCGCGTTTGATCCAACCGTAAGCAACTTCTGGTTGGCCATGCTCCAGGAAAATTCGGGCGAAGCGAATGCAGCTCAGCAGGTCTGGTGACTTGCCGCCGAACGTCTGTGCCATCGTTCCCGCCGTTGCGCTGTCGTTGTGGTCCAGGTAGAGTTCGAGAAGAGTGTTCTGTATTCGTGTATCGTTCCCGTGGAACTTGAGAGCCTGTTCGAGCACTGCTCGCGCGTCGCTGGCGCGATCCTGACGAGCGTAAGCCAGTGACAAAGCCAGCCACGGTTCGACACGTTGTGGATCACGTTGAACTCGTTTGGTGAGGCTGGTCGCTGCTTCGTCCGCCCGGTTGAGGTGAGTCAATGTGCGACCCATCAGAAGCGACGCCTCTTCGGAGTCTGACAATGGGAACGGTACCTGTCGCAGCTCGATCAACGCACGAGCATATTCCCGATTTGCATATTCGAGGCGAGCAGCTAACAAGTGGGCCCGTCCGTGTCGGGGAGCGACTTTGAAGACCTGTTCGAGTTCTTCAAGTGCTCTGTTTGGAATACCGGATGCTGACAGCAGTCGTGCCCGCATGAATCCTTCGCGGCCTGGTACTGCATCAACGGCTCGCAATTGGTCGAGTCGTGCCGTTGCTGTTTCGTAGGTGCCCTTTCGGATGGCAAGTTCAGCCGCGGCAATCAGCAGTGCGGGCTCTGCAGGAAAGTCGACGAGGACTCGGTCGATGTGCATCGCAATTGCTGCGGGGTCGATGTCTGCAAAAGCTTCACCGATACGATCGAGCAGTCGCTCGCGATCGCGTTTTGCGACCGTCGAAAGATTGAAGGCAGCAGCAAATTGCTGATAGGCGAAGTCGCCATCGCCTTTTGCCAGTGAAACCATCGCTTCGGTAGTCGTGTATCCTTCGCTGTGGTGCGCTTCGAAGCTTGATTCGAGCATTGCCGCTGCGGCTTCGTCGAGTCCTTCGTTTCTCAGTACGGCGTAGGCATGCACGACGGGGATGTGGGGGATCGCCGTTTCGTAGTGCTGCATCTCGGCGACGAGTGATCCGATTTCTGTGGCACGTTGCTCAGTCATCAGCAGGTCGGCGCTCAGCAACCAGACCAGCAACGTTTCCGGAGCGGTTCCTCGTACTTTCTGCATTGCTGCCAGCGCGGCTGTTGTCAGCTCCTGGCCACGCAGCCATTCGACGTAGGCGATGCCGGCGTGCGACTGTTCAGGATGCTGCTGAACGAACGAGGTTAACGCTCGTGCGGCCCCGTCTGTCGCACCATCCTGGAGCAGCATTCCAAATTCGCCGAGCAGCAGATCGAAGTCGTGAGGATCATCTTTGCGGGCTTCTCGAAGCACTTCCCAACTACGTTTTGACTTGCCAGAACGCATCAACTCGATCAGTCGAATCAGCCGCGATTTAGATCGCAGAGAACTCTTATCCAGATACGACAAAACCTCGATCGCGGGTTTAACCTGACCGAGGCGAAGCATGCAGCAAACTTTGAGCAGCTTCAGTCGGTCGCGGCTGCCCGCCGCCGCGGTCAGCCAGTGCCTGGTGACTTCGGGCAGCGTCGGCCAAAGCCGGTCGATGGCAGAGATGAGCTCGAACGCTTCGTCCCAACGTTGCTGGAGCAACAGAATCCGCATGAGCAAACCAGAAGCTGCCACGGCATGAGGGGAATCTCGCGGGATCGCGGCAAGGCTGTCGTGGGCGTCGTCAAACCGGCCTTGTTGAAATGCGAGCAGACCGCTCATCAGCTCACCAAGGTCCTTTGTGTGTTCCTGTTGTCGTAGTTCGGCGATGTCGTCGCGGAGCGGCTCGAACTGTCCACGCCCGATCAGTCGCATGGCCGACTGAGCATGTACAGACATCAGATCGTTCTGCCGTCTGGCAGGCATCTTTGCGTGAAGCTGAAATCCTCGTTGCAGCATCTGGATGGCGAGTTTGTCGTTTTCAAGTTCGAGCGCGACGCGTGAAAGTTGTTCGTAGACAAATGGCGATGCGCTTCCCATTTTGAAAATTGGCTCGGCCAGATCGACAAACTGCTTGAGGGATTTTCGACGAGCATCGGCGTCAGTCCGTTCACCGTTTGGTGTGGTTAGATCGAGACCTTCACGGACGCGGGATCGTAGAGCGGCTGATACAGGGCGAGCGGCCATTTCGACGACTTCGACGCGATTGGCTCTCCCTGCATCACTGATGGCCAGTCGAGAGATCACCGAAAATGCCTGGGCAAGTCTGCGGTCAGCTTCGGCTCCTGAGTGAGCGTGCCGGACCGTCGTTTCAAAGATAATGCCAACGTAACGAAAATAGAATTTGTCGAGCGACTGCAATCGTATGCTGGCAGTGTTCAGAAGTCGGTTTACGAGACGATCTGCTTCCCAGAACGTCTCGTCTTCGGCCTGCTCGCCTTCCTGTTCGATCCTGACTGCGAGATTGAGGATGTCCGCCTGGATGGAGTCTCCAGCTACCCCGCCGGCCTGTGATTTGATGAAGTCCTGATCGTCGATCTCGATCGCGTGTCGGACCGCCTGCGCAATCATGTCCGTGTCTTTATTTCCCAGCTTCACCATACGCATGGCAGCTTCGCCTGCATTTCTCTCCTGTCCGTGAATCAGGAAGTATTCATAGAGGCGACTCAGCACTGACGAGTTGTCAGGACGTAGTCGTGATGCTTCGACGAGATGCTTGATGCCTTCAGGCGTGTCACCGGCATTCGGATTGGTCTCGCGAGCAATGTCCCGCGAAGTATCCGATATGACCTTGTGTACAGCGTAGTTGTCAGGCTGGATTTCAACTAGCTGGCGCAGCAGAACGATGGCTCCTTGCGGATTGCGGGCAAGAATTGTCCTATCGATACGCTGCTTAAGTTCGACTAACGGATCTGCCGGTTTTTTCAGATAGAAATAGCCGAATCCGACGCCGATGATGGCGAGAACCAGCAGCGTGAGAATCAGTGCACGGCCTGAGCGATTTGATTCAGACATGACCGAGATTTTCTGTGAGAGGATGGGAAATGAATGGGCATCGTGTGTCGAAACCAACGTGTTTCGGCGAGGGCCGAGTGGATGGCAGTGCCAGAATAAGCGGCTGCCACAGCTGAGCTTCGATGGTTGGAAATGTTCTTGACGTCTCTTCAGGCGGCGTGAAGTTGGCTGGTCGCATCGCTCAGTGTTTCGGCGAAGCATCATGACGGCAGAAATACGCCGAACGTACCTCCCGCAATGAGTATGCCGGACTCGATTTCGTTGAATTGGTGCCGCGTGTGAATTGGACAAGCCGCTGTGAGTGGGACCGGACGTGAGGGTTGTCCAGCCTCCTGTCTTGTGCGGTAACCTGTCGAACTCGAATCATGTAACATCGAATTTAGAGGGGCATGCGGCCTTTGATCGTTCGGTGTGCGGATTAGCTGACAGGGTGAATCTGTGGCTGTTCAGTAAGTTGAACGCTCAACCCGTGGCATGGTCGACGATCGAGCCTTCTGCGGACGTCTGACTGTCTCGTTTGTTACGGTCGCTTATCAGTATTCGTACTCAGCGAGTTCGATGCCGCTCCGTAACGGTCTGCCGAATTCCGCAGGGCTGACAGGGGACTCATGATCTGCCACGATTTGGCAAAGTGCGATGCGGAATCAGTAATCCGCATCGCTCAGGAAACTTCTCGACAGGTGAATCCGAAATGCGAACTCTCATTCTGACGGTGGCTGTGATTGCGACTTCTTACGTCTCTTCAGAGTTTGTTTGCGCTCAATCCGCACCTGCCGACGATGAGGCGGCTTTGCAGGACGGATTGGCAAGACTCAAGAGCGAGATCGAAGGTCTCAAAGGTTCAAACATCAGCAACCGCGACGTTGCGGACGTTGAAGTTTTTGCCAAAGGTGTTGAGTGGTGCCTGCGTCACGACGAGTTTTACGCGAATAAACGGAAACCGGACGCCCCGTCTGGATGGGTCAAGTATTGCAAGACCGCAATTGAAACTGGTTTGCAACGGGCTGGCGATTTGAAGGCTGGACGAAAGCCTTGGGTGAACGAACTTGGATCGACGATTCGCGGCTACGTTTCACGAGTTGATGGATCGACGCAGCCGTATGCATTATCGCTGCCTGCAGGTTTTAGTGACGTGAAGTCCGGATTCAGGTTTCCGCTGCATGTCAAACTGCACGGTCGCGGCGGCACCCGGAACGAAGTTCGTTTTTTCAGCGAACATCAGAGCAAGAAGCCGCAGGACGGTCAGGATTGGATTCAGCTCGACGTTTTTGGCCGCACCGACAACGCCTATCGATGGAGCGGTGAGACCGACGTTTTCGAAGCGATGACCGACGTCAGCCGTCGATACCGGATCGACTCGAGGCGGATCACGTTGTGGGGGTTCTCAATGGGCGGTGCCGGCGCGTGGCACCTGGGAGTGCATCATCCCTCGAAGTGGTCGTCAGTTGGTCCGGGGGCTGGCTTTGTCGACTTTTACAAGTATCAAAAGCAAACCGAACTTCGACCGTCGCACCAGCATCGCGGTTTGCATATTTACGACTCGATCGACTACGCGTTGAACATGTTCAATGTTCCGTTCTGCACGTATGGCGGAGAGTTGGATGCTCAGTTAGTAGCCAGCACGAAGATGATCGATCGAGGCAAAGAGCTGGGTGTTGATGCAAAGCTGCTTGTGGGACCGGGGATGGGGCACAAGTTTCATCCCGACAGTTACAAAGAGTTCATGGCCTTCCACACGGCTCGATCGAAGGCGGGGCGGCCGCGATTTGCTGGTCGAGAGCAGATCCGGTTTGTGACCTGGACGCTCAAGTACAACAAATGCGAATGGCTGACGATCGAGGAGATGATCCAGCCGTACGAGGAAACACTTGCTGAAGGCGGCATCGATGACGACGGAGTGCTGCGTCTGACCACGAAGAATATCGCGGCACTGAAGATCGCTCGCGACGTCGCGGACAACGTCGAACTTGATGGAACGCGACTGGAACTCCGGTCGGCAGCTGACGGTTTGCTTCCCGATGTCTATTACGAACGATCTGGCGATTCGTGGAGCCAGCTTAGCTACGACGATTCAATCGCCTTTGATCGAAACCCTGGACTTCACAAACGGCATGATCTTCAAGGCCCGATCGACGATGCCTTTATGGATTCATTTGTCTGCGTTCGCGGAACGGGCGAAGCCTGGTCAAACGAAACTCAGGCTCGATCCGACGCGGCGTTGGAGCTGTTCGAAAAAGAGTTCGACAAGTGGCTACGCGGTCGAGTGCCTGTAATTTCGGACGACGAACTGACCGATGAGCACATAGCGGACTCGAATCTGATTCTTTTCGGCGACCCCGGATCGAATGCGATCATGGCGAGAGTGATCGAGAAACTCCCTGTCAGTTGGACAAAACACGGATTCGAAGTGAATGGCCAATCATACAATGCCGAGACACACCAACTGTCACTGATTTACCCGAACCCTCTGAATCCTCGACGCTACGTCGTGATCAATTCTGGCCACACGATGCGTGAGAAAGATTTTCGAGCATCGAATTCGTGGCTCTTCCCGAAGCTTGGAGATGTCGCCGTTCAGAAATTTGCTAACGGCGTCAAAGATCCAACAAAGGGGGAAACTGTCTGGGCGGAGATGTTCGACTCGAACTGGCAACTTCCTGCGAAGAAGTGAGATGACAAGCCGGACCAGCCTGTGACTCACTCGTCGCGGCCGACGGGGTTAAGTGAATCGTCGCATTCGATTCTCAGTTTAAGAATGCGACGAGGGTCGGCTTCGAGGATGGTGAAGCGGAGTTTGCCGTACTCAAGCGTTTCCGAAACTTCAGGGATTCGTCCGAGCTGCGAAAAGACGAATCCACCGATCGTGTCGAAGTCTCGATCTTCAGGCAGGTCGTAATTGAACTCTTCGACCAGGTCATCTATGTGGACTCGGCCGTCCACTTCGTTGATTGTCGGTGAGAGACGTTTCACCGGATCGACTTCTTCCTCATCGTCTTCGTCGACGATCTCGCCGACGATTTCTTCGAGCAGGTCTTCCATTGTGACCAGGCCCGCGACGCCGCCGTATTCGTCCAGCACGATCGCCATGTGGACGCGTTTGCGGTTCATCGTTTCGAGAAGCCTGTCGACGCCTGTCGTTTCGGGAACGTACATCGCGTCACGACAAATCTCAGAGATGGATGGTACTTTGTCGGGGGGGCAGTCGACGTACTGGAGCAGGTCTTTGGCGTAGAGAATGCCCTTGATGTCGTCCGTTGATTCCCCGATCACGGGAATTCTTGTGTGCCTGGACTCAAGAATCTCGGCACGCGCTTCTGCGATAGTCATGTCGGCGCGAATGAATCGCGTCTCTGTTCGAGGTGTCATGACTGAGGCGACGTCGGCATCTTTCAGGTCCATCACTTGATCGATCATAGAGCCCGTGCTGGCATTGATTGCTCCCATTCTCTCGCCAGCGTCGACGACCGTTCGAATTTCTTCGGTAAGAGTTTCCGGATCGTTTGGGTCGGTCTGATCGACTCCATACAGTCGATGAAAGAGCGTGTCGATTCGCGTAGCGATGCCGATGACCGGTCGAAATACAGTCGTGGCAGATTGGATCAGCGGCCACGCACGGTACAGAAATCGTTCGCCGGAGACCTTTGCGACTGATCTGGGAAAAATAATTCCGAATGCCAGAAGAGTCACGATGAGGCCGATCCAACGCATTCCGAAGTCGACCCAGTCGCTGGTTGATCCGGGCAGTTCGCCTGCCTGGAGCAGGAGATTCCAGTGGAAGATCACAACTGAGACATAAATCAGAGATGTGAGCGTGAGGACCGTCTCACAGGCAACCAGAGCGGCTTCCCAGTTTTTCAGGATATCCAGAAAGCGATTGCCCTTGCCGCGTTCTTCGCACAATTCGTCGAGTTCTGATCGCGAAAAACCACGCAGGCTGCAACACGCGAGCGCTGAGTAAAGTAGCAGAACAAGCAACGCTCCGCAGAGGGGCAGGGCGACGTAGGGCGTCATGATTGCCCTCCCGGTTGGGCTGCGACTTCTTCTTTTATTTCGCTTTCTTTGACGGGATGTTGCTCTTCGCCAGCGTGAACTTCTTCATCGACGTGACCATGATCTGACGCATCTCGCGTCGGTTTGGGTCGACCAAGTATTTCAAAAACGTGGCATTCCCGAGCCCGCATGACGGGCAGTTCTTCCGCGGTCAAATCGTCGTAGCCGCAAAGGTGAAGCAGGCCGTGGACAATGTAAAGTGTTAGCTCATCCATCGCGTCCCACGAATAGTCGGCTGCCATGTCGATGGCCATTTCCGAACTGACGATGACCTCACCGTCGATCGTTTTACCGGCACCACGTGGTGAGTCTGATTCTGAGCAGACGCTCTCGTCGCGTGATTCTTCGAGGAGAAAACTCAACACGTCGGTTTCGTAGTCGTGGTTGAGGTACTGCCGGTTCAACTCGTGAATCTGCGCATTGTTGACGATGGCCACGCTGATCGTTGCTGACGAGACCTGCTCGGTCTGAAGAGTCTGGCGCACAATCGACCTGACTGATTCCTTGTCAATCGTCAGGCATTCCTGATTGTCCGCGATGTCTATCTCGTACATGCCGGGGTGTTGTGGATAGTGTGAATGCTTACGCACTGCGTTGCTGTTCTGGATACTTGATCCGACCGTGGTAGATCGCGATCAGAGATTGTGTCAGCGATTCTTCAATCGTGCGAATCTCGCTGAGTGTCAACGGGCTTTCTTCAAACTGGCCGTCAAGCAGCTTGTCCATTGTGATCTTATGAACCAGCGTTTCAATGCGACGAGGGGTTGGCTCACTAAGAGTTCGGCTGGCGCTTTCGACGGCGTCTGACAGCATCATGACGCCCGCTTCTTTGGTCTGCGGTTTTGGTCCGGGATAGCGGAATGATGATTCCTCAGCATCGGTTCGATGGTCGGAGTCGGCTTCTGCCTGTTTCTTTGCTTCGTGATAGAAGTATTGGACCAGCGTTGTGCCGTGGTGTTGTTCGATAAAATCGATCATTGGCTGCGGCAGGTGATGCTCAAGGGCCAGATCGACACCGTCTTTGACGTGTCCAATGATGATCAGCGTGCTCATTGCCGGTGCGAGATCGTCATGCCGGCTGGTCATTCCTTCGGTCATGTTTTCGACGAAGTATTCCGGTTTGAGCATTTTGCCGATGTCGTGAAAGTACGCTCCGACTCGGACGAGCAGGCCGTTTGCTCCGATCGATTCCGCGGCGGTTTCGGCGATTGTCGCGACGGAGATTGAGTGGTTGTAAGTTCCTGGCGCGCGACGAACGAGTTCCTGCAGCAGCGGATGTGAGATGTCGCTCATCTCAAGCAGGCTGATGTCTGTCACGACGCCGAACGCACGTTCGATAAACGGCAGGCTGCCGGCGACAAGGAATCCGGCGCCCAGGCACCAGGCGGCTCCTTTGAAAGCTTCGGAAATCAGTTGCCCGTCCGACCAGATGATGTCCAGCGACTGGCTCTCAAGAACGCCCATGCCGCAGTCGACGACGAAGAACGCGATGCCGGTGACGAATCCAACTTTGACAAGCGTCGATCGAGACGGCACGCGAGAAAGCAGGATGACCGCCGTTGCCGAGACGCTGATCAGCACGACGAACTCGGTTAGTTCACCGGACGTCGCCAGAGTTAGAAGAAGGCTGATTGTCATGGCCGTTAAAGCGCCCATGATCTGGTTGTAGGCAACGGCAAAGATCATCGCCATCACGACGACGGGGATGACTTCCGCACGAAGGACCGGAGTTTGAGTCGACCAGCATCCGAGGCCAACAGCAAGAATCATCGCTCCAAGATAAACCGACAGACGTGAATATGAATGCACGAGGCCAGGCTCGTTTCGGACAAGGTACGCTCCGTTAATCACCGCCAGCACGACCATCATCAAGAGAACTGTGCCGGTCCGGATCAGCCGCAGATAAAGTGGGACTTGCTGCTCGGCTTCGTTGTATTCGTCGCGAAGCAATTCCAGCTTTTCCTCGCTGATCAGCTCGCCAGGCCCTACCAGCATTGAGCTTTGGCGATACCTTTCATAAACGATATCAACCTGGTCGCGAGCATCATTTTCTGCCTGGAGAGTTCCGGGGTGGTCAAAACTGAGCGTTGGCTGAACGTGGGCGTTTAACCACGATTCGATCGAAGGCTGGATTGTGCTGAGCAGCGGAACTGATTCCCAGATGGCTGCAATTCTTCCGCCGGGTTTCATCATGCTGGTCAGGTCGACGTCGCTGACCCCGGCAACGATGGCGTCACTTTCGTCTTCAGACTCAATGGCCAGTCGTTGGCCAGGCCGCAATTCGCGGCGGCCAGACTCACCGAGACTATTGCGGTCGACAATTCCAGGTTGATCGACCACCTGCAGGATTTGATGGAATTCGGCGAGTAGACCTTCGACCCGTTCGATTCGAGCTTGTTCGGTGACTCCGTCTGCGTTCTGATCGGCTGCGCGGACTAATCGGAAGAGCGTCTCGTACTTCTCTTCCGCAGTCGGGGCAGTCGTGTCGACCAGCGTTTCGCTTTCTGAATCAAGACCGAAGGCTGAGCGGGCCTCTGGCGACAGATTATCCAGCGACATGCTTTCGGCGACGGCTAGAAAGTCCCAGCGAAGTTCGTCGGTCAGCGCGTCCGCCTGCAGTTCCTCCCGTCGAAAATGTAAGGGCACTCGGTCAGCGGCCTGCTCGCGACGACGGTCGGTTTCACGAGAGTTGACTCGTTGAAAATCGACCGTTGCCAGGATTCCGTGAGCTGGTCGGTCTCCGTGACGCCAGGCGAACGGCGTCTTCCAGGCCTGGACGACGAACGACAGGATTACGATCGCCAGCAGACAGAGCGATAGTCGTGCGAGCACTCCACGATCGCGCAAGGAAGTCATCACACGGGCGATGGTGCCGTGAGATGTTCCGATGGTACGGCGAGACGCACGCTGGCGTCTCGAATGCTTTTGCCCAAAGAGCGGCATGGATTCAGACGCCGGTGCGGTCAGAACGACCTGTTGCGGTTAGACAAGGGCGAGAAAGACGTGATGCTGTGAGCTTCAATGGTTTCTCTTGATTGGTGTAACCGCTAACCGGGTGTCGTCGTGGCCAGTGGGGGCTTACTTTTTTCGACCCTGTCTGGAATCACCCTTTGGCGGCGAATCATCGTAGGCTCGTACAATGTCACGTACGAGCCGGTGACGGACAATATCCTGACCAGACAGCTCGACAGCTTCAACTCCAGATATGCCATTCAGTCGCCTGGTCGCATCCATGAGTCCCGATCGGACGTTGTCCGGAAGGTCATCCTGGGTTGGGTCGCCAGTTACCACGATGCGTGAATTCTCACCCATTCTGGTCAGAAACATCTTCATCTGGGTCGACGTTGTGTTCTGAGCCTCGTCGAGAATTATGAACGTATCATTGAGAGTTCGGCCACGCATGTACGCTAGCGGCACGATTTCGATAATGTCGTTTTCCATATACCGCTTGACCTGGTCGAAGCTGACGATGTCGGCCAAAGCGTCCAAGAGAGGTCTCAGGTACGGATTTACTTTCGCCAGTAGATCGCCCGGCAGGAATCCGAGTTTTTCTCCAGCTTCGACGGCTGGACGGACAAGCACGATCTTTCGAACGAGTTCTGTTCGCAGCGCATTCAGGGCCATTGCGACGGCAAGGTAGGTTTTTCCGCAGCCAGCCGGGCCGAGGCAGATGACGAGGTCGTTCTCGCGAATCGCGTCGACGTAGCGAGCCTGGCCTTCGGTTCGTGGCTTAACCTTGCGAGCTTTTTCGAACAGATCGATGCCCCCCAGGTCTGGCTGGTCGGTCGTCGTTGGGGCAGAAGTTCCGTGGTTACGAGGGCCGCTTCCGGAGTTGTGGGGATCAGAAGTCCGAGTTCCGTCGGCCAACGGGGATGATGATACACGCCTGGCCGGGGAGCTGTCCGGTCGAGCCGGCAATCCCAGATCCGGTGTCGGGCTGTGTCGATCGAGCGTCGACTCGATTTCAGACGGCAATAGTTCACCGTACTTTTCGACGATCCGTTTCAGGTCGGAAAACACGCGATGGCCGATTTCAACCTGCGCAGGCGCACCGCTGAGACGCAGCTCATCTCCACGGATAACGACGTGGATGCCAAGCCGGTCGCGAATTTTTCGCAGATACTGGTCCTGGCAGCCGAAAAGGACTCGAATCTGTTCCTGGCTCTTAAACGCAAGGCCTTCGGAAAATGTGAGTGTTTCAGATGACATAGAGTCCTCGAGTCAGTTCTTATAGAGCCGTCCACGTCGTTCTCGGGTGAGTGACGGATTGCTGTTGTCTAGTTTGCCTAAGCGAGCCTGTTTAGGCGTTTTCTATGATTTTACGTCGTCTCGGGAAGATTCAGAAAGTACCTATTCCACGGAATAGCAAATCTGACCAAACTTCCGAAGCAGGCCATTGACAAGTCACCGTGTCCACATAGGCGACAAGTGGTTACTTTATTTTGACATGCCGTGTCCGAATCCGACTTTCGGGCGTGGCCGATGCGGACACTGACAAGCGTGTTTGGGTTCTCGAAGTTCGGGTTCAAACGAAGCGACAACCAGGATCGATGACTTCTCGACACGACAGGCTGATAAGACCGAAGGAACACCGATGGCTGATGAAGAATTCACAATATTCGAACCGGCGAGACAGACCGTCGGTGACATCGCGCTCTCTGACTTTCAGCGTTATGACGCTCGTCTGAGGGTCGTTGGTGCCTTGACGCCAATTGCCGGACACACCACCGAGAAACTCGTCATCAGCGAATCGGAAGCCATTATCGGCCGCGACCCAAAGTCGAAGATTGTGCTGTCCGACAGCGGAGTTTCGCGACAACATGCTCGCGTTTATCAGACAGAGACTGACTTTGTGATTGAAGATCTGGGCAGCAGCAATGGGACTTATGTTGACGGCGTCCCGATCGTTTCCTGTGTTCTGCATGGCGGAGACAGCGTGCAGATTGGGCATTCTTTGTTTCTGTTCGACCGTCTGCTCGAACACGTCACGGATGATGCGAGCAACGGTTGAAGGTTTTGAATTTTCCGGCGGGCAAGCCTTTTCAAGATAGCAACACAGGTTCAACGGATGAGCGATCTAACTGTTCGGTTCTGGGGTACGAGAGGGTCGATCCCGACTCCCGGCCGGAAGACCAAAAAATACGGTGGCAACACGACGTGTCTCGAAATTCGGCATGAAGACACTCTCCTGGTCTTTGACGCCGGCAGCGGAATTCGAGAACTCGGCATGTCGTGGCTTGACGAATTCGCTGGGAAGCCTGTCGATGCTTCGATTGTGTTTACCCATTTGCACTGGGACCACATTCAGGGTTTTCCGTTCTTTTCATGCGGATACATGCCGCAGAACTCGTTCACGATTTGGGGCGAGGAGCGGGAATCGACTGGGGTTGAGCAGCTTCTTTCCGGGCAGATGACAGGCGACTATTTTCCGATCGAGCTGTCTGCGATGCAGGCGAAGTTGTCGTTCAAGACAATCGACGGCCCGTTCGAAGTCGGAAAAATGAAGGTCACGCCATTTCCACTGCCTCACCCAGGCGGTTCGCTGGGGTATCGAGTTGAGGCTGACGGAGCGGTGTTTGTACTGGCGACCGACTCCGAATTCGACCAGATTGCTCTGAACAAGGATGAGCTGGCGAACGACCATTTGGCCAGTCGCCAATACCCGTCGGAGGTGATCGACTTTCTGGCGGGTGCCAACCTGATCGCTATCGACACGCAATACACCGACAGCGTTTATCCGCAACGGGTCGGGTGGGGGCATAACTCAATTGCCACCGTTGTCGACCTTTGCAATCAGGTCAAGCCGGACATGGTGGCGATGTGCCATCACGATCCGCAGAGCACCGACAAGATGGTCAGCAACATGTCCGATGATGCCGCCAAGCGGTTGAAACGCGACGGTTCAGACACGCTTGTCTTCGCGGCTCGTGAGGGGATGACTGTGAAGGCTCATTGTCCCAAGCCGCCACCGGCACTCAACTGATGTGCTGACAGGCTTCAGACTCCGTCTTGTCCCATAATCGTGAATTGGGCTACAAATCCCGTCCGGCCGGATTTCGTGGAGAAGGTCCGCGGTATCGGTCGTAGTTTTGCGGGTATGAAGATCAGCATTCTGCAGAGGATGCTGACGATCGGTTGCTGGTTTTGTGTCGGGAGCACAGAGCTGGTTGCACGATGGAAGATGGATCGCGTTTGAAACGCGACTCTCAAGGGATGGAGAGAACGATGCTGTCAGCTCGTCACAGCCTGGTTGGGCTTGCAACGGTTTTTGCCATATTCGTCAGCGGTTGTGGTGGAGATTCGACGTCCCCACAGACTGCGGAATCCGGTTCAGGTTCGACCGTCACCACTCCGGCAGCGGTGCCGACTGAGCCAGGAGCACTCCCGGCCACTGCAATTTCGGCAGGATCAGCCTCTACACCGGATCTGAATTCGCCCGAAGCGAAAGCTGCCGCGGCGGCTAACCAGCGCGAAGCAAGTGGGCCGGCCGAGAAAGGCTCGCCTCGCTGGTTGGTTCTCGAAATGACCAAGCTGCGGATGCAGCCATTTCCCGAAACTAACGATATCGCAAAGCAACGCGCCGCTCGACGATCACGCAACCAGGAGATCGTCAAACTTGCGGAAGAAGCGATTGCCAAAACTCATCAGGATCCGGAACTGGAAGCTGTATTCAATGTGGCCGTTCATCGGCTGATGGAATCACATCTTGAATTGTCTTTGCAGGGCGATCAGGACAGCGTCGACGCCTTGTTTAGTTTTGCGGACTCATTCTACGCACGTGACCCGAAGTCGCGAGCGGCATCAGAATCCGCATACATCCTTTCGCGATTCGCACATAGGAACGCTCAGGATTCGGGGCATCAGGACGTCCGATATCTCCAGGAGTTTTCCCGGCAGGCTCGGTTGTTCGCGACACGTTTTCCGGCTGAGCAGGAGCGTGCAGTCGGACTTCTGAACGATGCGGCGGCGACGTGTGATTTTCACGGGATGCGCGAGGAAGCGATCCTCTGCTTTGAAACATTGCGACAGAAGTTTGCCGACACCCCGCAGGCTCAGCAGGCCATTCCAGCTTTGCGACGTCTGAACCTCATTGGGAAGCCGCTCGACCTCGGCGGCCCGACACTCGACGGTGGATTCATTTCCGTCGCCGATTTCAAAGGCTTGCCCGTGCTGGTTGTGTTCTGGTCGAGTCAGGCAGCGCCGTTCGTCGAGCAGTCAGCAGCCATTATCGCGGCCACTGAGAAATACGAAAAGCAAGGCCTACAGGTGATCGGCGTGAACCTCGACACCGACGAATCCGCTATCGACACCTTCCTGGAGAAATCCAGCATGGGTTGGCGAACAGTTTTCCACACCGCTCCCGAACGCCGAGGCTGGAACCACCCCGTCGCCGTCCACTACGGAGTGACCACGATCCCCCAAATCTGGCTGGTCGACTCCGAGGGCAAAACAGTCACCACCTCCATCGCCCCGCAAGACCTCGACGCCACGTTGGCAAAGCTTCTGCCGACGCCGAAGGCTGGTGCGAATTGACATCCGTAGGGCCGGTTCCCACCGGCCATTAAATTCGGATAATCAACATTCGGCCGGTAGGAACCGGCCCTACGCAGCTAGCGCACTGTTGCAAAGCGGCGGCTGGCACTTGACCTATCCCTTATCAAAGGGAAGGCCAAGTTGAGAAATGTGGGACGACTCGATACTGAGTTTTGCCAATCTGTCATATTCATCGACACCGTCCGTTTCGTGAAAGATGCCGACTACGAAATCTCGATGCATTGGCACGTTGCTGAACGACCCGGTTTGACGACGCGCGGATTCTGTGATTCGCAGGCACATGCGGGCGATTAGTTGCTTGTGCGACTCAATTGTTTTGTCCCATGTGTCGTGGTCCTGTTCAGCGAGAGCCTCGGCAGCCTGTCGATAGACACCCCTCATCGCCTCCGTAGCTTTTTCGATGCAGTCAAATTTCCATTCTGGTGGGATCCATCTTTCGGCATATTTATCAGCAGCAAAATGAGTCTCGGTGTTGATAGCAAAACACGGAGGGCCGAGCAGAGTGTAATCCGCGTCGACACCCCAGAATCCTGCTGCGTAGACATCGCCTTTGGGCGACGATGCGGCCGTTTTAGTGATCAACGATCCGGCTACGTTTTCCCATTGGGACTCGATTTCGCTGAGAACCGCTTCGATTCCACACATCATTTCTGCCTTCTAATGCACAAGGTGACTCACCTTCCGCGTGGCTGCAGGCCTTATAGAAAACCATTATTTCTTCTTTGACTTTAGTGAGAACAACGGAAAGGTCTCAGACTCGACGTGAGCTTCATTGAGCAGGTCTTCGAGTTGTCCTGCTTTCTCTGGGTGTTTCGCCGCGATGTTGTTTTTCTCGCCGATGTCTTTGCTCAGGTCGTAAAGCTGGAGCGGGGCGTTTGGATCCTTGAAAAGGTTTTCTCGAACGCCTTTCCACTTGCCCATGCGGACGGCCTGTTTGCCGCCTCGGGATGGGAATTCCCAGTAGAGATACTTGTGCGGCTTCTGAGTTGACGATTTTCCGAGCAGCGTCGGCACGTACGAGATTCCGTCGACGTCGTCTGGCGTTGATGCTTTCGCGAGTTCGCAAGCGGTCGGCAGCAGGTCCCAGTGCGCCGCGATGTGAGCGGTCGTTGTTCCGGCTGAGATTTTGCCTGGCCAGCGAGCGATCAGTGGAGCACGGATGCCGCCGTCGGTGAGGTCTCGCTTGTGACCTCGCAGCGGCCCGTTGCTGTCGAAGAAGTCTGGCATATGGCCGCCTTCTAAATGTGGGCCGTTGTCTGAGGTCAGCATGACCAGTGTGTTGTCGTCGATGTTGAGTTCTTTCAGCAGAGCGAGAATCTCGCCGACTTGCTCATCCATGAACGTCATCATGCCAGCGAAACAGGCCGCTGGATTCTTGATGTTCGGGCCTTTGTACTTGCCGACTTTGTTTTCGAATTGTGGAAACTTCTTGCGGAACGGAGCGGCGTATTTTTCCGGAACGTGCATCGCCGCGTGAGGAATCGTCATCGGGACGTAGCAGAAGAACGGCTTGTCCTTGTTCGCTGTGATGAAGTTAAGCGTCGCTTCCTGAATTGGGTATCCCGAGTACACCTTGCCGCCGTACTGCACCTTCTCGCGATCGTGCCAGAGGTAGTCCGGGTAGTAGGTGTGAGCCTGACGCTGGCAGTTGTAGCCGAAGAACTTGTTGAAATGTTCCGTCGGGTCACTGACTGAGCCGGGGGAACCGAGTCCCCACTTGCCGAACATACCCGTCTGGTAGCCAGCTTTCTGGAGCAGCCGTGGCAGCGTCACGATGTCCGCTGGCATCGGAGCCTGACCTTCCGGCTGAATCTCGCGGTTGCCTCGCACGACCGTGTGGCCGGTGTGAAGTCCGGTCATCAGGCAGCAGCGAGTCGGTGCGCAGACCGTGCTACCTGAGTAGTGATCCGTAAACTTCAGGCCTTCTGCCGCCATGCGGTCAATGTTTGGCGTCTTGAAAAGTTTTTGCCCGTAGCAACTCAGGTCACCGTAGCCCGCATCGTCCAGCAGGATGTAAACGATGTTTGGACGAGACGATTCGGCAGCCTGAAGCGTGGAAGTCAGACAGGCGAAAACAGCGACGATAGCGACTGATAAAGTCATTCGAGACGCGTGTGACAGCATGGTCGTTCCTTGAGAAGCAGAGTTTCAGGGCGGTCGAGTGGGCAATTGCTGAGCTGACCTGGCTCGACCGAATCGGCCCGAAGATGTTAGTCCGCGACGAATCGCTCAGCCACGCAGCCGCCTTCAAACGTGCTGGACTTTGCCGATTCTGCGGAATTCTCCTGTCGTAGCGGTCGTGCCGAAGCCGATTAAACATTGAGTACACGGTGCGGTAGGGTGCGTCTTGACGCACCACTGTGTTCGATGGTGCGTCAAGACGCACCCTGTGGGCTGGCTGTGAAACTTAGAAAACGGCGAGTCAAGGATGACTCGAATTGCGTAAGGAGTTCCCCGCTCGACAAGGATGTTGATGACGGGGGCTTCTGACAAAAACCACGCGAATGTGAATCGGTCTGCGAGTTCGCTCGACCAGTCGACCATGTTCGATTTCGCTCAGTACGAGACCAGAAGTGAAGGGGAAGCAAATGCTCCGACGACTCACGCAAACGGGGCTGGTTCTGTTCGCCCTGATGACGATGCTTGGCAATGCAAGCGACGCTCAGGCCGCTGGACGAGGCCAGCCGACCGACTGGAACCGCTTCAACTATTACCCGTACGTGTACTACCCCCACAACTTCCAGCAGCAGCGGGGCAGCTACAACCACATGTACTATCGGTATTCTCCTCAGCAGCGAGTTCCGGTCTACAACAAAAACTGGCACAACTTCTACCCGACGGCTCGCCCGTATCACAAAGGCAACCATTTCCTTCTGGACGTCTTCTGATACCGCGCTGACGATCGCTCTAAGTTGAACGAAATCCAGAACCCGATTCCCGCTTCGGCAGGGATCGGGTTTTTCGTTTTGACTGCTCCGTTGTCGGTTGCGACGAGCATGGCGGGCGCACTACACGATCTCAATTTGCCGCCGAAGCCTGACGTCGGAGCTTTGCGCGACTATCCTGATGCGACTCTTTGAGCCATCAGCCAGTGGTCGTCCCGAGCTTCGCCATGCAACTCTTCGATACGAACTTCACATCGCTCGACTGGGGTATCGTCGTTGCGTATCTACTGATTTCGATCTTCGTCGGAATCTGGGCGAACCGATATGTTGGCAACATCGCCGGCTACCTCGTCGCCGGTCGCACGCTAAGAATCAGACTCGCACTTGCCACGATGACCGGCACGGAAATCGGCCTGGTCACGGTGATGTACTCGGCCGAGCTGGGATTCACACAGCAGTATGCCTCGCTGTATCTCGCGCTGTACGAACTCGCCATCCTGCTGTTCATCGGTCTGACCGGAGTCGTTGTCTATCGGCTGCGACAATCCAAAGTTCTGACGATTCCCGAGTACTACGAAAAACGCTATTCGCGCGGAGTTCGAATTCTCGGCGGCGTCATGATGGTCACGTCCGGCGTTCTGAACATGGGCCTGTTTCTTAAGGCCGGATCGCTGTTTCTCGTAACAATCACGGGCCTCGGCCTAGGAGAAGAACTTGGTCTAAAGTTGATCATGACCGGACTGCTGTTGCTCGTCCTGTTTTACACCGTGCTGGGCGGGATGGTTTCCGTCGTGATTACCGACCTGATTCAGTTCGTGATTCTCGGTTCGGCGATGGTCATCGTGACGTTGTTTGTTGTCAGCGAAGTCGGCATCGACGGGTTCTCGGAAGTCGTTACGCAGCACAACGGGTATTTCGACCCGACCTCCATCGACAATCCGTCAACGGAAAAACCTGACGACGGGATTGGCCCCGTCACGTTGACGGCTCAGTTCGTTGTTCTGGTGGTGGCGTTAATGTTGTGGCCGACCGGCGCGTCGCGAACGCTTGCTGTTAAGACGCCGGAGATCGCTCGCAAGCTCTACCTTTGCAGCACCATTCCGTTTCTTGCACGTCGATCGTTGCCTGTCTTATGGGGAATCGGTGCCTTCGCATTTTTCCACTCGCATCCGGGGTTGAACGAGCAATTTCAGGCAGCAATGGCAGCGGGCGGCGACATCAATACGCAGGCGGCGATGCCTTTGTTCCTGGCGAAGATCATCCCGTCCGGATTACTCGGGCTGGTCACCGCAGGGATGGTTGCCGCGTTTATGTCGACTCACGATAGCTACCTGCTTTGCTGGAGCGGCGTCATCACTCAGGACGTTGTCGCACCGCTTATGAAAAACGGACTGACCGAGAAGCAACGGATCCTCACCACTCGAGTCGCCATCGTCGTGACGGGAATCATGCTGTTGGTCTGGGGGCTGTGGTATGAGGTTTCCAGCAACCTCTGGCAGTACATGGCCGTGACGGGAACGGTGTATCTGGCCGGAGTATTTCCCGTTGTGATCGGCGGCCTCTACTGGTCGCGATCGAGTTCGGCCGGAGCGTACATCGCTCTTCTGGGAGGCCTGACAGGAATCATGGCTCTGGTCCCGTGTACCGAGTTTCTGAACCAACAGATCACCAACGCAGGCTTGAATTTTGCACTTCGCAGTGAGCATGTGATGCTTGGTTCGTTTGCGTTTTCCTTGCTCGGATTCATCGCAGGCTCGTTGCTGTTTCCTGACGATCGTTCCGCGGATTCGCTTGCCGCAACGGAAGAAACGGAAGAAGGAGTAAACCAATGACCGCCTGGATGACTCTCTGGACGATCCTTCTAGCTGGCGGTGCACTCGGCATGGTCGGCCTGCTGCTTCTAGTAACAGCGGGTGCCATTCGCGAGCTGAAAGAATCGCTGGCCGAATTAAGTGCCGGCGTCGCTGACAGTTCAGATTCCGAGCAAGCATCGCCGTAGCAGTGTGAAGGGCAATTAGCATGACTTCCCGAATCGTGATCCTTGACGGCGCGACGTTGAATCCGGGAGACAATCCCTGGACAGCAATCGAGCAACTCGGCGACGTGTCCCTGCACTCCGCCAGTGCCCCTGCGGAAATCGTCGCCCGCCTGAAAGACGCCGACGTCGCCGTCACTAACAAAGCCCGTCTGACGGAAGGCATTCTTGAGCAGGTGCGCAATCTCAAGTTCATCGCCGTTTCTGCGACGGGGCATGACTGTGTCGACTCCGCGGCCGCAGCACGTCTTGGCATCCCCGTTGCGAATGTCCCAACGTATGGCACGCCGTCGGTTGCTCAGTTTACGTTCGCGTTGCTGCTCGAACTCTGCCACCGCGTCGCCCTGCACGATGAAGCCGTTCACGCGGGCGAGTGGCAAAGTTGCGGATCGTTCTCCTTCTGGAAGACTCCGCAGATCGAACTCCAGAACTTGACACTCGGCGTTATCGGCTTCGGGCGAATCGGCCAGCAGGTTGCTCGAATCGGCAGTGCTTTCGGAATGAGAATCCTTGCCGCCAGTCGGCATCGTCAGAACGCTCCTGATGACATTCCGTTTTCATGGGCGACCAACGACGAAATCGCCGAACAGGCCGACGTTGTCACTCTGCACTGCAGTCTGAATGAGAACTCGATCGGCATGATCAACCGCGAATTTCTGTCGCGTATGAAGTCTTCCGCATTCCTGCTCAACACGTCGCGAGGCCCGCTGATCGACGAAACCGCACTCGCCGAAGCTCTCAATTCAGGTCAGCTTGCTGGAGCCGCCGTCGATGTCGCGTCGGTCGAACCAATCACCGACGACAATCCATTACTCAAAGCTCGAAACTGCCTGATCACCCCCCACATGGCCTGGTCAAGCCTCGCCGCCCGCCGCCGCATGATGCAGATCACGGCGGACAACATCCGTGATTTTCTGGCAGGAACACCGAGCAACATCGTCAACGCGGTGACTTCATAAGTTGCAACAAGGGCGTGCTTCGCCGTCCGCGGCGTAGGGTATGACAAGCGCAGCGCCGGCGTACCATTCAGTCTGGCACGCCAGCGTTTCGCTCGACATGCCCTACTGTTTCTGACCTTTCTGGCCTCGTACCCAATCGCCGATCCAGAGCTGGCTGGTTTCGTCTTCTGACCGCGTTGATGTCCACATCAACTTTGTGCCGTCCGGGCTGAAGACTGGCAGGACGTCCTGTGAGAGTTCGTGCGTGACCTGAGTGATGTCGCCGGCGCTGAGCTTGCCGTTTTCGTTCTTCAGTTCCAGCGTGAACAACTGGAATTTCGACTTCGGTCCCGGTCCTTGCGAATAATCCGCACCGGCCCAGACGAGGTAGTCGCCGCTCGGATGGAAGTACGGGCACCAGTTGACCTGGTTGAGATTGTCTGTCAGTTGGACTTCGGTCTTGCCGTCGGCGGAAACTGCGAATAATTGCAGCATGTGTTCCTTCTGGCGGTCACTCCGAAAGATCACCCACTTGTTATCTGGTGAGAAAAACGGTCCGCCGTCATAGCCGTCTTTGTTCGTGATTTGTCGGACGTTCGTTCCATCGGCATCCATGATGTAGAGGTCCGGGTCGCCGTCGCGCGACGAGGTGAACACGATCTGTTTTCCGTCGGACGAGTAGCTGCCTTCGGCATCGTAACCCGGAGCGTCGGTTAGCCGTTTCAATCCGGTCCCGTCGAGAGCGACCGTGTAGATATCCATGTGCGGGTCGAAGTCCCACTGATATCGACGACTGCCTCCTTGCGCGGCGAGGTCGCGGGCTTTCTTCTCCGTGACGTCAAGCCGCGGATCGGAATGGCTCGATGCAAACAGCAGACTCTTTCCGTCAACGGAAAAATAGCTGCAGGTCGTTCGGCCTCGACCAGGACTGATTCGGCGAGGCTTACCATTCTCCAGATCCTGCACGTAAATCTGGTAGAACGGGTATCCGACTGGGTAGGCCTGATAGATGATGCTCTTACCGTCCGGCGAGAAGTAGCCTTCACCCGCTCGCGGAAGTCCTGACGTGACTTGCCGGATATTGCTCAGATATTTTGATTCTTTGTTAGCGGCTGTTTCTTTCGCTTCTTCCGCGTAGCCAGCGGAGGTGAATGAAAAGAATGTCAGCAGTGTGGCAGTTAAGATCGATGTCCGCATGGCGTGCCTCGCGTGGAGTTTCATGATGAGAGTGTGTAGCGTTATCGAAGATCGAATCTGAATAATCAACTCGCCCGGATCATAAAGACCTCGCCATGTTCAGAAAGTACTCCTGCTCAGCATTTCTCTTTGCCTTCCTTACGGTCGGATTGTCGGAAGTGGCCGTTGCGGATGAACCGATCCGGGTTGAGATCGAAACGCCAAAAGGCTGGCGAACCGAAACGCTCAGTTTGCCGACTGGCTTTGCGAAAGACATGAAACTGACGGGCTTCGAAGAGGTTCGCTTTGCACCGGGAATGTTCCGCCCGGACGCCGAAGACTTCTTCACTTACTGTTTTGTGTTCTGCCTTCCGGATCAGACGCCGCCGAATCAGAAAGTTCTTACGGAAGAACTGCTGAAGTACTACCGAGGCCTGGCAGTCGCCGTGACCAGACGCAGCGGCATCGATGTCAAGCCGGCGTCTTTCACGCTGAAGATCACGCCCGTCAAAGATTCGAAAACAAAGTCGCGAGCGGTGATGACCTGGATCGAACCCTTCGCCACACGGAAGCCTCAGACGCTGAACCTGGAAATCGAGTCGGTACTAGATAGCTCGATCAAGGGGTGCCTGCTGAAGATCGCTGTTTCGCCGAAACCATACAAAGCGGACGTATGGAAGCCGATGCGGAAACTACTAAAGGGGGCGAAGGTTGTCGTGACCAACGCGCCGTAGGCTCATCGAGGGATCGTTTGGGGTTGCGAGACCTGTGGCAGGCCCTCACCCGCGGCTGAGACCGCGACCTCTCCCACAAGTGGGAGAGGTGACATGATTGTCAGGCGGCCTGCGAGCCGTTGACTTTGAATTCGCCGTCTTCGCCGACGTCTTCGAAGCTGATTGTGAGACGCTTCGAGACTCCCGACTGTTCCATCGTTACGCCGAAGATCACGTCCGCGACGGTCATTGTTCGTTTGCGATGGCTGATCATGATGAACTGAGTCATCTCTTTGAATTCGTGGACGACTCCGGCGTAGCGTTCGACGTTGGCGTCGTCGAGAGCTGCATCCACTTCGTCGAGAATACAGAACGGGCTGGGGTTGCTCTTGAAGATGGCCAGGAGCATCGCGACGGCGGTCATTGTTTTCTCGCCACCGCTCAGCAGTGAAATGCTGCGGAGTTCTTTGCCCGGCGGGCGAGCCACAATATCGATGCCGCAGTCCAGCACGTCGTCAGGGTCTTCCAGGATGAGGTCACCGTCTCCGCCGCCGAAGAGCTTGCGAAAGAGTTCGCGGAATTCGACCTGAATCTTCGTGAACGATTCGAGGAACAGGCGACGACTCTCGACGTTGATCTTTCGGATGATTTCTTCCAGCGTCGTCTTGGCCTCGGTCAGGTCCATGAGTTGGCTGTTGAAGTGGTTGAACTTTTCTTCCAGATCGTCGAGGTCCTTCAGCGAGTCGGTGTTCACGTTGCCCATCGACTTCATTCGACGACGCAGTCGGTTGACTTGTTCTTCGAGTTCCTCGCGGATGTCTTCGTAGCGGGTCCCTTCGATTTCCTGCAGCGTCAGATGCACGTCCTCTTCGGCGGGTGCTTCGCCCGTGTCTTCAACTTCTTCGGATGAGCCATCGTCTGCGTCGTCAATTGAAGCATCTTCGTCGAGGGAGTCTTCGGCCGATTCTGCGTCCACTTCATCAGAGTCATCGCCCTCGGGATCCTCTTCTTCAGAGTCGTCATTCCACTCTTCATCGTCGGACTCATCCTCGCTCTCGTCTTCGTCGTCGAGGTCCTCGTCCTCCAGATCTTCTTCATCTTCGCTGGTGACGCCTGCTTCTTCGTTGGATTCTTCTGATGTGTCTTCGTTTCCGTCAGCCTCGGCGGCTGTGTCGGCCGCAGGATCGGCGATCAGCCCTCGGTCGATCAGGTAGTCGCGGAATGCCGACGCACCCGACGCGACGACTTCTTCAAGTGTCTGCCCGTACTCTTCTTCAATACGCTCGCCGTATGTCGACAGGCGGTGCCGCATGTCGCGGGCTTCGATTTCTTCTTCGTGTTGGCGGTCGGCGATTGCTCGACGTTGTCGGCGGAAGGCGGTTTCCTCTTCGACAAGTCCGCTGCGAACGCTGCGAAGTTGGTCCTTCTCACGAGACAGTCTGTCGACCGCGTCGACGCTGGTTTCCGCCACGATGGCCAGCTCGGCGAGGCTTCCGTTGGCGTTTAATACTCCGAGCACCGATGTGCGGCGTCGGTCTTCGAACGTTGCCAGACGTCGGGTTGAATCCTCGATCTGCCCGTTTAATGTTGATGCTTCGTCACCCAGGCGGCTGCAGGCGGAGATCAGGTTTTCGCGGCGTTCGCCGGCGCGGGCGAGCTTCAGGCGTGCTTCCGTCTGCTCCTGCATCAGGCGGTTGCGTTCTTGCTCAAGTTCGATCAACTCGCCTTCGAGTCGAGCGACTTCGTCGTTGGCTTCGTTCTGAGTTTTCTCGACCTCGTTCAGAGAATCGAAACTCTGAGCAAGTTCGGCTTGGCTTTCCGCGATCTGTTCTGTCGTGGCCGTGAAGACTTCTTCGACAGCAGCGTGCTGCTCGGACAGTCGAGTCATCACTTGTTGTTGACTATCAAATTCGGACCGTCGCTGAGTCAGTCGCTCGTTAACGTCGTCACGCTGCTCGGCGGCGGCAGTCAGTTCGGCTTCGATTTCGACGGACTGATTTGCGAAGGCTTTGATTCGGGCTTCGCTGGTTGTGATCTGTTGGCCCATTCGAACCAGGTCGTTCTTCAGGCGACGAAGTTCGCTCTTTCGCGACAGGACGGATGCTTCGCCTCGGACGGTCCCTGCGTAAAGAGTTCCGTCGGGATCAATCAGCTCGCCCTGCAAAGTGACGAAACGATGCCCGACTCCTTCGGTAACAGCGAGGCGGTTGGCGGCGTCGAGGTCGGTGACGACCCACGTTGCGTCGAGAAGCTTCGCGGCCAGTGTCGGATGCGCGCACGATGTCGACACGAGCTCGTCGGCCCGAAAGATGACGTCGACGTCGGACGAAAGGTCGACATCGTTAGTCGTCGATTCAGCATTTTCCGAAGTGGTGACTTCGTCGAGACCGAGAAAACCGACTCGGCCGTCGATGCGGGCACTGCCTCGTTTGAGGTAGTCGATCATCGGATCGAGGTCGTGCATCACAATCAGTTGGGCACGATTGCCGAGGGCAACTTCCAGCAACGCTGCGTTTTCCAGATCGACATCCAGCAGGTCGGCGACGCTGCCAATAATGCCGTTCCACGGTGGAAAGTCTGATGTCTTTGCGCGTTGCAGAATTTCGCGGACGCCGATACCGACGCCTTCCTGCTTGACTTCCAGATCTTCCAGCACGGTCAGACGAGCTTGTGCAGCGCTCCGGCGTTCGCGGACTTCGACCAGCGCTTCCTGTTCAGTTTCCTGGTCGGCGATCAGCTTCTTTCGGTTTGCTCGGATGTCCTTCAGCGAGTCACCAAGTTCGCTGGCCTCTTCGAGAACTTCATCGAGTTCAATTTGACGGGCTGCGAGTTCAGTTTCAGCCGTTCGGAGTTCCGACTTCAGCCGGTCGCGTTGTTCGATCGTTTTTTCGTGGGTTTCGTTCAGCGCGACGAGTTGAGCTTCCAGCAGGGCGATCTGCTGCCGGACCTGTGACGCCTGCTCGGAAAGTTGAGTGCGTTCTTCCTGGCGTTCGTCGATGCGGTTTCGGCTTTGCTGGTAGCGCGAAGTCAGTTGTTCGGAGTGCTCTTCGTGAGCTTCGACTTCCTGTTGCTGAGCCTGGAACGTTTCGTCGAACTGGTCGAGTTCCAACTGCGCGGCAGCAAGTTCCTTGTTGACGGCTCCGAGTCGCGACAGGGTTGTTGCCTGCTGACGACGAAGTCGAACGATCTCGGATTCTGACTCTCGCAGCCGAGCCGTTTCGTGGCGAATCGTCGCTTCCTGGCTGACGATTGCTTCACGCGTGGTGCCGGCTTCGCGTTCTGCTTTCCGCAATCCGTCGTCGACAACGGCGAGTTCCTCGTCGAATGAGCTCAGTCGAAGTTCGACCGCCTGCTGCTGTTCGGCCAGCTCGTCGATTTCAGTCTGTGTCGCCCCGAGTGTTGAATCGAGAGAACTCAGGCGGGCGGACATCCAGCGATAATCGTCCGCAGCCAGACCGAACCATGCTGACTGAAGCTCCTTCGAAACCTCTCGGAACTTCGCAGCCTTGGTTGCCTGGTTGCGGGTCGAGTTGAGCTGCGATTCAAACTGGTCGACGATGTCCTGCAGGCGGAGCAGGTTCTGCGAGACTCGTTCGAGCTTGCGGAGAGCTTCGGTTTTTCGAGACCGAAAGCGGCTGATGCCCGCGGCTTCTTCGAAGATGATCCGCCGAGCCTGCGGGTTGGATTGCAGGATCTCGCTGACTCGGCCTTGTTCGATGATGCTGTAAGCCGAGGTGCTCGCCCCGGTGCCCATAAAGGATTCTTTGATGTCTTTCAGTCGGGCGGTCACTCCGTTGATCAGGTATTCGGAGTCGCCGTTGGTCCAGAGTCTGCGGCCGATCGTGACTTCGTCGGCCTCGATGGGAAGCATGCGTTCGGAGTTGTCGAACGCGAGAGTTGCTTCGGCGAATGCACTGGCTTTGCGGTTGGCGGAGCCGTTGAAAATGACGTCCGTCATGTCCTTGCCGCGAAGGCTTTTAGGACTCTGGTCGCCGAGGATCCACTTCATTGCGTCAACGACGTTGCTCTTACCGCTCCCGTTCGGTCCGACGACGCACGTGATCCCACGTGAGAAGTCAAAACGCGTTCGGTCGGCAAAACTCTTGAAGCCGAATAGTTCCAGCGACTTCAGCATTGACGGGTCAAAGGTCCAGAAAGTTGGGTTTCAGACGAGTAACAAACGCTGCAAACCCAGGTGCCAGGAAACGGACGAAACCGCGAGCTTACACTCGCGGTTCGTCGGAAGTTTTCAATTGAAATAAGGTCGAGGTCGCGGGCTCACTCCTTCTTTTTCGAAAGAGTGAACAGGCCGAACGGGTCGAGTTTTTTCTTCAGGCTTCCACTACTTGATGAAGTTTTCTCTGAAGGTGGTTTCGGAGTCCGAACATCGACGAGCGACGCAGTTCCGGGTTCGTTCTGTTGGTCGGCAAGGGCGAAGGTCTGGGGTCCGGCGTCGGAATCTTGTGCCGAAGGCTTGCTGATCGATTTCAACTGGATTGATGGTTGGGACATTGACAGCGTTGGCACGTCGCTGAGACCTTCCGAGGCGAGTTGGTTGCTGATGGCGTCGTCCGCTGCTTCTTCAGATTCGGATGCGCTGTCTGGCTCGCTGCCGAAGTCGTCATCCGATGAGCTGCTTTCGCTTTCGCCGCGAGGTCGTTGGTACATGTTTGGCGTCAGGCTTGAACGTCCGAGCCGTGCTCGGTTGCCGTTTCGGTAGAAGACTCGGCCGGCCTGAGGTAAGGCATCGATTTCGAATCTGCCCTGCAGGTTACCCTGACGATCGGCTTGAACGAGCATCTGAGCGATGTCCGGGTAGCTCGCTCCGAATTCGGCGGCGACTCGGATGACTTCTTCGATCTTCTTCGAAACGACTTTTCGTTTGTCATCGCCGTAAGGCATGAAACGGCTGATCGTGATCGTCTCGCTGCCCGGCCGCGAGGTGACAAGAATGTGGTTCCCAGCTCGGACGGCCATCGGCGTGATGAATTCCTGATCGGCTCCGAAGAGAACGACCTCGGCACGCTTTCGATTCGTGATATGCACCATCGGATCGCCGGTTGTTTCCAGCGGGTGCAGCCAGAATTCTTTTCGAAGCTGCTCGCCGACGATGAATGGATCGTTCCTGTCGAGTGTCCAGAGTGCCCGGAACGCTCCGTAGCGGGTTTCGGCACTGTCGGTCGTTTTGCCGTTGGCATCGACGTGAACGTTCATCAGATCACGCAGTGCCATGTGAGCTTCCGGGTCGTCGAGAATCGACAGGCTGGCGTAGGCGAAGACTCGGAAGGCTCGTTCCTGCTGAGCGGCTTCTTTGAGGGCATCCACGCCGGCGGATTCTTCGAGATAAGACAGCGCGTGAGCCGAGTGAAAGCGGCATTCGAGATGCTTGCTCTTCAGGCCTGATTTCAAAATGGAGATGGCTTCGTCGCCGATTGCCTCCAGGCGGAGAGCCGCCCGTTGAGCCTTCGCCGGTTGCATCAGGTCGTGCTCGAGGCGTTGAAGACGGACTCGGCGAGAGACCGCTGTTTCGCGGAACGGAATGTTCTGGATGACCTGCAGAAACCGTGGGTAGTTGTGTTTGTACTTCGGATGAACCTTCAGCAGGATCCGCTGATCGGTTTGAGCTTTGGCCAGCGGCTCTCGGAGACCGTACTCGTCGTACGCGTAGAATCGTTGGCCGATCTTGTCTGCCAGCCGCGTGATGTTTCGATAGGTTCGGAAGTTGGACCGCACGTAAAGAGCCATGTCGCGTTCGATGAGCGACACGCCACCGCCGAGTACTCGGCCACGTTTCAGGACACCCGCGAGGTTTTCTGATTCGCCTTCTTCGGGAGAAATCATGATCGGGCCGCGAGCTTTCGCGACGACGTGACCTTTCATCACTCCCTGACCTGGCACCAGGGCGGTTTCGCTGAGGATTGTTTCCATCAGCCGCCCGCCGTTCAGGCTGGTCGCGCCGGTGTCGCCGGGGATTCGAATGTCTACATCGAACTTGTCGCCTCTGGCGATCAGCGGCGGCAGGTACGCTCGCACGACAACCAAAGCGGTGTCAGGCGACCGGATGATTTCTTTCCACTCGCGAATGTTTCGGCGACGCATGTCATCGACGAGAGCTTCTCGATAAGTGCTCGGCGGAGGATCACCGCCCGTTCCATTCAGACCAACGACCAGACCGACACCCTCCAGCACGACTCGGTGGAGGCCGGTGAAGGTTGTGTAGTCACCAACCATCGGCACGGCGACTTTTGTCGTCAGGTCATCGTCGAACTCGTCCGACGGGTCTGCTTTTTCCGGGCTTTGCGACCTCATGCTGAGTTTGGAACCCAGCTTGGAAAAGTCCGGAGTTTCCAGCCCGAGCTGCGAACAGCCGGTCGAAAACGAAATCAACGAAACGGCCAGACCTGCGAAAATCACAGTCGAGTAGCGTCTCAACGCTGAACGTGCGCAGCCAATGGCTGGTTGTTTCTTTGGTCGCCGATCCTGGTTTCGGGGCTGAAGTCCAGATTGGGACCAGCATAAACACGCCACGCGTGCGCAGGAGTTCACAGCCATGAGATGGCGTCCGGATAAATTGCAAGGTGGGATGACTTCACGCCGCCAGAATCAGCAGCATTCACGTCGGAAGGGATGGGAGTCGCAGAAAGTAGTTACTTCGGCAGATTACTGAAGCAAGTGGTCGGCCGGTGCAAAGCGCCCACGAAACGAACGCTCCGCCAAATCCGGCAAAGGAAGGGGTCGGGAGAATAGCGCTGCTCGCCATTTCGGGTCAACACGGCTTCCGGACAGTTAAGTTTCAAGTGGGCCACGACCTGCCGCCAGTTCCGGAAGTCTGCTTAAAGCGACCTACTGCGAATGCAAATCGTTTGATGCGTCGCGTTACGGTTGACGGTTCTTTTGCGTTCGGGCAATCATTGGTTTCGTTTTGACATTTCAACGAACGTTGATGTAATTGTCCGGGTTCGAGTTGTGGTGTGGGTATCCGGTAGGCAAAGTGGCCGTCTGGAGTTTTCCATCACGCTGCGAATCGTGAGTTCTGAGAAACATAATCATCCACCAGCCAGGGAGTCTTTGACCGTGGCACGAACATGGACAGTCATTTGTGTGGCAGTGCTGACTGCTGCTAACTTCGGCGTTGTCTCTGCGGAGACGGCTGCTGACGGCAGTCGGTTGAGTAAGGTGCTCAATCAGGAAAATGGCGAGTTGGGAGTCTCCGCGAAGCCGAGTTCGCTGGTTGACGACACGGCTTACCTTCGTAGGGTGTCGGTGGACCTGATTGGCCGGATCCCCAACCATCAGGAAATCCAGGAATACCTTGCCTGGCCCGCTGCCGAGCGACGGTCAAAATTGATCGATCGGCTGATGGATGACCCGCGGTTTGTGGATCGCTGGACAACGTTTCTGGCTGACATGCTGCGTCTGAGATCAAATTCGCCCGGCGGTGCTGCGGCGCTGGCGTTTGTCCACAAGGCTGTTGAAGACGACATGCCGTACGACGAAATGGCTCAACGATTTATCTCCGCAAACGGAAAGGCCGGAGCCGTCCCTGAAGTGGCTTACGTTCTTGGCGACAATGCCGACCCGATGGCTCTTGCCGGTGTGACGTCGCAAGTCTTCATGGGAATTCGCATTTCGTGTGCCCAGTGCCACGATCACCCGTTTGATAAGTGGACGAGAGAAGACTTCTACGGCTTTGCTGCGTACTTCGGAAAGACTCGTCGCTACGAAAACCAGTTTACTAACACTGTCTACACTCAAGAGATGACAACGTCGACAGTGCTCTGGCCGCCGGAAGGTGATGCTGAGGCTTCCGAACGAAAGCCTGTGCTGCCGAAGTTTCTGATCGACCTGATCGATTCGAAAGCCCGTCCGGATTTCATTGCTCGTCTGGAGTCGACTCGAAAGTCAGAGCAGGACCTGATCGAGGCTTCGCTGGCTGCAACTTCGAAAGAGTCGTCGATTGACGATCTATTGCTCGGTGCGGCCGACAAGGCACTCGATCGAGCAAAGGGTAAGAAGAAGTCTTCGTTCGATGTCGCGTCAGAAGCTCGCAAAGAACGAGAAGCGATCGACCTGAAGGCTGATATGCGATCGCAGAGTGAGCTGCGTCGCGATCTGGCCGAATTGATCGCCAGTCCGCGGAATCGTTACTTCGCGTGGAACTTCGTGAATCGCGTGTGGGCGGACCTGGTTGGTCGCGGGATTGTTGAGCCAGTCGACGACTTCAGCGATTCGAACGGCCCGAGCCATCCTAAGACGCTCGATTTCCTGGCTGACGAGTTTGTTGCCACGGGATTCCAGTTCAAGCCGCTCGTCAAAATGATCGTCACCAGCGAGCCGTATCAACGCGGCCAAGCGGTTGGTCTCGAAGAAGCTGAGCAGGAAGAACTTCGAGCAGCATTCCTGGCTGCTCCCGCTCGGCGAATGCTGGGCGAAGTGCTTTACGATTCCATTCTCACCGCTGGGCACTTGTTCGAATACAAGCATCCCAAGGGCGCGAATATGAAGACGGTCTCTGATCGGATTCGTGTTGCCGTGCCTCGCGAAGGAGAAGCGATTACTCCGCAATCTCTGGCTGCCGCAGGAAACGGCACGGCGATGCAGGGACGGATGAACGGAGCGATGGCGGCTCGAGGAGCCGGCTACAATCTTGAGTCCGGCATCGAAATCGACTTCGACAATATTCTGAAGCAGGCCAAAGAGAAGGCCGACGAAGCAGTCGTCGTTGAGAAAATGGAAGTGAAATCGGCCGAGCAGCTCGAAGCCGAACGAATGCAGATGGAAGGCGGAAACCGCCGACGTTTCCGTTACGTCTATAAGACGGTCGAACGAACTTACGACGACAACCCTGTGTTCGGTTCAGCTTTCCGCATGGCGTCTCCGGCGGCTCCGCAGCACTTCGTACGAATCTTTGGCCAGACTGACCGAACTCAGGTCGGCGTTCCGCGGGACCACTCGCCGAGCATGCGTCAGGCATTGATGATGCTTAACGGCAAGATGACTCACGAAGCGTCGCGAGTTGGACCTTTCGAGCCGATGCATAAGTTGCTCGTCGGCAAGAACTCGGATCTTAACGAAGCGGTTCGAACCGCGTATCTTGAAATTCTCACCCGCCAACCTGCCGATGAAGAAGTCACCCTCGCAAAATCGATCATCGCCGAAGGCGACACGACGCTCGAAGGCATGGCTGATTTGCGTTGGGTTTTGCTGAACTCAAACGAGTTCCGATACCTTCCATAAATTCTGTCCGGGATTTCTCGACAAGCTGATAAACAAAGCACATTTACACAAACTCGGTCTTCACCGTTTTCAAAGGATTCCGCCATGAATGGTTGCCAGGATTACCACGTTACCCGTCGAGCGATGATGGGGGCTTCTGCCGCGACACTGATGGGCTTCTCGATTCGTGACCTGCTGGCAGCAAAAGGTCGGGATCACACACCAACGGCTGAGAACGTCATCCTCTTCTGGAATGGCGGCGGAATGACTCACTTGGATACGTGGGATCCAAAACCGGGTCGTCCGACTCAGGGCGAGTTCGAGCCGATCAAAACTTCGGCCGACGGAGTGCAGATCAGCGAGATCTTCCCGGAACTCTCCAAGCAGATGCACAACGTTGCGTTGATTCGGTCGATTGCCGGCACGCAAGGGGCTCATGGCCGAGCGACTTATCAGCTTCAGACAAGCTACAACCAGACTCCCAACGTCATTCACCCGGGCTTCGGTTCGGTGGTCGTTCACGAAAAGGACAACATCGGTGACCTGCCTGCTTACGTGTCGATCAGTGGCCAGGCACCGCGGTCTTCTTATCTTGGTCAGTCATGCTCGGCGTACTTCGTCGGCAGTCCTGGCGACAAAGACCCATACCTGGCGTTTCCGGAAGGGATCACTCAGACGCGCGGCAACAAACGACTCGAAACGCTGGCGAAGTTCAACGGTCGATTCAGCGGCAAGACGACCAGTCGCGAATTGAGCGCTACGAAGACGTCAGTCAACGACGCCGTTCGTTTGATGCGAAGCCCAGCGTTGAAGGCGTTTGAGCTTGATCACCTGCCACTCAGCCAGTTCGAACGATACGGCGACACGCCATTCGGTCGAGGCTGCATGGTGGCAAAGCAGCTCGTCGAAACCGGCGTTCGATTCGTCCAGGTGAACCGTGGCGGATTCGACACTCATCGCGACAACTTCGAAGCAATGAGAAATCATGGCGAAGTAATGGACCCGGCACTGGCTTCGCTGATGCAGGACCTTGACGAATCCGGCCAGCTCAAGAAGACGCTTGTCGTCATGCTCAGCGAATTCGGCCGGACGCCAAAGATCAACAAAGACGGCGGGCGGGATCACTACCCGGGTGTCTTCAGTTGCTTCATGGCGGGTGGCGGAATCAAGGGCGGCCAGGTTATCGGCTCGTCGGATGAAGACGGCTACAAACCGAAAGACCGACCTGTTGAAGTTCCGGACCTGCACGCAACGCTGTGTCATGCGTTAGGCATTGATCCTGAGAAGGAAGTCATGACTCCGCTGCAACGACCGATGAAGCTTGTCGATGGTGGCAAGCCAGTTATGGAACTCTTCGGATAATCCGAACCTACGTTAAAATCTCGAAGCCCGGCCTCTCTTGAGTCCGGGCTTCTTTTGCGATTTGGTAGCTGTTTGAACCACGTTTTTTATTGATATTTCACCTGCGGAACCGACCTTTCGAAACGCTTGTTGTTTTGCCACGCCCTATGGTGCAAGTCGTCCCGTAACGGTGGTCGTTCGTGTAAATTGACGAACCGAACTGCCGGTCGTAGTGTGGATACTTCCTCGCGATTTTCCCGCCCTGACTTTCCTGCCTCTATCCGGTCTGGTTTTGATTTATGAGTCGGATCAAATTCTCTGCCCTCGGTCTGTGTATCGTTCTGTTGATTGTCAGTTTTCGTTCTGCGATGGCCCAGGGGCCCGTTCGCGGCTCCATCATCGAAGACCGAGCTGCACGGAAACTGGTTGAAGCCGGCGATGCTCGCCTGGAAGCTGACGAAGCCAGCAAAGCTGTCGAAATCTGGCAGTCGGTTATCGAGCGATACCCGACCAGTCGAGTCCGATTCGAAGCTCATATCCGACTCGGTAATCACTACCTTGAGCGGGACCGCGCTTACGACAAGGCGCGGGTCCAGTTTGGCGAAGTCGCATCAGAAGAGAACCGTGATCACGATCAGCGAGCTGAAGCGACTCTCAAGATGGGCATGTGTTTTTACGAAGCTCGCAACTTCGGTAAGTGCTTTTCCGTCATGCGGGATGTGATCGAACATTTTCCCGTCAGCAAGCAGGTCAACCAGGCTTACTACTACATCGGGCTCGGCCATTTTCAGTTGGGGCATTACAGCCGCGCGATCGACGCTCTGGAGAAGGTCGGGACGTCGATGGGTGAGGACGACAGTCAGCTCGAAAAGGTCGAAGCAGGCAAGCGACTCTTCGTCAAAATTGAAGACGCCGACCTTGCGGCCTTGGAATCAGGTGCTCCCGTCATCGTTCAGTGCGAAACCAGCAGCGGCGACGTCGAACAGGTCAAATGCTTCCCCGTTGGTCGCAATGTGCGAATTGTTCTGGGGAGCGTTGTGACCGCTTTGGGAGTTCCGCAAAAGAACAGCGGACGACTCGAAGTCAAAGGTGACGACACTGTCAAAGTGGTCTATATCGACGAACACACTGCCGACAAACAGTTCAATCGCAAGGTTCTGCACGAGGCGAAAGTTGTTGGCGACGGAGTTGTCTCCATCACTGACGGGGCGTTCGCGGAGACTCTCCAGGGGGTCGTTCTTGGGAAGGCCGTCAACATTCAGACGAACGATCCTGACCGGGATCTCACAGACGGTTCCGACCAGATTGAAGTGACGGTGGAGGTTCATCGAGCGAAGACTGAAGACGAGATGGAGCAGGAAGCGGTCGCTTTGCTCGCGTCGGATGCTGATGTTGAACTGGACGAAAACGGCCAACCAAAGATTGCCCGGTATCGCAAAGTCGACGAGCTGTCGGTCACTCTTTCTGAAGTCGTTGTTGAGACAATTCGCCCGGTCGACGATGTCGCTCCTGCTGGGGACGATACGACCGTTAGCGATGGTGCGGCGGCCGCCTCAACGGAACCGACATCTGAGCCAGTTGATGGTGAAGGCACTGCCGTCGCAGAGAACGGTACGGAGTCTGCAACCGCCGCCGATCGGCAGGCGGCAAAGGATGCGATTCATTCGGGAGTCTTCCGCTCTGCCGTGCCTCTAGTCCGCAATAGCGAAGTCGTTGCCGGCGACGCGATTCTGCAGGCGATGCCTGGCGACGTGATCCGTGTGAATTATCGCGACGAAAAAAATACAGGCGAAGGGCTTCTGCTAGTCAAAGGCGAAGCTCGCTGTATTGAAGGGAATCTTGGCGGCGTTCGAGTCACTAGAACGGAAATCTCCGATCGTGAACTTCGAGTCCGAACAAGACTGAAGACGGCCCACGCCCTGACTAATATCGCAACGCGTTACAAAGAGTTCGGCCTCAAGCGGAATGCCGATGCGAAGTACGAGTCTGCACTCGTTCTCTGCGAAGAGATTATGACCGAAGCAAGACAGCTCGGTGGCCGGTTGCTGGAAGAGACGTACGTTCAACTCTGGAAGATTTACTTCGAGATGGATCGACTGGAGCTGGCTGCGGCGATGGCTCAGCGGTTGCAGCGAGAGTTCCCGAACAGCGGGTTCGTTGACGATGCGTTGCTGCAGCTCGCCGATGTCGCGGTTTCGCAAGGCAATCTCAATCGGGCGATCGGCCTCTACAATCGGCTCGTCAATATGCAGACAAGTCAGCTTCGTGGTGAGGCCCAGTTCGGCGTCGCGGAGTGCTACGAGAAAATGGCTGAAGCGACGACCGAAGCGCGCGCTCAGCAACTTTTTGATCGTTCGTTTCAGGAATTCAAGAAGGTCTTTGACCAGTTCCCAGACAGCGGTCGAGTCGGCGAAGCAGTCGCCAGAATGGCGAACTATTACTATCGGCAGAAAGACTACGCCCGAGCGATTGACACGTTTGAGACCGTCCTGGCAAATCATCCCGACGCCAAGTTTCTGGATGTGATCCTCTTTAATTATGGCCGGTGTCTGTACCGGATGAATCGAAGAGCGGACGCCAGACGCCGATTTGATCAGTTGATCGGAGATTACCCGGAAAGTGCCCTCGCTGAGGATGCTCGCAAGATTTCAGAAGCACTCGCTCGAGCCGGCACGTAGCCAACCAATTGAGTCGCTGTGTTGTTGAATTCGCTCCACACAAGTTGAGTCCATATTCAGGACGATCGTCATGAAGCTCTCATTTATCGCTGCTTTGGTCAGTGTTCTTTTCGGTTTGTCGGGGGCAGCTGTTGCTCAGACGGCAGAACCGATCGACGAGGTCAGTGTCGAAGCCAGTCGGCTTGAAGGTGAAGTTGGCAAGTACCGTGACATCTCGCCGGAAGCCGGCGAAGCTCTGCATCAATTGACGATTCTCTACCACAAACATGGTCGAGTGTTCGGTCTGGTCAGAGCAGGGCAGCGGTTTGTCGCGGCTCACTCGACGGACCCCCGCCATGTTGACGTCATGCTGAAGCTGATGGACGGCCTGGAAGCGCTGACGCGGTACAAAGAGTTCACCGTGATCGCTCGCCAGTTTCTGACGAGATATCCGAAAGCGGCTCAGTGTGCCGACATTGAGGAACGGCTTGCGTACTCACTCGAAAAGCTTGGCGACAAGTTGCCAGCAGCCGAGGCCTATCGTACACGTTGGCAGCGACAGCCGAATCCGACCGGACGAGAGTTTGGCGTTAAAGCGTGTTTGCTGTTTTCTCAGGCGGGTACAGCAGGAGTTACGAAGGAGTCGGAACTCGCTGAGGAGATGTTCGACAAGCTTCCGAAGGATGAATTCGCGAGACACATTGGTCTGCGGTCGTACGCTCAGTGGAGACGTATTCGCCAATGGGCGAAAGCCAGCGTCGTCGGCAACAAGTTGTTGAAGTCTGGACTGCTGAAAGATGCCGAAGAGCGTCGCGAAGTCTTGCGAACGATGGCGGAGAATTATCGATACCTCGGCCAGCATTCGAACGCCGTCGAAGTGCTCAAGCAGGCACGAGCGATTCGCGATGACCAGTACACGCTGTATTATCACATTCAGGCGTTGTACGACTCGGCAGCGCCGGCCGCTCAGATGGAACCGCTCGTTAAAGAGTACCTCAATAAGCACCCGGATCGAGAAGATCGTTACGAACGAATTGCGTTGCTCGGCCTCGCATGGAATCGTGAGAAGAATCCTGAGCGAGCTCTGAAACTCTTCAGAAGTCTGCTTGCGATTTCGCCGGCGACTCATTCCGTCGCGTCGTACTTCGCCCAGCTCAACGGGACTGAGCCCGCTCAGTTGAAGGACTCGGACGCGGCTCTGAAGAAGGCGATTGTTGATTGTGAGAAGGACGCTCCGAAGCAGGTCTGGCGGCTTCGTTATTCGCTTGGCTTCACCCTTTATCGTGATCGAGTAAAGGACATTCCAAAGGCGAAGGCGGCGTTGCGTGAGATGCTGGAGAAGTCGCCGACAAACGACAGCTACACAACGAGCGTGATTTCATGGTTGTTTACGACTGCCGAAACAGAAGAAGAATTTCACGCTGATGTTGACCGAGTTCTGAAGACTCGCCGCAACTACCCTCACTGGTCGTCGTTGCGAAATTATCCCGCGAGTTGGGTCAAGAGTTACAAGAAACACAAAACGCTGGGCGATCGAGCACGCTACCTGGCGACAAAGCTTGACCAGGCGAATGCCGATCCAGTCATCGTTCTTGTCTCAAGCATTCGACGAAGCGCTTCGGATTCACGAGAGGCCCGCATTCGCGAACAGCTCGCGAAGCCCGAATTCTTCAAATCGTATAACGAAGAAACGAAACGGTGGGTGCTGTACGACCTCGGTTACTACTACCAGCATTACGCACCAAGGGATCAGCGTTCGAAGGCAGCGACGTACTGGGCACGTTTGGCCCAAATGTTCCCAAAAGAGTTTGACTATCGATTCCGTTATCTACAGGTGGCAACAGACTACGGGCAGCCGGAAGTCGCGAAAGAGGCGGCACGGTTGATGCTGTCTTTCGAGCCGGAGCGAAGTTATCCGGATGTCTGGCGGCGAATCGCGATTGCCGCGGACAAGAACGAAGACGCAGACCTTGTTCGAAAAGCCGTTGAATACGCGAAAAAAACTCACGCGAAGTTTCGCCCCGATTTTCAATACTGGACGACTCTCGGCGATTCGCTCCAGCGGCGTGAACTGGAAGACGAAGCAGTTGCACTCTGGAAGTCGGTCGTTGATGCCGGAGCCAGTCATTACGAGGCTCGCGAATCTGCCTTGCGTCTTCTCCAACGGATGGAGACGCCGCAGGAAAAGAGTGTCCTGGCTAAGAAACTATTTGCACTCGATACGGATTACCACGGTCGATATGCGGGATGGCTGGCCGATGCTCAGCTTCGTTCGGGCGACATTGATGGTTTCGCGAAGACGCTCAAGGAAACTCAGGCTCGCAGGTTGAATCGTCCGTTCCGCGGTTGGGACATGGACATCTACAGCCTCCACTACATGCTGAACTATTTCCGCACGAGTCATCAGGATTATCGACTGACCGCTGATGAAGACAATCCGCAGACGGCCATTTTGAAAGTTGCAACGGTCATTCGCGATGTGGAATACGACTGGCCCTCCTCGCAGGGGCAGCTTGTTCTGTTGGAAGCTGAAGAGCCTGGTACTCGGTCGCTGATGGAACGGCATCTTGCCTGGCAGCGTACGACTCGGACGGTTCATCCTGATTCCACCCGGTGGGATTATCTGATGCCATTTGCTCAGCAGGCGGTCCTTCGGAATGACTACGCGGTGGGAGCGACGCTGCTGACGGGGATGCTCGAAAATATCACCAGCGCAACCGACGCACGGAAGCAGGCCGGTCGGGCAATGGTCGGACAGTGTTACACGCGTCTGGGGACCGTCGGACTGACGATCGATGAGAATTCGCCGATCGCTCCGTTGTTGCAGGCAGCTTTGTATTTACGGTTAGGCGATGAACGCCTGGCGATGGAGACTTATGTTGCGAACGCCGCTTTGTTCGATGAGCACCGCGAGGAAGTTCCCGTCGATCTGACGACGTTTGTTTGTGACAGCCTGATGGCGGCCGGAGGGGAAGAGAATCACAACAAGGTCGAAGACATCGTCCGAAGTTGGATCATCAAGAACAGTGAGTCAAAGACCGTTGAAGCGGATCTGAAGGCACAGATGCAGTTTCTGCTGGCGAAGAATTACTACGGTGCGAAGCGTTACGACGTGGCTCGCAGCGAGTATCAGACCGTCATTAATCGCTATTCCGAAACGGCATCCGCGGTCGAAGCAGAATTCGGCATTGGCGAGACTTTCATGGCTCAGAAAGTTTATGACCAGGCAGAGAAAGTGTTCGAGAAACTGGCTGGAAGTCAGGACACGGAGATCATTGTCCGGGCTGAGTTCCTGCGAGGAATGCTCGCACACCGTCGTGGTGACAACGATGAAGCTCGCGATATCTTTCGCACCGTGCTGGAGCGAGTTCCGAACATCGAGCTTGCTAACAAAGCACTCTTCAACCTGTCTGAAGTCTACGGCGACGAAGAACGTTACATGGATCAGCTTCAATTGCTGATGACCGTCGGGCGTCTTGGCCGAGTCAGTAAGCGGCTGCACGCTCCAGGAATGCCTTTGTCGATCGTCGTTCAGGACAGCGATTTGGGAATCAGCCGAGGTCACAACCGGATTCCTGTGATCGTCCGGACGATTCCTGGCGGAGACGAAGAACTCGTTTACCTGACGAGTGGCGGCGCCGGGAAAGGCTTGTTCCGCACGGACATCGACACTGAACTTGGTCCAGTCAATAAGGGTGACAAGGTTCTGCAGCTAACAGGCAACGATGAAATTCGGTCGGACTATCCCGATGAATTTAAGTCAGAATTCAAAAGTGTTCCGCTGTCTGATGTTGAAATTCGAATAGCCTCGGACGCTCGCTTCGAAGTGGCGTCGAGCAAGATCATTGACGAAGCAGAAGAGTCATTCAGCGACCGGCTTGAACGCGAAGCACGCGAACGAGAACTTGGCGACGAACGCCAGTCTCAACAACGTCCAGCGAATCAGATTAAACCAGGAAATCCGATCTATCTGCGCGTTAAAGACGGAGACCGCGACCTTTCCGATGCTCAGGATTCGGTTGTCGCAAAGCTGGTTGCTGATTCGGGTGACCAGGTTCAGGTGATACTGACGGAAACGGAACCGCACTCCGGGGTGTTCGAAGGGACCGCGAAATCTGGCGAGCTTCCGGCCGGAGCACTGGCATCTGACACGGCCATTGACCACAGCCCGCTGATGGCGATCGACAAGTCGGCAGAAACGTTCTGGTTGAGCGAGCCAGACGGTGCGACTCCGAAGTTACTGACCGTCGATATGAAGGATTTACAGAAGGTTTCTCGGGTGAGAATTCACACTCCGAGTGCCGACGAAAACAAGCCGGTACGAGGCGAACTTCAGGCTAGTTATGACGGAGAGTTCTGGTATCGAGTCGCGGCTCATCCTCAGATTCCGGTCGCGTCTCGAGTTGGAGAAGCCGAGTACGGCGCGATGCAGTATCGCGTTTACAAAGAGAATGGAAGTCGCTTCACCTCCTGGCAGCAGATTCTGAGTCTGGCTCAACGCGAACCGCTGGCACAGGGAGAAGTCGCCGACGGGCAACTGATCTGGCAGAGACCTGACGACGAAGAAGGCCGCTCGAAATACTACAGCGTGGTCTGGTTTGGAAAGTTCGTTCAGCCAAAGGCTGGAGCCGTGCGATTTGCCGTTCGAGGCTACCGCACCGCGCTCGCCGTCAACGATCGTCTTGAGATGGACCCGGGAGCGGGAAACAGGACAACCGACGTTTGGCTCGAAGCAGGGACACACGACCTGACGATCTTTTCGGCGTCGTACACCAACACGAATGAATTGTCCGCTCTGCGAGCAAGAGCTGATCTTAACCGGCAGCGCGTTGTGCTCAGTCCGTTCCTGTCGGGCGATTTTGATCTCTCTGGCGCAAACGAGTCGATTGTTGCGGCTGGCGAATCGTCGGGCGGTGATGACTCACAGAGTGATTCGAAGGCAGAAGTCGCTGCCGTGAAACTGGATCTGGAGTCGGTTCAATTCGAGAAGACTTCGGAGAAGTTCGGCATTACCGAACAGAGCAACGTCAAAAGTATCGGTTACTGGACTGACCTTGCCGACGTCGCATTCTGGGAGATTGAGAAGACGACTCCTGGTGTCTACGACGTCTGGCTGGACTATTCGCACTCAGGCGGCGGGTCGCAGTTTCGGGTCGAATTCGGTGATCAGGGCTTTTCTTCAACGGTCCCTAACACCGGAAATTGGACGACGTATCGTCAGGATCGGTTTGGAACAGTCGTCGTCAATGAAGCCGGAAAGGCGAAGCTGGCTATTAAACCGTTGGACATACAGCGTGGCGGAACGATGGCCCTTCGCGGTGTCGAACTGCGACCGGCTGATGGTTCGCGAGTTATCCTTTCAGATAAGGCATGGGAGTTTCGCTTTGACCCGATCAATGTTCGGTTCACAAGATTTGTGATCAATGAATACCTCGGCGAAGCCGTAGCGGTGAACCATGTTGAGGTATCGGGTGACGACGTTTCGAAACCGTACATCCCCACGGAAACGGACGTGCTGGCTCTGTCTGATAATGATCAGTTGGAGATCGCAGGTGGCGACGTTGTCCGAGCAACTTACACCGACGAAGTCACGCAGGCGAATTCTGGCGGCAGTCGATTGATCGCTGGCGAGCTTCAGGCAACTTACTTCAACGGTACCGTCGCTCCGATCGCGTATGACTTCGTGCGTGATCGAAATGGTTCTGTCGACGAAGTTAGAAAACGGCTCAAGCGTGTTGATCCGGGCGATCGGCTTGTGGTTGAGATTACGGACTACGACCGTGACCAGAGCGTCACGCGCGATAAGCTGCAGTTCCAGGTTTCTGTCAACGACGGAGAACCTGTCACGCTGACGGCGACGGAAACGGAAGAGAACTCTGGCGTGTTTACGAAGGAAGTCGACACGGCTGCCAAGGCGGAGGGCGATCATCTCGTCGTGAAAGCCGGCGACCGGGTCAATATTCGATACCTCGACGAGCAGAACACGTTTCCTGGACATTCTGTACCGCGGGAATCTGTCGTTTATGTGAATCTGGCGACTGAGGCTCGAGTGCGAATTCTGGAATCTCGCGTGATTCCGCTTCGGGAAGGTTCAGCACGACCTCCGCGATTCGTTTACCAGGCTCCGGACGCTGAAACTGAAGTGACGAATGTTGCTTTTGAGGCTCCACTCTCGATTGAAGTTATCGATCCGGACGCAGCCCGTGACAGCCGAAGCGAAGTTATTGCCAAAGTCACCACAAGCGACGGAGCGACGGTCGACGTTCGTTGTGTTGTCTCGTCGGCGTTTCTGAATATTCCTCGGGAAGAAGCCGAAGATTACGCGTTGGAAGAAGGTCGGTTTATTGGGCAGATTGCGATGCAGCTTGGTTCGAAGAGCAGCCCGGTCATCGTTCCCGTGACGGCGGAAATGCCGCGAAACCTCATCGGTGGTGGCAAGCTTGAAGGCGATGATGAGGAAGGCGAGACATCCGCGTTTGATGATGGACTTGTCGTGGCAGTTCTGAATCTTTCGGGGAAAGACAGGATCACGGCAGCGTATGAGGACGAGCGAAAACCTAAGGGAGTTACTGACGATCCTTCTGCATTGGGGCGTCTGATTTCGAATGGTGAATTGGCCTCGCTGGACCGAAACTATGACGAGCCGGTTGATCGCCTGCATGTTGGGGAGAAGCTGTTCCTGATGGTCACTGACGCGGACCAGGATTCGTCGGACGAACGCGACAGAATTAAGGTTCAGGTCGCGACTGAATTTGGTGAGAAAGAAGAATTCGAACTTGTTGAAACTCTCGCACACAGTGGAGTTTTCAATGGTTCGTTGACGCTTAAATCCAACGAAGCACCCAAAGCTGGCAACATCGAAATGGCTGAGCCAGTCATCGAGTGCTACTTCGGTGACACGATCACGGTGACCTATCTCGATCCGACTGCCAGTACCGAAGAAGGGCAACTCGAACGCAACACGCAATTGCCCGTCGTCATTGGGACAGACGGATTGATCTCTGCGTTCAGCAAGACATTCAACAACGAAACGCTTGCCGTGGAAACCAAGTTCCACGTCGCGGAGAGTTACTTCGAACTCTTCAAGAGTCACAAGAATCTTGGTCGCAAAGATGAAGAGACAATCGATCTTGCTGCCGGGCGACGAGTGCTTCGAGAAGTTATTGAGGATTTCCCGGATCCAAAATATCAGCCACGGATTCTCTATCTGCTCGGACAGTTTGCTCAGGAGCTTGGAGATACTGACGAAGCGACGTCAGCTTACGAGCAGATTGTTTCGCAGTTTCCCGAGCATCCGTTGGCGGCAGACGCTCAGTACAAGCTTGCTCAAACCTATGAAGAGTCGGGCGATTTTGACGAAGCTTTGGAAGCTTACGTGACTCTCGCGGCGACGTATCCGCGAAGTCCGCTGATCGCCAACGTCATGATTCGGATCAGCGACCACTTCTATAAGAACGAAGAGTTTCCGATTGCTGCTCAGGTTGGAAAGAAGTTTCTTGAGAAGTTCGAAGGTCATCAGTTCGCATCTCGAATGGCGTTTCGGGTTGGACAGTGTTTCTACAAGGCTGAAGAATTCGGGACGGCCGGTGATTCATTCGACCTGTTCGCCAAGACGTTCCCCGATGACGAATTGGCAGCTGATAGCCTGTTTTGGTCGGGTGAGAGTTTCCGCATGGCTAACAATGATCGGGAAGCATTCCGACGCTATAACCGTTGTCGTTGGGACTTCCCGGCGAGTGACGCAGCCAAGTACGCACGTGGGCGTTTGGCGCTTCCTGAAATGCTGCGGCAGTTCGAGGTGGAAGCCAACGCCGTCGAAAACGACAACTGATTTGCCATTAACCTGCGATACTTATTCTGTTGATCTACTGACTGTGCCATCCTGATCCGCCTGCTTTGAGTTACTTATGTCTACGATCGTTTATCTTGCGTTACTGATTGGTCAGACTCCTGAAGCAGTGGCTCCAGCCTTAGAGTCAAATCCTGTGACTGAGAATGCTGAGCAAGCCAGTGATGCCAGCTCGGACACGACTGGTGAATCTTTAGATGGCGCTGGCGGCGATGCGGATCAAACAGCAGATTCGACGGCCTTGGCCGAGGACGATGAAAGTGTCTCAAATGTGGAACCTGGGCTGATTGATAAGCTCGACGAGATCTCACAGTCAGGGGCGATCGGGTTTCTTCGGAAGGGCGGCTTATTCATGTGGCCGATCCTGTTTCTTGGGATTCTTGCATCCGGCGTGATCATCGAACGGTATCGAAGCCTCAAGCTGCTAACGACAGATTCGGGCTCGATCCGAGCTGACGTGCAGCAAATGCTTCGTGAAGATCGCATCGAAGAGGCCATGCAGCTTTGCGATAGATCGCAGGGGCCAGTGCCTGCGATTCTCTCAGCAGGGCTTCGCAAGTTTCTCGTGCTTCGTCGTCTTAATTATGACCCTGCAAAAATTGAGGAGCAGGTCGTTAAGGCAATGGACGATTATGGAGTCCATGTCGTCGCGGCCCTGGAGAAGCATTTGCCAGTGCTGGCGACGGTTTCCAGTGTCGCTCCGATGCTGGGATTTCTCGGAACAGTTGCAGGTATGGTGACATCCTTTGAAGAAATCGTCGCACGGATGGGCGAGACCAATATCGTTGAAGCAGCGGCTGGCGGAATCAGTGTGGCGCTATTGACCACGGCCTTCGGGTTGATCATTGGGATTCCTGCCTTCATGGCCTTCAACTATTTCTCGAGCGTGATCAATCGCTTCGTTCTTGAGGTTGAAGAGTCGGCGACTGACTTGATCGAGTCGGTGACGCTGCAGCTTGCTTTGCAACGGAGCACCGAACAGTCCGCATCTTCATAGAATTGCTGGACGGGTTCGTCTTTCTTCCGACCGTACGTTTCAGGGGCTCGTCGTATGCTTTTTCTAAGGTCACTCGCAACTACCGTAGTGCTTTTTATTCCGGTTGCCGTGTCGGCTCAGTCGAAGGCAACCCAAGAGCTGCCGAAACTGACAAAGGTCGAACTGGTTAGTTCTCTCGATAAAGAGCCTCAACCGGTTTTGTATTGGGCATCGGAAAAGGCTCGTCAAGAATCAACGCCACTGTTTGTGTTTTTGCATTCGTGGAGCGGTGACTACCGGCAGGATAATTCCAAGTGGCACGCTCAAGCTGTTAAGCGAGGTTGGATTTACGTTCATCCAAACTTCCGAGGCGTAAATCAGACCCCCAAGGCCTGTGGTTCGAAATGGGCTCGGCAGGACATTCTGGACGCTGTCGACTTTGCGACGAAGGAGTTCAAGGTGGATCCCAAACGGATCTACCTGGCAGGAACGTCCGGTGGCGGGCACATGGCCATGCTGATGGCAGGGCATCACCCGGATCGATTCTCGGCCGTGTCAGCATGGGTCGGGATCAGTGACTTGCCGGCCTGGTACGAGTTTCACGTGAAAGATGGCAAACCTCAGCGATATGCGCGCATGATTCTTTCATCGTTCGGAGGGGCTCCAGGCGGTAGCGACACCATTGATGCTGACTACAAGGACCGTTCACCGATTCATCACATGCAACGTGCGGTTAATTTGCCATTGCAGATCTGTGCGGGGATCAACGACGGGTACACAGGCTCCGTTCCGATTTCTCATTCTCTAAACGCGTTCAACGCTGTGGCGAGAGCTGGTAAGGCGACTGTGATTTCAGACGCAGATATCGCCCACCTTCTGAATCGAAAAGAAGTAAGCAACGCAGCCTCCACTTCGAATTCAGATTGGAAGGCGTATGGGCGGGACATTAGGTTCGAGCATTCGGCCGGTTTGGCTCGGGTGGTGATCTTCGATGGCGGTCATGAGGGACTGCCAATGCCAGCGTGCGACTGGCTTGCCTCGCAGTCACGAACTGCTTTGATCAGACGTTGATCTCTGTCAGTACTCTTGTAATCTCGATTTACAACTCATCGTGTTTCGTGATACGTGCCGAACGCGAGGTTGCTGGGGACGTAAGTTCCCTCTGTGGCATGGTTTATCGGCGATGTGTTGTACGTTGACACTTGAACCATCGCGTGGTGTTCTGTACCCTCGCTTGAATCAACCTGTATTTTGGTATCGCCATTGTGCGAGTGATGAGTTTTCCACTCACGTGGAACGGCGACCGTAGGGCAGTCGTTGAATCAACACTCTCGGTTGGTGATGCCAAAGGTTTTCGGTTTCTCAAGCGAGGGCATTGCTATGAGTGAGAGTACGAAGTTAGCGACGTTGACGCCGCGTCAGCGGGACATTTTTGAGTTTCTGAAGGACAAGATTTTGAATCGTGGGTATGGCCCGACGGTTCGAGAGATTGGAAACGAGTTCGGAATTCGATCTCCAAATGGAGTGATGTGCCATCTGAAGGCACTCGAGAAGAAGGGACTCATTTTGCGAGAGTCTCACATGTCGCGAGCAATTCAGCTTGCAGACAAGCCTCACCGGGCGACCAGCATTGCTATGTTGGGGCAGGTTTCGTCAGGGAGTCCGTTGAAGGCTGCGAAAGAGGGCGAAGTCGTTGACTTCATGGACGTCTTCGGCACTGGCGATCACGCTTGTGTGAAGATTGGCGACGATTCCTTTGCAAAGGATGGAATCGAAAACGGCGATTTTGTCGTCGTTCGCAAGCAGGAAACCTGTCGCGATGGAGACAGTGTGCTAGCACTCGTCAACGGTCGTGATGCCACGATCCGCCGGTATTTTACCGACGCCAAAGGCGTGCGTCTTGAGCCTTTGACTTCTAGTCGGAAGGCAGTGCACTCGCCCAACGTGATGGTTATTGGGGTTGTTGTTGGCGTTGTCCGAAAGCTCTAGATGCCCCTGGGCAAGCTTATCAATCACCGCGTGTAGATGCTGAGTATCGCCAGACTTCCGACACAAGTCTGGCACGCTCAGTGTATGCGGACTGTGAGATAGCTTTGCAGATACCATCACTTTGAGCCTGGTCGCAATTTGGGCCAGATATGCACGAGGTCGAAGTGACGTTTGCCGTGAGCACTTCTTTAGTGCCAGGTATCTACGTCGGATCGCCCTTTGTTTATGGGTTCTTCGCGTTACGAGTGAATTCTACCTGCTGAGAATCTGGTTCGTCCGAGTCGGTCCCGGCCTTTGTGCTGACTCGTGATTCTTGAGCCGAATGCCGCTACAAATCCGCCTGCGGCTCGTGCCGTTTGCGCTCGATGAGCGCTGAGCATCGGTTTGGCCATTGTTGATTACGAAGCTGAGTCCAGGCTTTGCGGTCTGGAGAGCACGCAGCATCGACATTGGCGGGCACGATCTGAAATAACTGTGGCAACGCGTGCTTAACCAGAAGGAGTGTCCAAGCGATGAGTAACAGTTGGAAGGCCGCCGGTGTCGAACTTGATTTCGCTCGTTTGGAATTGCCAGAGGATTTGGCGGATCGATATCGAGAGCCGATTGACAAAGCGCTGCAGGAAATGGCTGCTGTAGAAGCGGGCGAGAAAGTAAATACCGATGAAGGTCGAATGGTCGGCCACTATTGGTTGAGAAATCCGGACCTTGCCCCCGGGAATCTGAGTGCCGCAATTACCGAGACGCAGCAGAGCATTGATGACTTCGGCCGGGAAGTATTCGCCGGCCGTTTCAGCAATATTCTGTGGATTGGGATTGGTGGATCAGGTCTGGGTCCGCAGCTGCTCTATGATTCGCTGCGAGTACCTGGCGTTACTCCTGGCATGTTTTTCCTGGACAATACTGACCCGTTCGGATTTCAACGGACGCTCGGAGACATTGAACAGGCTGGCGGGCTGAAGTCGACGCTGACCGTGATTGTTTCGAAGTCGGGCGGCACAAAGGAGACGGCGAACGGAATGAAGTTCGCCAAAGCTGCTTACGAACGGGCAGGGCTTTCCTTTGAGGTACACGCCGCGGCCGTCACTCAGCCAGAAAGTGCTCTCGATAAACTGGCTGGACCTGAAGCGGCAGACGATCCCCAAACGGCCGGGCCCGCATGGTTGAAACGTTTTGCAATCTGGGATTGGGTTGGAGGCCGCACGTCGCTGTTTTCGGCAGTCGGATTGTTACCCGCTAGTTTGCTCGGATTCGACTCGAAGGCGTACCTTGCTGGTGCTCGGGAAATGGACGAAGCGACTCGCACTGAATCATTGGAGTCCAATCCGGCTCTAATGTTGGCGACGGCGTGGTTCCATGTGGTGGAGCATCAATCATTGCGCAACATGGTTGTGCTTCCGTATTGCGATCGTATTTGTCTGATGTCGAAGTATCTGCAGCAGCTCGTTATGGAGTCGGTCGGCAAAGATGGGAAGGGGATTTCGGTCTTTGGAAACAAAGGTTCGACCGACCAGCACTCGTACGTTCAACAATTGCGTGATGGTTACAAAGACTTCTTTGCGATGTTCCTTCGCGTGCTCAATCCGGAAGTCGAAGAGCCAGAAGTCGAGCCCGGCGTGACGGCCGGTGACTACCTGATGGCTTTTCAGGAAGGCACCGCCAAAGCGTTGACTGAGACCGGACGTCCGTCGCTAAGAATTACGACTGAACGATTCAACGAGCATACGCTTGGGGCTTTGATCGCTCTCTTTGAGCGGGCCGTCGGCTACTACGGGGCGATGCTTGGCATCAACTCGTATCATCAGCCGGGCGTGGAAGCTGGAAAGACCGCAGCCGGGGAGCTGCTTGCTGCTCAGCAGGCCGTCTTGAAACATCTCCCGCTTGATGCTTCGTCGCTCGTTCAAGATGAACAGCGGATGAAGGAGTTTGCAGGTCAGGTTCGCGCGGAAGAAGGGCTCGACGCACTGACCGACGACTTCGTTGCGGATTTGCTCAAGCGTTTTGCCGCGTGCGGCCGACTCACGAAGTAGACTTTAGTTTCAGGCAACCAGCCTGTGCGTGCTCGCCACGATTGGACAATCAGGCGATGCATGATCCGTTTATTCGCTACAGCTCTACCCTGTTGAAGCCAGAGAAACTCTCCAATGTCAGCAAGCGTTGATACTCAGTCGTCACAGAGTCACGAATCCGTTCCCTCAACAACTGCGATTTCACCTGAGGCGGCTCAGGCCGTTCTGGAGAATCTTGATCGAGAAGTTGCGCGGCATCTTGCTTTGACGCTCGCTCATGACGATTCGAAATTCGATCCAGAGTACCTTTACAGAGCACTCGCGACAGCAGTGCGAGACCGGCTTGTTCGCGACTGGCGAACGACCCACGCCCGATTCGCACAGAGCGATGAGAAGAAGGTTTATTACCTGTCTCTGGAGTTTCTGATCGGGCGTTCGTTGACTAACGCGGTGGCGAATCTTGATCTGGATGAGGACGCCCGCACGGCTCTGCACGCGTATGGCGTCACACTCGAAGAACTCGCGGAGCAGGAACACGATGCCGGGCTCGGCAACGGCGGGCTCGGACGTCTGGCGGCGTGTTTTCTCGACAGTTGCGCGAACCTTCAGTTGCCAGTTGTTGGATACGGTTTGCGGTACGAATATGGAATGTTTCATCAGCAGATCGAAAATGGTCAGCAGATGGAGAGTCCTGACCACTGGCTGCGGAATGGAAACCCCTGGGAGCTGGAGCGTGCTGAAGATGCTCGCCGAGTTCACTTTTACGGCCACACTGAGCACTATCGTGATGAAGAAGGTTCTCCGCGAGTTCGATGGGCGAACGGGAATGACGTGCTGGCGCTTCCGTTTGATATGCCTGTTCCGGGATATCGAAACGGCACGGTCAACTCGTTGCGGCTTTGGAAGGCGTGTGCCACCGACGAGTTTGATCTGGAAGAGTTCAACGCTGGAAGTTACCCGGAAGCTGTGGCGGCGAAGAATCTTGCCGAACAGATCACGATGGTGCTCTACCCGAATGATTCCAGCGAAAACGGAAAAGAACTGCGGCTGAAGCAGCAGTACTTCCTGGTGTCGGCGAGTCTGCAGGACGTCCTGGCTCAATGGGTCAGTAAGAACGGCGAGGACTTCTCCAACTTCGGTACCAGCAACTGCTTCCAGCTAAATGATACTCATCCGGCCTGTGCCGTCCCTGAACTCATGCGTTTGCTGATGGACGAGCATAGTTTGTCCTGGGATGCTGCGTGGGATATCACCACGCAATGTATGGCGTACACAAATCACACGTTGCTTCCTGAAGCGCTGGAGCGATGGTCGGTCGGTCTGTTCAGTCACCTACTGCCTCGGTTGCTGGAGATCATTTACGAGATCAACTCGCGATTTCTGGCACAGATTGCAGAGCACTTTCCGAACGACGCGGGCATCCAGGCCCGTATGTCGCTGGTTGAAGAGGGCGAGCATCCGCACATTCGAATGGCTTATCTCGCCATCGTCGGGAGCTTCTCTGTGAACGGCGTCGCGGGACTTCATACCGAACTGCTCAAGGCAGGACTCTTCGGCGACTTTCATGCACTTTGGCCGGAAAAGTTCAACAACAAGACCAACGGAGTGACGCAGCGTCGCTGGCTGGCTCACTGCAATCCGGGATTGCGGGATCTGTTGAACGAAGCAATCGGTGACGGCTGGCAGAAGGATCTCAGCCGAATTTCGGAACTCGCTTCATTCGCAGAAGACGGTGCGTTTCGCGAAAAGTGGCGAGCCGTAAAACAGGCCAACAAACGTCGTTTAATCGAGCTTGTCGAACGTGAAACCGGTGTGCAGTTCAGCGAGTCAGCAATGTTTGACGTTCAGGTCAAGCGGATCCACGAATACAAACGGCAGCTTCTCAACGTTTTGCACGCGATCCACCTTTACGATCGAATCCTTGAAGGCAAAACCGAAGGGATGGTGCCTCGCTGTATTCTGATCGGTGGCAAAGCGGCTCCGGGTTATCACGTAGCGAAGTTGATCGTTCACCTGATCAACAACGTGTCAGACGTAATCAACAACGATCCCCGCGCCAACGATCTTCTGAAAGTGGTTTTCCTGCCGAACTACCGAGTTTCGGCAATGGAAGTGATTTGCCCGGCTGCCGAGTTGTCTGAGCAAATTTCGACGGCTGGCAAAGAGGCGTCGGGCACGGGCAATATGAAGTTCATGATGAACGGTGCACTGACCATCGGTACGTTGGACGGTGCAAACATCGAAATCCGAGAGCAGGCTGGCGACGAGAACTTCTTCCTCTTCGGATTAGACGCGGCAGAAGTTGCGGAAGCTCGGAAGGACTATCGTCCAAACGAGATCATCGCGAACGATGCCGACATCACACGGCTGATGCAGCTTCTCGAAGGTGGGATGTTTAACGAGTCTCAGCCAGGTGTGTTCAGCATGCTAACCGCTGGGCTGCGGAATCCGCACGATCCGTGGCTGACGATTGCCGACCTGCGGAGCTTTATCGATGCTCAGAAACGTGTGAACGATGTTTACCGTGACGAGGACCGCTGGGACACGATGAGCATCCTGAATACGGCGGCAAGTGGATGGTTCTCCAGCGACCGGACGATCGCGCAGTACGCGGACGAAATCTGGAACGTGAAAGCTCTCGGGTAGCAGTCCGCCACTTCGGCGTGTTGTTGGCTCAGTCTGTGGCCAGTTCGATTGGCTTTCACGCCCTATTCCGGTTGCAGTGACAACAGGTCGTGGCCTTCGTCGTACTGTCCGAGTTTGAAGATGTGCTCTCGATAGTGGAGCACGTCGAGCACCGTCAACGTCTCGATCATCCGCAGCGTTAAGAGTTGCTCAGTGATTCGGCCGGGATGCTGCAGGATTTCTCCCAGCCGTCGTTCGCCTTCCTGTTCAACACCATCGCCGAACTTGTCCCACGCCATCAGCGCGGCTGCCGCTCCTGATTCGTTCATCAGGACAGATTTCCATGCGCTGCGTTCGGCGGCCAGTTCCGTCATTTTGGTTGTTTGCCAGTAACGACGGAATGCTGCGCGGAGAGCAAATCGTGGACTGACTCGATCTCGAAGTGACGGCTTGGCGCGAGTCGTGTGAAGGATTTCTGCGAGCATTGGTTTGGCAAAAAAGATGTGCACGGACTCCGTTCAGGTCAGCGTGAACGGCGATTGACGCTGCTCGCAAATGCTGCCGGGAATTGAATGCGTCTTTCGCAAGTCTGCGTTGCTCAGCGATACGCTCCATCAGGCCATCCTTCAGCGAATGATTCCAGCCATCTCATTCCAGAGAGGCATCTTCGCTTTTCAGATTCGATTTTTCTTTGTGTCGCTGGTCCGAGTCGCAGAAAACGCGACGTCGGTATCGGCCGTCTGCCGTTCCGAGTAGAGTTGATTGTTCACCGGGCAAAGCGATTCCCAGCCAGGCTGGGTCAAAGATTGCACGCAGTCGGACGCAGCGTTCAGCGACGGGGCCACGTACGCGATTGACTTTTCGAACGGCAACTCGGAAGTCGGCTTGCGCTGCATCGATGGGTGTTTTTCGCCGTTCCGGATGTCGGATTTCCTGTACTGATTGGTAGATCCAGCCGATCAGTCGGACGAGCAATCGGCAAAACGCTACGAATAGAAACCACGGGACGAGAAACATTCGCCCGCCAGCAATCCAAGCTTCGTACGCAGCGTAAAGATTGACGACTCGCTCGCTTCGCGGGCGAAGATGAAGAGGCAAGGTGCCGAATGTTCGGCGGATCAACAGGCTGCGGTCACCTCGGATTCTGGCGACGACTTCCTGGCCGAAGTGCTCTTCGACCGTTTGGTCACGTTGCGCGTCAGGATCAAGAAAGTGCAACGCAGTAAAGGCAGTTGTTACGTAGCCGGGACTTCGCATCGGCTGGCTCGACGATCGTATTGTTGTCAAGCTGAAAGTCTGGATCAGTATTCAGCCACTGTGTGAAAAGAATTTTTCTGAGCCTCGGAGCAATGCGGTAGCTCATGGCTGGGAATTGCTCGGCGGTTATAGTCAACCAGTAGTCGGGCAACAGAATGACTGACTGACTGAGCGATAAAGTGGAACCAGAGGTAGGGGCCGTTCAGCAGGGATTTTTGATTCTCAAGGTCGACTTGAGACAGCAGTTTCGTATCTTTTTTCGAGATTCGATCGGATGTCAGCATCAACTGGCTGAGGGCGGTATTTCCGAGCAACTGATTCGTTGTGCGAGTGTCGCTGCGAGTGAACATCGCGCCGTCGAGCCAGTCGTGATAAAGCAGTTCCAGCCGACTAACGAATGGAAGCCGTAATTCAAAACGGTCGTCGTTGCCTGCTGTCTGAGTCGTACGAAACATGGCGTTGCGAAGCCGTTCAGACAGGAACTCGATGCGTTCGGAGTCGCTGCGAGAATCGTCGGTTGGCCAGTCTGCAGCCAGAACTCTTTCGTACAACGCGGCAGCATCGCGTTCCATGTATTTCGGCCGGACGGAATCCATCAGGTGTAGAAATTGAGCCTGCACCGACTTGTCGTAGAATTCGGTGGCTTCACGAGCGACACGTTGCAGCCACCAGCCAAGACCAAGCACGAACAGGCAGACGCCACCGAGTACAAGCACTGTCGTTCCCAGAAAGCGTTTCAGGAATGCTCGCAGAGGTTCCAGGGCATCGATCTCGACGACCGACAGCGTGGCTTCGGTCAGGATCAGAAAACCACCAAAAAGGAGTAGTCGATAGGCCGGTCTCGAAGAACTCTTTACGAGGATGCCGCCAACGCGGTCGATGAATTGTGATGGGGTCACGGTGCCGTACAGGTCGGTCAGCCAGAACCAGCCGTCGTGGAACTTTCGCAGGAAGCGGGCAACGCGTCGCGACGTGGTGGAGACGACGTCTGCTTCGCTCATCAGGCTGGCTTGAGCCGGTATGCACCGCCTGATGATGGGCAGCCAGCGCAGCGGGGCGACTGACAGGATTCGAATGATTCGAGCAAGCTGCATCATCATGGGTTCGCCGAGCGCCGGTTCGACCAATGATGGCTCCAACGATTCCATTCGGTCGAGCAAGGCTTCGGCGGGGATATCCCGAGTTCCGCTTGTGGCTCGGCTGCTTTCTTCGAACTGAATCGTTCGTCGTTTCAGCGTGCGCTGCAGCCCTTCGATGCGCGTGTCGGCGACAAAGAGTCTGTCTTCCGGGCTGGCTTCAGCAAACATGCGCGACCAGGCATCTCGCAGCAACTGACGCAATTCTTGAAGATTACGGGCTGCTTCCCGGCGTTCCTGCTCGAAGAGTTCCTGTTCACGCTGCGTCGGGTGCAGGATGACGTTGCAGTTCAAGACGTGCCCATATCGGCGAACAAGCCGGTCGATACCTCGTGCGACAAGTCCGAGCGCGCGAGCGATTCGAACGATCGGTCTAAGGACGCGAACATACCGCACGAACCTGGGGAGACGTGCGAAGCGGACGACACGACCGGCACGCACGACGTCACCAGAATTCGCCATCCCGGCGGTCATCAATCCGAACGGGATCGAGGGAACAAAGTCGACGAAGAAGTGTCGGGCGAACCAGCGACTGCGGCCTTTAACCAGTGCCAGCTTGAGACCGAATTCTGCCAGGAATACCGCACACGCCGCGGCATCGACGATTGCGAACCAGTAGATGGTTTCTTTGGCTAGTGGCATCGTCCACTCGACAACCATCAGGCCAAGCACGAGGCAGATAAGCACCAGAACCAGTCGTTCGATTCTTCCGGTGAACTTGCGACCGAATCTGGACTCAAGGGAACCCTGGAGCTGACGTTCCTGTTCTTCTGCTCGGAGCCGGCGATGTCGCCGTTTTAAGTGGCGAGTGCCGTCGTTGCGCCGTCGGTCAACGTTCTTGAGATACCAGTCTGAAAGTAACAGCGTGGAACGAATCTGCTCGGCGGCAATATTCGGGGCAAGGTCATCGGCAGTCGTGAGAATGTGATCGCACTGGTCGGCGATTAGCCGTGTCCAGCGATCGAGTGTTCGGTTGTCGGGCTTTTCTTTTTCCAGATCTGTGGACAGTTCATCACGCAGGTTGTCTCGGAGTTCACGGAGTGGTGTCAGTGCTGCAGGCTCAAGAAGCCCGCGGTTGCGAATGTCGGCTTCGAGCTGTGCTGTGCCGAGCAAGTCATCGAATAGTGAGTCGACGTTCGCGTCTTCTTCGCGGTCTTCGACAGTCGCTTTCCAGTCCGCGGCAGCTTCGGTGAAGGCGGATCGAGCGAGTTCGCGGCATTGCTCGGCCTGTTCATCAAGTCCGTGGCGTTCGCACAGTCGCTGCCACTGGGAAACGGACGAGAGGTAGCCACCGAGACTAAGTGTTTCGACATTGCCGTCTTCGGCTCGTGCCGCGATGTCGACCGCTTCGACCTTCAGGCTGCGCAGGACTTCACAGCGAGCACGGAGGTCGTCGTCGCCAAAACGATCCGCTTCGATCAATCGACGCTTCAGGTCGGCAACGGCAACTCGATCCGGAATGGCGGAATCCAAGGTCGCAGAATTGGACGCGGCGGGGGCGTCGTCTGCAGCCTCTGAAGATTCTGTTTCGTCGCCATCAGCCATCTCGATGCCTGTTCCGTTCCGTCATTGCCTGGCCGTCAGAGTGTATCCGTACGACTTTTCTTGGCTGATGATAGGCAGACTGTGTGGAATCAACCACGGATTGTGATGGCGTTTTGCGGATCAGAAAAGAGTTGGCTGACTTCGTTGCACGAGTACCGCCAGTTTTCTTCCGGTCGTCGACAACGGATAGTCGTCCAGTTGCTCGGCAGTGACCCAGGCGAGGTTGTCGTTCGCCTCAGGAGTAGCATGCTCGGCCGATGCAAGAAAGCATAAAAGGCTGATGCGGTATCGGGTGACGCTGTGCCGAATTTCTTTAAGGAAGCGGTCGAGTTCAATGTCGGTGCCCGTCGCTTCATGCACGGATTGTTTGATGTTTGAGATTAGTTTTTTGGGGACCGTGCCGGCTGCAGAAAGGCCGGACGATGGCACGAGCGCTTCGGCGTCACCCAATGGGAATCGAACAAAATCCCACAGGCCTGCCCACCGTTGCCCTTCCGGGTAGCGTCTTAACAGAAACCGATCATCTTGTTGAATGGCGACGGAAACTTCGATCACTGGCGTGATTTCCGGCTTCTGTGCGGCTATCGGAATTTCGTTCTGACGGTCCGCAGCGGCTGCTCCGCAGTGTGGAAGTAATGGACACTCGGGGCAGTTCGGATCATTCGGCGTGCAGACGGTTGCTCCGAGATCCATCAGCGACTGATTAAACGGACCGATGTTCTTTCTGGGCAGAAGATGTTCCGCGAATGCCCATAGCACTTTCTGGCCATGAGTTGCTCGTGGGTTTTCTTCGAGGCACAACAGCCGACTGTAAAGTCGCAGCGTGTTCGCTTCGACGATCGCTCCCGGCCGGTCAAACGCGAATGACATGATCGCGCCCGCGGTGTAGCGGCCGATGCCGGGCAGGGCGGTGAGTTCGTCTGTCGTCTGAGGGAAGACGCCGTCGCGTTGCTCGACAAGGAGCTTTGCCGTCTTGTGGATGTTGCGAGCCCGGCTGTAATAACCCAGACCCTCCCAGTGCCGAAGGACCTCGTCCTGCTCCGCTTTGGCCAGATCATGAATCGTGGGGAATCGTTTGGTGAAACGTTCGAAGTACGAAATTACTGTGGCAACCGTCGTTTGTTGCAGCATGATTTCGCTGATCCAGACGCGGTAAGGATCGCCGATGTTTCGCCACGGAAGATCGCGAGCTCTCTTTGCGTACCAGGCTTTCAGACGACGGCGAAATTTTGTGAGCGCCGCCGTGTCGTACGGTTCAAAAAGTCGTTCGTCGTTTTTCTGGCGGCTCATCATCACTTTCACATTGGGGCGGGCAATGGCGGGGCGATTGCAGATCAAGGCAGGTTCAGATGTGCGAACCATGTCGCGCGGCGGCGGCTTCGTCCACAAAGACCGCTCCCGACAGGCAATTCGTAATCGCCACTTTGGCCAGGGCAACGTCGTCGGCTTTCGCGGCCTGCCAGGCTTTATCGAGCCATTGAATCTGCCGATGACTGACCGGGATGTTCGTACTTGTCGGCGGAATCTTTGGGATCAGTGTTTCGACAATTGTGGAGATGAGTTTCTCGACGCCGCGTCCGGTTGCTGATGAAACTCGCACTGCTTCGTCAAGATTCGATTCCGCCCATTGATCGGGAAGGTCGGCTTTGTGAGCAACGATGATTGTCGGTGGGACGTCGTCGGTTTTGGAACCATTGAATTCTGCGAGCAACTCCTCGTCTTCAGCCGTCGGGGGGCAGGAAGTGTCCAGCAGCAGGCAGACGAGATCGGCTGATTCTACCGTGCGTCGTGCACGTTGGATTCCTGCTTGTTCAAGTTCGTCGTCCGTGTTTCGAATGCCGGCGGTATCGGCCAGTTGAAACGGCCAGCCGTCGAACGCGGTCATGCCGGTAACGACGTCTCGAGTTGTGCCTGGCTGGTCAAAAACGATGGCTCGTTCAAAGCCGAGCAGTGCGTTGATCAGCGTGCTCTTGCCAACGTTTGGGCGTCCTGCAATGACGATTTTCCAAGGCTGTGTCAGGTGCAGGCCAAGCTGCGAGAACGTAAGTAGTTCCGCCAGTCTCGGCGTGATTTCGGCGAGGTCGAGTTCCAGCAAATGCGTCAGTGCATCTTTCAGTCGGCCGGTAGCTTGTTCGAGGAGCATTGCCGCAGTGCGAGTTGTTGTTGCCTGGGAAGTCGCTTCTGCGAGTTCTCGGTCGAAAGGCGAAGAGATCGTTGCCTGTTGTGTCTGCCAGTCGACGATCAAAACTCCTTCCGCTTTCAATGAATCCAGGATTCGATTGACGGCTGCACGGCCTCCGTGGCAGGACACTTCGACGGTGGACTCATCGGTGCGACAAACGACGACGTCTTCACTTGTCGAGTCGCCTGTCCAGTGGCCGTAACAAAGTCGTCCGACCGGTTGTTCCGAAAGTGAGCGACCACTGACGGAGACAAATGACGCGTCGACAACTTTGGCGGGCAGGTCAGAGTGAGCTGGCTTTGCAGTATGGACGCGGATGACGGCTACGGCGCCTCGCCCCGAAGGGGTCAGCAATACTGCCGTCAGGTTTGGAGTGTCAGATGGTGGTTCAGGCGAAGACATGGAGTAACTGTGCTGTGAGAAATGATTTCCAGCGCCGAAGGAGTTTGACGATGGCTGGTGGCGGAAAATGACCAGTATCGAAACGCTCTTCTCGGATCGCGGAAGATTGTTTCAGGTAGCCAGCTCGCCTGCCAGCACGGATGTCACGACTCGGCCAACAGCGGGGGCGACGCTTGATACGGTCGCCAGGACATCGTCGCTTGACGTGCCTTCGAGGTCGTCGTCTGTCGCGACGTTGGAAACAACGGAGAGGCCCAATACTCGAATGCCTGCATGCTGGGCGGCGATCACTTCGGGGATCGTCGACATGCCGACGACGTCTGCGCCGAGCTTTCTAACCATGCGATACTCTGCCGGTGTTTCGTAAGTTGGGCCCGACAATGCGAGGTAGATTCCGCGATGCGCTCGCAGCCCTTCTTGTTTTGCTGCTGTCTTCGCGCGGCTCGCGAGTTGCTGATCGTATGGTTGGCTCATATCCGGGAATCGCGGCCCCATTTCGTCGTCATTCGGACCTCGCAAAGGACTGCCCCACATCATGTTAATGTGGTCGTCGAGGATGACGACGTCTCCGCTGCGGTATTCCTGATTAACTGCCCCGGCGGCGTTAGAGACGATCAGCGACTGAATTCCCAAAGCGAACATCAGCCGAACCGGATAGACGATCGTGTCGAAGTCGTGACCTTCGTAACGGTGAAGGCGACCGTCGACGAGGCAGACGGGAATGTCTGCGATTTTTCCAAAGAGCAATCGGCCGCGATGTCCGGGAGCGGTTGCCTGTGGGTAATGAGGAATATCCGCTCCGTCGATGGCGGTGACTTCGTCGAGCGAGTCGCTTAGAGATCCGAGCCCTGATCCAAGTACGACCCCAGCCACCGGTGTGTCGGTGTAGAAGCTGCGGATGTACTCAACGCTTTCGTTGAGTTTTACCTGGAGATTGGTCATGCATTGCCTGGTTTTGAAATCACCGCCTGGCACGACGGACAGTCGGATTTTCAGACGCACGAATCGTGCTGCAATTTGGGCTTCGGCGCAACATGACGCCGATTCATGGCGACTGCTCACGTCTGCCGCGAATTATCAGAATGGACGCCAATCAACAAGCAGACAGGTATGTGGAAAGTCACAATATCTGATGGATCAGTCATTCAGGTGTCGGCATTTGTCAGTGCCTGCGTACCGGGCCGTGTCACGACCACGTGACGAGTTTGCGACATCGCCAACTGCAACTTTCGATGGATGAAATCGGTTGTTTACAGTTTGGTTATATGCCCGGTGAGGGGCAGGTTCGACCAATGCGCCGCGTTCTCGGCGTCGATCTGTCGGCCTAGCTTGAGGGCCGCTGCCGCAGCTCGGAAAAGTTCAGTTGCGATCGTTTTGCAACGCGATCTTCCGCCACCATGCTCTGTAGCAACGCATCTGAGACTTTGTCGGAGTCTTGTGTCGGCCTCTCAATGCGGACTCGCCGGACCGACTTGAACGTGCCAGTGCCGTCAAAGCTGTCAGCGGGAAAGCTCCCCAGTACAGAGCGAACGATTCGTCGGTTCCAGACGTCAGAGGGAGCAACGACAGAATCAACCGACGAGAATGCCAGTCGGACGCCAGCCAGCACGAACTCCCAGACTGGCTCGTCTGTTGCCGCGATGATCTCTCTCATTTGTGACTGCCCGAATTCGAGAGATCGGCTGCTTTCGAAGGCCAGCTCGTCGAGCTGGTAGTTCAGGACGAGATGTCCGATCAACAGGTCCGACCAGCGTTCGGACTTTCTTCGTAACCGGTCGACCTGTGACATTTTCACGATGGGAACCTGCAGCGTGTTGGCCATCAAGGTGAGGCATCGGTTGCGGGCTTCGGTGTGTCCTTTCAGCGTGTGCCTGGCGATTGGTCCACCGGCGGAGTCCTTTCGATGAAGGTCTGCTGCCGTCAGGATTGCCGCCCAGACGCGAGTGAGAATTTCCGTGACAAAGACTTCAGCGATTAGGGGTTCAGCGGTCTGCCAGAGTCGAAGATGACCTTCGGGCGGCGTCACGCCAGCCTCGCTGATGAGGCCGTCCAGGTTTCTAAGCCAGTCCATTGTTCGTCCGCGGCAGCACTTCCAGTAGTCGTGCAGGTGCTGGTCTGGAATGGCCGCCGTACTCTCGATCAGAAAAGTTGATCTTGCGGACGCGAAGGCTGCGGTTTCTGCAATCTGTCGAAGTGTCAGTGACATTTCGGCTCCGGGTGAGGCAATCCCCAGACGATTGGTTCGCAACTGATCAAGCAATGGTCCAGTGATCGTGTCGGGGATCACGGTTGCTCAAAATCAGTCGTTCACCAGGCCCGCGTGGGAACTCTGGGCTACAGGTTGGCGAAGCGGCAGGCTGGAAGCTTACCGCAAGTGACAGACGCATAACGCAAACCCAGTGCCGAAACTCGAAAGAGGTCGGACTGTAACGGTCTGTCAGGAACACCAGGCATCACCGGTCAATGGAGCACCAGAGAATGTTTCAGGAGGCGTTTCGCAATTGCATCGCGTTGTCGATTCGCATCATTCAGCGAGACCGGAGCTGCAAAACGTAAACCGGGATGTGTCAAGAGGCCTGAGCACTCTCAGGACACAGGGGCAATGCTTGTTTGCATCTATGTCGAAGCAGCGAGCGGAGAGTGCTTGAACGCTGCTCGATATGGCGAAACCAGCGATGTTAGGCAAATGGCAAGGTGCGGGGATTCAGTGACCGACGCATCGCCGCCATTGAATCGCGGCGCAGCTTGAAGACCGCGTGGTCTCTACTGCTGTCTTGTTTCAGTCAGCCAACTGGGCTGAGACAAAAACGGAAGCCATCATTGCACTGGCAGTTTCGACTCTCAGAAGGCGAGGCCCGAGGCTTACCAGACGAGCACCTTTCGACACGACCTGCGTGACTTCTTCGACGCTGAATCCACCTTCAGGGCCGATCACGGCAATCATCTGAGGATTTGCTGCGGCTTTTTTCGTTTTAGCTGCAGCGGCAACTTCGGCGAGACTTTCCGAAACAAGCGATGAAGTAAATGACGCTCCGCCCGGATGCGCGACGACGACGCTCTTGCCTGTGCATTGCTTCTTGAGAAACTCTGACCACTCGACGACTGGCGAGATGGTCATCAGTCGCGAACGGCCGCACTGCTTGCTCGCTGCAATAATGCTTTGTCGCAGAGTGTCAAGTTTCGATCCTCGCGGATCGACCACTGATCTCGACGTCTTCAGCGGAATGATATTCGTGACGCCGAGTTCGACAGCCTTCTCGATCAGCCAGCCAGCTCTTGAAGCTTTTGGAAGTGGAGTGGCAATCGAAAGTCGAGGTCCTGGCTCGTCAGGCACTGTTTCAATCTTACCGACGTCGAGAGTCGCTGCGTGGCGAGTCACAAAAGTCAGTTCGGCATCGGCTTCCTTACCTGTGCCGTCGAAGAGGCGAACTTTGTCTCCGACCTGATGCCTGGTAACTCGGATCATGTGATGGAACTCGGGGCCGCTGAACGAGACTGTTCCGGACCGAAAATCGTTCTCAACAAAAAATCGCGAGGCCATAGTCAGTACTCTTGTGTAGTCAAAGATTCAGATGCCAGTTTCAAACGCAGGCAGCCGGGATCCGACGCAAACTGCACTCGGATGGTTTCCTGGATTTTTCCAGAAACATACGACTAATTCTGATTATCGAATCGGTCTGGTTTTAATGCCCGCCGGTGATTCCCAATGAACGTCGAGAATCAACCGTCACGCAACCCGAGTGGTCGAAAATCAAATCAGCCAAAGTCAGTCGCGACTGCCAAGCGACGACTGCAAGTCTTTCATATAGCCCGAATCCGTGCGTTTTCTACCAGCACGCTACGTACCGGAAAAGCGTCAATGCGGTGAGATGACCGTCTGGACGCGGGGGCGTGCCTCCCACTGATTGTGTGCTGAAATTTTTGTTCAGACCGGAGCTCACCAGAGTTTACTGGGATGCGAGGCAAAATAACTGCATTCTCTGAGAACGAAGTATCGAGCATTCTGCACGTGTGGACTGCTGCTGAGCGAAGTGCCTGCTCGTCGGATACTTGCAGCACCGGAACGATGACCACCTTCCGATACGTGCCTGTCTGCTCAAAAAGAACTGCTCAGATGTATTTCGGAAATCTCACAGAATTCTCAACGGACATCTGAACCGTCGTCCGAAATCAGGGGCGTTGCCTGGTACTTCAAAGGCAAAATACCCAGGATGCCGGCCTTCCAAGCGCGCAAAGACCGATGTTTTCACGCGAGCCGGGCGAAAGAGGAAAGAATTGACGACATAGAATCAGAAGTTGTGGCCGGCTGAATTGCTTCGCAGCAGCGACTGAGAATTGGATAACGGGACATGGCTGCTGCTAACAAGTTTGCTGCGGAAAACGGCTTTGCGAATGAGTACCCATTTGAGTCTCATTTCGTCGAAGTCGACGGCCAGAAGATCCATTACATCGATGAAGGCTCTGGCGAAACGATCCTCTGCGTCCACGGGAATCCGACCTGGTCATTCGCGTGGCGGAATGTTGTTCGGAAGCTGAGCGACCGTTACCGAGTTATCGCCATTGATCATCTGGGGTGTGGAATTTCAAGCAAGCCTCACGGTCACGCTTATTCTTTGGCCGGACACATCTCGAATCTTCAGTTACTGGTCACGCAGCTCGATCTGAATCAGATCACGCTGTTTGCTCACGACTGGGGCGGAGCGATTGGGATGGGAACTGCCGGGAAACTGCCGGAACGGTTTTCGAGGTTTGCTCTGTTTAATACGGCGGCCTTTCGATCGCAGAACATCCCATTGAGAATTGCGGTCTGCAGGATTCCGTTTCTGGGGACGTTTGCCTTACGAGGGTTGAACGCATTCAGTCGGGCGGCGTTGACGATGGCGGTCGAGAAGCCGATGACCGGTGCAGTCAAACGAGGCTATCTCGCGCCGTATAATTCCTGGGCAAACCGCGCGGCGGTGAATGCTTTTGTGAAAGACATTCCACTGAAGGCTGCGCATCCGTCGTGGCAGACGCTCGTTGATGTCGAAGCCGGGCTTGAGCAATTCAAAGAGCACCCGATGTTGCTTGTCTGGGGCGAGCGTGACTGGTGCTTCACGACCAAATTTCTCGACGAGTTCGAGCAGCGATTTCCGAATGCGGAAACACTGCGAATTCCCGACGGTGGCCACTACGTCTTCGAGGATGCTCACGAGATATTTCTTCCTCGTGTCGAAGAGTTTCTCGGCCAGAATCCTGTTGCGTGAATGTAAGCTCAGAAGTCGCCGCTGAGGACTTCCTGGCCAGCTCGCGTCGATAGGTCGACCAGAATGTTGTGGTCGGTTGTGTCGCTGAGGAAGCGAACGGCTCCGTCGCCGAGCAGAAAGTGTGCTCCGCCAGTGTGCCAGCTCCAGAAGTGATCGTTGTGAGTTCCTTTGGCGTCGCCTGGAATCAGGCCGATTTGCATATCGACGAACGAATCCTGAGTGCTTCCACAAAGCGTCCAGCCAATGTTCAACGCTTTGGGAATTCCTCGTTCTCCCACTGCGAGCGTCGAGGAAAGACCGTCGACGACGTCGCGAAATCGGGTTGCGCTGTCGACGTAAAAGATTCCATTCTTTGACGTGGGCGTGTCACCACTCACGCCAGGGTAGTTTCCGGGCGCGTGCTGTCCGAGCGGGCTGTCAGAGACTCGGCCGGAATTGGGATCGCTCGGGCAACTGTAGAGCGGGAGCAAATCATCGAGTGGGTTATCGGGCATCGTCACCAGCGAGTAGGTGAAGCATTCGGGGTCGAATTCGAAGTCGAGCTGCTCGTACAGCGGGGCCTGGTCGACGTACGGCAGCAGCATTGATCGGAAGGTCCAGTGTCTGAGTGCAACCTTGCCCATTGGCATCGCAGTGTGAGCATCGTGGTAGTTGTGGATTGCGATGCCCCATTGCTTGAGGTTGCTTTTGCACTGGCTTCGTCGAGCAGCCTCGCGAGCTTGTTGCACGGCAGGCAACAGCAGCGCAATGAGAATCGCAATGATCGCGATGACGACCAGCAGCTCAATCAGCGTGAAGCCACGTTTGCGATTTGCTGAATTCATTTTTTGTGACAATCCGTCGCAATCAGAATACTCGTTCTGTGAACCAACATGCGTCACAGGGAAGAATGGTACTCGCGATGCTTATGTCTCTGGCAGTTTCAGATCAACTTGAAGTGTCGCCTCGCTGCCATCCGGAACGGAAACCGGCAGAGACGCAACCGCTTCGTACTCTTGCGGAATCTTAGCTCCGGAATTCTCCGGAATTTCGATTCCCTTAAACACAGCGACTCCGGAAGCCAGATCCTGAGAAACTTCCAGTTGTATGATGACAGTGTAGTCTCCCGGAACCGGCCCATCCGAGCGACTGAACTGGTATTCGCCGTCGACGAGTGATGCTCTCGCGGCAGGCCCCTGGGTACTGTCACGCGGGACAAAGTCGACAAGTCCGGATCGGCCCTCTGCGCCCGCAATTCGACCGTGAACGGCTTGCCGAGGGATGCCGGAATCTCCGCAGCCGCAAGTCGCAGTTGCGACGGCGATGGATAGCCAGCAACTGGCGTTTCGTATTGTTGACCCGCATTTCATACTGAGAACCGAAACGGAAAATGACGTGGAGTGATAACGTTCTTCCGGTGTGTTCACAAAATTCAGTCAGCTTTTTGACGCAATTGTGCCATTGCACCCGCCGAGTGAAGCGATTGCAAGGCGAGCCCGGCCAAAACGACCAGTCCCGCACATTGTAGCGCGCTTGACTGGAAGATCCTGTTGAGACGGCCTGATCGGGAAAGTCATCGCGAGCCAGGCCAAGCCTGCGAGGATCGTTCGCTCGCTGGATCACGTGCGAGGAATCTGATAAACCGCGTGCCTGTTGGGCGGTCTGCCGATGTTGCTCGCAGAATGATTGATCTGACTTAAACAAACAGATTTTGGGAATTCCACAATGGAACAGATTCCTTTGGAAGAAATCACGCTTGGTCGCAGTCTTCTCGACTTAGTCAGCTCGATATGGGTTCTAGCCACAATTCTGTTTAAATTGGTGCTACCGTGGACGCCTTTGATCGCATGGGTTGCGTTCTGGTCGCTCGCAGTCAACTGGGTGAAGTATCGAGCGGTCTTGCTCAAAGGTGGCTGGACGGGGCTTGCCTTCATCGGCTTGATGATGATTCTGATTTGGGGGCTGATCTCGCCGCCGGTCGACGGTGTGCACCACGTGTTTGGTCTCAGCCTGAGCAACTTTGTTGGCAAAACGGTTTACGTGAGCGCTCTGTTTTCGATCATGTTCCTTTGCGGTTCGGTCCAGTTAAGCGGTGCCTGTGGATCACTGATCTGCTTCAAGCACGAAGACGAAGAGCCGGCTGACCACGGTCACGCCGCAGCTCACTGATCCCGGAATTCGGTTCGAAACCCGAAGGCAGGTTGCGATGGCAAGTGATCAGGAACTCCGAACGCTTATCAAAACGATCGTCACGGACCAGCGTGCCGCTCGTCGAGTCATGTCCGGCATGACCAGAGCGATCAGTGAACTCGCGTCTGAACAAAGTCTGGACATCAGTGATGACCAGGCGAAAGATGTCGCGAGGTCTTTGCTCGGTTCGCGTCTGTCGGACATCGCCTGGCCGGATGCGACATCGACCAGCTTCGAGATTCCCATTCAGCGAAGTGAGTGATGCCGGCCATTCGGTCGTTAATCGATGCCGTTCCGATTGGTATCGTCGGCGTGGGTAGCTATGGTCTTTGACCCGCGGCTTTGCACAGGCATCGTCGGTCTATCACTCGGCTCCGAGAAAAACTGCCATCATGATTTGCGTTAGTATCGGCCGAACTCGGCACAAGATGATTACCTTGGAGCACCGAGCCCTTGCTGATCGAGGAGCGAAGCTCGTCGAGTTGCGGCTGGACTGGTTGTCTCGGATACCGGATCTTGCGCGTCTGATCGATAACCGCCCGACGCCCGTCATCATCACGTGTCGGCGTCGCGAAGACGGAGGACGATGGCGCGGAACTGAAGATCAGCGGATGACCATCCTGCGGTCTGCAATCGTTGCGGGCGTTGACTACGTCGACATCGAAGAAGACATTGCGAAATCTGTTCCGCGATACGGTGATACCAAGCGGATCATCAGCTATCACAACTTTGAAGAAACGCCACCCGACATCGAGCAGATTCACGCTCGAATGGCCAAGCTCGATCCGGACATCATCAAGATCGTGACCTTGGCAAACTCGCCCGGTGACGCGGCGAAGATGCTGGAGATTTCGAAGAGGTCGGACATCCCGACTATCGGATTCTGCATGGGCGAGATGGGACTTTTCAGTCGAATTCTTTGCGGACGATTTGGCTCACCGATCACGTACGCAACGTTCAGCCGCGATCGGGAACTCGCGCCGGGACAGCTTTCGTTCGAAGAGATGCGAGACATTTTTCGATACGACGAGATCACACCGGACACGCAGATCTTTGGAGTGATCGGAGATCCGATCGGTCACAGTCTCAGTCCACTGGTTCATAATTTTGCGTTTCAGGCTGCTGGCGTCGACGCCGTCTATTTACCGTTGCGTGTTCCGCAGGACACACTCGCGAAGTCGCTGGATGCCCTCGACAGTATCGGCATGCGAGGCTTCAGCGTCACGATTCCGCATAAGCAGGCAGCTGCCGACTACTCGCAGGTTTCATCCGAGTCGGTTCGGGCCATCGGCGCCGCCAACACGTTGCTTCGGAGCGAAGTTGATGATTGGCACTCAGAAAACACCGATTACGACGCGGCGCTAACGTCCGTGCTGATCGGAATCGACAAGGAAAATCCAAACGAAGCAAGCCTTGTGGGGCAGAAGGTGATGCTCCTTGGCGCTGGTGGGGCCGCTCGAGCTGTTGCGCTGGCGATGGTTCGTTCAGGAGCGATCGTGACGATCGCTGGCCGGACTCACAAACGGGCGATCTCGCTGGCGGACGAAATCGGTTGCCAGCATTGTAGCTGGGAAAACCGAGGCGCTGGCGAACCCGACGTTCTTATCAACTGCACGCCAGTCGGGATGCACCCAAACGTTGATGACACTCCGTACGCCGAGCATTGGCTGACCGAAAACATGGTCGTCTTCGACACGGTCTACAATCCGGAAACAACATTGCTGATCAAGGATGCTAACGCCAAAGGGTGCCGAACCGTGTCCGGTATCGAGATGTTCGTCCGCCAGGCGGCACAGCAGTTCGAGATGTTTACCGGCCAGCCCGGCCCGCTCGATCAGATGCGTATGACAGTCCGACGTGCAATCTCTCCGCTGGGTGACCTGCCGTAGAGTGGGCCAGTATCGAGACGAAGGCTTGAGGTGTGCCGCCGTTACAGCCACTCTGCGACTTGTGGTGCGAAGTAAGTCAGGATGATGTCCGCGCCGGCTCGTCGAATGCCAAGAAGTGATTCGAGGACGACAGCCTTTTCGTCCAGCCAGCCAGCTTCGGCGGCGGACTTGATCATCAGATACTCGCCGCTGACCTGGTACGCCGCGACGGGAAGATTTGTTTCGTCGCGCAACGCTCTGATGATGTCGAGGTAAGCGCCCGCTGGTTTCACCATGACGATGTCGGCACCTTCGCCCTCGTCGAGTTCCAGTTCACGCAGCGCTTCGCGAACGTTTGCCGGGTCCATCTGGTAGGTCGACTTGTCTTTGGGAATCGGACGATCACTGGACTCTTTCGGGGCCGAGTCCAACGCTCCACGAAACGGGCCGTAAAACGCTGACGCATACTTGGCCGTGTAAGACATGATCGACGTATGCGAGAAGCCTTCCTGATCGAGCACGGCTCGAATGCTGCCGACTCGGCCATCCATCATGTCACTGGGGGCGACGATGTCAGCCCCAGCTCTCGCATGGGAGAGTGCCTGCTCGCAGAGAACGGCGACGGTTTCGTCGTTGAGGACCTCGCCTTCGTCGGAAACGATTCCGTCGTGGCCATCGCTGCTGTACGGGTCGAGGGCGACGTCGGTCACCACACAAGTGTCGGGCGATGCGTTTTTAATTCGCTTGATTGCTTCTGGAATTAAGCCGTCCGGATTAAATGCTTCGTCGCCCGTGCGAGTTTTCAGTGACTCGTCCACCTTCGGAAAGATGACAACCTTGTCGACGCCGAGGTCGTAAACTCGCTTTGCTTCGCTGGCCAGGCCATCGAGCGACCAGCGGGTCTGACCGGGCATCGATGCAATTGGAACGTCGTCCGCATCGGCGTGCAGAAACATCGGGTAGATGAGTTGGCTGACTTCCAGCTTCGTTTCGCGACACATCGAGCGAATAGCTGACGTGCGACGATTGCGGCGAGGTCTTGAAATAAGATCCGGATCACCACCGGCTGCGAGATCGAAAGTTGACATTCAGGACAAGCTCCAGCATTTGCACACAAAATCTTAAGCCGCTCTCGTACAAGACCAACGGGTCAGTTGTGACGAGCATCGCGGGATTCTGTGGAGCATCGGCTTGCGAAGCAATCGTTTGCTACTAACAAAAAAGACCGCCGTGCGATTCGCAGGGCGGTCTTTGTGTTGTTTGATTCAGTGAAGCGGTACTTGTTCGATTAGAAGCGGAGTTCTCCGGAAACGTTGATGCCGCCGAAGTCGAATCGTTCATGCGACGATTTGGTGACAATTGCCGGGTCAGCGTTTGCTCCGTTGTCGTTGTAAAGGATGCTGGAGTGTGGTCGGGCGATCTGGTTCATGACGGTCGCCTGGTAGCCGACAGTGATTGCGAAGTTCTGCCGGATGTGAAGTTTGGCGTACAGGCTGAGTTCTCCGACCCAGGAAAACTCCTCTCCGGACTCTGTTGTCTTTGTCAGTGGGTCGCCAGGACTTCTAAGCGACTGTGTGATGACTGACGTTTCATAAACATTGACGCCTGCAGCCAGCTTTGGCTCGATGCCCAGTGTCAGCCAGCGGCTGACCATTTCTGCCCGTAATCCGATCTGTGGAGCATAGATGCTGTTTTCGGAGTACGAAGAAATTTGACTGACGAGCGGAGTGACGAGAAGGTCTTGTTGATCGAACACTCCAACCTGATGAAGTTCTTCGTTGAAATCAAGGTATCGGAATCCGAACATTGGCCGTATCTGGAACATCGGTTCGGGCAGGTAGGCGTCGAAGATGTAGTTGATTTCAGAACCCCACAAGTCGGCCTTCGTGGTCGAGGAGAATGAATCATCATAGATAAGCAGGTTGTTGCCGAGTTGGCCATTCGTCAGTGTGCTGGTGGCAAGAAACTGCGCTGGCGGGTCCGGATCGTTGAATGGGTTATTTGTAGTTTGATCTCCCAGACGGTCGATGAAGCTGCGGTCTTCAACCTGGTCGAAGTAGAAGATGTTGGCTTCCAAAGCTCCGCCGACCAGTGGAATTCCGATCGTGCCACGAATGCCTGATCCGTCTGGGTATTGCAGGTCGCCGGTCGTTGGTACACGTGCCTGGCCTGCCAATTGCCCACCCGAGTCGGTGATATCGAATGGAACACTTGGATCGGCCTGCGACAGGATGGCCGAACCCAACAAGCGGTCGCTTGGATTCTTGAAGGCGTAGTGCAGGTACTCCATGCGGAAGTACGAGTTCCTGGCGACGTCACCTAAGAACTCGTCGAGCGGAGTGTCTTCGTAGTTCCAACCATTGTCAGGGTTTCCACTGACGTTGTCCCAGGACCTGTTTGCCGGACCGGGTTGGTACGGAGGTGTCCAGGGTTGATAGCCGGAGCTCGGTCCCTGCATCTCACCAGGCGAGTACCACGCCGGCCCTTGAACCTCGTATGGATGCGATCCGGGATCGCCCCATAGTTGAGGTCCTTGTGCCTGTGCGGAAGCCGCTCCGGCAAGGAGAAGAACTGTTGAACAGAATGAAACGAAACGGCCAGTCATATCTGGATTCCTGAGGCCAGCTCGTCGGATGGGAAGCCCGACTAACGCCGCGCGACACTCTGACGCACCGGCAGTACCGGGAGATATCACGTGTATCGGTTATGCGGCCTGGTGAACTCTTTCCGATTGAAGCGTCGAACGACAAATTGTGAGGATTATACCGATTGCCGGGGCGGCCGGACGTCGTTCGACTGGGAATAACTCTTTACACAGACGCCTATGATCTGAACCGAATCGGTGGGCTGCGTGTCTCAACAGACAGTTTGGCAGCCGGCTCGCTTGATCATGTGAGGGTGCGGCGGCTCGAGGCTTTCCGCAAGGGGCCAAGGCAGCAGTCTATGGTCTGAGGACCGCAGAGAATCCTCCGAAATCATTGTGGCTCGGCCAGATTCGCTAATTCTGGTGTCCATCTATGCGTTGTAAGCATTTGAAATTCCCGGGATGTTCAACGTGATTTCGGGGCTGCGAGCACAACTTTTGCGTCAGAAAACTTTAGTAAAACCTACAACAACCAGGAGAAATACAGTGGCTGTCAGCCTGCTCACCAACGAGCACCCCATCATCGATTCCGGATACGCGTGGTTGGTATCCGAAGCCAATCTGCACGGCGATTCCGATCGGGCATGCGGCGACGCTGATTTGCTGGGCAAATTTGACGAACTTGTCGCGGCCGAGATTGTTGAAAGTCTGCGAGCGCGCGGCTTCACCTGGTCGCTGCGGGCGACGGGGCGAGTTGTGATCGACGTTCTTGATCGCGGGGGAATGCTTGATGAAGCCAGTCTGATCGTTTCTCCTCGGGACCTAGTGCTGCGTGCTCATGAAATCGCTCGCCAGATCGTCCCCGCGAAGGCATGGATTGCCTGTTGAGCCGTTATTCGGAGTGCCGTGGCATAGCCGCCGCGGCACTCATTAACGGTTTCACGTGTTCGCGAGACTGCTTTCATGACGGACCCGGATTTGTGAATTCAGGATGACGCCGGCTCGCTTCCAGTGGAAAGTCTCTCCACAAAGCCGTTTCGGGCAGCTATGGTGCTTTTTTGCGATGACGCATTTCGCCCAGTTTGGGCCATGAGCCATCGCGAACACGAGCTGACGCTGCTACGGACCGCCACAAACGCACCGTAACCAGGAGACTCTGGATGACCGCTGGTCTGCTAAGTCGCCCGACGCTGGTTCTTAATCGGAACTGGCAACCTGTCGGAATAGCGACCGTCTCGCGCACTCTCGTCAAGCTTTGGAACGGCACGGCCCGCGTCGTCGACCCCAATGACTATCAGATTTATTCGTGGTCAGACTGGGCGATGCAGCAGCCGGTCGATGACGAACCGTTTATTCAGACGAGCAGTCTGCGTTTGCGAGTTCCGGAAGTCATCACGCTGACGAAGTACGACCGTGTCCCGAATCGATCGGTGGCGTTCAGCCGTCGAAACATGTTCAAACGGGACAAGTTTACGTGTCAGTATTGTGCGAAACGGCCCGGCAGTGAGGAGCTGACGATCGATCATGTCGTGCCTCGGTCGCACGGTGGAGATACAACGTGGGAGAATTGCGTCGTGGCGTGTGTAGATTGCAATTCTCGCAAAGCCAACCGTACGCCCGCTCAGGCCCACATGCCGTTGAAACGGGAACCGGCTCAACCTAAATGGAAGCCGATTTACGCGGCGATCGGAATTCGCATCGACAGTTGGTCGAAGTTCGTCAGTGAGGTCTACTGGAACGTCGAACTCGAAAGCTGAGTTTCTGACGAGTCGAAAGGCTCAGCATTCACAAATAAAAGCAGCCCACCGGAGATCGCATTCGGTGGGCTGTGTTCATTCACACGTCTAATCTTTTTGAGTCGCCTAGAGTTGATTGTCGATTTCCTGGACGTACGGTTCAGTGAATTCGGCACGCCAGGAGGGATACAGTTTCGCCAGGAGTTCCAGCTGTTCTTTGGCTTCGGACAACATTTCCTTTTCGAAATACGCCCTTCCAAGATACCAATGAGCTTTGGCGTGTCGGGGGTTGTCGTCGATGTCTTGCAGGCATCGAGCAATCACCCCGTCGTGTTTGCCTAGTTCCAGATCTGTCTCTGCCTGGGGTTTTCGTGCCCATTTCTCGTTGATTTTCAACAACCCACGCAAGTCGTCTCGGATTTTGAACAGAGAGACTGCGTTGACCAGAGTTAAGGCGAAAATTGCAATGACGATTTGCTCGAGCATGATGTCCTCAGAAATGCTTTCGCATTAAGGACACACATCTCTCGCCGACTTTCGGACTTTCTTTATTCCGACTCGTCCGACAAGGCCTGGTTGATGATCGCCGTGAGGTTGAGCGATCCGGAGCCGATTGAATCCATGACGGAATTCAGTTTCGTGTTCTCTTCGTAATGGCGAAGGTGAAGGATGATTTTTTCAATTTCGAGATCGGAGTGCCCTTTCTCAGTCTTCAGCCATTCAGCAATCTGCTCAAACTCGTCATCAACGGCCATGACAGCAATCCCCTCGAGATAGCCCAACTGTTCGGAATATGAATGCCGGCGACAGTCGCCAGCGAATAACAAGGTTAGTTAGCAGGTTGACCGACGAAAAGAACGGTTTTCTGTTTTTGATCTTGAGCAGGTAATCGACGATCGGCGTCTAAGGAAAGGTGATGTCCAGTGCGGTTGCGGAGGTGCCGATCGTTCCTGATGTCGTCTGAGTGGGCGAGTTGCCGCCGCCGTCGAACAGCGTGAATGTGGCCGCACCAAGTGGAGCTTCAAGTTGCTCCAACAGGTAAAGGCCGTTCGACGTGTTGTTTGTCATGTTGAGCCGAACTTCGGCGAGTCCGTCATCAGCGTCGCTGGTTGCTCGAAGTGCTCCGGAAAGTGCCTGGAACTGGTTTGACGTCAACGTTGCACCGACTCGGGCATTGTCTGTCGAGTTGATCGCTTCGGCCAGTAAAGTGATTGCTCGATTGGCAGGGTTGATCAGCGTGTTGGAAGTCAGCGTGCTTGAGACAACGGCCTGGTCATTGGCCAGAACATTCAACAATCCGGTTCCGCTGTTCGAGAGCGTTGAGCCAGTGACGTCGAGCGTGACTCGCGAGGTGTCAAACGCTCCGATGTCAATTCCCTGGCCGATTGTGTCACCGATCGTGGTGTTTCGAATCGTTGCGTTGATGGTTCCTGAATCTTCCGATCCCAGATCAATGAAGTTGGTGAATCCGGCCATCGAGTTTCTCGGCATGCCGTTTTCGATCAGCAGCGTGAGGTCGGCTGAGTCGCTGACGTCGCCGTTCAACCATGATCGAGCCGGATTCGTTCCCGAAACCGTACCTTCGAAACGGTATTCGGAATCAAGGATTGAAAGGCTCATGTCGGAACCGCCAAGAGCTTCGGCTCGGATGCCGTCAAACGGCGACGTTTCAGGCAGACGTGCGACCAGTTCAGATCGTCGTACGGTGGCGGTCAGTGTTGACACCGCAGGATCGCCGAACTCGCCAGAATGAAACTTCAACACACATTCGGCATCGATCAGCGTGTCGCTGATATCGACGATCGAAACTCCCAGGTCTTCAGCGTTTGACCCAACTCCGACGTGCCAGTTGACGAACTCGTTGCCAGTTCGCGTTAAGGCGTTGAGGTCCGTTCCAGAGATCGTCGTGTTGATCTGTCCATTGCCGTCGGCGATTGCGTAAACAGCTTCCATTCGATCGAACGCGCTGTTGAGAACTGTCGTGTCGCCAAGGATGACCGTGCTGTCGATGGTCGCGTTGAGCGTTCCCTGATCAGCATTCAGACGAATTCCCGATGCCAGCACACCATCATCAGTTTCCGAAAGCTGAGCGTTCTGCAGCAGGCTGCGGACGACGTTCAAGTTCGCGGTTGCTGTCGCCAGAGTCGTTGGACCGTCTCCAACAGTTGCCTGGATGTCGGTGCCGGCGTTCCGGTTGAATGTCGATTCGGTAACTGTCGTGTTGACGGTGGACGTTCCGCCGGCCAGAACGGCCAGACCGCCCGCCGAACTGAATCGACCGAGTGCCGAAGCGGTACCGTTTCGTTCGAGCGTGTTTGATTCGAAACCGACGGTCATTGAGGATCCGGTCAGCCCCACGACCTGAACTCCAAAGCGATCGTCTCGGAACGTCGCGTTTGCCAGCCCTTCGCCAAGAGGAGACAACGTGCTTGTGGTCGCGTTGTCGCTGATCGTGTTGCCGGAAACTTGAACGGTCAGGTCGTCTCGATCAGCAAGGGAGACGCCCTTTGAATTGATGTCCAAGCCGGTCGGTGTGAAGTCGAACGATGCAAGGTCGACGTCTGCAATCAACAGTCCGCCCTGGTTGTTCTGAGTCAGTTCGTTGTTCTGAATGCTGAACGAAGAAACGGGAGCGGTCGGTGAATTGACGGTGTCACCCGACGCGTTGAACAGGGCGATGCCGAATCCAGCGTTGCCGCTGACGACGTTGTCTCGGATCGTCAGGCCATCGTTCAGGAATCCGACAATGCCGCTGCCGATTGTGTTTGCGACGTCGAAGCCGCGAATCTCGACGTTGTCGACGAAGTTACCGTCCGGGCAAAGCTTGACTGTGCCGAGCAGGTCGTTCGACGTGATGGAAGGTCGAGGAACCTGGGCTCGTGTTCGTTGGCCAGGCAGAGTGAGGACACCGCTCTGCGTGCTGACAACGTGTGGCGTTGTGTCGAGAAATCCGTCAGCCAGAAGTCGCTGTCCGTTCAGCAGGTTGATGGATTCGTTGAACGTACCGTTCTGCACGAAGATGATGCCGTTTTCACCCGCGGCGGCAACGGCTGCGGTGAGCGTGTTAAATGGTTGCTGTGGGGTCCCGTTTCCGACTGATGAAGCGGTTGAGCTTGCCTGGGCAATGACAATTGGTGCTCCGTTTACCGTGTTTCTTGCGAGACGGTCCTGTCGCTGAGTCGTGATCCGAGACTTGCGAGTTACCAGTTGCGTGAACTGCGGCTCGGCGTTGCATCCACCCGGAGCTGACATGAAATCGGCGAAGCTGCGGAATGCAAATGTGAGACTGCCAAAAACCTGAGTGTCGTAAACGTCGTCGTGCGAGACCGTCACGCCGAGCGTGAGATTTCGGTTGGGACGCATTTCGACGCGGCCACGCAGTCCTTCGAGCGGGTCTTCGTTCAGGATGTCGTTCTGGTCGGTGTAACAGTAATAGCCGAGGAAGAACCACAATTCGGGTTTTTCGAACGGTCGGACTCCGCCTTCGATGTCTGCTCCCGCCAGAGCAAGATTGTCATAGCCGGTCAGAATGTTGAGTCCCTGAAGTCGCGGGTCAACGGCTTCAAAACGCGATGTCGTTCCGATTGGCAGGTAGCCGTTGGCTCGGACTTCGATGAATCGTGAAAGTGCTTCGAAGCCGACGCCCACCTGATGCAGGTCCTGGTCAGGGTTGGATTCGTAGTCGTACCAGAAGTTCGAACCGAAGAACCAGTACGAAGCCATGTCCTGGTAACGCGTGACAAAGCCGACATTAGCTCCGTAGACGCTGCCTTCGGAGACTGTTCCACTGGCCTGAAGAAAGCTCAGCCCGGTTTCGTCCGGCAGGATGACCAACGGAGCAAAAATACCGAACTGCGAATACCAGTTCTGAGCGACTCCGTATTCATCGCCGCCAACGGCCTGGAGCCAATGAAAGGGCATCAGGTCGCCGAGGCTGCTGCAGGCTCCGGTTGAGCATCCGCCGCAACTATCGGACATGCAGGTGTTGCAGTTTTCGAGCGGTGAAAATGGCTGAGATTGCGAATAGCCAAGCTGCTGAACGGATTCAGGCGGTACGTCGACCACACCCGTCACGGGAAACGACGCCGAGACATTCGCTCCGGTGTGAATAACGTTGTTGGACGTTCCTGACTGAAACAAGTATGGAGACGCCGACGGATGAATCATGCGAGGCTGTTGCGTCGGGCTGCCGTACCCTGGATTTTGATGCGGCAGTGGCATCGTCATGTTCGTGCCGCGGATGGCAGGTCCTTCTGCGTAGCCAACGTTCATGTTCTGAGCAATCGCAGACTCTTCCATCCAACAGATCGCCGATGCGAACGCGGACAGAATCGCGAAGTGTCGGAGGGTTGTGGGCAGAAGATGGAACATGAAGTCGCGCATTCCTGGCAGGAGAGACTTCGGACGTTATCGGTCCGCGAGACCTTGCTGGTTGCGTCGAATTCGGAAAATAGGTCGACTTTGCCGATTATTCCGGCTGTGAGTTAAATTGGGAGTAATGGGAAGTCTGTCGGCGTGAGTCCGCAGCTGGGACCGCTGATCGAGCCGAAATCGCGGCAACGCGGTCTGTCGAGGCAGCGGAACCCGTCTTCCCGGGAATCCGCAGAAACCGATAGATTTCCGGCTTCTTGCGAGGTTCGTCCAGGGAATCGGACGGCTGCTCAGCGACCTCGTTGTATTGATGAGCCTCCCAGGGACGGGACTATGCGGATCGCATTTTTCGAAGATGACGGTGCCGACGGCTTTGCACCGATCGCTCTGACTCGGCCGGTGTTCGAGCTTCTTTGCGGGCAATTCAGTTTGCGGGAGCGACTGATCCGGTTTCTGGACGTTCAGGATTGGGGCGTCTTCATTCGTCCTTATCTCGAACAGACGTATCGAGAATTCAGTCCGGAAGCCTTTGTGAACGACTGCGTCTGGCTGGGCGAAGAGCCGACGCTGCTGATCAACGCTCGCTGGCTGCCAACTCCAGAAGCGATTGAGCAACTCAGCGCTGTCGGCAGCGACGTCGCTGGATTCTGCGGCGAGACGCTCGCGTTTCTGGTCGTCGATCCATTTGAATCTTCATTACTGACTGACACCGAATGGTCCGAGCCGTTGCTCAAGATCGCGGGAACTCGAAACGCTACTCCGGCCGACGGAAAAGTCGTCCGGCATCCGTGGGACCTGATCGGCTTCAACCCGGAACAACTGGAAGCCGACTTTCGCTCGAACGGTTTCACGGACGGGCAGACGGATTTCGGGCCGCAGATCGCCGTGCTGGGAGATCCGGAAAACGTATTCGTCAGCCCGAGTGCCGACATTGACCCGTTCGTCGTGATCGACGCTCGAAGCGGCCCGGTTTCTATCGAAGCTGGAGTCAAAGTTCAGGCTTACACCCGAATCGAAGGTCCGTGCCACATCGGTTATGGCAGTCAGCTCTTCCGAGCCAACGTAAAAGCGGGAACAACGATCGGTCCTGTCTGTCGCGTCGGCGGCGAGATCGAAAACTCGATCATGCACGGCTACGCGAACAAGTATCACGACGGTTTCCTAGGGCACGGCTACGTTTGCCCGTGGGTGAATATGGGGGCGTTGTCGACGAACAGCGATCTGAAGAACGACTACTCGACGGTCCGAGTTCCGTTGAGCGGCGAATCGATCGATTCCGGATCGACGAAAGTCGGCTGCTTCATCGGCGACCATTCCAAGACCGCGGTCTGCAGCCTGTTCAACACCGGTACGTCCATCGGCGTCATGACCATGCTATTGCCCGGTGGCGAGCTGCTGCCGAAGTTCGTCCCATCGTTTGCCCGAGTCTGGCACGGCGACCTCGACGACAATCTCAACCTGGAATCGGCTCTCGATACAGCTCGAACCGCGATGGATCGTCGCGGCCAGGACCTGACACTTGCGCAGGAACGACTTCTCCGACACCTTCACGACGCAACGACCGAGCAACGCAAGTCAGCCATCGTGAGACAACGAGCGCGACAGGTCGGACTGTCGATTGTGGGCTCGTAGGAGCGACTCGAAAAATTCATGCAGGATTCTGCAATTCAGATTCGACGCTCCCTAAGCTGAGAGTGTCGACGAGACGCTGCACACTGTCTCGCGGCTACTGGTTCGTTATGCTGTTTGGCCCGTCCGACGTGTGAGTCCGGGCGGTTGTCGCAGCCTCCGTAGAACCAGCATCGATGTCGAATCCCGGAAACAATCGTACCGCCAGCGTTGGCCTTGTCATCGGGCCCGTCCTCTTTGCGACAATTCTGTTGATGCCGCTTCCGGCGGGGATGACCGTTGAGGCTCGGCGGCTGCTGGCGACGACTGCGTTGATGTCTGCCTGGTGGCTGACTCAGGCAATTCCGATCGCCGCGACCAGCCTGGTTCCCGTGCTGATGTTCCCGCTGCTCGGAATTCAAAGCCCGGACACGGTCAGCTCTGCCTATATCAATAAACTCGTCTTTCTGTTTCTGGGCGGATTCATCATCGCACTGGGGATTGAACGCTGGGGACTTCATCAGCGGATTGCTTTGCACATTGTCCGAGTGCTTGGAACGAGCCTGCGGAAAGTGATTCTCGGATTCATGGTCGCGACGGCGTTCCTGTCGATGTGGATCAGCAATACCGCGTCGACGCTGCTGATGACGCCGATCGCTGTCGCGCTGGTGGTTTCCCTGCAGGACGCTTTGAGCAGTCGTGCGGATGGCAACCCGAAAACAGTTGATAACAAGATCGATCGAAACGGGCCGTTGGGACCGTTCGGGATTTCGTTAATGCTTGGCATCGCCTGGTCGGCCAGCATCGGAGGGATGACGACGCTTGTCGGAACGGTCACCAACGTGCAGTTTGTGAGCCTTTGGGAAAGCCGATTTCCAGAGGGGCCGCAGATGTCAGCTGGTGGATGGCTCGCGGCGTTCGGCCCGATCGGCATCGTCATGTTATTCGTGACGTGGGGCATTCTTACGTTTCGAATGCCGACTCCCGAAAAGAATGCTGTGAACCGGCAGTTCTTCAGCGATCGCCTGAAAGCAATTGGCAAGCCATCGCGATCTGAATGGATGATGTTGGCGATCTTTCTGGCGACCGCGATGCTCTGGACGTTTCGGCGACCGCTTGAATTTGGTGATGTAACGTTGCTGGGCGGCTGGCAAGCGCTCGTTGAGTCGTTCCTCTACGACGTTCTAATGGCGAATCCAGAAACCTTTCCAAAAGGCGTCGTGCATGACTCGACCGTCGCTGTGGGAATGGCGATTTTGATGTTTGCTTTGCCTGGTGAGCGATCGGCCGACGGCAAGCCACAGCGGCTGATGAATTGGGAGACCGCTCAAAAGTTGCCTTGGGCAATTCTGCTGTTGGTCGGCGGCGGTTTTGCGATTGCGAGTGCCTTCAAGGAAACCGGACTGGCCGAGTGGGTGGGCGATGCCTTTGCCGGTACGGTCGAAGGCTGGCAAATCTGGGCTTTGGTCGCGGCGATCTGTTTTCTGCTGACTTTCCTGACGGAGTTTGCGACGAATGTCGTTGTTGTCAGCGTGATCATGCCCGTCCTTGCCGAGGCATCGCTGAAACTGAATATCGATCCGCGTCTGCTGATGTTGCCGGCCGCGGCTTCTGCCAGTTGTGCGTTCATGCTGCCGATCGGGACTCCTCCGAACGCCATTGTCTTCAGCTCGGGAGTGCTTTCGATGGGCGATATGGCTCGGAAAGGGTTTCTGCTTAACCTCATTGGAGTCACGCTGCTGACGTTGGGAACGGTTTTTTACCTTGTCCCGCATCTCGGGCTCTCGACTGGCGGACTGCCCGACTGGGCTCGACCTGAAGAGCCCCCCGCATCTGTCGCGGCGCCGGAGTAGACCGAATAGAATCCGCGCTGCACGCCGAGAAGATGGCTGCATCATTGCCGGGATACCGATCTCGATTCTCCAGAGAATTACCTCATAGAAAGTTGACTCATGAACCGACCAGCACATACTCGCCCGGCTCAGAACCTGCCTGATCCGACCATCAAGCTGACCGAAGGCTGGCATTGTTTGCACATCAATTATCAGGTCGACCAGGCCGCTTTGAACTCGGTGCATGAGCACCAGCGGGCTGAAGGCCGCGAGCAACTTGCCCAAATCCTGAACCCCGAACGTGAAGGCGCGCCCGAGCGGCTGCAGACGTCGATTCTGTCCGGCGGAAGAGGCGACATCGCGTTGATGATCATGGATCCGGACCCGCTGGTTATTGATCGCGTGAAGCAGGAAATTCGTGCGTCCCGGTTGGGAGTCGCTCTGAAACCGACCTATTCGTTTGTGTCGATTACCGAAGTTTCTGAGTATGTCCCGACGGTCGAGCAGTACAAAGAGCGATTGATTGCCGATGGAACAGCCCCGGATGATCCGTCGTACGCAGCGAAGGTCGGAGCGTATGAGCAGCGGCTACCCATGATGAACAAGCAGCGAACTTATCCGGACTTCCCGGCGTTCCCGGTGTTCAGCTTCTATCCGATGAACAAAATCCGCGACCCGCACGCCAACTGGTTCATGTTGCCGTTCAGCGAACGGGCAGCTTTGATGGCCGAACACGCTACCAGCGGGATCAAATTCGCTGGCCGAGTCAGCCAGCTCATCACCGCGTCAACCGGTTTCGACGATTGGGAGTGGGGCGTGACTCTGTGGGGCCGAGCTCCTGAGCACATCAAAGAAATCGTCTACAAGATGCGATTCGACGAAGCATCGGCTCGGTATGCCGAGTTCGGACCGTTCTTCATCAGCTACATCGCCACGCCAGAAGACGCCATCTCGCACGTGCGCTTATAGCTCGACGTGCGAAGTCGATGCGTCGACACGCCACGCGAAAATTAAACGTAACGACCAGTCGCTATGCGGTGACTGGTCGTTCGTTGTTTTGGGGCGAGTCCGACCCGTCACTTGCGTTCGGTTTGCCTGCTGGCTTGTTCAACGTGCGAGAGTGACGTTTACTTGCCTTGTACATGCTGAGGGCGAAGATCCCTGACGTCGCCGCCTGAAGGACGACGTACGCAAGAATCGCAGGACCATGCACCAAGGTGCAGGCAACGGCCCAGGCGGTCAGCAGTACGGGAAGCAGGATGGAAAGTGGCGGGATTCGGTCGGCGATCTGAGTCAGCATGAGTGTGCTTGTCGAGATTCCGGGGTGGGGGGGGGCAGCCTCATACTGACGATGAGGCCTGTGGCGGAATTTCTATCGGCGCTTGCTGATGTGTGTAAAGCCTGGGAAGAAGTGAATCTGGAAAGAATCGCAAACCCGCGGCCCGCCACGCGTCGCCGAGACAACCGTGGCGGACTTACTATCGGCGACTGAAGCTGCGACAAATTCAGTCGGCCTGATAGTGGCGGGTGATAAGGTCGTTTTGCAGCCAGAGCAGTTTGTTGAATGCGCGCAAGGTTCGGCTGGTCGTTTCGGCATCCAGGTCCAGGCTGAGGGTCGTGGCGATCAATGCGTCCGACACAAATCCCATCAGAGCATTCATCTGGACGAGCGGGACATCGAGCTCCTTGCTGCCGGCTTTCGGAGTGTGCATCTTTCCGACTAGGTCGAGATAGTTGAGCATGTTGCCGTCATACGGCTTCGTCACGAGCCGTTCGAGGTAGCGGCCCAGGTGTTGCTTGCGGAACTCGATCATTTCGTGATCCATCTGCAAGCTATCGACGCTGCCAGGGACGTCACCTTCGTAGCCTGATTGTCTTGGCACAAAGTGTCGTTTGGTCGCGTCATACGAAAACAGCTTGTCGTATACGGCGTCGACTAATTGTGGGACGATCGGAGCGAGGTGTGCGGCAGAGCCGTGGATTGCGGCGATATCATCCTCGCCAAAGCCCATGAATTCGGTGACATAACCGAATCGGTAGCCGAGATCTGATTCCAGTTTCTGTTCGTCGATGTTCTGCATCAGGTTTCTCCTTATCTCGCGAGTTTCGTGCTGAATCAGGCTTCCGATAGGCCGGCGAATCCGGCAGTCTACGCCTGTATTTTCGTGGCGCTGGCTAAACTGGACTTTGGTGTCCAGTTTAGGTGAGTGTTGCGAGGTTTAAATAGGATGTCAAGGTCTAGTTTAGCTCGGGCAATTAATGCTCTCTCAATCTGTGGAATATGCGCTGCGTGCGGTCGTGTTTCTGGCGCGTGAGGGAGAGCCTCGCACGACGGCTCAGGTTGCTGACGCGACGCAGGTCCCAGCGGCCTACCTGTCGAAAGTTCTACAGGGGCTTGCACGAGCCAGCATCGTCCGATCTCAACGCGGAATCGGTGGTGGAATGACGCTCGTGTCGGATCCGGACAAGTTGACGATCCTCGACGTTGTGAGTGCCGTGGACCCGTTGCAGAGAATCGAATCGTGCCCACTCGGTCTTCGTGAGCATGGCGTCAAGTTGTGCGCGCTGCATCGCAGGCTGGACAACGCGATGGAATCCGTGGAAGAAGCGTTCCGCAATTCGACTCTGGCAGACGTGCTGGCGGATCCCAATCCCAGCGTGCCACTGGGAAGTCTTACCGATTCTGCTGAATGATGTTTTCGGCAGCTCGGCCGGGTCGATGTGACGAACTGCCGGCGTTTGTACTCTGTCAGTCTGGTTTTGACCTGAGGCACCATCATCGGTCATCATCCAGACGTACGGAGCTGCGGAGTCAGCTTTTGCTTTGCAACATAGATGGGCCACGGAGGACAACGATTATGGTTGCCAGAGAACTTTCTGAAGGCGTGCTCTCACTATTCGTTTTACGAAATGAAGTGAGTGGCCAACGGCGGCCTCGATCGTTTGCATTCGCAATGGCGGCACTGGTCGCAACGATGCTACTGCGAGTTGACTCAACCTCGGCCGATGACAAGACGAAAAAAATCGTCGGCGGCATTCTGAAGATCCTCGTGGAATCTCAAATGCGAGGGCAGGGCGGTCCGAATAAACAGCAGCTTCGTCCCGGGGGCTCGCGTCCCGGTGTTCGAGCAACTCCCGAACTTGGCAGAGCTCGCGTGTCGCTTCAGGCGTTTCGGCAAGAGAGCATCACGCTCAGCACGTTGCTTCAGAAAGAGTCGACACGCAACGCCGGGTTGCGGTCATTGATTGCGGATGCAGTGCAGCTTCAGGCTCGGGCAGACGCTATTTCGCAGCGAAGCCGTGCTATCCCGGACCATCGTTTCATCGTGCAGGATGTGCAGAGACTCGACAGCGACTGGCGTCGGTTTTCATATCGACTTCAGCAGGTGCCCAATCTCTCGCAGCCATGCCGAACGTGCATCGGGCAACTCGATCGGTTCGATGTTGAGCTGTGCGATGTGCTTTCGATTGAGCCGCAGATCGATCGCCGAACTCTGCAGCGACAGAGCGAAGGCCTTGTCGTTTATCTCCACGGCCTGAGTGACGATATCGATTACGAACTTCGTCGTTCTCCGTCGCGAAACGCGTTGATGCTCAAAACGAGCCAGGCTCATCAAGCGGCCGTTGGGTTCTCCGACTCCGTTTCTGCCGGTCGCCCCTACGCGGCGTTAGTAGCTGACTACAAAGGTTTCTTGCGAAAGTGGAATCCGCTGGTCCGAGAACTCTGTGCCTTTGAAAGCAGATTCATTGAACGCACGGTTTTGCGAATTCAGAACGTTGACCAGTCCGTGCATGAACTGCTGTGGCTGCCGCGCGGACTCGACCGGGAATTGCTGATTCAACTAACGCGAGGAATCACAACGGAAGTCGACCGGATCTTCGACTCAGTTTCTTTGAGCTTGCTGATTCAACTGCCCAATTACGAAGACGTGCCAAGTTCCGCTTCCGACTTTCATGGCATCTGCCAGCACTTTGCCGACTGTGTTGAGCGGGAAAATGATATCGATGAGGTGGTTGATGCTTATGACTATTTGCCGTCAGCCTGGGTTTCGTTTTCGCGGCATTTTCGAAACGTTCATCACGACGGAATCCGGCACTCGTTGACCGAAATCGAAACGCGACTGGTCGCGCTCCGTGAACCGCTTGGCATTCCCGGAGGCTTTGACGCGAACAGTGCTCGTCAGCGAGCCGGGGCCATCGAACGTCTCGCCGATCATCTACATGCTGATATCGAAAGCTGGCTGCGTGGAGCGTCGAAGTTCGCAGGCGAGCGCAAGGAAATGCTTGAACATTGCTCGCATTTCAGAACGGCGTCTCGGCAGTTACATGCCGCGTTGGTTCACGACACGCCGGAAGAAGTTCTGCGTGGCCACTGCGCAACGATCTATTCCGAGTGGGAATTGCTTCATCGTCACATCGCCGATTGCAATGCGCCCGGCCGTGATCACATCAACGAATTATTGATTCAAATCAGCGTTGAACTCGTCGAACTTGAAGCGATGTTTCTGTAGCGCGAGGACTGTGAGGACTGTCGCTAAGCCAGATCGGCGTTGCCAGGCTGTCGTGTGTTGACCGGTATTTTCGGTATCGTCGTCACTTCATGACGAGGATTATCGGACACATCAGCACTCGTTGACGTGATTCTCGGTGTGCGGGTACGATGTGCCGACAGTTTTTGCCGATAAATAACGAGTGCAAAACCGTCGCAGTTGATGTCCCGCCTCATCGCTCCTCCCGGAGTCCCACCATGCTGACGCTTCTCGGAAACAAACATCGTCTTTGCGACAAAGTCTCGCGCCGTGATGCGCTGCGGATTGGTGCCCTCGGAGTTGGCGGTTTGACGCTGGCTGATTTGCTCCGTGCGGATGCTCAGTCGGGACAGAGCAATTCGCACAAAGCCGTCATCATGATCTACATGTGCGGAGCTCCTTCGCACCAGGACATGTACGATTTGAAAATGGACGCTCCAGCGGAGATTCGCGGCGAGTTTCGTCCAGATTCCGACGAACGTGCCGGGCATCGAAATCTCCGAACACATGCCGCGCACCGCGGCGATCATGGACAAGCTTGTTCCGCTTCGTTCGGTCGTAGGTTCGCCCAGTGGTGCGCATGATTCATTTATCTGCTACACCGGACACACCACTCAAAATCAGCCACCAGGCGGCTGGCCATCGGTCGGTTCCGTGACTTCCCGAGTGCTTGGTTCGACGAACGAATCCGTTCCTCCGTTCGTTGGTCTGTCCCGGATACTGGCCACCCGCCGTACGGCTCGCCTGGGCATCCTGGCTACTTGGGGATTGCACACGCGGCATTTCGGCCTTCTGGACCGGCTCGTAAAGACATGGTCCTGACGGAATATCGATGGACCGTCTTGGTGACCGCCAGAGTCTGCTGGGCGATTTCGATAAACTTCGACGAGACGTTGATGCCTCGGGACCGCTGGAAGGACTCGACACGATCACTCAACAGGCGTTTGGGATTCTCACATCCAGCCGCCTTGCCGACGCTCTTGACTTTCGAAAGAAGATCCCGAAGTGCGGGAACGATACGGGAAAGGCGAGTCTAAAAACTTCGGCGATGGAGCCCCCAGAAATCTTGAACACTTTCTGATGGCGAGACGTCTTGTTGAAGCTGGTGCCCGAGTCGTTTCTTTGAACTTTGGACGTTGGGATTTTCACAGCAAAAACTTCAGCGGTCTTAAAGATACTCATCTGCCAATCTTTGACCGAGGTATCGCGACGCTGGTCGAAGACCTGCATGAACGAGGCCTTGCTGACGACGTGTCAGTTGTCGCCTGGGGTGAATTTGGCCGTACGCCGCGAATCAACAAAGACGCTGGCAGAGACCATTGGCCGCGTGTCGGTGGTGGCTTACTTGCTGGCGGCGGAATGAAAACCGGGCAGGTCATTGGTGCAACGGACAGACTTGGCGGCGAGGCCGTAGAACGTCCTGTTCATTTTGGCGAGGTGCTCGCAACGTTGTACGGGAATCTGGGCGTCGACGCGAAAAACGTCAAACTGCATGACCTTGCGGGCCGGCCGCAGTATTTGCTTGATCATCAACCGATGCCGGAGCTCGTGTAAGCTCCGAGGTTGTGTCGACGCGCGTCATGCGGTCGGCGCGTTGTCGAGCAGCCAGTCTTCAAGGATGACGTGCTCAAGCAGCGGTGCTCGAAGGAGCGATGCGTTCTTCGACAGGTATTTCGCTAGCCAGGGGCGCCCTTGAACGATGCTCGAAACGGCTCGGAGGCCGAAGCCGGAGATTGATCGAGCGTTAAGCTGTGACTCGATGTTCATGCTCAGGCGATTGAGGGTGGCCGGAATAATGTTTGGTTCCGGGCCGACATGAATGAGCGTGTGGATGTCCGTCGCCAGGACACGCTCGATGACACTCCAGAGTTTCTGAGGATGGTCGACCCAGTCGTAGAGTGTCTGCCGGCTGTTGTAGTCGTTATAGGATTCTGTCCCTGAGATGCACGAGATGATGGGAATCGTCGGAGCTTTCATGCCGCCGGGAACGGTTTCCAACATCACGCTGGCGCGGTCAGGGACATTTTTTTGACGGACGATGGCCGTGTGGATCGGCGGCCACCTGTCAGGGTTCTTCTTGAAGTGAATCTGTCTGTTGAACCTCTTCTTCATGGTCTCACGAAAGAGGTCGATTGAACCACCCTGGCCCAGCACAAGCACGGTGTTTGGGGCCACGTAACTGGAAATGCAGATCGTTCCCTGATTGCGTGCTGTTGTTTCAACGCAAAGTTTTTCGATGGCCGGGACGTCGAGTTCTGGTCCGCGCGAAAAAACGATGCCCATGCGAATGTTTTGAGCAAGTTCGACGCAGTCTCCCGCGAGTTTCAGAATGGGAGTCAGCAACGCCTCGGGTTCGTAGACTTCCGCGGCAATCAATGCCACCGATTTCACCGAGGCTGTAACCAAAGGCTCGCGATGCCTGCGTGAATTGGATGCCGAAGAATTCCTTGAGCAGCTCGAGTTGTGCTGCTTCGGCGGCGGTAATCAGGCTGACGGCTTCGGAGTATGTTTCCAGACTGGTTTCTTCTCGCAGCCGTACTCGCTTGACCAGGTCGACTCGCTGCAGAGTCGCCGCCGTGTAGATCTCGGAAGCTGCTTTGAGATGCTTCTCGACGATCGGCCCGTATGCGGGATGTTCGAGCAGCTCGGGCGTGCGGCCAAGGTTGGTGACGTTGTAGCCTCGGAAGGCAAACGCGGCTTCATCCATCCTGGCGTTGAGTTCTGATCCGGTCACTCGCCCGCCTCCATGCGTCGATCGTGGTGACTTCTGTTCCGCCTGTGCAGCCGCGAATGTTAGCAGCGATGTCAGATCGAATGAACGCGTGTTTTCCGAGCAGTCGGGAGGAGTGCTTCGTGCTGATCAGCTAGCCGTGCGAGACTGTGCGTCCGCCGCCGAATTACGCCGCTTTCCTACGTCAGCAGGATCATGCCGACCTGATAGGTGATCAAGGCTCCGACGTACGCCAGGGCGGTCATGTAGCCAAATGTGAAGAGTGGCCAACGCCACGAATTTGTCTCTCGGCGAATGACCATCAGAGTGGCCGCACACTGAGCACACAGCGCGAAGAAGACCATGATTGAGCAGGCGACTGCCACGTTGAAAACCGGTGTGCCATCTGCGTGTGTCGCCGCACGAAGCTGTTCGGTGAGACTGGCGTCTTCTTCTCCAACATCGCCGCCGAGGCTGTATATCGTGCCCATCGTCGCGATGATCACTTCTCGAGCCGGGAATGAAGCGATGACGCCGACGCCGATCTTCCAATCCCAACCAAGAGGTCTGACGGCAGGCTCGATCGCGTGGCCCATCCTGCCAAGGAAGCTCGATTCAATCAGGTGGCTGCTAAGTTCGTTGTGCTTTTCAAGCAAGGCGTCCAGCTCAGCGGCAGCCAGCTCAGATTGCTGGTCTTCGTTCTGGACGTCGAGCTGCGTGATTCGCATTTCCGTCGCCTCAATCTGCGACTGCAGTTCGTGAAGTTTGGTATGGTCGGCTGGGAAGTAACCTGCCGCCCAGACGAGAACGGTTGTCGCAAAAATCAGCGTGCCAGCGCGGACGACAAATGCCTTTGAGCGGTCGTAAACGCGCGCCATCACGATTCTCAACGATGGCCATTGTAGGATGGCAGTTCCATGACAAACGGTGGCGTCTCACCTTTGAAGAATGTCTTGCGCAGCAGCCATGCGACGGGCACAGCAACGACGATTCCAACGAGATACATAACGAACAGCACAATTTCACGGAGTGATACCCAGCCTCCTGCGTACATGACTGGGGGAACGAACGCTGTTGTCATCAGGATGTAAACTGGGAGTCGCGCTGAGCAACTCATTAGCGGAGCGACCAGTATCGTCACCATACGGTCGCGGCGGTTTTCGATGACACGAGTTGCCATCACTCCGGGGATTGCGCACGCGAATGACGACATCAACGGGACGAATGATTTTCCGCTGAGCCCGAGTTTTGTCATCAGTCGGTCCATGACGAACGCGGCGCGTGCCATGTAGCCGCAGTCTTCCAGCGTAGCGATGAAGAAAAACAGCAACGCGATCTGCGGAAGAAAAATCAGCACACCGCCAACGCCAGCGATGACACCGTCAATCAGCAGGCTTCGCATTGGACCTGGTGGGACGTTTGCTGAAATGAGATTCGAGACAATGCCTTGTCCGGAATCGATGACATCCATCAGCGGACCGGACCATGTGTAGATTGCCTGGAAGACCAGAAACATGACCGCAGCGAAAACTCCCAGACCGATAAAACGGTGAGTCAGGAATCGGTCGATTCGATCGCTTCGCGTACTAACTCGTGTGTTTGGTGCGGACGCGATTCCTTCCAGCGTCTCACGTGCCCACTTGTAGCGAGCCTTTGCCTCGACGATCGGAACACGACATCCGGATTCTTTCAGCCGACTTCTCGCGCCCGAAATAGACGATGTGAGTAGTTCACCATGTTGATCGGTCAGTTGCTTTTCAACATGTCCACCGACATCGATCAGAAGCCGTTCGACGAGGTAGAACGGAAGTTTGCGACTTCCCAAAGCTGCCAGTGTCTTTTGAAGGAGTTTGCATTCGGAGTAAAACTTTTCGGGAAACGGTTTTGGCCGCTCGGGGGCGATCAGTGAATCGGAATGGATGATTGCCTGGCGAAGTTCGTGAACCCCCATCCGACGGTGAGCTTCGCAGACGATGACCTGCAGTCCGAGTCGCTGACGAAGCCCTTCGACATCGATGCTGACCTGTCGTGCCTGGGCAACGTCCCACATATTCAGAACGAGGATGGTTGGCAGCCCAAGGTCCAGCACCTGACTGACCAGGTAGAAATTCCGTTCGAGGTTTGAGGCATCAACGATGCAGACGACGGCGTCGATGTCGCCGACGTCCTGCTGCCGGCCGAGGAGAACTTCAACGGACACCATTTCGTCCGGAGTTCTCGGCGACAGACTGTATGTTCCAGGAAGGTCGATCAGGTCGACGACTCGGTTTTCGAGATGCAGTCGTCCGACTTTTTTCTCGACGGTAACGCCGGGAAAGTTGCCCGTCCGAGACTGCATTCCGGTCAACGCGTTGAAAAGCGTACTTTTTCCGGTGTTCGGATTTCCGATGACGGCCACTTTGCGCAGCGTGGCGTTGACGGGGGAATCGGTCACGGGCATGAGTTGGAGGGATTCTGAGAGGCGTTATCGAAGATGTAGCCAGCGCAAACGCGGCAGCCTACGGTTGGGTGAGTCAGACTGAGACTCAGTCGCGAATGGTGGCCATTAAGGTGGGACCGAACGTGCAATGAAACAACAGAGTTTCTTTCAGTCAGACGATTCGTTCGACGATGACCCGGCTTGCCTCGGTCGATCGCAACGACAGCCGATACCCTCTGATCAGAAACTCGATCGGGTCGCCTAACGGAGCGCATCCAAGGTGCTCGACTTCTTCGCCGTCGGTTAGGCCCATCTCCATAAGACGTACCGCGATGGCGTCCTCGCCACTCACGTCGAGTATGCGAGCTTTCTGACCTTCATTCAACAAGTCGAGCGTTGTCACAAGCGGATTCCGAGTTCACGCGTACGGAAAGTTAGTTGCCTCGCGGACCAAACCTGAATGTTGCGACAACTCGTTACGAACTAGTGCGGCGTCGGGTCGACTTTTTCTCAGCCTCTTTGAAGAACTCTTCGGCTTTCAGCGGCTTATCCAGCAAGACCTTGAGCGCAGTGATTTGAACTCGGCCGCCTTTGGCGAAGTTTGCGATAAATTCAACTTTTGCCCCCTCTTCGACGCGATCTGTCTCAGTCATTGAGACCGTGACGGCCGCTCCTTTGTCGATGTAAATGGGGGCGTTCTTCAACTGGCGAATATTGGTGATCACGGTTTCGAAGTCAGGATAATCTTTGTCCTGCTGGCGTGATGAGACTGTGCCGGCAAAGTCATAACTATTCTGGCTTTGGCCAACTGCTTTGGCTGACTGTTTGACGAACGGTTTGATTTTTCTGGCTGAAAGACCGACGTGAACTGTCCACGCTTTGACGAACAATGATTTGTTAGTCAGCGTCCCTTTTCCAGAGACGACCTGCTTCTCAGCGAGAAAACCAAGGTCACCTTTGGCCTGGACCGCAAACTGGACGCGAGGCGTGATTGGGACCGAAATCGGGTCTCCCCCAGCCTCGCTCAAGATCATCAATGTTGTGGCTCGGCCTTTTCGAATGACTTCTGCGACTGTCCCTTTGGTAACCGTCGGTTGCTGCTGTTGTGCTTGAGCAGATGCTTCGACAGCGAATCCGGTGATGAGTATTCCGCAGGCGAGCGAAAGAACGGTTGGCTTGAGCCGGGTTGCGAGACTGTATGCAGTAGTCATGGAAAAGCTCCTGACAGTGGCCGTCTTCAAGTTATGAAGCGGCTCGAATCTGTGTAAGGTGTTTCAGGGAGATCAGTCGAGCGTTCGCTGGTTGGAATGGCGAACAACCAGCATCAGGATAGTGGGATTGGCTACGTTGGTTCCAGCCAGGCGAGTCGATTTCGCGGAACGATTGTCGTTCACTCGACAACTCTGCACTCTCAGGTCATTTTAGAGCACTGTCTGGTCGAAGTGTTTCGCGACGTTCTTCCAGAATGGGCGTCCAGTATCGCAGTCGCACATGCAGGACTTGTGCAGGGATTTAATTCGCAACCTAATGCCTTCTCGCCAACCAAACAGGCCGCTCGACAAAGGGGCTAAATACATCGGGGCCGTCGCTTGCTCCTCGAGCAACTGCGTAGCAAGACGTCGAGGTTTCAGGCAGGAGTGGTGGCTCGTTGGTCTCTGCTGTTTCACGTGGCTGCTTGGCTTGCCGAACGAAGTGGTCGCGAATTCGGCGATTGAAGTCGAATATGCTGAATGGGGATTCGACGGGCGTGCCGTTCCTCGAACGTTCAACCTGCTGACCGTTGGTGTCCAGAATCGGGGCGACACGCCGTTCGAAGGAACGCTGCGGTGTCATCGGCTTTTGTCGGCTACGGGGAGCTGGTCCGGTGCCGAGATCTTGCAGGATGTTTACATCGCGCCGTTGTCGACGCGGATATTGCAGTTTTACCCATACATGCTTGACGAAGGTGAAGTTTGGGAGCTTCGCTGGGGCGACGGTCTGGAAGACGCCTTCCAGACAGAACGTCCTCAGTTAACAAGTGGTTCCCGAGTCATTCTGAACGATCCGATCGCAAACAGCGGGATTAAGCAAGGACTCAAGGGGTTTTCCGAAAACTGGTTTCCCGTCAGTGTAGTTGCCACGGATGCTTTGCGGCTGGCGGTAATGGATCACGCGCCGCGGTGGGAGGAGCCGCGGCGGGACGCTTTTCGAGACTGGTTATTCCGTGGCGGGATTCTCCACGTTCTAAAGGAGCCGACTGGCCGGTATCCCGAAGTGCCAGTTCCAGAGCTGAATGTCGAACCGCGGCCGGACCGATTTGGAGTCGGAAAGATCTACTGGCACGACATGACTCGTGATGGGCTCAGTCGGGCTTACATCTACGAAAAGATGTACGCAACGAGTCAGGATCTTGTTTCCGTTGTCGACCGAAACGGTTCAACGTTTGACATCGATCCAACGTCGACCGAATTCATTCGCCGCGACGAAGAATTCTTCGAAGCCTACGCCGAGTGGGACAGCGATCGGTTGATCCCGACGCGGCTTAAAGAATTTCTCAAACCGAACCACGAGTGGCCGCTGATTTACATGCTTTCTGGCGTTTATCTGCTGACGTTATTTCCAGGCGGATATCTAGTAGTCAGGTCGAAAATTGACTACCGCTACAGTCTGCTCGCGCTGGTCGTCGTGGTTGCCGGTTTCAGTTGGTTGTTTTCAGTGATGGGGGCACGAGGGTACGGCGAGTCGACGTCGACCACGTCGGTGGCTACGGCGAGGCAGTTGCCGGATGGGCGGTGGGATGTCGAGCAATGGAACAGCCTGTTCGTGACGTCGGGTGGGGACTACGCCATCCGAGCGGCTGGCAGCTTCCCGATCGTCTCAACGGTCGAAAATCTCGAACGCGTCTCCGGAGTGCTGAGGAACGGCCGAGACGGACAGTTCGCCGTCGACATGCCACCGTTTACATATCGTACGTTTGCGAGCAGAGCCGAAGTGCCTTTGGGGGAGTTTCGAGCAAAGGTGGTGAACGCAAGGGTTCGCCGCCTCAGAGCCGCTGCCTGAGTGATGACGCCTCGGAGCGAGGCGAAGGAGACGCTTCAAAGCGGCTGCGGTCGTCTGACGATCGAAACTGAAGGAATTCTCGCGAGCGAAATTCGAAGTGCTATGATCCTGCACGGAGACTCGATGTACCGAGTAAATGTCGAAAGCCTTGCAGGCCGGAGCCGGAAGCATCATCGACGAGTCTGGGCTGCGGTTGGCAGTTGAGTTCAACCTGTCGCGGCAGTTTCAGCGATTTTCGCGCGAAATCGCATGGCAACTCCTGACGACGTGCTGGATCAGTTCTCGAAATGGATGATCGCTCGCGATCTTCAACTTCGTCGTCGAGCCGACATCGCGGCTCTTCGACTGCCAGCGGGTGAAGCACGGCTCTATGTCCATGCGGATTTGCCAGCCGATCTGGTTTGTCAGAATGCCGCCGACCGGGAAGCTCGGTTTGGTAGCCATAAAGGGCGGATTGTTTATCGCATCGATCTGTCCATTCCGCCCGACGCAGTTACCTTCGCGATGATCAGCCTCATCACAACGATCAGTTCTCCTGGGATTCTCCGAAGCCATCATGACATCAACTGAGACACAATCCGAACCGAACAAGCCCGCGGTCGTGCTTCGTGGCGTGCAGCATTCGTTTCGCAAATTCAAAGCGCTGGTCGACATCAACTTCGATGTTCCGTCTCAGTCGCTGCACGGATTTGTTGGTCCCAACGGTGCTGGCAAGACAACGGTCCTTAAGTTGATCTGTACGCTGCTGAAGCCGCAAACGGGAAAGGTTGAAGTTTTCGGCCGAGACGTGGCGACCGACTACCTCGCCGTCCGCCGCCGGCTCGGATTTATGCCGGACCATTTCAGCATGTATCGGCAGATGACGGTTTATGAGTACCTCGACTTCTTCGCCGCAGCCTATGGATTACCGGTCGAGACTCGGACGAAAGTACTCGATGACGTGCTCGAGCTGACGGGACATGGGTGGGAAACGGACCGAGTTGATCAACGGTTTGTCGCGAGGAATGCAACAACGCGTCGGGCTGGCGCGAGTTCTCGTCAACGATCCGGACATTCTACTGCTTGACGAGCCGGCTTCGGGACTTGACCCCTCGAGCACGCATTGAGCTGATGGATGTGCTTCGAGCTCTGCGCAGCATGGGCAAAACAATCATTATCAGTTCGCACATTCTCAGTGAACTGGCTGAACTCTGCGACAGTGTCACGATTATCGACCGAGGCACGATCCGCTACTGCGGGACAATGCAAGGATTGCTGGATCATCAGGCTGACTATCCAACGTACCGGTTGACTCCTTCGGAGCCGCTGAATGGATTGAAAGAGAAACTCGGCGAGACCACAGGGATCATGAGTATCGAGGAAGTCGAAGGATCTGCCGACGTGCGTGTCGCCTTTGATCCTGAGCAACTTGATTCGAACGGCGTTCTTCGGGCGGCGATGGACGCCGGGATCACGGTTACTGGTTTTTCACGAGCACAGCGACACCTGAATCAGGCCTTCATGGACCTGACTGAAAAGGGAGTTCGCTGATGGCTGCTCGCGGCACCTTTGCACTCGTCGAACGAGCGATGCGAGTTGACACGCGTCTGGCACGAACGCACTTGGTTCGTCTTGGATTTGCGGTGTTAATCCTGCTGTTCGTTGTGCAGGTTCAGAGGGACATTTCGAATTACAACGCCCCGGGCCGCGACGTTTTTTCGATCGATGTGCTGGGTCAATTTTTTTCTGCTGAACCTCGCCGGCGTCAGTTTCTTTTCGACGGTCATTACTGAAGAGAAAGAAGAATTAACGCTCGGCCTACTTCGCATGGCTGGAATCAGTCCGGTCGGCATACTGCTCGGCAAAGTAACTCCGCGTTTACTGGGTGTCGTGCTGCTACTTTCTGTTTCAACTACCATTCACGATTCTGGCAATTACGCTCGGAGGAGTATCGATTGATCAAATCTTCGCGGCCTATGTGGCGCTGCTGGCGTTTGCTGTTTTGATGGCTGGCGTGGGCGCATTCCTTTCGACAGTCTGCGCGCGTTCGAGTCTGGCGGCGTCGCTGACGACTGCGGCACTCGCCACTGTTTTTATTACGCCTTATTTACTTCGAGACGCCGGTCGGGAGATGTATCGGGACAAAAATATCAGCGTCACGACAAGAGAAGCGATTTACGAGGTTGCGGAAACGGTCGAGCAGACAACGCCACTGGGGTCGCTCGACGTGATTCTGACGACCGGCTTCAATGGAAATCCACTGAGTTTCCAGGTGATCGTTGACCTGAGCTGCGGTGCAGTTTTCTTTCTGTTGGCGTGGATGCTCTTTGACGTTTTTACCGCGAAACGAAGCAGTCAGTACGCCGGCCCGTGGGATGATGGCTCTGTTTTCGAAACGAGTTGCTTCGCAGAGTCGTGTCTGGAATCACGCGATTGTCTGGAAGGATTTTAATTTTCTGACGGGTGGCATAACGGCGGTTGTCATCAAGCTGCTTGCCTACTCCATTCTGATGGGGGCGATGAGCGTCATGATTTCGAAACGAGTTCGGACCGACGTGGCTGACAACGTCGGCGCAACACTCATGGCGTCGATGCTGACGGCATTGATTGTTGAGATTCCGATTTATCTATCGCGATTGTTTCGTGAGGAACTTCGCTGGCAGACCTGGTCATGTCTGACGCTTCTGCCCAAGACGATGACGCGAGTTGCGTTGGGGAAACTTGCAGGAGTGGCTCCAGCGTTTCTGCCGGCGATCATTGTGTTTGTCGTTGGCGCTTTTATCGCTCCGAAATTCTTTGAGAACTACCTGTTCAAGAGGATCTTCATTCGAGAAGACGGCTGGTACTGGATGTTGCAATATCTGCTGTCTGTGCACGTGATCGTGTTGCTTTCTCTGGTGGTTAAGTGGGGCGCCGTTCCGTTTGGAATTTCGGTTGTTGTTGTGCCAAACGTCATCTTCATGGCAACGGCGGGGCGAAACGCGTCTTTCGGCGTTCTGGGGACAATCGGTGTTGTCACGTTTCTGGCGATGCTCTTCCTGCAGTGGCTGATCATTCGGCAATTGAAGACGCTGGCCGCAACCTGACTCTGGCAGATTCTGGCTATAGCGAGGCTTGCTCAGGTTTTGTCATGGCGGTGGCTGGAAGAGTTTGACGCTTACTTACTGGTAGTCACGTTCAGTCTGCTTATCATCCCGCTTCCTGACCAGTACCTGACGTTTTCGTATTCGGATAGTTTGATGAGTGACGCTCTTTCGATTCAGACAATTGACTGCCGCCAGAATGACGCTCGAGCGGTGCTTGACGCGTTGCGCGACAAACTGAGTCCTCGCGGAAATATCGTGTCGGAAGCTGGTCGTCAGCGCACGATCGAGCTGTTTGGTGAGCCGCTGTCGCCACAACAGGTTGTTGAAAAAATCTGTGATGATGTTCGGTCTGGCGGTCTGGATGCAGTGCTTGAATATTCGAAGAAGCTCGACGGAAAGGAACTCACAGATCAGACCCTGCGAGTCACGTCGGACGAGTTTGAAGCCGCTCACGCAGCAGCAGCTCCCGAGTATCTCGCCACAATTCGACGAATCCGAGACAACATTGTCGAATTTCAATCAGCGATTCTTTCCGAGGATGTATCACAGATCCGCGAGAGCGGCGATGCGAGGATCGAACTCCGCCAGAGATACCTTCCTCTGCAACGTGCTGGAATCTGTGTCCCAGGTGGTGCGGCCGCTTACCCGTCGACTCTGTTGATGACAGCCGTTCCTGCTCAGGTTGCAGGAGTGAAAGAAATTGTTGTCGTTGTGCCGCCGACCGATTTCGGGGGGTACAACACTGACCTGCTTGCAGCCTGCCATGAACTCGGAATCTCCGAAGTCTATCGGATGGGCGGAGCTCAGGCGGTCGCTGCGATCGCGTACGGAGTTCCCGGCATCGAACGAGTCGACAAGATTGTCGGACCGGGTAATTTGTTCGTTGCATTGGCAAAGCGGCACGTATTCGGCGAGGTCGATATTGACAGCATTGCGGGGCCGAGTGAGGTAATTGTTCTTGCCGACGAAACCGCTCGTCCTGACTTCGTGGCTGCTGATCTGATCTCGCAGGCAGAGCACAGTCCCGGTTCGGGAGTATTGATCACCTGGCACGAGCCGCTGATCGAAGCCGTTCGAGAAGAACTAACAAAGCAGTTGGCTCTGCTGCCGCGAGGTGACCTGGCGAGAATCAGCTTGCTGGACTACGGAGCGCTGATTCTAGCGAACGATGCAGAAGAGGCCGCGCAACTAACTGATCTGATGGCGCCCGAGCATCTCCACATCTCAACGACCGAGCCCGACAAGATGCTCGACAATGTGCAGAACGCTGGAGCGATCTTTCTGGGACATCACACGCCAGTCGCGGTGGGAGATTACGTCGCCGGCCCGTCGCACGTGCTTCCGACAGGTGGAACGGCGAGGTTTGCGAACGGGCTTTGCTCGAACGACTTCCTGAAACGTTCGTCCGTCATCTGGTACAACGAATCGGCACTTTCAGAAGCGGCCGACGATCTGCGAGCGATGGCGAAGAAGGAAGGCCTGACCGCTCACAGCGAAAGTGTCGACATTCGCTTGCGGAAGTAGCAGCCAGTTTCTTGCCGCGGCCGGCGGCATTTACACCAGCCGGCTGAGCAACTCGACGATCTGATTTGACGTCGTCCCGTCACCGTACGGGTTGATCGCTTCGGCCATCTGGCGATAGTGCGCTTCGTCAGTAATCAGTCGTTCCGATTCTTCCAGAATGCGAACTTCGTCCGTGCCTACGAGCCGAACTCCGCCATCGAGTCCTTCCTGCCGTTCAGTTTGCTCACGCATGACCAGAACTGGCTTGCCGAGCGAAGGTGCTTCTTCCTGAACACCGCCGGAGTCAGTCAGGATGAACGTCGCGCCGCACATCAGGGCGACGAATGGTTCATACGATTGTGGGGCGATCAGGCGGACGTTTGGCAGCGTGCCAAGTATGCGATTGACCGGTTCCTGAACGCGTGGATTCAGGTGTACCGGATAGATGACGTCCAGCTCCGGGTGCCGTTCGGCAAGAGTCGCGATGGCGCGGCAGATCGATTCGAAGCCGTCGCCAAAACTCTCGCGTCGGTGCCCAGTGACCAGAACGTAAGGTCGTTCGAACTGGCTGGTCAATTGTTTTGTGGAATCACTTTGCCGTCCGGATTCAATTCGATCGCGAACCTGCAATAAAGCGTCAATGACTGGGTTACCAGTGACGAAAACTGAATCGGGATCAACGTTTTCACCAAGCAGAGTCTGACAATTGTTGTCCGTCGCAGCGAAATGCCAACGTGCCAGCCGAGTTGTAAGAACGCGGTTCATTTCTTCCGGAAACGGTGCGCGAATGTCGCCAGTTCGCAAACCAGCTTCGACGTGACCAATCGGAACGTCCTGGTAGAATGCCGCGAGAGCCGAACAGAATGTCGTCGTTGTATCGCCCTGAACGATCACCGCGTCCGGTTGAAGTTCGCCGATGACTGGTGTTAGCTGGTCGACGATCCGGGCGGTCAGCGCAGCCAGAGTTTGTCCGGGCTGCATCAGGTTCAGGTCGACGCGCGGCGTGATTGCGAACAGTTCGAGAATCTGGTCAAGCATCTCGCGATGTTGAGCTGTAACGACGACCTGTGGTTCAAAGTCCGGATGTTTTTCCAGAGCCTGGACCAGCGGAGCCATTTTGATTGCTTCGGGGCGAGTCCCGAATGCCAGCATGATCTTTTTCATGCGGTCGCTCGAAGTTCTGAACACTGCTGATAGATGGCCACGGTTTCGTTGGCAATGCGATCCCACGAAAACAGATCGGCTGCTCGCTGACGGGCTCGGTCACCCATCCCGCGACGAAGCGTTGCGTCGTCGGCCAGTCGGTGAATCGCCTTGGCGAGACCTTCCGGATCTCCAGGTTCGACGAGGACTCCTGTGTTCTCATCGTCGATGAGAACTGGAATTCCACCGACTTTGGTTCCGACAAGTGGTAGCCCACAGGCCATCGATTCCAGGCCTGTGATACTTGTCGCTTCCATAAACGATGGAAGGACAGAGAGGTCGGCAGAACGGTAAATCGCCGGCATGTTCTCGTTCAGAACGTTGCCGAGAAATACCGATGAGTCGATCGCTTTGTTACGAGAAAGGATCTGAGTGACTGCTTCTCGTTCGGCTCCGTCACCCGCGAAGACTGCTCGGAATTTCAGGTCGGTTTCTGCGAGCCTGCTCAGCGCTTCGGCGAAAACCGTGACACCGTTTTTTTCGACAAGCCGACGTGCCAGGAGGATGACGACTTCGTCATCTTGAGCACCCCACTCATCGCGGAAGGTTGCCTGGCCTGGAGTAAAGCGTTCGGTATCGACGCCGTTCGAGATGAATGTGACGGGGCCGTGATAACCGACCGTCAATGTTGCATCGACAAGTTCCTGGCTGGGGGCAAGTACGTGCGAAACGTGGGAAAGTCGTTTGGCCAACTTTCTATGCTCGGCTGGTCCCTTCTTGATCCGTTTCAAAAATCCGGATGTGTGATTTGTGAAGACAACTGGAGCTGCCAGATTCTTCGTTGCTTCCAGCGGCCGAAGACCGTGGACGTGCAGAACGTCGATGCCCTCATCGCGGATAAATTTCTGCAGCCAGCGGTGAGTCATCCAGGAGTAGATGGGTTTCTGCTTCGGAATCGATGGTCGATGGACTCGCATGCCGTTGCAAAGTGCTGGCGGGTGATCGCTCTTCACCGCAAGGAATGGCGACAACATTCACGTCATGGTCTTGTCGAGCCAGAGCCTTTCCGAGCTCAACGACGTGGGCCGCGACTCCACCCACATCCGGATAAAAGTCGATAGAAACCAATTGCGATTTTCATTGAATAAACCTCACGTCGCCGCGGGAAATCACTTGAGATTCAGGGCGAAGTTATGTCGATGAGTGCTTCTTCCGAGGATGTCGAAAAGCATTCCTGTGCCAGCCAGTTGGCGGCGGAAGTTACGTCATTTGTTGAAGTTCGGTCAACGTGGGTTATTGCTGAACGGTGACACGATTCGATGGAGGATCTGCCTGCTCTGAATCAGAACTTCGGTCTACACTCCGCCGATCTACCGATTGTGGCAGGCGGATATTTCAGCTGGTGAGATGGACTCATTGGCCGACTCTTCTCGGACGGATTCTGTTTTATGAGCGGTGAACCGGAGCAGGCATCGATACTTCCTTTTCAGGGGTTGCGAGTCGTTCACGCGGCCAATTTTCAGCTCAATAAGGATGGCTCCGTTTTCTTCAACTGCGACCAGAAGATTCATCACGGGCTGATTCAAAATGGCTGCTACGCCTACCCGTTCAGTATCAACGACCGGGCACGGATGTTGACATGGACCGGCCGGAAAGAAGCTGGGGCAGGGCAAGGCAAATCAGGCCCTGATCAAGACGTGCGTGAATGTGCAGCCCTGATCTGCTGGTCCTCGGCCACGCTCAACACGTGACTCGCGAAACGCTGCCTCGAAATACGTCGTTTGATCCCGAATGTTCGCGTTGCCCTGTGGTATGTTGACGCTCTTTGGGAGCCAAAACTCACTCGTCACATCTTTGAACGGCGGTGACGTGTTTGACGGAGTATTCGCGACGACGGGCGGCGAGATGCTGGAAGAGTTAGCTGGAGACGGTTGTCCGGCTGCGTTCATGCCGAACCCGGTTGAAGGCTCGATCGAGCGATTTCGAGCGTTTGAGAACCCCGATCCTGAGTTCGATCTCGTGTTCTGGGGTAGCGATCGACACGCGCCTGAACGCGCTCGGTTTCTTCAGAGCATCATCGATGCGTTGCCTGAACTGCGATTCGGAGTGTTCGGAGTTCTGCCTTGGAAATTCCGGGCGTGTTTGGAAAGGAAAAAGAAGACCTGATGCCGAAGTGCCGGATGGGGCTCAACCTGAATCGTCGCAACGATGCAAAGCTGTACTCGTCAGATCGGATTGCTCAGCTAACGGGCAACGGATTGCTGACCATCACTCCCAGCGGCGGCGGGCTGGAAGAACTCTACAGTACTGACGAACTCGTCTACTTTTCCGATGTCGCGAACCTTGTCGAGCAATTAGGCGAACTACTAAAGCAGCCCGAGCGAGTTACGGAAATGGCTCGCAACGCCTGGAAGAAAGCCCACGAAGAGTTCTCAACGGCAAAGGTCGCACGATTTATTGTCGACCTGACAATGCGAAATGACCGCTGGAAACAAGCATCGTGGTCAGAGCACGTTTACGGGATGGAAACTTAGCGGTGGATCAACGCTGCTCTGCCAGCTCCATGTTCGCGCAATGAAAACCCGAACGGCATGCACCGTCCGGGTTCATGTTGTTTTACCAGAGTGGAAGCCACGCGAGATTCTTAGCCACTCGAAGGATGCCACCTGGCGAAGATTGTCGGCTACGCGGCGACCTTAAGGACGCCGATGCCGAATCCGCATTGGTCTTTCGAGTCGACCAGTTCAATCGTTTCGCCGGTGTTGCGAACGTCTTTCCAGAATTGGTAGACCTGATTTTCGGGGAGTGGCTGATTCTCGACGATGTCGTGAAAACGCGATCAACCCGCCGGGACGGACCAATTTTTTGTAGAGTTCGAAGTCTATTTTAACGCCGTCATACAAGTGGTCACCGTCGATAAACAGGAAGTCAACGGGTTCGCCGTTAAACGCGGCTGCTGCTCGTTCGGCGAACTCTGCGGTGGTGCGAGTCTCCGCAAAGTAGCTCGACTTCGCAATCAGACGATGGTGGCGGAAAAGCACCAAACACGCTGTCCTGCAGTGATAAATCGTTGATGTCACAACTGACAACTTTGTGCGAAGCAATCTGTGCCCAGATCATCAGCGTTCCGCCAAACCGCCGTTCCAATTTCGAGGATGTTTCGCGGCTGGAATCTCGCTGACGTTTTTCGCAAGATTCAGGATCTCTCTGAGCGTTTCTGAATCGTTCGAATTTTGAAATGCCCGTGGCCGCCGAAGTTCAGCCCCTTGTCGACCGCTTCTTCGAGCGTTCGTTCCCGGCTATGGAAGTCTTTCAGTTGCTGAAATGCTCGAAATCGATCAATGGGGGCACGCAATTCACGCATCGTGTTGCGAAATGAAGACACTTTGGAACATCCTTTTTCCAAATGGTTGGCGAGCGACCGTGACCGGACCTCAGACCGGGTGACACCGCCAAGTTGCGGGTTACTTCTACGCGAAAGTCGTAAATCAGCTCAATATGTGATTCTGGACAGCGAAGAGTGATGTTGGCCTGAATTTCCCTTGGGGGTAAGTTGCCGCATCTTTGGGATTGGAGTCTCGTTGCCGCAAATGGAATTGTCGCCGATGTTAGCCTGCGGTCCATTCGCTGATATCACCGTCAGCATTGTGACTTACAACAGCCAGGACGTAATTGGCGACTGTCTGAAATCGCTTCCGGAAGGAGTCGCGGTTCGAGTATTTGACAATGCCAGCTCAGACGGAACTGTCGAACTGATTCATAGTCAGTTTCCCGCGGTGCAGCTGGTCGCAAGTGATGAGAATGTTGGATTTGGTTGTGGGCACAATGCGAATCTGGAACAGATTGCGACACCATATTCTTTGGTCCTCAATCCAGATTGTTTTTTGAACGCGACTGCGTTGACTGAAATGGTGTCGATACTGCGAGGCCACGCTAACGTTGCGTTGGTTGGCCCCGGTGATGGCGAGACCGCCGTTCAGACTGACAGTTATCAGGATATGGAAACCGGTGAACCAAACCCTCACCATGTCGAGCAACTGAGCGGGCATTGCCTTTTGATGCGAATGTCGGCGTTTGATGAAATCGGGTTCTTCGATCCGAACCTGTTTCTGTTCTACGAGGATACCGATCTGTGCACCAAGGCCCGTTTGTCGGGACACATTCTGGTCCAGGCTCCAAACACAGGCGTCACGCATCTGATCGGTCAGTCGACACCGACGACAAGAAAAACGACGAACGCTCGGGACTTTCACCTGGGTTGGTCAGAAGCTTATTACCGCTGCAAGTACCGTGGGGACTCTGCCAGATCGATCGAACTTTTTCGTGCGGCGTTCAAGCATTTTCGCAAAGCTTTCGTTCGTCTGCTTAGGTTGAGTCCGAAGACTGTCGAATCTCTTTTCCGCATTCGTGGCGTGATCGACTACGCCGTAAGCGGGCCATCGCCGTCAGCAGTGCAAGAGCTTGCGGAGGCCGGCGGCGTTTCAGATGCACGTAAAGCCGCTTGAGTCGGTGTCTATAATTTCTACAAGAGCTGGTACAGGGGCACTTCTCAATCGGCCAGACATGTCTGAGTTGCATTGAATTTCCTGTAATTTCGGCGTGGAAAACTGCTGCCTGCCGATTGTGCCGTTGCGGTGTTTCGAAATTCGCCACTATAAGCCGATGTTTTGATGATCTTACATGTCCGGCTGAGATCGTGGACGCTGACACCTCTTCTGGCAATCCCACGATGTTCCTGGCCGTTTGCATAGCCTTTGAGATTTAGCAGAATCAGAAATGAAGTTATTGCGGAAAGTCGAATCCTGCGCGGTCGTAATTCCCTGTTTCAACGAAGCAGAGCGGCTGAATGTGGATACGTTCGCGGAATATGTCTGCGATAATGACGAAATTGAACTGGTCTTTGTCGACGATGGCAGTTCGGATTCCACGCTGGAGTCGGCTCAAGCTGTGAGTGAAAGAGCAGGTTCGTCGGTAAGCGTTCTTCGACTGGAAGAGAACTGCGGCAAGGCCGAGGCTGTCCGTCAGGGAATGCTTTGGGCCGCTCGACGAAGGTTTGCAGCGATTGCCTTCTGGGATGCGGATCTGGCGACGCCGTTGGAAACGATTCCAGATTTCGTCGAAGTTCTAAACAGGCACTCAAACGTTGAAGTTGTTTGGGGAACTCGACTGCCGCTCATGGGGCACACGATCGATCGCGACGCGATTCGTCGTCAGACCGGAAAACTATTCTCCGCATCGAGTGCCGCTGCAGTTGGCGTCGGAATTCAAGACGCACTCTGCGGCGCTAAAATGTTTCGGACAGGGCCGATGCTGGATGCCATTCTTGCTCGACCATTTAGTTCGCGATGGATTTTTGACGTTGAGATTCTCGCGCGACTCGACGTCCTGCTGAAGGCCACTGGCGGCTTGTCGGTTCAGGAAACTCTGTACGAATTCCCCGTTGATGCCTGGTACGAAATCGCCGGGTCTCGTCTCCGCATGACGGACTTTCTGCGAGCGACTGTCGAATTGACCGATCTGTGCTTGCGGTATCGAGTGTTTCCGGGAAGAGTCAAAGAACGGCTGCTTCTGGATCATCAGCAATCCGGCAACGTCATTCCGACTCAGTCGCCGAATTGCCGAGTGGTCGTTGACGCTTCTGAACCGGTGGAGCCACTTCGCTGGGCAGCTTGACGTGATGACGAATCGTTGGCGAAGCTTGGATTTTGCAAGACGGTAAACAAGGTTTTGTTTCGCATGGATGCGACATTGCGTGCCGACTCAAACGATGATGTGAGTTTTCTCGAACGACATCCCGTTCGTTGTTTTCTGCTGTTTGTACTGTGCCACGCGACGTTGTGGACGGCACTACCTGTTCTTACTCAGCCGAACGCTCCACTCGATACGCTTGAGATGATCTACTGGGGCCACGAGTGGCAGCCTGGTTACTACAAGCACCCGCCATTGCCCGCGTGGCTGGCGGAGTTCGCCTGCTCATTCAGCACGAACGATGTCTGGCCGACGTACATACTTTGCCAGTTGGCGACGCTCGGCTGTTTCTGGGGAGCGTTCCAGGTCGGTCGTGAGATGCGCGGCAACGCGACTGGTCTTCTGGCCGTCACTCTGCTCGAAGGATGCTATTACTACAACTTCACGACGACCGAGTTCAACAACAACGTGACGTCCCGAGTGTGGTGGGCATTGACGATTCTGTTCGTCTATCGTGGCGTCAAAAGGCAACAACTTTCGGCGTGGTGTCTGGCCGGAGTGTGTCTCGGGCTGGGCATGCTCAGCAAGTATGACACGGCGATCCTGGCGATCGTGATGGCGGCGTTCTCTGTCATCCATCCTGCGGGACGAAAGTGCTGGAGAACTCCTGGACCGGCAGCGTGTCTGATCGCTGCTCTGGCGGTGTTCTCTCCGCATGTCATCTGGCTGTTTAACAACGACTTTCCGACGGTCGGCTACTTTCTGAATCGTTCGGGCAGCGAGCACGAATGGTCGTCGCACATCATTCTGCCTCTGAAGTTTGCGGCCGCTCAAGCTGGAGCGGTCCTGCCCATGTTGATTCTGGCAGTCCCGTTGATTGGCTTTCGCTGGAAATTTCGAAAACTTGAGAGCGACGAGGACCGCTTCAACCGAGACTTCCTTATCTGGTTTGCATGTGGACCGTTCATCCTCGTCGAGATAGTCGGGTTGCTGCTGGGCGTGAAAATTCGATCGATGTGGGGAACGGCGATGTGGTCGTACGCCGGCGTCGCCCTGCTGTTCTTTCTTCAGCTCAAGCTCAACCGGCAAACGATTCGACAGACACTGATTCGAAGCACCATCTGTGCTGGGGCGGTCGCTCTTGTGTTTGCTGGCCGAAATTCTGCTTTGCCACACGTTCGTGGTAAGGCGTCGAGGATCCATTTCCCTGGCCAAGAACTCGCTGCGGAAGTGGATGAGTTGTACCGCCAGGCCGCTGGCGAGCACCTTGAGATTGTCGGTGGTCCGTGGTGGGAAGCGTCGAACGTCGCGTTCTACGGTAAGAATTCTGCCAGCGTATTCGCGGATCTGGACGAGTCGATCAATCCGTGGGTCACCGATCAGGAGATGAATCAGCGTGGTGGAGTCATCGTCTGGACGAAATCTGAAGGAGATAGCGACTACCAGGCAAGCATCGTTCGCCGTTTCCCGAACGCTCGTTTCGCGACACCGTTAGAGCTTGAACCCCAAACCGCGGCGGAACTTGCTCCGGTTCGTATCGGAGTTGCGATCGTAGTCCCGAGTTCAGCGACACTGACCACCATTGCTTCGCGCGACGTCACGGACGATGAGCCTGAACAGCCCGTTCCAACGTCCGCCATCACCGGAAATCGAAGCATGGCCAGTACCCTGGCACCGGCCATGCTCAATGGTAATCGGTAAGACTTACGCGTCTTTGATTTCGAAGATTGCTTCGATCTCGACGCCCGGTCCGGTTGGCAGGGATGCGAATCCCAGCGCGCTGCGAGCGTGATATCCGTCGCCGTCTTTGCCGAAGATTTCGTGGTAGAAGTCCGAGCAACCGTTGATGACCAGGTGGTGATCGGTGAAGTCCTGCGTTGAATTCACGCAGCCGAAGACCTTGATGCACCGCAATCCGTCGAGCGTTCCGTGTTCGTGATGAACTGACTGCAGAATTTTGATCGCGCACTCTTTGGCGGCGGCATAGCCTTCTTCGACGGAAAGGTCTTTGCCGAGTTTTCCTTTGATGTCGCTGACGTGGCCAGACGTCATCAGCAGGTTGCCAGTGCGAATGCAAAGGTTGAGATACAGTTTTGGAATCTCTGGAAATTCAATTCCAAGTTCTTTGGCTTTTTCTTCAGGGCTCATCGTCTGCTCCATTCGTGTTGGTCATAAGGTGATTATGTCAGTTTGTAATTCTTGTTTGCAGTTGAGGAAACCGTTGCCTACTTCGCCTGTCGTTTCATGCTGCCAACAAAACGGCTGAGTGTTCGCAGGTTTCGTGCGAAGGTCTTTGTGGTGATGATTTTCTGTTCGCGGGTGTCGTTGCCTTTGGCCTTAAGTTCGCCCGTTTCGAGCCATGCGCCTCGCGCGTCCATTGCGTCAACAAGTTCTTCTGCCTCTTTAGTAAGGCTTGAGTATGGCTTTGGGGCGGATCGTTCTTTGGTCCAGATCGGCGAGTGGTTCGGCGGGGCCTTCAGGCTCGTTTCATAGCTGCTTCGCAGTTTTGCAAGTTTTGAGCTGACTTTAAAACCGTAGTGAGTCGGCATGTCGGAGTCGTCGTAGGTCAGGACGTAGTCCTTCGTGAAGTAGAGCGGCTTGTTTGTCTTCAGCTCGTAGAAGCGTGCAAGCTGGCCGTTCGGAAGCAGAGACCGTTCCAGGTAATCCAATGCTTTACCGACGGGGGCCAGATACTTGTCGTCGTGAGTGTGGTGGTGCAGCGTCAGCAAGACTCGAATTACTCCTTGCGACTCGCCGCCCGTAACAGCCGTCGGTTCAAATCGCCGTGCCCACGCGGGGTGCATCTCGGCGTTGTACTGCTGAGCCCACGCCGGTTGTGGTTCCGGCATTTGAGCCAGCAGGATGAAGTCCCCCGTTTTGCGAGCGGCCGCTCGGTATTTCGAATTGTCGTAGAGCTGCTCAGCAAGGAACATCGTGTCGATCAAATCGGCCAGCGTGTTGTCGTTAAATGTGTAGTAACTTCGGTAGTCGGCCTTTGGGTGCTTCCTTGGCCAGGAGCGGGGGTATGACGCTCGCTTGACGGGGAAATTTTCTGGAATGGGAAACTCGCTGTACCGCTGAGGCCACGCTCCGTTGGGGTACTGAGCTTTCAGCAAGGCTTTCAACGCGTATTCAGCGGCGGAGTGAATCGCTTTGTCCTTTTGCTCCAGAACGAAGTCGAGCTTCATAAGAAACCGCAATGCTGCCTGAGTTGTATCGTCGTCCAGCGTCGTGACGTTTTTGGCTCTATCTTTCGGAGCTGGTTTGGCGACACGGTAAGCCCATCCGTCTCGTTCTTTCGGATCGAATTCCAACCGGTAATCCCAGCCTCCCGAGACAAGCTGAGCTTGTGCCAGAGCGTGTCCGGCATCCCGAGCGGCATCCAGCAGGTAGTCTTCCTTGCTGACGAGGTACGCTTCGAGCAATGCCTCGCCGACGTACGGAGTTCCCGGCGGTTGCGTCCATGCTTGAGTGTTCGAAGCCTGTTGCTCGCCTTCGCGTTCGGAAAGATCAGCGCTGTATTGCCAGAGGTACGCTCCGTTCGCCGAAACTTTGTCTCGAAAAAAGGAGACGGCCTTTTTCATCGCTGCCTGACCGGCTCGACCAGATAGTTCTTCGGCAGATGTGACGCTGGGGAGAATCGCCAGGAAGGCAGGAATCAAAAGCAGAATTGAAGCTGCGAGTGTGCGACACATGGCTCAGTTCCAGATTGCGTGTGGGTAGTGCTGAAGTCTGCATCTTAAGCGTGCCGTTGAATTTCGCATCCCAACGACTGCAAAGCGATGTGCTCCCACGGCGGCGTGGCTGATATAAACCACGAATCGCCAATCGAATTCGTCCGCGGATCTGAACTGCAAGGTTTTGAGACTTCCATGCTTCCACTTCGAGATAACGTCCCGTCGCGGACGACCCCGGTCGTCAATTATCTGATGATCGCCATTTGCTCGATCGTGTTCTTATTGCAGATGAATCAGCAACTCGGCGAACCGTCATTGGTCGAACGGTACGGAATGATCCCCGCGAGGATCGCGCAGACGGAATCGGTAGAAAGTACCGCCTTCCTGGTGCCTGTCGAAACAGAGACTGGAATTCAACTGGTGGAAACCGAAGGCGATGTCGCGTTTGCGCCGTCGGCAGTTCCTGTCTGGGCAACACTACTGACGTGCATCTTTCTACATGGCAGTTGGATGCACTTTTTCGGGAACATGTGGTTTCTGTGGATCTTTGGCGACAACGTCGAAGATCGCTACGGCCACTTTGGGTACCTCGTTTTCTATCTGCTGTGCGGCGTCGCGGCGAGCGCTGCTCATTACGCGGCCGGGCCGGCGTCGATGATTCCGACGATCGGAGCCAGCGGAGCGATTGCCGGAGTCATGGGCGCTTACCTGTTTCTTTACCCGCGAGCGAGAGTGCTGACGCTCGTCCCTCTGGTAGTGATCCTGCAGGTGCTCAGCGTCCCGGCTCCGTTGTTCCTGGGATTCTGGTTCCTGATGCAGTTTTATCAGGGAGCCGTTGCCGCCGCATCGGCCTCTGCGGGCGGAGTCGCCTGGTGGGCTCACATTGGCGGATTCGTCGTCGGACTTGTGCTGACCTGGATCCTCGGCAGGAAGCGGAAGCTCAAACCGAAAGTTGAACGCGTCCGACCCGGTTCTGAGCGAGTGGTCTATTCTCAGGTTTCTCCCTGGGGGCGTCGCCTGAACTAGCACATCTTAAGAATTGGTTTTCAGTGTCCTGCAGGATGGCCACCGCGGAAGCGATGGCCTTTCAGCGTTCCAGCTCCTGTACGGAAACCATGAAAATGGTCTAAGCCGAGACTCACTACTCTGAGGATTCGACTTCCTGACGCAACTCCCAATCGACGTTTGCCAGGTCCTGAGCGACTTCGCCAATGTCAACAAACTGCTCTTCCCACTCAGTCGAGTCGGCTAATCGCCCGAATGCTGAATGAAAATACTCGGAAGGAGTTTCGTCCGATAGACCTTCGGCTCTCAGCGTGACGTTTTTCAGTCTGGACGGCAGAGTAATGCGGTATCGCCCCTGTTCATCAGTCGTCGCGGTTTGCAGCTCCGTTGCATATTCGGTGTGGCGGCAATAAGCCGTGACCTCAAGTCCCACCGCTGGCTCACCGTTTCTCCAGATGGCCGTCCCCGAAATTGAGTTCCTGCGCGTTGTCCGCAGAGCAACTCAATTTCGGCTCCCGCATCGCTCAAAGAAATTGCTTGCGGCAGGACCGGCAGGTCCGTACTCGACTGGGCGTGGCTGAAACCAGTGGCCGTCACGCTTTTCGCTTTATCTGCGACCCAGATCGTGCAGTCATCGTCTCGTGGCCCAATTTCGAAACGACCATCCGAGTCTGTATACGCAAACTGGTGAATGCCGAAATCGTAATAATGGAGAATCGAATTCTGCTGTGAACCGAGGACGACCAGCCCACCTTCAATTGGTCGCCCTTTCCGTCCCAGCAACTGCCCTTTGACAATCGTTCCTCGATTCAACTGAATCGTTCCCAGCTCGTTCTGGTCAACAGCCAGCCGTCGAGGTGCGTGGCCATCAGCATAGACGATGATCTCACACTGCATGTCTGCCGGAACGTCCAGCGACAACGTGCCATCGTCAGGGATCGCACCTCGGCCACTCCAGAATCTGTTGAACTGAATGCCGTTATCACGTTTTTCGCCGGCGACGTGGTAAAAGGCACCGGACAGTTTCTTCCCATTCGCCGACTGCACAGTTCCTGTCACATGCTCAGCCTGGATCAGCACTGCCTTCATTGGTTTCCCTGCGGCGACCTCCGAGAAGTCGCGAATTCCACCATTGACGATGCTTCCCCATACGTAACCGTCCGCAGATACCCAGTCAATCAGGAATGAGCAGTCGGAATCGTCAGACCATTCTATGGATGTTCGTGTATTGATCCTGCAGACACCCTTGGCATTTGTGACGCCATCCCAACTGACCATCAATCCGCCACCAAAGCCGCCCGGGCTGTTAATGCCGAGTTTTACCTTCGCGCCCCCCACTGGCCGGCCGAGTTGGTCGGTCACGACGCATTTGACAAAGTCGGGCACTCGATTCGGTCTGGTCTCGTCCGCCGCCTGGGCTGGAGTCGTACTTTCTACGCGTTCGGCGAATGGATCAGGTGGGGTTTCTGCGCGAACAGGACGAGCATCAAACGGTCGCACGACGGCGAGGAGCACAGCAACGCTGCCGAATAGAACCGCCAGACTCACCGACCATCGGCGTGACGAACGGTTTCGGTCAGTTTCCACAGCAAGCACAGAAGACAAACGCTGCTTGAGTGGCGGCTGTGCCATCGATACAGCGCCAGCCATCATGGCCGAACGACCCGTAATGCCCGTCGCAATCTCCAGCAGACTTTCGCTGTAGTCAGTCGGAGCGGCACCGCCATCAATCACGCGATCATCGCACGCCTTTTCCCGTTCTATTGAGCTACGAGCCGTCGACAACCAGACCAACGGATTGAACCAGGCCAAAGAGCAGGCAAGTTGATTCATCCAGTGAAACAGAACATCGAAGCGTTGAATGTGAGCCAACTCGTGCGTCAGCACCATTTCGAGCTTTGGCAAGGTCCACGATTCAGAACTTTCTGGCAGAACAATCGTTGGCCGCCAGATTCCAACGACACACGGAACAGCAACCTGTTCTGAAATACCGACTCGAACTCGGGCGACGTTTCGAATTCCCAAACGGTCAATGGCCCGACTGAACGCTGCGTCTGACTTCGAAGATGACGCCACTCTGACGGTTCTCGCAATAGAGCTTGCGAGTGCAACCGAGCGAAAGAATCGGATTAGCAACCACGCGGCAACTACCGCCCAGCAGAGAGCAAATGCAACCGGCCAATTCATTTCCCACGGAACTGGTACGTTTTCTGACGACGCGTATTCAGACGAGTTGCTTTCGAATTCGCTGCGGAGATTGGCAGGGCCACCGGGCACAGCCGCTGCTGTTTGAGAATCCGCCAGATGTTGAGCATCTGGCAAACGCTGGTGAGCAGTCGCCCTGACGTCACTTTGCTCGGTGTGACTCTGCCACCATCCAAGAGGCACGCCTGGTGCGGTGGCAGCGACGACGAACGAAGCGAGTATCGAACAAATTGCCGCACGCCACACGGAGTCTCGATGAGCCAGCGCTGGAGTTACGCAACGCCCAATGTCCAAACCACGCGATGGCACAAATTCCCGTCGAGGCCACAGCCAATACGGAAATCAGAACCGCAACCTGTTCAAGTATCGAAACTACTGTGCTCATGATTGTTTCTCCTCGCGGGCTCGTTGAATCATGGCAGCCATGTCCTGCAGTTCTTCGTCCGACAGTTTTCCCGATGAAACGTCCAGCAAGGCAGCAACGGCTTCGCTGGCCGATCCACCGAAAAACGTGCTCAGTAAGCGTTCAGCCGCGCTGCGGCGAGTCTTTTCTTTTCCAGCCGCACTGCGGTAGAGATATTTTGGGCCGACCTGTCGGGACTTCAGCCAGTTCTTCTCGACGAGAAAATTCAGAGTTGCTCGCACTGCGGAATAACTCGGCGGGTCTTCGAGTTTCTCTAGGACTTCATTGACGGAGGCTTCGGAGAGCTCCATCACGGTTTCGAAAACCTGTCGCTCCCGCTTGCCTAGTTCCAATGGTGTCTTTTTTGATCGAGCCATGCTCACTTACCTGTTTGTGTGCTAGTCAATTAGCAGAGTGCTAGTCTGTTAGCAGCAGGCCGAGGAGTCAAGTGGGAATTGACGAAACGGATGCGTTTTGTGCTGATCGGCGAATAGCTACTTCCTGGCGAACACATTCGTAGGCGAATTACAATCTCGCGTTTGGCTCGCGTGCCGTACCTTTGAGTTCTGTCGCGGTCCGCGATTGCCCTCTCCCGATTACTTCAGCTTTGAGAATTTCCGCATGACGATCAGAATGAGTCGACGTGATTTTGTAACAAGTGCTTCCACTGTCGCCGGCCTTGCGCTGACGGGACTTGCTACGCAGCCGTTATTCGCTGATGACGGCAAGAAGCTGCTTTGGAAGCTGTCGCTGGCGCAGTGGTCGCTGCACAAGGAGTTGTTTGATAAGAAAATTGACAACCTTGACTTCGCAAAGACGGCGAAAACTGAATGGGGCATCGACGGTGTCGAGTATGTCAATCAGTTCTTTAAGGACAAAGCTGGCGACGAGTCATACCTCGGTGAAATGAAGAAGCGAGCTGAGGGGGAAGGCGTCCACAGTCTGCTGATCATGATTGACGGCGAGGGCCGACTTGGTGATCCCGACGAAACTAAACGAAAGCAGGCTGTCGAAAAGCATCACAAGTGGGTGGAAGCGGCGAAGTTCCTCGGCTGCCATGCTATCCGCGTCAACGCAGCCAGCGGTGGCACTTATCAGGAGCAGGTCAAGCTGGCCGCAGATGGGTTGCGAAGCCTGAGCGAATTCGGCGCGAAGCACGACATCAGCGTGATTGTCGAGAATCACGGAGGCTTGTCGTCAAATGGTGCATGGCTCGCCGAAGTGATCAAGACGGTCGATCACAAAGGCTGCGGCACGCTGCCGGACTTCGGCAATTTCGGAATCGATCGTAAGAAAGGCGACTGGTACGACCGATACACTGGCACCAAAGAGTTGATGCCCTACGCCAAGGCCGTCAGTGCCAAAACATACGACTTCGACGACAGCCGACCATTCATCACGATTGACAGTCGCTGGGAGAAAGAAACCGACTTCCTGCGCATGATGAAAATCGTCGTCGCCGCCGGCTACAACGGCTACGTCGGTATCGAGTACGAAGGTCACGGCTTGCCAGAGCGGGCGGGCATTCAGAAATCAAAAGAACTACTCGACCGGGTCCACGCCGAGCTGACCTAACTCGTGCATGGGTTTTGATGGAGAGCTGAAGTCGCAATGGCTTCAGCCTCTTTGGGTGGAGGCTTTGTGTAGGGTGGGCGTCGTCCAATGCCACCAGGGTTTTGAGCCGTGACGCGTAAGCGGCCGGGCTCCACCCGCTGCCCGAGGCCTTACGGCCAGCGGCTCACTCATGAAAATCGACAACTCTGGGGCCATTTGGAGCATCGCCCACCATAAAACCTTGGCCACCGAGTGGTGGGCAGTGCCCACCCTAGGTCGTACGGACATTCAGACCATGTCTGTGATTAGTGCTGCGAGCCAGATGAAGCCGGCGAAGTTCGCCGGCTTTTTCTCGTAGCGTGTGGCGATGCGGCGGCAGCGTTTGATTCTTCCAAAGAATCGTTCGATGAGATTGCGGTGTTTGTAGACCGTCCTGTTGTATCTCTTTTTCTTTTTGCGTCCGGCATTTGGCTTGATGCACACCTTTGCCCTGAGCTGTCGGGCACGCTTGCGGATCGCGTCTGAATCGTACGCGGCGTCAGCGATGATGGTGCCCACATCACCGCGTTTGAAGTCTTTGAGCAACTGTTCTCCCAAAGGAGCATCGCCAGGTTGACCGACCGTCAGCTGGAAGGTGACAAGCCGGCCGCTCCTGCCAGTTACTGCGTGAACTTTGGTCGTCAGTCCGCCACGAGAACGGCCAAGGCAGCGTCGTTCGTCAGCGTCTTCTTTTTTTCATCTGCCAGGCGGCGTCCGGTGGAAGCGACCGGGTGAGCTTTGATGCTGGTAGAATCGATCTGTACTTCCTGCAATTCGTCTGTCAGTCCTGACTCACCGATGGCCAGGAAAATCCGCTCCCAGACGCCTCGGGAACACCAGCGATCGTACCGCTTCCAAACCGAGTTGGGTTTTCCGTATCGACCAGGAAGATCTTCCCAGGGAATGCCAGTTTTCAGCACAAACAACACGGCGTTGATAAACAATCGATTGTTACGACCTGTCCGCCCTGGATCACTTTTCTTTCCCGGGATCAAACTCTTGATCACATTCCACTGTTCATCGCTCAGTTCATGACGTCGGACCATCGTGCTCCTCCTTGAGACGATAGACATCCTCATTCAAACTAACGACAAACAGCAAGATGAATGTCCGTACGACCTAGGCGGTCAGGATGCGCGGCGGAGCTTTTGATCGCCGGTTTTCAATGCTCGTTCGAGAACGACTTCGCAGAACTGCGCCATGTCCAAGCCGACTTTCTCGGCGGCTTTGGGGACGAGGCTGTGGTCGGTCATGCCGGGGATCGTGTTGACCTCCAGAATCCACGGCATTCCCACTTCGTCGACCATGATGTCGACTCGGGCAACGCCTTTTGTGCCGAGCGTTCGGCATGCTTGGATTCCGATTTCGGTCAAGTTGTTTTGTAGTTCGGTCGGGATGGATTCGTCGAAGTTGTACTCGGTCTTGTCGTCGTTGTACTTGGCTTCGAAATCAAAGAACTCGCGGTCGGTTCCGATTCTAATCAGCGGCAGAGGATCACTATCGATCACGCCGAGTGTCCACTCCGAACCGAAGATTGCTTTTTCCAGCAGGCAGAAGTTATCCAGTTCGAAGCTTTGCGCGACAGCCGCTGTCAGTCCGGTTTCGTTCTCGACGATCTGGACTCCGAGGCTCGATCCCTGGCTGTCGGGCTTTACCACCAGCGGGAAGCCAATCGATTTTGCTTTTTGCACGACCTGCTCGGGCGGATCATCTTTGTGAATCAACGCGTATTCGGGAGCCTTGATTCCCGATAGCGAAAACCGTTCTTTCGCTGCTGATTTGCTGAATGCCAGCTTGGATGCTTCCGAGTTGCTTCCCGTAAAGACGACTCCCTGAGTTTCCAGAATCTGCTGGACGCATCCGTCCTCGCCAAAGGTTCCGTGCAACGCGAGAAACGCAACGTCAACATTGCTCCAGTCGTAGGTGTCGAGCGAGGTGACTGAGGGGTCGATAGTGACAACCTCGTGACCGCGGGCCGCAAGAGCGTTGGAGACGGCAGTCCCACTCTTCAGGCTGATCGACCGCTCGGCAGAATCGCCGCCAGAAAGAACGGCGACGCGCAGCGGGTTCAGCGGAGTATGAAGAATGCCCTCCATGGCCAACTTCCAATCCATTGTTCGAAACGGGGCGTTGTTCAGCCGTGAACTTCGCTCAACCGTATGTTTCCGAGAAAGGACTAATTACCAGACTTGGATCTCCAGTTCCAGCTCCACGCCGAACTGCTCTGAAACTTTTGACTGAATCAAATCGATCAGCCTCAACACATCGGAAGATGTTGCTTCGGGATGAGTGATGACGAAGTTCGCGTGTCGGTCGCTGACTTCCGCGCCGCCGACTCGAGTTCCCTTCAAACCAGCTTGCTCGATCAGGGCCCCGGAGCTAAGTCCCCGCGGATTGCGGAAGATGCACCCGGCCGACTGAGATGCCAGCGGCTGAGTGGCTTTCTTCATGATCCACAGTTTTTTCATGCGGCGAGTGATCTCTTCGGCGGAATCTTCCTGCAGTTGAAATTCGCCTTCCAGGATCACCAGCTCGTTAATACTGCTTTGTCGGTACGAAAATGAAAGTTCGTCTTCACGTCTGGTGAACTTTTCGCCTTTGGCTGTCAAAACGGTGACGGCAGAGACGAACTGCCCGATGTCGCCGCTCTTGCCGCCAGCGTTGCCCCTCAGTGCGCCACCGACCGTGCCGGGAATTCCGACCAGAGTTTCAAGTCCTGCCAAACCGGCGGTGACCGTTTCTGAAATTACGTGCGAAAGCAAAGACGTCGCGCCGGCTCGGACGGTTGTTCCATCGATTTCGACACTGCCGAACGCCGACTCGGTCAGTCGTAGTACGACGCCGCTGACTCCATCGTCGCTGACCAGTACGTTCGAACCGCCACCAAGCACGTGGATGGGGGTTTCGTTTTCGTGGCACCACGCGGCGACCTTCTGCAGCTCATCCTGGCTGCGAGGGGTGACGACGTACTGAGCCACTCCCCCGGTCTTCATCCAGGTCAGAGGTGCGAGAGGCTCATCGGCCTGTGTAATTTCGCTGAACTGTTCGAGCAAACTCATGCGCAATCCGATTAATGTTTCCTGCTCCCAGGGTCAGCCAAACGTCCCCCGGCTGGGCCGAATCCTCCAAAGTTGCTCGAAGCTGGTCAAGCGACGACAACGCCTCGACAGAACTTCCTGCCAGATTGATGCCAGACACGAGTTCTTGAAGCGTGCTGTCGGCGACGTCGGTGTTTTCTCTCGCGGCGAAAATCGGCACAAGCAGCACTTTATCGGCATCGGCGAATGAGTGTGCGAATTCATCCATCAGTTGTTGGGTCCGAGACACCTGATGCGGCTGAAAAGCGACGACAAGCCGTCTCCCTGGATATTTTTTCCGAGCTGCCGCCAGAGTTGCTCGGACCGCCGTTGGGTGGTGGGCGTAATCATCGACCAGAGTCACGCCGTTGGCTGTTGCAACTTCTTCAAACCTGCGTCGAACGCCCTGAAATCGGCCGGCCGCGCTGCAGGCGGCGTCTGGTGAGACTCCCGCTGCGTGAGCGACCGCGATCGCTGCCAGTGCGTTCTCGACGTTGTGACGGCCCGGCTGTGACAATTCCAAGGTTTCGAAAGTCCGGCCCCTGCGAACGACATCAAAGACCGTTCGTTCCATTTCTTCATGCAGGCTGGAGACGGCCCAGTCTGCCTGAGCGGCGGCGTTCCGGCCGAGTGCCGATGCGTTACTGACAGGCTGGAACGTTTCGATGCGGGCCTGGCACTCGTTCTTCAGGCGAGCCATCAGTGGGCAGTCCGCTCGAATGATCAACGTGCCGTCTGAGTGAACCCGGGCAGCGAATTCGGCGAACGCTTCGTATGTTTCGTCGATTGTTTGAAAGTAGTCGAAGTGGTCGGCTTCGATATTCAATATTGCGGCGATTTTTGGTCGGAAACTGAGAAAGTGCCGGCGATACTCGCAGGCCTCAATGACCAGTAACGAATCTGAATCGTTTGCGTCCGAGCTGGCAACGGGCCCCCAACCACTCCTTCCGTATTGGGTGACTTCTCCGCCGATGACGGCCGAACTCGCCAGACCTGCTTCGCGCAGGATCGACGCCGTCATCGCCGAAGTTGTCGTTTTGCCATGTGTACCGGCAATGCAGATGCCAGTGCTTTGTTTGAGCAGGCCGCTGAGAAACTCAACGTACGAGCTTGTAGGAATCTTCAACTGCCGTGCGGCGATCAGCTCGGGATTGTCCGCCGAGATCGCGGGGCTGAAGATAACCAGATCGGCCGTCGTCGGGAGATGCGCTGAATCATGCCCTTGGTGAATCTTTAGGATTCTCCCTGGCCTCGACTCGGGTGCTGCTGGACTGAAGTCGTTGCTGGCCACATCCAGGTCCGAGCCGCTCAGAATCCAACCGAAGTCTGTGAGAATTTCTGACAGTGCGGTCATTCCGGCGCCGCCGGCTCCGACAAGATGAACTTGAGGCGGCGACTCCTTCATGCCGCTTCGCGACACCCCCGCGCATAATCGCTGCTCAAGCAGTCGCTGCAGCGTGGACGGGGCGAGTGACATGGAAGTTCGTGCTCTTAATTTGGCGAGTAAGGGGGCATATCGGCGGCGATCAGCCTTCCGCGAGAACCTGCAAACCGTATCGGGAATCAGTCAAATTCAGGAAGGTCAGATGTATTTCTAAGCGATAGCTTTTTCATAAGCTGTTGCAGTCAGAAGGGTTGCCCGCTGAGCTGTCAGTCTGTGTGACTGTCGGTTCGCGGCTGGCTGCGGTAGATTGAAACGCCTCCGGAGCTGCCGACGGGCAGTCGCTGAATCTGGTTGGGATTCCTTTTGAAATGTTCAGAACATCGCACATCCCTGAGCGACGCCGGCAATGGCCCGCGATGATTCTCGCGGTGGTGCTCTGCGGGGTTGTAACGAGCGTGCTCGGGGCAGCGGGATGCGCCATGTGCATGGCGGCTTCGGGGGACTCCGTTAGTGAATCCGAGACTGACAACGACTCTGCACTTAGTCATTCCGCAGTGCCACTTCGGGATCGAGTCCTGCAGGAGCAACTTCGGCGAGTCGAAGAATTGATCGATCAACGCGAGTTCTCGTCGGCTGTTGCAGGACTCCGACAGGCAGCCGGAAGTGCAGCAGGGCAGCAAATCCTGGTGAATCAGGCGGCTGGCGACTGGCAGCAATATCGTGACAGCTATTCCGAAATTGAACGCCTGCTTGGTTTGTTGCCTGCCGATTCGCTGAAGTCTTACCGCCGACAGGCCGAGCCGCTGGCCCGGTTAGAACTCCTGAAAGCTGTTCGTGATTCGAATTTCGAGATGCTTCGGAGGTTACCGGCCCTCTTTCCTGAGACGGACGCCGCTCGAGATTCATTGCGATATCTCGCCGCCTGGCATCTGGACCGGCGAGAGTTTGCTGCTGCGAGATCAGTGGCGCGACGCCTGGTCAGACTGCCGAATCTTGCTGGAACATACCGCGAGGCTGGTCTGCAAATCATGATGCAGAGTGTTGCTATTACAGAGGGGGCTACTCATCAGGCTGGGTCGGCGACGGGCGAGGAACAAGTCGGACCGTTGCGGCGACCAGAATCTCGAGGAGTTGGTGCCTCAGAAAGCGAAGTTGCAACGGCGCGTCTTCAAGAGTCGACTGTGCGGGGAAATCTGTTTCCTTCGTTGAGTCATCCGGACTGGCAGGTCGACTCAGGCCTGGCTGACGAGGCAGCGGCTCTTACCCGGCATGCGCTGCATGAGCACTTCGAACAGTCGATCCCAATTCTTCCCAGAGGCCAGCCTCTGGTTGTTGACGGTGTTGTGGTCCGTCGATCGCTGGATCAGATTTCGGCGTACGATCTGGCTTCGGGCCAGCAGCTTTGGGCGAATGAGTCGATATCTGGGGCTGGGCAAAGTGCCTCGCGCCTCACGATGAATCTCTCACTTCAGGAGCTGATGGCTCAGAAACTTGCCCAGGGATTACAGGTCGATTCACTGCAGTCTCGACTCTCAACAGACGGCGATCATGTTTTCACCGTTGAGTCCGGTTCGGCGGTGTTGGCTGGTCCGTTTTCAGGTCCATCCCGATTGATTCAGCGAGGCAGTTATCAAAGTCAGACGCAGAACAGAATTGTCGCACGACACCTGCGGACTGGAGAGTTTGCGTGGAGCCTGACTGCTGACGTTGTTCTCGCCTGGCTTAAAGAATCGCAATCAGCAGGGAATGATGAGAGGAGCACTCAGCCGCCAGCCGTCGAGGATTCAACTCTCGAAGAAACGCATAATTCTCGGAAACGAAAGAGGAGCAGTCTTGCGGACATTTATTTCTGCGGACTGCCAACGCCGATTGATCAACACATAGTTGGTCTCGTTCAGGTCAATGACCTGTTGCATCTCTATGCGGCGAACGCTGAAACGGGAAGAATCGAATGGTCCATCAACATTGCCGAGGTTCCGCGACTCTCGCCCGCAGACTCGGACTGGCGAAGTCTGGACTGCCGCATCACTTTGATGGATGGCGTGCTTGTCTGTCCAACCGGTGCCGGTTTGATCGTTGGTGTTGACCTTGGGACTCGTTCAGTCGCCTGGAGTCGACGAACTTCTCGCGCCGACATGCCGTTGGAAATCACTCGGTTGCCATTCGCGCCTGCCCGCCCACATCGACCGTGGTGGCAAGGGTGGCGAGATAACAAAATTTTGGGAGTGACATCACCAGGGGCCGAATCATCCGCCGGCGACACATCTCCCATGCCCAATTCAATCCTGATTGCCGCCGGACCGGATACTGAAGGGCTCGTCGCCTTGGAGCCTCAAAGTGGCAGACGGGTTTGGACGTTGAGTGTTGAGACGCCCGTTGATTTTGTTTCGGTCGAGGATCGGATCGTCGTCCTCAGCCGGCATGCCGTGACTGCCGTCGATGCCGCATCAGGCGAAGTTCTTTGGACCGTTCCGTGTCGCGAGCCGGTAGGAACGGGTTATTCGGTTCGCTTTGCAGCGGAGAATGGGCTGGCGAGTCCAAAGATGTATTACGTCTTCCCGGCGAGAGGCGGCTCGCTGATTGCCGTGAACTGTGATGACGGGCGCGTGCTTGAAAGTGTTGATCGTCTGCAGTCGATGTCTGGTTGTCTCGTTCTGGCGGGCGATCGACTGGTGATGCAGAATCCGGATCGGATCAGCACATGGACAATGTTGTCGGCTATTTCAGGCCGACGACGGCCTGGTAATGCAACGTCACAGCTTGGTGCGAACGATCTTTCAGTCGATGGTGCTATTGATCAGGCTGCTTTTGAACGCTCAACAGGACTATTTGATGAAGCGGCGGCTCGTCTGAAACGAGTGGCTTCGGTTTCAGATTCTGGTCGAGTCAAACGCGAGCACGCAAAGACGTTTCTTGCCTGGATCAATTCGGGAACGCTTTCTCCGCAACGAATTCAAGAAGTGGAGTCTGAGGCTGAAGAACTCGTCGGAAGATCATCGATTGCAGAAGTGATCGGACTTCGACATGCAGCGGCTCGTGCGGCCGTGGTGTCTGGTGATCCTGTTTTAGCATTGAAGTTCTATGCAGAACTGCAATCGCTCAATCCGTCGGGCGAACCTCGATTTCTAAAGCCTGAGCCGTTGCGAAGTGTGCGTCATGATCGCCTGATCCAGGGAGAAGTTCTCGACTTGTTGAGCGGCGATGGCGAAGCGGTGACTGAACGGCTGGCTCAGTCAATTAAGGAGTTGGCCGATACCGCATTCAGTAGCCGTGACCCGTTCGCTTTGCAGCGATTCACCCGGCAATGGCAGCACCTGCCGATTGTCGCGGCGTACTCCCTTGATGAACGATCTCGCATTGGTCTGAGGTATGGGCAAAAGCAGTTGTCTCTGTTGGCGCTGGCAGATTCTTCCAGCAGCGAAGATTCTCGTCAGGCATCACTGAAGCTGATAAAGCTCTACGAGTCGCGCCGTTATCATCGAGACGCGGCAGCGATTTTAAGAAAACTATTACGGGAAGGCGTCGATCATGAGTTTTCTCATGACGGACGAGGAACGGGCTCTCCGTGGAACAAAGGTTCGGTCACCGTGAGCGAGCATTCCGAGCAGAATCTCGACACGTCATTCATTCCCGTTCCTGTTGAATGTTCGCCTGGGTCTCTGTTCGATCGGTTGAATGTGGCGATCAATCCAAGGTCGTCGCGTAACGACACAATTCTTCGTTTTTATGGCGACGGATTTTCGGGCTCCTGGCAGACCGTACTTGCAACGTCACCTTCTCCGTTGAAATCCGTCGGCCGCATGTATCGTGGCTGGGGGATCGGGCACTTTCTTGTGCTGCAACTTGGTGCCGAACTATTTGGGATTTCACCTTTCGACGGAAGCGGCGAGCCGCGAGTCCAACGGCTTTGGTCTGTCGACATGGCCGACGGAAACCGGCAGGAAGATCACGAGTACGCTCCCGCCGTGCCAGGTTTTTCTGAGGAACAACTAACGATGCTTGACGCGTTCGGTCGGCCGATCGTAAAGGTGGGGCCGGTTCGATCTGGATATTTATGCTTCCAGACGCGCGGCAAACTTGTATGCCTCGACACGACCACCGGCCAGCGATTGTGGCAAAGGTATGAGTTGCCTCGGCAGGCCATTTGCAGCGGTGATGGGAAGACTGTTTTTCTCACCGAGCCAAATCGCGACCGGGTGACGGTCTTGCGATCGGTCGACGGAGCGATGACCTCTCGGTTTTCGCTGTCCGAAGCCGTTGGGTTTCGAGGCACGATTCTGCAGACTATGGGAGACCGCGTGCTTATCGCCGAGAGGCTACCCGATTTGGATCAGTCCTCGGGAACGCTTCGCATCTCAAAAATCGCGTCGGTCAACTTGCGGTCGGCGAGTGTCGAATGGAGCAGCGATATCGATTCAGAATCGACCGCTTTTGCGATCGGCTCGGAGTGGTTGGGAGTTCTCAGTCTGTCCGGACAACTTCGAATCATCAGCTCAAGGACGGGCCTTCAGGTTTCGACGTTGAGTGTGCAACGGCCGGACGTTGTTCGAGCGATTCATGTTTCGTCCGATACATCCTCGCATTTGATCGCTCTTTCGAGCGTCGCTGAGTCCGAGTATCTGAATGGTCGAGGAACGCGTAACCAAAACAGAAATCCATCCGTCATCGGACAACTCGTTGCGGTGGATTCCCAAACTGGAGAGCTGAAGTGGCAGCGGCCCGTTGAGCAAATTCGGTTTCTGATTGATCAGCCCAAGAATGCACCGTGTGTCGTGCTGAGCTATCGTCGGTCTCGAAGTGCCGGGACCGCCGCAATGGAGTCAGTGCTGCATGTAATCCACCGGGAAACCGGTGACGACATTTTGATGCGCCGAGGTGCCAGCTCAGCTTCGAATTTCACGTTCGAACCTCACGCAGACCAGAACCGGCTGTCGATTCGGATGGCCCGCCAATCAATCCGCCTGACATTTGCACCACGCGTTGCGCCGTAAGTATCGTCCCGCGCACGCCGAGCTTCTGATTACGATGCCGATGTCTGTGCGGTATGACCCCGAAGTAGTGAAGGCTTTCCCTCCGTGTCAGATGCGCGATGGCGATGATTTCGCCTCGTGGCCGAAGAAAACGTAGGCAATCGATTTGTCTCGATGTTTCTTGGAGCAAATTGACCGACCGTCGTCGTCACGTGAGCTAAACCATTTTGATGGTTTTAGTGCACCAGTTGGAGAGCTGAAGGCGTCGATACGGTGTTGAAGCTTCCGCAGTATTCCAAAACTGATTTGGAAATTGCTGCACGGTAATGCTCGTTGGCTGGCATCAGAATTTTCGAAAGTGTGAAGTGATGGCGGGTTCTTCAAAACTCCGAAATGTGTTGGTCGTCGTTGTCACGGCTTCGACAATTCTTTCAGGCTGCGGTGACGCGACTTTGACATTCACTGAGGTCAAGAGAGTGAGTGAGGAAGTTTCGCCCAGTGAATTAAGAACGTTCTTCGAGATTGTCGAGCACTTGCCCGAAAAGAAACTGCCGCCTTTTCCTGACCTTTATCTGCCGTTGCCGAATTGGAATTCTGAAAGAACGCTGCCGATCAGTGACCTGGTAGATGCTGAGCAGGTTTCGTTGGCCGAGCGATGGGGGACTCAAAGGCTTGTTGATTCATTGCCGCAGAGTCGCCGATTGGATCGCTGGCTTTTGCGAAAACGGATTACTCGTGAGCAGTTCGTCGGACTTACGCTGGCGATCGGAGCTGCGCTCTCACGAAGCACGGTGCGTGAGAGTCAGGATCTCTCGGGGATCATGAATAAAGGTGAAAGAGTCGTCTCAAGGCTTCGTTCGAAGGGGGAACCGTTCAACACCCTTTCGCCGGAAGCGATGCACGCGGTGCTGCATGAAGCAGCGTGGATCACCCGCCATGATCGAGCTCGACGCCTGCTCTCAGTACCCGAGAAGAATGTTGACCTGGTTCTGAAGCACGTTGATGATCTCGTCAAACTGTTCCCTGCCGAGTTGACTCAAAACCCGTTTGACGGAATCGCTGACCGGCTTGACGAGCAGGGTATTCCGTTCGAGGAGCTTCCGGGCAATGACTCGTATGATTCGTTGAACTGGGATCCGGAAGACGCCATCGTCGGCCGCGATGATCCGCTCGACGAACAGGAAAGGCTCCGATGAGTCTGAAATCTCGTACGGAAATCCGTCGCTGGCATTATTAGTCCCACATGGATCTTGCTTGATCGCGAGCGTTGAAAAGCGGCTTGATTTCGGGCCTGACTGGATCTTCGGTGGGCAACGTCGAGACCACATCATCGCTGTCGGGCAGTCGCCAGTCGAAGCACGCTCGCGCGGTCGGCGTCAGAAATCGAGTCAGTTGCGAGAAGCTGTAGTCGTCACGGTACGACCTTCGCTCAGAACGGTAATATCGCTGCGGGTGGATCACGTAGAGGTTGTCTTTGGCTCGTGACAACGCGACGTAGAACAGGCGGCGTTCTTCTTCGATCTGTTTTTCATCCTTCGTCGACAGGTCAGATGGGATGTTGCCGTCGGCTGCGTGCAGGACAAAAACGGAATTCCACTCCAGGCCCTTTGCGGAATGGATCGTGCTGAGAATCAAATAATCCTCGTCCAGAACGGGATCGGCAGCCAGGTCTTGCGTCGACGATGGCGGGTCGAGGGTGATCGCTGTCAGGAATTCCGTTCGGTTCGGATACCTCGCCGAAATGTGCACGACCTGTTCGAGGTCAAGTAGTCGCTCCCTCGCGTTGGGATACTTTTCTTCGACAATCGGTGCAAAGAACTTACGGACTGCGTCGAGTTCGGTCGGAACTGACGATTCGCCTTTTCGGCTGGACTTCAACTCGGCCAGATGTTTCAGCAGCCCGACGAACTGTGGCCAGACTTCTTTCGTCGCCGACGGAGTTGACCACGTTGCCCACTTCTCAAAGTTTCCGTCTGCTTCGTAGAGGCCATCGGTCAGGTCCATCGCTCGCTTACGGCCAATGCCCGGAAGCAGCATCAGGATTCGCATCGCAGACACCATGTCGAATGGGTTATCGGCAAGCCGAAGAAACGCCAGGAAGTCCTTGATGTGTGCCGCTTCGACGAACTTCAAACCTCCGAATTTGTGAAACGGAATGTTCTGATCAGCCAGCATCAGCTCAAGATTCAGGCTGTGGTGTGAAGCTCGAAACAGCACAGCCTGATGCTTGAGAGGAACTCCTTTATCGCGATGGTGGAGAAGTTCTCGGATGACAAAATCCGATTGCTCATCTTCGTCGCGGCAGCTTACGACCTGTGGCCTGATTCCGGTCGATCGAGCAGTCCACAATTCCTTATGGTGCCGTTCTTTGGCTTCAGCGATCACCATGTTCGCTGCATCGAGCACCGGCTGAGTGCTGCGGTAATTCTCTTCGAGCAGGACGGTTGTTGTGCCGGGAAACTTCTTCGGGAAATCGAGGATGTTGCGAACCGTCGCCGCGCGGAACGAGTAAATCGATTGGGCATCGTCGCCGACTACCGTCAGGCCTGTTCCGTCCGGGCACAGATGCTGAAGGATTTCAGACTGCAGCAGGTTGGTGTCCTGGTACTCGTCGACGAGGACGCAATCAAACTGTTTGCGGATTGCTCGTGCTCCGGATTCGTCAGAAACCAGAGCGTTCCAGAAGAGCAACAGGTCGTCGTAATCGAGGCAGTTCAAGCGGTCCTTGCGTTCGACGTACCCCTTGAAGAGCTGCTTCAGTTCTTCTTCAAAGTCGACGCACCACGGAAATACTTCCTCCAGTACGATCTGCAGTTTCGCTCTCGAGTTGATGCAGCGGCTGTAGATGCTTAGGCAAGTCTGCTTCAGCGGAAACCGTCGTCGTTCGGTCGACAACTTCAGCTCCGCTCTGACAACGTCCAGCAGGTCTTCCGAGTCGCTTCGGTCAAGGACGGTGAAGTCGGGCTCAAGGCCGATCAGCTTGCCGTGCTGCCTCAGAAGCCGCGAGGCCATTGCGTGGAATGTTCCGCCCCAGATCGCGTTGGACTGAGAACCCGCCCCTTGCGTGCCCGATGCTGCGGCCTGTTTCTGCATGCGTTGCAGGCAGCTCGAAACCCGCGACAGCATCTCCGCAGCCGAACGCCTGGTGAACGTCAGTAAGAGGATTCGACGAGGGTCTGTTCCGTTGTGAATCAGCCAGGCAACACGGTGCGTGAGTGTTGTCGTTTTCCCAGTGCCGGCTCCAGCGATGATGAGCAGTGGGCCTGATCCATGAGAAGCTGCAACCTTTTGTTGCTCATTCAGATCCTTAAGCAGCGACGGCTCGGCATCGTCCGTCGAAAGCGGGCTGGATGTCTGATCCTGCATGAGTTGCTCGTCACTGCAGAAGGCCACTGGCGAGATTCGGAGAGCCTACTCAAGGAACGACCATGAGAGACTGACGAGCGGCCAGTGTAGCACTGCTGCCTCACAAGACGAGTATCAACCGAAATCGTCAAAGCGGATATTTTCGGGTTCGACGCCGAGATCGTCCAGCATCTTGAAAACGGCCGAGTTCATCATCGGCGGGCCACAGAGGTAGTACTCGATGTCTTCCGGAGCCGCGTGGTCTTTCAGGGCGTTTTCAAGAACGACCTGATGAATGAAGCCGGTGTAGCCAGTCCAGTTATCTTCTGGCAGAGGATCGGAAAGAGCGATGTGGAATTTGAAGTTTGGAAACTCTTCTTCGATTGCACGGAAGTGATCGATGTAGAACAGCTCTCGCAAACTTCGACCGCCGTACCAGTAGGTGACTTTTCGGCCGGTCTTCAGATTCTTGAACAGCTCGAAAATGTGACTACGCAGCGGAGCCATCCCGGCACCACCGCCGATATAGACCATTTCAGAATCGCTGTCGTTGATGAAGAATTCACCATAAGGACCAGAGATCGTGACTTCGTCGCCTGGCTTCAGGCTGAAAATGTACGATGACATCTTTCCAGGCGGAGTCCCTTCAGCAGACCGCGGTGGCGGAGAAGCAACTCGGACGTTGAGCATAATGATGCCCTTTTCGCCCGGGTAGTTGGCCATCGAGTAGGCTCTGACGACTGGTTGATCTACTTTCGAAACGTATTGCCAGATGTTGAAGCGGTCCCAGTCTTCGTGGTACTCCTCTTCAATGTCAAAATCTTTATAGTGAATCTCGTGCGGCGGCGCTTCGATCTGAATGAAACCGCCAGCTTTGAAATCGACCTGCTCGCCTTCGGGGAGTTCAAGCACGAACTCTTTGATGAATGTGGCAACGTTTCGGTTCGATTTAACTTTGCAACGCCACTTCTTGGTTTCGAAGACTTCGGGCGGTACTTCGATCTTCATGTCCTGCTTAATGGCGACCTGGCAGGAGAGACGGCATCCCTGGCGAGCATCTTTCTTATTGATATGCCCGGTTTCTGTCGCCAGAATTTCGCCGCCTCCAGCAAGGACATTCACTTTGCATTGAGCGCAGGTTCCGCCACCGCCGCAGGCCGACGAAACGAAGATACCTTGCGATGAAAGAGCGTTAAGCAGCTTTCCGCCGGCGGGAACTTCCAGAGTCTTCTGGCCGTTGACGGTGATCTTCACATTGCCGCTGGGCACGAGAAAACTGCGTGCCTGGAGGATCACTACGACGAGTGCCAGGACAATTCCAGTAAACATGAAAACGCCGAGGAAGATTTCCATCGTTCGTCTGCGTACTTTTCGGTAAGGGTTTAGTTTTCGGAGCGTCGAGCCAGACGACTCAGCACGCCAATCGAAAGCTGTTTGAAATCAGAGTTGGATTCCGCCGAGAGCCATAAAGGCCATCGCCATCAGTCCGACAGTAATAAAGGTGATCCCCAAGCCTCGCAGGCCTTCAGGGACATCGCTGTATTTCATTTTCTCGCGAATTCCGGCGAGAGCCGTGATTGCTAAGGCCCAGCCAACGCCAGAGCCAACACCAAACACAACACTTTCTGGAAAGTTGTAGTCACGTTCGACCATGAACAGAGTGCCGCCGAGGATGGCACAGTTCACTGTGATCAGCGGCAGGAAAATTCCGAGTGAGTTGTAGAGAGCCGGGAAGTAGCGATCGAGCGTCATTTCCAGAATCTGGACCATCGCAGCGATCGTCCCGATGTAGCTGATCAGTCCGACGAAAGTCAGATCAACGCCACCAAGACTTGATGATAGCCAGCTCAGCCCACCTTCCTTCAGCAGGTGCTGAAAGATGAGGTTATTCATTGGGACGGTGATGGTCTGAATGACGATCACGGCGATGCCCAGCATGAACGCAGTTTTTACGTTTTTGGAAACAGCCAGAAAGGTGCACATTCCGAGGAAAAAGGCAAGCGCCAGATTCTCGACAAAGCAGGCTTTCAAAAAGAGGCTCAGATAGTGTTCCATCTGATTGTCCTCGAAAAACAGTTAAGGAAGACGCGTGAAAGTTCCGGGCTGGTTGAAACTCAGATTGTCGTAATCAGGCAGCTTCAACCTGGTCTTTGTTGAACGTTCTGATCGCCCAGATGATCAGACCGATCAGGAAGAAGGCACTCGGTGGAAGCAGCATCAGGCCGTTGGAAACATAGCCTTCCGCCATAAGTCCTCCGTCTCCGAGAATCTTATGTCCGAGTAATTCACCCTTGCCAAGTAGTTCGCGAAAGATGGCGACTACGATCAGGATAAAGCTGTAGCCAAGTCCGTTGCCGACACCGTCAATGAAGCTCATTGATGGGCTGTTCTTCATGGCGAACGCTTCGGCTCGTCCCATTACGATGCAGTTTGTGATGATGAGCCCGACGAAGACCGACATCTGCTTGCTGATGTCGTAGAAGTAGGCCTTCAGAAACTGATCGACGAGGATCACCAACATCGCGATGATTGTCATTTGAACGATGATGCGAATGCTGCTTGGAATGTAATTTCGGATCAGCGAAACCGATGCTCCAGACAAACCAGTAACAAGCGTCACGGCGACCGACATGGCGATCGCTGTTTCAAGCTTTGTCGTGACCGCAAGTGCCGAACAGATTCCAAGAATCTGGAGCGCGATCGGGTTGTTCTTGACGATCGGATCAACAAGAACATCTTTGGTTGTTGGTTCAGCCATTGTTTTCTCCCTCGGCCGCAGCGGACGTTGGGGTTGCAGCTTGCTCAGAACGAATCTGTTGCAGATATGATCCAAAGGCGTCCGGGCCAAGCCAATACCTGACGAAGGCGGTCACACCGTTCGAGGTAATTGTTGCTCCGCTCAGGCCGTCAACTTTGAATTCGGCCTGTGGCGTCTCAGGAGTGACTTCACCTTTGGTAACTTGAATTGTTGGGATGGGCAGGCCGTCGAATGAAGCATGCTCCAAGTCGGCTGCCGCAAATGCGCTCTTGCCCGGCCAGACAGCTTTCCAGACGGGGTTGTCGACTTCGCCACCGAGGCCTGGAGTTTCACCGTGTTCGTAGAAAGTGATGCCGCGTATCGTCTGCCCGTCAGCATCAACGGCTATGAACCCCCAGAGTGTAGACCAAAGACCTTTGCCGTAGATCGGCAGAATGACCTGGTCGAGGCTGCCGTCTGCCTTTCGGATTTCATAGGCGATCGTGTAAATCTCACGACGAGCGATCTGAGGAAGGGCTCCTCGTGGATTGACTTCGACGCTGTCGTGTTCCTTCTTCGCCGCCTTCTTGGGATCGTACGTTTTGAGATCGATGCCTTCTTCTGAAGGATCGGTGATTCGTGGTCGTTTCCCGGCGAGTTCGATCAGAACAGGTTCGACGACTTTGAATTGCGTATCGACTTTTCGAGTCTCATCGTAAATGCCGGCGACTTTCAGAATGTTCTTCTGGATGTCGAGCGTTTTTTGAATCTGCTGTGCCGGTCGGAGAACGACGGCCGCAGTTGAGACCAGCACTGAGCACACCAGGCAAAGGCAGGTCGCCACGATCATTGTTTGTTTAGGAGATTCAGTCTGCATTGCGAGCGAGCCTCCGTTTGATGTTGCCCTGCACGACGACGTAGTCGATCACCGGGGCAAAGACGTTGCCAAACAGAATTGCCAGCATGATGCCTTCCGGATACGCCGGATTGATGACTCGAATCAGAATAGTCAGGGCACCGATCAACGCTCCGTAGAACCATTTGCCGCGTTCGGTCATGGCTGCGGAGACTGGATCAGTTGCCATGAATACTGTGCCGAATGCAAATCCGCCGACACACAGATGCCAGTGCCACGGCATGGCGAACATCGGGTTAGTTTCGCTTCCGACTGAGTTCAGGAAGATCGAGAAGATCACAGCTCCGAACACGACTCCTGCCATGATTCGCCATGAGCCAATCCGAGTAGCGATCAGAATAAAGGCACCGATCAAACAGGCGAGTGTCGAGGTCTCACCCATCGACCCCTGCATTGTTCCGAGGAATGCCTGGCTGAGTGATTCTGAAACGGCTCCCATTCCGACAGCGACATCGGCAGTCGCGAGTGCTCCCAGCGGAGTGGCTCCAGAGAATCCGTCGCAGGCTGTCCAGACGGCATCACCGACGATGGCCGTTGGGTAGGCGAAGTAGAGGAACGCCCGAGCGGTCAGTGCCGGGTTCAGGAAGTTTCGCCCCGTGCCGCCGAAGACTTCTTTGCCAATGACGACGCCGAAGCTGATTCCAACGGCGACCTGCCACAGCGGGATGCTCGGCGGAAGCGTCAGTGGGAAGAGCATGCCGGTGACGAGAAAGCCTTCATTGACTTCGTGCTTACGGATGGTTGAGAAGATGACTTCCCAGGTTCCCCCTGCGATATTGGTCACGATGTATGCGGGGATAAAGTAGAGGGCCCCGTGGACGAGATTGGCGACAAGGTTGGCCGAATCGTATCCAATTCCCAGAGCGTTGATGACTGAATATCGCCAGTTGGCATCTCCGTCCGGGGTAATACCCAGAGCGGTGATTGCCTGGTTCGCCTGAAAGCCGGTGTTCCACATGGCCATGACAATGCACGGCAGCAGAGCGACGACGACTGTCGACATCATCCGTTTCAGGTCGATGCTGTCGCGGATGTGTGAAGGTCCCGACGTGACCTGCCCCGGCGTGTACAGAAACGTGTCTAACGCTTCGTACAACGGGTACGCCATCCGCAGTTTCCCCTCTTTCGAGAAGTGCGGTTCAACGGCGTCGAGTAACCGTCTGAGCGGCTTCATGTCTGTCTTTCACAATACAAACGTCGTTTGCCGAACTGTTTCGGCGTTGTTCTTTAATCGTGTTTTCAGAACGCAAATCACGTCGACCGTTTGCGGTCTTAGCGGCTTCGATGCGTTCTGAACTGCAGAGCTATCCTTCGCTTTCGATGAGCGAAAGACTCTTCCGCAGCATCGTTCCGTACTCGTACTTGCCCGGACACACAAAGGTGCAGAGAGCAAGGTCTTCTTCATCAAGTTCCAAGGCACCCAGAGCGGTGGCCTGGTCGGTGTCTTCGGTAATCAACGAACGGAGCAGGAATGTCGGGATGATGTCGAGCGGCATGACGTCTTCGTACATGCCGATTGGAACCATTGCCCGCTTGCTGCCGCCGGTTGAGGTGGTGAATTTGAATTTCTGGTTTGGCGTCAGTGCTGAAGCGAAAATCTTTCGCAACGAGAACTTGTCCATGCCGGGTTTCTGCCAGCCGAGAAACTCTCGCTCGCGACCTTCGAGCACGGCCGAAACCTGCAAGTGGTATCGTGACAGGAATCCGAGGGGGCCTTCAGTGACAGCTCGGCCTGACAGGACCGAACCCGAGATCACTCGGACATCGCCTTCGGCAAGCTCGCCGTAAGTCAGCTCTTTGATCGATGCTCCGAGCAGTGTTCGAACAAGCCGAGGCTTGTAAACAGCCGGGCCGGCCACCGAGACAACTCGTCTGGCGTCAAGTTCGCCGGTCAGGAACAAGTGGCCGATCGCCATGACGTCCTGATAGTTGATGTGCCAGACGTTTTTCTTTTCGTTGACCGGGTCCAGGAAGTGGATGTGAGTTCCGACCAGACCGGCGGGATGAGGCCCGTCGAATTCAACATCGTCGACGTCGGCCAGTTCCTCGCCTGGGAGAGTCACACCCGGGCAACTGACGAGAAATACTTTTCCGTCCGTCAGATGCTGGATGATCTGTACGCCGAAGCGGAAATCCTGCTCACGCTCGGTGATGATAACTTCAGGCTTCGCACACAGCGGGTTTGTGTCGGTAGCTGTAATAAAGATCGAGTTCGGCTTGGAATCGATGGCCGGGACTTTGCTGTACGGTCGTTGCCGCAGCGATGTCCACAGGCCAGAGTCGACAAGATTCTCGACAACTTCGTCTCGGTTGAGTGACGTAACGTCAGCGTTTCCAACACTTTTGAACGTTTCTGCCTCGTCGCCATCGACGTTGATGACGACGGACTGGAAAGCTCGCTTTTCGCCGCGGTTCACCGACTGGACGGTACCGGCGGCGGGCGACGTGAATTTCACGCCGGGGTTCTTTTTGTCTGTAAACAGGAGTGTCCCGCGTTTGACGGTGTCGCCTTCCGCGACGGCCATCGTCGGTTTCATGCCGAGATAATCGGTGCCGACCACGGCGACGGTCCGAATTTCCGGCCCGTCGTAAATCTTTTGCTCCGGCGGATTAGCGATCGGGACGTCCAGACCTTTATTGATCCGCTTCATAGCAGCCGAAGATCCCTGAAAAAGTAACGACAACATCAAACCAGACACCGTGTCCGGCGCGGAGTTTATCGAGGCTGGACGGAATTGGTAGCGACCCTCTGTCAGCCCGAATCACGTTCCCGAGGATGAGAACCGTCACTCCAGGCCGCAGCTCCAGTGGCGAGTTGGTGGTTTGTCACGCTCTGCCGGTCCAGTCAGTCGTCAGGACACTTTGCCCGCCGCAGCGTTCTGCCTGAAGTGACAATCTGCCCGAAACTGACGAGGAATCAGGACAAATCGAGAGACTTTTTCGCCTCTCCCGGACGCTCCAAATTGCGAGGTTAGAGTCGAACAGGGAGTCGTCTAGGTAGGTGCTCCCGGAGACTTCATCCGTAGATCAAGCTCTGGAGCTTCCGACATGAGAATTCCCACCCGAATTGTGGCCGCTGCATGTTTCGCTTTGGTACTTCTGAGCTTACTGGGCGAGATGGCCACGGCCGCGACGGCTCGATCAATGATTGCCGAACTGACCGCTTTGGAAAAAGAGGTCAGTTCAGTTTCAGCGATGGGGCCGACCGGAGCAGATCGATACTCGCGAAAGGTGACCGACTTTCGGTCTAGATTTCTGAAAGTCTCTGACGCGACATCTCAGCAACGATCTAACGTATTCCGACGTCTCTCAGCGATTAGCTCTGATATAAGAAGCAAGACGACTCAGACTGGCGGCAAGGCCGCGCCGCCTCGATCAACAGCGCGATCCAGTTCTTCGTCGAAACTCTCGTCGACCCGGTCGCGGCTGTCGTCATCCCGATCGAGGTTGTCCTCGTCGAGTTCGCGAAGTCGGCTGTCGTCTTCTCGAAGTTCGTCGAGCAAGTCTGACTCAAAGTCGCGATCGGCGTCGCAGAAGTTGGGTGACCTGTATTCAGAAGTCGGCAAACGTTACGACAAACTTCCGAAAGCGATCCGTGCAAAGAGCGGCCCGCTCAAGACGGAAGACCTGAAGGCACTGAGCAATGACATTCCGAGATTCGTGCGAGAATACTCGGCGGCGGTCGTTCAGTGGCGAAAGGATTTGTCGGCAGTGCGAAGTGCAGCATCCTCGCTACCCAAAGACGACTTCACTAAAGAGCGAGCGTTGGAACTCGTGCAGAAACGTTACCCGGAAAAACTCCGCGACCTGGTTGCTGACTCGAGAAAAACTTTCGTGTCGCACACGACCGGCCTGCTGAATTACGTCCAGGGCGAATACGCCAGCCGAGAGCGTCAGAAAGACAACGGCCAGTACATCATCTGGATCGGCTCGTGGGACATGGACAAGTGCGTGCAGACCGCTTGGGACGTCACCGCCCTCGGCATCCAGTTCGAAAAATCATTCGGCGGGTCTATCGCAGAGTACGAAGTGGCAAAGAAGAAAGCCAAAGCCGCCGCCAAAGAACGAACGATCCGCCTCACTGATCGTTTAAAGGCAACGGCTCGGTGAGAGTTACAAAGGAATTCTTTCTCGTGTGGAACGCGAGCTGGAACTGAGACATCCATTCGCCTGACGCGAACGCCATCTATTTCACGTTCGAGTTGTACCAGGCTGCCGCACGTCTTAGATGTCGTGATTCATCAATCGCGCGATCACTCCAGAGTCTTCCGGGTGTCGGAGTCGAGCGAGCAGGGTTCCAAGAGTTCTGTAGTAGTACGAGCGATCACCCCGGTACGAAAACCACGCGTGCCCTTCGTCCGAATTTGCTTCCGCACGAGCGATCAGCGACAGGAGCAGAGTTCGATCGATGACCGAATCAACTTCGCAATAGGCAGACAGAATCTCGCCAAACTGTGGTTTTCCAAAATCGAATAGATCGGGGCCAGTGAGGAATGGAGTGGCACGTTGATCGTTCACTCTCAACATGACGGCGGCTGCTAATTCAGTCATCATCGTTGAACGCACGAACTCTTTCAAAAACGGCCAGGCATAGGCTTCAATTTCTGGTGGCAGTTTCCTCTGCCATGCCCGAGTGTTTAGAGCTCTAAGCGTCATTCTCCAGCAAGCGTTAGAGTCAAGGCAGGCCTTGACCGCAGCAAGACAGTCTTCGTGGCCTGTCCTGATAATCACATCAATGACATTCGCGCGTGCGTACTCATCTTCCACGGTGAGATACGGAAGTAACAGAGGAATTGCGACAAGTGACCGTCCGTCCTTTGGTAAGATCCGGCAGGCGCGACACAGTGGTGCTGCATGGCCGAGACGCGAAGTGACGAATTCCTCAGATGTGGTGTTGTGGGAAAGAATTTCAAGAAGAGGTTGCCGAGTTCTTTCGAAAGCCGCAAGCAGGCCTGCTTCCAGTTGTTCCCCACCCCCTTCGAAGACATAAGTCCGCACGATATCTTCGACCTGATCCTCGCGCCAGAGGTCTATCGATTGCATTGCAGCGTAGAATTCATTCCATCCTTCGTCCAGGAAGACATGACGCCGCAGCCGTTCGACGGGCCAAAAGTCTATTGAGGTCGAATCGCGCTCATCTATTCTGAAAGCAACCAATGCTGCAGCCGCTCCGGCAATGACAACGAATACGGCTGCGATTCCTCCGACCATTTTTCTCGGCGGCAACGAAGAGGCCATGTTGTGGAGCTCCGACATGCTGAACAGGCTGGTGATGAAGCGATGGGAGATCTGGGCGCAGGGTTAGTCGGCGCTCCAGGCCCTGGCAAGTTCGACCAGCACGTTGACGGCGGTTTCGAGTTCTTCTTTGCTCGTCCATTCGAGGGGCGAGTGCGGGTTGTGTTCGCCGGTCGAGAGGTTGGGGGTGGGGAGGCCTCGTTCGGTGAGGATGGAACCGTCGGTGCCGCCGCGGATGATGGTCAGTTTGGGATCCTGGCCAGCCGCCTTCATGGCCTGCTCGGCTTTTGGGATTGCTCGTGGTTCCGACTTCAGGCCGTCGGCAAGGTTTCGATACTGCTCTTTCACGTCGACGGTGATTGTTGCTTTGGGATAAGCGGCTCGCAGATCTTCGGCGATTGATTCCAGTAGGGCTGCCTGTTCGGCGAGTTTGGCTGTGTCGAAGTCTCGCAGAATGATCTTCGCCATTGCTTTGGCGACGCCGCCCTCAACAACGTACGGATGGATGAATCCGTCACGTTCGTCGGTCGTTTCCGGGCTGAGATGATCTTCAGGGAGCCTGGCGATGTAGTGCGAAAGAATCCGCAGCGAGTTCACCATCTTCCCTTTACCTTCGGAAGGGTGAGTGTTGATTCCTTCGACGGTGACGGTGGCTCCGTCGGCGGAAAATGTTTCGTAGTCGATCATCCCTCGACCTTCGCCGTCGAGCGTGTATCCGCAAACGGCGTTCAGGCCAGCGATGTCGAGCTTGTCGATGCCACGACCAATTTCCTCGTCACACGTAAAGCAAAGCCGGATCGGTCCGTGTGGAATCTCTGGATGATTCATCAGCCAATCGGCTGTGGCCATGATCGCGGCGACGCCAGCCTTGTCGTCGGCTCCGAGCAGCGTCGTTCCGTCGGTCGTGACGATCGTCGCGCCGATCAACGATTTCAAAGCGGGATTTTCCTCGACGGTGATGACTCGCGATGTGTCGCCCGGCAGAACGATGTCACCACCTTCGTAGTTTTCGTGCAGGACGGGCTTCACGTCTTTGCCCGAAAACTCGGGCGACGTGTCGACATGAGCAATCCAGGCAATGGCCGGCGCATCGTGGTCGACGTTCCCCGGCACCGTGGCTGTGACGATGCCGAATTCAGAGAGGTTCACATCAGTAAGGCCGATGTCGCGGCACTCGTCAGCAAGCATCCGTGACAGGTCGAGCTGCCTGGCCGTGCTCGGATAGCTTTCGGAGTCATCGTCTGACTGAGTGTCAACTTTGACGTAACGCAGAAATCGATCAAGCACGCTTTCCATGACGGTGATTCAATCCTTCGACCAGACTGGATTTTTATCGCAGAGGTCACTGAGAGGAAAAACGCAGAGGAACCAGAGACCTTGATCGGAGAAGTACCGATCAAAGATTCGCAGACAGCAGCCACAGGATCACAAAGACGCCAGCCATGAAGCCGGTAATCGTGAGAAACAGTCTGGCAGCTCGTCTGAGGATTCGCTCAGGCAATTCGTAGCGGCTGGCGCTGTAGACAAGGCTGATGGCTCCAGCAAGGGGGAGCACATACCACGTCGTGTTTTGAGCGACGGCGAGGAGCAGAAACGATGAACTCATGAGCTGGCTCCTGCTGTGGCAGTTGCGGCTGCAGGGGCGTCGGCATCTGCGGCCTCAGCTTTTTCAGACGACTTCTCGTCGGAGTCTTCTTCCGGCTCTTCGTCGCCGTATCCGTAGGCGGGGCCCTGAAGCGCGTCCCAAACGGCGAGGATGTTCAGCAGGCCGGCAATCCACGTATAAACCAGAGCAAGCTCGTACTGTTTGCCAAGTTTTCCATTTAGATACTGCAACGACTCATCGTCGAGCGGTGCCAGATAGTGGTTGTGAAACGGCCGCGGGATGGTCCCTTCGATCATCCCGAGGTCTGTCGTCTTGTCGACAACCCGAACGAAGAATCGTCGGCGATCACCAGAAAATTCGAGTTCCTGTTGTTCAAGGACGAGTTCGCTCATTGTCACATTGTCGAGGCCGGTGATTCGGTCACCAATCTGCAGCGAACCGGAATTTCTTGAGCCAAGCAAGTCAAACTGCAGCGGATTTCCGTCGACAGTCTGACCTGTAAATGTACCCTCGAACTCTGTCCCGTATCCGTAGTCGCCGACTCTGATAACTCCGGAAACCTGCCCGGTGATTTCCGGGTGTCCCAATTCCACGTGATTGAGTCGCCCCGTGAATTCGGAGTTGATCTCTTCAAGAATCTCACCAGGCTGCTGATCAGAGTTTTGGGCGTCACGCTGGTCGGCATGACGAAGCTGCTGAGCGACGGCAGGCAAAGCGGGGAGGCCGACGCCAACCTGGGCCAGATAACCGAATGTTCGCTGTCGCGACTGGCCGTCTTCAGCACGCTCGTCCCAGCGAAAATGCACGGCCTTGGCTTCACCAAGCGAGCATCCCCAGAAGTAAATTCCAAGCACGCAAACGCTGTAGATCGCGGCTTTGAAATACCGCCTTTGGTAAGCGTGCCCGGCTCCTGGAAACAGGAAGGCCAGCAACGCGGCTAGCGCAGGGTTTCGTAGTTCGATTCTCGGATCGGTCATTAGTTTTCAATGCACCGGTTGAGTTGTTAACTGTTTGTTTGCTCGCAAAGCCCGGAATTCGAGATCAATTCGCTCGAACCTGGGCGGCGATTGTAGCGCTGCCAGCATCAGGAAGGCCACCCCGTCCCGATTCTGTCGTTTCTGGCACTGACGGCGTCAATACCCGGATGCCGTAGCGAAAGTTGCACGGCCGACGATTTTCTCCGATTGCGGATGTCACGTCGGAATGCGCGTGCTGTCGAGGATTTGCCGGATGACGCTGCGGGCGCGTTCTCGCTGGCCTTCACGGACGAGCCCTTTGCAGGCGACTCGGTGGGCGAGGACCGGGACTGCAAGCTGCTTAATGTCGTCAGGCGTGACGAAGTCTCGGTTGTCGATGACCGCCTGAGCCTGGGCAGCTCGATAAAGCGTCAACGCTCCTCGCGTACTGACTCCGAGCGTCAATTCAGGATGCTCGCGCGTGGCCGTCACGATGGACAGTAAGTAGTCGCCGATCGAATCTTCGACCTGCACGTCACGAGCGGCCTGTTGCAGACTTTCAAGTTGCGAAGGTTCCAGAACAGGTTGAAGTTGATCGACAGGCTCGCCGCTACGGTGCAACTTCAGGATGTCTCGCTCGACGCCGAGTTCGGGATAACCGATCGAAATGCAAAGCATGAATCGGTCGAGCTGATTTTCCGGCAGAGGAAACGTGCCTTCGAACTCGAATGGATTCTGTGTGGCAAGTACGAAGAATGGCGGAGCCAGCGGGTAAGTTGTCCCCTCAATTGAGACCTGCCCCTCATTCATGGCTTCGAGTAAGGCGCTCTGAGTTCTCGGCGTTGTCCGATTGATTTCGTCGGCGAGCAGCACGTTTGTGAAGATCGGCCCATGACGAAAGTCGAACTCGCCCTTGTTCGGCAGAAACACACTCGACCCGAGGATATCACTCGGCAGCATGTCAGGAGTGAATTGAAGCCGCGTGAAGCCGCTGTTGAGGCTTTTTGCGATCGCCTTGGCAAGGGACGTCTTACCAACCCCCGGCGTGTCCTCAATGAGAAGGTGTCCTTCGCCAATCAACGCGACCAAAGCCAGTCTTACGGCTTCCGGCTTCCCGATAACGGCCGACTCAATATTCTTTGCGAGCTTCTCAACAAGCGGGTTAGTCTCGGACACGTTACCTCTTTCTTCAGGAGCATCTTCAATGGGGCAAGAATTTCCGTTAAGTCGTAAAGAGTATTTGATGGGCGAGGGCTCTGCCCAGCTAGTTAGCCGCGTCCGGTCAAGAAAAAGCTTTCTTCTCCAGATTGAATCATCGTATACCGAGTGTTCGTCAGTGCGATCCGACAGTGAACCTGCTCGTCGGTTTTGAGGAACTGTTCAAGGACTTGATACATTATGTGCTCTGCGACTTCCTCATCTGGAAAATATGCTACGTCAAGCCAGCCTGAAACCACCGGCCATTCCTGGGCGTACCGAATTGATAAATAGCCGACGTCAGCGTGGGGAGAATAATCGTCCTTTGCATTGGTGGGCTCAGGAATGTCGAGCGATATTCGGATCACTGCGTCGTCGGCGTTGCCATACATTGATGCTGTAAGAGGGACACTGGTGACTGAGATTTTGGCCGAATGAGTCATGCACGAGTTCCGCCAGGGGATCCACGTCGACGGTTGAATGACTTAATTTCGCTATTCACGCTCGTCGAACCTGAGCGGTCTCTGGCCGTTTCGGATGCGTTCAGGATTCGGGTTGTTGAATCCGTAGCCCTGTTTCCAGAGTCGGTCGAGGTGCGACTCCTTCGGGCTTGATGCGCAGCCCGAGTTGACAGTCATCAACGCAGCGATGATCAATCCAATTGCCGATTTCATCTGCAGGTTCCTTCTCTGAGAACCGCAGATGCTGTCGCACGTTGCCGGGTTGCCGCAATATCAGAATCGCTGGCGGACTTTCTGCGGACAGAGTGCCTACAGGTGGGACGTCGATCGTGGAAAAGATCAGCAGGCAATTTCAATCGACGATCGTTCCGACGGTTTGGTCAGACTTCAGTTTAACGTCGCAGTAATTTCGTCGACCTGCGTCTGCAGTGCGTCCAGCCGAGCGTCCTGGGCGGCGACCGTCGTACTGAGAGCGTTCAACTGGTCTCGCAGAGCGGCTGCTTCGTCGTTGGCCAGTGCGGCAGATGCAGTGGCCGAGTCAGCCTGGTCGTTGGCTTCTGATGCTTCGGAGATTCCAATGACGCCCAGAGTCACGCCCGCGATGCCGGCTCCGACTGAGAAGAGCGTGCCCGTGTCAAATGCAGCCATCAGTCCGTCATCGGGAGACTGCCCTCGGATTACTGTCGCGGTTGGATTCGCGAGAACTTTTCCGGTCAGCAGCAGGCTGGACTTCGCGGCTGGCGGAGCGACGTCGGCAGTCCATACTCGAACCCACGAAGACTTCGAGCCGACGGTGATATTCCAGTTGCCGCTCTTCAAACCTGAAATTGTAAAGTCGCCTCTGGCATCAGTTCGTGCTGTATGAGGATCCAATTTGTCCTGACGGGCAACGACCAGAATTCCAGCCTGAGGCAGGCCGCCGCTATTCACAAAGGTGCCGTGGAAAATGCCGTGTCGATCGAGTGCGACGTCCGAAATCGTCGGCATTCGTGCCGGCATCTGTGGTGCGCCTTTGACGTATGAGCTTGTGTGCGACCTGGACATGCCCCGCTGAAAATTCTTCATCGCGGCTGCCGTGATTTCATCACCGAGCAACGTGTTCGGTGAAGCGATCAGTGACGTCAGAATCAGGCCAGTCAGAAGCGTTTTCATTAAGTGATGCACTCTCATCGTGAGTTCCTTTCAGGTGAACTCGGAGACCGAGCAGTGAATGCTCGTGCGCAGAAGAGTCGAAGAAGAAATTCGCTACGAAATTGGGGGGATGGTCGCGGTGTGGAAGAGCTTGGGTGGCCAGCCGGCCAGAAAGGTCGACGATTGTGAGGCGAAGGCTCTGAGGTGAGGAGCAGGACTATGCCAGGTTGGTAAAATCTGGTCAATATCGGAATCTGGCCTGTCGCCAGTCGCTGCTGCGACGCCTCTCTGCCCCGAAATCTCTCGCCCCCAGAAGCGTCACATGACGGGGAATCGTTGGAATCGTCTGGTCCCTGACGAGCGGTGTCAGCCGAACCGTTGTTCCTGAGCGGCAAGGTCGGAATCCGAGTTCCGGTATGTCGCGACAGGCCGGTCGAACCGTCCTGACAGGTTGCGATTGGCAGGTTAAGTTCCCATAGCCGCAGACGGTTCATCCCGCAGACGGCGATTTTGTGGAATGACGAAGATGCAAACCTAACGGCAGTGGCTGCAAGTTTTTGTGGCTCGGGAGTTTTGAGAGATGCAGGTCACTATTACGGCCGTCGGCCCCGACAATCGAGGACTCGCCGACCCGATCGTCCATTTCGTGACGTCTCGCGGAGCGAACATCCACGAAATCCAGATGTACGACCGCGACAACGAACGTGTCTTTGCGATGCTGCTAAGAATCGAATGGCCAGGCGAGAACTCGTCCGTCTCAGAACTCCGCGACGAGATGAATCGAATTGGCGAAGAAACCGGCCTCGAGATTCGAACCTGGTCGCGTGATGCGTCGGACCGTCCACCGAAAGTCGCGATCTGTACGACTTACAGACCGGAGCCGGCTCTCGCCGTGTTGCGAGCGATCCGCGACAAACGACTCAACGCCGAAGCTGCCGTGATGATCGGGAACCGCCCGACATGCCGCGGAGTGGCCGAGCAGTTCGACGTCGACTGGCACGACATCGGCGATGAAAAAGGCAAGCCGGACAACGATCGGATGGTCGAATTGTTCGACGAGTACGATGTCGACTACGTTGTCCTTGCTCGTTACATGCGGATGATTCCGGCGAGTACCTGCTGGCGATATGCCGGCGGTCGGATCATCAATCTGCACCACGGCATCCTGCCGTCATTCCCCGGCCCAAGGCCTTACGAAGACGCCTACAGTCACCACATGCTGACGTACGGCGCGACGGCTCACTTCATCGTGCCGGAACTCGACGCCGGCAATCAGATCATCAACCAGAGTTCGTTCACCGTCTTTCCAGGAACGCCTCTGGAAGAGGTCAAGCGGATGGGTGAGGAAGACAATGAACCAGCATGCATTGTCGAAGGCTTACGCCGAGTGATCGAACGCGTCGTCGAGCTCCACTTTCACCGCATCGCCTGCGTCGACACTCCACGCGGCCGATAAAATCGTAGGCTGGAACGAGCGCAGCGCTGTTTCGGCAATTGTGACCCTGGCTGCCGGAACTGCGCGGAGCCTGTTCCAGCGTACCGACAGCTTCGGAACTACGCGTCGTCGCTGTGGACGGCTCGTGGCTCGACGGTGTTGCCAAGTTCTCTTGCCAAAGCGGCGGATGTGTCGATGCCGAGTGTCAGCTCGACGGACCAGCGGCCGTCTTCGGGGACGACGAATTCCCAGTGAGGGACGACGCAGCACGCTTGATGAACGGTTTCGAAACCACCTTCTGACTGGCTGACCGTTTCGATCGGGAATGCCCAGCAGCTGCACGGCATCGGGAATTCCAGTGCGACGTCGACGCCGAGCCACTCATCGACCAGGCCGATGCGTTCGCAGTGTGGCTGATTGAGCGTTTCGTCGAGTCGGCCCTGTCGCTGGCCGGTGTGGTCGTAGTAGTATCGATCGTCCGCTCCGCCTGGCAGGCCGGCGAGATTGAATTCGACGGCAAAGTGAATCGGCATGCCGACCGGCAGGTCTTCCAGGTCGTACCGAATCTGCAGTTGTGCTCCCTTTGAAGTTTCCAGGGAGACTGACTTTGTGACCTGGACCGAGTACGAAGCGAGCGGTGCTCGGCGAGCGAAGCAGGCTTCCACACGCTCGCGCGAACGCTTCAGCAGCGACTGATAAACGCCGGTGTGAAAATCGCTGACGTGCCCGTGTCCCGCCTGGAAGTCTTCCAGCGAAAGCCCCGGCTGCAGGAAGTGATCGACCAGCGCTTTGCGAGGCCAGTTGTCGTAGACGATCTTCTGATCAAGATTTTCCTGCTTACATTTAATCTCGCCCTGAATGCTGGCGGCGTTGAGGTCGTCGCCGTTGCTATCGGGGTTAGCGGCCTGCCGGATTGCTTCGTGGTAGATTTCCGGACGGCGGTTCAACGTGGCGAGCAGGTTGTGTCGGATGGCTCGGATGTCGAGTTCGTAAAGATGTCCACCGACTGCCGGCGTGAAGTACGCAGCCAGTCGATCGCCAGCGACTCGGACTTCCGGACGAGCGTCCAGGTTGAAGTCTTTCGATTCAACTTCCACCCAACGATCGGGCGATGCTCCAGCGACACCGTTCGTTGAGTTCTTCATCGATCGTTCGACTTTTTCGAGAATCGTGTCGGCAGCGATGAGGTGCGTGTAAACGGCGTGTCGGAGGTGGGGCAGGTAAAGGCCGCCGAACGCTCCGTGCCAGTACGAGCAATTGCATTGTCCTCGGTAGAGTGCCGTGCGGGCTTCTGACAACTGATCGGCGTACTCGCGATCGGTGTCGGCGTCGGTCAGCTTTTCGAGTCGCTCGCTGATGCCGAGCATCCGAGCGTACATGTCATTCGATTCGGGATACTTGTTGCGGAAGTTCCGCCAGAAGCCGCCTCGGACGAAGTTGGAAACTTCTGGCCAGTCGGGATCGTTCTTCTCTTTGTCCTTGCGGAGTGACAGCAGCACTTTCTGGCGATCGGCCGGCAAGACCCATTCGGTCATTTCACGATAGCTGCTGTCGGGGAGGTACGTCCGGCCGGCAGGCATCAGGTTTTCGACGCACTCGGCCATCGTGACGACCTTCAACCACTCGCCGTTATCCTGCAGGAGTTGGAAGAAGTTTCTCAACCAGCCCTTTTCGAAGACGGCTTCCTGAGTGCCCGGCCAGGTGCCGAATTTTTCGCCGTCGTCTCCGAACACGGCGACGGAATTTGGATTTCGTTCGAACTGCTCGCGCAGAATTTCGATCGACTTGTGAACGTCGTCAAACGGGATGGCGTACCGCAGCGGTTCAGAAACCGGGAAGATTTGCAGCAGTCGGCCTTCGTCTTCGGTCAGGAAGTGCGACGTCAGTTCGTCCGGTGTGTGCCCTGCGCTGCGGAAGTGCGAATCGTCCAGAACGGTGTATTCGATGCCGGCGTCGACGATGTCCCGCGCGAAGGATTGCTCCCAGACTCGCTCAGGAACCCACATGCCTCGGACCGGCTGGCCGAAGTGCTTTTCGAGATACTTCGAGTACTGCTGGATCTGCCCGATGCGGTCTCGCTGCGGAATGCTCGCGAGAATCGGTTCGTAGAACGGTCCGCCGATGATTTCGATCTGGCCGCGGTCGGCGAGTTCCCGGATCTGGTCGAGGTATTCCGGCCGGTGCTCGACGAGCCATTCCAGCAGGCTGCCGGAATTGTGCAACGTGATGGCCAGGCTGGGGAATTCGGCCAGCAGATCCAGAAACGGCTTGTAGCTGTCCTGGTAAGCCTGCTCGAAGACGCCATCGAAGTTGCCAATTGGTTGGTGATTGTGAATCACCAGGGCCAGTCGAAGCTGAGACACTGCTCGATCCTTCTTAGTATTCAGTCAGTCTGACGGGCAGATGCGGACGTCTGAGTCAGTTCCCCACTCGTTTTGCGAGGCGGTTTCGACCACCAGGTTCGCGAGATTTGCGAAAACCGGCCCTGCCAACTCGCCACAGTATGCACTACCGGGCGATCATCGTCAGTATCGCAGACCTGACTTTCGAGACAAACCCGACAATACGAAGTCAGAGCCTCAGCCACGTCTAACCCGTTTCCGCAGCTTTCCTGACCGATTCGACCGGACCTACAGGTCGCCCCAGGGTTTGGGATCGTCGCTGGCGGTGTTCCAACTGTTCCAGACTTTCCAGAAGTCGGGCAGGTCGGCTCCCCACGATTTGACGGCGAGGTCAAAGGCGTCGCCGAGTCGGATGCCGACGAATTCAGCCTCGTCCTTGCCGGACTTTGCTGCCAGCTCGGCGATGGCTGTTTTCAAAACCGGCGAGGCGTTCCTAGGGTTGAATTCGTGGTCGGCTGTTGAGTCCATGAGTCATTCAGCGTGGGATATCGTGAAGAATTCAGAACGCTAATCGACGCTAATATTCACTAATCTTTATTCCTGTTTCATTAGCGAAGATTAGCGTCTATCAGTGTTCCTGTTTCGTCAGTCGATCAGTTTGGTGATTGAGTATTCGACGATGCCCTTCGCGCCGGCGGATTTCAGGGCGGGGACGATGCTGCGGACGGTGGCTTCGTCGACGATTGTGTTGACGTCGACCCAGTCCGGATCGGACAGCGATGAGATCGTTGGAGTCTGCAGGGCCGGCAACTGTCCCAGGAGTGATTCCAGGTCGGCGCGGCGGACGTTCATCATCAGGCCGACTTTGCCTTCGGCGTTCAGGCACGATTGCAGCATCAGTGCGATGTTTTCGAGCTTCGTCTTCTTCCAGTCGTCACTCCAGGCATTCTGGTTGGCGATCAAGCGAGTTGTGCTCTCGATGACGACGTCGACGATTCGCAGATTGTTCGCTCGAAGCGAGCTGCCCGTTTCGGTGACTTCGACAATCGCGTCGGCCAGTCGCGGTGGTTTGACTTCGGTCGCTCCCCAGGAGAATTCGACGTTGGAGGTGACTCCGTGTTTGGCCAGGTAGGCTTTCGTCAGGCCGACAGCTTCGGTCGCGATGCTCTTTCCTTCGAGATCCTTGACCGACTGCACCGGCGAATCTTCCGGCACGCAAAGCACCCATTTGACGGGGCGGCGACTGACTTTCGAGAAGACGAGTTCGCAGACTTCGTGAACGTCGGCCTGAGTTTCCTGCACCCAGTCGTGCCCGGTGATGCCCGCGTCGAGAATGCCCTGCTGAACATAACGTGCCATTTCCTGAGCACGGATGAGCAGACACTCGATCTCTTCGTCATCAATCGATGGGTAGTAAGAACGAGAGGAAAACTTGATGTTGTAACCCGCTCGCTGGAACAAAGCTGCCGTGGCATCTTTCAGGCTACCGGCCGGGATACCCAGCTTCAGAACGTTCGACATCGGGACTCAGAAACCTCAAATCGGAGAACTTGGATGGACGATCGGGGTGCGATCGACCGCTGATTTTGCGGCATCTTACGAAAGGGGGAGAACATCGAACAGCCAACGCCGAACATTCAACGGGCTGCTTGGAGATCAGCTTTCGTAGGGCCGGTTCCTACCGGCCCTACGTTCGATGGTCAGCTCCCGCCGGCGTCGTCCATGAAGCCGGGGATGGCCGTCAGGACGTGGCGCAGGCGGCTGAGGGCTCGGACGTAGCGGGCGCTGGCGGCCTGTTCGGTCATGTCCAGAACCTGGGCGGTCTCGCTGTTGGTCAGTTCTTCGAAGTGCCGCATGGCCAGGACTTCGCGGTCGATGTCGCTCATCGTGGTCAGGGCTGTTTCGAGCTGCGATGACAGTTCTGCTCGGATGGCTGCGTTGCTGGGCGACGATAAATGGCCGAGCAGATGCCGGGCGAGCGATACCGAAGTCGACTGGCTGCTCCACCCGCCGTGGATCGAGATTTCCTTGGCGGCGCTGCGTTTCTGGGCTCCGACGTGTCGCCGATGCAGGTCGACCATTGTCTGCGTCACAATCATGCGGAACCAGATAAAGGTCGATCGAGACGCGTCGACGAGGAACGAATCGATGCGATCGATGGCTCGCATCCAGGCTTCCTGGAGGATGTCGTCAGCGTCGATCCGACCGGCGAGTCGCGGGTCCATCCGGAAATTCACCATCCGCCAAAGTCGAGCTCGGTGCACGTTGAACAGTTCTGACAGCGCATCGGTGTCGCCTCGGATAACCCGATTGACAAGTTCAGGAGTTTCACTCGGCAGGCGGTCGTTCACGCTTCTGTCGATCACTTTCTGTGGGCTGTTCATCGTTCGGAGGTCGATCCGAACGTTCGTTGTCTGGCCGGTCTTGTCCCGTTGGCTTTTGTGGTGGCCGCTTGTTTTTCTGGGGCGGCCCTTTTGGTTTCTGGTGCTGAGGATACCTTTCTGACCCGCCGGGTCGACCGTAATTGCGATTCTGGCCGCGATCGTCCGAATTTGGACCGCCCGGACCTTTCGTCATCCACGGAGCCAGCTTGACCGCCAGCTCCCACGCCTCCTTCGCCTCGGCCTCCTGTCCCGACCGGATGAAATACTCAGCACGACCTCGATGAATCATCGACAACATCGCCGGAACAAACACCGGTTCGTCCTCGAATGACTCGACGCCGTCAAACACTGCCACTGCTTCATCAAGACGTTGAAGAGTGAAATCCGACCGTTTCATTCGTCTTCCCAGCATAGCCGACTGATGCAGGGCTCGGGCAAGCGACAACCGGTAAATCATGTGTCCCGGCCATACTTCGGTGAGCCTTCGCAGGATCGACACTGCCTCGTCGACCGACGCCTGCGAGCCTTCGAGGTCGTTCCGATCGTTCTGCAACCCCGACAAATGCCGCAACGAATTCGCGAGCAGAATGTCGTATTCCGGAGCGTTGGGGAACTGTTTCTGAAGCTTGCGGGCGATTTCGATCGAACGTGAAATGCGTTCTGCCGTCTGCTCGGCAGATTCAAATCGGTGAGTATCCGGAGACGACAAGGCCAGGGCATCGGCCAGTTGAAACTGGTAGTCCGGGTTGCCGGGATGGTCCTGGGTGAGCTGTTCAAGAATGCCGACTGCCTGTTTGAGATCTGACATCGGGTTTTCCGAACCGTAATCCCGGCCTCGGAAACTGGCAGAAGCGAGCAACAATCTGGCCAGCTCCAATTGGTAATCGGGCTGTTGACTGTCTTCATTAGTCAACTCTTCGAGCAACCGCCGTGCGTCCTGCCGGTGAGCATTCAGAGTTTCTTCGATTCCCTTCGGAGGCCCGTGACCTCGGCCGGGTCCGCCACCTTGACCACCACCGCCAGGAGGGCCGAACCCACCTCGCTCGCCACCCTGAGGCCGCCTGTCGAAGCGACCGTCGCGATCATCGTCGCGATCATCGTCGCGATCATCGTCGCGATCGGGCCTGCCGCCAGGCCTGCGATTGTTCGCCAGAAATTCTCTGGCTCCGTCGTTGCCTGATCTGCTGGTTCCTGAGTCGCTGCTGCCAGGTCCACCGTCTCGAGAAGCGAAATCACGACGTCCGAAATCGCCTCCACGTCCGCTGCCGGGATTGTCACCGCCTCGTCCGCCGCGAGACCTGCCGCCACTCGGGTCACGTCTGGAATCGCGCGAGCCGCCGGGACCGCCTCCGGATCTGCCAGGATCGAAAGTTCCCATCTTTCCGCCGAAGCGGCTTGGCAACGAAGCGAAGGCTGTCTTTGTCTGAGCCAGCAGAAAGCGAGTTTCTGGAAGCTTTGTGACTTCAAGCGGAAGATTGGAGAGATATTCGATCGACGTTTCGTAGGATTCGAGAGTCGTCCTGAAATCTCCGACCTGTCCGGCCGCTTCGCCGATCTGATTCGAAACGGCAGCCACCGTCAGAGTCGCGTTGTACGTCACCGGAGCGTCTGGTCGGTCCATGATTTCATCGAGACTCGGTTCCAGTTCGCTCATACTCAGAACCTGATACTGGCTCCGAGCATTTTCGTAGGCAGCGATCGATTCCTCGTGCCGCCCCAGCCGCTGATAAATGTCTCCGACGCGGCGTTGTGCTTTTGCCGTTTGAGCGGCGACTTCCGGCGAGGCTTCGTTTCGCTTCGCAAAGTCGATGTAAAACTGAAGGAGTCGTTCGAGAAGTTCAGCGTCGGCTTCGGTCACGACCGGTGTCAGATTGGCGACCGGCTGAGCGTCCGTGCCGTCCTCAGTTTCGATGTCGGCGTTCAGGTCCGACTGGACCGATTGCGGGATGCCTCGCTGCGAGATTCCATCGACGATTTCTTCGAACGCCTGAAGTGCCATCTGCAGGTTGTCTTCGGCTCGCTTGGTTTCGATGTCCGTGCGGCCGCGTTGTTCGGTGAGGTCCTGGTTGGCATTACGAGCAGCCACGAGTCCCCAGGTGGAAAGTGCGGCCACAGTCACCAGCAGAATCGCCGTGGTCGCCGTCGTCCAGGCCAGCGCCGGGTTGCGACGTCCCCACCGCACGAGTTGTTCGGTCGGGCTGAAACGTCGAGCCTGGATCGGAAAACCGCCGCAGAATCTCTGCAGGTCTTCGGCCATTTCCTTCGCGGACTGATATCGATCCTTCGCGTCGTGCGCGGTCGCCTTCAGGATGATCGTCTCAAGGTCCTGTGGAATGGCCGGGTTGATCGCTCGCGGAGACTTCGGGCTGGCTTCGCTGATCTGTTCCACAATCCGCGAACGGATCGACGCATCGTGAGCCGGTCGAAAAGTCAGCAGCTCATAAAGAGTCAGACCAAGACTGTAGACATCGCTGCGGTGGTCGAACTCGCCAACCACCTGCTCGGGCGACATGTACCGCAAAGTGCCGAGCAGATCGCCGGTCTGAGTTAACTCGCTGTCTTCCGCGATCCGAGCCAGACCGAAATCAACCAGCCACACCGTCCCCGACTGATCGATCAGCAGATTCGACGGCTTGATGTCTCGATGCCACACGCCGTGGGCATGTGCGTAGTCCAAAGCTCGAGCGACCTGAATGCCGATTTCGGCGACGGAGTTCCAGTAAGCGTGCGTGTCGAGCTGCGCGGACAGCCGTTCCGTCGCCGGAAGAAGTTCTTCACTTGGCGGTCGGTTAGCGGAGTCCGAATCGTCCGATTCCGAAACCGCCTCGTCGGCTTTTCTGTTTACCTTGACCTGGTCGATCGTATCCGTGAGTTCTTGGTCCGAGAGTTTCGCCAGTTCCTCGCGTGACTGCATGACTGTCGGAGCGGACTCGTCGCTGTGGACCTGCTGCTGCAAGTCTGCCGAAGATTCGATCTGCACTTCCGCGACGACTTCTGAGTCTGGCAACTGCAAATCCAGGCTCGATCCGATTTCTCTGGCAGAAGTTTCCTTGCCTGATGCCGCCGTCGTTTGCGTTTTAGACTCGCTGCTTTCAGTTTTGGACTTGTCGCGCAGCCCGGTGATGACGTCGTTCAGCGGCTGCCCATCGATGAGCTGCATGACGTAATAGTGCAGCCCCTTTTCGTCGCCGACTCCGAACACCGGAACGATATTCGTGTGATGGAGCCGCGCGACTGTCTCGGCTTCGCGGCGGAACCGGCGGATTGATTTCGGCGAATCAAACGTCGTGGGCGAGAGCACTTTCAACGCGACCTGACGACCGAGTGATTCCTGCTCGGCTTCGTAGACAACTCCCATTCCGCCGTGGCCGATTTCGCGGATGATGCGGAAGTCGCCCAACTGCTGAAGCCCGCTGATGACCGACTGCCGCTCGAACGAATCGATCCGCGATTCTTCCTTCTGCTTGAGCTGTTCCATCATCGCGACGGCCGGCAGCAGCTCTTTGAGTTCCTCGGCCTGGTCGGGATATCGATCGACGTACTCGGTGACGGAAGGGTATTCGCCGTTTCGGTAGCGGTCTGCGAATTCGTCCGCGGCGACGTCGACTGGATCGCGATCGTCGTTGATGACGGTCGGAGCTTCGACATCCACTGATGCGGCAGATCGGTCGTCAGTCACGATTATCTAATCCCGCAGAAGAATGCGATTGTTGTCACCTCTCCCGCTTGCGGGAGAGGTCGGCCTCTCAGGGCCGGGTGAGGGTTGGTCCGTTTGATCACTCAGTCCGAGCAGCAGGGAAAAGCCCCCTCACTCGCGGCTGAGACCGCGACCTCTCCCCCAAGGGGGCGAGGTGACTGCTGTCGCTTAGAATCTGTTTTGTGTTTCTACTCTGTGAATTCGGCCGACTCAGAGTCCGCCTCCAGCACCTGCTTCAAACGTTTCAGAGCCCGCACGTATCGATTGCTTGCGGCCGTCTTCTGGATTCCCAGAATCTCCGCGACTTCGTTGTTGCCGAGTTCTTCGAAATGGCGAAGCGCCAGCACTTCGCGGTCGACTTCGTCCATGCCGTCCAGGGCCTCTCGCAGCCGAGCAAGCCGCTCTCCTCGCATCGCCACGTTACTCGGTGAAGTGAGATTTCCGGCAAGCTGAGCGGCGATCGAGACCGACGTGTCGCAGTTCGACTTCGCGATGGAAACTTCCTGCGAAATGTTCCTCTTCTGTGCACCCAGGTGTTTGCGGTGCAGATCGATGATGATCTGATAGGCAAGCTGCCGAACCCAGACGAAAAACGGCACGGCCGGGTTGCTGGTGTAATCTTCAATTCTTCGAGACGTCTCCAGCCACACGTCCTGCAGCACGTCAGCCGTGTCGACTCTGCCGTACAAACGCCGGTCGAGGCGGAAACGCACCATCCGCTGCAGCTTGTCGCGGTGGTGCGAAAAGACTTCAGCAATCGCGTCGGCGTCTCCCGACTTCAGCATTTCCAGCTCGTTCGACATGCAACCGTCCCAAATCGTGGTGAGAACCCGCGGCCAACCGCCTGACGTCAGGCGAAGCGACCAGTTTGATCCTCGAAGGTATGAACCGAATTGCCAGCGTGACTGTCCACACTGTCAGGATCAAGTCAACTGCGAGTTGAATGGAGAATTCACCGAACCTGAATCAGGGACAGGGTTTGCGTAGGGGGGGCTGTAGGCCGGGACGAGCGCAGCGCTGCTCCGGCATCGTGCATTTGGTTTCTGCCGGAACAGCGCTGCGCTCGTTCCAGCCTACTTTTCGTTCCTGTTTCGAACCTCAGCGGCGATACACAAGACGATGCGTTTTCTGTTTGGTACTATCCGGGACAAGTCGCAAGTGTGGCCGATTTATCGCGTGGTAATTCGGTAGCGAAAGCGGCCTCTCCCCTTGAGCAAGTTCAGAAGAGTGAGACGATGAGGGAATTCGTCGGTGCCAAACTTCACGGTCTTCGAGTCACAGGCAAGAGCTTGGAGTACGAAGGATCCGCGTCGCTGGCCACAAGCCTGATGGAAGCAGCGGGTATCAGTCCTTACGAACGGGTTTACCTCGTGAATAAGTCAACCGGCTCGCGCTGGGACACCTACGCCATCCCCGGCCGCGAGGGCGAATTCACGCTCAACGGCGCCGCCGCCCGACTCGGCGAAGTCGGAGACGAAATTCTGCTCTGGACCTTCCGCCAGGAAGAACAGTTCACCGGAGCCAACGTCGTCTTCCTCAACGAATTCAACAAAATCGAACGCCGCAAGACCTACCCCGCTGAAGAGCCGTCCGCGGTTGAGTTCTAACAAAGATGAGCAATGCTGCTGAAAATCGAAGGCGAATCGAACGTCGCATCGTCGCAGCTCGTATTAAACACATGAGCAATACGAAGTGGCGTAAACTCTTTGGAGCGATTCATTCGCTTCGTAATCGGCTCAGTAATGTTGGAATCAAGTTTCTGAATGACGATCGACTGTTCACAGATGCTATTCCCGGCCCTGACTTTGACTGCGACGACAACTTTGGCGAATGCGGCGGAGTTTCGTACACTCCGTTCGCACACATTGAGTTCGTTCAGATTCCAGGCAAGTACACCCGCAAAGTAAATGGTCCTCAGAATGCAGCGACCGAATACACGAACGATATCAATGGTCTGATTAAACAACTTGCTGAGCTTGGTTCATTTCCCATCGTTGAGTACGACCGCGGCATTCGAATCCTCGGGTACGAATGGGATTAATGCGGTCTTGGCACACCGCCATACGGTCTGAGTTATAATCTCGTTCCTGTTTTGTGGGAGGCGTACCGGTGCTGCCTCGAACTCTCGAACCCGAAGTCATGGATACGGCAGCGGAAGCTGCGGATTATGACTCGATGGATCATTCGTCGGTCAATCGGTTGTTCGTTGACGATCTGCTGAGTGCGGCGAATGCCGCAGGGTTTGCTGAGCGGCTGACCTCTCGGAGTGACCGGTTGCGAGTTCTGGATGTTGGGACGGGGACGGCTCAGATTCCGATTGAATTCTGCCAGCGGCCGGTCAACGTCGATATGGTGGCGATCGACCTCGCTGTCGAGATGCTGCTGCTGGCTGAGCAGAACATTCGCGTCGCCGGACTGCACGGCAGCATTCTGCTGGAGCATGTCGATGCGAAAGAGCTTCCGTTCGACGACGGCGAATTTGACTGGATGATCTCAAACAGCATCGTCCATCACATCCCCGAGCCGGTCGACAGCCTCCGAGAGATGCAGCGGATTCTCAAACCCGGCGGCCTGCTGTTTGTGCGGGATCTTCTGCGTCCGGATTCGTCCGAGCGAGTTGAGATTCTCGTGCAAGCCTACGCAGGAAACGACAACGCCGAACAGCAGCAACTCTTCCGGCAATCGCTCCACGCCGCATTGACGCCGGAGGAAATGGGCGAGCTGATGGAGTCACTCGGCTGGGCAGCCGACACAGTCGAGCAGACCAGCGATCGACATTGGACGGTGGCTGCGATTGGTCAGTGACGTGTGTAAGTAGGGTGCGTCTTGACGCACCAGTTCCTGGTTGGTGCGTCGAGACCCACCCTACGCTGAGCTAACGCTCCGCAGTCACGCCGTACCGGTTGTTCGTTTTGCGCCTTCTTCGGAACCGGCAATCTCAACCAGCGTTCTCACGATGCCCCATTTTCTGCAGAGTTGCATCGGGCATCGCCGATCAAACTGGTGTCAGATTGAAAGACGGCTGGCTCCTTGGGTCGTTTCATCAGTCCAGAACTTACTCCCGTGTGAACAGCAAATCCGGTCGAGCCTGCAGTCACCGCAATGCCTCATACGGAATTCGGCAGAGTCACGAGGAAACAGCTCGCCCTGCGAGTCCCGCCTGAAGCTCTTGAAGTCACCCCTCAACTTCCTCTGCTCGAGAGGTTCTGGTCGAAACGGTCGTTCGGAGATTTTCAGCCACGATCAACTGACCCGACTTCTACCCAGCATTGAATTCATCCCGATTTACATCATTCAGAGTCATCATCGACCGGAGTCACCAATGCGGAATCTGCGAATCGCCGACCCGGATTTCGAGGCACGAACCAGTAGCCGTCTGGGAGATTGCCTCATCCAGCTTGATACCGAACACGAGACCAAACCTGCCGAACATCTCAACCAGGCCCCCGCCGACTGGCAGGAGCAGTGGTCAGCCGGCAGCGAGCAGATTTCATCACGGCTCGCCCTGATCGAAGCCGAACTCGACCGCCTGGCCGCCGACGGCCCCGAGCAGCCACTGCTGTCGGTATTCGATTCGGAAGTTGACTCGTACTAAAAAGTGGACTCGTACTAAACGGTTGGGCCGCATTTTGTAGGCTGGGACGTGTCCCAGCTTGAGAGAATCGCTGGGACGAGTCCCAGCCTACGGATATCGGCAGATCTCCGCCGAATTCCATCGGCCCGCCCGATTCGATAAAACTTCGCCCTCAAACGACCCTCGACACCGCGCACCGAACCGGGTGCTGCGGTGTCGCGTCGTTGTGTATCGCTTTTTGAGCCCGCCTGATTTTTCGTATTGATTGGCGGCGGGCTTACTCCCAGACATCCGAAACAGACTCGGTCCGACAGCATGTTCCAGGAAGTTAAAGACGCAGATTTCGTCCGCGGTGAGCACTCCGTTCTGAAATTCTGGCAAGACAATTCAATCTTCCGGAAGCTGCGTGAGCAGAACGCTGGCGGGAAACGCTGGAGCTTCCTCGACGGCCCGATCACGGCCAACAATCCGATGGGCGTCCACCACGCCTGGGGCCGCACTTACAAAGACACCTATCAGCGATTCTTCGCCATGATGGGTTACGACCAGCGCTACCAGAACGGGTTCGATTGCCAGGGTCTGTGGGTCGAAGTCGAAGTCGAAAAGCAGCTGGGTCTGGGCACGAAGACCGCCGTCAACGAGTACGGCATCGACAACTTCGTCAACGAGTGCAAACGCCGGGTGCTCCAGTTCGCCGCGCGGCAGACCGAGCAATCCGTACGGCTCGGATACTGGATGGACTGGGACGATCCTGACCAGTTGCGGCTGCTCGCCGAAAAGATGGGCAGCGACGACGAAGTCGACTTCACCGCTCCGTCGGGCAAGCAGGAAAAAGGCAAGTCGCACCAACTGGTCGAACGGCTGGGCAATCCGGAATGGGGCGGCAGCTACTTCACGTTCTCCACCGAGAACAACGAGACCATCTGGACGTTCCTCAAGAAATGCTTCGAGCGAGGCAAGATCTACCAGGGCCACGACGTCATGCCCTGGTCCGGTCGAGGCGGCAGCGCGTACTCCCAAATGGAGATCGCCGAAGGCCGCAAGCTGACGACTCACAAATCAATCTTCGTCAGGTTCCCGTTGCGCGACCGCGAGAACGAATTCCTTCTGGTCTGGACAACGACTCCCTGGACACTGACCAGTAATGTCGCTGCGGCCGTTAATCCAGACCTCGACTACGTTCAGCTAAAAGCCGAACGCGACGGAGCGGTTTACTACTTCGCCAAAGAGAACCTGAACTTCAAACGCCTGGCGAAAGAATTCAAAGAAGGATTCGGGCGTCCGGAGTGGCAATGGCCGAAGGACGTTCCGAAGCTGAAGACGCTGGCTCAGATATTCAAAGAGAACGGCGGCTTCGAAGAAATCGGCACGATCAAAGGTGCCGAGATGGTCGGCTGGGAATACGACGGTCCCTTCGACGACCTCCCCGTTCAGCAACAGGCCGGCGGCTACCCGGTTGATGAGAAACTCGAAGACCGCTGCGGCAAGACGTGTCACCGAGTGATCGACGGTGGCCGTGATTCTCGCGGAGCTGCTCACGTTGTGGCCGGCGAGGGAACGGGCATCGTCCACATCGCGCCGGGCTGCGGTGATATCGACCATAAAATGGGAGCGGAACACGGCCTTGTCGCCATTGCCCCCGCTGAAAGAAGACGGCACGTACGGGGAAGGTTTCGGAGACTTCACCGGCCGGGAAGCCATCACGAAGGAAACCGCCGAACTCGTCTTCGAGAAACTCAAGGCAAAAGGCCTGCTGGTCAACGTCGAAACTTACCCGCACATCTATCCGCATTGCTGGCGGACGGGCGATGAACTTGTCTTCCGCCTGGTCGACGAGTGGTTCATCAATATGGACTGGCGAGAAGAAATCAAAGACGTCACGCGGCAGATCGAGTGGCTGCCCGAAAGCATCGACGGGCAGGAACGCGAGTGCGAATGGCTCAGCAACATGAGCGACTGGATGGTCTCGAAGAAACGCTTCTGGGGTCTCGCGCTGCCGATCTGGGTGGACGAAGAAACCGGCGACTTCGAAGTCATGGGCTCGCTGGACGAACTGAAAGAGCGAGCGGTCGAAGGCTGGGACGGCTTCGAAGGCAACACACCTCACCGACCGTGGATCGACGGTGTGAAGATTCAGAATCCGAAAACCGGCAACCTGATGACGCGCATCGAAGATGTCGGAAACCCGTGGCTCGACGCCGGCATCGTTCCGTTTTCAACCATGCACTACAACCACGATCACGACGACTGGCAGAAGTGGTACCCGGCCGATCTTGTCACTGAATGTTTCCCCGGCCAGTTCCGCAACTGGTTCTACTCGATGCTCTCTTTGTCAACGATGATGCGTTACGACGAGACCGACGACCCGATCGAAAAGCGGCCATTCAAAACGCTGCTCGGACATCGTCTCGTTATGGACGAAAAAGGCCAGCCGATGCACAAGTCGGATGGCACGGCGATCTGGTTTGAAGAAGCCGCCGAACAGCTCGGTGTGGACACGATCCGCTGGATGTACCTCGCGCAGAATCCGGCATCCGATCTGCGATTCGGAACGCGACATCCTGATGATCAGGTCACTCTGCAAACACCTGATGGTCCGATCGACGAGACCAAAGAAGGCTTGCCTTGCTGCAAAGTCACCAGCCAGCCAGCCGACGAAACGCGACGCAGCGTGATGATCCCGTTGTGGAATTCGTACGCCTTCTTCGTGAATTACGCACGGCTCGACGAGTTCGATCCGACGGCTGAAACAATCCCCGTCGCCGACCGTCCTGAGATCGATCGTTGGATCCTTTCCAACCTGCAATCAGTTCTCCAGGTCGCTCAGGAAGAAATGCCGAAGTACAACGTCGCCGGCTTCTGCAAGGCGGCCGAGAACTTTCTCGACGACCTCACCAACTGGTACATCCGCCGCAACCGCCGCCGCTTCTGGCGATCGAAAGACGCGTCGGACACCGACAAGACCGCCGCCTACCAGACGCTGTACGAAGTGCTGGTCACTCTTTGCAAAGCGATGGCTCCGACGATCCCGTTCATGGCCGAGCGGATGTATCAGAACCTGGTCGGTGGACTGGCTGGTGAGGGCTCAGAGCCAAGTGCTGACTCACCACAGTCCGTGCATCTTTGCGAGTACCCGTTGCCGGACGCATCTCTGCTTGATCCAACGCTGAACCTGCGAACGTCGACGGCCCAGCTTGTGGTAAAACTCGGACACAAACTCCGCGAGGAGAAGACGCTGCGAGTTCGCTTGCCACTCGCCGAGTTGAAATTCGCCTGCTCAACCGCCGAGCAGCGGGAAGCGGTCGAGCACCTGGGCGATGTCATCAAAGAAGAACTCAACATCAAACAGGTCACCAGCGCCGACAACCTCGACGACCTGGTCAGCTACTCGTTCAAGCCGAATCTGAAAACGCTCGGACCTCGACACGGCAAACTACTCGGAGTCATCCGTAAGGAACTGCCCGAGTTGGATCCGGCAATCCTCGCTCCGCTGCGGTCTGGCGAGTCTGTCACCGTCGAACTCGGTGGCGAGCAAATCGAACTCGGCCCCGACGACGTCATGGTCAGCACGGAACAAGCCTCCGACTGGAGCTGCGCCGACGAAGATGGAATCCAAATCGCCATCTCAACGGTTACGACGCCGGAACTCGAACGAGAAGGCATGGCTCGCGATTTCGTTCGCCAGGTCCAGCAACTCCGCAAGGACGCTGACCTGCAGATTCAGGACCGGATCACAATCCAGTTCCAATCAGACGACCCCGAAGTCGCGACCCGCCGTTTCCGAATGGACAGACTACATCCAGAACGAAACACTGGCCGACTCCATCGAAGCCGGCACCGCTGCCGCCGACGTCAAACCCGTCTCCATCGGCAACGCCAAGGCCCAGGTCTGGATCGCCCGCGTTTGACTCGCCCAAAAATTTGAGAACACTGATAAACGCTAATAGTCACTAATCAAGATTTTAAATTAGTGAAGATTAGTGCTTATTAGCGTTCCTGAGTTTGCGAAATTACTGCCCTGGTTTCTTTTTCGGGCGGAAGGCGACCAGGCGGTCTTCGTTTGTCGTCAGGAACGGGCCTTCGATCAGGTCGACACAGTACGGGACGGCGGGGAAGACGGCGTCGAGACATTCGCAGATGGCTTTTGGCTGGCCGGGCAGGTTGACGATAAGTGCTCCACCTCGGATGCCGGCTGTCTGCCGGGAAAGAATCGCAGTGGCGACTTTTTCGAGCGACACTTTCCGCATCAGCTCGCCAAAGCCGGGCATCATTTTTTCGCAGACAGCTTCGGTCGCTTCCGGAGTGATGTCGCGTTTCGACGGGCCTGTGCCGCCGGTTGTGATGACCAGGCAGCAGGTTTCCTGATCGCAGAGTTCGATCAACGCTTGCTCAACGACGGCGGGTTCGTCGGGGATAACTCGCGCGACGGCTTCCCAGGGCGACGAGAGAACTTCGTCGAGGTACTCGCGGATTGCTGGGCCGCCTCGGTCTTCGTACTCGCCACGGCTGGCTCGGTCGGAGACAGTGACGATGCCGATCTTTGCGGTGGTGAGAGAGGCTTCGTTGTCAGGCATTCGATTTTGTTCCGAGTTCGAAGTTGCTGTTTATTTGCAGGGTGCGTTTCGACGCACCGCGGTGTCACGCGAATCAGTGGTGCGTCAAGACGCACCCTACGGATGAATGGAAACGGCAAAACCTATTCAGGACCGCTTGCCCATTGCCACCAGTCGGGTTGCTCGAAGATGTCGCGGACGGGAATCGACAGGCCAGTGAGCAATGGGCCATCTGATGGATTGTCGATCCAGTCGCTCTTTGCGGTGAGAGATTCTTCCAGGTCGAGGACATCGACTTGATCGACGTCAGTATGGACTGCAATTTTGTGTTCCATCGGGTCGATGACGATCGCAACCGGGATGTCCATGTTTCGGTAGTGGGCGATTCGCTCCGGCATGCTTCGTCGTCGATCGACGGTCGAGGCGACGTCAATCACGAGAGCCGGTTTTGTTTCGGTGACGACTTTGTCGGTTTCTTCCCAGCGGTTGCCTCCAACGAAGTAACTGACGGCCGGGCTGATCACCGTGTCTGGTGCCCGCTTGACGATGATTCCGAGTTCAAAGCACGCGTACCCAACCTGCTTTTCCTCGATCCATTCCGCGAGAAACCGCGACAAGTTGCGGATCACGTTTCCGTGATCATCGGAAGGCTGTTCGAGGATGACGGGTTCGCCTGCGATCAATTCTGACCAGCGGCCGCCATCGGGCAGGTCGTACTTCTGATCGGCAAACTCTTCGGCGGTCATGATTCGTTGGATCATTGTGAGTTGGATGTTGGAGATTCGGCAGTAAAAATTAGATTGAAATTCTTCCGTCGTCAGGCCTGCGAGCCGTGTTCTTGATGGCTCATGCAAAGACGCAAACAAAAGAACTGACTGAATGCCTTGCGTGAGTTTCTTAAGCGTCGGCAATTACTGGCTTAGGTTCTTCTTTCGAGCGGATTTTCATGTTGAGGAATTCGACGAACAGCGAGAATGCCATTGCGAAGTAGATGTAACCTTTTTCGACGTGAGTGCCGGCGCCTTCGGCCAGGAGCATCACGCCGATCAGTAATAAGAAGCTCAGGGCCAGCACTTTCAATGTCGGATGTGCCGTCACGAAATTGCTGATTCGGTCGGCGAAGGCAACCATGACTCCGACTGAGATGATGACCGCTCCGATCATGATCCGCACGTCGTCGACCATTCCGACAGCGGTGATAACCGAGTCGAGAGAAAAGACCAGGTCCAGCAAAGCAATTTGTATCAGAGCCGCGGTGAAGGTGATTGGTTTCTTTGATCCGGTGAGGTGATGCTCGCCGGCAATCTGCTCGTGCATTTCCTTGACGGTTTTGAAGATCAGAAACAGCCCGCCGATCAACAGGATCAGGTCTCGGCCGGAAACGGTTCGGACTTCTTCGAGTCGTTCAGCTTCGTGGTCAGGGAATTCTGCGGTGGCTGCGACTTCGAACCATGAGTCTGGGGCTCCAACGTCGGTCCAGGCGAAGACTGGCGTTGTCAGCCCCATGACCCAACTGATGCCCAGCAGCAACCCGATTCGCATGACCAAAGCGATCGACAGACCGACTCGGCGGCCGGCGCTGCGTTTTTCTTCAGGCAGGCGATCGGTGAGGATCGCGATGAAGACGATGTTGTCGATCCCCAGCACGATTTCCATCGCGGCCAGAGCGACCAGAGCAATCAAAAGGTCCATTGGGTATCCCGAGGTAATAACCGGCACGAAACGAGTCGGTCTTAACTCATCGAAAGTCGATCGGTTCAAAGGCGATAAAAGTGGCTCGCCCGCAGCCAAAGCCGCCCGATTGTCGTTTCCTGGTTTTCACCGGGGGCAGGATGCTGCAAACTCTACAGCTATGAGAGCCAAATTCCAGACAACCTCAATCTCTGCGGAACGGCAGACTTGGATTCCCGATTGGGACAAGCGAGTCGTGGCTCTGTTGTGCGCAGTCTGTGCGGTAGCCGGTCAGACGTTTGCCTGTGAGCTGAGTCGCGGAAAACACGCGGTCGCTCCGAATGGCGGAGTCGACGTGGCATCCCGCCCGAAAGCTTCGACTCAGTCGGGAGTGACAGTCGGCAGTCGTGAGCACATTGAAAAGTTGCTGGCCGAACTCGATCCCGCCAGCGAGCAAGCGGCTGATGCCGTTCCTGTTTTGCTTGTGGCACTTCGAAATCTGGAAACCGATCCCACGTTGAGGCAGCGTTCCGCGGCCATGCTTGGTCGGATTGGCGAGCCCGCTCGTGGTGCCGTTGCCGTGCTGATTGAAATTCTTGTTCAGGCACGGCTCCCGAAGACGTCCGGTTCTCCTCATGACCAATCGCCGAGCGACGACGAAACCAGTTACTGGGTGATGAAGAGTCTCGGTCTGTTTGGGACTGTCGCTGGCGATTCGGTTCCGGTTGTCTCGCGTGTTCTCACTTCGCCGGCATCGTCGTCGAAGTTGCGAGTACTGGCTGCCGACACGCTTGGGCAGATTCGCACGGCGGCTTCAATTGATGTTCTGACCGTCGAGCTGATGAAGCCTCGGCGGCTCGACTACGAGTCAACCGTCCTTCGGCAGACAATTATCGACAGTCTGGCTCTCGCTGGACCGTTAGCGGTGGGAGCGATTCCGGCGTTGGCTCGGACATTGGAAGACGACAACGCGGATGTTCGACGTAAGGCTTGTGATACTCTGGGAGCACTTGGGCCTCGTGCTGAAGGGGGCATGGATTCACTCTTCGAACGCCTGATCCTTGACGAAGACGATGCTGTCAAAGACGCGGCAGCCAACGCGCTCGCTCAGGTTGCTCAGCCAGCAGTCGAGATGCTCGTTGACCTGTTGGAACGCGGCGGTCCAGACCTTCAATGGCGAGCGGCCCGGTCGCTCGGCCAAATGGGAGTTGTTGCAAAGTCAGCTGTTCCGAAGCTCAAAAATGAGTTTGGGAATTCATCGATTGAAGTTCGAATCGAGGCTGTGGACGCTGCCTGGCAAATCTCTCGCGATTCAAATCTGGTTGCAGCGGCCCTTGTGAAGCTGTTGTCGGAGGATGAACGGCAGGTCCGGCGTCGAGCGGCTACGTTACTGGTTGAGTTGAAGCCGCTGCCTCGCGAGACTTCGCAGGAACTTGAAGAACTCGCAGCAGGCGACAGTTCGAACGAAAGCCGTGCGGCCGCGTACGTGCTTCGTGAACGTTCCCGCAAGGCAGATCAGTAATTCGAACTCATGACTGACGACACACGCGACGGCTCATCCGGCGGCGCTCCCGAAGAACGCACTTCTGAAACGCAGTACCAGCGCGAGCTGACGTCTTATCTCGCCGGGTTTCTGACTCCGCATCGGAAGGACGTTTTGCAGAGATTGATCCTCGAACGAACTCGCCATTTGACAGTCGTCGTCGAGGATATCTGCCATGCTCATAACGTGAGTGCCTGCCTGCGAAGTTGTGACTGTTTCGGTATTCAGGATTTTCATGTCATCGAAAATCGCAACCGGTTCGACGTCGCTGCCGACATCGCTCGAGGGGCGACGCAATGGTTGACGATGCACCGGCACGATTACTCGGAAAGTCAGCCGGACAGCACGCGAGCCTGCATCGAAGGGTTAAAGCTGGATGGGTACCAGATCGTCGTTGCCAGCCCGCACGATGCAAACTGTGAACTGGAAACGTATGACATCGCGAAACCAACGGCGTTGTTGTTTGGTAACGAAAAGGAAGGCGTCTCGCCGAACGCGATGCAGCTTGCGACTCACATCATGCGAGTTCCGATGTACGGCTTTACGGAAAGTTTCAACGTTTCAGTGGCCGTCGCTGTGTGCCTGCATCATCTGGTCTGGCGGATGCGGCAACTGGATCTCGACTGGCAGCTTTCCCCGGTTGAACGAGAAGAACTTCTCCACGATTGGGTTCGAATATCGACCGGGCATCGCTTGAACTCTCTGGTGAAACGCTTTGATCAGGATCGCTCTGCAGGCCGCGGACCGTCTGAAGCTGACTTCTGGCCGGACTGGGAAACGATCCTGGCAGTCCACAATGAGCATTCGGCCACGTAGTATTCGAGCAACCCATGCGGGCGAGAGGTTGAGCTTCGATGACTCGTGATCAGGAGATCTGCGATGCCGTTTTACGCCATTCCGGGAACGTACCACGTCAAAGGACTCTCGCCGGACGGAGATTCGATCCGCTTTAAAGCGACAAATCCTGATCACTGGGATCTTCTTGACGGCCCGGCCGTCCGAGTTGATTCCAAACAGCGAGCTCAGCTACGGCTGGAAGCGATTGACGCTTTGGAGACTCACTACCGAGCGGGAGGCAGGACCTGGCATCAGCCGAAAGAATTTGCCAACGCCGCGACGGACCGGTTGCTCGACATGGTCGGAATTAAAAACGTCGTCTGGCCACCGTCGCGTTACCGAGTCCGTTCTGCTGATGATGGAACACATGGCTACATTCTGAGCCGCACCGCTGAACGGTATCGTCGGCCGGTCAGTTTTGCGTACGCCGGGAGGTGCCCGTACAAGCCGGGAGAAGGTGGTGAATCTGAACGTGTCAAAGCTGCGAAAGAGCGTCAACTTCAGAATGCTGATGGAAGGTCTTGCCTACCCGACTTTTTACGAAGGTCTGTTTTACGATCTGCGGAACGACCTGGCCAAAGCGACGGTTCAGGCTCGGCGTCGAAAGAAGGGCTTGTGGAAGTACGACAAGACTGCGGCTTTGACACTGAAGGGAACCGAGTCGATTACCGACGATCATCCGATCTTTCCAAAGCTGTTTCGCCGCCTGATGACTCACTATGGAGAGGGTGGAACGTTCGACGGCTTCAACGAGTACCTCGAGCGGCGACGCGAACGAACGACCATCGTTTCGCTGGTCCACTTCACGCACTTTGATGATCAGATCAAGCAGACGGCGACGCAGCTCAGACTTGTTCGGCCTGTAGAAGACATGGTCTTTCCCGGCTGAATCTGTTTGCGAATTCCGTGTGAAAAGTTTCTTTTGGGCCGGCGACGGTCGCCCAATGGCCCCAGAGTTGTCGATTTTTATGAGTGAGCCGCTGGCCGTAAGGCCTCGGGCAGCGAGTGGAGCCCGGCCGCTTACGCGTCACGGCTCACAACTCTGGTGGCATTGGACGGTCGCCGCCGGACGGGCTGCCTGTGAGCATTCGTCTTTGAGCGTGCGTCTACGCACGGTACGCTCTGGCTGGCCGTTCGTTGTGTCGGCAGCCTAATCGTCAGGATTCAGGCTGCCAGACTGCAGAAGAACTCATTTGGCGGAACGCCGGTCAAACGCAACTGCGTCATTGACCTGGACGTTGCTTCCGCAAGATGAGAGACCGCTGTGAAATATCTCGAACGAACGTTTTCGAGCAACGATACCTGCCTGCTTGATCTATCCGCCAAGGGAATCGAAGACCTCATTCCGCAGGTCATCGATCGGATGATCGGCTCCGGCCCGGCGATGAACGCGAAAAAGTCATCGAGGTTTTTCTTGAGCGAGAGCGGATTGTCTCGACGGCGATTGGGAATGCGGTCGCCGTTCCGCACTGCTATCTGGATTCGTTGACTGAGCCGCAGATTGTTTTTGTCCGTCTGAAACACGGAATCAATCTGGGAGCGCCGGACGGCACGCCGACTCAATACTTCTTCTTCCTGCTTGGTCCGACAGGTCGAGCAGCAGAACATCTCGACACGCTGTCGCTCATTGCGCGAGTGATGTCGGACAGCGAGTTTCGTTACGAACTCGGAGAAGCTGCCAATCCGCAGGCGCTGCGGGAAGCATTTGCGCACACGATTGCGCGAACGGCAAAGCCGTCCGATGAGGAAGAGAAACACGCGGCCGAGGTCGCTCCTGCATCGGGGTTTGGCGATGGAGTCCGGCAGGACTTAAGACGTCGACTGCCACACTACAAAGCCGACTTCCTGGAAGGGCTGCACCCAAAAAGCGTCAGCTCGACGTTGTTTTTGCTGTTTGCCTGCCTGGCTCCGGCGATCACGTTTGGCGGGATCATGGCCGAGCAGACTGGGAATCACATCGGGGCGGTTGAGATGATCGCGGCCTCGGCTTTCTGCGGCGTCATCTACGCACTGTTTTCCGGGCAGCCGCTGATCATTCTGGGCGGCACGGGGCCGTTGCTCGTCTTTACGGTGATTCTGTATGAAATCTGCGGGGACTATGACATCCCGTTTCTGCCGACGTATGCGTGGGTTTGTGTCTGGACGGCGGTGTTCCTGCTGATCCTGTCCGTGACCAACGCCAGCAATCTGATGCGATATTTTACACGGTTCACAGATGAAATCTTCGCAGCGCTGATCTCGATCATCTTTATTCATTCGGCGGTGAGCGCGCTCGTGGCCATCGTGGTGAGTGTTTACAGCGAAGAATCGCGTGACCATGACGCGGCACTGGTTCCACTTCTGCTGGCGATGGGAACGTTTTACCTGGCCAGCAACATGACGGCGTTTCGCCGCAGTCGATATCTTCATCCGAAGATTCGCGAGTTCTTTGCCGACTTCGGTCCGTCGATTTCGATGGGGATGATGCTTGCCGTCGCGCTGTTCTGGTTTCACGACGTCGACTACGAAACTCTGCCCGCGCCGGATTCGTTCCGTCCGACGCTTGAGCGCCGTGCGTGGTTCGTCAACCTGTTCGATGCTCCGGTCATTGTCTGGTTCGGAGCGATCGTGCCGGCTCTGCTGGTGACCGTGCTGGTCTACATGGACCAGAACATTACGGCCCGTCTGGTCAACAGTCCGGATCACAAGTTGACCAAAGGCGAAGCCTATCACTTTGATCTGGGGCTGCTGGCGTTTCTGACCGGAGCCTGTTCTTTGTTTGGGCTCCCGTGGCTCGTCGCAGCGACGGTTCGATCGTTGAACCACGTCCGTAGCCTGGCGACTTTGGAAGAGGTCGTTTCGGCCGGGGGAGAAACTCGCGAACGCATTATTCACGTTCGCGAGAACCGATTTACCGGATTGGCCATTCATCTGTTAATTGGCTGTTCGCTGTTCCTGCTGAAGTATCTGAACGTGATTCCGATGGCCATCCTTTACGGCCTGTTCCTGTTCATGGGCATAGTCTCGATGAAGGGGAACCAACTTTTCGAGCGTCTCAGCCTGTGGATCATGGACACGTCGCTGTATCCAAGAAATCATTACACACAGCGAGTTCCTCACTGGACGATGCACTTCTTCACGCTGATTCAGTTGGTCTGCCTGGGTGTTTTGATGGTTGTCAAAGTCAGCGCCGTCGGGATTCTGTTTCCACTCTTCATCGCTTTGCTTGTTCCCGTTCGCCTGCTCCTCAACCGCTTCTTCGCCGCCGAACACCTGGCAGCTCTCGACGCCGACGAGATCCCCGAAGACGAAGAAGACCAGTGGTAGCGAGACTAATTTTCGGCGAGTTGAGAGTCGCCGACCTGGCAGTTTGGCCCGCATGACTGAAGAGCTTCGCCGGCCGTGACAAGGGCTGCACCCAGGAGAACCAGGTCTTTCAACAGGAACTGTCCGGGAACAACCGACAGTGCCGGGAATCCAAGTGTCGATTCCCAGCCGGGTGTCGAGAAGATGAAGCTCAGCGTTCCGAGAAACATCGGAACTGTCGCAAGGCTGCCGATGGCGGACAGTTTTGCGGAAACCGGTCGAAGTGCGATCATCAGTCCGACGGAGACCTCGCTCACGCCGAGCAGATTCGAAAATCCCTGAACGCTCATCAGATCGTAGAGCCAACTCATCAACGGGCTGTTTGCCACCAGAGGTTGAATTCCTTCGGCCTCGTACTGAGTGAATTTCATCGCGCCGATCCAGATCATCACGATGGCCAGGCCGTAGCGGGTGACGTGAATGCCCAGACGGTTGACTCGTTGTGCGCAGCAGTCGGGTGGAACAGAGTGATTTTGCTGGCTCATTGATGAAGTGTTCATGCTCATTTCTCCTCAACGTCATGTGAGTTTCTGCGGGGCGGAATGGGGTGTTCCTACCTCGACGCTGTCGGCGGTAAATTCCTTACGGAAGAACTATTGGATTTAGAGAGACGACCGCACCCGCTGCTGATCTGAGGTAAATGCCCGGTGTGTTCGACCTGACGAGAGTGGCGTCTCGCGTGCGCGTTGGCAGGTTGGGCAGTAAGAGCGTCTCGCAGTGGCGGTGCCGCGGCGTTGCTAAATGGCACGGCGATATTGATGCGAAACTGGTGGATTTGCGGCTTGCATTGTCAGATCTGACGGAGAATTCAGTCAGCGTGTTGCGGGCCCCGTGCGACTCTTTGGATCTGCCCTGCCGGAAACGACATGTCTGAAGCTCGAAATCCGCGATACCACTCACTCGATGCCTGGCGTGGTCTGGCATGCCTGATTGTCGTGATCTTTCACGCCAACATTTACGCGGTGACTCCAGAGCTGGTCGAAACGATTCGGAGTAGCCAGGACGTCTCGGTCTCCGATTACCTTCTTTTGATGACGACCCGTTTCTGGTACGGAGTACCGCTGTTTTTCGTCATTTCCGGATACTGCATTTCCGCGTCGGTGGATCGGCATCAGCAGCGAGCTGGCACTGTCAGGTCGTACTTCCTACGCCGCTTCCGACGGATTTTCCCGACGCTCTGGGTATTCATTGCCGTCGCGATTCCACTGACGGCGATTGTTGCCTTTGCCGCACCCTTGCTGATGAACGACGACGTTCATGGATTCTGGGCGCCGTGGTGGTTTTCCTCGTGGCAATGGATTGGCAGTCTGACGCTGACGGAGTCCTGGCGGTATCACGTCGTTGGTGACGGAAACGGATACCTCTTCGGGCATCTCTGGACGCTGTGTTACGAGGAGCAATTTTACGCGGTGGCCGGTGCCTGCCTGTTTCTCGCACCGAAGCACTTTACGAAATCGATTGCCGCCATCACGGCGATAGTTGCGGTGATGACTGTGTGGTTTCCGAGTGATCCCGCGACTCATGGATTCTTCTTTGATGGACTGTGGCTTCAGTTTGCAGCGGGTGTCGGCGTTTACCAGGTTCTCAACTACGGAACCGGTAGAAGCGCGGTTGCCCTGGTCGCGTTGCTGACGGCGGCAGCCGTGCATCAGTATTTTCAGATGCCGCACTGGGGGATTGATCACACTCTTCACGAGTCGAACGTCGTCGCCTTTCTGTTTGCGATCGTGCTGATCGGACTGCATCGATTTGACAAAGTGATTGCTCGGTCGCCAGTGGTGGCTCCGCTGACAAGTTGTGGCCTCGCTTGCTACAGCATTTATCTCGTCCACGCTCCGCTGGTGAAGGGGCTGTCGCATGCGTGGTATCTGCTTGGGTTTACGTCGGGGCTTGCTACGCTGCTCGTGACGATTCCCAGTTGCCTGATCGTGTCGATCGTGCTGGGCAAGATGTTTCATCGGTGCGTCGAGAAACGCTTTCTGAATCCATCGGCCGCCGCAGCGCCGAAGATTGGATAGCGGAATGATGATCCGTTCCCTCCGTGCGTTGCCCGACGTCGTGCTGATGACGATACTGCCGGTCTGAGTCTTACCCCGATCGGAACGTTGTCGGCTGTCGCTCTGCCTAACTCGGATCATCGATCGTTCGATGAAGGGCGAACCCACCTTGGCCGCGGCGTCCGTTCAAGAACCGAGGACCCACCATGCTTCGAATCGTCAAGCTGACTTTGTGTGTGACCCTGCTTGCTGTTTCTGCGTCGTCATTCGCGACGGCCGAGGACAGCAAGAAAACAGACGACAAAAAAACGGCCAGTAAGAAAGCGACAAGTACTGAGAAGAAGGCAAAGCACCCCATCTACGGTCAGACGATGAAATCGCTGACCGGCAAACAAACCAGACTGTCAAAGTATCGTGGCAAGGTCATGCTGGTTGTGAATGTGGCCAGCGCGTGCGGGGCGACTCCGCAGTACGAACCGCTGCAGGGGCTGCATAAGAAGTACGCCGAGAAAGGTCTCGCGGTCGTCGGCTTTCCGTGCAACCAGTTCGGCAGCCAGGAGCCCGGCTCGAACACCGAAATCGCCGCGTTCTGCAAAAAGAATTACGGCGTCGATTTCGACATGTTCGGGAAGATCGACGTGAACGATGAAAAAGCCGCACCGCTCTATAAGTATTTGACGTCAAAAGAAAGCGGTCTCAAGAAGACCGGTCCGATCGGCTGGAACTTCGAGAAAGTGTTGCTCTCACGCCGCGGCAAACCGGTTGCTCGTTTCGGAACAGGCGTTGAGCCGGATTCTGCGGAAGTCGTGAAGGCGATTGAGGCGGAACTGGCAAAGGAAGGGCCGAAGAAACGCGAGAAGAAAAAAGAAGCTAAATAGGCGTTGGACGATGCTGCGTGAACATCCCGCTGGGCATGGGCCGTCTTCCTGAAACAAGGAGACGGCCCTTTTGAATTCTTCACGAGCCTGAACGCGAGCGCGTTTGTCGATTTTATCACGAACTCAATTTTCGAATGGCTGGTTACATAGCTGTGCGACGTTTTTCCGTGTCAGGATGATTCTGGAGAGCAGACTGTGAAAGCGCTTGTGAAGAAAGAGGCGGCGACGGGGCTATGGTTGGAAGATGTTCCCGAGCCTGAAATCGGGATCAACGATGTTCTGATCAAGGTCCATCGAACAGGCATCTGCGGCACCGACGTGCATATTTATAAGTGGGATGCGTGGGCTCAGAAGACGATCCCTGTTCCAATGACTGTTGGGCATGAGTTCGTTGGCGAAGTCGTCGAAGTCGGCGCGAACGTGGCGGACTTTCACGCTGGCGAGATCGTCAGTGGAGAAGGGCACGTTGTCTGCGGTCTGTGTAGAAACTGTCTGGCTGGGCGTCGTCATTTGTGTGCTCATACCGTCGGAGTCGGAGTCAATCGCGAGGGAGCGTTTGCAGAATACATCTCTCTTCCGATGACGAACGTCTGGCATCACCACGACGGGATCGACTGGGATATTGCGTCGATCTTTGACCCGTTTGGAAACGCCGTTCATACCGCTTTGTCGTTCCCCGTTCTCGGCGAGGATGTGCTGGTTACTGGTGCCGGCCCGATTGGATTGATGGCGGCTGCCGTTGTTCGACATGCCGGGGCGCGGCACGTCGTCATTACCGATGTGAACCCCTGGCGGCTGGAGCTTGCGAAGAAGCTGGGAGTTACTCGCGCGGTCAATGTACGCGACGAGTCTCTCGCGGATGTTCAGCGGGAACTCGGCATGGCGGAAGGGTTTGACGTCGGGCTGGAGATGTCGGGCAATCCGTCAGCGTTTCAGGGAATGCTCGAAAGCATGTGCCACGGTGGGAAGATAGCGATGCTTGGTATTCCAGAGGCGGATATGGCCATCGACTGGAACACCGTCGTGTTTAACATGCTCACGATCAAAGGGATTTACGGTCGCGAGATGTACGAAACCTGGTACAAAATGACCGTCATGCTGCAAAGCGGACTCGATATCAGCCCGGTTATAACTCACCGGTTTCATTACTCGGAGTTTCAGCAGGGGTTTGATGCGATGCTGAGCGGCGACTCCGGGAAAGTCATTCTCAACTGGACCGACCAGTAGACAGGCAACTGTCGCCAGCTTTGAAGACGAGCGACTAAACAAACTCGAAGGGCAAAGTCATGTACGGCGGTTTTCGCAAGCATCTTGCTGAGCAGTTAGAGTCGATCCGTTCGCAAGGACTCTGGAAGTCGGAGCGGCAGATTGAGTCGCCGCAGGACGCACACGTTCGGCTTGGCCGTTCTGAGGGGTTGTTGAATCTTTGTTCGAACAACTACCTCGGACTGGCTGACCATCCGGAGATTCTTGAAGCCGCTCACAAAGGCCTCGATCGATGGGGCTATGGACTGGCGTCCGTACGGTTCATCTGCGGAACTCAGACGATTCATCGCCAGCTTGAAACAAGGCTGAGCGATTTTCTCGGGACTGACGACACGATTCTGTACTCATCCTGCTTTGACGCGAACGGCGGCCTGTTTGAAACACTGCTCGGTCCGGAAGACGCGATCATTTCAGACGAGCTGAACCACGCGAGCATTATCGACGGCGTGCGACTTTGTAAGGCCAAACGATTTCGGTATCGGAACAACAATCTTTCCGATCTGGAATCGCAGCTAAAGGAAGCCGAGTCGGCGAGGTTTCGGTTGATCGCTACCGACGGCGTCTTTTCGATGGATGGCTACATTGCCGACCTGGCTGGGGTTTGCGATCTCGCCGACAAGTACGATGCGATGGTCATGGTCGACGATTCTCATGCCGTTGGTTTTGTCGGAGAGAATGGTCGTGGAACTCCCGAATATTGCGGAGTCAGTGACCGAGTCGACATTGTCACCGGCACGATGGGCAAAGCACTCGGTGGCGCCAGCGGTGGTTACACCAGCGGTCGCCAGGAAATCGTTGATTACCTAAGGCAACGGTCGCGGCCGTACCTGTTTTCGAATTCTCTGGCACCGCCGATCGTGCAGGGAACAATCAAGGCCCTGGAACTCGTCACGCAGTCGCCAGAACTTCGCGAGCAACTGAAGACGAACACAGATTTCATGCGGAAGGAACTCTCTTGGCGAGGGTTCGAAGTTCTCGACGGCGAGCATCCGATCATTCCGGTGATGCTGGGCGATGCTGAACTCGCGACTAAGTTCGCGGAGTCAATGCTTGAAAAGGGCGTTTACGTCGTCGGCTTCTCGTATCCCGTCGTGCCGGTCGGAAAGGCTCGCATCCGAACGCAGATGTCTGCAGTGCATGCTGCAGAAGATCTGCAGTTTGCTGTCGAGTGCTTCGAGAAGACTGGTCGCGAACTCGGAGTCATCTCCTGAGGTTCCGATTCAACTCGCTTTTAGTTGGGCCATGTCGAAATCACAGATCCTTCGAGCAGTGCTGGCACTGAGGCTGCGCTGCTTCAGTATTCTCGCCGCAGTGTGGGCAAGTCAGTGTGACGCCGCGGGCGACTGGGGTTGTCGAACTTCCTCCGCCTCGCCGAAACAGACGGGTAATGATTGAGACGACGACGATTCCGGCGACCAACACGGTGCCGAGAAGGATGACGACGCCCACGACATTGACTCCCATTTGGCGATTCCTGACTTTGCTTCCAAGGGTTTCTTAATCGTGGTGGGGCATTTCATTGCAGCTCTTCGCCGCATGATTCGCAGTTCTTTCGACCGACTCGAGTTTCCCGTCCGCAATGGAAGCATTTTAGTTTTGCGTTCTGAATGTTGACCGTTCCGAATCCGAATCCGACTGCGAACAGAATTGCTCCACTGATGACGGCGACGACGACCACCACGCTGAGCAGTTCTTCGAGCATGGGGAACAGTGGGAACATGGTATGTGCTGCCTGGCTCAGAACGTTCGTTGATTGCTGCGGCTGCTATGCGTATCAGTGTGACAGGCTGTGTTCCGCTTCCGCAACGGCGAATGTGTGTCACTCATTGCAAATCTGCAGGTCGTTGAAAAAGTGAAGAGGGGCTGAGTTTTGGATGGGACAGTGTCGTCAGGTGAGATCGTATCGCCCCGGTGTTAGCATGACGAACTCATTCATCATCTCTGCGGCACTTTCATGCGGTCTTTCGCCGTTGTCACAACTTGAAAAACCGGGGCCGTTCATGCTGATATCACGAATCGTTCAGAGTTTGCACCCGAGTATCGTCTTAGCAGTCATTCTTTCGGGTGTGCTGGGGTTGGTTGTAAAGCCTGCTCTTGCAGACACATTTGAGTATGTCGACGAGGACGGCGAGGATCATAAAGTCGGGGCTCGGTTTTACGGAGAAGGGCAGGGGGTGATTGCCCTCGAATTGGGTGACGGCTCGCTATCGATCATTCCTCAAGCAGCAGTCAAGAAGCGAACTCCGGGCGACGATCCGCCCCCGATGACGCCTCAGGACATGCTGACTCGACTCGAAGGTGAATTCGGTAAGGATTTGTTTCGTGGACGTGTCGAGAAGCAGTATGTCGTCGGAGTTGTGCTGACAGCTCCGTTACCCAAAACGTCCGAGCGTCGAGTCGGAGCGAACCTGCTGAAGGCCGCCCGCTACATGAGCGGCATTGAAAATATGTTTCAGCGGTTTTGTAAATCGATGAAAATCGAGCGCGAGGATCCCAAGTTCCCGCTCGTCGTGTTGATCTTCGAAACGGACGACGATTTCAACGAGTACACGACAAAGCACACCGGTGGTCGAGGTCTATCGGCAGAGAATATTGCAGGCTTCTACTCGCCTCGCACAAATTATCTGTACGTCAGAATGAGTGAGTGTTACTCCTTCGCTACGCCGCTTCACGAAGCGATCCATCAGCAATGTTTCAACACGCGAGTTCTGTCGCGGCTCGCTCCGTTGCCAGTCTGGTTCAGCGAAGGGATCGCGACCGGGTTTGAAGGAAATGGCGATCGTGTTCAAAGCGATCCGTTCAAGCTGAATGCCGCCTATGTGAAGATCATCATGCGATCGGGTGGTCTGCCGCGGCAGATGTCGTGGGACGATGTCGTGACCACAGATCAGGTGTTTCGCGGCGACATTTTTGCGGGCTCGGCCTACATCCACGCATGGAGCATGCATTGGCTGCTGGTCAGCAAATTTCGCAAACAGTATCCGGAGTACCTGCGGTATCTTTCGACGCTCGAACCGCTGGCTGAAGAATCGACTCGAGTGAGGTCGGCGAAGTTTGAGGAGATTTTCGGCGACACGCCGAACGCAATTCAGGAAAAGTTTGGCCCGGCATTTCAAGCCGCGATGAAACGGTTCAGGCCGCCGAAGGGCAGTGAAGAACGTCCAGGCACGATCAGCCGTATTACGAATCTCGCAGGAGTAGATGCGTACGCCGAGTCGGACGGTTTCAACATGAAGGTGCAGGCTCAGATAAGAAATCTGTCGCCGATTCGCGAGATGGCATTTGTCGTTTCTGTCGTCTCCGACTCAGGCAGTGTTGCTCAGTGGTTCCTGCCGAAAATGAAAATCAACGAGTTTCAGCTTCTTCAGCCAAAACTTGTGCGCGGTCGAGGTTTCAACGTGGTGGTTCAGTCGACTCCGTCGGACAGTGAGACGGCTGCAAGCTGGCGCCGCGGGCAGTTGCCGGCGGTCGGACTTCGGAGGTAGCCGGGTGGAAGTTGCCATTGGAAGCTTGCTGATTGGTCTGGCGTGCGGAATTCTTCCGTTCGGCGCGGAAGAACATTACGGCCGCGGTGTCGACTTCGTCGAAGCGGACATTCGAGACAAGTTGCGTCACTTACGGGTTTCGGCAAAGAACCTTCGCTGGTGGCTGCATGCGTGGACAGTCTTCGTCGTTGCGACATTGTTCACGTTGAGTGTGGTGTTTTCGTCGTTGCCTCTGGCGCTGACTATTTCGGCACTTTTGATCTGCCTGCCCTGGTACATCGTCCGGCGAAAAGCTGAGCAGCGCCGGCAGATGATCGAAGACCAACTTGCGGATGCAATGGTTTCTCTATCGAGCGCGATCAAGGCGGGACTGTCGTTGGCTCAGGCCTTGGATATTCTCGCTCAGCAGACTCCTCGGCCAATTTGCCAGGAGTTTCAGCAGATCATCGGCGAATATCAGCTCGGAAAGCCGATGGAGCGATGTCTGGCCGAAGCTCGAAAAAAATTGCGGAGTGAGAACTTTGCTCTTTTTGCCGCCGCGATGGAGGCCAGTCGCGACAGCGGCGGTCGGCTCAACGAAACGGTCGACCGGATTGCCCATTCCGTGAGAGAACTGCAGCGGCTCGAGCGGAAGATTACGGCCGAAACAGCGCAAGCCAGAACGTCGGCACTGTACATGGCTTTGGCACCGGTTTTCGTGCTGGCCGTGTACTATTTTGTGATCGATCCGGTCAACACCGAGCGGTTATTTACGACTTTTGCTGGTCAGGTAATGCTCAGCTTTGCCGTCGTTCTGAACGTAACTGCGTGGTTGTGGGCTCGTCAGATCCTCAATCCTGAAATCTGAACACCCGGTTGCTCAACGCTGGCGACCGCTTGTGAAATTCGCTGGGTTATCCAGTTTGCCTCAGATGCGTGTTGTTTCTTCGCACGATCCTGGCCGTTGTGAACTCGTTCCGGCGAGAAATAGCCGATAGAATCCCGCGACTTTCGATTTTCGGACGTAGGGGTGGCGTCGTTCTACGGATTCTGCAGACGTCGTGATTACGAATCGCCATTCCGTCTGGCACAAATTGTTTCGCTGTATTAGTTAGAGTATTGCTTGCCGCTCTGTCACGTTTTCATTGGCCGAGCGTCCCGAATAGTGATTTCCCAGTCCGGATTCTTCCGGTCACTGCTTTCTTCAAGGGTGTTTTCCATGCGTCGACAGTTTCTCGGGCTAGTCTCTTTCTGCTTAATGCTCACGTTGATCGGTTGCGGAGAAAAAACGAAGGTTGAGCCGTTAGACAGTGGAACTGATTCCGGTGCCTTGGCTCCACTCAACGATTCCTCAACCGGAAGCGACGGCTCGGCAGGCGATGCATCTGCCAGTTCGACCGACAACGATTCGGAAGACGCGCACAAAGGGCACTCGCATCCAAAGGAGATGCCCGGTCGGAAAACGCTCGACGGCAACTGGTTGCTGGCGTTTCCTCAGCTTATTCCACCCCAGCAGGAAGGGCAGGAAATGCAGGCTGGTGAACGTACCATGCTATTGCTGAATGTGTCGAGCTCTGAAAGTGATTCTCCGAAGGCATCGGTTGTTGCAGGTCGGCAGGGGCTTGAGCAGGTCGAGATACAAGGCCTGGAGATCGTGGACGGGGCGATCAAGTTTCAAGCGGAAAATTCACAAGGGAAAGTGTTCGATTTTTCCGGGCAACTGACTCACGGTCTCGTTGTTGGGTCGACATTGTTTGCCGACCGCAGCTTCGCAATGTCTCGGCTCCTTCCGACCGAGGAGAAAACGTTCGCTCGCATTCCGATGATGATGCCTTTGCCCGAAACACAGATCTTCGCCCAGCTTGCTACGTCGCCTGTGCCGGACGAAGACACTCGCGCATTCGTCGAGATGCTTCCTGTGAGTCCGCTTGGCCGGATGGCGTACCTTCGGCTGGTCAATATGACGGCTGGGAACAAGGCGCCAGCGGATGAACTCGAAGGTGTGATTAATGAGTTTCTCGAATCATTGGCGATCTGGGGCGATCGGGTCGTTACTAATTCGGAATTTGAGGCATTCAGCGCGGTGGCGATGACCAGTTATGACGTTGACTGGTGCTTGAAGAAGGCGGATGAGATCGAAGAGAAACTGAAAGCCAGTGAGGATTTTAAACACAACGTGGGCCAGGTTGTTGGTCTTCGAGCTCGAATCAAGTATCGCCAAACGACAGAGTTGCTCGGCTCGAAAGAGGATGCAGACCGAGCGAAAGGCCGAGAACTCGCCGAAGAATTTCTGGTAAAAACACCGTTCGAACCGATGCTGTCCGTGTTGCTGGCTGACGATGCGCGACTGCATGGCAGTCTGGACGAAGCTATCAGTCGGTACGCAGAACTCGCAGTTCTGCCGATGCAGGAGCGAATGTTGCAGCAGTCCTGGTCTAACGATGCGGTTCAGAGAATTCTGCCGACTGAACGGGTCGCGACCTTGTGGAAGGAAAAGAACGGAAGTACTGAGGGGCTCGATGAGTATCTTGATGGCGTGTATCAAAAACGGTTGTTGAGTTTCATTGATTCGCCGGTGACTGACGGTCCAGACGAGGCTGACAAACCAGTTGTTCTTTGTGAGCTGTTTACTGGCAGTCGATGCGCTCCGTGTGTTGCCGCGGACGTCGGGCTGGAAGGAATTGAAAATACATATCAGAAGTCGCAGGTCGTCACGCTGCGTTATCACGTACACGTGCCCGGTCACGATCCGCTGACCAATGAAGATTGCGAAGCTCGCTTTTACAACTATTACAAAGCTGCCGGCACTCCCAGCGTGTTTGTCGACGGCGCAACGTTGAGCGGTGCGGCTGGGGTCATGCCCAACGCTCCGCAGACTTACCGTGGCCTTCGAAATGCCATTGATGAGTTTCGCGGATCGACCAAAGCTGAGCCGAAGACCGCCGCAGCCTCAGAAGATGAATCCGAGGATAAAGAAGTCTCCACCGATAGTGACAACGACGAATCAAAAGATGATGAGAAGGCCGCTGCTACGGACGAGAAAACAGCCCCCAAGGAGCCTGAAGAATCCGAACCTAAGATTTCGATCGATCTGAAAGTCTCACGGCAACAGAACACCATTCAGGTTTCGGCTACGGTCGACGGTCTGACTGCCGAGACGAGCAACGTTCGACTGATGTTGGCTCTGGCTGAGTCGGACATCAAGTATCGGGCGTTCAACGGAATTCGTCATCACGATATGGTCGTCCGGCAGCTGATCGGCGGCGATCGTGGAACAAGTCCAAAGGATGGTGTGCTAAAGTTTCAGGGCGACGTGAATGTGGAAGAGTTGCGCGATCGTCTGCATGCTTACCTGACGGAATTCGAAGAAAATCAGGGCGTTGAATTCACATCAATGCCGCTGGACCTGGCCAACCTCTCTGTCGTCGCATTCGTTCAGGATGTCGAATCTCGAAGAGTGTTGCGAACGGTCATGGTTCCGGTCGCTGAATCAGCAGCCGGCAATTGATTCGTAGGTTCATACTTGTCGCTTGGCAATTACGATTGTGATTTCAGAGTCGGATATACAGCTCGCGCGAGAAACATCTTCGTTTTGAGATGTCAAGTGTTTGATCGGGAAGGGAAGCCCAATGCCAGTCGATCCAGTTTCTGTAGGTGGTTTCCAGTGCGGAACCGGCCACCCGTTGTTGTTCATCGCTGGCCCGTGTGTCATCGAGAGTGAAGAGTTCATTCTCGACATCGCGAAACGCCTGGCAGAGGAAGCTGAAGACCTGGGCATCGCTCTGATTTTTAAGTCGAGCTTTGACAAAGCCAATCGGACGAGCATCCACAGTTTTCGCGGTCCGGGGCTGGAACGCGGCCTGGAAATTCTCGCCAAGGTCAAAGAGCAGACCGGGCTTCATGTAACAACCGACATTCATGAACCGTCGCAGGCCGCCGCCGCTGCTAAGGTGTGTCGCATTCTGCAAATTCCGGCGTTCCTCGCCCGACAAACTGATCTCATTCAGGCCGTCTCTGAAGAAACTTCAAAGAATGGCGGCGTTGTTAATGTAAAGAAGCCGCAGTTCATCGCTCCGGAAGACACGATCCACATAGTCAGGAAGTGCGAAGAGTCAGGAAATTCAAATATCTTGTTGACGGAGCGTGGCACGACGTTTGGATATGGTCGGCTTGTCAACGACATGCGTTCAATTCCGGTCATGCATGCTACAGGTGCGCCGGTGATTTTTGATGCGACTCACAGTGTGCAGCTTCCCGGTGGAGCGACGACCAGTGGTCAACGCGAAATGGTGCCGATTGTTGCACGGTCAGCCGTTGCGGCCGGTTGTCATGGAGTCTTCGTCGAGACACATCCGGATCCTGACAAGGCGATGAGCGACGGCCCGAATATGGTGCCGCTCGATCAGATTGGAACTCTGTTTCAACAACTCACGAAATTACGGCAGGTCGTGCTTGAGTTCGACCAGACTTCCAGTTCAGACTGACATCACGAGTCACTCCATTGATTGTCGAAATCGGAAACTGCAGAAAGATGAAGTCAGCAAATTCAACAAATTCCGGTCGAACTGCTTCGGTCTGGTCTGGTGTTTCAACCATCGTGCTGTGCAGTGTGCTGCTATTAGTATGGGGCTGTAACAAGGACGTACCCGAGGATGCAGGCACGGATGTACCGACGGGTGAGACCGTCGTCCCTTCACTGGAGACTACGTTTCAGGGGCTGAAACCTGGCGAGTTTGAGATCAATGTCCCTCGCGACCTGCCTACGTCGGAATTCAACGCGTGGGGCGATGAGTTGTTGGCCGAAATGCTCGATCCGGAAGTCGATGAGAAAACGCTTTCCGAGTCGCTTGCGAATCTCTTGCCCGCCTATGTTGTTGAGAGAACTCTGCGCACGAAATTTGTGCTGCGTGATGCGAATCATGTCCGAGACAGTTTATGGGCTCGCGAAGTCGCGGACTCCATCACTAAGAGTTCTGAGTCCGAATTGGATGCTGTTGTTGACCTCTTCTACTTTGTAGTCAACACCGTTCGCGTCGTGCCTGCCGCTGACGCTTTACCATTGGGGCCATTTGAATCGGCGCTTTACGGTTTTGGTACGGCCAAGGATCGGGCATGGATGTTTGCAACGCTGCTAAGGCAACGGAGGATTCCAGCCGTTGTATTTGCTGCCAATGAGATGGTCGGAGATGCCGAAGACTCTGATTCGTCAGTCGATTCACTTGGTAGCGGTACTAAGAATCTCCTGGTCGGGGCGCTGCTCAACGATGCGATTTATTTATTCGACGCTGGATTGGGCCTGCCGATCGCCAGTCCGGATGAACCGGATGGTTCAGCGTTAGTCCGACGGCCGGCGACGTTGCGGCAAGCGATGGCGGAACCGTCCGTACTGGCAGACATGGGGGCCGGAGAGTCGTCGCCTTATGCGATCACTCTCGAACAACTCAAGCAGTTGCAGCCGCAGGTTGCTGGTGATTCCAGCGTCTGGTCTCGTCGTATGGAAGGGCTACGAAACGGGCAACCGGTTGACGTTAAAGCAATCATCTTTGAGCCGTTGGTTTCGAGCGGTCCCTTCGAGGGCATCGTCGATCTTGTATCGAAGCATGTGTCTAACCTGCAGCCTGATATCAAGGTCGGGGTCTGGCTGTATCCAGAGCGGCAAAGAGAAGCTCGTGAATCACTCGGCAAAGATAAGGATCAGTCAGCGAGATTAGATTCGCTGAATGAGACTTTCAAAGTTGCGCAGCCCGTTCGCGTTGGACTGATCGATGACGAGAAGAATGCAGGTCAACAAAAGTTGGAGTTCACCTTTGGCTCGTCATGGGGGACTCACCGTGGCGGGCGTATCGATCAGATACTTGGTCGGCCGGAAGAGGCGATTCCCGCTTATCTCAAAGTGCAGAACTGGCGAAATTTCCCGCCGTCACCCAAAGATGAGTCGATCGCTCCTGGACTGAAGGCTGCAGCCGTCCAGCAATTGCCTGAGGACGTGAAGAAGCGTCATCTGGATGCTGCTGAAGAGGCCCTTATCTGGCGAGCGACCTGTCAGATTCAAAAGCGAGCTTATGAATCAGCAGCAGTCGACCTCGAAGGTTATCTGCGGCAACTGGCGACGAAGACTTACTCCGGGCGATTCAGGAATGAGGCCAATTATCTGGCCGGGATTTCGCTGGCGCTTTCGGGAAACAGCCGTCGAGGTGCAGCGTTCCTGCGTAAGGTTGATCCTGAAGATGCTCGCCATGACGTTTCAAAGTGGCTGATCAGTCGCTGGGCAGCGCAGAACGAGAATGCCAAATAGCCAACATCATGGCTAACGGAGTTTCGATCGAGAATCCAGGAACGTTCCGAGCACCTTTTGATACGGGTCGGCCGTCGTCATCTTCAGACGGTCGATGCCCATTCCCGTGCACTGTTTCTGCAGAGCTTCGCAGAATTCCTTGTACTGCTCGACGTACATTTTTCGTAGCCGATGCGGATCAACGAGCATTCGGTGTCCCGATTTTTCCAGACTGCGGAATTGTGTTGGGCTTCGAAACGGAAACGTTTCTTCTTCGGGGGCAACAACCTGTAGAAGGATGACCTCGTGCCGCGCGTGTCTCATTTTCTTGAGGGCGGCGGTTAAGGCTTCGACTTTGTCGAAACAGTCGCTGATAACGAAGATCAGACTGCGGCGAGGGATCGTCGGCAGAGTCTGACTGATGACTTCTCCGAGGCTTGTTTCCGCTCCTGGTTTGCATTTCTCCAATGCGGCCGTAAGTTGCTGAAACTTCTGTGGGTTGGTTCCCGGCTCGAATCGTTCGCGAACCTTTGTGTCAAAAGCGACCAGGCCGACTGCATCCTGCTGTGCCAGTAGTAAGTATCCCAGAGCGGCTGTCAGTTGTCGGGCGTAGTCGAACTTACTGAGTGTGCTTTCGCCGTAGGCCATGCTGCCCGAGCAGTCGACGAACAGGTAACTGCGCAGGTTGGTCTCGTCTTCGAATTCTTTGATGTAGTAGCGGCCTGTCTTGCCGTACGCTCGCCAGTCGATGTGCCTGATTTCGTCGCCGGGGTAGTACTTGCGATGCTCGACGAATTCGACGCTGGCCCCCTTAAAGGGGCTCTTGTGCTGCCCAATGATGCAACCTTCAACGAGCAGTTTCGCAACGACTTCCAGTCGACCGAACTTCGCCAGCGCGGTCGGGTCGTCAATCGGAACGGCGTTGTTTCGCTTTGCCATTGAATGCTCGTCTAAGTGTCACGCTTTTGCCGGACGATGAACGGTCGCCGTAACGCGTCGTTCTGGCCCGCGGCCGGCTTACCATTTCCAGTCGGTAACGCCTGGAAGATTCTGAAGACACTCGGCGGCCGGCCACTCGCCGTTGTGAAGTGCGACGATAATCTCACCGCACATTCCGAACATGCCGTTGTGCGATTCGATGTCCAACCCCGCGGTGTGACCGCTAAGCAGGACATTGTCCAGTTCAAGTAGTGGACTACTGGTTGGCAGCGGTTCGACTTCGTAAACGTCGAGGCCGGCGCCTCGCAGATGTCCGCTTCTTAGTGACTCGACCAAGTCATCCTCGTTGATCAGCGATCCGCGCGCCGTGTTGATTACGACGGAGCCGGGTTTCATTTTCGCCAGCGACTCCTTGTTGATCATATGTTGCGTTTCGGGGGTCGATGGAGAATGCAGCGACACGTATTCCGATCGAGCGTAAAGGTCGTCCAACGGGATCAGCTCAATCTGCCATTTGGAAGCGAAATCTTTATTGGCGTACGGGTCGTACGCGACGACATTCATGCCGAGGCCGCGTGCTCGTGTTGCGACTGCCTGCCCAATTCGGCCCAGGCCGACTATACCCAGCGTCGTGCCCATAACTCGCGGAAATGCTCGGCGAAGCCAGTTTCCCGCGCGAACGTGTTGATCCTGTTTTGGGAAGTCGCGAGCAATGCCCATCAGCAGGCTGATCGTGTGCTCAGCAACGGCGTGGTGATTTACGCCGGGCGTCGTGGTGACGAGGATCCCTTTTTCGTTACAGGCTTCCAGGTCGACGGCGTCAAAGCCGACCCCGCTGCGAGCGATGATCCGCAGGTTCGGACAGTTCTCAATGACACGGCGAGTGTAAGGCTCAGAACCGGCGATGACCGCTGAGACGCCTTTCATTTCCGAGATCAGGTGATCTTCGTTCCACAGGTCGGAATCGTTGGATTTGAAAGTTAGCTCAAACCCCGCGTCAGTGAGCGTCGCGATGTGCGGTCCCTCATCTCCATTCAGTGAGAATACTGCGGCTTTCAACATGATGAGCTTTCTTAAGTTCGGCGCGGACTGGGACGACCATAGATTACTATTCTGTCTAGCGATGATCATTGCGAGCGTTGGCCGGTTCGCCAAGTGAGCCGCGGCCGGGACAGGACGACAATGCTCCACTATTATTCTGCTGTTTGACCAATTGACCGTTTCAGATTGGGTGAGGAGCTTCTGCACCGATGAGTGCCGAACCTGACAGTGCGTCCGCACAAAACATCACTGCCTTCTTCGCAGAACTGAGCCGTATTTACTCGGCGGATCGGATTCTGACGAACAACGCTCAGCTTGCGCCGTACGAGTCAGACGGTCTGACGTGTTTCAGGGCACGCCCGTGCGGAGTCGTTCTGCCCGAAACTCAGCAGGAAGTCATCGACACAGTCAGACTGTGCCATCGCTTCGAGATGCCATTCATCGCGAGAGGCAGTGGAACCAGCCTGAGCGGTGGAGCCGTTCCGATCGAAAACGGTCTCGTCATCGCGATGAATCGAATGAATAAAATTCTCGATTACGACGCCGAGCAACTCACCGCGGTCGTCGAGCCTGGTGTCATCAACCTGAAAGTTTCTCAGCACGTCGCGGGCGACCGGTTGTATTACGCGCCTGATCCTTCCAGCGGACCGGTTTGCACGATCGGCGGAAACGTTGCGTTCAACTCGGGCGGTGCTCATTGCCTGAAATATGGAATGACTTCAAACCACGTGCTGGGCATCAAGGCTGTTCTGCCGGATGGCGAGATCGTCAATCTCGGCGGCGACAGTCTCGAATCCGTCGGCCAGGACCTGACGGGAATGTTCATCGGCAGCGAAGGACTATTCGGGGTCGCTCTGGAAGTTACGCTGCGATTGCTGCCGAAGCCTGAAAAGTATTACACGCTGCAGGCGGCGTATGACTCGTTGGAGAAGGCTGGCAACGCGGTTGCGATGGTGGTTGCGTCGGGCTTGCTTCCAGGCGCGATGGAGATCATGGATCGACTTTCGATGGACGCCGCCGATGCCGCCATCGGAGCTGGATATCCTCAGGATGCGGCTGCGGTACTGATCGTCGAGCTGGAAGGCACGACGGACGAAGTTGAGGCAGAGATGCCGTTGCTTCACAGCGTGATCGAAGAATCCGGCGCGTACATTGTCGAAGCGGCGAAGGACGATGCTCACCGTACAAAAATATGGACAGGTCGAAAGAGCGCCTTTTCGGCGGTGGGGCGACTGAGTCCCGACTTTATCGTGCAGGACGGAGTGGTGCCTCGGACAAGGCTTGCTGAAGCACTCGCTGAAATTGAGCGGCTGAGTGGCGAGTACGGAATCCGAGTGGCCAACGTTTTTCACGCGGGTGACGGAAACCTGCATCCGCTCGTCATGTTCGACGGTCGCGAAGAAGGGGCGTTGCACAAAGCCGAAGAACTCTCCGGAGAAATCATACGACTCTGCATTCGGCTTGGCGGATCGATCACGGGCGAACACGGAGTCGGTCTTGAAAAGCGGATGTATCTCGGCGAGATGTACGGGGAGGACGATATTGAGTTCATGCACCGATTACAGCACGCCGTCGATCCTCAGAAGTTGGCCAATCGCGGGAAAAAGTTGCCGGCGGCAACGGCTCCTGCGTTACTGACTCGAGGAGCCCACCCGCTTGAGAAACAGGGCGTTATTTTTCGCGACTGATTTGCTTTGTTGACCTCTGACAACTTTCTAACGACCTCACTTGATGACGACTTCGAGCATGCACCGACCAGCGAACATCGAAGAACTTCAGGACTTTGTCCGAGCCTCGCAAAACATCCGCGTGTGCGGCGCCGGGACCAAGCCTTCGCTGTCGAGCGGAGCGATCGTCAGCACGTCGGGCATGAGCGGCATCCTTGAGTACGAACCCAGCGAGTACACGTTCACGGCTCTTGCCGGTACGCCCTTGTCCGAGATTCGTGACGCCTTGGCTGAAAACGGGCAACTGTTTCCTTTTGATCCGCCATTGGTTGAAGCCGGAGCCACGCTCGGCGGAACGACAGCCAGCGGTCTCTCGGGGCCGGGACGGTTTCGGTACGGCGGAATTCGCGATTTCATTCTTGGCGTGAAAATGGTGACAGGTGAAGGCCGTGCGGTCTTCGGCGGTGGCAAGGTTGTGAAGAATGCCGCCGGCTTTGACATCCCGAAACTGGTGACGGGATCGCTTGGTCGACTCGGCGTTCTGGTTGAGCTGACTTTCAAAGTATTTCCAATCCCTGAGACGTGGACGACGATTCGTGCTGACTTTCGGGGGCTGGACACTGGAAACTTAGCGATGATTCGGCTGGCGATGGCGCAGGAAGAATTGCAATGTTTGGATCTTGAACCGTCTGGCCGACTCTGGCTGAGGCTGGGAGGTCTGTCGGCGGCAGTTGACGGAAGAGTTGACCGAGTCCGAAAGTTGCTGCAGCAGGTTGATGCCGGCGTGAACGTCGAAGTGCTGAGCGGCACCGATGATGTTCACGTTTGGGATGACGCTCGCGAGTTTCGTTGGGTGCCGGAAAACTATCAGCTCATTAAGTTGCCGGTCTCGTCAGCCCAGGTCGTGACTGCCGAGCAGTTGCTGACTGAAGCCGGGTTCGAAAGCGCTCGCCGATACAGCGTCGGCGGGAATGTTCTCTGGCTGGCGATTCCTGAATCGGTCGGCAGTGACGAGGTTGATCGGTTGTGTCAGCAGCTTGGTCGGCCAGCTTTGGCTCTGACAGGAAGTTGGAGCGATCCTCAGCGTGGGCCGCGGCAAGGGCAGGCATTTGCGGAAAGATTGTTGACGGTCTTCGATCCGGATTCACGATTCGAAACTGCAGCGACGGCGTAATTTGATTCTTACGAAAACTGTAATTCTCGCGACGGCATTTTCATGCAGCACGATATTCCCGTTGATCAAATCGGACCTTTGGGCCTGCCGATGGCAGAGGCCGTGCAGAAGTGCGTGCACTGCGGATTCTGTCTGCCGGCCTGTCCGACTTACCAGGTTCACGGCGAAGAAATGGATTCGCCCCGCGGTCGCATTTTTCTGATGAAGGAAGTCCTGGAAGGTAACGTCGCGCTCGACGAAGCCGAGCCCTACGTCGACAAGTGCCTCGGATGTGTCGGTTGCGAAACAGCCTGTCCGTCGGGCGTGCCGTATGGTGAATTGATCACCGCTTTTCGTGCGACGAGCGAGACCAAACGCGATCGATCAGCCATCGACAAGACGTTACGTCGATTCATTCTTGAAACGTTACCGTATCCAGGCCGCTTTCGAATGGCGGCAAAACTGGGCGGTGTCGGCCGGATTTTTCGGAAGGCCATGCCCGGTCGACTTGGTGACATGCTGGATCTTCTCCCAGCAAAGCTCCCAGCGGCTCAACCTTTGCCGGAAGTGTTCCCGGCTGAAGGAGAACGCAAAGGGAGAGTTGCTTTACTGGCTGGGTGTGCTCAGCAGGTTCTTGCTCCCGATATCAACTTTGCCACGCTGCGAGTTCTTGCGAAAAACGGAATCGAAACCGTCATCCCCAAACAGCAGTCGTGTTGCGGCGCACTGGCGGCTCACACCGGAGCGGCCGATCAGGCGAAGCAGTTTGCGAAACAGAATCTCAAAGCATTCCCGACCGATGTCGACGCGATTCTTACCAACGCGGCCGGTTGCGGATCGGGCATGCACGAGTACGAGTTATGGCTCCGCGGCGAGCCGGAACAGGCGGCCGCTGAGGAATTCGTCAAACGAGTCTGCGACGTAAGCGTGTTTCTGGCAAAGCTGGGCATCGTCGCGCCACCAGAGCTGCAAACAAAGACTCGGTTGGCCTATCACGATGCCTGCCACCTGGCTCATGCTCAAAAGGTGAAGTCTCAACCCAGAGAATTGCTTGCTTCGATTGGTAATCTTGAACTCGTTGAGATTCCAAACGGAGACATGTGCTGCGGCTCGGCCGGAACCTACAACATCGAGCAGCCGGAGACGGCGGCGGAACTAGGCAATCAGAAAGCGCGAGCTGTTATCTCAACCGAACCTGACGTCGTCGCAACCGGCAACATTGGCTGCATGACTCAAATCGAGACTCATCTGTCGAACGTGGTTTTCGGAAAACGAATTCCCGTTCTGCACACGATGCAAATCCTGGACCGCGCCTACCGCGGTGAGCCACTTGCCTGAGTCGCTGCACGGCGAGGGCTCGCGGCTTGTCTATCCCGAGTAAAGCTCAGTGATCGGCTTGCCCGAGCTAATCGCGTATGGGCGGTCGGCCAGATCCTTGAAATGACTGGCCGGATCGATGCCCAGAGCGTGAGCGATTGTTGCCGTGACGTCCCAGGGCGCGAACTTTTTGCTGACCGGATATCCGGCCTGGCGGTCGGACTTTCCGATGACTGCGCCGGGGGTGACACCGGCTCCCGCCAGAACGATGGAGTAAGTCGCTGCCCAGTGCTTTCGTCCGGGAGTTGCTCCATCGAAATTTGGTTCCAGCGCGACCAGCGGTGCGCGGCCGAACTCACCCATGCAGACGACGAGCGTTTCGTCGAGCAGCCCTCGCGTATCCAGATCCTCCAGCAAAGCGGCAAAGCTTTGATCGAATTTCGGAAGCAAGTGCTTACCCATGACTTGGAAAATGTCGTTATGAGTGTCCCAGCCAAATTCTTCTTCGTCTTCGAATCGGTCCTGCCCTCGGTTGGAATGATTCCACATGACGGTGACCAGAGGCGTGCCTGCTTCAACTAGCCTTCTTGCCAGCAGGCATGCCTGGCCGGAACGGTGACGACCGTAGCGGTCTCGCAACGCAGCGGGTTCGGCATTCAGGTTGAAGGCTTCGCGAGCTTCCGGACGATCGAGCATTTCGAACGCCTGCCGGTACAAAGCCTGCATGTCGAACATCGGTGACGAAAATTCTGTACCGGCCTGAGTCGCGGATGTTTCAAGGTGTGAGAGTAGCTCAGCCCGGCCGCTGCGACGATGACCATCAAGCGTAGCGATTGGAGTCAGTCCCGGAACTGGCGGTCGGCCTGTGGTGACGTCGCCGACGATCATTGGGTCAAAGTCTTTGCCAAGCAGTCCACCAAACTGGCCGGGACCAATTTCAAACGGAACCTGAGCCGGGCCGTTGACCATCACTGAAGTGTGAACGAATTTTTGAGTCGGCCGAACTCGTTTCAGGACGGAGCCGAAGAACGGATGATCGGTTGGCCTTACCGGAGGATTCGACGACAGCCGCTGGTGGTAAGTACCGGTCATGGCGAGGTAGAACGCCGAGCCGTGATCAAGATCCTCGTGAGACATTGTTCGGATGATGCTGTACCGATCGGCCAGCCTGGCGAGTCTCGGTAACCGGTCAGAGATAATCGTGCCGGGCACGGACGTCGGGATGGCTCCGAATGCTCCGCGCACTTCGGCCGGTGCGTTCGGTTTGGGGTCCCACGATTCGAGCTGACTTTGGCCGCCGTTGGCAAAGACGACAATTACTGATTTGGCCTGGCCGAAACCTGGCAACGAGCTTGCAGACGAAATCGTCGGTGTGAGGGCATTGGCACGACGTAACCGCAGAAGTTCGCCAAGTACGGCGAACGCTGGAAGGCTGGTCGTGCTTAGCCAGTCGCGACGATTCATCAAGTCGAAAGTCTCCACGGGAGGTGTTCGTTTGCCCTGATGACTTTAGCACATCTACGCCCGACTTTGAGAGTCCCACCGGGAGCGTCGGTGAGTCCAGGCTTGCTCTGATCAATCGGCCCGTTTGCCATTCGCTGCGGGCTATGAGTTCAGTGTAGAGCTGCGGCGACGCTTGCTGAATTTGCCATCCCAGCGTGACTCTCCGTGTCGATCCGACCCGTCACCCTGTGGCGTAGTTAGGACACTTGCTGACGGATTCGTGCGGTCTTTGCCGCAGAGTGTGCCGGTGTGACACACTTTATGGTGTGTGTACATCGGAATTCGTGCGGGTTTTGCCTGAACGTGCCCGAATCCGCCAATCCTCGACTTAAATGCCGAGCAGGTCGAGGGTGGCATGCCATGCTTACCGCTGTAAGTACATGAAATGAGTGCGGATGGTCGGACCGCACGCGTTTTCGTTAGGGCAAGAATTATGGAAGTTCTCGAGTTTGAAACAGAACTTGTTCGTAATGCGTATGAACGTCATCAGTCATCGATTGACGAAACCGCTCGGTTTCTGAAGCGGTTTGCTGAAACGAACGAGAGTTCAAGCGATACCCCGCCGCGATCCAAAGTTTCCCCGATTTTCGGTCTGCACCAAAATCCGAGCGACACCGTGCAGCTCGTGTTTTTCTCCGATCGGACCGGCTGAAGTTGGGTTTACGCAAAACATTTCTGCAGGTGGAGCCAGCATCATCCTGCCGGAAACACCCAAATCTGACATTCTCAGGGTCGACTTCGCCAACAACGTTGTGCCGTACACCTTGATTCTGCGTTTGTTCTGGAAGTTGCCAGCGGGGCGCCTCACGGAAGGCGGCGGCGCATTCATCGGCAGGCTGTAGGCCTATTGGCTTGCGGCAAGATGAAAAAGTTCCGCCCCGCGAACGGGAATTCGCGTAGAGCCAGATTCTGCTCCAGGGTAGCATCCCGAGCCCGCCGGCTGAGCCGGTTTGATCTGCCATTCAGGGACGAATTATGTGGAACTCATCGCGACGCATTGCGCTATTCTCAACTTCACTGGTGCTTCTCGGAGCCGGTCTGTTTGGAGCGGCGTGGTTCGCCCACTGGCTGCCGATCGAAGTTGGCGAAGCCGAAACCGGCGACCTGGCAACTCGGCAAACGCTGGAAGAGCTGGACGCACTCGACTGGTCGAGTTTCACCAATCGCGATGACATTACTTCGGATTCTGGCGCAGACCCGTTCGTCCACTCACAAAGTGAGCCAGACGTTGGTACTGCTCGGCCTGAATCCGCCTTTGCTGACACCGGCGAATTTGTCGACCGAAACCGATGGCTCGATGATCGCCCGGTCCGAGTCAATCACCGGTTCGCGTTCTACACGCGGCGGTGAAGCTCTGGCATCGCACAGTATTCCGGATGAGTTCCCCGCGTCTGGCTTCAGCGACGATCGACGATTAGGCGTTCAACAAGCTTCGGGAGTAGTCTCGTCGGAATTTGGCGCTGCGGCTGGTGGACGCCCCGTCCAAGCAATCCGGGCTGGCGAATCCGGAAGTGCTCCGCCCAACCTGTTCGACGCTGAAGAGTCGCCGACGTTTGGTGAGGCGCGAGGGTTTCCGACAGAAGTCGCATTCGCAGAACGAGCAGCCACGCTGGACTTGTTCGAACCGGAAGAAACTGAATCCAGCGAAGAAGCCCCGCCGTTCGAGAATGAAACTTCGGCACAGTCAGGGCAGACAAATGCGACTCCGATTCGAACAGCCGCTCGGGATACGACACCTGATTCTTTGCTGTCGCCCGGCAAAGGGCCGCAGGCAAAGCTTCAGCAAATTGACGAGTGGTTGGCTAATCGGAATTTCGTCGCCGCTCACCGCGAAATGTCGACTTTGTACTGGAACAATCCAGAGCTGAAGTCGACGATTCTCGAGCGTCTTGAAAAGAATGCTCAGACGATCTACTTCACGCCGCAGCCACATTTTCTGGAACCGTACGAAGTTCAGTCGGGCGACTTTCTTCAGCGAGTCGCGCCGAAGTACGGGATCAACTGGGAATATCTTGCCGCGTTGAATCGTGTCGACCCTCGAAGAGTTCGAGCCGGCCAGAAACTTAAAGTAATTAAAGGACCATTTTCAGCGTTCGTTGATCTCAGTGATTTTGAACTGACGGTTCATTGCCACGGCTTCTTCGTGAAGCGTTATTCGATCGGGACTGGCCGAAACAGCTCGACACCCGTTGGCAAATTCGCCGTTCTCGACCGAATCGCGGCGCCTCAATACACCGACCCCCGAATGGGAAGGTGACCGAGGGGGGAGACGCTATAAACCCGCTAGGGACTCACTGGATTGATCTCGGCGACAGCTACGGAATTCACGGGACGATTGAACCGAAGTCGATTGGCAAATCGGAATCAGCCGGATGCGTGAGAATGCGGAACGAAGACGTCGTCGAAGTCTACAACTTCCTGGTCAAAGGCAGCGAAGTCGTCATTCGGCCGTAACGTGTCTGCCTTGGAGTCTGCTGTTTTGTCGTTCCTGTTGAATCTTGCCTATTGCGTGCTGTTGGCGGTGGTTTCGCCCGTCCTCATGTACCGTAGTCTGGTTCACGGCAAGTACCGCAACGGGTGGGGCGAGAAGCTTTTCGGACGTCTGCCAGAACTCGGCGACGTCGCACCGAGCCAGGAACGGTACTGGTTTCACGCAGTCAGCGTCGGCGAAGTGCTTCTTCTTCAATCGATTCTTCCAGAGCTGAGATCACGCTCGCCGGAAGCCGAAATTGTTCTGACGACCACAACAACGACCGGTCACGCCGTCGCTTGCGACAAGTTTCCTGATGTCACTGTCGCGTATTTTCCTCTCGACTTTTCATGGGCCGTTCGTCGAGCAGTTTCTCGAATCCAGCCAACACAGATCATTCTGGTCGAGTTAGAACTGTGGCCGAACTTTCTGGCGACGGCGCAGCGAAGCGGAATTCCTTTGTCATTGATCAATGGACGATTGAGTGACAAGAGTTTTCGAGGTTACTCAAAAGGACGTTGGTTATTGCGTCCGGTGCTGCAGTCGTTTGATTTACTGGCGTACAGAATGAAACCTACGCCCAGCGATTTCTGACGCTTGGTGCGAGATCGGAATGTCTGCATGTCACCGGCTCAGCGAAGTTTGATCGAGTGAATGCAGACCGACGAAATGCCAACACGCAGCAGCTCGGCGAGGCATTCGGGCTGGGTGACAGTGAGCCAGTTTTTATCGCCGGAAGTACGCAGGACCCAGAAGAGCAGATCGCACTGGAAGCATGGCTGGAGCTGCGGGGACGAGTTTCCGGAGCTGCGGTTGATCCTCGTGCCGCGGCACAAAGAACGTTTTGAAGAGACGGCTCGATTGGTCGAGTCCTATGGGCTGCCTTTGCTTCGTCGGTCTGCCACCGACGTTGAAGACGCCGTCAATATCTCGACGCGAAGCGACGACAAACCGGTCATCCTGCTGGACACGCTTGGTGAGCTGTCTGCCTGTTGGGGGCTGGCTGACTTCGCCTACGTCGGGGGCAGCATGGGCAATCGAGGCG
>CALSLT010000028.1 GCA_943787265.1 uncultured Planctomycetaceae bacterium | reverse complement strand
ACCCAGGCGTCGTCCTCTTCGGTCAGGATCGGTTGCAGGCTGCCTTCGCTGAGCGTCGCTGCGAGTCACCGGCTCGAGCTTCCGACATTGAACCAGAAACAGTCGGTTGCGATTCTGCAGACGATTGAACTGTTGAAGCAGCAGTTCTTTGGAGTTGTCAGCCCAGTCGATTTTGGGAACGTAGTGATCTCGCGAGTCGCCGGGGAGCCTGGTCCAGTGAGTTGCTCCCGGATGCAGCAATTCACGACGCCGACGCGGCACGACGGATTCTTCTGGCCGACCTTCGGATACGCGAACCAGGTCACCTTGGGGTAGAGCGAGTCCGTGTTGTTGACCAGCGGAAACTTCTGGACGCCGGTTGTGTCGATCTGCTGGAAGGCGATCGACTGCTCCGTCGGGGCTCCATTTGAATCCGTCTCGCAGGCCGAACTCTTCTTCGTAAACCCAGTCGCCAGTTCCGTTGATGATGTCGTCGGTCGCTGCGTCGGTCAGGCAGCGAACGTTGTGATCAAACAAGTCTTCGATGTAGATATTGCGGTCTCGCAGGTAGGCGACGTATTTTTCCGTTGGCGAAAACTTGGCAAACATCAGTGTTGACGGCGCAGCGTCTCCGCCAAGCTTTCGCAGTTGCCTCGCTGACCGGTCAAGCACCCAGTAGTCACCGCGAGAATTCTGCCGCCAGACTCGCTTTGAATCTGTGTAGATCAGCAAGCTTCGTCTGGCTCTTCGACCAAGCGTAGTTTTCAATCTTGAGTGGTTTGGACTCGCCCGGCGGAATCAACTCGGCGGCGGAGACCATGATCTCCTTATCGCCGGTTGCCGGATCGTGACGTACGATGTCGCGGCGTTCCTTGTGCTCGGCGGATTTTTCGAGCGTCGTGAAGGCGCTGCCGTCTTCAAGCCAACGTCCTCCGAAACCCTTTGATGCGAATTCGCTGCCGCCGTAAATTCGATCGACTGTGAGGACTGATTCATCGACCTTGGGCTGAGGTTCTTCTGGTTTGGAGTCTTCGGATTCTGCGGCGATTGCACAAATCGGAATCGCCAGAGTGAACACGAACGTGAATGATGCAGTGAGCAAAAGAAAACGTCTGAAAATCATGAGTGTCGTTAATCCTTGAGATTTCGCGGGATCTGAGCTTGAGCTTTTCGGTCGCCGACAACGAAGTGGCCGAGTGGTTTGTCATCCGGATCGGTGACCAGCCACACGGCACCGGGGCGAGTCTGTTGTCGTTTGCGTTTTCCGGGCTGGATGCCGCCATACGATTTGGGTTTACCGGATCGGTCGAGCCAGTGCAGAACGACTGTCGACTTGCTTCGGTTGATGAAAACCACATCGAACGCGTTGCCATCGGGCTTCGATGTGGGAGCGGCGGACTTTTTCGCCGGTCGCCACTTGAGCTTCGGTAACGATTCATCTTTCGGAGCGACTTTTTTTGCAAACTTCTGCGGAGCCAACGCTCGCATCTCTTTCAGTTTTGCGAGGTGCTCTGGTTTGGCGGCGAGGTTCGTCCATTCGTAGCGGTCGGCTTCAGAGTCGTACAACTCTTCGTCGCCGTTTGAGTAATGGATGTACCGCCAGTCTTCGGTGCTCATTCCGTACGAGCCGGCGTCACCAAGAAACGTCACTGAAGTGTGATCCCAATTGGCTTGGGGATTCTTGAGAAGTGGCAGCAGGCTCGGTCCGTCGTTGTCCGACTTGTGGGGAAGACCCGTGAGGTCAGTTAGCGTCGGGAAGAGACTCACCAGGTTGACTGGCTTTCCACATCGCTGACCAGCGGTCGTCCCGGCGGGAAGTCCGGGAACGCCTTTGGGGGCTCGGACAATGAACGGCACCCGAGTACACGCTCGCCAGCCCGTAAACTTCTGCCAGTGCTGCTTTTCGCCCAGGTGCCAGCCGTGATCGCTCCAGAGAACGACGACTGTGTTGTCTGCGTTGGGGCCATCTTTTAAAGCGTCGAGGACTCGACCGAGCATCGCATCGGCAAAGGAAATCGAGGCAAGGTAACCCTGGATGCCCTGCTTCCACTGGCCGTGCTCGCGGATGTGAGCGAAGTAGCGATTCGGGCCTCGCTTCTCACCTGCTGGTGGAAGGTCTTCGAGATCATCCTCGCGATATCCCGGCGGTAGTTGGATTTCGTCGAGCGGGAACTTGTCAAAATATTTCTGTGGAACAAACCACGGCTCATGCGGTCTGTAAATTCCGCACGCCAGGAAGAACGGCTTGTCGTGCTCTTTGCTGAGCTGCTCGCCGACGTACTTTGAGACGAGCCAGTCGCCGCCAAACTCTTCGTCGGTCGCGTCGAGGCCGGCCCAGTCTGTTTCGACATACTGCCACGGGCCGCCGCGAGGCAGATTCACGGGTCGCTTGTCAGGGTAAAGCGTCCGCGGAAACGGGTTCTCGGTTTCTTTGGCCGGGAAGTAGTCGTCCCAGGACGGTGCATCGATGAAGTAGTGCAGAATCTTTCCCGAGCCGCTCGACCAGTAGCCGTGCCTCGAAAAATATTTCGGCAGTAGTTCGGCGGCGGGGAGCACCTCTCTCATCTTCTGGCCGTTTTCGTACATGCCGGAAGTGTTCGGGGCGATGCCCGTCATGATCGCCGTGCGGCAGGGGTTACATGCCGGAGCCGGGCAATGCGCATTCGTAAACAGAACTCCGCTGGCGGCCAGACGGTCAAGGTTAGGTGTTCTTGCCTGAGTATGACCGCCCAGGCAACCGACCCAGTCGTTCAAGTCGTCGACAGAGATGAACAGGACGTTCGGCTTGCTGTCGTCTGCCTGGCTGTACGGAGACGATCCGCAGAACGCAGCAAGAATACAGATCAGCGCTGCCGACGTTTTCAAATTAGTCATTGAACAACCACGCTGCTGTGAAGTTTTGCGGAGTGTCAGTTGTCCCGGCGCAAAACCTCGCGTCGCCTGAACGTTACCTCGCCCTCTGGGAGAGGTCGGTCTCTGAGGACCGGGAGAGGGTTTGCGGTACGGAATGGCAGTTCCCGCCCGCTGGACCAATGCCAAAGCCCCCTCACCCGCGGCTGAGACCGCGACCTCTCCCCCAGGGGGGAGAGGTGACTAGCCTGTGAGTGACTAACTATTGGGTGACGTATTCCGAACTAGGAAAGTCCGGCGACAGCCCATTCTTTGCGATACGGCTTCGACAGAAGATTCGACGCCTGCGCGTGTCCCGTCAGTTTTTGCGCGGCGGCATCCCATTTCAATTCTGTTCCGCGCAACCGGATGGCGATTGTGCCGAGCAGAATTGTTTCGGTCAGGTTGCCGGCGTAGCCGAAGTTGGAATTCGTCGTGCCCTCGCCGCGGCAGGCGTCGGCCCACAAGACGTAGTGGCTGAGGCGTTCGAGTTTCGGCTTCTCGTAGTCGGCAAACTTTTCTTCAGGCAGTAGCTTTGGTGCTCCGACGTGAGGGATCAGCAGCGAGCCTTTTTCGCCGATCAATACTGAGCCTGCACCGGGCAGTTTTGATTCGTCGATAATCCCGGCAAGTTCCTTCACGGGCTTGTGGCCGGGGCCGTCGATCCAGGTGACGTTGATGGTTGACCCCGCCGTTCGCTCATTGCCCGGGTAGACGTACTTGACCCGCGCCGAGTGTGTCCACGTTTCCGAGTTGATCGGTGGAGCGTCGGCCTTGATCGATGTCGGGAGCGGTCAAACCAATGGCCATCGAAACAGGGTCCAGAATGTGGCAGCCGAAGTCGCCGAGCTGGCCGTTGCTGAAGTCCTGCCAGTCTCGCCATGAAAACGGGTGATAGATCTCTTTCTTGTAAGGACGCTTGGGAGCAACGCCGAGCCAATTATTCCACTTCACGCTTTTCGGTAACGGATCGCCGCCTTCCGGACGGTCGCTGACGATTCTCCAACGCGGGCTACCCGACTGCCACGAAAAGACTTCTTTGACCTTCCCGATGGCTCCATCATGAACGAGCTGCACGGCAGAACGATACTCGGCATACGCCTGAATCTGGTTGCCCATCTGAGTGACGACGCCGGCCTTCTTCGCGGCGTTGGTGAGAACTCGAGCTTCGTGAACGGTATGCGTCAGCGGCTTCTGGCAGTAAACATGCAGCCCTCGTTCGATGGCACTCAGCGCGACCGGGGCGTGCATGTGGTCGGGAGTGGAAACGATGAGTGCGTCGAGCTTTTCCTTGTCGAGAAGCGTTCGCCAATCGGAATACTTCGTCGCTTTCGGAAACTGCTCGGCTGCTCGTCCAAGATGATTCGCACTGTCGTCGATATCGCAGATGGCCTGGATAGTGACGTGCGGGCTTTTCGCCGTTTCCATCATGTCCGACCAGCCTTTGCCGCCGACTCCCACGCAGCCAACGTGCAGTTGGTCGTTCTCGCTGGCAAACGCGTTGGTCCGAATTAACGGAAGGCCGAAGCCCGCTGCGGCAGCACTCTGAATAAAGGTACGTCGAGTCAATCGATGGGACATGTTCAAACTCCTGTCGGGAATCGGAAAGACGGTCACGCGAGTGGTTATGGAAACGTCGCACTTGTAGTCTTTCCGCTCACGTTTCAGAGTGCAACGGGCCTCGCGAATTTTGCGAGCCTTTCAAGAGGACGAGGTGAGAAACGATGCTGAATTCTCCGCTCAATCGAAAACTCAGAATGGCTTTGATCGGAGGCGGCGGTGCCGGATTCATTGGCAAAGTTCATCGAACGGCCGCGCAGCTCGACGGTCGAGCCGAACTGGTTGCCGGAGCTTTTTCGTCGTCAATGGAACGATCGCGCGAGACCGCGCTGGCTTTCGGAGTCGATCCTGCGCGAGCGTACTCATCGTGGGAAGAAATGCTGGTGACCGAAGCGGCTCGGCCTGACGACGAACGCGTTGACTTCGTCAGTATCGCCACGCCGAACTTTCTACATTTTCCGATGGCCAAGGCAGCTCTGGCGGCGGGTTTCAACGTCCTTTGCGACAAGCCGATGACGACGAATATTGCCGATGCCGAAACGCTGGTTCGCCTCGTCGAAGAAACTGGAGCAGTCTTCGCGCTGACTCACAACTACACTGGCTATCCGATGGTTCGTCAGGCCAGGGAAATGATCGCATCGGGCGAGCTTGGCGAAATCCGCGCCGTGCGAGCCAACTATGTTCAGGGGTGGATGTGGACGGTCGATCCGAAGCAACCTGCCGAACGCGGAACCTGGAAAGACGACCCTCTCAAGAACGGGCCGGGCGCAACGATCGGTGACGTTGGCACACACGCTTACAACCTCGCTCGATACATGAGCGGTCTGCAGCCGGCCGAAGTGCTTGGTAAGTTGACGACGTTTTCAGGGCGACAGCTTGATGATTATGGACACTCGCTGGTGCGATGCTCGAACGACGCCTTGATCATGGTGACGGTCAGCCAGGTCACGCACGGGCGGCTCAACGATCTTTCGATCGAAATTGACGGTGACAAGGCGTCGCTGTCATGGCGGCAGGAAGAACCGAACTCGTTGACCGTTCGCCAGACGGGGCAGCCCCAACGGATTTACGACCGAGCTCCGGGGCAGGCTCACATGAACGATTCCGGAAACGCCGCGTGCCGAATTCCAGGCGGGCATCCCGAGGCGTTCTTCGAAGCGTTCGCGAATGTTTACTCGTCCGCCTACGACGACATGATCTGGCGAGCCGGCGGCGGCGACCGTGATCCTCGATCAACGATTTATCCGAACGTGTACGACGGCCTGGAAGGCGTCCGCTTCATTGAGCAAACCGTCGCCAGCAGCAACGCGAACAGCGTCTGGCTGCCGTTGGCTGCACGTTGAGAACTTGATCGTAGCCGGAGTCGCAAGACTTCGGGGAAAATGTATTCTTATGCCCGAATTCTTGCGAATCCGGCTACGAAGATGCCCTGGCTGAGACTCACTATTCCCTGCTGAGTGACACTTCGACGTTCACTTTCGGGAGGTCGGCTCCGATGAGGATCGTGCGGTTTCGAGTTTTCAGGCCTTTGGCGGAGCAGGTGAATTTGTATTCGCCTTTGGTCAGGTTGGTGATTTCGTATGCGCCGTCGGGGTTCGTTGGTACGGTGATCGTCGCCGCTCGGTCAGGAAACAGCATGAATCCGTGGCCCGTGTTTGACGACATGATTCTCATGGACGGTTGAAGTTTGATTGAGGCCCCCGCGACCGGGGCACCGTTGAACGTGATTCGCCCGTGAACGCTGGCGTCTTTGGGAGCGGTTTTGCGAAGACGTCGCCATTCAGCAAGTACCTCGTTATGAGTTTTGATGTCGAAGATGTCGGAGGGCAGAACCTGAGGTTCGACGTTTTCGACACCAGCCTTCTTCAACATATCGATCACCTTTGCCTCCATGTGGCTGATCGTGAATTCCTTGCCGCCGACGGTGACTTTTGATTGCTCACCATATGAGCATGGGCGAACGAGTCCTTCGTGATCGACGAAGAACATCCCGTGGTAGCTCTCCAGCCCGTAGGCGAGGAAGGTTTTTCCGTAGCCGGTTTCGGATTTCTGGTCGATGCCGACCGGGAAGCTGAGGCTCATTTCTTCGGCAGCCTGGCGTGGCAGTTCCGGAGTTCCAGTCGCGCCGGCCAGGCCGATGACTTCAAATCCGTACTGGCGGTATCGGCGGTGAAGTTCGTCGATCGCGGCTGCCCACTTGGGTGTCGGCGTGATCAGCCTTCCGCCATAGAAGTAGAGCAGCGTCAGTTTACGTTCTGGACGATCCCAGCCGCCCGGATTTGGTGCGAGCCATTCAGCCGGATCGACTGGCGGCGCGGGTTTGCTTTCCAGTGGACACTCGCCGTAGTGGCAAACGGAGTGCAGTTCAAAGAGGTCAGGTCGTGGCCAGCCATACTCTTGCTGCAGCCAGGGCTTGAGATCGCTCCACCAGGGATCTTCATGCCAGCCGTAGCCGACCCGCCGGTCCAGAACGTTCGTGCCGAGTACGATAGGCGGCGCGAAGGCTGCTGGGCTGACGTCAGGTCGTGTCGAGAATCTCGTGATCTGAATTTGTCGATCCCGTGAAACTTTGCCTTCGGAATACCGCGTGGTGGCCACCTGTTTTGCGTACCAACCGCCAGCAGTCGGTACAAGCTGACTGAGTGTGTGGCGAATTGTCGTTTCACCTTTTTCGGATCGAGTGATGAGGAGCGGAAGTGATGATCGTTCGGGGGGCAACGGTTAATGCGGTACGTCCAGCTTCGATCTTCTCGCGAGAACGGAATTTCGATGACCTGACACGTTGTGCCCTCGATGTTCGTCTCGGCGACAATCTTTGCATTGTCATCGCGAAGGAATCGCAGCGTTTCAGTCGGACGCCCGTTGTGTGAGAACAGCAGATTGAGCGGCGACAGCGCCTGCCCCATCAGAGATTCTTCGCCGAGGATCAGCAGGCCGCGATCGGTGTGGTAGTGCGTCTTTCCATCGAATCCTTCGATCCAGGTTCCGCCGTTCGAGCGGTCTATTGCGTTTCGTTCGGCGCGGAATCGATTCCCGTCAGCTCGATACCGAATCGTGGCTTCGACTTCGCGGCTTTCCCCTGTTGGCTTTGAGCGTTCAGATTCTGAACCGTCGCTCTTCAGATGGTCTGCCGAGAAGTCGATCGTCGCGTATTGCTTCATCGATTTTTCCATCGAGTCGGCGATGCTTGCCGGTGTGAGCGGTTCGACTTCGTCTTTCGTCTCCTCTTTGTCAGGTGGCGTTTGAGCATCTGTCGAGTCTTCAGTTGGTTGGGCGCGGACTGGTTCCTCGGCCTGGCTTTGTGTCGAAAGACCGCCGAGTGTCACAACGAGGCCGAACACGATCAGCAGTGAGACCAGCCCTCCAACCCACCAGCTCGTGCTGGATTCGTGGGAGGTCTGTCCGAGCAGACGTCGGATTCGCGACTTGAGGCTTCCGCCTGTTGCTGCCAGGGCGAGGCCGCCGGCCGGAGTTCGTAGCTCCTCCATTCGGACGAGAGCTTCTGCATAGCGAATCGGGTTCTCACAAAGATCGCTGGCGATGTCGTCGCAGCAGTTTTCTCGCTCCTGCCGAATCTTGCCGGACAGCCACCACACGCCCGGGTGATAAAACAGCAACGTCTCGATGACCGTCTGAACGAGGTTTACAAGATAGTCGTGCCGTCGGATGTGGGCGATTTCGTGCGCGAGGATTGCGTCGAGCTGCTCGGCCGAAAGACCAGTCATCGCCGTGGCCGGAAGTAGGATCAACGGTTTTAATGCGCCGATGACGGTCGGTACCTCGACAAGAGCTGACTGTGCCAGCCGGACTGGTCGGGAAACTCCCAGGCGGCGCGTCAGTTCTGCCAGTCGGTCGGTCATTTCCTGAGGGACGATCGACGTTACCTGAGAACGTAAACGTGAGACTTGAAGCAGAGTCAGAACGAGCCTCAGTGACAAGGCAGTGACTCCGAACAACCAACCTGCAACGAGCGTTGTCAGCCACGGTTCGAGCGTGCCTGCTGACGACTCTGTTGCCGTCGCTGTTGTAGCCGAGCCGCCGGCTGGATGTTCTGGCAGCTCGTCAGGTGTCTGAGGCAACGTTGCCGCCAAATCGCCCGTCGTCACGACGCTGCCATTGCCGGACGGTCCGGCAATGGCAGATGCTACCTCCGTGTTGTTCGCCGCCGTTCCGCTGGCGGTGGCTCGGTCGCTGTTCAATGTCCAGACGGTGGCGGCCGGCGACGCTGCCATCAGCACAAACGCCAGGCAGGCGACGAAGTATCGAAGAGACGCCGACGCCTTTTTCAGCAGAGCCAGCACGGCGGCTGCGAGAATCGCAATGAGCATTCCCTGCCAGAGGAAATGAATGAGCGACCAGCCGAGCGTTTCGACGAACGGGTGATTCGACATTTGTGCGAGATCACTCATTTGGCACCGCCTTCCATCTTGTCGAGGAGCTGTCGAATGTCGGCGATTTCCTGAGCAGTCGCCTTCTTCGAGGACAACGCCTGCATGACCAGTTTCTCCGTCGAACCTCCGAACGCTCGCGAAACCAGATCCTTCACTAGCTGCTTCTGAGTCACCGCTTCCTTCTGCTTCGCTCGGTAAATGTGCGACCGTTCTGACTCGTCGCGGAGCAGCAACCCCTTGTCAGTCATGATCTGCATGAGCTTCAGCATCGTCGTGTAGCCGACGTCCCGTTTTTGACTCAGCTCGTCGTGGACCTGTCGGACAGTGCGTGGTCCGAGCGTCCAGAGGACTCGCAGGATTTCCAGTTCGGCGTCGGTGGGCCGTGGTGAGTGCGGTGCTGGGGGCATGAGGAAATCATTCAGTCTGTAGTTGATACGGTTCGTTGAGACCGATCAATTAGGTACATCCACGAAAGTCTTCGTAGGATAGTACGAAGATCTTCGTAAGAAGCAAGTGGGATCTTGAAAGGAGCATGGTTCCTGTTCGGTGCCGATTTGCTGGACGGTCGTTAGAGTGCGGTTTCATTTGTGATCCAACCTCTCAGCAAGTCCGGTCCAGGCGTTATGAACGAACTTGAGATTCTGCACCTTGACGACAAGTGCGTGGCTGTTAACAAGCCGCCGGACCTGCTGGTGCATCGCAGTTTCGTCGCGACTCGTGAGAAGGAAAACGTTGTACGGACGCTGGGCCGGCAGCTTGGGCGACGCGTCTTCACCGTCCATCGGCTTGATCGGGCAACGTCGGGTGTCCTGATCTTCGGGTTGGATTCCGAAGCCGCACGGTCGCTGACGACGCAGTTCGAACGGCGTGAAGTCGCAAAGACCTACCATGCGATTGTTCGTGGTTACACGGAAGACTGCGGCACGATCGACATGCCTCTGAAGGAGCCTTACGACCGGATCGCGACGCCGGTGGAGACTGACGAGAATAAACCGGCTCAGGAAGCGATCACGAAGTTCGAAACGCTGGCGCAATCGGAGTTGCCGATCTCAGCGGGGAAGTATCCGACTAGCCGATTCTCTTTCGTACGAGTGACTCCGCAGACGGGGAGACGCCATCAGATCAGACGCCACTTCAAGCACACGGCACACCCGATTGTCGGCGACATCAAGCACGGCGACAATCACGTCAATCAGCTCATCGAACGAGAATTCGGAATCCGTCGGCTGATGCTTGTCGCGAGCGAGTTGCGAATCAGCCATCCATCCACCGGTGAGACAATGGTTCTTTCTGCATCGGCCGGTGAGGACTTTGAACGAGCGAGGGAGCTGCTACAGCTTGGCGTCAGACTTCCGGTGGATGGTCTCACCGGCTAAGAGGCTGACAAAGAACTGACTTGAGAAGCATCCGACAAACGGCATGAGATTTGCGCCTGATGATCGTATTCAACCCCGATCATCAATGGAGTGAATCATGGATGCACAATTGCCGGATGCGTTTTTGAACTATGTGGTTTCATTTTTGCCACCGCAAGCACCACCGGGAGTTCAAGGCGGTCGCAAGCCGATTGATCACGCGACGGTGGTCAAGGTGATCTGGTTTGTGTTGACTGTGGGCTGCCGTTGGAAAGATGTACCGTGCGAGATGGGGTGCTCGGGCGAGACCGCTCGGACGCGACTGAAGTTGTGGCAGGAAGCGAACGTCTGGCAGAAAGTTCATCGTTTGATTCTCCGTGAACTGCAGCGGAAAGACGAACTTCAATTGGAAACGGTCATGATCGATTCGGTCCAGGTCCGAGCCTTCGGCGGCGGCGACCGCAGCGGTCCCAGCCCTGTTGATCGCCGTAAACCAGGCACAAAATACACGGTTCTTGTCGATGCGAAGGGGACTCCTCTGGTGATGCAGTCGGCCGCTGCCAACGTCAGCGATCACTGCCAGATACTGTCGACGGTTGTGTTGTTTCCGACGATTGGCGGAAAGCCCGGTCGCCCTCGTGTGCATCCAGCAACTCTCTATGCCGACGCCGGCTACGATAGTGAAGGAACACGCGACATCCTGAGAATTCTCGGCATCACACCACTCATCCGTCGCCGCAAAGAACCTCACGGCAGCCAGCTTGGACGAAAGCGATGGGTGGTCGAGCGAACCATCAGTTGGATCAAAGGTTTGAGACGAATGAGAATCCGCTACGACAGACACGCCACAATCATCGACGCCTGGAACAACCTGGCACTCGCTGCCATCTGCTTCAGAATCCTCAACAACACCGCATAATCAAACAACCCAGATCCAGTTCTTTGTCAGCCTCTAAGGAACAACGAATCAACACGAATAGACTCAGATTCTAAGTCCGCCATTCGTGTCCAGTGGTGGTTTTCGTCAGAAATGTAGGGTGCGTCTTGACGCACCGAAGACTTGGCTCACGTGAGCTGGTGCGTCGAGACGCACCCTACGACTGATGTCAGCGAGCCGGTGTTGATCACGCAGCGTTCCGCTGATCGGCGTTGTCCTGTTCCGATTTCAGGTCGTCGTCGCTCGTCGCTGGTGGCGTGAGCTTGCTTAGTGGTTGTCCGTCGGCGGCGAGTGTCTGAGCCATCAGGTCGGCGTCGCTGAGTGCCGCTCGGCGGGCGTGTTCGTAGCCTTTGGCGTCTTTCATGAATGCGTAAAACGCCATGCAGACACTGCCGATGAATCCGGACCAGCCGTTGCCGAATTGTCGTTTGAAGAAAAATGTCTTCAGGAAGACGAACGGCGGATAGAACAGCAGAGCCCAGGGCGATCGGCATTTGCCTTTCTGAAATCGGCTGAGCGAGATTTCGTCTGTCCAGTCGTTGAGCTTTTTGACTTTGACTGAGATGCTGGCTTCGGAAAAGTGAAACAACGGTGCTTCGACTCGTTCGACGGGGCCATCGACGTCGAAGGCCGAATGGATCGGTACGTCGTTCATCTTGCCGCGGTGACGATTGAACAGTCGCATGAAATAATTGTGACGAGTTCCGGGTTCGATCATCTGCCAGAAGAGTTGTTCGCGCCGCGGGAATTCGTAGCCCGCGGCTTTGGGCTCGTCAGCGAGAATTTGTCGTACGTTGTTTTGAAGATCGGTCGAGAGAACTTCGTCGCTATCGAGCAGGAAGACCCAGTCGTTTTCTGCCATGTCCAGCGAAAGTTGCTTCTGGGCGATGTAGCCCAGCCACGGTTGGACGGTCACTTTGCAGGGGTATTCGGCGAGGATGTCTCGAGTGCTGTCGGTGCTGCATGAGTCGAGGACGATGATTTCGTCAGCCCACAGCACGCTTTCGATGCACGGACGGATCGTGCTTTCACTATTAAATGTGGTGAGGCACACCGACAATTTCTGCATCTCTTCGAATCCTTAACTGAGTACCGCTGGATGGAGCGGCAGCTTTTGGACCTGTTCCGTGGTTGCTGAGGTGTCTCTTAATCGTTTCTTGATCCGGGCAGAACACGAACTCTGATGAGAGCGTGCCGTTTCGAGATTTGAGAACGAATCAGCGGGTTTTTAACCGTTCTGTCATTTTCGAGACGCATTCTCATTAAGTTCTAATAATCGGGCAATACGATTCGCTCGGAAGTGTTCATCGCCTGACGCTGCGGCGTTTCTGGATGATCAGAAAGCTCTGCAACCCGAATTTCTACAGGAGTCTTAATGCGCGTTCTGTTGGTCGAGGATTACGCGCCGGTTCGTAAAGCAGTCGAAAAAGGCCTGAAGGAAGCGTCATTCGCCGTGGACGTTGCCGCCGATGGTCGCGAGGGTTTGTGGTATGCGCAGAACAATACTTATGACGCCATTATTCTCGACCTGATGCTTCCGGAAGTGTCAGGAATGGCCATTCTGAAACAGCTTCGTAATACCGGATCGGATGTCGGGATTCTCATACTGACGGCCAAAGACGCGGTTGAAGATCGAGTCGCCGGGCTGAATGCCGGGGCAGATGATTATCTCATCAAGCCGTTTTCGTTCGACGAGTTGCTCGCCCGGGTCAACGTTCTGGTGCGGCGTCGGTACGACAAGCCGAACCCGATGGTCGAGGTCGGAAACCTTCGGATTAACACGGCATCGAAACAGGTGACTCGGGCGGGAGTTCGAATCGAGCTGACAAAGCGTGAATATTCGCTCCTCTTGTATCTTGCCATGCGTCAGGGCGAGGATGTATCTCGGACAGAAATTTGGGAGAATGTTTACGAATTCGACTCGAACGCTCACAGCAACGTAGTCGACGTTTACATCCGCTATCTTCGCAAGAAGATCGAGCGTCCGGAGTGGCCTCGGATTATTCACACGCGACGCGGGTTTGGGTACCGGCTGATTGAGGACGAGGCACCGCAATGAATCGGTCACTGCGAACGCGGTTGCTGCTCGGCATCGGCGTCACCACGGCAGTCGCCTTTTTGTTGACAGCCGTCATTCTTTACATGCAGATGAGTCGCGGACTGCTGGCAGAATTCGACGAGAAACTGGCTGCAAAAGCGCGAGCTCTCGCTGTCATGGTCGAGCAGGATGGCGATCAGATTCTGATCGAGTTTCAAAAGTACCGCATGCAGGAGTTCGCTCGGAATATTCGTCCCGAGTACTACCAGCTTTGGATGGGCGATGAGGTTCTGGCGAGGTCGCGGCGGCTTGAGACCGGTGACCTTCCGAAAATCGGCGGCGTTTTGAACGCTCCAGGATTTGTCGATACCGACTTGCCTGACGGACGGCCTGGACGTTGCGCAGGAATTCAGTTTCTGCCACACGTCGAAGAAGAGCTTCTGCAGGATTCACCGACATCGAAGTCGCAAGGCCATGACGCGGGGAGTGTTGACTCGTTCGACTTTTCCAACCGACGCAAAGTCACACTGGTCGTTGCCAGCGAGACTGCACCGATTGCTCGCGCGTTGAGTGACCTGAAATGGCTGCTCGGAATCGTTATCGGCGGTTCGGTTACCGTTCTGATTTCAATTCTGTGGTTTGTCGTTGCCGAAGGACTTCGTCCGCTCAGCAGGCTTGCTGAGGAGATTGCTTCGATCGACGAGCAGTCTTTGTCGTTGCGATTTGAGATTCGAGATGCACCGACAGAACTACATCCGATCATCGAACGCCTCAACGAACTGATGGCTCGGATCGAGCAGGCGTTCCTGTGGGAAAAAGCTTTTACCGGAGATGTCGCTCACGAGTTGCGGACTCCGCTGGCGGGTTTGCATACCACGCTTGAGGTCGCATTACGGCGTCCGAGAGATCTGCCGGAGTATGTTGAGACTTTGCAGGACTGCCAGACGATTTGCGAAGACACTCAACGCATGGCGGAGACACTATTGTCTCTCGCTCGGATTGAATCGGGTGAAGCGGCGATCGAAGAAGACTTCTTCGATGTTCGAGTGCTTGCCGAGAAAGCCTGGGCACCATTCCGTGAGAAAGCGGCCGAACGGAATCTGAAAGTAAAGTGGTATTTCGAGACGGGCGTGCTGCTGAGTTCTGATCCGGCGAAGTTTCGCGTTGTGCTTTCGAACCTTTTTGATAACGCCGTCAGCTACGCTCGCGAAGGTGGGAGTGTGCACGCTGGATCGATGACGGCGAGCGACGGCCTCGTGATTGAGGTTTCGAGCAGCGGCTGCGACCTTTCGGAAGATCAGATCGGAAACGTGTTCGAACGCTTCTGGCGGGCGGACTCTGCAAGATCAGAGACAGGAGCGCACGCCGGCCTCGGACTCGCCCTTTGCCGCAAGCTGATGACGTTGCTTGGCGGAACGATTGAAGCGTCGAACTGGGAAAAACGTTTCGTCGTCACGATCCGATTTCCTTCGTCGCAGATCGTGGATGCTAATTCTTCGAATGAATCCTTTGTTGTGCCCACAGAAATTTGAGTAGAAGCATGGCCACCCAACAATATCGAAAACCATTGGTTGAGAATCGGCGCCGACGGGGACGTGAGGTCTGCTCGCGCAAAGGCCGGGCGTCGTCTTGTTTCATGTCAGGACGCAAGGGGTTCACGCTGATCGAGTTGCTCGTCGTGATTGCGATCATTGCCGTGCTCGTTGCATTGCTTCTGCCTGCTGTTATGTATGCACGAGAAGCTGCTCGACGGATGAGCTGTCGCAGCAATCTGAAGCAGATCGGCGTGGCACTTCACAATTACCACGATCAGTATCGAGTACTTCCGCCGGCAGAACTTTCTGCAAACGTTGTGACGGCTGGCTGTCCCGATCCAGAGGATGCCGAAATTCCGGACAACCTCGGCCGTTGCACGGAGTACTCGTCGTGGACGTCGATGTGCCTGCCAATGTTTGATCAGCAGACGCTTGCGTCGATCTACACGCCGGAAGAGCCGTGGTGCAACCTGACGAATCGTCCTGCCGTTTCGACGCGGCTCCCACTGATGATCTGCCCGTCAACTCCCGGTCAGCGAGTTGACACTCATCATGTTCGCGGTGCGGCACCATCAGACTACGGGCCAATGACGGGCGTCGAAACGGAGATGTTTACAGACGTGTTGGGGATTCAGGATCCGGGGGCCGCGGCTCGCCGCGGAGTCATGTCGGAGCATCAGCACAACGATTTTCGTTCGGTCACGGACGGGACGTCGAATTCCATGATGGTTGCGGAGTCCGCCGGGCGGCCGTTCGTTTACGTGCTGGGGCGAAAAATGGACAGCGCTTTGTATGCTGCTTACACGGGCGATGATGTCGAAGTCGTCGGTAATCAATACTTCCTCGCCGACGGAACCGGCTGGGCCGACCCTGACACGTCTCTTGAGGTGAAGGGTGTGCTGTCTGACGGCGTCACGGTTATTGGGCCGGCAGTCGTGAACGCGATCAACGTCCAGGAGGTCTACAGCTTTCACAGCGGCGGAGCGAACATTCTGTTTGCGGACGGCAGCGTTCGAACGATTTCGCAGAGCATCGACACTGGAGTTTTCGTCGCGTTGTGTACTCAGGCTGGTGGCGAAATCGTCGATGGCGATTAGTCGCGACGATCCACTCGTCGCTGCTGACCGGTTAACAAAAAACTGCCGAACCCATTGAGCGATGGATTCGGCAGTTGATCGATTTTCAGCATTGAATTCGCGACTCTGCTTAGCACTCGGCGAGCTGCTTTTCGAAGCTGATGTCGTACTTCTTCATCTTCTTGTACAGCGTCGTCCGGTTGATGCTTAGCGCGGCGGATGTTTTCTGGCGGTTCCAGCCGTGTTGTTCCAACGCGTTCAGGATGATCTGACGCTCTGGCAAGACAAGAGCTGACCGTAGAGAACCGGCTGAACCAGGAAGTTCCAGAGTGTTCCGGTTTGGATCTTCGCGTCGAAGGTTTTCCGGCAGGTCGTCGACCATGACGGTTTCGTTTCGAGCCAGCACGACAGCTCGCTCGACAACGTTGACGAGTTCGCGAACGTTGCCTGGCCAGTTGTAACGCTGCATGACCTGCAGAGTGGCTTCATCAAATCGTTTAACGTCTTTGCCGTTTCGCTCGTTCATTTCACCGATGTAATGCTCGACGAGCAATGGGATATCAGCCATGCGTTCTCGAAGCGGCGGCTGCGTGATCGAGATCACGTTGATCCGGTAGAAGAGGTCCTGTCGGAACGTGCCCTGACGGACTCGTTCTTCCAGATCTTCGTTTGTCGCGAGGATCAGGCGAACGTCGACTTTGTGAGTGGTCGTGCCGCCGACTGGTTCGAATTCACGATCCTGGAGAACTCGCAGCAGCTTGACCTGAAGACTCGGTGAAGCGGTCGCGATTTCGTCGAGGAAGATCGTGCCGCCGTCAGCCTGCAGGAATTTACCTTCTTTGTCGTGAGTTGCTCCCGTGAACGCTCCGGCGACATGTCCGAAGAGTTCGCTTTCAAGCAATGTGTCTGGCAGTGCACCGCACGCGACTTCGACAAATGCCTGATCACCGCGAGAACTGAGTTGATGGACGGCTCGCGCGGTCATCGTTTTACCGGTTCCGCTTTCGCCGAGAACCATGACGGTTGCTCGTGTGTCGGCGACGCTTTCGATCAGGTCGAACATCTTCTGCATTTTGTAGTCGCGGCCGACGATGTTCGAGAGGCCGAATCGTTCATTGAGTTGCTTACGCAGACTCTTGTTCTCTTCAACGATCGCTCGTTGGCCGAGTGCTCGCTGGATGGCGAGGTTTAGTTCGTCGTCGATGACTGGCTTTGTTAAGTAGTCGAAGGCGCCGACTCGAATTGCCTCAACGGCGCTTTCGATCGTGCCGTAGCCGGTCAGCATGATGACCGAGCTTTCCGGGCTGTTTTGCGTTGCCCATTCCAGCAATTGGAAACCGTCCTGGTCGGGCAGGTTTACATCGCAGATGACGACTTCGAACGGAAATTCTGCCATTCGCTCGATTGCCTGCTGGCAGGTCGAAGCAGTTTCCGTTCGGTGGCCTAGACCACGCAGGTAATCAGCCATGGCTTCGAGGATGTGTTGATCGTCGTCAACCACCAGCAGTGAACCGTGATTATTCTTCATGGCTTCTTTCTTTCAGCGTTGTCGCGAGGACGCTGTGAATCAGTTGCTCACGTCGTCCGTCACAATCGCCACAGTCGTTCGTTCCGTTTGTTCGGCAGGATTGCCCAATGGCTGGATGCCGTCTCTTGTTGAAACTTGGACCAGGGTGGCGAGTCGTCAACAAAACACTGTCGAGATTTGGCATCATGCTCGGCCAGGTTGTTCAACTCGGCGGAACTGTCACGTTGTACGGCCGGCGGAACTGCGCCATCGGCATAGTCAGCCAGCTCCTGTGGGTAACCGCTTCGGCGAACTTAGCCTCTGCGGTGTTTCTGAGCGTTGACAGGCCGCTGTAGATGACTCGTCGCGGTTACGAATCACGACATGAGCTTGCCAAACCGACAAAACAGGTACGATTGGCTTTCCGAATTCGCCTCAGTCGTTGCGTCTCGACCAGTTGAGTGAGCACCAATGAAAACCGGCAGCGTGGCGTTCTCGCGTCATCAGTGGCAGATCCGGTCGCGTGTTTGCAGATTTGCGGTCGATGCGTAGCAATTCGGCCTGCTTGACCGGTTCTGCGCCGCTGAACTAAGATTCCGAACCCGCTTCGTAATCCGGTTTTTCGAATTGTGCGAAGGTCTGGCGAAATCTGATCGAGATAGATCAGAGAATGCCGAGATAGTCGGGGATACGTTTCAAACTGTTTCTGCATTCGTCGATGCTGTCGCGTGTTGATTCGCGATCGAGTGGATTCTCGAATGTTGCGGCTTCGGCCGTGTCTTTTTCTGACGGGCCGCTGTTTAAATCAGGCTGCGGGCCTCTGTTATCGCAGGTTTCGCAGCTTGTACGGAGTTCTCCCTTGAGAGCGATCTTTAGCGACATTCATGGAAATCTCGATGCCCTTGAAGCGGTCCTGGCCGACATCAAGGAACAGAAGATTGACGAGATCTACTGTCTCGGCGACATCGTCGGATATGGCCCGAACCCTCGCGAATGTATCGACCGGGTTCGCGAGCACTGCACGGCTTCGTTGCTCGGCAATCATGACCAGGGAGCGTTATTCGATCCCGAAGGTTTCAATGCCGGAGCGGAACGAGCCATTTTCTGGACACGGTCTGTGCTTGAGACTGGTCCTGGCAGCGAAGATCGTTGGGAGTTTCTTGGCGATCTGCCGCGAGTTATTAAAGAGCCCGATCATCTTTTTGTGCATGGATCGGCGAGAAATCCGCTCAACGAGTACGTCTTTCCTGAGGACATCTACAATCAGCGGAAGATGGAACGAATCTTTTCGCTCGTTGAGAAGAACTGCTTCCAGGGACACACGCATATCCCTGGCGTTTTTACCGAGGACATGAACTTTCTGACCCCGGAAGAAGTTGATTTCGAGTACCAACTTGTGAATCAGAAGCATCTGGTTAACGTCGGTTCGGTCGGGCAACCCCGCAACGGAGTTCCCCAATCGTCCTACGTCATTCTCGACGGCGACACGGTAAGGTTCCGTCGTGTCGACTATGACGTAGACGCGACGGCAAACAAGATCTACGCGATTCCAGAACTCGATAACTTCCTGGGGGACCGTCTACGCGACGGTCGATGAAATGGATCAACAGCGACGGCTTCTTGTATTCGGGCTTGTATCGTTCCTGACCTTCTACGGTTGGTTGTTTATTGGGCCTTGGGCTTTTCCCGATCTCTTTCCTAAGGATCCTCCCAAGGTTGCTGAGGTTGACGGTGTCGATCCGGCACGTGGTGACGGAGCTTCATCGGAAGACGGCGGCGACGAGTCATCAAGCGATGACGGTGAGCCTGACGAAGATGGCACACCGACTGTTGTCGCTGTCGAAGGTTCAGAGCCAGAAAACGGCGAAGCAACTGACGAGCCAGCAGAACCTGATGCTCCAAAGTTGCCGGACCATCCCACCCAGACCGTTGTCCTTGGTTCTTCGGACGTGGCCTCTGGCTATGTTCTACAGGTAGAGCTGACCAGCGTTGGCGCGTCAGTTCAGTCGGCGACGCTAACGGATCCCCGATATCCAGTCGCTGAAAATCCTGAGAAACTTGACCCACGACCACAACTTCGAGTCGTCGGCAACAACCTCTCACGCGACGACACGATCAAACCGTTGATCAAGAGCAGAGCGGCGCTGACCGTCGACCTGGACATCGAATCCGTCGATGAGGCTTTCAAAGAGCAGGACATTCGAGCGTCACTGCGAACTCTTAACTGGGAGCTTCTGGAATCTGAAAACGACGTCGACAATTCCAACATTGTTTCGGGGGCGACTTTCAGGATCGTCTCGCCAGATGGCACATTGGAAGTTCGTAAGATCTTTCAACTGCAAAAGGTGCCTGCTGACAGAATCAACGAGCCAGAGATTCGTCAGAGTTATGGAGAGGCCTACCAGTTGAACGTTAGTGTTCAACTGAGAAATATCAGTACGAAGACAATCGCCGCTCAGTACGCGTTGCAAGGTCCTGTCGGCCTACCGTTGGAAGACGTTGAAAACGCCCGCAAGTATCGAGATATCAAAGTCGGTTTTCTTGACAAGGATGACAATGTTTCGGCGGAACTACTGACAGCATCCGCGCTCGTTACTGACGTCAGAAAAGAACGCGTCGAAGAATGGACCAAACCGATCCAGTACGCTGGCGTCGACGTTCAGTTCTTTGCTGCCTTGATTGTGCCAACCGGCGATCAGGTCGCTCGGCAATCCTTTGCCACAATCACGCCGACAGTCGTTACAGAGGACGAAGAATCCGAACGCAGCGACATCAGCCTCGAGTTGAAGTCGCCCGAATTCGAAATCCCTGCCGACGGGCTGGTCCAGCACGACTTTCAGATGTACCTCGGCCCAAAGAGCCTTGAACTGCTCGCGCCACTCAAAGCTGACTCGATCATCGACTACGGCTGGTTCGGTTGGATCAGTCAACGAATGGTTTGGCTCCTTAAGACATTTCACGGCTGGGGGATTCACTACGGTATCGCGATCATCATGCTGACGATTCTTGTCCGCGGAATGATGTTCCCGATCTCGCGCAAGCAGGCTGCCAGCTCAAAGAAGATGAAGGACCTGCAGCCGCAACTGACGGCGATTCGCGAGAAACACAAAGACGATAAGCAGAAGCTCGCTCAGGCTCAGATGGATCTGTACCGCGAAGCGGACTTCAACCCGTTCGCTGGTTGTCTGCCAGTCTTTCTGCAGTTGCCGATTTTTATCTCGCTGTACCAGGCGTTGAACAACTGGGTCGATCTGCGAATGGCGTCATTCCTATGGATCGACAATCTCGCAGCGCCGGATGCGCTGTTCGAGATGGGATTCTCGTTGCCATTCCTCGGCTCAGATTTCAACCTGCTTCCGTTGATCACAGTCGTGCTGTTTTACGCTCAGCAGAAAATGTTCATGCCGCCGCCAACGACCGACGAAATGGCGATGCAGCAAAAGATGATGAACTTCATGATGATCTTCATGGGCTTCCTCTTCTATCGAGTTCCCGCTGGCTTGTGCGTCTACTTTATCGCCTCCAGTGCGTGGGGAATGTCAGAACGCAAGCTCCTTGAATTCCTGCCCGAAAAGCAGGTCGATCCTGAGAAGATCGAAAAGAAAAAGAAGAAGAAAGAAAACGGCTTCTTAGGAAAACTCATGAAGCAGATGCAGGAAGCTGCCGACATGCAGGAGCAGATCAAGCGGCAGAACGAAGCAAACGGTGGCGACAACAGTGGCGGAAATAATAAGGGTGGTGCAGGAAGCTCGAAACGCCGCAAAAAGTAGCCGCCCAGACTCTGCCTTAACTGAATTCCAGATATCGTTTTTTTTGTTGACCGTCGCTTTGAGATGGTCAGGAAGATTCCAGCCATGTTCCGAGTCACCCAGAACATCGAATTCTGCTACGGCCATCGCCTGTTGAACTACAGCGGAAAGTGTCGCCACCTGCATGGTCACAATGGCTTAGCGGTGATCGAGCTGGAAGGCGAAGAGCTGGACGACCGAGGCATGCTGGTCGACTTCTCAGACATTAAGAAGTCAGTACGAACGTGGGTCGATGACGAACTCGATCACCGCATGATCCTCAACGAGAACGACCCGGCTGTACCGTTTTTCCAGGAGCAGGGTGAGCCACTCTACTTGCTTCCGCACAATCCGACGGCCGAAACGATTGCCAAACTGATCTACGATTTTACAAAGTCGCAGGGCTTCCCCGTGCGGGAAGTCGGCCTGTGGGAAACGCCAAAGTCGTTTGCAACCTACACCGATCGCTAGGCTTGACCACGCTGTTGGCTGTCACTCCGACAGTAGCTCTTGTAATGCGATCCAGTTCGGATGTTGCTTTCGTCGTTCAATCGCCGCTTCCGTAACGTCCGAAACTGACAGCAGCCCCAGCGGAAACGACCGGCTTTGATCCCCGTCTTTCCTCTGCATGGCGTTTTTGAAATCGCCCTTGAAACTGTTGAACGAGTAAACGCCAGGCATGCTATGGCAGAAGAAGCATTGTTCCTTGACCGTAAACGGTCGACTTCTGTCACGGAAGGATTGCCCTCGCAGTGGGCTCTCGAAGTCATCCCACATGTGTGCGTTGAATCCGGTCTTGAAATCGCGTTCGTCCGGCCTGACAGCCCGTAAACCGCCTGCGATACCAGTCAGTAGTTGAATGCGGCTGAGGCGGACTTCGTGGAATGTCTGCCACTCACTGTTTCGTCGCATTCCTTCCGTTGTATAGATGGCCGCGTCTGCCAGCACCTGCTTCGTCAAGGTCGGAACGTCGCTCCGGATGGTTCGCAGCTGCACGCTTTCGGTGAGCGGCGATGCGGTGACGCGGTGGGACGAATCGATCAGTAAGGCACGGCGAACGAGCGCGAGTTCCGTTCCCTTTGGAAACTGAGGCAGTTGCGGGTTCGGCACCAATGGAAACGCTCGGCGACTATTCTTCTTGGGATTCTGCACGAGCAGCGGCAGATCGAAATCGATCAATTGTTTTACATAACTGGCGGTCGCTGATCGGCCACGAGGCAAACGAATAAACGTCAGGAAGACTGAGTTGGTATATGGATTCTCTTCTCGCAGATGCTGCGGGGCTGTTGCTCCGTCGGTTCGCCCGATGCAAATCCAGGGACCATCGTCTTTAAACAGGTCGGCGGGCAGGTATGGCTCGTCCGGATGCTTCGAGTCGAAACGGTGGCTGAATCGTTCCGAAGTCGCCGCTGCCAGGTAGTTGTCTGGCAAGCTCTGAATTTCTGCAGGCGTAAGTGTCAAACGGCCGAGCATGGCAACAATCCGGTTACGCAACTGCTGTTGCGCGTTCAGTGCGGCATTTGCGTCAAGCTTCGGTTCGGCGAAGTCGCGGTGAGTCCCTTCCAGCCAGTTGAAAATCATCCACAGGTCGCGCTGCAGAAGAGCTCGTGGCAGCGGGCTCGCGATCAACTCCTCGCCGTTATTCGCGAGAAACTCGTCCAGGACAGTGATGGCTCGAGCATGAGAAACAGGTTCGAGGAGATGTTTAGATTGCCTCCACAGCAACGGTTCGAACCGGTCCTGTCCGTAAACTTGTTTGTCGGGACCGACGCGGACAAATAGTGCCACGTGAAGACGGTTCCATAAATGCGAAGAGTCTTCGTGATAGACCGACGTGGAAGTTGTGGTTTTTGGCTGCGACTCCGCTCGTCCCATCGATGGGAAACCGCTGATGACGAGGCTCGTCAGGGCGGCAGTAAGACACAGTCGAAACATCTGAGAATGCGTCATTCGCTTACTCCCTCGTGGCAGAGTCTTGACTCGGGACTGCGGAGTAACGAATGACAGCAGACGAGTCAGGCCTTCGCCGTCCCTGTTTGCTCTTCCGGTTCTTGCTCAGGCTCGGGAGCCATTTCGTAGAGACGGATCGTGCCATCATGGTCGGCGACTGCCAGGGTTTTGTTGTCAGGGGCAAGGTCGACGTCGAAGCCAGGGGCACGCTGCCGAAACTTGAGCCGATGAAACGCCACTTCTTCTTCGGGCTTCCAGAACCAAAGGAAGCCTCCGGTGCGGCTGCCGCCTGACGCGATGATGAATCCGTCCGGGTGAAACTGGACTCCCCACGCCGTGCAGACTTCTTTTTTCTCGTGACGCAGCTCTTTTAGAAGCTCGCCGGACTCCCAGTCAAACAAGAGGACTCGAGCGTCGCCGCTGTGAGCGATGCCTTTGTCGTCGCCCGCCGCTCCGGCGCAAGCAAGTTGTGAACCGTCCGCGTTGAACGTCATGCCGCGGATTCCGCCAACATCGACCTCGTACTTCAGGCTGTACGTGTGCAGCAGGCTGGCGTCGATGTCTCGGACCAGTTTGCCGGACTCGACATCCCAGTGTTTGATTCGGCCTTTGAGGTCTGCGGAAATCAGGCTTTTGCCATCCGGGTGAAACGCGACGTGATAAACGTGGCAGTCATGGCCGAGCAATTCCTGATGCAATTTCTCAGCGGCGTCTGAATGCCAGATCCGAACAGCTCCATCGTTACCGACGCTGGCCACCAGGTTTCCGTCAGGGCTGACGGCGACTTTGCGAATTGAGCCTTTGTGAGCCTCGAACGAAAACAGCGGCTTCGGAGTGCCGGCTCGATTGGTCCAGATAATGAGCTGACCGACAAAATCCCCGGTCGCCATTCGGTCGCCGTCACTGAACAATGCCATGCCGCCGACCCAGCTCTGATGTTCCGCCATCTCCAAACGGGAGTCAGCAGGTGCGGCGGGAACTGGCGGGTAACGTGGCTTCTTCTTTGGATCGGCCGGAGGTTCAAGGACCGGTTCTTTGCGTAGGTCCCAACGATGAACGAAGTAGTCGCGTGCTCCAGCAAACAGAAACTGATTGGCCGGATCGTACTTGCAGGCAAGGATGCCGCGATCATGCTTCAGCTCGGCGACGAGACGCGTCGCAATCGGGTCGGCACCGTCAGGTTTGGGGACGTATTTTGGTTCATCCATTTTGGTTGGTCTTTTCGGAGAACATCGAGAGACGCGGTGGGAGATTCACGAGTGCAAAATGAAAAGTGACAAGTGCAAAATTACAAATGATCAAACAAGATTGCTGCGTTGACCGGCCGTATCTCTCACTGTTTCAAAACGACACTTTGCACTTTTCATTTCTCACTTTTCATTTTGCACCTCATCCACCTCAAATCAGCAGCTCTTTGACAGCCGATCGTTCCGGGGCTCCGATGGGGACGTTGTTTCCGCCCACCACGTGAGTCCCTGTGGAATCAAGACCGACGGCCTGCAGGTAGGTATGGAACATTTCGCCGACGTGCACTGGACGGTCGACAATTTCCGTCCCGTTGTCATTCGTCGAGCCGAGGACTCCGCCAGTCTGGATTCCGCAGCCGCCCAGTACGACCGACCAGCTATCCTGGTAGTGGTCTCGGCCGTTGTCGGGTTGGATGACCGGCGTGCGACCAAACTCGGTGACCAGCATCACCAGCGTGTGGTCAAGTTGCCCGCTCTCTTCCAGGTCCTGCATCAGGGTTGCGAAGGGCTGGTCGAATTCACCGAGTTGCTCAAGATGGAAATTGAAATTCTCCATGTGCGAGTCGTAGTTGTTATGCGTGACCTTCACACAGGTGACTCCCTTCTGAAGCAGTCGACGAGCGAGCAGGCAGTGCCGGCCCATGTCGTGCGAGCCGTATCGCAACTGGTCCTTCTCAGATTCTTTCGTGACGTCAAACAGTTCCTTCTGACGAATCAGTTGTGCCGCCTGGTCGTAGGAAGACTGGTAGGCCTCGGTGTGGGCCGTGCGGCGTCTTTGTGAGAAACGTTGATCTGCGATCTGTCTCAACCGGTATCGAGTGTCGTCGAGTTCTTTGTTGAACAGGTCAGGTCGATCAACATTCAACGGTGGCTTGCCGCCACTGAGCACCAGCGATGCATGCCGCGGGCCCAGGAAAGCCGAGTCTTGCCGAGGGCCCCAGCGGCTTGGGGTGATGTGAATGTTGCCCGGCAGGTCTTCGTTGTCGGCCAGCAGTTTGGAATATACGGGACCGATCCACGGGTAGGGCCCCTGCTGTGGCGGCCGGCCGGTGACGACATACTCGCGAGCGCCGCCGTGGCTGCCTGGGACTCGTTCCGCATACATGCTGCGGACGACCGCCAGCTTGTCGGCGATCTGCGCCGTGTACGGCATCAGTTCGCAAAAGTGTGTGCCCGGAACAGATGTCGGAATGGAACGAAACGGCCCGCCGGTATCGGTATTCGGTTTTGGATCGAATGATTCGAACTGGCTCAGGCCGCCATTCAGTAGGAAGATTAGAACCTGTTTCTTTTTCGCTTCGATTTCTCCGGCGACGAGCGGATGGATCAACTGCCCCAGGGCTCCGACGCCGGCGGCGCCGGCAACCATGTTGCCGAGCATCGAACGGCGAGACACCAAGTGAGCGTTGGAATTGCACGCGGGATCGTATTTCATGTTTCCGCTTTCTCAATTCGTCAATGATTCAGGCGAAATTCTGCCGAAGCCAGCAGTGACCAGACAAGTGCTGCAACAGCCTTTGGTCGATCGGCCTTGCCGGCTTCGAGGTGCTCTTTGACAAGAGTGCGTTCGTCGTCTTCCGGCATGCGCGACAGCACGCTGAGATATAATTCATCGGCTATCGTTGTCGAGTCGTCCAGTCCGGTGAGTTGTTCCGTCAGATTGCCCAGCTTCGCCGGTACCCAGCCCGACAGCGTTTCGCTGTTTGCCAGGAACAAGGCCTGCGGTAGCGACGCCGCGAACTCGCCTTCCGGCTGACCTGGAACGCTACCGAACATTGTTACAAACTCGGTGACGCGAGCGGCTCGCTTTGCGCGACGAGCCTCTGCAATTTTTTCGGCGTCCGGTTCCTCTGGTGCCGGTTTGTCCGCGTCCGGTTTCTCGACAGCTTTTGCTGCTACTTCGGCGGATTCCTCTTCGAGCGCTTCGTCGATCTGTTGTTCCAACACGGCCGAAGCGTGAGTACCAACAAGCAGGCTGTCAAAAAGTTGCTCTGGAGAAAGGCCTTTCATATTTGCCACTGCGAAAGAATCTTCAGGCAGCGATTCCGGATCGAGTTCTTCGGGGATAAAACTCGACCGCTGATACGTGTTGCTGAGTGTCAGTTCTCGGAGGAATGCTTTGACGTCGTACTTCGTTGCCGACAGCCGTACGGCAAGATCGTTGAGCAGTTCCGGGTGCGATGGCGGATTGTCTGAATGGTGCATGTCGAGCGGGTGAACGATGCCTCGCCCCATCAGCATGGCCCATAGCCGATTGGCCATTGATCGAGCAAATTCCGGCGTGTCTTTACTGGGAAGCCTCTCTGAGAGCAGCTTCCGTAAGCTGAACTTTGGAACGGACCTGACAGTACGAGAAGGTTTTTCGACGTACTCTTCGCCCTCCTTCACCTCCGGAACTTCCATCAGCGCGTCCAGCAAGCGAGGGCCGGTCTTGTTGGTTTTGTCCGGCTCAAACACAGACGCAAATTCAACTTCCCGCATCACGACTTCCTGCAGCACGAATTTGCCGTCGGGCTGTTTGAAGGTCTTGCTGCCGGCGATGAAAACGGACAGGCCGTGGTAATGCTGATGGAGGTAGTCGTCGATTTCCGGGTGATCGTGACACTGCGCACACTGCAGATCGACGCCCAGGAACAGCCGGCCGATGTCTCGAACCAGAAGGTCTTTCGCCACCGCTCGGTCAAGATAGAACTTGGCCGCGGGACGCAGTTTCTCGTCAACGCCGTCGGCTCCTAGAATCTCAGCCACCAGCACGTTGAGCGGTTTGTTCGCTCCGAATGACTCCGCAAGAAACGTTCGCCACTCTGGCGTCGTGACGTACTTGTCGGGACGACGCTCCATCAGCATGACATCGAAAACTGTTGCCATGTGAGTCCCATAATTTTCGCTGGCCAGCAGTTGGTCAATCAGCTTCGTTCGTTTCAGAACGTCAACATCTTCGATGAACGCTCGGGCCGTTTTTGAATCCGGAATCGTTCCGGTCAAGTCGAGATAAACTCGACGCATGAATTCAGCATCGGATGCCGGAGCGGCAGCGGTCAGCTTCTGCTTTGCGAGTGACGCATCAATTCGCTGATCGATCAACTCGTGGAGCGGAACTTCGGCGGCGTGGCTGGAAGCCGACAGCATCGACGTCACAACGATTGCGGTTGCAATCAGAACTCTGCTTCTGGTCGTCGGGGAGAAAACCATAAGGAGACTCGACAGGTGGGAAGCTCGTGAGGAAGGTCGGTCAAGGAAGACCTGGCGGGCCGTTTGTCATCTGTGTTCTCAGTAGTTCTACTCTACTGAAAATCCTCAAGTGAAAACAGGACTTCTGACAATGTCGCGAGCATTCACCTTCCCCGCTGCAGTTGCTGTCTGCGTTTTCCTGTTCGTTCATAGTGCGGCCAGAGCCGCCGATGAGCCGCTTGCCAGGATCGCCGTCGTTTCCAATCCGTACATCACGACGCTGCCCGCGGCGGAGATCAAAGACGAGTTCGGAGGGCTGCGAGACTTTCTCGCGAAGACCGGACCGGACAGCATGAAGAAGACGGTTTCGCTGGTGAATGAACTCAAGCCGGACGCGTTTGTTGTTCTTGGGTCGCTGACCTGGTCAGGGTCGGATAGTGACTTTGCTGCCTTCGCCGAATACTTCGATCAGATCGAAGTGCCGAAGTACACCGTGCCGGGACACCGGGATCGACTCTCCGGATCTCTTGCTGGCTATGAGCGAGTGTTCGGCACATACGATGCGAAAGACAGTTTGCAAACGGTTAACGGCGTGCATCTGAGTTTTACGAGCGATCTTCACACTGATCCGGATGCGGCAACAAACCGGCTTGATGATCAGTTGGCGAAAGCGGGCGATGCCACAGCGGTTGTACTGTTCGATGAAGTGAATCGAACGATGGGCCGGTCAAAGCTGACGCCAGCTCATGAGAAGTTCTGGGGGCTGATCGAACGGCATCATATCGCTGCAAAGCTGAGCCCGACTCGGTATGGGCATGCACTCGGTTATGTAAACACACTGCCGACATGGACTGTGGGATCGACAGGGTGGTCGACTCGCGGAGCCGTCACGCTACTCAACGTCTTTACAGACCGGGTCGAATTGGCTCAGGTCAGCGATCCGTCCAGCATGGCATTCTCGCTGTCAGTACCGAATCCTGTGACGTCACCCCGCATGCTGCCGGTAGCCGATGACCCGTTCGAGTGCCCATCGTTGAGTGAGGATTTGAAGGAGAAGCCTGACTTCACATTCGCGTTGATTTCGGATCCACAGTTTGATCGAGCGACCAATCGAGCAACCTTGATCAAAAAGGCCGAAGCCACCATTCGCGATCTCAACCGTCTAAATCCGGCGTTCGTTCTCGTGGCCGGCGACCTGGTCAACAACAACCTGCCCGAAGAATGGGAGCTGTTCAACAAGACGTTTGCGGAGTTGAAGCCGCCAAAGCACGTGGTACCTGGAAACCATGACGTGCTTTTTAACTATGACTTTATGGAAGCTTCATACTCGACAGCTCCCGAGAAGAAGCCGGAGTATGCGAAGATCGTCAAGCAGGCATTGGCCGAAGCCGCGAAGGAAGGTTTCACCGGACCGGCGGCGCTTTACGAAAAGTTCACGGGGGCGAAGCCGCGGCAACTCATCGAACATCGCGATTGTGCATTCATCACGGTTCCGTTCCTGACGATGCGAGCTGATGCGGAACAGATTGAGTTTCTGAAAGAGCAACTCGAACGATCCAAAGACAAGAAGCACGTTTTCGTGCTCGCTCACTATCCCTCGTTGTCGGCGTTCGGGAATAACGTCCTGCCTCAGTTTGGCGGCACGGAAGTTCTGTCACTTCTGCACGAGCATCGTGTGACGGGGTACCTGTTCGGGCATCGGCATCGCAACGGCTTCCGAATGCACGAGCGGACCGCTCACGTCCTCAGCGATAATTGCGGAACGGTCCATCTTGTGCACGTTTTTCCGGACCGAATCGTCGTCGGACGAAAACGAGTCGGCACCCCGCTTTACGAGAAGCTGACGATTCCGTCACCGCGAGGTTGAGCACGCGCGGGCAGTCAATCGGCTACTCCGGTTCCGGCCAGTTCAGATGCTTGTGCAGAAACCTGAACGATGCTTCGCCGTTAATACTGTGCCCGCCCTGGAAGTATTCGATGTCGAGTTGATCGGAGAGACCAAACTGCGCGTACAGCCAGCGGACTTTGGCGAACTCGTGCGCGACCCAGCGGTCACGGCCGACTCGGTCGTGATGCCCGCGTTCGACCATGAACGGCCGAGGCACCATCAGGTAAGTCATCTCGGCATAGTCAAATGTGTGGCCGAGGTTCCAGTACGGCATCTCCCACTCGATCGATCGCATAAAGCTGAAAGGCTGATCGGTGGCCGCGATCTTGCGAGTCCACTGGTTGAAGTCGCCCGAGCAGATCGACAGGCAGTACTTCTGAAGAATTGTCGGCACACGAACGGCCGTCTCGCCGCCGTAGCTCAGACCGTAAAACGCGATACGGTCTCCGTCGACAAACGGCTGAGAATCAAGCCAGCGTAGAATCTGGTCGTGCTGCGCGACGATGAATGAGAACAAGGTGCAGCCGATGGTGTTCGCCTTGCGGTCGAGCCAGCGGTAACGATCTTCGCCGTAGTAAAGATTGTGTGGTGCAAAGGTAATGAAACCTCGTTCGGCCAATCTGGCGGCGAAGTCGTTGTAGGCAGTTTTGTTATTGTCGAGCGTGTCGCGAGGCACTCCGTTGCGGCCGTGCTGGCACACGACGACCGGTCGCTTTTCGCCAGGCTTCATGTCTTTCGGCAGGACGAGCACTCCCCACGCGATCAGATCGTCGTAGACGTCCAGCACGATGTCGTACGCGATCCACTGGTCCGTTTCTTTGATCTTCCGGGACCGAGCGTTGAACGGCAGCAGGTCTTCGTCAAATCGCCCGATGCCTTCCTCGTTGAACTTTCTCCGAAACTCTTTCGCTCCCTCGATGAATTTTTTCGAGTCGTGAGCCGGATGTTGCTTCTCGGTGCTCCAGCGATTGTTGTTGAGTTCGGGCATCAACTCGTAAAGCATGAATTTGTCACGGACGTGTTCCGACTTTCGCACGAGCCCCTGCACGTGGTTTTCGATCTGCTGGACAGTTCGCCGTTGACGCTCGTTCGCGTCGAAAGCGAAACGATTGTCGTGCATCCGCGGGACAGGATTTGCGGGCGTGGCCACTCCGAGTGATTTGAGAAACGCCTTCGACGCATCGGGTGAGAACGGCCCGACGGTTGAACCGTTCTTGCCATGCACAAAGTCCGGGCGAGTGTCGTCTACTCGCCTCCGCATTCGAGCGACTTCGCCGCGAACGCGTTCAAACGCCGGCGTTTTCGAGTCACCTTTGTGATCTACAATCGTCGGCGACTCGCTGTATTCGATAATCAGCTTTCGAGGAAGGATCAGCGACGCGATCTCGATATCACCGAATCGTTTTAAGAGGCTCCACACGTTTCGGTAGATGGGTTGAGACCAGACATCTTCTCGCGAATCAAAATACCCACTGACCAGCGTGGCGTCGATCCGCGTGTCGACTGCCGCCGCGTAGAATGCGATCAGTGCTCCCTCACCATAACCGGCGACACCGATCGGTTCCTGGGAGCCGGTGGCTCTCCCAACGGCGTACGAAAGATTGCTGAGTTTCAAATCGGAAGGTGATTTGGGCGGCTCTGGAGCATCCGGATCGGGAATGCGGATCGTGGCTCGTGGACGCGTCGATGAAGCGTGTTCCTGCTGGTGTCGAACTTCCAGCCAGTCGACAGCCGCCAGCACTTTCTGCACTCCATATCCGATGATGTGCCGCCCCATGTGAAACGCCTGTCGATACAGCCACTCGCGTTGAGTCTGGTCGGAACGTTTCAATCGAGCGTCGTCCGTCTCCAGCTTCTCGCGACTGACGAGCGTCGGAATAAGAACTTCAACGCCGTTCGCAATGAGCCGCCGCGTAATCTGCGAATCCGCCGGAACGCCCTCGACCATTCCCAGGAGCTGTTCGGGCGTCTGATCAGCATCGGGAATCACGATCGCCGCCGCGACTGCCCTCTCAGCCGGCGAAACCAGCAGTCCTTCGCCCCATACGCCGTCGAGGACAGGCCAGCGAACTGTTGTGACACGAAAGCCGTCACCTTCGTACGCGGTCACTCGTTCAGCCGTGTTGCCGAAATACTCGATTCTCGGCGGCAGTCGTTGATCGACGGCACCGATGATCGTGCGGAAGACCTGACGATTTATCGAGACAGAATCGCCTCCCGGGGCAAATCCATCTTCGTAGTCTGGCCAGTATCTTAGACGCTCTTTTGCGGCGTTCGTGATCTGTCGCTCAACGAACTTGTGAGCACCATCCATCAGGCGATCCGGGAGTTCATCTTCTGACCACTTGAGAACTCCGGTACCAGGTAATTCTGTGTCGCTGCAGAGGGCGACGGCCGACATACACAGTGTGGCAAGCAGGCTTCGATAGAGGATTCTCATATTGTGTTTCCGTTTTCGTACCGCACTGAATTCATTCGACAGGATGAAGGATGTTGAATGAATTGAAGTTTGTATCCGCATGTTGGAACGTCAGGTTCCTTGAATTGCGGACGTCTGGCACGTGAAGATGGTCATTACCGAAAGTTTTCTCGCTGAGTGGCAGCGTGGCTGCCACTACTTGAAACAAAGAAACGAATCCGAACCTCACGGCCTCTGGAGCAGATTATGTGTAAGAACGAAGATTTTCGACCGCTTGGCCACGACTGTATTACTCCGTTCGAGCTGTCCGGCCCGACCATTTCCGGCGAATGGGACCGCCGCAGCTTTCTGAAGACGGTCGCGGGCACTGCAGCGGGAGTTGGAGCTGTCAGTCTTTTGTCCGGCAGGGCGGGGGCAGAAGAGTCGACAAGCAAGGCTGTTCCAAAGCCGGCTGAGGCATTGATCAAAGAGCTGCACAGCACGTTGTCGGATGATCAGAAGTCGAAGCTCGTGCTGCCGTGGAATCACGGAGCGGGCAAGGGTAAAGCTCCTGCACGATTCGGAATGTACAACGCTCCGTTCAACAAGCAGCGGATCGACGAGCAGTACACGAAGCCTCAACAGGAGCTTGTTCATCGGATTCTAAAGTCGATTCTCGCGGACGACGAAGGCTACCGCCGAATCAGTAAAGACGGAACATGGGACGACAGCGGCGCGTTCGAACGCTGCGGAAGCCACATTTTCGGTGATCCGTCCGGCGACGGACAATTCGCGTGGCTGTTTACCGGCCATCATCTGACGCTCCGCTGCGATGGCAACAGTCAGCCGGGAGCCGCGTTCGGCGGGCCGATGTACTACGGGCATCTCAATGATGGCTACAGTGAAGACAACGTTTTCAACTATCAGACGAAACGTGCGATGGCCGTCTTCGAAGCCCTCGACGAAAAGCAGAGAAAGCAGGCTATCGCCGGTGGCACGCCGGGTGAACGTGCTGGCTCGATCAAATTCCGGAAGGATGGGCAGGCTCGACCAGGCATCGACATTGGTGACCTCAGCAAAGATCAGCAGGAGCTGGTGCAACTTGTGATGCGAGACATCCTTTCTCCATATCGAAAAGAGGACGCAGATGAGGTCATGGGTATTGTTAAAGCGAACGGCGGCATGGAAGAAATGCACCTCGCCTTCTACGCCGACAAAGACCGACCTCAAAAGGGTGAGCCGTGGCACTTCTGGCGGCTTGAAGGTCCGGGCTTCGTTTGGAATTACCGAGTTATCCCGCACGTCCACTGCTTCGTGAACATCGCGAAGGTTGCGTGACGTCTGGTTGAAAATGAGCCAGCCGCAGCCTGTGTTGCGGCTGGCTTTTTGCTTTAAGTCGAGCGTCATGAGAGCCGCACACTGAAGAGTGAGAAATGCAAAGTGCAAAATAAAAAATGCAAAGTGAAGGATGCTGGCGCGGTTGCAGGACGCAATCTTGATCCAGCCAACGATCTTCACAGGCGCAGGCATCGTCGAATCACGCGCGGCGTATTCCGAGTATGTCCAATTTTCATTTTTCATTTATCACTTTTGATTTTGCACTCGTCTTCCTGGTCATCTCACTCAGCCATCAAGGCAGCAGACCAGGCAACAGTCGGAACGTCACCCATCAACGAAGTCCGCAGTTTTCTGCAAAAGCACTGCCACGATTGCCATGGCGCCGACGATCCCGAGGCCGGCTTCCGAGTCGATGATCTGTCTGCCGAGTTCGATCAGCGAGATTCGTTCAGTCGGTGGTTGAAGCTGTTTCACAAGATCGACTCCGGTGAAATGCCACCAAAGGATGCCGTTCGCCCGACACCGGCCGAAGTCAATCAGGTATCGAACTGGCTGAAGAAAACACTCGTCGATGCCGACCGTCGACGGTTGGACCGCGATGGCCGTGTCGTCCTGCGAAGGCTGAATCGCTACGAGTACGAGCAGACGATTCGCGATCTTTTCGCGATTGATGTGGATCTGAAGGAGCTGCTGCCGGAAGACAGCACTTCACACGGGTTTGATAATATCGGCGAAGCGTTGAACGTGTCGTCCGTTCTGATGGAGCGATATCTGGAAGCCGCTGACGTTGCACTGGACGCGGCGATCGTCACCGGATCGCAGCCCGAATCGAGCAAGAAACGGTATTTCTACCTCGATGAAAAGCGGGTCAATAAACATAAGAGTTACAAGCAACTCGATGACGCCGTTGTATTCTTCAGCAATCCTTATTCGCCGACGGAGATCGGCCAGTTTCGAGCTCGCACGCCGGGGCAGTACCGAATTCGAGTTTCCGCTTACGCTCACCAGAGTGAATCTCCTGTCACTTTTCGCGTTTACGGGGAAGACGCCAGGGGTAGTTACCTGGGCGGATACTTCGATGCCGGCCAGGATCCAACAGTCGTCGAGCTGAGGATGCGGTTGGGCCTTCGAAAGACAGTCAAGGTTGTTCCCTACGGAACGCGAGTTTCCAAGTGGAACGACGCAGTCAACGAGAAGGGACCGGGGCTCGCCGCTCAGTGGGTCGAGATTGAAGGTCCGGTCAACGAACAGTGGCCTCCGGAAAGTCACCGGCGAGTGTTCGGCGACTTACCGATCGAGGTACTCAACTCGGCCGAGATGAAGCGCAACCGTCGTCTTGAACCGCTTCGCGAAGTTGTCTCGTCAAATCCTGAACGCGATGCCCGAGCAATCCTGAACCGTTTGTTGACAAAGATGTTTCGGCGACCGGTCAACGACGATCAAATGCAGCCATACCTGTCGATCATACTGGGTGAGCTGGACGCCGGTGTCACTTTTCAGAACGCCGTGCGGTTCGGCTTGAAGGCCGCGTTGTGCTCACCGGAGTTTCTCTATTTGCAGGAACAGACAGACTCAGGTCGTGAACTGGACGATTTCCAACTGGCTGCTCGACTGTCGTACTTTTTGTGGAGCACCCTGCCGGACGACGAATTGCTGCGTGTGGCCGGCGACGGAAGGCTCAGTGAACCAGCGGTGCTGCGTTCTCAAACCGAGCGGCTGCTGAACGATCCAAGGTCGGTAGCTCTGACTAAGAATTTCCTTGGCCAGTGGCTGGAACTTCGTGAGATCGACGAAACATCCCCCGACAGAATTCTGTATCCGGAATTCGACGAACTACTCAAAGTGTCGATGGTTCGCGAGACCGAGCTGTTTTTCGAAGAGCTGCTCAAGCACGATTTGAGCGTGCTGAATTTCATCGATTCCGAATTCACGATCGCCAACGAACGCCTCGCCCGACATTACGGAATTGCCGGTGTCCGAGGTCAGAAGTTCCGCCGAGTATCGCTCGAAGATGACAGCAAGCGCGGCGGCGTGATGACGCATGCGAGCGTGTTGAAAATTACGGCCAACGGCACGAACACGTCCCCCGTTCTGCGCGGAGTGTGGCTGCTGGATAAGCTCCTTGGCGACCCGGTTCCGCCACCACCGGCAAACGTTCCCGCCGTTGAGCCGGACATTCGAGGCGCGACTAGTATTCGCGATCAGCTCGCAAAGCACCGACAGGACCAGTCGTGCGCGGTGTGTCATCGAAAGATTGATCCAGCCGGATTCGCTCTGGAAAGTTTCGACGTGATCGGTGGATGGCGCGAAAATTATCGAAGCGTCGGCGAGGGAGAGCGAGTTGCCGTCGAAGTAAACGGTAGGGGCGTCCGTTACAAACGCGGCCCGTCTGTCGATGCTGGAGATGTGCTGCCGGACGGACGTCGATTCTCTGGGATCGACGAGTTTCGCAGCCTTCTGCTCAATGACAAAGATCGGATTGCGCGAGGCATCGCGGATCAACTGCTAACCTATTCGACTGGTGGACCAGTCCAGTTTGCTGATCACGAAGAAGTCCAGAACATCGTCAAGCATGTTGCCGCTAACAACTACGGACTGCGATCACTGATTCATGAAGTCGTGCAGAGCAGCATTTTCCGCAACAAATAAGCAGGATGCTGCCTTACTATTTGCACTCTTCCTCACGAACTGAGCAAAAGCCATGAATAACCCACTTGCCCGTCGAACGTTTCTGCGAGGAACCGGTGTCGCCATGGCGCTGCCGATGCTCGACGCAATGACGCCTGTATTCGGAGCTGCGGCGTCTTCAAAGCAGCCGAAGATGCGAATGGTCGCGCTGTGTAGTTATCTTGGATTTCACACTCCGTATCTGTACCCGACCGAATCTGGTCGCGGCTATTCGATGACGCCTTATCTGGAACCGCTGAAAGATCTGCGAGATCAATTCACGGTGATGTCAGGTCTGTCGCATCCAGACGTCGATGGTGGTCATTCGTCGGGAGCATCGTTTCTGACGGCGGCTCCGCACCCGGGCAGCAGCAGTTTTCGAAATTCAATTTCGCTCGATCAGTTTGCCGCCGAGCAACTCAACAGCAACACAAGGTTCAACTACCTGGCGTTGAATTCGGGAAGCGGGAGTCTTTCGTGGACGCGTGGCGGCGTTGAGATTCCCGCAGAGAGCCGTCCTTCGCGGCTGTTCGCCAAACTGTTTCTGGATGGCACGGCCGAGGAAGTGCAGCAGCAGGTTCGCCGCCTGAAAGAGGGGCAGAGCATTATGGACCTGGTGCGAGGCCAGGCTGGAAAGTTGGAACGAACACTCGGCAATCGAGACCGACAGAAGCTGGAGGAGTATTTCACGTCTGTGCGGGATTTGGAGCAGCGGCTGCAGCAAGCGGAAGAGTGGACTCACAAGCCAAAACCGAAGGTCGACTACAAGCAGCCTCAGGATGTCGCAGACAAGGCGGACCTGGTGGGGCGGCAGAAACTGATGTACGACCTCACCCACCTGGCTCTGGCGACGGATTCAACTCGGATCATCACCTATGCCATTGCCGGTACGAATCTCGTTCCGCCAATCAACGGCGTCACCGCCGACTGGCACAACCTTTCGCATCACGGACAGGATGCCGACAAGCTCAAGCAGCTCAAGACGATTGAGTTGGCCAAGATGGAGCTCTTCGCTGAGTTCCTGACAAAACTCCACGAGACAAAAGAAGAAGGTGAGACCCTGCTCGACCGAACGATGGTTCTGCTCGGCAGCAACCTGGGCAACGCCAACCGCCACGACACTCGCAACATGCCCACACTGCTGGCCGGTGGAGGTTTCAAACACGGCCAGCACCTGGCCTTCAACTCGTCAGACCACCCACCCCTCTGCAACGTCTACCTCTCAATGCTCCAGCGACTAGGCATCGAAACCGACTCCTTTGCCTCGAGCACCGGCACGATTAGCGGTCTCGATTCACTAAGTCTTTAATCTTGCTGGTGATTTCGTTTGCGACGAGCATGTCAATCCAAGTGACGATCGCTTTGGCGAGGGCGATTGACTGAAGTAAGTGTAATGTCGTTTTGATCTAGAAAAGGGCGAAGTAGGCAACAACTGATGAAGATAGATCTTGGAAAAGAGAGGAAACGAATTCGTCGCTACATCCTGCAGCGTATCAAAGATTATCCCGTGTACGTGAATGACGGGCCGGGTGAAGATGAAGCCCCAATTCAACTTATCACGTTAGGGTATTATCTTGAGCAGCGGGGATACTTTGCTCTTGTGATAGATACTCGTCCAGACGCGAACTGTGACGGTGAATGGACGCTCCACATCGACAATGACACGACGGTGCTCAACCGCTCAAAATGGTGTGCATTGATCGACGCGTTGTACGCTGGCAAGCAGATTGAAATGGTTCTTCCAGACGGAAAGCCACTTCAGATTTCGCAGGATACGCATACCCATGAAGACGTTGCTCAAATTATTGGCGAGATGCTTCGTGATACGATGATTGAATTGCGAGACCAGGGCGTGTTTGGAGAACTGCCGCTTGATGAGAATTCATTCTTTGTGGTCGAAGAATTTGATGGTTACTGGGCATGGCCGAAGAATTCCAAGATCACGAAGCAGGCCCGGCTGGCCCCTGATACAACCAATGACGAACTGGAGGTGGTTGAGGAAGAGTCGGAAGATGACCGAAAGGAAGCTTTGGTAGATCGGATCAAGAAGCTATCTGTTGACGAACAGATTTCGTTCTGGATTTTAGAGCTGAACCGTCGTGCCACCGGGAAATCGTCTGAGTTGGATAAAGTGTTTCTCTATCCCGACTTTCCGTATTTGGCGGCCTCATTGGGAAATGAATGCGCGGTCGATGAACTTGGGCTGATTGGGATGCGATCTTTTATTCCCATGCTGGAACTTGTTCGCAAACTTGCACGCTATCCAGAATGGGATGGTGATAGGCCAAAGCGAAACTTTAACGAATCACGGGTGCAGGACATTGCTATAGAGACCATCGGGAAGGTGCGTGATTCTGGTTACCGTGCTACAGATTTTGGGAACAAGGCTGAGCAGATCGAAAGGCTATTGCATCAGATTATTCGAAAAGCCTGCAAGACGAATGAGCAACGCAGGCTGTGGGGTATTATCCCCAACCACGCAGCGATGTGCTTGCAGCGGTTATTCAGCGGCTATCCTGATCCGGTTTGTGACGACAATACGAATCGGCTGAAAAATTCGGAAATGTTTCAATCACGACCGAATTGATGCTCGGTGGTATTCTGCAACGGACTTTCAGATAACGGCAGTTTGTGAGCCTTCCTACAAACTTTGCAGTTAACGGTCGATCTTGGCGGCTTCGTTAAGAAGTTGAGCGAGGTCATGACTCATGTGGGTTCTTTGCTCTTTGGATCAAACCATCCATGTGCACGGGGTAGGACCTGTTTGTGGCGCAGAGAAATTCGGGGCACGTGTCTCGTCACCGTTCACCAAATCGTTGAGGGCTCACTATGCGGCTCTTCGCATTCGTTCTTTGTTTGCTTGTCACGCTGGCTGCTGACGCAGCGTTCTGTGGGGAGAGGCTTCACAACGGGATCGAGCTTCCCGATCAATGGCCCCTCAGGATGGATCGGCTTCCTGAGCGATTGCCGACTCCGCCGTATCTCAAGCAGCCGCCGGATGTCATTTCGATTGATGTCGGACGTCAGCTGTTCGTGGACGATTTTCTCATTGAAGAAACCAACCTGACACGAGAGTTCCACAAGCCGGTCTATCATTCGGCGAATCCTGTTTTGACTTACGACAAACCGTGGGAGATGAGCAAGGCGGCTGGTAGTCTTCCTACGGCCTGCCCGTACAGCGGCGGAATCTGGTACGACCCGCATCGGAAGAAGTTTCGCATGTGGTACATGGGCGGCTACATCGAGCACCTTTGCCTGGCTGAGTCCGACGACGGTATCAACTGGACGAAGCCGAACCTGGATGTCGTGCCAGGGACGAACATCGTATTGAATCGAGGAGCGACGGAATCGAATTCGCTGCTGATGGACTTGCAGGAGCCTGATCTGGATAGACGATTCAAGTACTTCCTGACGAACATCGGAAAAGGCTGGAAGACTGAATACCGCACCTCGCCCGACGGAGTTCATTGGAGCGATCCTCACTGGTTGAGCGGACCTCATGGCGACCGGACGACCGTTTTTCATGATCCATTTCGGCAGCGATGGGTGTTTTGCCTGCGGACTTCGGATCGGTCGCCAGTTCGGCTCGGTCGAGCAAAGAAGTACTGGGAAACGCCAGACATCAACGACGCATCGACGGTGCAGTGGCCGCCGTCTGCGCCGGGACGCTTTGATGCTCAGGCACCGCTTTGGGTGACGGCCGACAGAGGCCTCGATCATCCGCGTACCGAGTTGGGCGTCTCGCCGCAGCTTTATCATCTGGACTGCGTCGCGTACGAAAGCCTGCTTCTGGGAATGTTCAACATTCTGCGAGGCGACTTTCACGAAAACGATTCCGAAGGCAGGGACGCGTTTCCGGGCCGCCCCAAGTGCGCTGAAGTCTGCATCGGATATTCTCGTGACGGCTTCCACTGGCACCGGCCAACGCACGAAACCTTTGCCGGCATCTCCGAGAAACGCGGCGACTGGAACTGGGGCAACGTCCAGTCGACTGGAAACAGTTTTGTGGTCGTTGGCGACAATCTTTACTTCTACGTTTCCGGACGTCGCGGCGCGCCGAACTTTTCCGATCAGAATACGGCGCTGTTGAATGCTGCGTACGCAGGCTGTTCCACCGGGCTTGCGATTCTTCGTCGTGACGGATTCGCTTCGATGAACGCGGAATCGGATTCCAATGAACCGAAAACGCTGACGACGCGAAAAGTGCGGTTCAGTGGCGCGAACTTGTTTGTGAACGTCGATGCGGGGCGAGGGAATTTGCTGGTCGAAGTGCTCGACGAAAACGGCGACGTCATTGCTCCGTTTACCAAAGAGAACTGCCAGGCAATCCGTTCGAATAAGACATTGCAGAGCGTCTCGTGGAAGAACGCGAACTTTGCAGAGCTGGCCGGTCGGTCCGTGCGCTTTCGCTTTACTCTTCAGAACGGAAGGCTGTTTTCATTCTGGGTGAGCAGGGACCCCAACGGGGCGAGCAATGGCTATGTTGCGGGGGGCGGTCCCGGATTCTCGACAAGTCGGGACGAGGTCGGCGGGACCAGCTTGATTCCGAATCAGCCGCCGCTTGTGTCTGCCGGCGTCGAGCAGACTATCCGTGATCGCGACGGAAATGGTCGACAGCAAGTTTCGCTCGATGGAAGCGGCACTGTCGACAACGACGGCCGTTGCGTCGACTTCCGCTGGATGGTGAATGGCAAAGAGGTAGCGTCCGGAAGGAACACATCTGCCGATCTGCCGACAGGCACGCACCGTGTCGTACTAGCTGTCGAAGACGATGATGGCGCTGAAGGATTCGCACAGGTTGTGATTACGGTTCTGCCGCAGACTGATCCTGTTCCTTCTCCAAAAGGACTTGTCATGTGGCTGAAAGCGGACAGTCTCACAACGCTGGCCGATGGTTCTCCGGTTGAGACCTGGAACGACTCGTCGGGCAACGGAATGGATTGCGAGCAGCCGGAAAAGGGGCGGCAGCCGATCTACGTGACTGAAGGAGTCGGCGGGAAGCCGGCAATCCGCTTTGACGGCGTGGACGATCATTTTGTTGTCGATGAGTGCCCGGGGCTGCTCTTCACATTTCACCAGTCGACGATCATCGCTTTCGTACGGTCGAAGGCTGGTGGGACGATCATCAGCCAGGCTCATGCAAATCTCAGTATTTCTGCCGGCGAGTCTCGACGATTGAGCTACGGTTCAAGTTACGCGGCGACTGGCGGGACTCAAGAGTGGCCGCAGATTCAGTCGTCGACAAGTACGATATGGCCAATCGGCGGCACGTCGGTCTGCTCGATGGTGCATGCTGGCGATCTGGCCGGAGAAACGGCTTTGTTCGTCAACGGCCAACGGGACGACACGGGCACGGCGTTCCCGTATCACCGGTCGAGTGCGATCCGCCCATTCATCGGATGTGCCTACCGTCAACGATTTTGCTGGAGCGGTGATATCGCTGAAATTCTTGTTTACAGTCGAGCTCTGGGTGAGGCCGAAAGGCAGGCTGTCGAGAGATCGCTGCTGCAGAAATACGGCATCGCGCCCTGATTGCAGATCGCTACCTGCTGTTGCAGTTGGCTCGTCGACTAAGCAATCGCTTCGTTGAGAATTTCGGCGAGGTGCATGACTCGGATGGGCTTCTTTTCTCGGCGGATCAGACCGTCCATGTGCATAAGACAGGACATGTCGTTAGCGGTCAGGATTTCCGTTCCGGCCGATTCGTGATCAGCGATCCGGTCCTGCCCCATCATGACGGAAACAGCTTCCTCCGCGATTGCGAAGGTTCCGCCGAAGCCGCAGCATTCGTCAGGGCGAGTCAGTTCGCTGATCTGGATGCCTTCCAGATTTTCAAGCAGGAAGCGGGCTTTGTTAAAGGTCAAACCAACGAGTTCTGATGAGCTACCCAGACGAAGCTCTCTCAGGCCGTGGCAGCTCTGATGCAAACCGACTTTGTGGGGAAAGCTGCCTTCGATCTTGTTGACCTTCAGAATGTCGACGAGAAATTCGGTCAGCTCGAATGTCTTCTTCTTGAGTGCTTCGAAGCCGTCACGACCGTCCAGGTACTCCTCGTAATGATGAGTCACCATTGCCGTGCAGCTTCCCGACGGGCAGACGACGTATTCGTACTCGGCGAACAGGTCGAGAAACTTCTCGGCCAGTGGGCGGGTCTGTTCGGTCAGGCCAGTGTTGGCCATTGGCTGCCCGCAGCAGGTTTGCTCGGTCGGCACGACGACGTCGCAGCCGAAACGCTCCAAAAGGTCCACTGTGGCCATACCGACATTCGGGTAGAGCTGATCGATGTAGCAGGGGACGAAAAGTGCGACTTGCATAGGGCTAACTGAGTGCGAGGGGGTTCGGGAAAAGACGGCGGGATTCTAGGGCATGGTTCGCGGGTTGGCGAGTTTGGCTGCGTGAGTGTTCGGGACATTTCGCGTAGTGGTCGGAGCGGGAAAAATGCAGACGAGGTGGAGATGACGACTGTGAAGAGATCGTTCAATTCTCGAGTGAGAAGAATGAATTTCGCGCAGAGACGCTGAGACGCAGAGGGACATGTCCAAAAGTCTTTGCGACTCAGCGGCTCTGCACGCGATTCTTCCGGAGTGACTCATATCAGTCATGCAACGAAAAACGGCGAGCCTCGGTTGCCCGGGACTCGCCGTTTTTTCTGCCTGGAGACGCAGGCGTTTCGGTTTTCAGAATTCCCTGTCCGGTGATCCTGTCGTTCGGTGTGGGTCGATCAAGGTCAGCGTTTCGGGTGGTCAATCTTTGAGGCGGGCGTCGTGGTCAATCAAGGTGGTTGCTTGGCGTGCAGTCAGAAGTGAGCGTTTATCAATGCGGGTGGCACGTTGAGCAGAGTTAGATCGACCGGACAGGGTTCTGAAAACTATTCGATGCTGTCAATCACTGAGTCGATGTCGAGGTCTTTCGGCAGCGGGACGAAGATGTCCTTTGGCTGCTCGTCAGTGAAAAGTTCGACGTCGTTGAGTTTCAGCCTCGGAGCGGACTTCGATGCTGAATCAGTCGGGCGAGTGGCGACTCGCGAAGTTCGCTGATCCATGATCACCCGAGCGGCTTGTCGCATGTCTTCGCTGCTAAGACGGCGAAGGTTAGTGAGTTCACCGAGTGGCTCAAGAATTCCAGCCACTTTGCGAACCGTTGATTCCATCAGCACGACATCCAGCAGGCTTTTTCGCATGCCGTCGATCGTGGTGACTTGAGTCTGCAATTCGTCATTGAGGTCCGTCAGCACTTCCAGAGTCTCGACAGCGTCGGCGACTTCGGCTGTTTGACGATTCAAAGTGTCTTGAATATCGACGAGTTGATTCAGGTTTCCTTCTGCAGAATCCAGATCGGTTTCGGCGATCAGAGCGTCACGGAGGGTGAAGAGTCGTTCGGTATTGGCGAAGGCGGATTCTGTATTGCCACCTTTGGAAACGACTGCGTCTTTCAGCGTGAAGAGTTCTTCAGCAGTCAGTTTGGCAGTTTCCAAACCCTCTGACTTTTCGTTGATGTCGTTCTTCAGGGCGATCATGTTGCGAGCTGCCTCGTGAGCAGCAGCGACATCGTTCGACTCGTTGAAGACGTCATTCTTGATCGCGGCCAGAGCGGCGACGTGTTCCTGGGCGATGTCCAGGCCTTCGCCGTTGGTCATGATCTGGTTCTTAAGTTCGCCGAATTTTTGAACGGCATCGTAAGCGTTGTCGATCTTTGCAACTTCGACTTCAGCAGCGTCTCGGACTTTGACCAACTGATTGATCGCAGAGATGGCGTCGCCAGTGTTTTCACCGGATTCTACAAGGTGTCCCTGCATGGCAACCATGCGGTCGAGGCTGACTTCGGCAGACTCAACGTTCTCTGAATTTCGCAGAACAGCGTTCTGCAGACCGACAAGGCGGTCAAGCTTTGAAAACGCTGCCGTTGTGTGGCTGGCTTCGTTTTCGATTTCCGTGCGAAGCTGAGCGAGAGCACTCATGCTGACTCGGGCGTCTTCGAGTTGTCGGTACTGTGACTTCAGGCTGGTCAACAGGTTGTTTGTTTCCCAGACCTGATTGCGAACTCCGACGAGTTCTTCCATATCACGTTCGACGGATGAGAGTTCGGTACGGACCGAGGCAAGTTCTCGCATCATGGGCCGTCGCACCATGATGTCCATGCCTAAGAATCCGGTGGCGAGTCCAACGAAGAGCATGCTCCATCGGAACGCGGGACTGGCGACAAAGTCGTTTGTCGCCGACGATTGGTCGTGGCCTGAGATTAACAAGGCTACTCCTCCAGGGCTGAAAATGAGGCAATCATCAGAAGATGTGTTGGCCTTCCAGAACGGCAAAGCATCAACAACGTTGTGGCCTACGTGCCAGTTTGGTTGAGATGCCGATTGACGAGCCGCGGGAAGGTGTGTTTGCCTGGCCGAACTGTTGAGCGAGCGGGCTCATTCAGTAGGGCAGTGAAACAAAGCGGGTAAGTCTCGGAAGGTGGCAATGATCGTTGTCTGCCCGCACGAATGCAGCGACAAGGTCACGGCAGGGAATATTCACGGTGCCTGTCAAACGCGAGTGGTCGATACGCGGCCGGTCTCACTTCAGGAGGCCGATTCGAGACAGATTGCTCGGAAAGGGATTCCGAGACATGTCAGAGAGGGCGACATTCTGTGATCGAATCAACTGGAACAACCGACAAACACCAGCTCGAATGCCAGTATTGACTGTCGCTCCCACACCACCAGATATCGCCAAATTGACCAACCGGAATTGCTTCTCTTTGCTTCCTGGCCGGACGAATTTTTGAGGTCCAGGTCACAGCCGTTACAACGCAACGCTGCCGTCATGGTCGATACATCGCGACCGACGATCGGTGAGCCCAAACGGTGTCAGGCGAAGTCAGCAAGAATGCGAACGATTTCGGTCTGAAGCTCTCCGTCGGTGACGGTTGTCGTGGACTTTCTGGCCAGTGCTGTAGCCAGTTCGTTGGACGTGAAATTCGCCGTAACCTGCTTGCTCGGCGACGTTTCGGTATTTTGTCATCGACTTCGCAACTCAGCAGCAGTCGACTTGCCTTACAGGCATCACGGACGCTGGCGATCGCCGCGTCGCGCGAGGCGGCGACGATGTTGAAGATTTCGGTGAGTTGTCCCGAACTTCGGTGCCAACTAAACCTGTTCGGGGCAGCTCGCTTTAGACTGCTCGTGGACGATCCATCTTGCCCACAGATTGCCGGAAGGCACGAGTTCGGCAGTCTGAAACAGCGAACGAGTTCGATTGTGTGGGCGCCAACTTTTGAAATGTACGGGTTGGAATTCCTCGGCGCGAAGCTGTCTGGGCGTTGGCCAATTGAAGCACTCATCGCGCGAGTACACTACTCCCTCAAGAAGCACAAAGCGGCCAGGCGTCAACGTTCAGTTCGGCGAGTGCCGCCGGGGTTTTGCCGAGATCAAATATGGAATCAGTTTGTAACGGCCAGTGTGTATTCCGATATTAAAATCTTCGAAGCCGCTAATCACTGATCAACCATCAGAAGCCAGCAGCGCCTGATCCAGAGCTTGGTCGAGCCGCGGGGGCTGCTGGTGCGACCGTTGGGGCTGCGATAAGGCCGCCGGCTGCAAACTGTTCTCGCCGACTTGCGTATCTGATCGGGAAAGATGGCCAGACGGTGTTTCGATTGTCGTCTGCTTGATCGTCGATGAAATCGGAAACGGGGCCATCGAAAATTCGACCCGACGCGAACATGCCTTCGCTCGCGTATTGCGTGAAGCCAAGCCATTGGCGATCGGGGGCGATGACTCCGAAGAGGTTGGCCCGTTCAGGTCGAAACTCCATGAAGTTTCGTGGCAACGGTGCGGTGTGCAGTGCCGTCAGCAGGAAAGCCATCGTTACATAACCACCGATAAGTCCAAAACTCCACCGGCCGATGTCGTGAGCAAGACCGCTCATTTCGATGTAGCGTGGCGATAATTTTTCCATCAGCGCCCGCAACCCGAACACGAGACCGCCGAACAGTCCGACGAGCATGATGACGTCCCACCGGTGCGACCATGCCCCGCTGCCCATCAGATTGCTTTGGGCGAACGCGGCGAATGGCTCGAAAAAGTTCATCGCCAGCAGCCCTGAGATGATGATCACGAGGCAACTGACAGCCGCACCAAAGCCGCCTTCACCAGCGATGCACCAAGTGGCGATTCCCCAAACGACCAGCAAAATAACATCAAACATCTTAGCAGCTCCGAAGCTGAGACTTCCGGTTGAACTTCTTCTAAATTCAGTACTGTCTGGTGCGTCTCGACGCACGCCTTGCCGGTTAATGATAAAGGTTATTCTGGCAGGCTCGGTTGCGAGACCATGTCGGTAATTCTTGTCACGAATTCGCTGAGGTCCGGATAAGGTCCGGGGCCAAGATTGCTGTGATTGCCTTCGGCGGACCATTCGCCAAGGACAGTCTGGACTTCTTCTTCGTTGGGTTCGCCATTTTCCAGAGTCAAGAAACGAACGGACCCATTCGTCATGTTTTGTGATTGGTCAGTGATGTCGACAGTAAGAATCAGGGCGACAAAAAAAGCTTCCGTCGCAAAGTGGGGAGCGGGCATTTCCAGAATCGTGCAAGGAAAAGGGCCAACTCGAAGTTTGTGAATTAGAATGTCATCCAGCGTCAATTCGGCTGGCTGGTTGTGTTGTTTGCAGGTTTCAACGACATCGTTCCAAAGCTCAGTCAAATATTCTTTGCCGTCGGTCGCGGCTAACGAAGTGACACATTTTGTAGGGTTTTCGAAGGCAGCTTCTCGAAGGACAACATGGGCGAATGAGTAGTGATCGCACCGAGGATCCGATTCGGTCTTACCTTTGCTTTTTGATCCGCGTGAGAAGAAGTCGAAAAGTCCCATTGGTGACTTTCGGTCAGATTGAAAACTTGTGCTCAGCCATCGCGTTACTTGCAGAGTGCGAGATTCGAGCCTGACTACTTAACAACACGCATCAGTTCTTCGATGGACGTCACTCCTTTAACGACTAACCGCAGCCCTTCTTCCTGCATATAAAGCATTCCGTTTTTGCGGGCTTCGGATTTCAATTGTGACAGCGGTGCTTTTTCGCGAATCATGTCACGCAGACGGTCGTTGATTTCGAGAAATTCGAAGACGCCGACTCGTCCGCGGTAGCCCAAGCCTCCGCACGCCGTGCATTCGTCTTCCGGGTTCTTCGGTGGTCGGTAGAACTTTTCGATCCGGTCGACAGGCAGGTTGGCCTGTTTGAGGAATTCTGCCTTCGGCTTGTAGGCCTCTTTACATTTGGGGCAAAGACGACGTGCGAGACGTTGAGCAAGGATGCCCGAGATCGAACTTGCAAACAAGAACGGCTCGATGCCCAGGTCCAGAAGTCGGAACAGGGCGGTGATTGAATCGTTGGCGTGAACGGTCGAGAAAACGTTATGACCGGTGTTGGCTGCCTGGCACGCAATCTGCGCGGTTTCGTCGTCTCGAATTTCGCCGACCATGATCACGTCCGGGTCCTGCCGAAGAATACTTCGCAGCGAACTACCGAACGTTTGACCGGACTTTGTGTTGACCTCGATCTGAGTGATGTTTTCCATCTGGTACTCGACCGGGTCTTCGATCGTGATGATGTTGTGCTGGTAGGCGTCGATACTTTTCAGTGCCGCGTACAGCGTGGTTGATTTTCCGGCACCGGTTGGGCCGCAGACGACCAACAGGCCGTGCGGCTGGTGGACAATGCCCAGCAGTTTTTCTTCCAAAGCTTTCCGGAACCCAAGATCGGGCAGCGTTCCTGTTGCGGCGGACTGATCGAGTATACGCAGACTCATTTTCTCGCCGCCGCGGATTCCTTGTGTTGCTACGCGGAAGTCGATTTCGCGACCTTCGGTGATCGCTCGAAAACTTCCGTCGAGCGACCGGCGTTTTTCGGTGATGTCCATCGCGCCGAGCACCTTGAAGATGTTCAGCACGGCGTCGCCGAGAGCTCGGTCGAATGGCTCGACGGGGTACATCACCCCGTCGATTCGCATGCGGATATTCATCGTGTCTTCGCGAGGCTCAAGATGGATGTCTGTCGCGCGGCGAATAAGAGCGTCGTAGACCACTTCCTTCGCGGCCATGAAACCTCTTGAGTTTTCGACCTGCTTCGTCCGCGAGGTGTCGATACGCCCCGTTTCTGTACGACCGACAAATACAATGTCGGGACCATTTCCCGATCCGACTTCGCCTTCACCGCCGATGTTGATGCCGATTTTGGCCAGCAATCTAATGCCCACTCGGCGGATGTGTTCGGGGGTGAGAACCTTGGCTTTGTCTGGAACTTTGGAGTTGCGTTCTTTGACGTAAAAACCGAGCGGTGTTCCAGTCGAGGCTCCGATCAGTACGAATGCCAGAAAGAATGATGGCGAGCTGACTGCCAGCAAGAGGCCGGCAGCTCCCGCTCCGAACATCAACGAGTTCCAGAAGTCGCTGCGGACTTTCAGAGACGTGCTGTCTTCATTTACCCAGGCGGACGACCAGACCCAGAACGACAGCAGTCCGATATAGAAGATCAATCGAAACAGGCTGAGGTATCCACCCATCTGCGGGAATGGGGGCGTCGCGCTGTTGGGGATCGCATTTCCGCGAAAGAACGGAACTGGCGATGGTGGCCAGGCGGAGCCTTGAACCGCATCAACCACGGCTCCCGCCGGTGCTGGTGGTCCTCCGGCTGCACTTGTATCAGCCGGAGCTGGCGCATCTGCTGTTGGGGCCGCAGGCTGGGCTCCCTGGGCTGTTGGATCCTGTGCGGTAACAGAATTCACAGACAGCAGCAGAATGCCAATGACGATGCCCGAACAGGCAATCGTTCTGCAATAATGAGTATTCATATCTGGACAGCAACTGAGGGCAGATGACCCGCTGGCCGCAACCAATCGACCCGCTCGGAAAGATTCTGACAATCGTAGTGAGCGTGCCTGGCCTTTTCTACACTCACCGCCCAGATCGCCCCTGCAGGCCGGCAGGGTGGATCACTCAGTGCATTGCAAAATTGCAGTTTCGGCTTGAAACTTCCATCAGAAATTCTCATCAACTTCAGTCTCGACGCCCACACGTTTGATCGACGTTTACGGAGTTCCTTATGGACGACTGCTATCGCATCTCTGATTCGAGCCAGATCCTGTCACCGGCTCTCGTCGTCTTTCGCGACATGGTCGAGCAGAACCTCGACCACATGATTGAAATCGCTGGCGATGCCTCGCGACTTCGTCCGCACTGCAAGACTCACAAAACGCGTGAGATTATCGAGCTGCAACTCGCTCGTGGAATTGTTCGACACAAATGTGCGACGTTCGCCGAAGCCGAGATGCTTGCCGACGCGGGTGTCAAAGATGTCTTTCTTGCCTACAGCCTGGTCGGGCCAAACATCGGCCGAGCCGTCGCGTTCCGGCAGAAGTATCCGGACGTTGAATTCTCCGTCACGGCGGACCATGAAAAGCACATCAAAGAACTCGGCTCCGCAATGGCCGCGGAGTCGCTCAGCATCGGAGTTCTGCTTGACATCGACACCGGCCAGCACCGAACGGGCATTCCTGTCGGTCCAGAAGCGAAAGAACTCTACGGCCTGATTGTCGAAACCGAAGGGCTGACTCCAAACGGACTGCACGTTTACGACGGGCATCAGCATCAGACGGATCGCGACGAACGACGAGCCGCCGTGAACGAAGAATGGGACCGCGTTGCTGAATTCCGAAAGAGTCTTGAAGCAGAGGAGTGGTCGGTCCCGCGACTTGTCTGCGGAGGCACTGCGTCATTTCCGATCTATGCTGAAAAGTCAGACCCAGGCATCGAGTACAGCCCAGGCACATGCGTCTATAACGATGCCGGATACGGCGGTCGTTTCCCGGACATGGTATTCCCGCCGGCCGCGATGATGCTGACTCGGGTGATCAGTCGACCAACGCCGACGCGCATCACGCTCGACATCGGCTACAAAGCTGTGGCCTCTGACCCACCGGCCGGCCAGCGATTGACCTTCCCGGACCTTCCAGACGCCGAAGCTGTCCTGCAGAACGAAGAGCACCTCGTCCTGGAAACTTCGCGGGCAGAAGAATTCGAACCCGGCGACGAGCTACTCGCCATCCCCCGCCACATCTGCCCGACATCGGCCCTCCACCGAGCCGCCTACGTCGTGTCTGGCGGCGAAGTCATTGGCCAGTGGCCAATCGCGTCACGAGACCGTTGGATCACGATTTAAGAGTGTCGCTCATTCTCGAAGTTCGTCGTCTCTGATTTCGAAGCGATCGAGTGGGACTTCATAAACGACAAGGTCAACGCGTTTGTCTTTGCTCACGTCGATCTTATAAGCCTTTTCGATGTACCCAACGCGCTCATGCCAGATCGTAAGCGAGTGCTCACCTTCTGGAAGTTTATCGATGGTAAATCTGCCATTGGCGTCGGTTGTTGCTGCGTAAGGATGATCGAGCACCAGCCAGTAAGCCTGCATCCACGCGTGGATGTCACATTTGACTTGCATTGGCAGCGGTTCTTTCAGCTTGAATGGTTGTAGTTTTATCGGCAGTCCGGGCTTGCCAGGTCGGACCAGCGTGATGAATCCGCGGTTAAAAATTGGATATGTATGAACGTTGTGGCCAGTTGCGCCGCCCTGTTCGATGACCACTTCCTGGTCGTTGCGTACAACCATCGTGTGAGGGTGAAATCTACAGTTCTTCAAACTGACTTTTAGCATTTGGTTCTTGCGTTTCTCTATGACCGGGTGAATGGCCTCTTTCGGCGCCTTTCTAAGATAGACTAGGACATTCTGAATTCCGCGGTTTTTGCGATGAATGACCAAGCTGTCATTTGGAATATCCAATGCTCCACACAACGCTGCATCGCGAGCTTTGTTGTTATCGCCTGGGCCCAGCAGAGGGCGGAGCTTTGGTATCTCACCCTGGAGAATAATTCGGCCAGTGACATCGCCGTACTCTTCTCCACCATTCGCTTCCGTTGAGGCGGCGATGTTGATTGTGATCAAAAACACAATGTGAACGGCGTAGAGGATTTTCTGCGAGAGCGACATCGGCAAACCGAAGATCTTCATGGCGAGTCCTGAGTAAAGATCATGGACAGTCATTTTGGCTCATCAATGATTTCAGAGCGATGTAACCCCGAAACAAAAACGGCGGGAAGATCGAGTGTCTTCCCGCCGTTTTTGTATTCATTGTCTGCTCGCCGCGATGAAGCGGTGAGTTTGCCGCTTACTCTTTCTCGTCAGCTTTGACTTCGAACTTCTCGGCTGCAGCTTTGACGTCGCCGAGGTCCGTTTTGGCGTCAGCCTTGATCGTGGCCTTCATCTTCTTGTCGACGTATCCAACTCTTTCCTGCCAGACGACGAATTCGTAGTCGCCAGCGGGGAGTTTCGGAATGGTGAACCGGCCATCGGCATCGGTGACTGTTGCGTATGGATGATCGATAACCAGCCAGTAAGCCTGCATCCATGCGTGGATGTCACACTTCACCTGCATCGGCAGCGGCTCTTTCATACTGAATTTCGGCATCTTGACCCCCTTGCGATCGTTCGGGGCGACGATGAAATTCTGACCTTCGTTAAAGATTGGGTAAGTGTGCGTGTTGTGCGGAACGTTGTCATCGGATTTGACGACGACCTGCTGGTCTGTGCGAACGACCATCGCGTGTGGTTTAAAGATGCACTCTTTCTGGTCAAAGACGACTTCGGCCTTTTTGCTCTTAGCCAGCATTGGGTGAATGTCGCTCTTAGAAACTTTCTTCAAGTACACGAAGACGTGCTGGATGCCTTTGTTCTTCGGATTGATCACCAGCGAGTCGTTGGCGGTGTCTTTGATCGCACAGCACGCTGGCAACTTTGCAGCCGTATCCGTCTTTTTGATTTTCGGCAGCAGTTTGGGGACGTCACCGTCGAAAACTATTCGGCCTGTCAGATCGCCGTATCCGTCAGCGGCGAATGATTGAGTAGTCAGGCCAGCGACGACTGCGGCGAGCAGAACGGCGGTCAGGCGGAAACGTGAAAGCATGTCAAATCTCCTGAAAACTGTTTCGGCGGCATCGGCAGTTGCCTCGGTGTGGGGAACGTTCCCGACCGATTGACCTGACGAAGAAACCACCTGCACAAGGAATGGGGCATTGTTTATACGATGTTCGAGGTACGCCTCGAATCTGAAGATCACGATACTATTCTGGAGTCAGGTCGCCCGAATTCGCCAGTATCCGAAAAGCCGTTTCCCATTGGTCATTCCACGCATTCTCGAAGTCAGCACAGAACCCGTTATGGCGGATTTTCCGGTTTAAGCTTGAAGAAGCTCAACCGTGTGATGCACGAGACGATTTGAGTGGAGTTGCCGGCGGGTAAGGATATTTATGGGCGTCGATCAGGCGGGAACCGCTGACTGTGCAGCGATCTGAAGCCAGCGTACAGTCTGAAACAAACGATTGCGAGTAAACCGCCCCCAATCCTCAGCAGTGAAACGACTTACATGGACAGTCTTCGATGCGTTGTGATCGGCTGCGGCCGGATGGGGCTGGCTCATGCAGAGCGGCTGGCTGCCGACTCGCGATCTACACTGGCCGGATTTTTTGATGCCGACCGAGAAGCCGCGACGCAACTTCGAGACCGAGTGGCTCCCGACGCACCGGTGTTTGATTCGGCCGAGGATGCCTGCGCTCAGTCGAATGCCGACGCGGCTGTAATCTGCACGCCAACTTCCGTGCATGCCGAACAGGTTCGAGTTGCCGCCAAACACGATCTACATGTGCTGTGCGAAAAACCGCTCGCGGCGACGCGGGACGAGATCATCGGCCTGATCGATCTGTCGCAAAGTCTCAGCTACCTTCACTTCATGCTTGGTTACCAGCGTCGCTTCTGGGCGATCTACCGGCGGATGAAAGAGGAAGTTGAATCCGGCCAGTGGGGCAACATCGTTGGCGTGACGGCGGTGAACGCCGAACGCTGGCAGCAGACCATTGCCGAAACTTGGCGAAACGATCCCGACATCAACTACGGAGGCTACCTCGGCGACGCGGGCAGCCATCGACTGGACGGGCTCTTCTACGTTACTGGCCTTGGACTCGGCGACTTCTCGGCCCGCAGCACCAAGGCTGGCAGCAACGTCGAGATCGCGACGCTGGTTAACGGCGAGTTGCTCGACGACTCGGGCCAGGACGGCGGTGATCGAGCCGTGCCGTTTTCGCTGTCGTTCATCGGAAACTCAAACTCGTTTCACGAGGAGTTGTTCATCCACTGCGAGAAAGCTGACCTCATCGTTCGGGACTTTCAGCTTTTCATCGGCCGCGACAACGAAGTCGAATTGATCAATCTGCCGGCTGAACAGAGCGGCCGAGAATCAACTGACAACCCGGTGACTGGATTTCTCGATCTGGTCACGGGCGTCGCGGATAACATCTCGCCACTCGAATGCGCGCTGCCCGTGTTTGACATGACGACCGCCATCCTGGACGCTGCCGAGGAACGAAACTCGTAGGTCAGGTTCGGCCTGACGAAGTCATAAGACGAAACAGGAGTTATCTCATGCCCCGCTTTAGTCGCAGCTTTGCCGCTGCCAGCGTGTTTTCGGCCATCGTGTTCTCGACAGTGGCGAACCTTTCGGCCGCGGATCTCAGCCCGCAACTCAAGGCCGTCCGAAGTGTCTCTCGCGAGGGGCAGGGCAACGAAGCCGCGGCCGCCGCAGTACGGACCTTGTCAGCGGCTTCTGCCAGTGACCTCTCGCAGATTCTTGCTGGCTTCGAAGGAGCGTCACCGCTCGCGGCAAACTATCTGAGAAACGCAGTCGAGTCAGTCGCCGATCGACACCTCGCCGCGAAGAAGCCTCTTCCAGCAAAACAACTCGAAGCGTTCGTGCTGGAACGCTCCAACGATCCCCGTGCTCGACGACTGGTCTTCGAGGTGTTGGCGAAAGTCGACTCGACTGCTGGCGATCGACTGATCCCGACGATGTTGCTTGATCCAAGCCCCGAGTTTCGACGCGACGCCGTCCAACGTCTGGTCGGTGAAGCGGAAGGCCTTGGCAAAGACTCTGCCGACAAAGCAAAGCAGGTTTATCGCAAAGCCCTGTCCGGTGCGACGGACTCTGACTTGGTCAAGAAGATTTCGAAATCGCTGAAGGACCTTGGCGACGAAGTCGACCTGGTCAGTCACTTTGGATTTCTGACCGCCTGGCGGATTGTGGGCCCATTCGACAATCGTGACTTCATTGGTTTTGACATCGCCTACGCACCGGAAAAAGAACTCGACTTTGCCGCGAAGCTGAAGGCGAAGGATGGCGAAGTTGCCTGGGGCGAGATCACCACCTCAGACAAGTTCGGCATTGTCGACATTGCGAAGTCTGTCGCTCCTCACAAGGGAGCAGTGATGTACCTCGCAACTTCCTACGAAGCCGCTGCCAACCGCAACGTCGAGTTTCGATTCGGAACACCGAACGCCTGGAAACTGTGGGTCAACGGAAAGTTCCTCTTCGGCCGGGACGAATATCACCGCGGCATGGCCATCGACCAATACCGAGTTCCTGCAAAGTTGAAGGCCGGTAAGAACGTGATCCTGTTGAAACTTTGCCAGAACGAACAGGATGATGATTGGGCACAGCGATACCAGATTCAGATCCGAGTGTGCGACCCATCCGGTGTTGCCGTTCTGCCGGTCAGCTCAAAAAATCAGACGACTTCAGACGTGCGATCCCAGAAACGCCAGCCACAACGATTGACCGCTCAGGCAGAAGGAGCTTCCGAATGACCAACCTGAAAAATTCATTAACCCGGCGAATCATTCCTTTGATGGCGGCAATGGTTTCTTCAACCTGCCTGACGGGAGCCGACTGGCTGCAGTTTCGAGGTAACGACGTTTCGGGAGTCTCCGCGCTTTCTGAGATTCCGGCCACCTGGTCCGACACTGAGAACGTTGCATGGAAAGTTGATCTGCCCGGTCGAGGAGCATCTGGGGCGATCGTCATCGGCGATCAGGTCGTCGTGACCGCGAGCAGCGGTTTCCGGCAGGACCGTCTGCATGTCTTGTCCTTTGACCGGGCGAGTGGCCAGAAAAACTGGGAGCGTCAGTTCTGGGCAACGGGCCGCACGATGACTCATCCTAAAATGGCTGTCGCCACTCCGACGCCGGCTTCCGATGGCGAGCGAATTTTCGCTTTCTACTCAAGCAACGATGTTGTTTGCCTGGACCTCGACGGAAACCTGCAATGGCTTCGCGGTCTGACTCACGATTTTCCAAACGCCAGTAACAGCCTCGGGATGTCGTCATCGCCGATCGTGATTGGTGACACGTTGATCGTTCAGGTCGAGAATGACGCCGAGTCATTCGCCACCGGCCTGGACACATCAAACGGCAAAGCTCGATGGAAGAAGGTTCGGCCTAAGAAAGCCAATTGGACATCGCCAACCTTCTGGCAGGAAGGTGATGCGGCTCCGATGGCACTTCTTCAGTCTTCAGCCGGGATCGAAGCCGTGCATCCTCAGACTGGAAAAACGATCTGGAAGTTTGGCGATGGTGCCTCGACGATTCCGTCGTCTGTCGTCACTCTGGATTCTTTGCTGATCCCATCAAACGGTCTGACGGCTGTGCGACTCGGCGAAAAAGTGGACGATGAAGAGGGCTCGCCGGAAGTTCTGTGGAACGACCGAAAGCTCGGCCCCGGAACGTCGAGTCCAATCGCCGTCAACGGGAAAGTCTTCGTCGTGAACCGCGCCGGAGTCCTACAGGCCGCCGACGTAAACACCGGCAGCCTTTTATGGCGGCTCCGTTTGAAAGGCCCCTTCAGTGCGACTCCCGTCGCCGCTGGCAAGCATCTAATTTTCTTCAATGAAAAAGGAGACGCTCAGGTCGTCGACATCAGCGGAGCCGAAGGCGAAATCGTCGGGGAGAACACCGTCGGAGAAACAATCCTCAGCACCCCCGCCATCGCCGACAACGAAATGTTCGTCCGCAGCGACGGTCACCTCTGGAAGATCGCGAAGTAGGCGACAGCCATCGTCCTGCACTACGCCGACTTCGACTTGAACTGAAGATACTTTGTTAGAAGCCAGTCGAACCCATCGTCGTCGGAAGCGTACCGGGCAGTAACGCTACGGAAGACGTCATTCCAATTTGTGGAGCCGAATTCTGCTCCGATGAATTCAACGTAATCCTGCCATTCCGTCACGATGGCTGAGGCCTCTGAGACTTTCACATGGGCCCCGCTGAAGTACCCTTCAAGAAACGCAGCAACCTCAGGAATGCTGCCGCCAATCGTGTACATGGCGGGGCGGATCAGTGTTCCTTCAATAATTGGCGTAACTTGCGGGTCACAAAATTGGTGACGAATGGCGTCAATGTTGCGGGCCATTTGCGACTACCGGCTTGCAGTTCGAAGCCGTTCGAGACTTTCGGCAAATTGACGAGGGGCGTCGGCGAACGTTGATCGGTGTTTCAGGGAGCGGAAGAGGACGACTCTGCCTCGGTAGACGGCAGCGGTTGAGGCGGCTCCGAGAGTTACTTTTTCGTTACCGACGGAAGCGACCGGGCAGTGGCCGTCGGCCAGTGGCCAGTACTTTGCCGGTTCCGCTTGGAATGCCTGCTGGTGTTTTGCGGTGGCGAAGTGCAGTTTGACTCCGCGGTACTCTTCGGTGAGCTTCGAGCTGCCTCGGACGAGGTCTCGATCGTCCAGCATCGACACCAGGCACATTCCTGAGAATGCGGTCTGAGGTGCTGGCATGCGAGCAACGACTGGTCGAGTGGCTGGCTTTTCAGGTGTCTTCTTGACGACAGCCTGTTGAAGCTCGGGCTGCTGTTTCTTACAGAACGGTGCGAGCTGTTGAGCCATTTGCGGAGCAGGGTGAAAGCCTCTGATTCTGCCCAGCACGTTCAGCTCGGGAGAGATTACGACCGTCGAAGGAAAGGCTTCGATGCCGAGCAGATTGACGGCTTTCTCGTTTTCGTCAGCGTCCAGAACGACCGGGACGAAGTATTCGTTGACTCGGGCGACGACTTGCTGATCGGTGAAAGTCTCGTCCAGCAGCTTGTGGCAATAATGGCACCACGACGCTGTGAACGTGATCAGGATCGGCTTACCGGTTTTCTGAGACTCGGCCGCCGCTTTCTTCAGATCGCTGCCCCACTTCAGTTCCGCCGCTGACCCAGCACTCTGGAACATGACCAAAAGGACGAGAGTCGCAACGAAAGTGACCGTTTTTTGCCCGAACTTCATATCGCACCTGGCGTTAGCGAATGATCAATTGACGGTAACTTCCGGCCATGACCGGCTTTCCCGCCTTCCAACACTCACTATCGGCACAATCGGGGGGGCAAACTGTAACTCACCAGACATTCGGTCTGTGGGATTCTCAACAACTGCGGATCTGGAACCACGAATGGACACAAATTAACACGAATGAATTGTTCGTGAGTGAGAAGATTCGTGTTAATTAGTGTCCATTCGTGGTTCTTTGGGCGTCATTGCCTGAGCTTCTTGTGTCTCAAGTTCGACTCGCGCACGAAAAAGACTGCTTCGTCGGAACGAAGCAGCCTTTGAAAAGTCTTTGTGAACGATCTTGTCGCTACTCGGTGATGATGTCGCGGACGGTTCCGCCGCCAGGGATCATCGGCAGGACGTGCTCCTGGTATGGGCAGATCATTTCGAGCAGGTATGGGCCGTCATAGTTGATCATTTCTTCGATCGCGGCTGGCAGGTCTGCTTTCTTGTCGACCTGTCGTGCTCCGACTCCCATGCTCTCGGCCATTTTGACGAAGTTCGGGAAGGTCTCGCCGAAGGTACCGTCACCGTCGCCCGTTGCCATCTTGTCGTCGATGTGGCCGAGGTAAGTGTGAGCTCGGTTGCCTTCCATGAAGCGGTCTTCCCACTGCATCACCATGCCGAGGTGCTGGTTGTTGAGCAGGAAGACTTTGACATTCAGCTTCTCGCAGAACAGCGTCGCGAGTTCCTGAATGTTCATCATGACGGAGCCGTCGCCGTCGATGTCGATGACGAGTGCTTCCGGATGAGCCGCCGCGACACCCATCGCTGCCGGCAGGCCGAAGCCCATCGTTCCCAGACCTGAGCTGCTGAGCCATCGTTTCGGTTTGCTGAACTTGTAGTACTGAGCCGCCCACATTTGATGCTGACCGACGCCGACTGCGACGTAAGTGTCGAGTTCTTTGGTCTGCCGCCACAGTTCCTGGATCGCTTCCTGCGGATAGATGAACTCGTCGGACTGAGTGTGCTTGAGCGGGAACTTTTCTTTCCAGTCAGAACACTGCTTTCGCCATTCGTCGATCTGCGGGCAGTCGTCTTCTGACAGAGCAGCGTTCAGGGCGACCAGGAAGTCCTTCACGTCAGCCACGATCGGGATGTGAGCTTCTTTGTTCTTGTGAATTTCTGAAGCGTCGATGTCGACGTGGATGATCTTGCCGTGCAGAGCGAACTCGTCCAGCTTGCCGGTCACTCGGTCGTCGAACCGAACGCCCAGTGCCAGCAGCAGGTCGGCTTCGTCGATTGCCTTGTTGGCGTAGACGGTTCCGTGCATGCCGAGCATGTGCAGAGACTGTTCGTGATCGCCAGGAAACGCACCGATGCCCATCACGGTTGTCGTAACGGGGATGCCGGTTTTCAGCGCGAACTTGGTCAGTTCTTCAGAAGCGTCTGCGTTGATGACTCCACCGCCGACGTAGAGGATCGGTTTCTTGGCGCGACGGATCGCGGCAACTGCCTGTCGGATTTGTTCTGGAGCGACCTTTCGTTGCAGCGGACGATAGCCGGGCAACTTCATGGCCGGATCGTAATCGAGTTCGTCTTCCGGCATGGAAGCGAGCTGGATGTTCTTCGGGAAGTCGATCAGGACTGGCCCCGGTCGACCGCTCTTGGCGACGAAGTAGGCTTCCTTCACGATCCGCGGGATTGATTCGAGAGCTTCGCGGACCGACTCCGGGTCTGTGTAGTCGTCGGCCGTGATCATGTAGTAGTGCTTGGTGACCGCTCGGCAGATTTCGACGATTGGTGTTTCCTGGAAAGCGTCGGTCCCGATGACGGCCTGAGGAACCTGGCCGGTGATGGCGATCAGCGGGACGCTGTCCATCTTGGCGTCGGCGATTGACGTGACGAGGTTGGTCGCTCCTGGGCCGCTCGTCGCCATGCAGAGGCCGACGTTGTCGGTCGTTCGTGAGTGCCCCTGAGCTGCGAAGCCACCGCCCTGTTCATGTCGCGGCAGGATTGTTCGGATTCGATCTTTTCGGCGAGTCAGAGCCTGATGCAAAGGCATGCTCGCTCCGCCCGGATAGGCAAAGATGGTGTCGCCGCCGTTTCGTACCAGAGCCTCGATCAAAATATCGGCTCCGGTGATCGTTTTGGTACTCGTTGAACTTTGTTGGGCGGTCGACACTGTGCTGCTTCCTGAAAAAACGGGGTGAGAACGAACCGAGAAGTGTACCGCGACTCTCAGACGGTCGCGAGTGTTGATTTCGGTTCGCGGGGCCGGATTGACGCCTCCGCGGCGGCGATTTGGCACGACAAACGACCGACACAGTGAAGGTCGGTTGGGTTATGTCGATTTTCGCAGTTCCAGCCGGACGACGCTGTCGAGCCGTCGTCACAAGCTGGCGAAGTTGCGGCGACTTCACAACGTCCCGACCAGGCGATGATCTTCGGATCGTGGCGAACCTGAAACACTGTATCGATTGTCCTGGGTGACTGCTGGTTCGCGGTCGTCCGACGAATTGCCGCTTGTTGTGGCGGCGAGTTGGCGACCGTAGACTATCGATTCGGCTGTCCGAGCCGAATCCGACCCCACGAGCCAGCGACTTTCGCGGCCCGTCCCGCCTTCTGACCAACCATCCGCATCCAAAGCACGAGAAGCAGCATGGATTCGAGCGATAGACAGCAGCATTCCTTTGAGACTCGGTGCGTTCATACCGGTGTGAATAAGGACTCTTCTTATAACAGCGTGATCACGCCGATCTATCCGAGTTCGACGTTCTACTGGGACGACCTCGACACGACCAAAGGGTACGACTACACGCGGAGCGGCAATCCGACGCGTACCGGCCTCGAAGAAAACATTGCTGCTCTGGAAGGCGGAGTCGAATGCCGCGCGACCAGCACCGGAATGTCGGCCATTACGACCGTGCTGCACCTCTTCCAGCCGGGCGACCACATCATCGCCGGTGATGACATTTACGGCGGGACTTATCGTCTCTTTGCCGACATCTTCACCAAGATGGGCATCGAATTTTCGTTTGTGAAGATGGGCGATGCCGCCAACGTCCAGGCCGCCGTCAAGCCAAACACAAAATGCGTCTGGATCGAGACACCCAGTAATCCGCTGCTGAACCTTGTCGACATTGAGGCTGTGGTTGCAGTCGCCAAAGAAGCCGGTGCGATCACCGTGGCCGATAACACGTTCCTCTCGCCGTACCTCCAGCGCCCGCTGGAAATGGGCGTCGACATCGTTGTCCACTCGACGACTAAGTACCTCAACGGTCACTCCGATGTTGTCGGAGGCTGTGTTGTTTCGAAGTCGAAAGAGCACGCCGAACGCGTTGCTTTCACTGTGAATGCACTTGGTTTGGCTTGCTCACCGTTTGACGCCTGGCTTGTACTGCGAGGAATCAAAACGCTCGGCCCGCGAATGGAAGCTCACCAGCGAGGCGCGATGGCTCTGGCTGAAATGCTGGACGCTCACGACGCCGTCGAACACGTTTACTTTCCGGGACTCCCGTCTCATCCTCAGCACGAACTCGCAAAGAAACAGCAAAGCGGATTCGGCGCGATGATGAGTTTCGACGTAAAGGGTGGTCGACCGGCTGCCGAGCACATCTTCGAAACTGCGAAGTTGTACTCATTGGCTGAATCGCTCGGCGGAGTTGAGTCGCTATTCGAATACCCGGAATCGATGAGTCACGCTTCAATGTCTCTGGAAGCGCGTCGTGTAGCGGGTATTACCGAAAAGACGATCCGCATCTCGGTCGGAATCGAAAGCCCGGACGACATCGTCGCTGACATGAAGCACGCTCTGGATACAATTGGCTAAGCCGACGATTGTCTGAAAGTCAGCCCACTTCGTTAATCATAAGGGACCGTCATTGTGAAACCGCGAGTGCTCACTGCATTGCCTGTTTACAACGAGGCGACTCACGTGGCTCAAGTGTTGCTTGAGGTGCAGAAGTTTGCGGACGACATCCTCGTCGTGAATGACGGATCGAGCGACGGAACTGACGACGTCCTGCTCAGCGTGCCCGGAATTCGCGTCGTCACTCACGGCAACAATCAAGGTTACGGAGCCGCTCTGAAGACCGCCTTCTGCTACGCCGTCCGCAACAACTACGACGTCGTCGTGACGATCGATTGCGACGGGCAGCACGAGCCGAGTCTCATTCCCGAGTTGGCAGCCGCTGTCTATCCCGAAGAAGGCGAACCGGTCGACATCGTTTCCGGCAGCCGGTATCTGAAATCGTTCGATGGAGACACGCCGCCGCCTGAAGATCGACGTCGGGTGAATGTCGAAGTGACTCGCTTCCTCAACGAAAAACTGAACCTGAATCTGACAGACACGTTTTGCGGTTTCAAAGCGTACCGCACGCACGCTCTGGAAAATTTGAAGATCACGGAACTCGGCTACGCGATGCCGCTGCAGCTTTGGGTTCAGGCTGTGCAGCTCGGCATGAGCATTACCGAGTTTCCGGTCCCGCTGATTTATCTCGACGAAGATCGATCGTTCGGAGGTTCACTGGACGATACCGAACGCCGGCTGCGTTATTACCACGAAGTGATGGGCCGAGAACTCGACGCACCCGCTGGTGAAAAAGTCACAACACTCTCCGGACCGACGCTTTGTGATTAAGGCAACATTCCGAACGTTCCGTCGGACGTAAGATTCGCTGCCGAACAACGCTCCCTTAATATTCGACCGAACGATGGAACTTCTGGAACGCTCAGCCACGATGAACGGTCGCGAAGAACCAGCCTGGCAACGTATTCGACTCCGCGTTCCACGCGAGAATGGCACGTTCCTCATTCACCCCGAGCCGACAGCGATTGTTCAACAAGTTGACCAGCTTCGCGACCAGCAGGAATTTTCCGGGTCGGCGGCTTGCCAGATACTGAACGTCGGCCTGAAAGAATTCCGTGCGGCCGCTCGAAGTGAAGTGCTCACAGCGGCTTCGAAATGGACGTCCGAATTGCTTGGCCGGACTGTCGACGTTCAGGCGACCACTCCGCTGATCATGACCGGTCATCAGCCTGAGCTGTTTCACCCCGGAGTCTTCGCCAAGAACATTGCAACGTCGCAATTGGCGTTACATGGCGGCGGAGTTGGATTGAACCTGGTTGTCGATAACGACCTGATGGCAAGCACGCAGATTCGAATTCCAGTTGGAGACCGTGAAAACCCCGGCATATCCACGATCGACTTCGACACCGCCCGGCCACCAATTCCCTGGGAAGAAGCTCGCGTCGAAGACACGGGGCTGCTGGAGTCTTTCGCCGACCGAGTTTCAACAGCGATGCGACCGTGGAATATCGATCCCCTGGTCGCCGAGTTCTGGCCGAAGGTCATGGACACTGCCGCAAGACTTTCGCCTGATGATCAACCTGCTTCGCTCGCTGAATGTCTGACTGCCGGCCGAGTGTCGCTTGAGCACGAATGGGGCCTCGGAAATCTTGAGCTGCCGATCAGCGGACTTTGTGAAACCGAAACGTTCCGATCCTTCGCCGCTCACATTCTTGTGCACGCTGAGGAATTTCGCCGAGTCTACAATCAGGTGCTTAGCGAGTATCGTCGCGTCAATCGAATTCGAAGTTCTTCGCACCCGGTTCCGGAGCTTGAACTTCAAAATGGCTGGTGCGAAACGCCGTTCTGGATATGGCAGGCCGACGATCCACGGCGCGGCCGGCTGTTTGTCCGACGGGTTGGCGAGACCTTGGAGCTGGCGACGGCCCCAGACGCTTCGCGGATCGTTCATGCTGTGATTCTGAGTCCAGATGCAACCACCGACGAAGCCACTGCAGCGCTGAATCGCTTGTCTGAAGCTGGGCTGAGAATTCGAACACGAGCGTTGACGACAACCTTGTTTTCTCGACTGTGCCTGTGCGATGTCTTCGTACACGGAATCGGCGGTGCAAAATACGACGCAATGACTGATCACATTGCGTCACGATTCTTCGGAGTCGCCTTGCCCGAGTACTTGACGCTGTCGGCGACTGAGTGGTTGCCGATTGGCGAGCCGCACTCAGCAACGACATCCGACGTTGCGCGGCTCCGCCAAATGCTGAGAGAACTCCAGCAGAATCCGCAGCGGCACCTTGGCCCGGATCCATCTTCCGATGCTCAAGTACTCGTTGCTGAAAAAGAGTCGTTGATCGCCGAGCAGAATTCAGCTCGAACTGCAGAGCCAACAGCCGAAACTTCTTTACGCGGTCATCAAAGATACCGTCGCTTCCCCGAGATCAACCGGGAACTTGCGAAACAAACTGAGGACCAGCAGCGACTCATCCGAGAAGAACTCGCCGACATCGAGGAACGCCTCGCCGCCAATCAGACTCTCACGAGTCGAGAATTTTCCTTTTGTCTCTATTCCGATTCAGCGATTCAAAGCATGATTAACAGGCTTCGTCGCGAGCTCTCATTAAGTGAATAGGAAGTGGGCAGGACCGGTTATGCATCGGAACGGAAACTCTGGCTCGGAAATCGTGACCCTCACCGTGTGCGTGGTCTTGCTGGTTGTCAGCTTCAACCTGCAACAGGCGGCGGAAATTGTAGCCACGAAGGAAGTTGAAAATGCTTCGCTTCGGACCGTGACTTTCCGTTCGCACCTTAGCGGTTCGTTGGATGACGATCCGAACGTCCGGGTCGGTGAAAGTGTTCGAGTAGCACCGGCCAGGTCAGAGCCAATGTCAAAGCACGATTCCATCATCGTGAAACTGCCGGCTCAGACGCCGTTCTCAGGCAACCACGAGTTGTACTATCTTCGTGGGTTCGCGATTGGGCAGTTGTCCTCAAAGAATCTTCAATTCTTGTGACACTCAAACGGATCGGCAGCACGTCAGCATGCATCCTGGAATGCTGGCTGGCAAGCGGGTCTGGATGCTCGGAGTTCCGAGTAGGCTTGGTAAGCCTCCGAAGGATATGTTTGAGCCGCTATCCGTTGTGACTAGCACATGGGCAACGTCTGATTGTGGGCCGGCCAAATCAGTGAGCGACGATTGAGTTGCTTGCATCGTCCACGCGACGACTGTTTCGCCGGAGGGATATCTCTGCATCGGTGGCGATAAAGCGTCGTCAGAAGTAGACGCGACATAAGGTTCAGCAAGGGCAGGTGCATCGACACTTCACGGAACCGAAATATCGCGAGGGATATCGTGGCTGAACTTTGGCAACTGATTGGCGGAGCCGGGTATACGACGGCAGTTTTTGCACTCGGACGATTGTCTTCCAGCGTTAGTTGGTCGACGTTGTTCGACTCTGTTGCGAAAAAATCTTCGTCACAATCGTCACAGCCAGCGGCTGTCGGTACGTCTGACGGGTTGTTAACCGAAATCAAGCGAGAGTTGCATACGCATTCGGCTTCGACCCGCCGGTTGAATGAGAAACTGGATTCCGCAGACCATGATTTGATCTGTAGTCAGGCCGCTGAAACTCGCACAGACAATTCTGAATTTCAAAAGTTTCTGGACGATCGATGTTCGGCGTTGGAGCAGCATCCCGACAGTCGTGGTAACGCGGTTAAAAAGTTGCTTGGGAAACTGGCAGGGCACAGAGAACGAGCGAACGAATTGGAAGGGGCTTTGGCGAAATTCGAGGACCCTACGCAGATCGAATCCGCGATCTCTCCGCTTCAGAACTGCATTCGAGATCTTGAGGACCACAACAAGCGTCTGCAGAGCGAACTAGAAGAAACTCGAAAAGCCGTTGCACAACAATCACAGAAACTGGAACAGGCGAAGGAAGAAGCTCGTGTCGACGCCCTGACTGGACTGCCGAACCGGCGAGCGTTTGACGAACGTATTGAGCAGTCACATGCAGACTTTGTGAATGGGAAGTCGTCATTCACTGTCGCAATCCTTGATGTGGACCATTTCAAAAAATTCAACGACGAGCATGGCCACGCAGTTGGAGACAAGGTGCTTGAAGTCGTGGGAGAAGTTCTTCGCCGCACGCAACGCGGGACTGACCACGTCGCTCGATACGGTGGCGAAGAGTTTGTCGTGCTACTTGATCGCTTGCCGGGGCACCAGGCGAAGTCTGTTGTCGACCGTCAACGTGGCCGGATTGGCAAGTCGACTCTCAGAGTCGACGGCAAAGATTTGAGCATTACCGTCAGTGCCGGAGTGGCAGAAATTCAACCCGGTGAGTCCATCACTTCTGTGCTGGAACGAGCTGACCAGTCGCTCTATGCGGCTAAGGAAGCTGGTCGCAATCAAACTTGTTTCGACGACGGAACACGAGTCGTCGACATCGACAATCACAGCCCGCAGAAAGAAGCGACACTGGTCTGATTCTGTAAGAACCTGGTGGGTCGGTGTGTGCGACGGGCGGGAGGAATCTCCCTGTATCAATCTCTTCATGACGTTCAGATTGCGCGAAGTGAACTAGAGTGGATGGTAACGCCACTTGGTCCAAGCAATCCTGAACCGTATTGAATAAGGGATACCGTGCCTGACTTCTGGGATTTCATCAACAGCGCTGGACAGCCGGTGTTGGCGATGGAGAGCTACTTCGGCTGGCACGATCTGGTGACTCGATTCGTCGGCCTGGGAAGCTACACCTTCGCCGTTTTTGCCATTGGATACATGACCGCGCGAGCACGCTGGGCAGGTCGGCTGAATGCTGACGGTGCCTTGAGTATTCGCAATGAGCAAGCTGCGAACGCCGCACTGGCATGTGACAAAATCCTTGCCGAGATCAGGCAGGAAATTGATACGCACTCTGACGCGACTCTCCGGCTGAACGAGCAACTCGACTCGTCGGATCGAGATCGAATCTGCGATCAGGCAAAGACAACTCGCAACGAGAATGTCGAGTTTCAACAGTTTCTTGATGATCGGTGTTCGCAGCTCAAACTTCATTCGAAGTCCAGTGGCGGCACTCTGAAGAAGTTCATGAAGAGTGTGGCGGGACATCGTCGCAGGGCGAGTGATCTGGATGTCGTCCTGGCAAGATTTGAAGACCGAGATGAATTCGAGTCAGCGATCTCGCCGTTGCGTGAATGCATTCGGGACTTGCAGGATCACAACAAGCGTCTGCAGGTTGAGCTTGATCAAACACGCAAGGCAGTCGCTCAGCAGTCAGAGCAGCTTGAACAGGCACAGGAAGAAGCCCGTGTCGATGCTTTGACCACGCTACCCAATCGTCGAGCGTTCGACGAGAAGATCGAGGAACTGCATTCTCTGTTCGAACGAGGCAACTCGTCATACGTCGTCGCCTTGCTGGACATCGATCATTTCAAGAGTTTCAATGACGAGCACGGTCACGCCGTCGGTGACAAAGTTCTCGGATTCGTCGCAGACGTCCTACGAGGAACACAACGCTGGACAGACCACGTGGCTCGATACGGTGGTGAAGAGTTCGTCATTCTGCTGCCGCGAGTGGCTGGTCACAAAGCGAAGTTTGTCATCGATCGGCAGCGAGAAAAGATCGAACACGCCGCATTGAAAATAGGGCGCCAGAAACTGAGTGTCACAGTGAGTGCTGGTGTCGCCGAGGTCTTGCCGGGCGACACGATTTCAAGAGTACTCGCAAGAGCCGACGAAGCCCTCTACGCCGCAAAATCTGCTGGGCGAAATAAAACGTGCCTCGAAGATGGCGGAAGCATCGTAAGAGTTGACCAGGGATGCGAAATAGAAGAAGCCATGCTTGTTTGAGCATTGTCAACTTCAGACTTTCTGCAGATTTCTGAGTCGGGCAGTTCGATTTTGCTACCAGAATTTCCACCACGGCTTCTTTGTGGGCGAGTTCTCGTAGACTAGCCGCATTACCTTGTCTTCATGCCCGAAGACGGAATCGCAATAGTTGACGCGAATCTGTTCTTGAGCGTCTGCGCCAACCGTGTCGCCGTCTTGAATGACTGGCCCGTTTTCAATCAGGTATCCGCAGAGTGACAGAAGCCGCTCGCGTAGATCGCCGGGAGATTCCGGTGCGTTATCTGTTTCGAATTCCATGTGACCAAGAGCCTGCATGCCGGCCGTAAAACCAGCGCAGGATTTTTCGGAATCCGGCCCAACACGGAAGTCCACCCAGATATGCATCGGAGGTCCGTGTGGCAATACATCTTTGGCGAAGTCGCAAAAAATTGCTTTCGGCACGACCAGCGTTGCGTTTCCCCAGTAGACACCAATTGCTGAAGGTGAAGCTTTCATCGCTGCAGCGGTTGCCTGGGTTAACAGCGTGGAAAGTTCGATCGGATCTAACTCTCCGTTGACCGTGACAATCCAGTGGACGACGTGCTTCTCGACTTCCTCTTTGGCGTTTTTCCATAGGAGGCTGGTCGCGCAGGGGCCTTCAAGCTGTGACCACGGAATGGGAGCCGGCATCTTCGCCATGATAAGGCCGGAATCTCCGATCTGGAGAGATGTCGAATCTTCTCCCTCGTCGATGTCGGTAGCGTTTGGAAGATCAGGCCAGTTCTCAGCGAGTTCCCGTCCGATATCGGCGGCGCGAATCGGACCATCCGTTTCGCACATGATCATTGAAATTCCCAGTGTCATTTTGATGCACCTTCGCGATGGCATTTCTGAGTGGAGAATGAGCGGTTCTTGTTATTCGCTCTGGTCTGCGGACGCTATGCGGGCGTTGAATCGGTGGAATGTACGATTTCGAAGCGGAAGGCACACGCGTTAAATGTGTCGAACTTCAACCAGTATGCGTATCGCAGCGCGTTGGCTGTGTCAGTCTGGCTCGGAGCATGTGATCGCCAGAGGAAGTGTGTGTTGGTCGGCCGGTGCGATTCGGAATGCTGATTCTGCAAACACTTAGCTGTAACGAGTGTCCGCGCCTTTGCCTGCCGTGAGCTCAATCCGTGCTAAGTGTTTTACATTCGCGCAGGCATCGAGGTCCGCAGTTCGGCATTCTGCCGCATTGGGAATCAGAAAACGAAATGGGCCACCGGCAGAAGCAGGGATGGTCTCGCCGTCCAGTTGGAAGATGATCAAGCCAGATTCGCGGATGTCGGCAAGAGGAATGCTCGCTGAGAAACCGTCGACTGAGTGCAGCGTTACATGCGTTGCCGTGTCGTCTGGTTCTGATTCGCTGAGCAGACATTCGAGACGGACGGCCTCGCCTTGCCGATTCGGAGCAACTGTACTCACATCAGCCATCCGACCGTCTGCGGGCAATGTGCCGAGTTCGTCGCGGGTGAACGATTTCGGCTGATGAACTGCTCCTTCGATCTTAATTGTGGCTGCGCTCATTATTTGTCTCCTGATTGATCGATTGCGTCACCGTCGATCACTGCTCACGGTAATTCGGGTTTGGCTTCGGCATAGTCGCATTCATTTGCTGTTGCCAGGTTCGAAGCTTTGCTGCAAGGCGGGCAGCGATCTCGGGTTCGGCTGATGCCAGATTTTTCTGCTCCGCGACGTCGTTCTTGAGGTTGTAGAGTTCTGACTGTTGATGTTCATAGAACTCGATCAGCTTCCAGTCACCTTCGCGGATCGAAGCGCCGGGTGTCCATGTTGAGCCATGATAATGCGCGTAGTGCCAGAACAACGGGCGCTCAATTGATTTCGAAGGGCTCTTCAGAATCGGCACCAGGCTGACGCCATCGTTATGCACATTCGGCATTGATGGCAGGCCCGCGAGTTCGAGGATTGTCGGGAAGAAGTCCATGCTGACAGCCGGCGTGTCGGTTACTGACCCAGGCTTTGTGACTCCTGGGGCCCGAATGATGGTCGGTTCACGGACGCCGCCTTCGTAGAGCCATCCCTTGCCGGATCGAAGGGGCAGATTGCTTGTCGGTCCCGGCTTCGGTTTAGTGCAGAGCCCCCCGTTGTCCGAGAAAAAACAGATGACGGTGTTGTCCGCCAGGCCTTGCTCATCAAGTGCTGCGAGGATCGCTCCGACACTGTCGTCCACGGCGGCGACCATCGATGCAAATTCCGGGTTGTCCTGTCGACTGCGCGAAACTCCGTCGTGTTCAGTGATGGGGGGAGCCGGTTTGCTGAAGAGCGACTTTGCTTTGTCTTCGTAATGAGCGATTCGTTTCCGATACGGAGTGATCGGCGTGTGCACGTTGTAGTAGGACAGGTAAAGGAAGAACGGGGCGTCTTTTTTTCGCGATTCAACGAACTGGATCGATTCCTGAGTAAGCCGCTCGGTCACGTATTCATCTTTTTCGTTCGCTGTCAGATTCGGATTCTTCCAGGGAGCGTAGTAGCCACCCGGAGGGGAGCCACGGTCGCAGCCACCGATGTTGAAGTCGAATCCCTGGTCCGTTGGCCAGTGACCTTTGCCACCGAGATGCCACTTGCCTGCGAAGAATGTCTGGAAGCCGGAGTCTTTCAATACCTCAGCGATGGTGACTTCTTCGAGAGCCAGATTGTCGCGATCGTCGACGTGCAGAAACTTCGGATTCTGGTCTTTCCTTGCGCGAGCACCGGGCAACCAGTCGGTAACGTCAACGCGAACGGGATGGCGACCTGTCAAAATGCTTGCGCGAGTCGGTGAGCAAACCGGGCATGCGGCGTACCCATTTGTAAACTTCATTCCGGACGCACAAAGTGCGTCGATGTTTGGCGTTTCGTGAAACGTACTGCCGAAACATCCGACGTCTGCCCAGCCAAGATCGTCGACCAGGAAGAACACAAAGTTCGGCCGTTTCGACGCTGCGTGCCCCGACGTTCCGATCAGACTGGCCAGAAGGACGCAGGCGAACCTCAGCAAAAGAATCGGTCTCATGGCAGAACAACTCCGTGGTGTGTTCAGTTTTCTCGAACCAGCATTCTGCCGGTCGAGACAACTAAGAGGTCAAAGGCGGGTCAGTCTTCGCTGTCGTAGCTGATCAGGCTGAAACAGTCTGTCGGTGCGAGTTTTTCTCGGCCGCCGATGAACGTCAGCTCGATTAGAAAAGCACAGCCGACGACTTCTGCACCGGTGTGTTCGCACAGTTTGACGCACGCTTCCATTGTTCCGCCGGTTGCCAGCAGATCGTCGACCAGCAGAACTCGATCACCGGCCTTGACCGCGTCGGTGTGCATTTCCAGCGTGTCGGTGCCGTATTCAAGTTCGTAGTGAAAAGCTTTCGTGTCGAACGGAAGTTTTCCCGGCTTTCGAATCGGGACGAATGCCGCATTCAGCTCCAGTGCCAATGGCGTGGCAAAGATAAATCCCCGAGCTTCTGCGGCGCAAATTGCGGTGATGCCAGCATCGCGATATTTGTCAGCGAGCTGACGGATCACTTCCCGGAATGCGTCCGGATTGGCCAGGAGAGGTGTGATATCTCGAAACATGATCCCCGGTTTTGGAAAGTCGGCGATGTCTCGGATGTAGTCTTTCGGGTCTGACATGTTGTCCTCAATGTTGAAACTCAACGATGTTTCGGATGATTTGAGCGAGCGATAGAAAAATAGAAAAGCACCGAACAACTGATGACGGCAAGGGCTCACAAATGTTGATAAGAGCAGTCTCTAAAACATCCCGGTAATTCGATGGTTCAAATCGGTAGGTTGTGCTGAACCGATGGCAAACAGCCGGCTTTAATGGTTGGGAAACTTCGCCAATGGATTCGTCGCTTGTGCAAGGCTATCCTGCCTCGCCCTGTCATTGTTGACCGCCGTCTATACGGGGACAGTCGGATGGCAACTGTATCTCTTCCAAATCTACGATTGTGGAATCACTGAACTGTGGCCAGGCGAAAGCACGCTTCAAAATCGGACGCGGGATCGCGGGAGAGAATACAGGTCTCCGCACCGGCTGACTACTGGCCGAAGGCCGTCGGGATGGTCGTCTTCGGGTGTGTCGCGCAGGCGTTCGTGCTGCAGATTGTGCTGGGCAGCGACGTCACGGCTACCAGACTGCTGAGTCGTCAATTGTGGAGCGACGTCACCGCGTTGCTCGGCGGGCAGCTTCAGATCAACCCGGTGGATCAGTCCGCAGTCTGCGATATGCCATTTCTGCCACTGCTCATCATGCTGCTGGCCATTTCGGGCGCGGCGTTGCTGGGCTTTGCGGTGCTTGCGTCGGCACTTCGGAAGTCGCAGCGCGAATCGAACGACGTTTCGTTGATTCAGCAAACCTGCCAGGTTGCCGTGTCAGGCTGGCGCTGGTGGTTGCTGCCGTGGCTGTGGGAAATGGTCCGCATTCTCGTTTTTGCGGGCGGGTTTGAGATCATCATGGTTCTGATGACCGTGTTGTATCACTACGTGATTGCCGTGTCGGTGGCAGGCTGGAGCACGTCTCTGGCCGTTCCGTTCTTCAGGCCGTCGGACAGGCTGCTTAAGTCAGAGAATGTCGACGGCTCCCAACGGCAATTCGCGTATGGCGTTCCGAAGTTGCTGCTCGCCGCGATTATTGCTTACGTTGTTGTGTTTACGACGATGAACTGGCAGTTGTACCGCGGGATGCTCGTCCCGCATGGCGACTCGGTGATGTACGAAGAGCATCTGTGGAACGTTCTGCACGGCAAGGGTTTTCGCAGCTACCTTGATCCAGGGCTGTTTCTGGGTGAGCACATCCAGGTGATTCATCTGGCTCTGCTTCCGTTGTACGCGATCTGGTCTTCGCATCTGCTGCTTGAGCTTTTCGAAAGTCTTGTACTTGCCGCGGGGGCGATCCCCATTTTCTGGATGGCCCGTCGCTGGTCAGGTTCAAACCGAGCTGGAGTCTGCCTCGCCGTCGCGTACCTGTTGTATTCGCCGTTGCAGTTTCTCGACATTGCCATCGACTTGAAGACGTTTCGACCGATCTGTTTCGGGCTGACGGCAATACTGTTTGCGCTTGACCAGTTGGAACGAGGACGCATCAAGACGACCGCCGCTTTGTTTGTTGTCGCGCTGCTGGCCAAAGAAGATTTTCCGCTGATTCTGGCGCCGCTGGGGTTTTGGATCGCGGCGCAGCCGTTCCTCAATAATGGATGGGCCGACAAAGAGGGGGGACCGTTGCTGCCAGAGTTCATGGCGTCACGCAAGAAGGCACTGCAGTATGGAATCGGCCTTGCGGTTGCGTCGATCGGCTATCTCTTGCTGGTGATGCGCGTCCTGATCCCATTTTTTCGAGAAGGAGCCGATCCGCACTACGCCCGATACTTTGGAAAGTTCGGCAACTCGATGGGAGAGATTATCCTCGGGATGTTGAGCCAGCCGAGTCTGGTGATCGAAGAACTCGTTACGGTCTCGTCAGTGAGCTATCTGCTGGCACTGCTCCTGCCGCTGGCGTTTCTGCCATTGCTGTCTCCGGCCAGATTTTGCGTGGCAGCTCCAATCCTCGGGCTGCTTTGCCTTAACGAGATCGTCAAAAGCGATCCTCAGCCGCACCATCACTTTCACGCTCCGGTCGTTCCGGTGCTGTTCTGGGCGGCTGCGCATTCGTTGGCGAAGTTTCGGCACGATTCAAATAGTCGTCTGAGAGCTTTCGTCGATCGATTTCTCAGCCGAGACCGTCTCTTCATTCCGGCGTTTGCCCTCGCTCTGTGTTGTGCGATCGGAAGCGTTGTGGGGATGTCGCCGCTCAGCATCAAGTTCTGGGATTCAGGTTCGTTTTTCTATTGGGGCGAGTTGTACGTTCCCTCGCAAAGAGCGAAAAACTTCGCCTCGGTGTTGGAGCAAATTCCGCCGGAAGCTCGTGTCGCCTCGACCGATTTTGTGCATCCTCGGTTTACGCACCACGAGCGGTCTTATGATTACAGTCATTATCTGAGGAAAGTTGCTGGCTACGAAAACCAGGTTCCCGACGATACCGACTTCATCGTGATCGATACGCGGCACTATTACAGCGATATAAAAGGCCCGGAGCAGGTTCGTGAACTGCAGGCGGAACCTGAGAAGTGGGAGCTTCTGGAAGACCGCACCGACGGATACTACATCGTTCTACGACGGCGCCGCTGAATCGATGATTTCAGATTGGTGGTCAGGAACGCTTGATTCCGGCGTTGTCGAATGCTTTCGACACATTGGCGTAACACGTATTCATCGCCGAAACTGGATCGTAGCCGCTTTTTCCTGAGACCATGCCGCTGACCTCGCAGGAGATGTCGCCACGGTAGCCGCCGCCGTTGAGTGTTTTCAGAATCGTGACAAAGTCGATCGTCCCAGCTTCGCCCGGCAGGCGGAACTCAACTCTCGACTTGCCGCCGTTTCTGGAAGTAGCCTGGACGGCATCTTTGACCGCAACGTGGCCAATGTGCGGCAGCGAATGCTGAATGGACTCTTCGAGCGGAATGTCGCGAAATGCGTAGTGACTGAAGTCGTAAACCATCTTCAACCATCGCGCGTCGCCAATCTGTTTAATCAGCCAGACAGCCTCTGATGGTTTTGACATGCCGCCACCTCGGTGGGGCTTCACGCAAGTTACCACTCCGTGCTCTTTTCCAAGAGCCGTCCACTCCCCGACTCGATCGACGAAGAGTGACTTCTTTTTCGACCAGTCTCCACCACCGAGTACGGTCTGAACCAACGGCGGTCGGTCAGGGCAGAGGTCGTTTGCCAATTCAAAGACGGACTTCAGGCGGTCGAGGGACGCCTTGTGATTGGCGTCGTCGGCTTCCGGATAGAGATGCTCCATTAAAGAGGTCAACGTCAGACCGGAGTCGCTGATTTGATTTCGGAGTCCCGTCCGACGTTTTTGCGGCATGTCTGCGGGAGCCGCGTCCCAGTCTGGCCACACGGTGATCTCGACAGAATCGAAGCCGGTCTTCGCGATCAGGTCGATCGTCGCTTCCGTCTTAAGTCGTTTTGCACCGTACGTGCTGAATCCAAGAAGCATCGCGGAGCCATTGTGTTCGTCGTCGGCTCCAGCACCGCGCGAGGGGAACAGCATGCTGGCCGCCCCAGTTAAAACGGCGACGGCGGAATGAGAAAGAAACGTTCGGCGCGACTGAGGCATTTTCAGATTCCTGATTCACGTAGCAATTTCAAGGAGCAAGACACGGTAATCCTGCTCGTGGCGAGCGTGCGCAATTCACCGGCGAATGGCAAACTTCCGTTGGATTCGATGTGCTCAGTCGTCTGCTGGAGTCACTTTGTCTCCGGCGACTCAGTTTACGCATAGTGCGAAAGCTTCCCAAAGGCTGATATTGGAAGCCTTGTTGGGGCCCCAGATTACCAAAACTGCCTGTCGGGTTGCTGCCAATTGGCCGTTTGCACACGGCAAATAGGAAAAATCGGCACTTCCGCTTCAATTCGGGGAATCGTTCTAACCGATAAAGTTTAAACCACGCCGTGGGGTCTGCGCGGGATGTGATGATCTACTGATCGTCAACTTAGACCTGACGGAGCCGTGGTGGTCAAGTCGGAATTCCGGTTTGGCGAAATGCATCCTGGATGCTGGAGCAGCTTCGAATGTCGAGGGCACTCATGCGACTCTCTGGAAGCGACGACTCAATGATGACACAACGAATCCTCCCACTGCTGGTTCTGGGGTGTATCTATCTGGCTATGCCGGAGCAGATCACAGCTCAATCTGGTGCCCCGTACCGCGGTGCGCAAGGCAACCAGTCCCGGATCCAACTGACTCAACGCGTCACGGCTGACGATACGAAGCCGAAACGGCCGTTGCCGTACGCGATCGAGGAGATGCCTGACATCCAGGAAGAGATGGAGATCATCCATCGACGCAGTCAGTTGATGGTGGCTCGCGCTCCCATTGCCAGAATTGCTATCGCCGACCCGTCAGTTGTGGACGTCGTCCAGTACAGCCCGAACGAGATCGGCATCATCGGGATGAATTTCGGCACGACAACGCTAACGATGTGGTTTGACAATAGTCGCGACCCGTTGATCTACCTTGTCGAAGTGATTCCCGATCCGACTTTCGAAGATCGTCTTCGAAATGACTTCGGCAAGCTTGAGAAACAACTGCGGATTCTCTTTCCAAACAGCAAGGTCTTCCTGATCCCGCTTCAGCAGAGACTGATCGTTAAAGGTCAGGCTCGTGATGCTGAAGAGGCAGCTCGAATTCTCCAGATTGTCCGCTCGGCTTACTTTGCCGAATTCGGCATTTATGGTGGATTTGGTGGTCGCGGCGGTGGATTTGGGAACGGTGGCGGTCGTGGTGGAGGCGGCAACGGAAACAACAATAACAACAACGACGATGACGACGAGGATGACTTTATTGTGAACCTGCTTGAGGTTCCCGGGAATCATCAGATCATGATTCACGTGACCGTTGCGGAACTAAGCCGTGGACAGTTGCGAACACTTGGAGTCGACCTTGACGGACTTGTAAACAACGGTCGTCACTTCCTGTCATCGTCTCTTGGTGGTGCTGGTGGAGCATTGACCGGTATTTTCGAGAATGGCGAAGTCAACCTGCTGATCAATTGGCTGGCCGGCAACCGAACTGCAAAGATTCTGGCCTCTCCAACATTAACCGTGCTTAGTGGCCATTCTGCGAGCTTCCTTTCTGGCGGTGAGTTTCCTGTGCCAACGATTGTCGGTGTCGGAGGAGCTCAGGGAACATCGACTTCATTCCGGGGATTTGGAACGTCGTTGCTTGTTCGGCCTGAGGTTATCGACAAAGACTACATCAAGATGGACATCACTCCGGAGTACAGCCAGATCAGTGCTACGGGCGGCAGCGGTGGAGTTCCTGGCTTGGACTCTCGTCGAGTGACGACGACCGTCAAACTGCGAGAAGGTCAGACCATTGTCCTGGCAGGTCTGTTTGGGATGACGATGACAAGCGAAGTTAACCGCATTCCCTTCCTGGGAGAATTGCCGGTCATCGGGCCGGCCTTATTCAATTCAAAGAATGCCGACCAGGGTGAGAATGAGCTGTTGATCACGGTGACTCCAGAACTCGTCCATCCGATGGAGCCAGATGAAGTTCCTCCTTATCCTGGCTTCAATGTGACCGCTCCGAACGACATCGAACTTTATGCTTACGCGAAGACCGAAGGTTACCCCGATCAGGGAGTGTACCAGCTCAACCCCTTCGGCTGGGGGCCTGGCTACGCGACCGAAATCGGCTACCGACCATTTAACCCGGGCACATTCAGTAGCCCAATGCCGATGGGCGGCGGAGGCGGCTTGATGGGGAACTATCAGGTTGGCAGTCCTGGCTATGGGGGAGTTCAGGCTCAACCTGGAGCCGTCTATCCTGGGCCACCGGTTGCTCCACAGCAGGGAGTTCAGCAGTTTCCGGTTCAGCAGCCAATGGCTCCGCCGGCTGGTCCGATCCAGCCAATGGCCGACCCGAACATGGGGCAGCCAGTCCAGCAGATGGGTGGGATCCAGCAGGTCGGGTACGAGGAGCCTCAACAGCGAATGAAGCTTGCAAACTGGTTCACTGGGAGCCGAGATTCGACTCAACGAAATCCAGCGCTTAGAGCCACGAACGCGACTGCTCCGAGCCTGCAGAATGGCAATGACGGCCGACTTGGTGCGGAGAGCCAGGCTGTTCAACGTCAGCGTCAGCAGCAACAAATGCAGATGAGATCGCAGTCTCAGTACAGAAGGTAACGGCGTCAGGGAGAGGCGACTTACCGAAGTAGAGCATCCGAATCGTTTGACCTCAAAGTCGCGAGTTCGGTGACATACCAGGGATGGGGGAGTTTCATGATTCTTAGACACGCTAAGTGCCTGGTTCCAGGCCTGACTGTTGCGTGCGTGCTGAGCACGGTTGGCTGTATCAAGCCGACCGTTCAGTTCGTCCCAACAACGTTGGCCATGCGACGTTCGTTGTCGATTCCCGACAAGTATCCGTTAGGAAGCATTGCCAGAGCACACTACCACCAGATGGAAACGAATGGTGAAGCCTTTGACTTCATCATGCACCGAAATGAGTTTGTCGACTTTACGGGCGAGTTGACTGGTTTCGGCAAGGATCATCTTCTGGAGATCGCGGCGCGAGCACGCAGTGCTCCGTTCCCGATTCTGATCGAACGATCTGAGAACAACTCGGATCCGGAAATTGATCAACATCGTCGTCAAATGGTGGCTTTGATGCTGTCTCAGATGGGAATTCCCAATGCACAGGGACGTGTCATCGTTTCGCAGTCATACGCTCCTGGTCTTAACGGAGATGAGGCCCAGGATGCGTACTACCGCTTCCTAAACAACAACAACAACAACAACAACAACAACGGTGGCGGTGGCGGTGGCGGTCGGCGGCTTCTAACACTCTCAGTCGGTCAAACTTGAAAAGGCTCGGTGGACTTGTTCCACCGAGCTTTTTTTCGTTGGCGGATTCACATCTGAAGTGCAAAGCCGGCTTTTGTGAGAACTTCGAGTGGAGTGAGATAGTTGAGTCTCTTTCGAGGTCGATTGTTGAGCCGGTTCGTGACGTGTGCAAGGGCGTTGTGTGAGATGTCTCGGAAGTCGGTCTTCTTCGGGAAGTACTGACGCAGCAGGCCGTTGGTGTTTTCGTTTGTTGCTCGCTCGTTCGAGGAGTAGGCGTGTGCAAAGTAGATGGCGATCTGCAGACGCTTGCTCAGTTGTTCATGGCCGGAGAATTCCTTGCCGTTGTCGACGGTCAGTGTCTGACGCAGCGTTGGCGGGATGATGCGGAACGCTCGTTCTTTGGCAGCGTTCAGCCGGGCGCTGGTGCCGTTTTTCATCTTTGCTGTGATCAAAAATCCGCTCTTGCGTTCCACACAGGTCATGATCATGCCGGAGTGATCTGCACCGTGAACCGTGTCGCCCTCCCAGTCACCGAAGCGGCGGCGTGAATCGACTTTTGCCGGACGCTGCTCGATGCTGACGCGGTTTCTGATGCGGCCTCGTCCGTCAATGCCCCGACGTTTGCGATAACGACCGTGACGCAGGAACGAGCGGAAATGGCTGCGGTATTCGCAGGTCTCCAGCCAGCGGTAGATCGTCTGATACGACACTCGTCTCGATTGTGTCCGGCGGTAATCTCGCTTCATCCGGCCAGCGATTTCTTCCGGTGACCACTCCTGAGACAATCCGCTACGGACTGACTCGTTGATGAAAGGATCGTCCATCTTCCGGATGAGCGGACGCTCGCGACGACGTCGGGCAGTTCGTTCCTGAGCGGCCACGGCTCGATAGCCTTCCGAATCCCTGTTGCGAGACAGTTCGCGACTGATGGTCGACGGAGAACGATTCAAGTGCTGAGCGATCTTTGTCGGACCAGTGCCCGAATAATGTAACTGAGAGATGACTTCGCGTTCTTCAAGAGTAAGCTGGTGGTACGGCATCGCAGGTTCTCCGTTGAATAGTGCATTGTTCGCACAACTATCCAACTCCCTGCGGTGTTCACTTTCCAGCAGTAAACCGCCTCGAAGCCCATCCCGTCCGAACCAGAGCTGAGTTCTGATCCGTTGCACTTCAGATGTGAATCCGCCGTTTGAAAGATGCTTCGACTTCGGGGCTGGAGTTGCTATCGCCGCAGATCTGGAAGCTGCAGGCCCTCTGCCTTCATTGCTGAGAAGTTGTGAATCAGCGAGCATCCTCTGCATAGAAATGGTTTGGGGATAGCTTCGAACACGGGTTCGTTGTCCCAGCTCAAATCTTGCAGACCGAACACCCTGACTTTCAGACAGGAATAGACGTGATGAGACACTCGATGCTTCGTGCCACAATTTTGATGACCGTTACCGTTTGTGCTGCTTGCGAGTCTTCCGCTTTAGCTGCCGACCATCCGGAGATTTCTCTTTGGCCGAGTGGGTTGCCGGCAGGAGCCAGGCCGATCGATGCCAGCCGCGTCGAAGAACTGAAAGGCAAGCTCACGGAAGAGCGAATTTACTACGTCGATGCTCCGTCGATCACGGTTTACAAAGCGCCGAGGGAAACGGCCAACGGATGTGCCGTCGTAGTTTGTCCAGGCGGAGCCTACAACATTCTTGCATGGCCCAAGGAAGGGCTGGAAGTTGCTGAATGGTTCAACTCGATTGGCGTCACTGCGGTTGTGTTGAAGTACCGAGTTCCGCGTCGTGACCCAGCAGCGCCTCACGTTGAGCCGCTGCAGGATGCTCAACGGGCAGTTCGACTGGTTCGGCACCACGCGAAAGACTGGGGAGTCGATGCTGGGCGTGTTGGAATCCTTGGATTCTCAGCGGGCGGACATCTGACGGCCATGACCGGAATGCACTGGCGAAAGTCATCGTACGACCGAGTCGACGAAGCAGACGACTTGAGTTGCCGACCAGATTTCATGTGCCCGATTTATGCGGCATACCTCGGACCGGATTACAACGACAGAGTCGCCGAGTTGGGGGAACTGGTCACGGTCGATGCAAAAACTCCGCCAGCCTTCATGGCGGTTACGGCTGACGATTCGTATCGCGGTCCTCAGGCTGCATTATTCTTCGTCGAATTGAAGAAAGCGAAAGTTCCGGCCGAGTTGCACATTTATTCGAAGGGCGGACATGGCTACGGAATCCGGCCGTCTGAAAAACCAATTTCGACCTGGCATCACAGGCTGGCCGACTGGCTGAAGCTCCAGGGCTTGCTCGAAGAATCAAAAGCCACAAACTGATTGAGAGTTCAGATAAGAAGTCAGGCAAAGGAGCGTTCAGATGAGAATTGTCAGCGGAGGCGTTCAACACGAAACGAACACGTTTTCAAAGACTCCGACCACACTTGCCGACTTTGTCCGAGACAGCAACTGTGGAGAATCGCTTGCGGGTGGCGAAACAATCTTTGATCGATTTCGCGGCACAGGCTCGATTCACGGAGGCTACATTTCAGGGGCAGAGGCATCGAATTTTGAACTCGTCCCATTGTTGTGTGCTCGTGCTCAGCCGTCCGGCCTCGTTGAGGCCAAATGCTTCGACACGATGCTTAGCTGGATTCTTGAACGACTGAATCAGGAAAAACCGTTCGATGGTGTTCTGCTTGATCTGCATGGTGCGATGGTGGCCGAGCATCATGAAGACGCAGAGGGAGCGTTCATTGCAGCGGTACGTGAAGCGGTCGGGGATGAAATTCCGATCGTCGTGACACTCGACCTTCACGCCAACATTACGGCCCGCATGGCTGAACTGGCCGACGTAATTATCGGGTTCGATACTTACCCGCACGTTGACATGCAGGAACGCGGTCACGAGGCGGCGGAGTTGATCGCAAAGATCGTAAGAAAGGAAGTCGCTCCAGTTCAGGAGTTTCGTCAGCTTCCGTTGATCACTCTTCCGCCCAAACAATGCACGCTTCGTGACCCGATGCATGAATTGATGGCTCGTGTCCACAAGATGGAACAGGAACCGAATGTCGAAACTGCAACCGTTGCGATGGGATTTCCGTTTGCGGACATTCGTGATACCGGAGTTTCGATCCTTGTCACAACGAATGGTGACGCTGATCTTGCTCGCGACAAAGCCGACGAACTTGCTGACTGGTTATGGGAGCTTCGTGATGAACTTCAGCCCGAACTCACAACGATCGAGGACGTCATCGCTCATGTGAATGATCATGCCGACGAAGGGCTGGTGATTTTTGCAGACGGGTCTGATAACCCAGGTGGTGGTGCGCCGTGTGACGGCACGATCGCCCTCCATGCGATGATCGATGCCGGTTTTGAGGGCGGTGCAGTTGGCGTCATTTTTGATCCGGAGACCGCAGCGCAGGCACATCGTGCAGGAGTGGGAGCAACGATTCCTGTTCGTCTCGGTGGGAAAACAGACGACCTGCATGGTTCGCCGGTCGAACGGGATGCTTACGTGAGAGTGCTCTCTGACGGAAGATATACCTATCGCGGACCGATGATGCAGGGCGTTCAGGATAACCTTGGACTGACTGCAACCCTTGTCGTGGGCGGTGTGGATGTCGTGGTTTCGTCGCAGCGTCGACAATGCTTCGACACAGAAATGTTGCGAATCGCTGGTGTTGAGCCAACCGGTCTGCGGCTACTCGTTCTCAAGAGTGCTGTGCATTTTCGAGCGGACTTTGGTCCGATCGCGAGTCGGATTTTTGATGCGGACACGCCCGGAATTCATCGACCAGATCTGGCGGCGTTTGATTTTCGAAAAGTCCGCCGACCGATTTACCCGCTGGATTCACAAGCGGCATGGCGTGAATGAATGACGATTTGCAATTGACTTCACAACGGCAGTTTGTGAATCCAGGTTAGAACGGTCCCCGCGTTCATCCCCATCCAAACAAGCAGACCGGAGACCGCCAAACTGAGCGCAGCCGGCACTTTGCTGCTGGTAAGTCCTAAACGACGAATCGGTTCGTGGTGAAGCATCAGACTTAGAAAAGTTGCAGACCGAGCCGACAGGGCCAATAGCGAGATTAGGAGAAGAACGACTGCGGTCAGCACAGACTTGTCTGGTACAAGTGCCGCTCCGGAAGAGGATTCGACTCCCGGCTGGAAAGCGTTTCCCACGATGAATGCCATGCACCAGAATCCAGGCAAAGGCGGAATCGCAGACATCGTCAGCAGGGCGCAGGCAACAGCCAGAGCGATCAGTTTCTCTTGCTGGCCAAGCCCGGTGATATCTTCGGCAAAGTCGATTGACCGTTCGTTATTGGACAACCAACGTTCTGTGCCCAGCAGCATTCCAGTGGCGACAGTAGAGATTGCGATCGAGAAGGCAGCCGTCTGCAGCCCAGTCGGAAGTTGCCAGGCAGGCTGATGATCTGCCGGAGTTTCGACTGCCAGTCCGGTCGCGACCGAGATCAACGCGATGCCTCCCCAGGTGATCCAAAGATTGCTGGCGAGGCCTCTGATCGATTCACTCTTGCATACGAGAACCGCTCCGGCGAGACACGACGAAACTCCCAGAACAATGCAGAGCAGTTGAATTGTTGGTTCAAAACCTGGCATTGATGAGAGAACGACTCTCCAAAGAACAACTGCCGCCTGAACTCGTTGCAGCACGGTGGTGATCACAGCAATGCCGCCTGGTGCCGAGTTGAACGTGTTCTGAACTGCCGAGTGCAGCGGAAAAAGTCCGAATGGTGCAGCGACTCCTGCAAAGAGTAAGACGACTGCTGCAACGCCAAGAGTCGAGCCAACTCCGACGAGCAGGTCGAGACGGTCAGCACGATAACTCTCCTGCAAAGTCTGACGAATCGATTCAAGCGATGAGCTGCCGCCGAGGCTTCCCAGTAAAGCCATTCCCGTTGCGACACACATGAAATTGAAAATGTCAGTGGTCCGGCGAGGCCCCAGGTAATCGAAAACTTCACTGAATCGGCTTGGGTGTGAATTGCTTGCGGATTCCGGTTGTGCGCGGCGTTCTCGGTCTAGCACTGAATTTGCCAGCAGACTTGCGGTGTACACAAGCAATACGGTTTCCAGTGAACCGGCCATCGCCGAAATCACGGGACAAGCCGCGCTAATCAGGATCAGTCCTGCGAGTTGCACTGTTGTGCCTTTGGGATCTTCTTGGGGGTGGCAAATTCGTCTCTGTCAGTCGTGATTTTCCATCATAACGAGCATTGGAATCGACTGACTCCGCAACGTCCATGCAGGTCGAAAAGTCGGATTTTAGCGAACGTCCGATTGGCGTAGAGGCGGGCAGTTCTGACTGTTATCCGGTCGTAGGTCGGCGGCCGCTAAAGGAATCACCGCAACCTGAATTTCCACGACGCATAACCCGTCCGCCTTCCGAAGTCGGGCCTATCTTTCAGGCAGTCATGTCTAGCGAGGTCTTTCGCGTGACAGATCTGCTGGTCGATGCGTTTCTGCGGCTTAGGAAACGTTCATCGCAACCAGTGGGCCCAGGAAAACGCCCCCTTCTCGGGAGTTACAGTCGATGACGGTAGAACTTCAGGCGCTCGGTGTTGACGACAGCCAATGCTCAGTCAGATCTCTGGATACAAATGATGTATTTCGACTGGGAAGGGCACCACAGAACGACTGGGTCGTCAACTGGGACCGGTTGATTTCGCGCGAGCACGCCCAGATGCGATGGCATGACGGGCAGTTGCAGGTTCGTTGCATGGAGAAGGCCACCAACCCAGTCATCATAAACGGTGAGTCGTTTCGCGAGTTGAAGATCGACGTCGGGGGTGAGTTTCTGATTGGAGCAACGAAGTTCCGTCTTGTCGGCGAAGTTGAAACTCCGGAACCTGCCGACATGGAGATGTCGGAAGACGAACCGCTGGCCGGGCTGCAGACCTATCAAGCAGACGAACTCAGCGAGTTTCAGTTCAGCGATCCCATTCGGCAGATGGACATGCTGGCTCGCCTTCCGAAAATGATTTCCGGTTCAACAACCGACGAGGTCCTCGCCGGTATGTTGGTCGATGTGTTGCTGGAAACGATTCCGGCGGGAGTCGCGACGGCGGTTATGCGGTACGACGGTGATCTGTCTCAATCGCTCGAGAATCCGTTAGCGTCAGGATTCGACCCGTCAAAGCCGGCGATGATGCGTGTTGCCACTCGCGATGACTACGAAGGAAGATTCAAGCCAAGCCGTCGCATGGTCAGCTCAGCCCTTCAAACTGGCAAGAGTGTCATGCACATCTGGGATGATGAGGAGGGCAACGGTCAGTTTACGGTAAGTGGAAGCCTGGACTGGGCGTTCTGCACACCGATTGTCGCTGATAATGAAGGCGGCTGGTGCCTGTATGTTTCCGGGCAGGGGAGCGAGAACTCTGGCGTCTTCATCGACGAAGATGTCCTGAAAGGCGATCTTCGATTTGTCGAACTTGTCGCACAGTTTATCGGTTCCATTCGTCATGTCCGCCTGCTGGAAGAACAGAAGACTCAACTCAGTTCATTCTTCTCGCCTCGAATTATGGATAGCCTGCTCGACACGAGTTCGACTTCGCTCGAACCAGCTCAGCAGGACATCAGCGTGCTGTTCTGCGATGTTCGTGGCTTCTCAAGAAAATCGGAGCTACTGAAGGACGACCTCTTCCAGTTACTGGCAACCGTCAAGAATGCTCTGGGACTGATGGCAAATGGCATCGTCGAAAGTGACGGTGCGATCGCCGACTTTCAGGGTGACGCTGCTCTCGGATTCTGGGGATGGCCGATGCCACTTCCAGATGGTCCCGTTCCTGCCTGTCGAGCGGCTCTAAGTATTGTCGACGCATTTGATAACAAGTTGAATTGCGACGGCATGCTCGATGGTTTCAGCGTGGGCATCGGAATCGCTCATGGCAAAGCAATTGCAGGTGAGATTGGGACGGACAAACAGGCGAAGATTGGCGTGTTTGGTCCGGTCGTGAATCAAGGTTCACGTTACGAAGGTTTGACCAAGCAATTTGGCGTGCCGATTTGCATCGACGAGACGACTGCTGACTACGTCGAGCAATTCATGCCGAAAGATGAAGCTCGCGTTCGCCGCATGGCTCGGATTCGCCCGGCGGGAATGGATACTCCGCTGACCGTTTACGAGCTGCTACCGGCTCTGAAGAACGATCCCACAGTTTCAGACGAATTGATCGCGAAATACGAAGAAGGGATTAACGCAGTTCTCGATGGGAAGTGGAGCGACGCTGTCGAGCTACTTTCCGAATTCCGCGACTTCGATGGCCCAACAAAGTTTGTAATGGCGCAGATGGAGCTGACCAATTTCGAGGCTCCCGCAGACTGGGACGGCGCTTTCACGCTGACGAAGAAGTAGTCGAAGGCTCCTGCGAGACGCCCCGCATATCTGGACTGGTAAGCCGGTGTGTTGATTGAGAAATTCACCGGCCTGCGTTCTCGGTCCGTGCTTATTTCTCGCGCGGCTTCTGCAGCAAAACGACGAACTCGTGCACTTTGTTGACTCGAAACACGGCCGGGTAACCGAGTGGTCGCAGGTTGTTGTACTCGGACTGTCGATTCCAGATGATCAGATCGTCAAAGATAAAACCGATCTCGGTCATTCGCTGCGCGAAGTCGCTGTGCAGTGGGAAGAATCGGCTTTTCTTTCGCAAATCCATCAAGACGACGCAGCAGTACGCGCCCGGCTTCAACACCGTCAGCACGTCTGAAAAGACAGACTGCAGAGAACTGAGAAACTGCTCGTAGTCGGCAATGGTGCCCAGATCGCCCTCGAGGTTTCCGTAGTGCCGGACGTCTTTATAGTCAGCCGTTCTGCGCTGATTGAGAATGTCCCAGTATGGCGGCGACGTAATGCACAGGTCGATTGATTCCGGTTCGATGAGTTTCTTGATATCCGCGACGGAGGCTTCGTGAATGGTGGATCGAGGTTTGCGACTTTTTGCGAAGAGATCGGACGAAAGGTCAGCGAGCCGTCTGCGGCCCATCTTTGCGAATTCGGGTGACAGTTCGATGCCGATCCCTGTTTTGCCAAGACGTTCAACTTCGACGATGGTGCTGCCGGAGCCGCTGAATGGGTCGAGAATTGTCTCTCCCTCAGGCCGAAGGAAAGTGTCAACGAGCCGCTCTACAAGCATGCCGGGAAACATTGCCGGGTGTTTCAGGCGATTCTCTTCAGTGGTCTTGCGAATGTCGCTCCAGACACTGATCGAATTCTGAATCCACTGCTTTCCGTTCAGCTCGTTGCAGTGTGGAACCGCTTTTCGCTTGGGACGTGCTTCTGACTTCGTGTCGATGTTGTCGTCTGCTGCTTTCAACACCTTTGTGTTGGACGTTCCCTGCTGTTTCTTCTTCGCCGCCTTACGTTTCGTTTTCTTGCGAGTCTTTTTGGGGCTCGGACCGTGGCCGGCGTGCGAGTCTTCAACGGGCTTCTGGTCGACAGCTTTAATCTTTGTCGCCTTTTTCTTCTTCGGCTTCTTCTGTGATTTCTTCTTCGTAGCCTTTGGTTTGGTCGACTTCGGCTTCGCAGCCTTTTTCTTCTGTGACCGCTTTGCTTTCGCCATCGTCAGGAGTCTTTAAAAGTATCAAAGGCATTTAGTAACTATCCGAATGGGACTTTCGCGGCGTTTGACCGAGCCTGCAAGTTCACGGACAGATGACGTGCGGACGAGCAGGCGGTAGAAACCGCGTGCACGGTGGCGATTCTCGCCACGATTGTCCGTCAATTCTGCAACTTCGGAGCACAATCATGCGAGTTGAGCATGTCGCATTTAACGTCGAAGAACCGCTCGAGATGGCTCGGTGGTACGTTGAGAATCTTGGATTCGTGGTCAAACGCCGAGTCATGGAAGCCCCGTGGGCTCACTTCATCGTCGATTCATCTGGATCAACGATGATTGAGATATACGGAAACCCTGATGTGCCACTTTCGGATTTCCGAAACATGCATCCTGGGACGCTACACCTGGCGTTCGTGTCGGAAGACATTCAGTCCGACATTGATCGATTGTCGGCGGCCGGAGCGAAACTCGAAGGCGGGATAACTGATCTTCCCGGTGGAGACATCATGGCCTTTATTCGAGATCCGTGGGGCCTCACTCTTCAACTGGTCAAACGCCGCGAGTCAATGATCTGATCCTGGAAGCGGTGGCGACGATCCGGCTGCGAGTATTATCTGACGGTCTACTTTTCCGCTTCGATGGCACGCCGTTGGTCTTCCATTTTTGCGATCTCGGCTTCGATACGCTGGATAGCTGCCGGATCGTCCATCTGTTCTTTTTCGCCCGCAAGCTGCTGCTTGAGCTGTGGTAACTTTTTGCGGATCACTTCCAGTTGTTTTTTGTGCTTCTTATTCAGTGCCATGTCGCGGTCTGCTCCTGCTTTCGGCTGTTGAGTCTGGCTTTATCGCTCCGGTACACTTGGGCGAAGACGCAAAGCCTACCGCAGTGCGTTGCCTTCGTGAATAACCAGTTTCCGCTTTCTGCGTAGCAGCCACCATGTCGATCCGATTGTGTCAGGAGTGCTGCCAGTGGGTGTCGAGTCGCGGCGGTCGCTGCCCGGATTGTCAGGATGCACTACCAGAGACGATCAACCCGGAAGATTCAGATTCAAGGTTCCGCGATCTTGTCGGGCAGGTTCAAGGTCGCATGGGGCACGTCCGCGTCTTGCGGCGCAAGTTGCCATCCGATGGCGTGATTTATGAAACCGTAAACGGTTTGTTTTTTCTGCCGTATCGCACCGTAACGAAACGTCGACTTGTCGAGCAATCCGCGTCGTCGCCGATGTGGAGTCTGGCGGCAGTGCTGTGGTCGCCGCTGATGTTTCTGTCGCCGTTTTTGAAACGCCGCGAGCTCCGAGAAAAAGACTTCGTCGAAATTGAGGCGATCCGGCTTGGAAAGGACGACCTTCATCTCCTGCCAGATTTTCTAAGCCGTGTCACAGGAGCATTCTTCCTACCTATCCGCGGCATCCGTGGAATTACCGAGCATCGCGGCCAATGGACAATCGAGCGATCAATCGGCTCAACAATCCGAATTCGTCCAGTCGCCGACGGCCCATTCAGTCAGGCAATGAAGAGGTTTGCTGAAACTCGTCTCTAGTCAATCAAATTGCCATCCATGTGGGCAATGCCCGATCCGGAAGTCGCTGAATCGATCGCTCCGGAGATTCGAGTCTGAACTAACATGTTCCCTTTTCCGGCACCGCGTGACTCGACGCCGGTTTTCATCAGTGGGACTTCGCGTTGATCAATGATCGATGAGCCTGACACCAGCGTATCTTCGCAATTGTCGAGTAACAGCCCGGTCGGAACGCCATCGAGAATTTGACATCCTGTGACGTTGACTCTTCGGCACCGAACCAGCTCGATCAGGGCTTCACGCTCAATTGGAACTGCTTTTGCAACAGTGTGCTTACCCGCTTGGGCATCCTGGATCAGCAGGCCGTTCAGGACACAGTTGTCCGAGTCTTCAAAGCGGATTCCTGTCGCCAGTTCCTTATCCTTGTAATCAGGATTGTGCCCGAACGTGTTTGTACCAACCACAATATTCCGCGACTTCTCGACCAGTAGATTTCTGTGATGACCGCTGTAGATGTAGTTGCCGGAAATGATCACTCCTCGGACACCGGTTAAGTGAATGTTGTTTTTCTGACTGCCGATCAGGTTTCCGGAAATCGTCCACATGCCGGCGCGGTGGTCGCCTTCGGGGCCGTTTCCGATGAAGCGGATGTTTGAGCCGCCGGAGCTGTACTTGGCTTGGATCGTGTTGCTGGAGATCGTGCCCTCGCGAACAGTGCCATTAACGACGTCGACGTAGATTTCGGCCGTTGTTTCGGCCTCTGCTTCAGGGCCGGGAAACTCTTTCTGAAAGTTTCGGTAGTTATTGTATTCGATGTCGTTTCCGGTGATCTGCAGATTCCGAATCTCGCTGTCTTCGATCCGAATTCCTCCGCGGCGACAGTAGCTGATGTGTGAGTCTGCAATGATTGTTTGGTGCAGATTGAGCTTGTCGAGGTGAATGCCGACTCCCGTATTGTGATAAAAGTGGCAACCGTTGATTACGACGTTGCGCGCCCGGTCGGTAATGCGGACTGCGGTTCGAACCTGCCTGATCAGCACGCGAGTCAGCGTTGGCTGCATGACGCCAACGATTTTGATCCCGTCCGCTTCCGGGTGCCGACCTTCGATTTCGATTCCGTCTACCGTCGGCATCCGTTCGTGCTGCCATTCTTCGGGGCGAAACCCAGCAGGGTCGGCGGTCTTCGCATGAGTTGCCTGCAGAAAGATTGCTGGCCCAGGACCGTGCATCACGATCTTGGCCGTTCCACCGGCACCGCCGATCGATGTTCGGCTTCGTTTCTCCATATCAACCGACAGCGTTTTCGAGATTCGGTATTCGCCACGTGGGAATTCGAGATGCCCGTTTCCGTCATCGATCGCATGCTGAATTGCTTCTGTGTCGTCGGTAATTCCGTCGCCGACCGCTCCGAAATCTTGAACAGTGCTCATGTTGTCGCTCCCTGATGAACGTTAGGTTTGCTGCCCTGGGCATTGGCTGGCATGCCTGCAATTGCCAGGCTCTGTCGAGCTCATAACGATGGCAGATTCGGCATCGCGAGTCACCCCGCAGGGACTGTGAAATCGATAGAGCAGTATCGATGAGAGATGCCTTCTGGCCGCGATAGGCCGACGGCCAAAGTCTATTTGATCGATGATGCGTTGTCTGTTGCCATGACGAATGAGCCACTTGATCGCGAATTCTGTCATCCTGAAACGGACAAGGTTACTACGATCGTTGCGAGCTGCGATCATGGCCCGAAAGCAATCGCAAGGCGGGAATAGAGACGACTTGCCCGTGGCGGCTCTTATGAAAGGGGCAAAGCTGAAGCCGTTTTTCCGACGGCGAGCGTGGACAGTGGCCGGAAGTGATCAGCGAAGCGCTACAACAAACTTAGTTCCAGTAGGAGTGGATCGGAAAACAGACCGTCGATTTCATTTTCATTTGAATCGAGCGAGTCAGGCTCAGCGAACCGTGCCGTTTCCGGAACGCGGTCTGCTTGCGAAGGTCGATTCTGTGGAGCGGCACCTGCACCATTTAATGTGTCCTGGCCGACCTGCTGGTTAAAGCTGTCGTCTCGCAGGACGCCGTTCAGGACGTCGTCTCCAAGTCCGCCAAACAGTGAGTCTCGGCCGCTGTTTCCAAAGAGTGTGTCCTGCCCGCTCTCGCCGTCCAGCACGTCGCGACCTGAACTACCAAATATTAAGTCGTCATTCGCGCCGCCGCGGATGGTGTCCGAATTTCGCCCGCCAAACAGACCGTCCTCTCCCGCTCCACCGTTAATTACGTCCTTACCGATTCCACCAAGGATCAAATCGTCACCGTTTTCTCCCGACAGAAGATCGTTACCACGGCCCCCAAATATCAGATCATCACCGTCACCACCTGAAACGGTATCCGCACCACCGCCAGCGAGAATCGCATCATTGCCAGCCCCTCCGGAGACATTATCAGCTCCGGCCCCGGCCAGAATCAGGTCGTCACCGGCCCCGCCTTTGAGCGTGTCCTTGCCTGAGCTGCCGATGATTGTAACTGGGCCCAATGTGTAGGCACTGGCGTCGATTGTACTTCCGGAAGCCTCAGCGACTAGCAGCAGTCCTTCGACCGAAATCACAGCATCGATGTCGACACCAGGGGCATTGGAATTCGTCAGAGTGATGTTTGAACCAACAATTTCCGCAAAGTCGGTTCCGAGTCCACCGTCGAGCCGGTCACCTCGCGGTCCTCCAAGGAGAGTGTCGTTGCCTCTGCCCCCCATGAGAGTGACAGGAATTGTCGCTAATCGCGCATCAAGACGATTGTGACCGTCGCCACCGGACAGGAGTCCCTGTTCAAATTCACGATGAGAATCGACTCCATCCCCAACCGTTATGGTACTGTTGATGATCAGATTCGAGTCTGCCGCGACGATCAGTGTGTCGAAGCCTCTTCCTCCCGCGAGGTCATCATTTCCTGATTCACCGTCGACGGTGTCGTCACCGCTACCGCCGGTAACCTGGTCGTCGCCTGCACCAGCAATCAGCAGATCGTCGCCGCTATCACCATTGAGAGTGTCCGCTTGAGCGGAACCGATAATCGTATCGTTGCCAGAACCAGCTCGTACGTCGACCGACAATCCAGTGGTAAGTGCCGTAGCGTCGAGGCTGTCATCGCCGCTTCTCAGGTCTGCTACAATACGCTGGCTCGTGATCAAAGCATTCGGCACCTGGACCTCGTGGGCCGAAATTTGAGTGCCGACAGATGTCAGCAAAGTATTGACCGGGTCGAAAATTGAAACACTGCCGTTTGTCGTCGAAAGCGTAAGCGATTCAGCCAGTCCGAGTGGCGAATTGTCAGCGATCTGCAGATTGCCGGATCCATCAATCGAGATGATGATGACATCATTATCAATTGTTACCGCGGTCAGTGTCTGATCGGCAACGCTGTCAAACGCGGAATCGGACGTCGCCTGATCGATCGACACCGTCAGTAGAGTACTTTGGTCACCATCAGTGATTAGGTCGTCTTTCCCTGTCACGACAACGGTCTGTGGAATATTCCAATTGTCAGTCGTGAAGATTACGAATGTTCGATTAACTGAAACTTCAGTTTGTTCCGACAGTTCGATGGTCAGCACAACGGTCGTGAGCGGTTGGCGTGAAAGTGCAACGTCAAACGAATCCGTTGAACCAGTTTCCGAAACCGTGGTTGAACCATCACTTTGTGTGATTACGAAACCAGCGATGTCATCGTCAGTGTTAGTGACGCTGACGGTTTGACCGGCGAGAGCGTCGAATGCGTCGTTCGAAACGTTGGCAGCAACCGAAACCGTGACTGTGGAATCTTGCGGGCCGTCGACGGTGACATCATCGACTCCGGTGACGGTGACCGTCTGAACGGTGTCCCAGTTGGCCGGCGTGAATGTCAGCGTCGACTTGTCGACCGCCACCTCACCGGCGTCATTACTCATGACACTGAATGAAACATCGGAAAGAGGTTGTCGATCAAGAACGACAGTGATTGTTTCCGATGTTCCGGTTTCGCTGACTTCAATATTCTCTGCAGATTTTGTAACGGTAAATGCAGCGACATCATCATCAAGTGTTGTAACCGTCACCGTTCTATCAGCGACTGAATCATAAAGGTCGTCTGTTAGTGGCTCTTCAATAGAAATTGTCACAGTCGTTGCACGAAATCCGTCAACCGTAAGATCGTCTTCGCCGGTCACCGTGACGGTCTGCGGGGTATCCCAGTTTGATGGCGTAAACGTCAGACGACTCTTGTCGACAGAAGCTTCACCCGTGTCACCACTGGCCACGTTTAGCACGACGTTGGAAAGTGGTTCAAAGTCAAGCACAACAACAAACGAGTCTGTGCTGCCGGACTCAGATACGGTTGTCGCTCCGGCAGTCTGACTTATCGAGAATCCGGCAATTTCATTATCAATGGTTGTGACGTTGATCAACTGGTCAGCGACGGCGGCAAAAGCGTCCTGAGAATTCGCATCATCGATCGATACCGTAACAGTTGATAATTGCTCCCCATCAACGATCACATCGTCGACGCCAGCGACGATGACAGTCTGTGGCGTGTTCCAGTTTGATGGAGTGAAAGTCAAGGTCGAATTGCTGACGCTGGCTTCCCCCGAGTCGCCGCTGGCAGCGGTGATTACAACATTTTCCAGTGGTTGATCAATCAGAACAATACTGACACGATCAGTGATTCCACCTTCAGAAACTACCGTCGAGTTCGTAGTTTCGGAGACGATAAACCCGGCTAGCTCGTTATCAACGGTCGTGGCCACCAACGTCTGGTCGGGAAACGCGTCGAATACATCGTCCGACGCTGCGTCGTTGACGGCCAATGAAATGGTTGTTGCCTGGTCCAGATCGACCGCAATATCGTCTACTCCTGTAACCGTTACCGTCTGTGCGACGTTCCAATTTGCTGCCGTAAAGGTCAAGGTCGACTTGTCTATCGAAATCTCATCGGCGCCTGGGTTGGTGAGATTGATTACAACTACAGAAAACGGTTGAGCGTCGAGGACGACGGTGAACGTGTCCGTTGTTGCTGATTCGTCGACAGAAGTGTTGCCAGCTGATTCGGTGATGGTGAATGCGGCGACGTCGTTGTCTGTTGTGGTGACGGAGACGGTCTGGTCGGCGACGGGGTCGAAGGCGTTGTCTGAATTGGCATCGTCGATGGCGACGGTGATGGTCGTGGTCTGGGGACCGTCGACGGTGACATCATCGACTCCGGTGACGGTGACTGTCTGAGCGGTGTCCCAGTTGGCTGACGTGAAGGTGAGCGTTGCGAGGTCGACGGTGGCTTCTCCGGTGTCTCCACTGACGACTGTTAAGACGACGTCGGTCAACGGCTGTGCGTCGAGGACGACGGTGAACGTGTCCGTTGTCGCCGATTCATCGACAGCGGTGTTGCCTGCAGATTCGACGATGGTGAAGGCGGCGGTGTCGTCGTCGGTGGTGGTTGCGGTGAGCGTCTGAGAGCCGACGGCGTCGTAGAGGTTGTCGTCGGTAGCGTCGGCGTCGATGCTGACGGTGATGGTTGTGTTTTGCGATCCATCGACGGTGACGTCATCGACTCCGGTGACGGTGACGGTCTGCGGCGTGTCCCAGTTGGCGGCGGTGAACGTGAGCGTTGCCTTGTCGACGGTGGCTTCGCCGGTATCCCCGCTGGAGACATCCAGCACGACATCGCCGACCGGTTCCGAATCGAGCACGACGGTAAACGAGTCGGTTGTCGCGGACTCATCGACCGACGTATCGCCTGACGATTCCACAATCGTAAACCCGACTCCGTCGTCGTCTGTGGTGGTGACGGTGACGGTCTGGTCGGCGATGTTGTCAAAGGCGTCGTTGGAGTTGGCATCGTCGACCGCGACGGTGATGACTGTTGGCTGGTCTCCGTCGTCAACGTCGTCGTTGACTCCGGTGACGGTGACGGTTTGAGGAGCGTTCCAGTTGGCTGGCGTGAAGGTGAGCGTGGCGGTGTCGACGGTGGCTTCTCCGGTGTCCGCACTGCCGACTGTTAAGACGACGTCAGACAGCGGCTGTCGGTCAAGCACGACGGTGAAAGTGTCGGTGGTGCCGGATTCGTCGACGGAAGTGTTGCCTGCTGATTCAACGATGGTGAACCCGGCAACGTCGTTGTCTGTTGTGGTGACGGTGAGGGTCTGATCGGCGACGTTGTCGAAGGCGTCGTCTGAACTGGCATCGTCGATGGCGACGGTGATGGTTGTGGTCTGTGAACCGTCGACGGTGACATCATCGACTCCGGTGACGGTGACCGTCTGAGCGGTGTCCCAGTTGGCCGGCGTGAATGTCAGCGTTGCGGTGTCGACGGTTGCTTCGCCGGTGTCGTCACTGACGACTGTTAAGACGACGTCGGTCAGCGGTTGAGCGTCGAGGACGACGGTGAACGAGTCTGTTGTTCCGGATTCGTCGACAGAGGTGTTGCCGGCTGATTCGGTGATGGTGAATGCGGCGACGTCGTTGTCTGTTGTGGTGACGGAGACGGTCTGGTCGGCGACGGGGTCGAAGGCGTTGTCTGAATTGGCATCGTCGATGGCGACGGTGATGGTCGTGGTCTGGGGACCGTCGACGGCGACATCATCGACTCCGGTGACGGTGACTGTCTGAGCGGTGTCCCAGTTGGCTGACGTGAAGGTGAGCGTTGCGAGGTCGACGGTGGCTTCTCCGGTGTCTCCACTGACGACTGTTAAGACGACGTCGGTCAACGGCTGTGCGTCGAGGACGACGGTGAACGTGTCCGTTGTCGCCGATTCATCGACAGCGGTGTTGCCTGCAGATTCGACGATGGTGAAGGCGGCGGTGTCGTCGTCGGTGGTGGTTGCGGTGAGCGTCTGAGAGCCGACGGCGTCGTAGAGGTTGTCGTCGGTAGCGTCGGCGTCGATGCTGACGGTGATGGTTGTGTTTTGCGATCCATCGACGGTGACGTCATCGACTCCGGTGACGGTGACGGTCTGCGGCGTGTCCCAGTTGGCGGCGGTGAACGTGAGCGTTGCCTTGTCGACGGTGGCTTCGCCGGTATCCCCGCTGGAGACATCCAGCACGACATCGCCGACCGGTTCCGAATCGAGCACGACGGTAAACGAGTCGGTTGTCGCGGACTCATCGACCGACGTATCGCCTGACGATTCCACAATCGTAAACCCGACTCCGTCGTCGTCTGTGGTGGTGACGGTGACGGTCTGGTCGGCGATGTTGTCAAAGGCGTCGTTGGAGTTGGCATCGTCGACCGCGACGGTGATGACTGTTGGCTGGTCTCCGTCGTCAACGTCGTCGTTGACTCCGGTGACGGTGACGGTTTGAGGAGCGTTCCAGTTGGCTGGCGTGAAGGTGAGCGTGGCGGTGTCGACGGTGGCTTCTCCGGTGTCCGCACTGCCGACTGTTAAGACGACGTCAGACAGCGGCTGTCGGTCAAGCACGACGGTGAAAGTGTCGGTGGTGCCGGATTCGTCGACGGAAGTGTTGCCTGCTGATTCAACGATGGTGAACCCGGCAACGTCGTTGTCTGTTGTGGTGACGGTGAGGGTCTGATCGGCGACGTTGTCGAAGGCGTCGTCTGAACTGGCATCGTCGATGGCGACGGTGATGGTTGTGGTCTGTGAACCGTCGACGGTGACATCATCGACTCCGGTGACGGTGACCGTCTGAGCGGTGTCCCAGTTGGCCGGCGTGAATGTCAGCGTTGCGGTGTCGACGGTTGCTTCGCCGGTGTCGTCACTGACGACTGTTAAGACGACGTCGGTCAGCGGTTGAGCGTCGAGGACGACGGTGAACGAGTCTGTTGTTCCGGATTCGTCGACAGAGGTGTTGCCGGCTGATTCGGTGATGGTGAATGCGGCGACGTCGTTGTCTGTTGTGGTGACGGAGACGGTCTGGTCGGCGACGGGGTCGAAGGCGTTGTCTGAGTTTGCATCGTCGATGGCGACGGTGATGGTCGTGGTCTGGGGACCGTCGACGGTGACATCATCGACTCCGGTGACGGTGACTGTCTGAGCGGTGTCCCAGTTGGCTGACGTGAAGGTGAGCGTTGCGAGGTCGACGGTGGCTTCTCCGGTGTCTCCACTGACGACTGTTAAGACGACGTCGGTCAACGGCTGTGCGTCGAGGACGACGGTGAACGTGTCCGTTGTCGCCGATTCATCGACAGCGGTGTTGCCTGCAGATTCGACGATGGTGAAGGCGGCGGTGTCGTCGTCGGTGGTGGTTGCGGTGAGCGTCTGAGAGCCGACGGCGTCGTAGAGGTTGTCGTCGGTAGCGTCGGCGTCGATGCTGACGGTGATGGTTGTGTTTTGCGATCCGTCGACGGTGACGTCATCGACTCCGGTGACGGTGACGGTCTGCGGCGTGTCCCAGTTGGCGGCGGTGAACGTGAGCGTTGCCTTGTCGACGGTGGCTTCGCCGGTGTCCCCGCTGGAGACATCCAGCACGACATCGCCGACCGGTTCCGAATCGAGCACGACGGTAAACGAGTCGGTTGTCGCGGACTCATCGACCGACGTGTCGCCTGACGATTCCACAATCGTAAACCCGACTCCGTCGTCGTCTGTGGTGGTGACGGTGACGGTCTGGTCGGCGACGTTGTCAAAGGCGTCGTTGGAGTTGGCATCGTCGACCGCGACGGTGATGACTGTTGGCTGGTCTCCGTCGTCGACGTCGTCGTTGACTCCGGTGACGGTGACGGTTTGAGGAGCGTTCCAGTTGGCTGGCGTGAAGGTGAGCGTGGCGGTGTCGACGGTGGCTTCTCCGGTGTCCGCGCTGCCGACTGTTAAGACGACGTCAGACAGCGGCTGTCGGTCAAGCACGACGGTGAAGTTGTCGGTGGTGCCGGATTCGTCGACGGAAGTGTTGCCTGCTGATTCAACGATGGTGAACCCCGCGACGTCGTTGTCTGTCACATCGAGCGAAGCCGAGCCCGATCCTGCGGGCGATTGAACTTCAATGCCAAGTTCAATGCGTAGAACGTCAAAGTCGAGTGACCATCCGGCGAAGACAAGTAATTTGCCGTCATCTTGTGCCGCAGTGCCTAGAACGTTTTGTAGTCTGTTGCTGGGTGCTGGAGTTGTGAGGATCCCGTCGGAATCGAACAACGTGTCAAGGTTTCCCTCAGTGTCGAATCGAATCACGTTGAGGTCGTGATCACCATTGACGTCATCAGAGTGACCAACAATCACGACTTTATCGTCAGCCTGCAAAGAGAGAAATCCTCCAATATCATCCCGTCCGGCTATGTCTAGAACTGCGACACCGTCATCAGAGAATGTCGAGTCAAGGGTTCCGTCCGACGTGAACCGAGTTACATAATAATCGTAGTTACCGATGGTTCCGTTCGTCACCCGCGCCGGAAACAACAACCTGGCCGGTCGAAGTAACTGATAATCCGCCAACGTCTTGGAACGTGCGGCCAAGGTCGACCTCGGCGATACCATCACCTGAAAACGACGGATCGAGTGTACCGTCTGGCAAACTACGACTCACGGTGACTTGCCCGATTCCACCGGCAAGAAGAAAGCGACCATCGTCCAGGAGATGAATGGCTGAAGTTGTATTCTGAGCGGAGTATGTGAGGACTCCGCCGATTCCGAATGAAGAGACTAGGTTGCCGGATGAGTCGATTTGAGCAACACGAAGCCTGATTGAACCGTTAAATGCGATCGCCAATAGAAGCGTGCCGTCCGGTCGCTGGACCATGTCTGTGATCCAACCATTTACGGAACTGATATCCGCAATGCCGTCGACACCAAAAGTGCTATCGGGCGATCCATCGGCGTTGTATCTTGCAAGAAAACCAGCACTGGTGCCTGATCCCCTCTTGCCACCGACGACAATTTTGCCATCGGACTGGATGATAATGCTGTGTGGCAAGGGAAAGACGTTCTCTGTCGAAAACTGGGATATAACGACACCATTATTTCCGAAGGTAGAATCGAGACTTCCGTCAGGATTGAGTCGGACAACCCGCCACGATCCGTTATGTTCGTCCTCGGCGGCAATAATTATTTTTCCATCAGGCTGTACTTCAACAGCTCCGACGGGAGGCTGAACATCCATGTCGAAGACAATCGGCGCAACCCCTGAATCGCCAAATGTTGTATCAAGTGCGGCGTCTCCCGAATTTCGAATTGGAGCCGTTGTCGCCGTGATTTCAATTGTTTGCTGGCCATCGACCAGAAGTTCATCCTGCGCATCAATCGGAAACGGTGCTGAGGTTGTCTGGCCTGCTGCAATTGTGACGGACTGTGGTACGGTGGCTTCGCTTTGATCCGAACTTGTAACTAAAACGACGAGTGGATCTACGGTTGGTGTGTTTCGAGTCACTGTGCCCGTCGTAGCGTTGGGGCCATCACCTTCGCCTATGGAGTTTTCAGCAATCGTCACAGTTAACGTCGGAACGTCATCGTCCAGAGTCGAGGCAGAGATCTGCTGTTCGATAAGTCAGGGTAAACGCAAACTAAATGGGTTTGATAGCAAGGACTTGCATCAGGTAGTCGACGTTCCATCCGGCCATTCGTCGTCTCATGGCGATGCTTTCCTTGTCGTTCTGCTGCTTCAGGAGGCTGATCGCGAAACGTTTCAACCATGCCAGGTTGTCGGCGGCAAAGCGGTCACGGACTCGACTGTCATCCTCTCGAAACGTCACGTCCAGGCACCAGTGCAGACTGTTTTCGATTCCCCAGTGACCACGACCTGCTGCTGCGAAACGACGTACTCCCAAGCTCAGCGACGAGATAAAGAAGCGAATGTCAGTGGTTTCTTTTCCGCCTTGTAGACTCGTTCGAACGGCCACGCCAATCGTCTTCAACTCCTTCCACAGTGACGCACCAGGCAGCGTCTTTGGGACGGGCAGATGGAAGTACTCCACCGTGTCTTCGCGACCGTGACCTTTCGTCGTTTCTACATACCGCTCAACGGTGGTTGTGGAAAAGTCGTTTTCCATTTGCTCGATCACCCAGTCCATCGCCCCCTGATACAGCGTGCCCTGGTTTCCTTTCAGAGCCAGCAGGTAGTCTCCACCTTTGTCAACAATCTTTGCGGCAATGTTCTTCTGGCAGCCCGCCGCATCGATGGTCACGATCGCGTTGTTCAGCTCGATTTGATCAATCAGCTCGGGAATCGCCGTGATTTCGTTGGATTTCTCCTCGGTCGCCAACTGTCCCAGACTGATTCCTCGCTGCACGGACCAGGCGCTCACAAGAAACAACGGTCCGAGACTTTTTTTCCGGTCATGCGAACGCCGCAAAGCTTTACCATCAATCGCGATCACCTCATCAGTGAGGCCACCAGCGTCCCGTTGACGCAAACTTGCAATCCATTGCTCGAAGCATGCTTGAAAGGCGGCTGGCCGCAGCGCCGCCAGCAGTCGGCCAATCGTGTCGTGAGACGGGATGCCGTGGGGAAGTTCGAGGTACTTCTTCAACCACGCCGCGTGCGCCCGCGCCCACACTCCAATCGCTTTCGGACCATCCGCGCCTGCGAGCACTCCGCACACGCTGATGACAATCAGGTCTGACAGCAGATGGTGCCGATTGATCGAGCTGCGAGGATCCTCCAGATCATCGAAATACTCCAGAATCGAAACAGCATCGTCGTGTGTTACTACCTGCATTGATGGCTCTCCATAACCGGTCGACAGTCTCGTCTCGGAAAGCACATCAGTAGTAGAATTCACGCACGAGCGCAAGTCGACCTGCCTTTTGCAGACCCCCCTGAAGTGCGCGTCGGCCCTGTTCGATAAGTGGATCAAACTTTGCATCGGTTGTGGCTGCGGCGTTTATGGATATTGTCACTATTGTTATCTGAGGGCCATCAGCGACGAGCTCATCGACTCCGGTAACGGTGACAGTCTGCGGGGTGTCCCAGTTGGCGGATGTGAAGGTCAGGGTTGCCGGGCTGACGGTGGCTTCGTCGGTGCCTCCGCTGACCACGTCCAGCACGACATCGCCCAGCGGCTGTGCATCCAGAACGACGGTGAAGGAGTCTGTCGTGCCGGATTCGTTGACCGATGTGGAACCGGCTGATTCCACAATGGTGAACCCGGCAATGTCGTCGTTGGTCGTGGTCACCATGACCGTCTGGCTCACGAGCAGGTCATATAGTGCATCCGCGGTGCCCGGTTTGTCGATGGAGACGGTCACGATTGAGTTTTGATCACCGTCATCGATGTTATCGTCAACTCCGCTAATGGTGACCGTTTGCGGCGTGTCCCAGTTGGCGGCGGTGAACGTCAGCGTGGTCGGGCTGACGGTGGCTTCGTCGGTGTTCCCGCTGACCACGTCCAGTACGACATCGCCGAGAGGTTCAGAATTCAGAACGACCGTGAACGTGTCGGTTGTACCCGATTCATCGACCGAAGTGCTGCCGTCTAATTCAACAATCGTAAATCCTGAGACATCGTTGTCAGTGACGTCGACTGTGTCAGTGCCACCCGTGAAGCCTGTGGCTGTGGCTGAAATGGTGACGGTTTGAGTCTGGTCGTCGACATCGTCGTCCTCGGCATCAATGTTGAACGTCACCGAAGTCTGTCCAGCGGGGATGGTCACCTGACTGGTTACGGTTGCTTCGGAAGTGTCGTTGCTGGTCAGGTTGACAGTTAGGGCTCCCGTCAGATCGCGATTTCTGGTGACGGTTGCTGTAGTTGCGGCGGCGCCGGCGTTTTCAGCGATGGAAGCGGCTACGATTACAACAGTGAGAGTTGCAGGTTCATCGTCGGTCACCGTAAGTGTGTCGTCGTCGGCTGTGTGTCCGGCACCCGACGCGGTGATTGTTACGACCTGTGGCCCGTCGATGAGTGCGTCGTTGACTGCATCAATGTTGAGCGTTGCGGATGCCTGACCATCAAGAATCGTAACCGTGGTTGGGACTGTGGCTTCTGACGTGTCGTCGCTTGAAAGTGTCACAACAAGGTTACCGGTTGTGCCGCTGTTTCGAGTGACTGTTGCTGTCGTTGCTGCGGCTCCAGCTCCTTCCGAAACTGAGTCAGCGACAATGGCGACGGTCAATGCGGCAGGATCATTGGCTTTGAGGATGTACTCGCCGGAGCCACTGGTTGCTCGCACACGGATTCTGTAGATGCCGGTAACAGGTGCGTTAAACAGGACAGCGGCGTTTTTGCCGTCCTGCGAGTTCAGGTCGTTGGCGACCACCGTGCTTCCGTCGGGATGAATGATCTGAAGTTCGGTATCGAGTGAATTCTGTGGAGAAGAAGCTGCATCATCGAAGGGCGTCTGTGTGGAGATTCGGCGTAATTCTCCAGCCGACAGCGTGACCTGATAGAAGTCGTCCTGATCGGTTGCGGCGTCGAGGTACCCGAATGCGTTCTCTGTGTTATTGAGGAGTCGTAGAGGGTCGGTTGCGGTTGTGTTGGGTTCAGAATCGAACGCCAGATCGTCGGAGACTACGACGGTGTAATCTCCAGTTGCGGTGGCGGTGAGACGGACGGTGTAAACGCCGTCCGCTGGTACGACAAAGTCGAGAATTCCGAGGTCGTAATTCGTTGAATTTGTCCCACCGGAAACCGGGTCGGTAACGCCAGTGGCCAATACCGTCGTCCCGTTCGTGTCGAGGAGTTCGAAGGTGCTGCCTGAGAGATCGGCGCCGCTCAGGCCGTTGAGCAATACATCGATTCGGTGTCCGGCTTTGCCTGTTAGATCGAGAGTGTATTCGTCAACGTCGGGCGTAAGTGCGAACCCAAGGTCAAGGACGTCACCGTCTGAAAGAACGTTGGAGTTAAAGCTGAACTGAATGGCCTCAGTGGCAGATGCTTGATAGCCGATGGTCGCGCTACGTCCACCATTGATTGCGGCGCTGCCGATATTGACGTCTTCATAGGCGAAACGCGCGGCGACTGGACCTGTTTCGAAAACCTGGATTTGGAACGTGATTCCCGCGCCTGTAGATAGATCGAAGTGTTCGATCTGTTCCCATTGAACGATCAGCGTGTTGATGCCGTTGACCTGGCGTTCTTCCCAGTAGATTGCAGCGGGATTGGCACCATCATCGATCAGATCATCCCAGAACGGGAATAGGGCTTGGACGACGGTACCCATCCCAGTGCCGGCTGTTGGGAGAGGTGCGTTTCTGAATCCTGGACTTGTGTTGGCGGATTGGGTCAGAACCCCCCTTGTCCGAGATGCTGAGTGCTCCTGCTGGGAATGCCGAGTTGCCAACGGTAGACGTTATGTTGGCAACCTGACCTTCAGTGAGGTCAAACTCTGTTCCAGTAGCCGAGATGTCGATGAACATTGCCGGATCGTTGGACTGTGTGAACTCCAGCGTCGAACCGACGACAGCGGCTGAAGTTCCAACAACAGCGTACCGACCGGATCCGAGGCTGATGAAGGAACTGCCAATCGATAGCTCACTTCCGTCGGCTGTGTCACCGATCTGTCGTTCGAGCGAGGCATTGCGAAACGCTTCCAGCGTGAAATCGGACCCAGCGTCTGATGTGACGCGAATTGTGTACGTTCCGTCAGAAGTAATGCTCTGAGGCGGAACGACGACCGCGTCGCCAGCTGCGGCAGCGGTGATTGTTCCGGAAACGCCAACCAGCTCGACAGTCAGGCTGACAGCGGACGTTGGTTCCGCCACGACAGAGATCGTCTGTCCGGCTTCGGCGAAGAATTCAAAGTCGGCATGATCGCTGTTGTCAACCAGCGAACTGGTGTTGCCGTCGCTTCGGAAAATCAGTCCACCGAGTGGGGCAAGCCGTTCGAACACCGTCAGTTCGTTGTCCAGGATGGAGACCGTCAGATCGTCGACGGCAAGGCTCGTTGGGTAATTTGTTGGGTCGGCAGTCGAGGTAATGGCGTGCGAAATCGTACCAGTGTGCAGGCCTTCGATATCAGAATCGTTGATCGCACGAGTCGTGACAGTCTGGGCGGTGGTCGTGGTGAATGTCAGCGTGGCTGAATTGGAAAAGTTTGTGCCGTCAGTACTGATTTCCGTCTGTGAATCAGCGGAGACTGTTACTTCAACGGCGCCCGTCGGCACTGTATTCAACTCGAGCGTGTACGTGTCGGTTCGCCCGGTTTCCGAGATTGTCGTGTTGCCACCCGATTCGGTAATCGTGACTCCCGTCACTTGATTCAGGGTGACGCCGAGTTCATACATTTGTGCCGCGTTGGCGGAGCCTGTGATTCTGGCGAAGTATGTTCCAGCAGGAAGCTGAAGGTCGCTGACACTCTCCACGCCGCCAAGTCCGGTGGCGTTTGCTGTGGCAACCACCGTCGTCCCGTCGGTGCCGAGGATTTCCAGCGTCAGGTCGCTTTGGCTGGATGCATCGAAGAGCGTGCCTGCCGAACACGAACCGTCTGGATTTTGAACCCCGGACAAGTACGACGGGCCGCGCGGCGTCAGTAGAATATCCAGCCCAAGTCCTGATCCGAATGTGAAGCTGAAGACGTCTGTATCGCTGTTGTCGTCGATGCTGACGAAATCTGTTTCGGAGAAGGCGACCCGATTGTCGATGCCGTCGGTTCCGCGCAAGACTGTCTGACCGGCAAGGATTGTCCCCAGATCCGTCGCGTTGCCTGACGTGTCGTTTCCGCCATTTTTCTCGAGCGCGTCACCGTAGCCTCGCTGGACGGCCAGAATATCGTCGAACTGAGGACCATCGAAGCTTGTATTGATGAACGGTTCCATCAATCGTCCATCGGCTCCACCGATGATCGGGCAGGACGTGGTCCACTCCGAGTCCGTGCCCGTGCTCATGCGCAAGGACATTGCGAAAGGCTCGCGAGTTGTTTGTCGTGTCGCCGAACAGCGTCGTGTTATCCGTATCGATGACCATGTCACCGTTGTCTGGAAAGAAGTTGTAGGCCAGCGTGTTGCTGCCGGTCTGGCCGTCAACCGAGTGTCCCGAAATTCGGATGTCACCGCGGCTGCCGATGGCGCCAGGGGAGGACGAGAACGTCGCGCCGTCGTCGCTCGGTTCGTAAATGTATGACAGCCCGGAAAGCTCTCCCCAGCGATTCAGGTAACTCTCAAACAACGGAAACCATGGCTCGTCTGTCAGGTCAGTATTGTTTGTTGTGACGCCGTAAAGACCGCCCAGAAATGCGATCAGAGTACTGTTGCTTGTGGCTTCTCCATTGGCACCGGGAATCGACGTGCCATCCGGCACGATGCTCCATGTGAGAGTGGTCGCGTCGCCCTGACCGAGGCCTCCACCGTTTGTGACCGTTGTCGACCAGCGATTTACGTCGTCGAACTGAAAAGGCAGTGGACCTCCCGGTGAGGGGGGCGGATCGGCAGCAGGAAGGATCGCATCGGGATGCGCTCCCATATATTCCTCGGTAGTGCCGCGGTCGTAGATGGCGTCGAAGCCCTGCCCACTATGATGACTGTGGCCCGA
>CALSLT010000027.1 GCA_943787265.1 uncultured Planctomycetaceae bacterium | reverse complement strand
TCTGGAAACAGAGAATGGAAACAACATTGACTTCCAGAAATGACCAGGAAAGGAGGTGCGTCATCTAAGCGTCAAAGCTTACTCACTCAAAAGTACGCTCACTTCGCTGATGAGACATCACTTCTAAGTCGTCGTTTACGAACAAAGTTTCTAATCAATAAAACAAGTATTGAAGGACTCAGAGGAATGAAAAAATTTACTGTGAAACGTGAAGCCCGTCGTGGTTTCACACTGATTGAATTGCTCGTCGTGATCGCGATCATCGCGATTCTGGTCGCTCTTTTGCTGCCCTGCCGTTCAGGCCGCGCGTGAAGCCGCTCGCCGCACGCAGTGCAAAAGCAACCTAAGACAGATCGGCATCGCCTTGAATGTGCATGCCGACAAAGACTCGGCCGGACGCTTCTGCACGGGAGCGTTCGACCTCAATCGAGACGGTTCTCCCGACCGCTACGGTTGGGTTGCCGACATGATTTCGATGAACGCCGGCCTTCCCAATGACATGCGTTGTCCAACGAATGAAATCCGTGGAACAGAAAAACTGAATGACTTTATTGGTCTGACCGCTGACGTCCGGAACTGGCAGCATGCCTGCGGAGCGATCCGGGAATTATGGCAAGTGGTTCGTGCCAGATTTGGGATCAGGGGACGCCCATCAGCGGAGCGCCAAAAGTGACCGGTGCTGCTCGTGCGGCGGTCATCGCTGACATGGTCAAGAATGGCTACAACTCAAACTACGCTTGCAGTTGGTTCATGGTTCGAGGCCAGGCAAGAATGCAGGCAACAGCTAGTGCTGCCGCGGGTGCGTTTATCGATGCCAGTTCTGGCTTCAAAGAATACCAGGACACGCTTGGCCCTCTGACAATTCGCCAGATGACAGGCGGGGATATTCCGTCAAACAATATTCCGATGATGGGGGACGCGGCTCCAGGTGATGCTGACGAAGCATTTTGACTGACACGCTGCTCGGGAACGGATCTGTTTGCCGGTGCTCGCCTGGGCGAAGCATTCAACGACGGGCCCGCTTACTGGGACTCGGCTAACGAAGCTGTTGTGCTCGTCAAGAGTGGTCGCACAAGTCTCTCGGTACTGGCGGCGATGGCCTGCCGGTTGGTTCCGTCTGATTGATACTGAAGGTGGCCAGGTTTGGCCTGATACCGGCGACGATCGAAACGTCGGTTAATTCCATCGCTCGTACGAAGGCCGCTTCGGGTTTGAGTGGGGCTGGAAGCATGGTTCTGCAGGATACTCGCGACTGGGCTGCGGTCCACGCTGGTCAGTTGAATCTGCTGATGGCTGACGGAAGCGTCAAGTCGATTACTGATTGAATGGCGACGGATTCCTCAACCCAGGCTTTCCTGTGTCGGTGCATCGAAGACGGCAGCAGACTTGGCTGCAACGGTTGGGTACACCGATGCAACGGTTGAGATGTCGTCATTCGAAGTCTTCAACGGGATTCTGCTGAATGGCAGCTTCTGCAACCAAAGGTGCTTTCGAGGACTAGTTGATCGAAGGATGCAAAACTTTGCATCTTGTGGTTTGCATGCGAAATCAGTCCGAGCCACTCATTGTGAGTGGCTCGGATTTTTTTCGTGTTGTGATTCGCGCTTCAGGAACTAAGCGTGCAGTCGTGTTGTGGATGGACTCATTGCCAGAGCGTCGTGCAATTCACGCATCCGCTTCATGGAACATTAACTGCGTCAGGTTATTCCTCGCATCTTGATTGACCATTGCTGTTTGAAACAGCGGCTCCCAATTCGAGCCCGATATTACCGGACTCTCTAAAATGTCGAATGAACGAACCTGCCAGGAATGTGGTTCGCCTTTGAAAGCCGGCGATGCTCAAATGTATCGGAGTGCGGCGTTCGGCTGAATCTCAGACCGGCAATGACGCCCACGCCTGTTATGAAGTCTGGGCTGACGGAAAGGAGAGCCAGGCAGTAACGGAATCTGCGACCGCGACTTTGTCTCGTCAGCAAATAGCCACAGGCGAAACTCGAGCAGCGGCCACTCGATCACGCCCGGCGATGGAACGCAGTTCAAGCGATATCCTCAAAACAAAACATGGCGACGAGTCTTCTACGACGTCGCTATCAGTCGACGGAATCGAGACTCGTTCCGGACGACCTTCGTCTCCGCAAGGTAATTCTGGCCGAACAGCTTCGAGCTCGGAGCGAAGTCAAACGTCAAGGATCTGCGAATGTCCTTGCGGAGCGAGATTCCGGTTCCCACCACACATGGCGGGAATGCGAAGACGGTGTCGGAAGTGTCGGCAGCCAGTAATTCTGCCCGCCAATGAATGCCTGCCGGATGTCGCGAAAGCGACTCCGGCTGAAGATATGCATGAGATGTTAAAGGAAGCAATCCGGGCTGCGGTTTCTCGAGTGTCTTCATCAAAGTTGGATGCTCAAGGGGTGTTAAGGAAGACTATCTCCAGCAAACAGTTAGTTGAGTATACCACGCTTTTGGAGTGCTCAGATTCAACACTTCAATCCGGCGTCGATCGCCGTCGACTTGCGATCCTGGAGCTCGGTCGATCGCGCGATCGCCGGGCGTTCGAAATGATCGAGCCTTTCGCGGCGGACGCATGGAAGGTTGTTCGGCATGCCGTGGCGTCCGCGGCGGGCGAGCTGAATGGTCAGCCAGGGTTGCGGTTGGCATTGAGATTAATCGGCGACAGCGATTCAGACGTTGTCCGGGAATCGATCGCCACATTGAAGAAGCTAGCCGATCCCATCGCGATTCGACCGCTGCTCCTCGTTGGCGTGCATGCTCCTGCATCAAAAGTTCAGACGATGGATGCTATCGTCCAAATGGGTTCCGCCGCCGTTCCTGAATTGCTCGCAGTGCTCGAAGGGCGTGACCCGCTGGGGCAAATCGACGCTGTCGTCGCGCTAGGCAAAATTGGTGATAAGCGTGCGGTCGCTTCACTGTTGATGACTCTCGATCACGCGGAGGGTGGCTTCCGTTCTCGAGTTGTCGAGACGCTTGGAATGCTCGGCGATCGGAGTGCTCTGGCAAAGATTGTAGGATGCCTCGGCGACACTGATGAGACCGTGCAGTTGTCCGCCGTGAAGGCTGTGCAGAGAATTCCTGACCGGCGCGCTGTGAAGCCGTTAATTGTGATTCTAGGACCGCACAAAGAACGCCGATTTGAGGCGCCAGGCTGTACTGGCGCTCGGCGCGTCGGGGAGTGAAAAGATTGTCCCCATTCTGAGAGGGCTGCTGCCTGAGGCGGATGCAGAATTAAAGAAGACGATTGCCGACGCACTCGGCCGAGTCCACTCGGTAGACGTCGCTGAAACTCTGGCGTTGTTGCTTGACGATGACGATCTGACGATTGTTACCAAAGCATTGGTTGGGCTTCGAAAGAATCCATTTCCCAGGGCGATGCCGCAACTGCTTCAGTTGTGCAATCATCAAATCACGATTATTCGACGTCATGCTTTGGAAGCTCTGGCTGGCTCTGGTCAGAGTGAAGCATACGAAGTCATGCAACAGATGCTGCTGAATGATCTTGCCGTTGAAGTACGTGCCGCGGCTGCCCGCGAGTGTGGCAAACTTGGCGATAAGAGGTTTGTGTCCGTGCTTGAAATAGCCTTGCGGGACGAACCAGCCGTACGGTCCGCATCGCTCGCATCGTTAGGGAGTATTGGCGAACGTTCGTCCATTCCGGCGTTACTCGCCTATGTAAAGGATCCTGTTCCTGAAGTGCGGTATCACGCCGTGGCAGGGTTGGGCAAACTCAAGGCGATCAAGGCCGTTAATGTCGTGCAAGGATTACTCGAGGACCCGGACGAAATGGTTCGAGTTGGTGCGGTAACGGCGTTGCAGGCGCTGGGGGTCAATAATGCACCCTTGCCGATGTCACGTAAGGTTGCAGGGCTGGCATCCTCGTTGATTCCAGACAGAATCGCAGGCGTGATCCCAGCGAAATCGATTTCCGTTGCGATCGTTCTGTTGATTTCCGTTTTTGGGGCTGGCTGGTTTCTGGTTCCCAATGTAGGGGCAAGCGTTGATAACTCGATCGCCTTGGCGAAGGCGAAACCGCTGCTTCAGGCAAGTTGGTTGTCGAGTGAAGGCGACGTCATTCTGATTCGAGATGGTTCTAAGTCCGACATTTGGAATGCTAAGACAGGCGATTTTAAAGACAAAGTAGAAGTGCCGAAGCTGGCCGCTTGCGGTCCCGAGTTCGGTTTGTTGACCATGCAGGGAGGCACTCTGGTGTCGTGGGCTCCGGGTGGGTACCAAACGAATTCATGGCTGGTGAAGACGCCTCCTACTGAAAAGTTTGAGCTATCCGGCGATGGAAAGTTCGCGACGCATCTCGACAAGAATCGGCGAGTCTGGATTTGGGATGCTGTCGAGGGAAAAGATGTCGTGGAGCTGAGTCTCAAGCCGGAGCCCCTTCCGGTCTTGAATTCTGACGGAAGCATTGTCGCCGGCGCGGACGCCGCCGGAAATATCGTCCTCATCAATCTCCGGACAGGCAAAGTGATTGGCAAATCCGGGGCGTTAGGGTAACTGCAACTCGTCAGAAAAAGGCGCGTTCAAAAGGTTGCTCTTCAGCTGCAAGCGGAAACAGCTCTGGCCGTGCTTCGAATCAGTCATGTCGTGCTCGGCACAGTTTCCGGCGATGAGCTCTTGTCAGCTGCGGAGTTCAGTCGAGAGGATCGGTCCATCTGCTGGCGCAGTTCCCCAACCCGTCCGAGCTCTACTCGGCCGGCGAATCCGCCATCGTACGGTTCACTCGAGCTGGCGATCGGGAAACTAGACGAAGTGGTCGGTCAGCGATCGTCGAGATCTCGATTAACAGCTTTTCCGTATCCGGTGAATGGCGACATTGGCGGCGGTGTCTGCCGAGGGAAAGAAGTTTGGCTGGGTCGTCAACCTTGAGTGACGGTTCTACGCGCGAGCTAAGCCCGCTCGACTGGACCGCTGAGTGAATCACACAGGCGTCGGAAATGCCGACTTGCGTGCTGAGCGTTCGGCGGGCGTCAGGACATGTCGTTGCAAAAGCGAAAACGGCAGCACAACCTGGCGAAGCAGTGCTTCACCGGAGTTGTGCTGCCGTGATCTCAATTTCTCACCGCGAAAGCGAGTCAGCAGGCAATTTAGACGTCGGCTGCTTTCGGGCAGACGTATTCGCCGCGGTATTCCCGACTGCAGAGAGCTGTTGCTTCTTTTGAATCCGGGAAGATTTCCTTCTCTGGATCAAACTTCAGCAGCGGGCCGAGCGACATCGGGTACTTGGCCAGATCGTGATTGTTGTCCTTCAGGTGCTGGACTCGTTCGATCGAACGTTTTGCCGTTGTCGTCGAGGCTGCGAATGCCGAGCACGGCTTCGCGAGCTTCGCTGACCGAGACTTTGTTGCCTTCACCCATGTAGTAGGAAATGTTGCCCAGATGGCTCATGCCTGCTGACAGGTGACCTTCTCGGACGTCGGCGTTGAGGTCCGAAACTTCGCGGCTCTTAACAGCGTCGATGAAGTTTCCGAAGTGGTCTCCGCCGCCCTTGAACTCCTTAATCTTCTTCATGTCTTTGTCGTAGGCGACGCAGTGCGAGTACGTCTTCTGAACGAGGTATCCCTCGCTGCCGTAGAAGACGACGCCGATCTTATTGCCTTTGGTCGAATCGAAGAGCTTGTTGAGTTCTTCGTCGGCTGAGTTAGTAATGTCTAATCCGCGAGTTTCGAAGACGATCGACTTATCACCGTAATCGTAAATGGTGACTTCGGTGTTGGCCGTGTCTCCGGCGTCAACGTAGCTCGGATCTTTCCGCTCAGCCTGATAGCCGAGTCGTCCGCCGTAGCTCATGATCGTCATCGGGTGAGAATCGATGCCCAGAGCCCCAGCGAGCGATGTCGGTCTGGTGCGGCCCCTGATTGCCCAGGTCGCCATTCCCGTAGGCTCTTTGCCAGTGCCAGTCGTAATGGAATCGGCCACGAGTCAGTTTTGGATCGGTGTACTGAGCCGGACCGCTCCAAAGGTCGAAATCGACTTCAGAAGGGATCTGGTAGTCGCCGAGTGCCCCGATGGACTTGCGGCGCTTGTAGCAGAGTCCGCGAGCAAAATTGACGTCGCCGATTCCGCCTTCGTTCAGAAACTTAAAAGCGTCGTGCAGTGCAGAACTTGATCGGCTTTGGGTTCCGACCTGGCAGATGCGTTCGTACTTGCGAGCGGCGGCGATCAGAGCCGAACCTTCGGCGATGTTGTGGCAGACGGGTTTTTCGATGTACGCGTCCTTGCCGGCCTGCATTGCCCACACGCCACAGAGCGCGTGCCAATGGTTGGGTGTCGCCGTGCTGATGGCGTCGACCGATTTGTCGGCGAAGGCTTCCCGCATGTCTCGATAGACGGTCGGTCGAGTTCCCTGTTTGTCTTCGATCTGCTTTGCTCGTTCGGCGGATTTCTTCTCGTCGACTTCAACGATCGCCGTAATGTGTGTTCGAGGGTCGCCTAACCATCCGCCGATATGACTTCCGCCGCGACCACCGCAGCCGACAACGGCCATTCCGATTTTTTCGTTGGCCCCCTGGGCTCGCAGAATTCCAGGAGCTGCAGAGATCGCTCCGGCAGCGGCTAGAGACTGACCAACGAAACTTCGACGTGTGAGTTTGCTCATGAGAAGGTTTCCTTATTTGGCGATAGTCAACATGGCGAATGCCCGGTCTGCACGTTGCACCAGGCGGCAGGCTCGCCCGAGGTGGGAATCTATAGTGAAGGTGTACGGGGTAAGCTGCTTCCGATTCAACTCAACCGGCCCGGTCATGCTGCGAAATCATCGCCTGCCCACGCCAGACCAGACAAAAACTTGAGGAATGCTAATCTTCGCGGCTGGACACTGAGCTGGGCAGTTCACTCGCCGTCGAAGATTCATGGCATTACGAGTTCAATCTGCCGGGGCTGGTGATTTTCGGACTTCACGCGGCACACTGATGACTTTGATGAGAAGATTGCATTTTCAATGGATGAACATTTTCAACGGCTGGCTGATTGGATTGATCTGGAGTCAGTGGCCGAAGCTGAACGGCTGAATGAGCGGCGGCAGCGTCAGAAAGGTCCTGACGCCGAGAAGTCGGGGGAAACTCTGCTCGATCTCGTCGTGACCGATGAGGATGCCGGACTGGGCGGGCGATATCTCATTACCCTTGTGAAACGAAACCGAACGTTGCAGTTGCCGTGGAATCGGCTGCGTGTCGGGTCGCCTGTCGTTCTAACGCCGAACGATGATTTGTCCGGTGATTCCTGCCAGGGAGTCGTGACCTCGATCAGCCGAAAGTCGATTCAAGTCGCGGTGAACGACTATCCGGATGCTGAGCGGCTGCGGATTGATCTTTCGCCCGACGAGATCACTCGAAAGCGAATGCTGAATGCGCTCAAGCGTGCTCAGGATGCGCGCGGCCGAGCGAAAGAACTGCGAGACATCCTGCTTGGCGAACGGGAACTGTCATTCAAAGATGAGGAAGATATTCGGTTCGACGCCGAGTTGAATGAGTCTCAACAGTCGGCGATTCGATTTGCGTTGTCGGCGTCCGATGTGGCGATCATTCATGGACCACCTGGAACCGGAAAAACGACGACCATTGTCGAGCTGATCTGCCAGGCAATTGCTAAAGGGCAGAAAGTTCTGGCTTGCGCACCGAGTAACACGGCAGTCGACAATCTGCTTGAGAAGCTGGTCGACGCTCGACAGAAGGCCGTGCGGCTGGGGCACCCGGCACGCGTCAGCGAGCGGCTGCATGATCACACGCTTGATGCTCAAGTCGCGCGTCACGAATTGACCGACCTGATTCGCGAAATGCGACGTGAGGCGGAGAATCTGTTTCGGCAGGCTGGCAAGTTCACTCGTGCGAAACCGGTTCATGGTGCAAAGCGAGAAATGCGGCAGGACGCCAAGCGATTGAAAGCCGATGTGCGAATGTTGGAGCAACAGGCGATTGATTCGATCATCGACAACGCAGACGTCGTTTGTGGCACGACGACGCTCGACGAGTCGCTGCTGGGCGATCGACGATTCGACCTGGTCGTGATCGACGAAGCCTGCCAGAGCACAGAGCCCGGCTGCTGGATGCCGGTTTTACGTGCTGATCGACTGGTCCTTGCCGGTGATCATTGCCAGCTTCCGCCGACCGTTCTTTCGAAACAGGCCGCAAAGGAAGGGCTTGAAGTCAGCCTGCTGGAACGGCTGGTTGGACTTTACGGAGATCGAGTGACGCGGCGGCTCAACGTGCAGTATCGGATGCACGATCAGATTATGAACTTTTCCTCGGAGCAGTTTTACGACGGAACACTAGAGTCACATGACTCCGTAAGTGGCCACGTCTTGACTGACCTGGATTATGTCGATGAGCAGCTCGTGACGCTCGAGCCGGTAACGTTTATCGATACCGCCGGTGCAGGCTGGGAAGAAGAAATCGAACCCGATGGGCTCAGCAAGAGAAACATCCAGGAGGCCGAACTTGTTCTTCGCAAAATTACCGAGTTGCAGGATGCTGGCTTGCGAGGTCGAGACATCGCGGTCATCGCTCCGTACGCCGCGCAAGTTCGATGGCTGCGCCAGAACTCGCCGGATGAACGCGTCGAGATCGATACGGTCGACGGCTTTCAGGGCCGCGAGAAAGAAGCAGTGATCATCTCTCTGGTTCGATCGAACGCGGAAGGCGAAATTGGATTTCTTGCCGATGCGCGGCGGATGAACGTTGCGCTGACTCGCGCCCGGCGAAAGCTCATCGTCATCGGCGACAGCGCGACAGTCGGCGGCAACGATTTCTTCGCGAAGCTGCTCGAATACTTCGAAACGATCGGCGCTTACCACACAGTCTGGGAAGAGAGTACGTGAGCAGCCGAATGCGACGAGTCGATTACCAGCCGGAAGGAATCTACGGCCGTGGTGTCGGCGCGTAACATGACCCGGTTCAATGAATCAAGCTCAAATCACCACCAACGATTGTTACGAAATTGGTCCCAGAATGGTCGACATGGCGCGTCCGCTTTCCATTCGTGGCGGCTGCTCGACGACGATTTCGCCTTCCAGCATGTCGATGAACTGCTGAAGCAATTCACGGCCTCGATCGTGGTGAGCGTTTTCACGTCCTCGGAACAGAACGTTGACCTTTACCTTGTCGTTCTTGGCAAGAAACTGTCGAGCCTTTCGGACCTTCACTTCGACGTCGTGCTGGCCGGTTTTTGCTCGCATACGAATCTGCTTAACTTGAACGGAGTGCTGTTTGGCACCGCTCTTAAGCTTCTTCTGTTTCTCGTACTGAGACTTCCCGAAGTCCATGATCCGGCAAACCGGCGGCCGAACTCCCGGGCTCACTTCGACAAGATCCAACCCGGCATCAATCGCGAGTTCTCTAGCTTTGTGAGTCTCCATTTCGCCGAGCATTTCGCCGTCCTGATCGACGACGCGGATAGGCGTGATCCGAATTCCATCATTCATCCGTGGCAGATTTGTCTGCACGGGCTGAGCAAACTGAGGTCTTCTGATTGTGGTCTCCTCCAGAAAAAATTGTCTGACGCAGCCTTGGAAAAGAATTTCAAACGTCAGTTGATGTTTGAAATCTGTCGCAATTTTTGCGGTGGCGGCTGCGTCATTCGGTGAGCTCCAGTCGACAATTCAGAGACTGAAAAGGACGACTGAACTACAGGTTTTACGCTTGCAAAATACGTTCTGCAAGTAACTTACGGCGAAAATCGGTCCTGGCCTACGGCGGAGCGATTTGCCGGTTCAATTGGAGATGATTCTCGATGAAACATCGCCTCATCCGAATAATCGGCACGCCTCGCCAATTAAAGCCACTTTTTCCGCTGCATATAAGCGGTCAGGCCGATCGCCGTTGAGCAGGCCACGATCCAGAATGTGAGGTATCCATACTTCCATCCGAGCTCCGGCATAACCTCGAAATTCATGCCGTAAACCCCTGCGATGAACGTCAGCGGAAGGAAGAGCGTACCAACTACGGTCAGACGCGTAAGCAGTGCATTTGTCCGGTGGGTGACAATTCCCATGTACAGATGAAGGGATTCGGACAGGATTTCACGCTCGGTCGTGACATCGACGCTAAGCCGATCCAGCAATGCGGCTTTCTTTTCGAGGTATGGCTGCGTCGTTTCCGGGATAAATGGTGACAACCGAGTCGCCAGATCGTGCAGCACCTCGCGAGAAGACACGATCACCTTGTAGAACTCAAGAATCGAGCGGATCAGGCTGGCGACGACCGTGAAGATGCGATCGTCATTGTCCTCGTTAAAGAGTTCAGACTCAATTTCCTGAGTTTTCGTCGCTAGCGACTGGACCAGACTCGTGTAATTTTGCGTGAGGTGATCGGCGAGTTCGAACAGCAGAAAACCCGGAGAAAGTGCAATGTTTCGGAAGTTTTCACGGCACGATTGCAGCGTTCCAGCAACAAATGTGGCAGGTTTCCGGTGGACTGACAGCATGAAGTTCTGCCCGAAGTAGATCGAGACCGGCGATTTAACGAACAGGCCGTTCGTCAATTGCGTGTCGATCAACGTGAACTGGATGCAGTCTTTCTGGGCGACGAACCGAATTGTTCCGGGCGTTTGAGTTTCTTCATCGGCCACGCCGAAAAGATCGAGGAACTCTGCCTTCTTCGAGACATCGTCAGCGGTCAGGTTCACCCAGCAGAATTCGCCACTATTCAGCGCGTCGGCGACCTCTTCGAAGCTGATTTCTCGGTCGACGCGGTTTTCAAAGTTGAATGCGATCGCAGAAGTCATCAAGCGAGCGTCCTCGGTTAGGCTGTTCTGGCTGATCTACTTCCGAAGAAGCTGTGCTGACGGAAGTGCATCGTGGCGGCATGATAGCAGGGCGTTCTCTGGAAGAATGCCAACCATGAGATCGTCCGTCTGTGACGAGGGTCGGGCTGATTTGACTCGACGTGGGCCGACGCAATGTCATTAGCATTCTGACAGCTTGTCCGGAAATGTCTCCCGCGGCATTCAACTTGCTTGGCGATGAACGTGGTTCCGGGCTGAAATCGGAGAAATCGTCTGTTAGAGTGGCGTGCTCATTCTAAAATTTTCACACAGATTCACACTGTCATTGATTTTGCTTCCGATCGAGAATCTCGTCATCACTCTTTGATCAATAAGCTGAATCGACGTTTTGGCAGTCCCACAAGCCCGTCTCGCATCAGGAAGCTCTTCCGATGAGCGTCTCGATTATCTCGTGCCCGTCGTGCAAATCTCTCATTTTGAGCGACACGATCCAATGTCCAACCTGCAAACACGTCCTGAAAGAAGAGCTCGCCGATGGCGTAGCTGCTGACCTGCCAGCGGTTGAACGGGCGACTGACGAAGTGCCGTGTCCCGATTGCGGCGAAAAAGTTCGTGAAGGTCTTGTGCGTTGCTGGCGTTGCGGTGGCTTTCTGCGAGAAGAGATCGCTGAATCCTATCAGAAGATGCTGGACGGGCCTCAGCAGGTCACGCTAAGCGAAGCTCCGCCGGAAGACCCGTTACCGGATGTGGCGGAGGCGTCCCTTGAGTCGACCGATGATGACTTTGAGCTGGCAGACGGTCTGAACATGATGACTCAGGAAGAGCATGCGCAGCTCCAGGCACAGCAGGTGGCAGATGCAGAAGCGTCGCGTACTCCCGACGAGATTTATTCGATCAAACGGAAGCCTGAAGAAGAAGAGGCAAAGACGGAGCCGGAAGCTTCTGCAGAACCAAAAGCACCCACGGCTGCTGATTCTGGAATTGACAAAGAGCCACCGGCTGAAGCCAGTGAGTCAACTGATGCTCCAGCGCCCGCCGCGAAAGCAGAGCCTGCTCCTGTAGAGTCAACCGGTGATCCGCTATTGGATATCGCGCTTCAGGAAGAAAACGAAGCGAAGGCGCGTCAAAAGGGGCGGCGAAAGAAAAGGGCGTCTGGCGAACGGCAGGCGATGCCAGGGTTCGTCTTCGTGTTTTGCCCGAACGGCCATCGCATCCAGGTGGAAGATCGCCATCGAGGTTCGACCGGACGTTGTCCGCGTTGTAAGTCGTTTTTCCATGTGCCGGGTATCGACTGGGATGCTGAAAAACGAAAGAAAGAGCAGGCAGAGCTGGAGCAGAAAAAAGAAAGTCGGTTCACCGGATGGATGCTCGACATGCGGCTTCACCAGGTCGATCCGACAAAATTGAAACTCAAACCGGGAAGTCTCGAAAAAGATTTCCAGGAAGTCGATCTTGGATACGCGGCTGACCAGGTCATCGTTGTCACGAACGGAAAGCAAGGGGCTGGCCTGTTTGCCGGTGAGAAAAACAAGAAGAAGATCGATGGTCTTCGAGCCGAAATGCAGGACCACCTGCGGCTCGACAAGGAAATCCTTGACCTGCCGGCAGCGGGGTATCGACTGTTCGGCAAGGAAGACATGGAAAAAGTTTCCGTCGTGCAGCCGGCTGCTTACGCTCACGAATCCATGTTCGCCGGCGTTCCTGTCTTCGGGACGGGCCGCATCGCTGTAAGGCTGCCGGTCACTGATCAGGATAAAGACGTCAAAGACATCCTGTTCGTCTCGTTCGGCTTGTCGGGTTTTCGAGACTTCGCGAAACATCTCGATGAGATGTTCGAGGTCAAAGATCTCGGGCAACTCGAAGGCGTCCCGCTTGAGGACAGCAAGTCGAACTACAAATGTCACTACAGTGATCGCAAAATCGAGTCGATCGAAGCGACTGAATTTCACACTGCGGATCCAGGCATCGAACTGGAAACGGTCGGCCGAAAGTGTCAGGGCTGCGGGCTGGTTGTCAGCGAAGACAGTCGGAAGAAAGAAAAGCTCGGAGGCGCCGCGGGCAAGGGGATTGCCAAGGCCAAGTGTCCCAAGTGCAAAGGCAAGTTTGGTGACACGACGCTTTATGCGATCAAAGAAGCCGAAGCTCAGGACGAAGGCATGGGCGACTCAGGCGGGATGAATTCCTGAGTCGAAATCCGAAGCGATGCCGTGTGTGGTCGTCCTGTGACGCATGTGCGGCATGTAGGTCGTCGACTCTACTGGATGACCGCTTGGTGTGACCGAGCCATTGCGATCAGCATTTGTTTCTGGCTTAACTTCGTCGTTTTGGCCGTCTGGCGACCGGCGGTCCTAAGATCTCGTTGAGCATGATTGCGTCGCGGATTCCGCCCGGCTGCTGTAGCAGGTCGGCCACCGAACTGTTTCCGGCTGGCCCCGTAGCACGAGGAGCAGTCGCTTGAGATGGGCCGTCAATGTGGTCCTCAAAACGGCGGTTCTCGACCGAACTGTCCACATGCCGGTTTGCAACTTCGTGTCTATCGCTGACGTCTCCGAGATCGCTCGTTTCGAGATGCCTTTGCTTGACGGTCTGCCGTTTTCGATCCTCAGCAGCCTGCTGTTTCTCATGCTCACGCCGGGCTCGGACTCGTCGCCGGCGTTCGGCTTCTTCGTCCGAACTCGCCCTTCTGCGACGGCGTTGCTGCTGTGTACGGGTTGGTCGCGGAGGTGGCGACTCCTCAACAAAGTCATCCGGAGAAACTTCCTGAAGAAACGCGTCGATCTCTGACTGAAGTTCGTTGTTAGGGTTACCGCGTCCGGCGTTGCCTCGTCCCGCGTTACCAACTTCTCGTTCGGCGGCTGCGCGTCGCTCTTTGACGAAGTTGATAATTCCGCTGGCAATCGCGATCAGAACAAATAGAACCGGCAGGAAGTCGCCCGGTCCGGCAAGAATCGCCGTCGTTGCCATAGCTCAGGTTCCCCGCTGCAAGGACTCAAGAAATGTTTTGGATGTTGGCGACATGCCCGGAAAGAGCTGGATCAATTGCCGGTTCAATCAGCTGCTTGGCGCAACCGCTGACCGCGAAGATACAGCTTTGTCGGTGACCGAAATGGACTCTCGCATTTTTGTGTCAGCCTGCACGTTTTTCAGGTCGTAGTAGTCGAGCAAGCCGAGCTTGCCGCTGCGGAAGGCTTCGGCTGTCGCTTTCGGAACTTCGGTTTCGGCCAACACGACCTTCGCACGAGATTCCTGAACACGAGCGATCATTTCCTGCTCGCGTGCCGTCGACATTGCTCGAAGTTCTTCGGCCTTCGCTCGAGCGACCCGCATGTCCGCTTCTGCCTGGTCGGCCTGCAGACGAGCTCCGATGTTCTCTCCGACGTCGATGTCGGCGATGTCGATCGAGACGATTTCGAAGGCGGTGTTTGCTTCGAGGCCCTGCGAAAGCACGAGTTTCGAAATCTCATCCGGGTTTTCCAACACTGATGCGTAGTTCGAGTTTGAGCCGATCGCCTGGACGATGCCTTGGCCCACTCGAGCGATGACGGTTTCTTCGGTTGCCCCACCGACCAGCTGCTTGAGGTTCGTTCTAACGGTGACACGAGCGCGGGCTCGAAGTTGAATTCCGTCACCGGCGACGGCGTCCAGAGTGCCGGCGTTCTTATTGGGATCCGGGCAGTCGATGACTTTCGGATGAACGCTGGTTTTGACCGCGTCCAGAATGTCTCGGCCAGCAAGGTCGATGGCTTGAGCGGTTTGCCAGTCGATATCCAGTCGTGCTCGATGAGCCGCGATCAATGCTCGGATGACGTTCGGAACGTTCCCTCCGGCCAGGAAGTGAGCTTCCAATTGTCGCGTGCTGATCGGGTAGTCTCGAAGCAGTCCGGCCTGCACGGCCATAATTTTACTGCGAACGATAATCGTCGGGTTAACTTTCCGAAGCGACATCATGACCAGATTCGGAAACGAAATTCCGGCTCGCGTCATCTTGCACTGAATCCAGAGCCCGATGTATCGGAAAAAGACGACCACGAAAACCAGCATCACGACCATCACGAAGATGGAGATGCCGATCATCCAGTTTCGGCCGATGGTGCCGTCGTCAGCGGCTAGAAGATTATCGATTGCCAGAAGCAAGGTCGGGTCAAACATGGGGCATCCTTTTGCCAGTTCCAGTCACGGTCGTCTGGAAGTCAGAACTTGTCCAGGTCTATGCATTCTCGGGAACATCGAAATCGAAAGGTTCGCCGCCAGATGTTTCATCGGACGCGGCGACGTTCTGACCGAAATCTCCATTTGGTACTTCGTTCACTGCCGCAGTCTTAGGACTCGACGCCGACTGTGCAATGCTGTCGTGAAGTTCGGCAGACATAACAATCAGTCGGTTTCCCTTGACGCCAACTACGATGACATCCGTCCCAGCGTCGATAAGGACTCCGTCGCTTTCAGCGTGAAACTTCTCGTGACCAATCTGGACCATACCGCCGGGCGAAAACATCGTGGACGTTTGCCCGTGAGAATTGATCAGGCTGGTCAGTCGAGCCTCTTCTTCCTGAAACGGAGTAACTTCTTCGAGAGATTGTGGAACGGCCAGTACGGCTTTTCCGTAGGCGGTTCGAGGAAAGATGTAGACGGCTCCCGAGATCGTGGTTGGGAGCAGCAGAATCATCCCGAAAACGTAACCCCACCACCAGGTTGTTTCGCCAGCCTGGTACCAGCCTCGCCATGCACTGAAAGTCGCGACGGCGAAACAGAGTATCGATCCGATCGTGAGGATTCCGGCTGATGGGATAAAGACTTCGCAGATGAGAAATCCTGTCCCGAGGGCAACCGCCAGGAAGACAATCAGCCCGTAATTATCCATCGTAAACGCCTCGGAAATTCTACTGGAGCTGCCGAAGAAAACTGCGTCGCCACGAAACGACTTTGTCACTGCCAGGTCTTTCGTGATTACCTGAATTGAGTGTATCCGAACGTTGCTTTCCAGCAACGGCTCTCGCGGTTGATGGAAGAAGTTGAGAATGTTTCCAGAATGATTCGGATTGTGTCTGGTGTCGCCTTGCCAGAACTGACGGATGTCGCATTGCTGGTTAGACTTGTCCGGCTCAGGTCGTGAGTGTGACTGCTTGTTTTGTCTGGCGATCGGGCAGTCACGTCTGTCTCAAAGAATGGATGATTCATGCCCCGTTTGCTTCTTCTGTTTGCTCCGTTGTGTCTGCTGGCGATGTTCGGAAATCAGTGCGCGGCTCAGCACGATCCGCAACGCAACGCGACTCGGTTTGTCGCTGCGGGACAGTTCGACAAGGTTGACAAGGAACTTAAGAAGGCGGACGAGGACGAGCCGGAAACCCACTTCGTCCGAATGCTGAGTTCTCTTCGACAGGGGCAGGTCAAAGAGGCCGTCGGTCACGCGAAGACGGCGCTCGACAAGGGGCTGCCGTTTGGACGGTTGGTAGCTGGGCCGCAGGATATGCTGTCGCCCTTGTACGAAACCGACGAATTTGCGAGCTGGAAAGAGCAGCATAACCCGGGGGCGTTGATTCACGGCCCGATGGTTGGATCGGTCACAGATTCTCAGGCTTCGTTCTGGATTCGAACGGCAAAGGAATCGACATTCCTGGTGAGGGTTTATCCGATGAATGGCGACTTTCCGTGGTCGATCTCATCAGCCGTGACGACACGAGCAGAAGACGATTTTACGGGTGTTGGAATTGCAAAGGGCCTGGAGCCGGGAACGCGGTATCGGTATGCCATCGAAATCGACAGCAAGCTCTACAAGATGGATGAGCCAACTTTCCGGACGTCTCCGAAGCTGCACACAGGTGCTGAATTCAGCGTCGGCTTCGGCGGCGGAGCAGGCTACGTCCCCGAGTGGGAGTACATGTGGGACACGATTGGAAAGGCCGATCCGCACGCGTTTCTGATGCTCGGCGACAATGTCTATATCGATGATCCGGAACACGACCTCACGATGAGATACTGCTACTACCGACGTCAGTCTCGGCCTGAGTGGCGGAAGTTTGTTTCTTCGCGAAGCATCTACTCGATTTACGACGATCACGACTTCGGCACGAACGACTGCGTGCCGGGACCGGACATCGACAAGCCAGCCTGGAAGCGACCCGTCTGGAATGTCTTCCGACAGAACTGGGTGAACCCGGCGTACGGCGGCGGCGAGAAACAACCCGGCTGCTGGTACGACTTCTACATCGGCGACGTACATTTCATCATGGTCGACGGCCGCTATTACCGAACCCGCAAGCCCGAACCCAGCATGCTCGGTCCCGTCCAGAAACAATGGCTGAAGGAAACGCTGAAGAATTCAAAAGGCACATTCAAAGTGCTGGCCTCGCCGGTACCCTTCACCGAGAAGATCAAACCGGGCAGCAAAGATCCGTGGGATGGCTTCGCGAACGAACGCGAAGAAATTTTCTCGTACATCGAGAATCAAAAGATCAACGGAGTCTTCCTCGTCGCCGCCGACCGTCACCGCACGGACCTTCGCATCACGAGTCGAGACAATGGCTATGACCTGTACGAGTTCGAAAGCTCAAAACTGACGAACCGGCACACGCATCCGGTCGTGAAGACACCGGGCCTCGTCTGGGGCCACAGCAAAACCTGCTCCTACGCCCTGATGAAATTCAACACGAAGGCACAAGACCCAACCGTCCGCTTCGAAGCCATCACCATCGACGGCGAAGTCCTGCACACTCACGACTTGAAACTCAGCACGGTCACACGGCACGAATAGATTAGCCATTTAACCATTCAGCAATGGCCGGAGAGTCCGATGATTTCGATTGAATGCCACGACTGCGGATCGGGCTACGCGGTCAAAGGTCATTATGTCGGAAAGAAGTTTCGTTGCACGCAGTGCCAAACGATATTGCAGGTTCCAGGAAGTGAAGAAGATTCGTCATCAGTCAGTCCGCCCCAGTTCTGGCAGATGCCCGAGGCCGGACTGCTGGCTGATGAAGAGTATGACGAATACAACCCATATGGCGTCGACGACGATGAAACGTACGATGAAGATGATTCGTACGACGATAATCGCGATTCTTCCGGCCGCAGACGCTGGCTCGATGTGTTCTGCGAACGGCGAGTGTTCATCGGAGTGCCGTTGCTCTCGTGCCGTTGCTGAGTCTCTTCCCTGTTGTCGGTGTGGTCTTTCTGTTCCTTGTGGTCGTCATTTGCCTTGGTGTGCTTGCGGTTGGCAGCTTGCTCGGCATTGTCGAAGCATTTCAGGAAGGCATTGTCTGCGGAATTTTTTATCTGTTCCTTCCGGTTTACCCGCTCTACTTCACTGTCACCCGGTGGGAGCAAACTCGTGGGGCATTCATGATGTCACTCACGGCTACGCTGACACTTATCTGCCCACTGATTGTCGGCATCGGCATGCTTCTAGGTCGTACGGACATTCATCTTGCTGTTTGTCGTTAGTTTGAATGAGGATGTCTATCGTCTCAAGGAGGAGCACGATGGTCCGACGTCATGAACTGAGCGATGAACAGTGGAATGTGATCAAGAGTTTGATCCCGGGAAAGAAAAGTGATCCAGGGCGGACAGGTCGTAACAATCGATTGTTTATCAACGCCGTGTTGTTTGTGCTGAAAACTGGCATTCCCTGGGAAGATCTTCCTGGTCGATACGGAAAACCCAACTCGGTTTGGAAGCGGTACGATCGCTGGTGTTCCCGAGGTGTCTGGGAGCGGATTTTCCTGGCCATCGGTGAGTCAGGACTGACAGACGAATTGCAGGAAGTACAGATAGATTCTACCAGCATCAAAGCTCACCCGGTCGCTTCCACCGGACGCCGCCTGGCAGATGAAAAAAAGAAGACGCTGACGAACAACGCTGCCTTGGCCGTTCTCGTGGCGGACTGACGACCAAAGTTCACGCAGTAACTGGCAGGAGCGGCCGGCTTGTCACCTTCCAGCTGACGGTCGGTCAACCTGGCGATGCTCCTTTGGGAGAACAGTTGCTCAAAGACTTCAAACGCGGTGATGTGGGCACCATCATCGCTGACGCCGCGTACGATTCAGACGCGATCCGCAAGCGTGCCCGACAGCTCAGGGCAAAGGTGTGCATCAAGCCAAATGCCGGACGCAAAAAGAAAAAGAGATACAACAGGACGGTCTACAAACACCGCAATCTCATCGAACGATTCTTTGGAAGAATCAAACGCTGCCGCCGCATCGCCACACGCTACGAGAAAAAGCCGGCGAACTTCGCCGGCTTCATCTGGCTCGCAGCACTAATCACAGACATGGTCTGAATGTCCGTACGACCTAGCATCCGCGCCGGAACCGGCTGCCGGATGCGGTCCCTAAAGATAAGGGAAAACGTTTTTTTCAGAACGATCCTTCGTTTGTTTCAGCGTGCAACTGGCGTGCGATGTCGCCGTATTGTTTTTGTGCCAGACGTCACGCTTCAACATCGATGCTGACCTGCTCGATGGCGGCGTGGCCGGATTTTCGGAAGGGACGCGGCATTGGTTGTGCCTGGCTTTTTTCGTCGATCGTGCGGCAGCGGAGCGTGTACTTGCCTGCGGGCAGACCTGGCAGCAGCGTTGCCCAGTGGACTTTTGAAAGTCGCATGGGCCAGGTTTTGGGCTGGCCGGCTGCGTCGAAGTTGAGCGTTCCTTCAGGGATCGTTCTATTCGGTAAACCGCCACCCCATTCGGCGGGTGGCGGCAGGATGGTGGCATCATTCCACGGAGCCTTCGTGAAGTACTTGTCCCCAGACGGCAGGCTTTCGGCTTTGTTCTGAATGAAGACCTGCACCTTCGAGACGCTGGCGATGCCGGCCTGAGCGTAGCCTGTCACAGGAATCGGCTGGCCGGGTTTGACGACGGTTGGAAAGTCGAAAGTCGCGGCGAAGCTTTTCAGTGGACTGTCGACGTCGTTGTTCTTTTCGGCGTACGTGTCGTTGGCTCCGTGGATGTTCGACAGGTAGAGGTGCGAGAGCCACTTAATCGACTTGAAGCCGTAGGCTTCTGGCACGACGACACGAACTGGCCCGCCACGCTCGCTCGATAGCCATTGCCCGTTCAGCTTGTAACACAGAATGACCGGTGGCAGATCGAACGGGTCTTCCAGGATTCGACCGACCGGCATCGAACTGCGGAACATCTGCGACGGCTCTTCGTTGTGGTAGCCGTAGTAAAAGACTCGTCGCAAGTCGGCCGTCGGCTGAGCCAGCCAGAGTACTTCTCGCAGAGGCACGCCTTCCCAGATGCCCATGCCCAGCGGGCAACCAATGTTGAGGCACGTCATCACCTTCGGAAACCTCACCGCCTTCGTTTTGGCCAGCTCCATCAGCGCCGCGAAGTCGAACGCCGTGTTGTCTGATTTCTTAAACTCATTGCGCACTCGCGCTGGCTTGTCAGGATCACTCAGCAGTTCGAGCTTCCACGTCTCCCGAGTCATCCCGACTTCCGCCTTCTTCTCATCACTGAGCGAATGCGGAACCGGCTTCCCTCGCGACACATCCCGAAAATCACCCATCGCCGTCAGCCACGACTCCAGCTTCCCGATCGCTTCTTCCAACGCGGGCGAGCTTTCGGAGCCTTCAGTCTGCAAAGGAAGTGAATTCAATGCCGCGGCGCCGGCAACTCCGAGCCCCAGAAAGTAACGCCGCGACAATGCCGCATGATCTACAAGCAGTTGTTCAAGGTTCTGGGGCATGCTGATTTTCCTGTTTCGCGAAATTGCTGAGTGGTCAAGGCTCATGATGACATACTTCGCAGCCGAATGTCTCGTACATTGTCAACGCCGGGGACGATGTCTTCCGGTACAGGCGGCGGGAGGGGGATCCGTCGATCCACGGGAATGAATGCTTCAAACGTCTTAAGCAACTCGAAACCCCGTTGGGGAAATTTCCGAGCGTCCACACCACCGTGATCGACTCCGTCGGTCCAATTACTCCAGAGCAGTGATCGCTTTCGGGAATACTTCAGGTTGCCGCCAAATGGGTCGACAGGGATCGTCTCGATAATTTTTTCATCGACAAGTGCCTTCAGATTTTCGGGCAGACGGTTGTGGCGAGATTCGTAAATGTTGAGTGCGACTACCGTCGTCCAAAGTGCGTGATTGGCTAAAGCTACGTAGTAGAGTTTTCGAACGGTTTCGGGTTCCCAGAGCAGCAGGTCTGCAAGCAACGCCTTACCGAACGCATTTCTCACTCGCGCGAGTTGATTATGGGCAAGGCGAATTTCGAAGTTACTGGGATGATCAAAGTCATTTCCGATCGTTCTGGGCATGTGATTGAAAACGTCAAATCGAAGTGCGTCCGGCCAGGGAGCCACCTCACGTTTTAGCGTGCGAAAATTCTCGTCATTCACACGGCCCAGTGCGAGGTGAAGATTCCGCATCCATTCGTCGCCAATCCTGCTTGCAAGTCGGATTGTCTCAGCGAGGTCGAACGGTTCTGGGTGATCACGCAGAACTTCGTGAAGATCCTGGCCGAACTGGTTCCAGTCCCGAAGATCTTCGGGACTGGTGAGAAGCTTCAATCCACGGTTCCCGACAACTGCCGAAGCGACGGTAAGGTCAAGATTCTTTGTGTTTGGGATATTGTGGAGCCAGCGAAGGTTCCGTTGGAAAAGATTGCGGACGTACCACTCGTACTCTTTCACACGTGGTCTAGACTTGACGAGGATCGTCATCAGTTCAAACCGGATAGGCTCCGGTAGATCACAAATTTGAGAGAGTCTTGAGATGGTTCGGTTTATGGAGCTTCGCAAAACGACACTGCTTTGCGCCAAGTCGTTGTTTCGTGTCAGTGATAACTTGACCGCCAAGTCTGTTGCTTTGCGTAGAATGGTGATGCCGAGTTGGTATTTCCGCTTACGAAATAACCTCGCGGCTTCACAAAAGATGAAGTCTGAGTACGAATACAGTGAGATGCTTTCTTCGAGGTATGCGACCTCTCCTGGGAAAATGTGATCGGCTTTTGCGACATCCTCGGCAAGCTGAAAGACTGTCTTAAGGCGAGCGGCGAGTCGGCGTGATTTTCTGTCGAAGTTTTTGGGGAGGCCGTTGCTGCGATCATCGGCCAATGCTTCGAGTGGCCTGAGAACTTCACTGAGAGTGCTGGAGCCATGACCTGAAGCGGAGCGTTCACTCCAGAATTCCTTCTTGAGTCGTTCCACTTCGACGTTGAGCTTCTTTAACGTTTCAAAGCCGCTCCGATCGTTGTCGAAGCCTGTAGGGCGGCGCAGGAGATCAGCAGAAACGTTCTGTACGACAGCCGGTTGCTTCAGCCACTCGGCTTCCGTTATCCAGTCCGTAGCCCGCGTCATCGAAATTCCGTGGCACATCAAGGCTGTAGTCAGTAAGCCTGCTATCGACAGTCTTCGCACGTCACTGGCATCCTGAACCTGGTTTTCGAATCGTATAGGCGACTGAGTGCTGACCGCTTCAGGCTAATTGTCCGCGAGGTTCCGGAGCTGGTCGATTCGCTGGAGTTCGGAATCGATGTCGTTGCCTTCGTAGAATGATAGCCAGCCATTGAGGTGGACGGTTTCTCCGGGTTTGCAGTCGGGGAATTTTGGGTCGGAGTGGAGGCAGGGGCAGCGTTCGTTGTACCAGGCTCGGTGGAGTGGTTCCCAGGCGGTGATGATCCAGCGGTTGCCGTCGGCGGAGCGGGCGAGGGCGTATGGGCCTTCGGCTTGTTTGTTGTCGTTGGTTTGGGCGTTGAAGCCGGAAGCCGATTTCAGCATCACGCAGTTCTGGACTCGCAGATCGGTGAGCAGTTCCGGCGTTCCGTTCTTCAGCCACAGTTCCATTTGCACGTGGTCTTTCTTCGGGCGAACGACGGCTCCGAAGCGGATGCCGTTCGGGAGGACTCGTTCGATGTCGAGCGTCCCGTCGCCGTGCCGGTTCCATTCGAGTTTTTCGATCGTCTTGCCCTGCTTATCGAAGACGGTCGGGATGTGAGTGTGAGCCAGGTAGGTCAGGCCAAGATTCGACCAGATCGCTTCCGGGACGTCGACGACGACGTAGTCGTGATCTCCCCACGGCGTGAAGACACTGACTTTGGTTTCACGCTGCGGCAGGATCGCTCCATCCAGAAACCCGATGCGCGGATGCCGACCGCTCGGCCAGGGCAGCCCGAGTAAGGACTCGCGGTTCTTCTGAGATTCAGGTTTGATCCTTAACGCTTTGAGTTTTTGCTTAACGTCGTTCGAAGAGAGTCCGGTCGCGGCGGCCGTTTCTTCGATGGAGAAGCCGTGGTAGCGGACCATGTTTTCGAGCCAGTACTTCAGCTCGGCTTCGGTTGCTGCCGGCCGAGCCTCGACGGCGTCGTCAGCTACTGCTGATTCTTCAGCGGCAATCGCTCGTTCACTTGAATCGGTGGCTGGGGACAAGGCAAGTGCAAGTAATGCAAAGATTATCGCGCGAGAATTGGGAGCCATCACGAAACCTCTTCAGAAACAGGTTGGTCCGAGCTGAAGTCAGCAAGCGAGGTTATTGCAGTTGCTCGTTGTTGCCAATCGGTCGAGCTCCGAAGTGGTGCCGGAAAAGCTCGCGCTAAGGCGGGGAGGCGCAGCGGGAACGACGATGCTGTCTTGCGAAACTCTGCGTCTTCGCGAGACCTGATTTACTGAGACGCCTCTCTGTGAGCTTTAGCTTTGGGGACATGCTTTCTCGCGGTCACTCTCAGAGTCGTTTCAGTTTGGCGTCTCGCAGGCCGACGAGGCTGCAGTCGCCGTTGGGGGCGACTCTCAGTTCTCCGTACTTTGCTTTGTCGAAGTTGTCGGATCGACCTTCCTGGAAGAAGTAGGATTCGGCGCCGATGCGGATCGTTTCTCGTCGGAAACTGTTTTGACGACGGCGGAAGCGGATGCGGACTTCGTTGTCGGTGAGTGGGTTTCCATCGTCGAGTCGTTGAAACTGTGCGACGTCGTTTTCGTCCAGGCGTAAGACGAGGAGTCCGTCGTAAGGTTCTGCCGAAAGCGCAGAGCTGGCGTCTTCGGCGACCTCGTATCGCAGCACCATATAGTCACCCTGCATGAGCGATCGTGGGTCGACGGGGGCAAGTTCGCACAGAACGGTTTGGCCGGAATTGATCAGTCGTTCTTTCGCGATGATCATCCAGTTCAACGTTCCGAGAACCAGGAGTGATGTCACGAGGAGAATCTTCGATTTCATGGCTGTGTCTCCGCCGTCGTGAGCTCTGGCTGTTGGAGCTCCGCTTGCTGGATGTGCCGCATGAAGTGCCAGCGAGCGGCCCACAGAATCAGTCCGCTGCCGATCAAAGCCAGAGACTTGAGCAGCAGCGTGGTGTCGAGGTTGTAGTAGTAACAGGCGATGTAAACTGGCAGGAACAGAATGCCGAGCCGTTTCAGGACTGAGTCTCTTTCGAGATGCCCCAGCAGCGTGACGGCAACTGCAGCGAGGATGCCGGGAGCTGACAAGGCTGCCAGGAGTCCCGTGCCGACGGACGCGACGACGACAGCTTCTTTCCAGCGATCCGAATCTGTCGTCCAGGCTTGCCGGATAATCCAGACCAGAGCCAGTGCGAGGATGATGGCTGAAGGCCACACTTGAGGGGCATCCGGAAGCAACGTGGCGATCAGCGTCCCCAGTAAGCCGACGGTCATCGCGTATCCGGCGGGCAGAAGATCCTTCTTTCGGAACAAGGTGAAGATTGCGCCGGCGCCAAGCGTTTCCACCAGGACAAGAGCGTGCAAACCCCAGCCCGTACCGGCTTCGTTGTGCCCTCTGAAAACAGACGCGTCGAGAACCCAGCACGTCGTGATGCCCACGGTCGAGAGGCAGGCAAGGAAGCGGAACGGCTCGCTGTGAAATGCTTTGTAGAAGACAAGAGTGGCGAGCGAAAATGCGAAGGTTAAGCAGGCAAACTCGCTCTCGCTTCCCAGCCCGACGGCTCCGACTCCGACCAGGCCGAACCCGGTCAGGCCACCGGCCAGGCCGAGCTGACGCGTGAATGGGGTATTGGTGAATCGGTCGAGGGCGGATCCGGCAGCGAGAAGGCAAACTCCAACTCCCAGTGCTGCGACTTCTTCATCGAACAATCCGGCGATGGCGAGCGCTCCCAGAAAGAGGATGCACGACAACCACGCTCCGAAGCCGATGAGTGCCTGGACAAACCACGGTGCGTGTTCTTCCGGAGCTGCGGCGACGGTTAGCGCCGTTTCGATTTCCTGCTCAGGCAACAGTCCCTGGTCGGAAAGTTGGACAAGGAGTTGCTTCAGCGGGATTCGCGGGGCGTCCGAGTCGCTCGGCGTGTTCAGCAGGTCGTCATCGACGCCTGAGTTCTTGCGGGTTTCGGGTGACTGTTGGCGGACGTCCCGAGCAACGCACGTTAGCCAGCGTGTCATTGCGGCGACGATGCTCAGAATCGCCAGCCCGGAGCCGAAGAAGACGATCGCTTCGTCGGCCACTTCCATCAACAGTCGGATCATGCCGGCGCAGGCGAGAACGGTGATCGTGGTTGCTCCGCTGGTCAGGACGAACAGGTCGGGTTTTCTGAGTCGAAACTGCCAGTACAGAATCGCCAGGGCGATCAGCAGCGCGGCCACACTGACCCACGCGGCGGAGCCGGTCCGGCTGAAGTCAGCGATGATCGCAAACGCGGGCGAGGCGAACATGGCCAGCGATGCGGCAACCGTCACCCGTCGGAACCAGATTGGGAGCCAGTCGCAGCCTCGTTCGGTCACGACTTCCCGCACGGCCGCGGCAAGGCCGTTTAATAGACCGAGAATCAGCAGCAGCCATTCGGAGTCGATGCCGCGCGCGTCGATCCGTTGTTCCCAGAAGAGCGAAACGGCGATGTTGACAATCGCCAGCCATAAGACCCAGAGACCGGCGAAACGGCACATCGCCACCCAGGGCAGGATCAATAGTGCCCAGCCGACGAAGAGTTCGTAGGCGTCGGCTCCGGTCTGGTAAACCTGTCCAAAGACGGCAAGGAAGACTCCGACCAGAACCGCGGCCGCTGTAATCGCCGCCTTGCCGGGCAGTGTCTCGATCTTTTTCTGCCAGGCAACAACACAACAGCCCACGATGCCCGCCTGGACGATCGCCAGCTTTGCCAGTCCAGGCAGCGCATCCCAGTTCCAGGCAAAGAAGCAGACGACTCCGGAAAGAGTCAGGGCCAGGCCAAGAAACAGCAACGCTTTTTCAACCCACGGCCACCATGTGAGCGGGCCGTTGACGACTGTCAATGCGGCGGTGCGACCGGGGCTGTTCAAAACGCCTGCCGAGTACAGTCGGTCGATCAGTTGTGGAGTCGCGGACAGTTCTTGCGGTGCGGAGTGAGCATCGGATTCCGGGTTCGATGAATCGGAATTGTCGAGCAGGTCTGACATGCTGCCGCTCCTGGATTTGAAAGCGTGTTTCCAGGACAGCGTAGTCGATTCGGCGATATCACGGCGAAAATGGTGACATCGCGGATTTTTTGCGATCTTGCGTCGAGTCTCGGAAAGCTTGTGGCAGGCGGTGCCGCCTCATGACTGGCGGAGCTAATACTCGATGGTGCAGTCGGGCAGTCGGTTGCGGAGGTCTTCGACGGCTTTTTCTGACAGGGCTGTGTACTTGAGATTCAGCCGCGTCAGACTTTCGATCGAGGCCAGTGATTTCACGGCGGCGTCTGTGATGTCCGTGCCTTCGAGGTTCAGGCTGGACAGAGATTCCAGGCTCGTCAAGTGCGTGATTCCGGAGTCGCCAATCGAGTCGTAACCAAGCTGAAGGCTGGTCAGGCTGCGGCATTTTCCCAATGGTTCAAGCCCGGCGTCGGTGACCATCGTGTTGGCGATGTCGAGGACGCGGAGCTCTTTCATACGCGCAATTTGTCGCAGCTGAAAATCTTTCAGGCGACTCCCAGACACATTCAGGTGTCGGATCGATTTTCCTGTAACAAGGGTACGAAGGTCGTCGGACGTGAGAATTTGCACGCCGCTCAGGTCGAGACCGACGATGGTGAGATTTCCGTCGGGAAGCGGATCGCTGGTTCTGATGACGAACTCGCCGGTGCTCGTTTTGATTTGCAATTCCCGCGCGGTCCCGCGAGCCCAGTCGGTTAAAGGGTCGCCGGTCGTTCCGAATATTGACGGTGGCGGCAGGGCGACGAGGTCTCGGGTTGCTGATTTTGATTTACTTGAGTCGTCAGCAGATTTCGAGTCGGCGTCGGCTGATGCTTTTTTCTTGGAAGTCTTCGATTTCGAAGACGACTTCTTATCTGGCGGGCCTGAACCTTGCGACAGGATAAACAGGATGATGCCAATTGAGGCGAATGCGGTTCCGACTGAGATCGCGAGCGGCCAGATGTTTTTCTTGCGGCGTTTGAACACTGGCCGGGAAGTGACTGCCGGTTCGCTGACGACGACGGCTTCGCTGTTTAAGTCGCCGACAAAGATGTTCAGCGTTTCGTCCGCCTGCGCGTCCAGTGTCGGAAGATCGAGAGCTGGCACTGCGGTTGGTTCAACTTCAGGCTGCGTCTCCAGCGAGTTCGGGTCTGCCGCAAAGGCTTCAAGGACGGCCGCGACTTCAACTGGCGTTTGGAATCGTTGATTCGGATCGCGGTGCAACATCTTCGCGACGATGTGCACCAGCACCGGCGGGATTTCTGGGCGGTACGCACTGACGGGTGGGGCGTCCTTGTTGATTCGTTCGAGCAGCTTTTCCATGACGTTGTCGCCGGTGTAAGGCAACTCGCTGCACAACAACTGGAAAAGCGTGACTCCCAGCCCGTAAATGTCGGCTCGAATATCGACCGAGTTGGAACTCATGGCCTGTTCGGGCGACATGTAATCGGGCGAGCCCATGATCTGGCCGGTCCGCGTTACGCCACCGTCGACTGCTTCGAAATCGGCACGCCCATCGGCGCCAACTTCGGCCTGGCTGGATGTTCTGGCAAGGCCGAGGTCCAGGATCTTGATCAAAGGGTGTCCCGTTTTGGGATCCTTGGTGACGAGCAGGTTCGATGGCTTGATGTCTCGGTGGACGATGTCGTTTTCGAACGCGTGCTGAAGGCCCAGAGCCGTCTGCCGAATGCATTCACAGGCAAACTCAACGGAAACCTGCCCGCGTTCTTTGACGACGGCTTTCAAGTCTTTGCCAGCGAAATACTCCATGACCAGAAAGAAACGCTTGCCAATCTGGTCGGCATCGATCGCTCGGACAATGTTCGGGTGATTCAGATTGGCTGAAAAGGCGATTTCACGCTCGAATCGGGCTCGGGCGACGCCATCGTCGTGAAGATTCGTCGCCATCACCTTGAGAGCAACCTCGCGCCGAAGCGTTGTACTCTCAGCTTTGAGAACGGCCCCCATGCCCCCCTGGCCGAGTACGTCCATCAGTTTGTACTTGCCCAGGTAGAGCTTGCTTTTGCCTGCCAGAAGCTGACGGGTCTGCCATTCGGTCAGCCATTTTCGGTTAATCAGTTCCCGGGCGACGCTGACGGCGTCTGAATCTGTAGCGAGAGCCGACGCAACAGCCACCTGCTCCGGGGCGAGCAGATTGCTGCGACGCAGAGTCGTCATGAATGACTCGACGGCAGTGCCAGGCATGCTTGAGGGGGATCAGCTGGGGTTTGAGGCGGGCGGAGTTGGAGGGCTGCACAAACCAGCATAGTGGGACAGTCAGTCTGCTCGCGACGCCAAACCTGGCAGCGAGCGTTTGGCGGCCAGCGTTCGGCAATCGTAACCTCGATCAACTCAAGCGTGGCCCATCTGCTTGCCTCTAATCATGATTGACGGTCTGTCCACTGTCGAGTCGACTGGCGTAGTTGCGTCAGGCGATTTTGGGGATCCAGACAGTCAAATACGGCGGGCGCATAAAAATACCCCCACCGAAATGGCACAACGCGATTTGTTGAGACCCGAGACTTTATAAGGTGGGAACCTTCTGCCCGGGATGTGACGTCCGAACGAATCGGCATGCCCCATAGCCAGACAAGGAAGCTCCCTGTTTAGTCATTCTTGTAGGGTCAACAACGTTTGGCGTGTGTGCCAGCCTCGGTAGAGGTACGAGCCAATGCTAGCCCGGGGCTGGCCACTCATCAACAACTGAGTTGGCAGGTTTTGTGTGAATTCTGAATTGCTCGATAAGCAGGCCCGGAGAGTGCGTCTCCGTCGAAAATGCGCATGTCGAGCTGTTTGTTTCTGCCAGTTCTATCGACTTCGGTCGGGACGCACGATTAACAGGCTCGGGAAGTCGTCGAATCAGATTTGAGAAATTCTGGAAACAAGTACCGTCGGTCTTTTGACACTCCGATAGGGGATCGATATTGTCCGGCGCGCTTCGAGGGAATTCTCTCTGGAGTAGCGATGACAGACTCAGACGACCGTAGAGCGACTTCTAATGCCATGCGTTGGGCGTCGCAGGTGACATCCCTTGGGACGTTACTGGCAGTTCCCGCTGGTGCGGGCGTCTGGCTGGATTCGAAGTACGACACTTTGCCGGGCTACACGCTTGTCGGAGTGTTCTTCGGGAGCTATCTGGCTTTCCGAGGTCTGCAACAGCTTCTTCGCGATCTCGAAAAATGAGTTCCACCACTGAAGACTCCGGCAATCCAAAACGCGAAAGTGTTTTTGCCGACGTTTTTCGACTGGTGGTCGCGAGTCTGATTTTTGCTCTCGTGCTGGCTGGTCCTGCGTGGCTGGTCGCCGGAGACAAAGGTCTGATTGGGTTAGCGGCGGCAACTGTGCTGTGCACTCTCCCGGGATGTCTGGTTGTTGCGTTCAAAGGGTTGGTCGGCGATTCGCAGGCCACTCTAGTGCTGGCTGCGGGTGGGTTAAGGATGTTTTTCGTCCTGCTCGGAGCACTTGCGGCGAAGTTTGTCGTCGAAGGCTACGGACTGAAAGAGTTTTTCGTCTGGCTGATTTTGTTTTATCTGTTCACCTTGGCTTTGGAGACGAAGAGTCTTCTCAGTGTCAAAAGTGAGTCCGAGACAAGCGATGAAGCTGGTTGATGTGTAAATGGCAGGCTGTATGGCTCGTGGGTAACTCCTGAGAACAGACTTATGCTTTTTGCTGCTGGACAAGATCATTTTCACCATGTGCGGGACTTCCCGTTCTTCGAGCTGCCGATGCGGCTCGGGACGGCGATTGATTCGCATGGGCACACGGTATACGGGATTCCGCTTCCCGAAATTGCTGGCTTTCAGATTACCAAATTTATGGTTCTGCAGGTCATTGCGGGTTTGCTGACATTTCTCGTGTTCAAAGGGCTGGCGAAACGCGTCAGTACTGGCGAGCCGACAAAAGGTCGCTTCTGGAATTTCTGGGAGTCGATCGCCCTCTATATTCGAGACGAAGTCGTCCGGCCGACGGTCGGTGACGGGCACCACGATCATGATGATCATGGCGATGGCGATCACGGAGCTGCTGAACACGGTCATGGCGAAGTTCAGGCGGGGCATTACGCGGATCAGTTTTTGCCGTTCATCTGGACGTGCTTCTTCTACATTCTCTTTTGTAACCTGCTCGGGGCTGTTCCGATGCTTGGCTCGCCGACTGGTTCGCTGAGTGTGACCGTTGTGCTTGCAGTCGCGGTGTTCGGTTTCAATCTGTTGCAGGGAATCAAGCAGTTCGGTTTCTTTGGATTCTGGAAGAATCAATGTCCCGATCTGGGACTTGAAGGCTTCATGGGAGTCGCCATCGGGGCTGGTGTCTGGTGCATTGAGGTTGTTGGCCTCTTTATTAAGCACGGCGTTCTGGCGATTCGACTTTTTGCCAATATCATGGGCGGCCACACGGTTGTCGGTGTGATTCTTGGATTCATTGTTGCAGACGGAGTTGCAGGCACGATGCTGCAGGGGTTGGTTATTCCTGCGAGTATTGGTGGGCAAATCTTTATCGGGTTGCTCGAACTGTTTGTTTCTTTTCTGCAGGCTTATGTGTTTGCTTATCTGTCGACGATCTTTCTCTCGGCAAGTCTGCACGCACATTGATGTTTAGATGTGAAGTACCGAGGAGCATTTTCCTCGGAGACGTTACAAGATTTTCAGATGGTTTTTTGATCTAAGGAGATCGACCAAGATGGAAGGCGCAACTGAGATTTTGAATTCGGCCGCCGCAGGCGCCGGTATTGTGATGCTTGGTGCAGGACTCGGTATCGCCAAGATTGGTGCTGCCGCCGTTGAGAGCATGGCTCGTCAACCAGAAAAGGCTGCCGATATTCGTGGTGCCATGATTGTTGCTGCTGCTCTGATTGAAGGTGCTACGTTCTTTGCTTTGATCGTATGTATCGCCAAATAGTTTCGTTGCTCGCTTGCTCTTGTGCAGGTGAGCTTCGTTGTCTCCGTTTCTGTATTGCGACTTGCAGGGTGCGCTGATGCACGCTTCTCGCTTCCATCGTAACTGGCTTCTGTTGCTCGCGGGGTTTGTCTTCGCTGCAGCGGTTGTTTCCACTCCTGATCTTCAGGCGGCTGACACAGGTCATGCTGTTGAGGAAGGGGATCATGGTGGTCACGCTGAACCTGATACCAGCGTTCCGATGAAGTTTCAGAATGATCTCATTCTGTGGACCATCGTCACGTTTGTTCTGTTTCTTGTGGTGTTGAAGAAGGTTGCTTGGGGCCCTTTGATTGAGGGGCTCGACAATCGCGAATCCAAGTACAGAAAACTGCTCGAAGACGCCAAGGCTGATCGTGACAAAGCGGTCAGTATGCTGGCTGATTATGAGGAGAAGCTGAAGGCAGCTCAAAGTCAGGTTGATGAGATCATCGCCGAAGCTCGACGAGATGCTGAACGCACGAAGACGGACATTATGGCATCGGCTCAGCAGGAAGCTGAAGCAACTCGAAAACGAGCACTCGATGATATCGATCGTGCTCGGGATCAGGCTGTTGCCGAGTTGTTTGATCACGTTCGATCAAACGTTGTGTCGGCGACGGAGAAGGTGTTGTCTCGCAGCTTGAATGATGCTGATCATCAGAAGCTGATTGACGATGCTCTGGCAGAAATGTCAGCAGCTCAGGCGTAAACATAGCTCGCGACGAGAGTCGCGGTTAAGACAGTCTTAACTGTCATTTGAGGTGAGGTCGGAATGGCTGACGTGCCCGAAAATTCTCGGATAGACAGCGTACTGGATGATCCCGGTACGGTGGCGATTGCACGTGTCTACTCGGAAGCATTTCTTGATGCCGCCGGAGACAAAGCTGCCGAAGGAATCGAAGAGTTTACTTCGCTTCTGGAAGACGTTCTCGCAGCGAACCCTCAGTTCGAATCGATGCTTATCACAGGGTTGTCAAACCGTGATGAGAAAATCGGCTTCATCGATCGAGCAATCGCACCACACAGTAGTGAGTTCTTCGCAAATTATCTGCGAGTGCTCGCTCAGCACGATCGACTTGATCTGCTGAAGGAAATTCTGGCATCCGCCAGACTTGAGTTTGAGAAACGAAACGGACAGCAACGCGTTCAGGTTGTCAGCGCCAAGCCTCTTGATGAGGGAACTCTGGCACGAGTCAAAGAGCGAGTTGCAGCGGCGTTTGGTTTTGAACCAATTATTGAACCTCAGACGGATTCGAGCCTCATCGGTGGCGTCGTGATCCGTGTCGGAAACAGTGTCTATGATGGCTCGCTTCGTTCGTGGCTGAAACAGCTCGCGAAGACGATGCATCAGGGGAGTCTCCATGAAATTCAAAGCGGACGAGATCGCTTCAGTCATCCAGAAGGAGATTGAAGACTTTCGCGGTCAGGTTGAGACCAGCGAAGTCGGTCGGGTTCTTGAAGTCGGCGATGGTATTGCGCGCGTCTATGGTCTGCAGTCGGCCATGGCGGGTGAAATGGTCGAATTCGAGAATGGCGTCCGCGGGTTGGTGTTCAACCTTGAAGAAAACTCCGTCGGTGTCATCCTGCTGGGTGACTTCAAAGAGATCAAAGAAGGCGACGAAGTTAAGACGCTGGGAGCACTGCTCTCTGTGCCTGTCGGCGACGCCCTGATCGGACGAGTTGTCGATCCACTTGGAAACGCACTGGACGGCAAAGGTCCAGTTGTTACCAGCGAGACTCGACCAGTTGAAACAATTGCTCCGGGCATTGCCGGTCGACAACCTGTGAAGCAGCCGCTTCAAACGGGTATCAAAGCTGTCGACTCGATGACCCCTATCGGACGTGGTCAGCGAGAACTGATCATTGGTGACCGAAAGACGGGTAAAACAGCCGTCGCACTGGACACGATTCTGGCTCAGAAAGGCGGCGACGTCATCTGTGTCTACGTCGCCAGTGGTCAGCGAGCATCGAACGTTGCTGCGGTTGTGGAAGCTTTGGAACAGAACGACGCGTTGGATTACACCATCGTGGTCTCTGCTTCAGCCTCTGACCCGGCACCGATGCAGTACATCGCCCCTTACGCTGGTGCCGCAATTGCTGAGCACTTCATGTATCAGGGCAAGCACACATTGATCGTTTACGATGACCTGACCAAACAGGCTCAGGCTTACCGTGAACTGTCACTGCTGATGCGTCGTCCGCCAGGTCGCGAAGCTTATCCTGGTGACGTGTTCTACTGTCACAGTCGACTGCTCGAACGATCGGTCAAGCTGAGTGACGAGCTCGGCGGCGGGTCAATGACAGCTCTGCCGATCATCGAAACGCAGGAAGGTGAAGTTTCGGCTTACATTCCGACCAACGTGATCTCGATCACTGATGGTCAGATTTATCTTGAGCCGGACTTGTTCTTCGCGGGCGTTCGACCGGCTATTAACGTCGGTATCTCAGTTTCACGTGTGGGTGGTAACGCTCAAACGAAGGCTATGAAGAAGGTCGCTGGTTCTTTGCGACTGGACCTGGCAGCGTTCCGTGAACTGGAAGCGTTCGCTCAGCTTGGAACTGACCTCGACAAAGCGACGCAGCAGCAACTTGACCGCGGTTACCGCATGGTCGAACTTCTGAAGCAACCACAGTTCCAACCACTGCACTTTGCCGACCAGGTCATCAGTATCTTTGCCGGTACGAATGGCTTCTTCGACACCGTTCCAGTGAACAACGTGCTGGAAGTCGAACAAGAGATGATTCAGTTTCTGCGAGAGCAGAAGTCTGAAGTCCGCGACGGGATCGTCGAATCTGGAGCCCTCGATGAGGATGCTCTGCGAGATGCTTTGACGGAGTTCGTCAAGACGCTCGAAGGACGATACGAAGAGGAATAAATGCTGTGCAAAGTTGGGCCGCAACGGCGACTCAACTTTCTCGCGGCTTGCTGATCACGAAGTAGCGTTAACAACGGACGGGAAGCGATGGCCAACGCCAGAGCGCTTGTCAAACGCCTGAAGGCGGTCAAAAACATCCGGAAGATCACCCGGACCATGGAATTGATCGCGACCGCGCGATTCAAGAAAGCCATGGACCGGGCGACCGAAGCTGCTTCGTACACGAAGAAGATCTCTGAAATCGTTGCTGACCTGTCCAAGGCAGACCTCAAGTTTCAGTCACCCTCTTCTTGGAGCAGCCTGAAGAACAGACAAAGAATGTCCTGCTTGTGCTGACTTCTAATCGCGGCTTGTGTGGCGGTTACAACGGAGCGGTGCTCCGTCACGTGACGTCCCGCCTCAAGCAGGCTAAGAAAAGTGGCGAAGAGCTGGCGATCGAAGTGGCTGGTAAGCGGGGACTCGTCTTACCTGAAGTTTCAGGAACTCGACTACGACCAAGGCGTATACGAATTTCGAAGACAAACCACGTTACGACGAAGTCGAAGCAGATCGCTGATCGTTACATCGAAGGTTTCATCGCGGGCGATATTGACCGCGTCGATGTTGCCTACACAAAGTTCGAAAGTGCATCTCGGCAGACGGCCGTACTCGAAACTCTGCTGCCTGTCGGTTCGCTCGGCGATGACGATGCAACTGACGAAGGTGCGGATCAGGGAGTCGACTACGAATTCCTGCCGTCCCCTCAGGAAGATATCCTGGAAGAGATTGTGCCAGCGGCGTTTAAGGCTCGACTCTTCAAATGCTTCCTTGATGCGGCAGTCAGCGAGCAGATCGCTCGAATGGTTGCCATGAAGGGAGCCACAGAGAACGCTGGCGACATGATCAGCGAGTTGTCGCATGCAGTACAACCGCGCTCGACAGTCGCAGATTACTTCAGAACTTGAGCGAAATTATCGGCGGTGCAGCCGCACTTGAATAGAAGAACTGAAACCCTGACGTGGTTTCACCAGTCAGCCGCAGTATGCGGGCTAACTGGCAACGGACAGACAATCACGACAATCGATCATACGACGAAAGCCATCGATCATGTCGACAGCAACTGACAACAAAATCGGTTCCGTAACTCAGATCATCGGCTCGACCTTTGACGCCGAATTCGGCGAAGGTCATCTGCCGGCGATTTACAACGCCGTTCAGGTCGACACCGAGATCAAGGGCGTCAAAGTCAAGGTGACCGGTGAAGTCCAGCAGCATCTTGGCGGCGGCCGTGTTCGCTGTGTGGCGATGGGCTCGACGGACGGTATGGCCCGCGGAATGGAAGCGCTCGATACTGGCGAGCCCGTCACTGTTCCGGTCGGAAAAGAAACACTCAGTCGCGTCTTCAACGTGACGGGCGAGCCGATCGACGGGCGGGGCCGAAGTCACGACCGAAGAAACGTGGCCGATTCACCGCAGTCGCTCCGAAGCTTGAAGACCTCGTCGCCAAGACCGAAATCTTTGAAACGGGATCAAGGTTGTCGACCTGCTGACACCGTTCGTTCGTGGTGGTAAAGCCGGTCTGTTCGGTGGAGCCGGTCTTGGTAAGACAGTGATTCTGACCGAATTGATCGCTCGTATCGCGAGTGCTCACGGTGGTTACTCGGTGTTTGCCGGAGTGGGTGAGCGAACACGTGAAGGGAACGACCTTTGGCTCGAAATGCAGGAAACAAAGATTGGTGACACCGGGCGTTCGGTCATCGAGCAAACGACGCATGGTCTTCGGACAGATGAACGAACCACCGGGTGCTCGTCTTCGAGTCGCCTTGACCGGTCTGACGATGGCCGAGTGGTTCCGTGACGCCACCGGAGCAGACACGCTGCTCTTCGTTGACAATATCTTCCGCTTCTCGCAGGCGGGATCAGAAGTGTCCGCGCTTCTCGGACGTATGCCGAGTGCTGTGGGTTATCAGCCGACTCTGGGTACGGAACTTGGTGGACTGCAGGAACGAATTACTTCAACGAAGAAGGGTGCTATTACTTCAGTGCAGGCCGTTTATGTGCCGGCTGACGACCCGACAGACCCTGCTCCAGCGACGGCGTTCAGCTCATCTTGACGCGTTCCTTTACCTGGAACGAAAGATCGCTGAAAAGGGTATCTATCCGGCTGTGGACCCACTGGCATCTTCAAGTCCGAGTGCTCGATCCGCAGTACGTCGGTGAGCGACACTACAACGCGGCTCGTCAGGTGCAGCAGATTCTGCAGCGATACCGAGAACTTCAAGACATCATTGCGATTCTCGGTGTTGATGAACTTGCCGAGGAAGACAAACTTGTCGTTCATCGAGCACGTCGAATCGAGCGATTCCTGTCGCAGCCGTTCCTCGTGGCGGAAGTCTTCACCGGCAAAGCTGGTAAGATCACTCCACTGGAAGAAACGATTACGAGCTTCGAAGAAATCTGCTACGGGCAAATGGGACCACCTTCCAGAAGCGGCCTTCATGTACGTCGGTGGCGTTCAGGAAGCTGCGGAACAAGCAGAGAAAATGGCTGCAGAAGCCAAATAGTCAAGTCGCCGTATTCTGACGAATGCGGAATGAGGAACAGTTCTGCTCGAAACGCATGCGTTTCAGTGAGTGTGAACTAAGAGGCAAAGCAGGCTCATGGCAAACGAACTTCAACTTGTCGTTGTGACTCCCGAAACCACAATCGTGGACGAGCCGGTGAGTGCGCTTCGTTTTCCTTTGTTTGACGGCCAGGCTGGAGTCTTGCCAGGTCGAGCACCGCTTGTCGGTCGTCTTGGCTGCGGCGAATTGAAGATGACGACTGCTGGCGGAGAACGTTCGTATTTCGTCGATGGCGGATTCGTCCAGATCAACGGCTCGACCGTGACACTTCTTACGGCTCGATGCCTGTCGAACGACGACATTGATACAGACGCCGTTCGTGCAGAACTCGAAGAAGCGACGAAACGTCCAGCAGCAAACGATGCTGACATCGACGCCCGCTTCCGAGACCAGGACCGTGCTCGAGCAATGCTCGCTCAGAAGCAGTAAGAGTGAGACTGGCATTTCAGATGCTGCAGTTCTCCTCAATGTAGCCATGCTTTTTGAAAAACATCGCAATCGCTGTGCGCCGATGCTTTCTCAATCGCCAGTCTCCTGACAAACTGTGCGGATGGGGCGTCCATTGGGTCGGGCAGAACAGGTAGCCTATCAATTCTTGAGGATGACCGTTGTCGCGTAGATTTATTTGATTAGTGCAGACACGGTTCGGAATAGAGAGGGAACAGCTGCGAAATGTCACGTTCCCAAGTCATGTCGTGGGTGACGTCTGCGGTCGTGCATACAAGCATGCTCGTCGTCCTTGGCAGTGCGCTGACGGAGATTCCTGTTGTGGCTCCGGAAGTTCCTGGCAACCGGGTAGTGGTCATGTCGAGCATGGCTGATGTTGCTGCTCCAGCATCCGTGCATCGAGAAAGCGAACCGACGGCGCCGATTCAGGTGGTCGAAGTACCCGATGATCTACCGCATCCAAGCGAGGATTCGCCTCGGTCACCAGAAGTTAAAGAATCGACACAGTCGCCTGACTTGTCGCCGCAACCTTTGCAGTTGTCCGTGTCGCCGGTGGGCGTGCCGAGCCTGTTGCCTCGCCGTCAGTCTGGGAAGAGTTCGTTTAGCGAATCAGTATCAGCACATTCGACGCTGCGGCGTGAACGTCAGCGAGTTGTCTCATCGATCAATCGTGTAGAGTTGCCGCCGAAGTCGCGATCGCATCCAGACGCGCCAATGCCGTCCAAGGTGAAACCTGCTGAACAGCACCCGGAACGGCGTCCTGCACCGGCCGATATTCAGCCCAGCAGTACCAGCACGGCCAGGCAGCAGTCGTCAAACTCGATTGCTCAGACCGTCGGTACAACTCCGATCAAGCCAGCCCGACCGATCAGCAATCCGAATCCGATGTACCCTCCCGACGCTGTCCAGCAGGGCCTCGAAGGGCGTGTCATTCTGTCGGTGACCATCGCGGTTAGTGGTAAGGTCACCAAGGTGAACGTCGCGGAGTCATGCGGCCATCAGTCGTTGGATCAAGCTGCTTTGGACGCGGTGCGCCGCTGGCGGTTCTCGCCGGCAACTCGGGACGGAAAACCCGTTGAGTGGACCGCTCGGTTACCGATTCGCTTTCGCCTGTAACGCTTCCTTCGCTGTCCAGGAGTGTCCAGAGCCGCTCCCGCAGTTCGCCTCAGGCAAGCTATAACGGTTGTAGCGGCTGAAGTTGCCATTCGGAGCGTTGCGAGACGGAATCTTCGGAACAGCCGGAGTAACAGCTCATTTCTGCCCGATTCTTAAAAGCACTACGACCACTTTCGAGGCAGAGGGAAGAGGAGTGTAGTCCAGTTCTCAGTCGTCGTCTGCAAAGACGATGGCTGCTGACCGGGCGATTCTCCCGCCGTCGCGCGACTGTGAGGGGGACGAACGCCGCACTACGCCACTGGGCAACGCTGTTGAAACAGCCGCCTGGGAAGGCGCGGTCAGTAGGACGAACCTGAGCCAGGATAACTCGCCAGAAAGTTTTCACTGTTCCTGACTTCTCGCGAAAGGAAGTTACCAGATGAAGACGTTCCTGCTGCGCGGATTTCTGTCCGCACATTTCGTCGCGACGATTGCTGTCGGCATCTTGCTGACTGCGACTCAGCAAACAATTGCTCAGCCCCCTTCTGAAGCCGAGTCATCTTCGAGCGACGAAGCTCCCGGCCGAGTCGTGATCGATCGCCTGGGGGATCCGGATGAGAACCCTGCTGCTCAGCCCGATGATGCGGCCATGCTTCCTGAAGTGACGGTCACTGCTCCGTTTCCACGGCAACCGCTGGGAGACGATACCGTAGTCTCGGCTTCTCCGACTGAGACGGCTCGACGTCAGGTCGGTAGTTCCGTAACAGTGATCACGGAGGAAGACATCCAGCGGCGAGGCAGCCGCACGCTCAACGAAGTCCTGCGAACTGTTCCAGGGTTTGACGTGACACCTCGGGGTGGACCAGGGCAGCAGTCGACCATCTTTACTCGCGGGACGAACGGATCGCAGACGAAAGTTCTGCTCGATGGAATACCGTTGAACGATCCCAGCAGTCCGAATCGAGCCTTCGATCCTGCCAACTTCCTTCTCGACAATGTTCAGCGGATCGAAGTAATTCGGGGACCGCAGAGCACAATCTATGGTTCAGATGCGATCGGCGGTGTGGTCAATATCGTGACTCGTCGAGGTGAAGGGCCGACTCAGGTTCGGACGACTCATGAAGGTGGTAGTTTTGGCACCTACACTCAGGCGACGACGATCAGCGGCGGTACAGAAAACTTCTGGTACTCGCTGTCGGGAGCATGGTTCACGTCTGACGGATTCTCTGCAGCCAGCGCCGGAACGGAAAGTGACGGATACGAGAACGGGACACTCTCGGGGCGAGTCGGGGCGCTGCTGACTGACGAGTGGGACTTTGATGTTTCGTGGCGCTACGTTGATTCGGATGTCGATCTCGACGGATTATGGCCGACGCCGCTCGCAATCTCGACAACGAACAGTTCTTTCTGCGGGCTCAGACAACCGTGACTCAGCTCGACGGCATGCTCGAACATCGAGCGGGCTACAGCTTCGCTAGTTACAAACGTGACGACCGCGGCGGGTTTCAGAGTTTCTTTGATGGCGAGTCGCACCAGTTCGACTACCAGGCAAAGTTGACGACGTTTGACGACGGTTGTTTTAAGCACTCCGTGACGGGCGGTGTCGAGCATATTCACGAGGACATTCTGCAAGACACGTCGAGCATGTTTATCTTCTTCCCCGCAGCGGCTTCGCAGTTTGGGACCGGCGGATTTGTCGAAAACCAGTTCGCTGTCAACGATCGCTGGTTCACAACAGCAGGTTACAGGCACGACGACTACAGCCGCGCCGGCACGGCAGATACCTATCGTGTAACAAGTCGATTTCTGATTCCCGAGGCACAAATGGCCGTGCATGGAGCAATCGGTACAGGTTTCCGCTCACCGGCTCTTGCCGAGGTTGCTGCCGGATTCGGGTTCGATCCAAACTTGCGTCCGGAAGAAAGTTTCGGCTGGGAAGTTGGAGCTGAGAAGCGGATGTTCGATGACAAGGTCGTTGTCGATGCGACCTATTTTCGAAACGACCTCGACAATCTGATTGTGTTCCCGTTCCCAACGTTCACGGCGACCAATATCGGCAGTGCACTGACAGCGGGTGTTGAAGTCAGCGGCCAGGTCGAACTCGGGCCGGATACTTTCTTGACCGCGTCGTACACCAACACAAAAACTCGCGACAACGGCACACAGAACGAGTTGCTGCGTCGGCCGCGGCACAAGTTCAACGCGACGCTCAGCCAGTTTCTATGCGACAAACAGGCTCAGGTTTCGCTCAACATGAGGTTTGTTGGCGATCGCCAGGACTTTGGAGCAACGCTCGACGAGTACTTCCTTGTGAACGCTTCGGCCTGGTGGCAGGTCTCAAAGAACGTCCGACTGTTCGCCCGCGTTGATAACATTACCGACGAACAGTACGAAGACGTCCTCGGCTTCAACACGGCAGACATCTCGGCGTACGGCGGTGTCACGATTGCTCTGGGCGGGTACGACGACGAATGAGTCGGTTTTGCCGCCGACATTTGCCATGACGTCTTGTCACGCTGGCGGAGTTGCGGACGGCGTGTTACAGGATTCTGCATGCAACTCAGGATGCAGAAACTGTCGGACCAGCTTTGCTAATCGATGAGGGTGAGTCACGAACGGAACGTGGCCAGTGTTTGAGATTTCTTCGGCACGTGCATTGGGAAGTTTTTCAGCGAGCACCGCTGCAGATTCACGATGCCGGGCGGCTTCACCTTCGCTGCTGACTACGAGAGTTGGAGTTTCGATCTCAGAAACCTGTTCGGTCAGGGCGAGTCCGCGGAGCATCTTTGATCGCCGGGCAACGTCTTTTGTGGGGACGTTGCCCGTCTCGGCCATCAGAAATTTCCAGCGAGTGATGTCGAACGGCGGAAACCATCGCGCGTGGTTGTTCTGCAGGACTGTCTGCCGCAGCGGGAGACGATCAATCTGACCGGGCAGCCAACCAGCGTTGCGAGTGCCAGTCGTTCGGCCATGCTGAATTTCATCGAGATCAGCGGCCCTTGCAGAACGGCATGCTGGATGCGCTGCGGGAAACTTTGCATGGCGTGCAGGGCGACAGACGTGCCAAACGACGTTGCGTAGAGGTCGAATTCTTCGTCGCCAAACTGAGTTGCTGCCAGATCAAGAGACTGTGCGAGCTGTTCTAGAGTCTGCGCCTCAGGCGGATAGTCGAGGATCACGCATCGAAATTCGTCTCGCAGCAGCCAGACCGTCAGGCAGAACAGGGTTGGCGTGGCGCTGATTCCGTTCAGGAAGTAAAGCGGCGGTCCTTCGCCGAGCACTCTGCCGCTGACCGTCAGGCCGGCTTCAGAGAAGGAAAACTCATCACTCTGCGATAAGAATTCATTCTGCACCTGCTTCCATGCCAACGGAGTGGGGCACCCTTCTCCCGTTGCAGGCAAGGCTTCGTCGGCTGACGGAACGGCTGCAGAACCTGGAGGAAGTTCCGTTGAGGAAGGTGAATCGGTGTTGGCATTTTCCGGCATGAGCAAAAAGTCGCAGATGTAAAACGGCGGTGAATCTGGTGATTGAGACGTCGATCGGTAAAAGTGTCTCGTGCGATCTGGGCCACATTCTGGCAGGATGCTTGTGAATCGGCAAATCGCCAGGGTTCATTTCAACTCGATCAAGGCGAGGGACATGCAATTGACATCGGAAAATAGCGGTCCAATTCAGCGACGAGCGTTTCTGCGAGACGGGGCACTGGTCCTGTCTGCCGGGGTTGCGAGTTCGTCATTGCTTCAGGCGAAAGACGACAAGCTCGACGGTCAGCTTTGGGGTGATCACCGACTTGCACTACGCCGACAAGCCGGCGGCGGGCTCACGAAACTACCGGGAGACGCCGGACAAACTGGCTGAGGCGGCCGAGAAGTTTGCTGCAATCAGAAGCCGGCATTCGTCGTCGAGCTGGGCGACTTTATTGACGCAGCGGCTTCGGTGGAAACGGAGCTTGGTTATCTGAAGCGAATCAATCGCGACTTTGCTGCGATTTCAAAGAATCGCCACTACGTGCTCGGGAACCACTGCGTCGACATGCTGACGAAGGATGAGTTTCTCGGCGGCGTCGAACGTGAAAAGTCATACTACTCATTCGACTCGGGCTGCGTTCACTTCGTCTTGCTGGATTCGTGCTTCCGCAGCGACGGCGAATCGTACGGTCGAAAGAATTTTCAGTGGACCGATCCGAACGTGCCGGCGGCTGAACTCGACTGGCTGGTCGAAGATCTGAAAGCGACGTCAAGACCGACAATCGTATTTGCTCATCAGCGACTGGATGTTTCAAACCACCACGGCGTAAAGAATGCGGATGCGGTTCGGAAGGCTCTTGAAGATTCAGGCAAAGTGCTGGCCGTGTTTCAGGGGCACAGTCACAAGAACGATCTCAAAGCGATCGGCGGCATTCACTACTGCACGATGGTGGCAATGGTCGAAGGGAAGGGGGCTGAGAGTAACGGATACTCGATGGTGAAAATCGGACCTGAGGGGACGATCGAAATTTCGGGATTCCGCAAACAGGCGAGCTACGATTGGCCTTCGAAGTGAATCTCGGTTGAGATTATCAATCAGTGGCTACGTTTGCTCCTCGACGTCGATTCGGCAGCGGCAGTACCTGAACTGGGCATCGAACCAGATGATGATTTCGTCGCCGATTCCGTCTCCCGCTTTGATCTTTGTGCGGAACTCCATCTTTGTTCCGAAGCCGCCTTTCTGGACAAGACCATCGTCGAGGTAGATATACTCGGCCAGCATGCTGCTGCAGTCGAGTTTGATCGTGTGGCCTTTGTACGTCGTTTCCCAAACAAGGTGCTTCTTGATTTTGACCGCCCAGATAAACAAGGCGAGCGAGATTGCGAGTGTTGCGATCCCAAAGCCAATATCTTCTCGGAAAATGGGAAACGAGATTGGGATCAGCATCATCGAAGAGCACAACACGATGTGGTGCCGTGTTCGATATTTCGTTTCCGTATCGTCCATCAGTTTGTGAATCCGGATTCCCCCCTGACCTGCCGGTGCTGAAGCCGCCGGCTGTGCAGTTTCTGGAACGGGCACGATCGGCCCAGACGAAAGTTGTTCGACGGCCGACTTCACTTCGCTGGCGTGTTGGAATCGTCGTTCAGGTTCGGCTTCGAGAGTTCGCAGCACGACCTCGTCCAGGCGAACATCGACTGCGACTTTCTTCGACGGCGGATCAAACCATCCGACGGGAAGATCGCCAGTTAGAAGTTCATAGAAAATGACGCCGAGCGAGTAGATGTCAGCGCGGTGGTCGACGTCGCGCGACGTCGCCATTTGCTCGGGGGCCATGTATTTCAGCGTGCCCATCACCTGGTGAGTGCCGGTCAGATTCTCTTCTTCGTCGTCTTCATTTTTAAGTAGCTTGGCGAGGCCGAAGTCTGCGATCTTCACTCGTCCGCGTTTGTCGAGCAGAATGTTTTCCGGCTTGATGTCTCGATGGACGACGCCTTCTTCGTGCGCAAACTGCAGCGCGTCGCAGAGGTCTGGAATGACCCGCAATGCTTCTTCAGGAGCGACATTGCCGGAGGCGATGGTGTCTCGAAGTGTGACTCCGTCGACGAATTCCATCACGAAGTAAAAGAGTTCGTCGATCTGGCCGAAGTCGTAAACAGCGACGATGTTCGGATGGTTGAGTTTCGCCAGCGTCCGGGCTTCTCGCAGGAATCGATCGCCGAAGCCGGGATCGCCCTGAATTTCTCGCGGCAGAATCTTGACGGCGACGAACCGGTCGAGGTCTGTTTGTCGTGCTTTGTAAACAGCCCCCATTCCTCCGCGGCCGATCAGTTCCAGAATCTCCAGGTTCGGGAACAAAGCGTTCAGTTGTTCAGCCTCGGGAGCTTCGAATCTCTGCTTTTTCTTCTTTGCCGTGATGTGAGTCTGCTCGAAATCGGGATCGACGACCGACTCATTAGTGGCCATTTTCAGCAGGCAGCCGGGGCAGAGTTCGGCTTCCGACGTTTCGGTAATCGTCGTTCCGCATTCAGAGCATGTTCGAAGTTGATTCATGGTGTTTGATTCCGACTGAGCTTGGTGTCGGCTCGGGTTGTCGTAGCGTTTTGAGCGGCGACTTACCTATCAGTACAGGATTGTTTCCGGTTTGTGACGCCGTAAATTCAATGTTTCGACAAGAAAATATCATTCCTGGGTGGCACGGGTTGCTCGCAACCCGTTTCGCGAAGCGACAAGAGGAACATTAGGTCAACCACGACTGCGTCTTGCGGCTCCGCCGCACGGGTTGCGAGCAACCCGTGCCACCCACGGATCAATAACGATCCATTGATCCTGCGGTTGCCTTACATTGCCCGTCGTTGTCTTCGCCCCTTTGAAAAACTGTCGATGACCATGTTGCCAAGATCTTCGGCGTTGCAGTAGGCGGCGACGCCTCCGGAGACTTTGGCCATTTGCTCGACGAAGTTGACCAGATCGAGATAGAAGTAGTCCTCGATCAACGCGAAGCTCGACATGTGGATGCCCTCGTTCGAGCATCGCTTCACTTCGGCCAGAGTTGCTTTCGCTGTTCGTTCGGCGGGCGGGTAAATCAGCAGAAGATCACGGTCTTCGATGTGAGCTGTCGGCTCGCCGTCGGTGATTGTGATGATTTGCCGGTTTTGAGCGGGCTGGCGTTTCAGAACTCGTCGAGCAAACTGCAGTCCCGCCTGGATATTCGTGAAGTGTTGCGGCACGAAACTCGGTGGCTGATCCAGATTGATGCGAAGGTGGACTCGCGGATCGAAGATGCTGACCTCTTTCGGCGCTGAGTAAAGCAGCTCGCGTTCAGTCATCGGACTGGCGTAGCTGTAAAATCCAACCACCTGCAGAAAGTCGCCCTGGTATCGGCTTCGCACCAGCCCCTGCAAAGCCATTGCGACTTTCTTGGCCTGCCCGTACTTACCGTAGCGGTTCATGCTGCCGGACATGTCGATCAGCACGACGGTCGCGCAGGCGGTTTGATATTCCGTGTCGTAAACGACGAGGTCGTCGTGAGCGATGTCGACTGGTGATCCGCCGCCCTGTCGCATGATCGCGTTCTTCAGCGTGGCGTGCATGTCGAGGTTTGAGATCGCGTCGCCGTATTCGTATGGCTTGGTTTCGTCGTGAACGGTCTGGCCAGCGCCGCGAAATTCAGTTTCGTGCTTGCCGACTTTGTCTTTTCGGTTGACGTTGAAGAGGGCTTCTAAAGATTGCCCCTCAACTCGGCGGACTCCTTTCGGCGTCACATGAAATCGGCCCTCTTCGTCCTTATCGACATAACCCTGCTCGATCAGCTTCTGGACGAGATCAGGGTGCTCCTGCTCCCACTGCAGAAGGTTGTCGAGAATCTCCTCGCCGTAGTCGAGCATGTACTTGCTCAACTCGTCAAACAGTTTGTCTGCGGACTGCGGAGTAAACTCCTGCGAACCGTCCCAGCGTGAGTATTCAAAGTCGGCCACAAATGGACTCTTAATTGGTCGGGTGTAGATTCGGCGAGAGTTGGCCTGATCGATCGGACTCATCGCAGGATTTGATCCGTTAAGGATACCGATGCACGAGTCAGGATCCGAACGGAGCGGAGGCGTTTCCCGTCAGACTCCGCAGAATCGGCAGCATTGTTGCGATCAGCCTTGCCGATCAACTCGACCGATCCGCCCAGTCGTCACAGGTCGGCAGAGTCACTCACAGTTTCGCCAATCGTCAGGCGATTCGTCCGCCGGTGTGTCGGGAATGGTCTAAGTTTAGGGCAAGCGGCAACAGCTTGGCTTTCGGGGGAGAGGCATCGGACAGTGAGTCCGGTCGGCCGGAAGCGGGCTGCCATCACACTATGGATCAGGAACGGCACGATGCTGGTACTCAGCCGGAAGAAGGACGAAAAGATCGTCATTGGCGACAACATTTCAATTATGGTTGTCGAAATTCGAGGCGACAAGGTCCGCCTTGGAATCGACGCTCCTCGCGATGTCAGCGTGCATCGCCGAGAAGTTTACGACGCCATCAAACGCAAGGAGTCCGAGCAGGACGCAGTCGAAGACGACTCTGCCGACCTGCCGGCCAATCAGGTACAGGCATGAGCAGTCAATCAGCGGTTGTCTCTGCAACTCTTGTTGAACGAGTCAGTGAGCGGGCCGCTCGCGAACAATCGTCTGCCGAGGTTCCGTTGATCGTTCTGGATGAGATGCTTGCCGAAGGTTGGCATCTCGAACGCGAATCGCGATTGGAGTCTGCGAAGACGTTGCTCGTAGCGGCTTACCGCTCGGCGTTCAGCGCGAACGACTCTTCGCGCGAAGACGCCTGCGTGGCGTAAGTCGTCGATGCGGTGACGCAATCGGAAAACGATTCAGCCCTGAACCGGCAGCACACAATTTGTGGTGCCAGTTCAGGGCTGTTTTCATTGATGATCGAATCGTCGGAGCCGGAGTCGCAAGACTTCGGTGCGGCCTTTCGGTTCTATGCCCGAACTCTTGCGAGTCCGGCTACCGCTTAGCATCTACTCCGATCCCGCTGCGAGTTTACTGCTTCCGCGATCGCTCAAAGATTGTGCGAAGCTCTTCGAGTGTGATCTTGCGGTCTTTATTGGCGTCGATTCGGTCGAAGTTCTGCTTGAGACGGTCTGGCGCTTCTTGCTTGCTGATCGCTCCGTCCTTGTCTCGGTCCATCCGGCCGAATGTTTCGTCGAGCTTTACGTTAGTCGGCCTTCGTTCTCGATCTGGCTGATCAGGGTTTGAGCGAGTTTGGTCGCGAGGTTTATCTTTGCCAGCGTCTTCGCTCTGCGGTCGCCGAGGACGGTCGCTAGTCTTCTTGTCAGAATTCTGCCGAGGTCGATCCATCGAACCTTGACCGCTTCCCGGAGGAGGGCCGAACAGTTCTCGACCATCCAGCGAACCATCACGATTCTGATCAAGACGATCGATCAGTGTGACAGCCTTCGCCAGCTCATCACGACTGAGTCGCCCGTCCTTGTTGACGTCGAGAATCCGGAGAAACGCCGGGCCACCGTTTGATGGGCGGTCACTCTGCCCAGGTCGACGCATTGCATCGCTAGTCTGCTTTGGACGATCCGAATCCGATCGTTTGGCATTTCCGTCGCCGGCGGGGCGCCCATTCTGTTGGCGCGTGAATTGTTCAACCGCTTTCTGAAATTCTTCCTGCGTCAGTGAACCATCTCGCCCTTTACCCGATCGTTCAAGAATCGCTGCGAGCATTCGACGTCTTTCTTCAGGAACTTCCTGGGCCGTTAGTTTGCCGTCGCCGTTTGTGTCGAGCTGCTTAAACATCGCGGCTGGATTTCCCATCTGGCTGGGGCGGCCACCCTGCATTCGTGAACCGTTCCCCTCGTACTGCTGCCTGAGCTTCTGAAATTCATCGAGCGTGATCTCATCTTTGCCAAGCTTTTCAAATGCTGGAGCCAGTCGCTGAGCAAACTGATCTGGCAATTCGCTTTTTGCCAGTTTGCCATCACCGTTCTTGTCCAGCCGTTTGAAAAAATCTGCGGTATCAAACTGCCTCGGTGCTGAGCCTCCAGGACGCCGACCTGGAGCATTTCCATTCGGATTTCGTGGCGGAGTGTCGGCTGTCTCTGAAGTCGCCTTGCTGAATTCGGCCTGCGACAACTCCCCATTTTTGTCGGCATCGCCCAGCCGAACGAGTCGCTCGAAGAACCGCGTCTGCTTCTCCGGAATCTCGTCTGCAACGAGTTTTTCGTCGCTGTTCTTATCGAGCTGCTTAAACAGCCCGTCCGTTTTCTTGTCGTCCTGTGCCGTCGCGACGGTCGAACATGCGAGCGCGATTCCTGTCAGTATGCAGAAGCGTTTCATTCTTTGATTCCTGGTAAGTCGGCTTTGATGCTCGATTGGGACAAATCGGGGCAGAAACACCCGGTCATTCTGGCTGAGCAATTGCAGGACGAGTCGACACGTTCTAACGGATCCTTAACGTGGCGACGCCGCCGCGAACAATAAACCCTGTGGGAATTAGAAAGTTTCGCACCAAAAAGTTAGATAAGGACAAGAAGCCTGAAAGAGAGATTCGTACGTTTGCTCGAGGGCCTTAGACACGATTAGAGCTTTTTGCTTTTCTGTTTTCCCAATAGTCAACCCATCTTGTAGGGTCAGTTGTTGGCTGCACGTGAACGCTCATCTCCGCGCTCAGTTCAGTTCACGCTGAACTAGAAAATCTCAGATCGCGCCAATGTCAATTGCCGGACTCCAATGCCGCAGCCGCTTTCTCCGCCGCTCGCCGATGTGACTCCGACGCTGATTCATCCGTCACCACATCGCGATATGTCTTCAGGGCCTCTGCCTTGCGACCTGCTGCCTCAAGTGTCCGGCCGCGTGACAGTCGCATGGTGCCGCGCCAGCTTCCGCCGAGCTTTTCGGGATCGACGAGATTCAGTACCTTCAACGCTTCGGCATAGTCGCCGCGTCGAGTCAGCACGCGGGCGGCTCCCTGTAGACCAGAGAAGTACTCGGCGCTGCCTGTATTGGTCTTCGAACTGGCGATCGTGCGGTAAGTTTCCAGCGTCAGATCATCGTTCTTTAGAACGGTTTCACGGTTGTGGCCCATCGTGCGGAGGATGCTCATTCGCACTCGTGAGTCGGATGTGAATTCCAACGCCAGACGGAGATCGGCATCCGCCTTGTCGCCGACTCGCTCGCCGTAGTAAGCCCGACCGCGTGCGAACGCTGCCGCTCCGATCTGCGTGAACGGCCACGTCGAGATATCCTCGTTGCCGAACTGTTCGATGACCGCGTCCCACTTCCGTTCGCCGAGAAGGTTTTCCATCTGAACGATCTTCGCGATGGCTTCGAGCGGGATCTGGCTGGCCAGTTCGGTCGCTCGTTCGAAGTGTTTTCCGAGCCGGGCGCATGCTGCTGCCTGCGAGAGTGCGTGCGATTTCTGGTAGTCCGTCGCCTTCTCGCGCTGTGACAGAGCAACAAACGCAGCTAGAGCCTCATCGTATTTCCGACTCTTCATCAGCTTGCGGGCGGCCGAAGCTTCGATGAGGAAGTCGGTCACCGTCTCATCGACATCAAACGTGTACGAGCCGCCGTCGTAGAAATGCGCGAACTTCATCGGCACGTGAAAACCGGCCGTGCCTGTGGGGGAGAACGCCGAGTACTCCGAGCCCGTTTCACGGATCCGTTGGCGGCAAATGTTGAAATGCCACGGCAGACTTTGCGATGGCTTGCGGCCGATGACCTGATTGAGTGGATCGTTCTCGTCATCGGTCACGGGGATGCGGATTTCAACCGTCCAGTGATCTGCCGCGATGTGAGTCGCGACTTCGGCCTGCGATTCCCAGCGAAATCGTGCCGACTTGTCGGCTCCGCGATCGAGATCGACGAGCGCACCGGCTGGATTGACTGCGATCTGATAGTAGCTGTGGGAATCCGTCGCGAGTTCGATTTCCACCACGTCGCCATACCAGATCGCCTCATCGTCGTGTTTCGTTGCCGTGATGTTCAAGTGGGGCGAGCTTCCAGCTTGCCTGTCGCCCTGAAGTTTCTTACTCGGCAAGCTGGAAGCTTGCCCCACGGCCTCCTCACAACGAATCACGAAGTAAAGATGCTGTCCGGTTCGATCCCAACCGGCCATGACCGATGTGCCAAAAACCGGTGGCGTTCCGGTCTGCAATTCGCGAAGCCGTCCGACCGACCATTCCCGATGCCTCACCCAGTATTCGTCGTCGAGTTTACCGTCAACGACGATCGGCTCGCTCGGCTTCAACACGGTGCGCATCTTCGCGACGAGCCCGCGTGCCTGACCAAGTTGCTTCGCCTTGCTCCGCAGTGCGTTGAGGAAGTTGTCGATCAATTCGAGCCGCCTGGCGTATTTCTCTAAATCGTTTAACGGCAAGCCGGAGGCGTCGGTGTTCTTGACTTCTCCTGAACGCAGTCGCCTCCGGCTTGCCGTTAAACGACTGATTTCCGCCTTCGCCTTTTCGATCATCTCCAGCGCCGTATCGGCCTTTTCTTTATCCTTTTCCATCGCCTGATAATTCGCCTCGCAGTAATCGAAGAACGCCTTCATCTTCGGTCCCGCCGACCCGTAGAACAGGCGGCAGTATTCATCCAGCATCGCCTCGACATCGGCGTCCTTGCCGCCCCACCACATCCTCGCTGTGAAATACACCTGAAAGTGATCGAAGCCGATATTGGGATCGTCATGAGTGCGTGGAAAGCTCAGCCAGATGTCTTCACCGCGCGAGACGCCCTTGGTCGCGTTGATACTTTCGCCGATCGTCTTCGCGACGAACGCCGGCAGATATGTGCCGCGTCCGGTAAATGGATAATTTTCGAAGATCATGATCGGCCGCGTCGCCAGTTTCAGCCAACCGGCGCGAAGCTTGTCGATGTATTCACGTTGCTCGGGCAAGCTGTTGCGCGGACGGCGACCGCCGACGATGACGACCTGCACGTTGGGCTCGAGCTTCGCGATATTTGTGGGCGGCTCGGTGTTCGCGCCGTAGGCACAGCAAACGATGAGCTTGTCTGGATGTGTCTTGCCTACCTCCCTGGCGACGCGGTTGGCGAAGTCCCAGGCATGATTCGACAGCTTTCCACGCGCGCCCATTTCGTCGATCTGTTTGCCTTCGCAGAGTTCGCACTGACAGAGCGCAATGTAGGCGTCCGGCGGCATGATCGAGACCGATTCATAGTCATAAACATCGAACTGCGCCCGCGCCCATTTCACCGTCGCGTCGAACAACTCTTCGTTGGAATAACAGAGGTGATTCAGGCGTTTGCCGGTCTGCGTATCGCGCTTGCCACCATAGAGGGCGAACCAATCCGGATGCTGCGTTTTGAGGATGTCGGGATGCGTCATGGTGTGCATTCCGTGAGCGATCATGAGTCCGTAGGGATGCCTGATTCCCAGCCGCATCGCCCACCGCATGACATCCTCGTCCGCCGTAGCGAACCGCACGCTGAACTGCCGAACCTCGAAATCCGGCTTTACGGTTTCGTCGATTTTCGGCAGCGGTATCGACTTCATCTTCGGGACGACCTCGCCGAGTTCGCCGGGCAGGTACCAGCGCACGCCGAGGCTACGCAGATAGCCGCAGACCGCATTGAACGAACCTCGCTCGTCGAACTGCCAGAGATACTCGCGATCTTCCTTCGCCAGCGCTGCGGGCATCCGTTCGCGATACTTGTAAAGCCCGCCATTGGGAACGCCGAACGGCAGCCCACTCGCCTTCTCCCACGCGGACTGCAATTTTTCGCCGCGTCCGGAGTTGTTCTTCGCCCACGGTTCCTTGGGAGTGAAATTAGTGTCGTCGCCAATCAGCGCAAGCCACTTCTCACCGGAAGCGATGCGGTAAGCACCGTGTTCGAGACGATCAGCAGTGACGCCGAGTTTCGCCGCGTGCGGGCTCTCGCCTACGTAAATCTGAACCAGAACATCAACGGAAGGCTCGGCTCTGATTGGAAGGCGCGCGCCGGAGATCTTCGCAACGTAAGTTTGGAGTTCAGCCGCCGCCAACCGCGTCGAACGCGCCGGAGATTCGCTGATAATAATTTCAGCGTTAGCCTTTCCTTTCTCAACGAGAAACTGGTCCTCGCCGTTCACCTGCGCGATGGAAAGACTGAACGCACAGACGGCGGCGACAATTCGAAGCTGTTTCATGGTGATGTCTCGGCGCATCGGCTTACAGTTCCTTCCTTCAATTCCGCCAGCAAGGCAGGGGAGGACGTAAGACCCTGCCCTGACCTCTATTTCCTTGGGGTTGAACCGTGCCTGTAGACTTTCATCTCGCAGAGATGGTTTATGCCTGTCACCCGGACGTATCGGACCTTGAATGGATTGAGAATATAGGACTCACCAACGTCACGGTGCGGGGTCGTATTCTTACTCCTATCCACGATCCGTTGCCACGTCTTGCCGTTTATCGACGCTTCGATGGTGTACTTGTAGGCTCGTCCGTTCTCGCCATTGTCCCACCACGGCTGGAGCCAGATCTCATCGACCTCATACTCTTTCTCAAGGTCAACCTGCGATTGCCCAGTTGGAATGGACACCTGAAATGAGGTTTTAGACGGCGAGTTTTGCTTTGTATTGTTCTTCGAATTCGTCAGGTGTTCGGTACCCGAGGGTCTGGTGAATTCTCTTTGAGTTGTAGAAAGTGTCGATGTACTGGAAGACGCTGAGTCTTGCTTGAGTGATGTCCTCGAAGGTTTCGAACTTCGTCCATTCGTGCTTGAGTGACCAGAAGAAACGTTCCATGACGGCGTTGTCGTAGCAGCATCCGGTACGACTCATCGAGCAGATCATGTTGAGTGTTCTCAGAGTCTGCTGGTATTCATCGCTGGTGTATTGCGAGCCTCGATCGCTGTGGTGAAGCAGACCGTTCGTGTCAGGCTTCCGCGATTCAACAGCGTTACGAAGAGCTGAGCTGACCAACGGCGTGGCGAGACTTTCGGAAATCGCCCAACCGACAACCTTGCGACTGAACAAGTCCAGGACAACAGCCAGATAAACCCAGCCGGTTGCCGTCGGCAGATACGTGATATCGGTCACCCACTTTCTGTTCGGAGCACCTGCTTTGAAGGACTGATTCAGAACGTTTGGTGCCGCCATCTTTGAAGGATCAGAAACCGTTGTCGTTGGCGAAAATTTCTTTGAGACTTTGCTTTTCAGTCCCATTTCCCGCATCGCCGCTGCGACTGTGTTGCGACAGACTGTTTCCAGAGAGTCATCTTCCTTGAGTCGATCAGCGATTTTGTAACTGCCATAAATCCCGTGCGACTCGTCGTAGACCTGCTTAATTGAAGTGCGGATTCGAGCCGACCGTTGAGCCCTCAAGCCGGGCCCGGCCTTCAGCCACCTGTAGAATCCACTCGAGCTGACATTGAGAGTTCGACACATCGACGTCACTGAAAACGAGTCACGATGCTGCTTGATCCATGCGTATTTCATTGTGACTCCCTCGCGAAATACGCTGTGGCTTTTTTTAGAATTTCACGTTCCATTTCAGCTCGCTGCAGACGCTTTCTGAGATGCTTGATCTCATCCTGCAACGCAGCGGTCGAGGCGTCGTCACCACATGGTTCTGGCTCTGGAGCCAGCTTCGAGTGCCAATCCCTGAGACTCTTCGCTGCAACACCAACAGCGTCCGCTGCCGCCTTGAACGAGTACCCCTGCTTGACCACAAGATCGACGGCGTCCCGCTTAAATTCAGCACTGAATGAACGACGTGCTCGCTTCGTTTTCTCTGACATGAAAGTCTCCTGAAAGAAATCTTAGAAATCCTTCAGGTGTCCACCAGTCATGGGCTACCGCAACCTGGACCCACTGTGGATTTCCCTTGCCCCACCATGCGGAGTCTTTTCCCTCTCTACCGTCAGTAATAAGTTTTGCGGTACGCGACGGGTTATCATCGCCGGATGATTTCGCCGGCTTGCCTCTCGCAATCTCGCGCTCCGCTTTTGCCGCCGCCAGAATCCTCTGGTTGGGAGGAGGCTCCTGCGACTTGCTGCCAGTGACTTTGTAGACCTTTACATCAAGGATGTGTGCAAGACCTTTGATTCGAACAAACCTCGCCTTGATAGGACTCAGTCTGTGGTCGCAGATCTTCTTTGTCTTGTCGATCTCCGTCTCCTTCTTTTCTCCGGGGACGACGGTCTTGAATTCCCCGCCGTCAACCGAAACTTCCACGGTGTATGTGTAGGAACCGTGTAAGGGGAAGACTTTGATTCGGTCAACGTCATACATCTCGACCAGATCGATCTCTGCCACGGGCCCTCCCACACCGCCCCAGTAGGTCCGCCTCAGCAGTACGCCATCGTTGATGGATGTCACCTGCCGCGATCGAGTTTCATTGCCGTTTGAGCATACCGGTTTTCCCATGGCGATCTCATTCGGCTCACGCCAATCCTGCCATTGCTCGTCAAACAACGCTTTGCGGTCGGACGCCGTCAACACGTGGGGTGGCAAGGTATCGACAGCTATTCCACCGCCCTGGGTGAAGTCATCGAACCTGCGCGTGAACTCTTTCGTAAATGCCTTGCGCACAAGATCGAAGCTCAACGGCGTCGGGGGGATGGGTCTTCTCATCATCCAGCAGAAACGGCTTACCCGCCCGTTCCGGATGTTCTTCGTAGCCTCTCCGTCCGCCATTCTTCATCATGCTCGGGAATTCCGAGCGGTACGTCTTCAGGAGATCCTGGAAGGACTTTGCGTGCGCATCTTCCCGGTGATGCCAGCTAATGCTGATGCTGGTGGTGTCGGGGCTGAAGCGGAGCTTGCCCTCATTCTGTCCCGCTCTGGCTCCATTGCCCTTCACTGAATCTACCTCGACGAAATACGGAATAGAAATGACCAGGTCGCGAGGAGTATTCTTGAACGATGGTTTAACGGTGACCGTGGCTCCGGTTGGGGAGAAGACCATCCTGGCCGAGACTCGGCCAAACTCCGTTACAGCGTTCTTTATCGACATCTGGTTCCCCGACTTGGTCCAGTCGGGCGAGATCAGCGAGAAGAGGTAGAGGTCGCGCTGATTCTCATCGAGGCCGGCCCTGCCTCCCTGTTCACGAACCATTGCATTGCGCAAAAACAAAGACAACTTGGCCGCCGCCCAGGCATGCGGCTGCGGACATCCCCAAGGCTGTCTGTTCATCCAGGGTTTGACCAAATTCTCGAATCCCTCATGGGTAGAGCCATTGTGCAGGAGCACATGGTATAGATCGAGAAGCGCCTGCTTGGAGCGACCCATGGCCAGGTATTGATGGGCCTGGTTCAGCGTGATGTACTCATGAATATGCATGCCGCGCCGATAGGTCATTACGCCTTCGCGATACTTCCGGCGCCTGATCGTGTCCACGGTAAGCGCCACACGTGGATCTCCGGGCTCCAACACTTCGGTCGGGTTGCGGTAGCCCATGACTGGTGGACACCTGAAGGATTTCTAAGATTTCTTTCAGGAGACTTTCATGTCAGAGAAAACGAAGCGAGCACGTCGTTCATTCAGTGCTGAATTTAAGCGGGACGCCGTCGATCTTGTGGTCAAGCAGGGGTACTCGTTCAAGGCGGCAGCGGACGCTGTTGGTGTTGCAGCGAAGAGTCTCAGGGATTGGCACTCGAAGCTGGCTCCAGAGCCAGAACCATGTGGTGACGACGCCTCGACCGCTGCGTTGCAGGATGAGATCAAGCATCTCAGAAAGCGTCTGCAGCGAGCTGAAATGGAACGTGAAATTCTAAAAAAAGCCACAGCGTATTTCGCGAGGGAGTCACAATGAAATACGCATGGATCAAGCAGCATCGTGACTCGTTTTCAGTGACGTCGATGTGTCGAACTCTCAATGTCAGCTCGAGTGGATTCTACAGGTGGCTGAAGGCCGGGCCCGGCTTGAGGGCTCAACGGTCGGCTCGAATCCGCACTTCAATTAAGCAGGTCTACGACGAGTCGCACGGGATTTATGGCAGTTACAAAATCGCTGATCGACTCAAGGAAGATGACTCTCTGGAAACAGTCTGTCGCAACACAGTCGCAGCGGCGATGCGGGAAATGGGACTGAAAAGCAAAGTCTCAAAGAAATTTTCGCCAACGACAACGGTTTCTGATCCTTCAAAGATGGCGGCACCAAACGTTCTGAATCAGTCCTTCAAAGCAGGTGCTCCGAACAGAAAGTGGGTGACCGATATCACGTATCTGCCGACGGCAACCGGCTGGGTTTATCTGGCTGTTGTCCTGGACTTGTTCAGTCGCAAGGTTGTCGGTTGGGCGATTTCCGAAAGTCTCGCCACGCCGTTGGTCAGCTCAGCTCTTCGTAACGCTGTTGAATCGCGGAAGCCTGACACGAACGGTCTGCTTCACCACAGCGATCGAGGCTCGCAATACACCAGCGATGAATACCAGCAGACTCTGAGAACACTCAACATGATCTGCTCGATGAGTCGTACCGGATGCTGCTACGACAACGCCGTCATGGAACGTTTCTTCTGGTCACTCAAGCACGAATGGACGAAGTTCGAAACCTTCGAGGACATCACTCAAGCAAGACTCAGCGTCTTCCAGTACATCGAAACGTTCTACAACTCCAAGAGAATTCATCAGACCCTCGGATACAAAACACCTGACGAATTCGAAGAACAACACCAAGCAAAGCTTGCCGTCTAAAAACTAATTCAGGTGTCCATCCCAACTGGGCAATCGCATGGGCGAATAGCACCACTCCTTTTCTGGATTATCCAACGCTGGATCCATCATCTGGCCGTTTCTCTCGGCTGAAGCCGGCGAGCACAACGCAAAACCTGCAATGACGACCAGACGAATTGTTGTCTCTCTCAGCATGATGATGTCCGCATTTCTGTTTTTTGGATTACGCCTGTTGTTCGTTCGAGGAACTGGCGATCTTCGCTAACGATATGTGCGCGTATGCTGTCTTGAAAGGACCAAAGGGGCGAGGTCGGGGGCAGGTCTCTCTTCTCGGCAACTCCACAGTGCGGCAACAGTTGGGTCTTCATTTCCCCGGTGCTCCCGACGTATCGTCCGTGTCCTGAATTTGTGTAATGACGCTCCGTAGACGCGCTTGATCGGTCACGGCGCGGGCCGCGCGGATGTCGGCTTCGCGGAACGTCGCCATCACGACGGAGCCAACTCCCCGCTTGCCGGCGCGGTTGAGTGTGTAACGCTGGTGGTCGTAGATGATGAAAAGCGTGCCGTCTTCCGCCTGAATTCCGTCGGGATACGACGACTCTCGTTCGTCCAATAGCAGCCCGCCTTTCCACGTCGCTCCGTCGTCGTCCGACACGAACGCTGTCATGTGAGATCGCTTCCCGTCCGGTGAGTTGTTTCGCACCATCAGTAACGCTCCGGAGTTCAGCCGACGAATGAAGAAGCGTTTGTTGCGGAACATTCGGCCCTGCAGGTAGAGAGATCCGTCACTCCACGTTCGGCCGCCATCGGTGGAGACGCTCCGTGCGATTCCGCCTGTATTTCGCAGCAGCATCCACAGGCTGCCGTCACCACGCTCGACGATCATGTGCTCATCGACTCGTGTGCCGGGAATGCGGACCTGACCGATGTGTTCGAACGACTTGCCCTGATCCGTCGATCGATACACGTTGGAACCACGTTCTTCGCCGAGGTCGTGAGTCAGCATCTCGATCGTGTACGCACGCGGGGTGTGTTTGTTCTCAGCGCTTTCCGGTGGCCCTGGTGCCGATTGGCACATTCGGCGTCCACTTCGATCAACCTCTGGTTGCGCGAGTTCCTCGGCATCGAATTTGACGTTCGGCACGTTGGTGTTGTCTCGCCATAAACCCACAGGCAGCAGCCAGTCGCCGTTCTTCAGGACCGTCGGTTTGTTCAACATGACTCCGTTGGCGATCCGTCGCGGCTGCGACCAATTTGGAGTCTTCGAGTCGGCGTCGGTGGTGACCATCGCCCAGACACCCATCCGCCCATCCTGCACACCGGCGCTTTGAGCCCAGAAAAACCACAGCCGCCGCTGCGGATCAATCCACAGACAGGGATCGTAAGTGTGAACGAGCCGACGAGGCTGAATGACCAGCTTCTCCGACCACGACTGACCATTATCACCGCTGGTCGCGAGTACGCAGTAACTGGAAGAACTCTCAACCCCGCGCTGGCTCCTGCCCGCATACCACGCCGCCCACAGACGTCCCTGAGCCGAGCGTTCGATCGCCGGAACGCCTTGCGCTCCGCGCGAGCTCTTCACGTGATCCGGACCAAAATCGGTAAGCACGCACGGCGGCTGCAAGGCAAGGTCTGGCAACGCCGCCTTTGTGTCGTCACCTTCGCTGAATTCGCTCGCGACGGCGACAACACAGAATATCAGGACGTAAAGCGGTGTCTTCATTGCGTTCTCACTTGGCAAACGCCTCTGCTATGCGATCGAGTGCCTTCTGTACGGTCGCCAGTTCTTCCGGCTCCAGCGCGCCGTTGAGGACATCACGGATCTCTTCCGAATTCTTCCTGAGTTGCGCGTGACGTGCCCGTCCGGTATCGGTCAGAAACACCTGCCATGCGCGGCGGTCGGACGGGTGCGGCTGACGCTCGACCAGACCATTGCGTTGGAGCAGCTCGATCATTGTGCCGATTGTCCGCGCATCCGACGAACACCGAGACGACAACTCCTGCTGTGTGATGCCGTCTTCTTCCGCAAGATAAGACAACAACACGTACTGATCGGCCGTCGTCTCGAACTGCAGGAAGTGTCGATTCGAATGACGATGCAGGGCGAAATACGCCGCTCGCAGCCGCATCTGGAGCGTCTCGCCATACGGTACCGGTTTTGACATCGGCATGGGTCGTCGCAGTCTCAAATTAATGGGTATACGGATCAGTTTACTTAATCAGTCTAATCAACTGCCAAATGACGGCAAGCTTACTACTGTTGCTCCAATGAAATCAGCCACACTTGGCTGACGAACAGCGTGCAGTCTTCCGCCCGAATACCGTCGAGATACGACGACTCGCGTTCATCCTGCAGCAGCCCGGCTTTCCTAGTCGCTCCGTCGTCGTCCGACACTAACGCCGTCTTTCGAGAGCGTTTTACGTCTGGATGCGCAAGTTTCTCGGCATCGAAATTGACGTTCCGCGACTGTTGAGCAAGCCTGTCGAGCTTGAATTGCGGAGCAGTTTGTGGCCTATGCAACATTGCTCAAGCGGAAATACTTTTCGCCGGACGAAGCCATTTGTTTCAGCGAGTCGGTTGCTTCGAAACGCTTGCCAAAGTCGGCAAACTGTTCGAGTCGGTCGACGATGGCTCCCGCACCTTCTGTGTCGCACCAATGAAGAATTCCGCCTTTGAACGGCGGGAAACCGATGCCGAGTAGCAGGCCGAGGTCGATGTGCGTCGGTTCGGAGACGATGCCGTCTTCCAGGACTCGGGTCGCTTCGAGCAGCATCGGCAGGAACAGGCGGTTTGTGATTTCCTCCTGAGAGAACTCCTTCGAGTTCGTTCGATGCTTTTCCAGAAATTCCGTGAAGTCAGGATCCGGCGCGGGTTTGCCTTTCGGGCCGACGTACTGACGGAAGCCTTTGCCCGCCTTCTTGCCGAGACGCCCGGCCTGGACGATGTCTTCCAGAAGCGGGCACATGTCGGCTCGATCCGAGAAGGCTTCGGACACAACTTTGCCGGCAAACATGGCGACATCCGTTCCGACCAGATCGTGCAGAGCGATCGGTCCCATCGGCATGCCGAATCGGGAGGCCGCTTTGTCGATGTCGTCCATCGACGCTCCTTCGCAAAGCAGAAGCAGCGACTCGTTCATGTACGGAAGCAGAACTCGGTTGACGAGGAAGCCAGGACAGTCCTTCATGACGATCGGCGTCTTGCCAATCTTCCGTGCGAGTGCAACGACAGTTTCCACAGTTTCGTCGTCGGTCTTTTCGCCGCGGATCACTTCGACAAGCTGCATTCGGTCGACTGGGTAGAAGAAGTGCATCCCGACAAACCGGCTGGGATTCGGAGTTGATTCGGCCATGCGTGTGATCGAGATCGTCGACGTGTTGCTGGCCAGGATCGCGTCGTCTCGCAGGACGGGAGCAAGCTCTTTGTACGAAGCGGTTTTCAGTTCTTCGTTTTCGGTGATTGCCTCGACGACGACGTCGCAGTCTGAGAATGCCGTTTTCGAAGTCGCCGTGCTGAGCAGGCCGAGCATGTTCGACATGTCGTCGTGAGTGGCTCGTCCAATTTTGAGCCGCGAGTCGATGACTTTCTTAGCGGCGGCCATGCCCCAGCCGAGTCGTTCTTCGTTAATGTCGACCATCGTGGCCGGCACGCCGCGACGGCAATGTGCCGTGGCGATGCCTGCTCCCATCTGGCCGGTGCCGAGTACGCCGACTCGGCTGACGTTTTTGGGCTTTGAACTCGTGCCGCCGAAGCCGGGATCTTTGCCGACGTGAGTGTTCATGAAGAAAACGCCGATCAGGTTGGCTGAGATTGTCGAGCCAACCACGTCCAGCGAAACTTCCTGTTCGACCTTCAGGCCATCTTCCAGCGGTAGATTGATTCCTTCTTTGATCGCCTTCAAAGCGGCGAGTGGAGCTGGATACTGGCCTTTCGTTTTGCCTCGCACGCCACCTTCGGAAACTGCAAACGCGAATGCCATCTGATCGTCTGTCAGTCCGAGCGGCTGCGATCGTTTCTTTCGATTCTCTTTCCACAGATCGCCATCACGCAGGATGCCGATCACTCGTCGGCCTTCGTCGAGGAGCTGATCAGCGGGGACGGCGTCAAACGCCAGTCCGCAACCCACGCAGGTTTTGGGATCCTGAGGAGCTCCGGAAGTGATCATCGAAATGGCGTGGTGAATTCCCGTCAGGCGAGGCAATCGTTGAGTTCCTCCCCAGCCAGGGATCAGTCCGACGTTGACTTCGGGCAGAGCAATCTTTGTTTTTCCCGCCGAGACGATTCGCTCATCGAACGACAGGATCAATTCCGTGCCGCCGCCCATGCACGCTCCGTCGACGAGAGCGACCGTCGGAAATGGCAGCTTGCTGATTCGTGAAAACAGCGAGTGTCCCGCTCCGACTGCTTCGAGCACTTCCTCACGAGTTGCCGTTGCCAGGGCTCCGAGTTCGTTGAGATCAGCTCCGGCGATGAACTGTCCTGGCTTGCCACTGTTTAGAAGAAGCCCCTGCAGGTCGTCGCGTTTTTCAAGGTCGTCGACGATGCCGGACAATTCCTCCATGACAACGCGGCCAAGCGTGTTCACTTTCTTGCCCGGTGCATCAATCGTCAGCAGGCCAATCTGCCCATCCAGCTCTTCGAAACGAAACACGTTACTCATCACGACTCCATTCTGCAGAAACGGCCGGGCGACACTCCATCACGCGTATGCTTTCCGCAGGCCTTCAAGCTGTCAAGAAGCGATTCGAATGGTGAGTCCACAGCACAGAATTATGCCTTGAAAACAAGAAAGCCCGTCCCATTGGGGACGGGCTTTCGATGCTGAATTTCGATACTCGCAGTGGTTAGCTCATCAGTTCGGGGACGGGCTCGCCGATGCAGAGGCGGATGGGGCGGCCGTCGGGGGCAACATGGTGTGTGTCGAGTGGGATGCCGAGCTTGCGATAGACCGTCGCGGCGATGTCTTCCGGGTAGTATTCCTTGCCGACCGGTCGTGCTCCGGTTTCGTCTGTCTTGCCGAGAATCTGTCCGCCTTGCACGCCGGCACCGGCAAAGGTGGCGATGCTGGCCGTTGACCAGTGGTCTCGTCCGGCGGCCGAGTTGATGATCGGAGTTCGTCCGAAGTCGGTCAGCCAGACGACGAACGTGTTTTCCAGCAAGCCGCGATCTTCCAGGTCAGTCAGTAAGGCCGGCCATGCCTGGTCGAGTGGCGGCAGGAGTTTCTTCAGGCCATTGAAGTTGTCTCGGTGAGTGTCCCAGCCTCCGCTGGTGACAGTCACGAATCGGCAGCCCGATTCGATCAGCCGTCGCGCGAGCAGGCAGCTTTGGCCGAGGTTGTGCTGTCCGTAGGCGTCGCGAGTTTTTTTATCTTCCTGGTCAAGATCGAAAGCGGTCTTTGTCGACGCCGACGTAATCATGCTGAAAGCATTTTCGTAGTACGAGTCGATGGCCTGCAGCGCGTCCGGTCGTGTTTCGAGATCTCGTTGAAGCGTGTCGATTTTCAACAGCGCTTCACGGCGTCGACTGATTCGTTCTGAAGTCAGACCGTTTGGCAGCGATACGTCTCGAACTGAGAACTTGCTGCTGCTCGGATCGTCGGGAACGACGAACGCGTTGTGTTGAAGACCCAGGTAGCCGGCCAGTCCACCGTTGAAGCGTTGGTCGACGTTCGTGCCGAGTTGGATGAACGAGGGTAGAGCGTTCTTCGCGGCCAACTCTTTCGAGACGACCGATCCGTAACAGGGGTACGTGATCGCCGGATTGAACTTTCGACCGGACATCATGATGGCGTCGGCGGTTGAGTGGCTGCCGTTCTTCGGATTCAGATTCCGCATGACCGTGTAACGGTTCAGCTCTTTTGCGAAGTGCGGCATCTGGTCGGTGAACTGAATTCCTGGCAGAGCGGTGTCGATGACTCCAAAGTCGCCTCGCACGTCCGCGCCGGCTTCAGGTTTCGGGTCCAGTGTGTCGTGGTGGCTGGTGCCTCCGCGGGTCCAGATCAGGATGCAGTTTGTGTCGCCTCGTTTGGAGTTGCCGGCTGATGAACCTGAGGCTTCAGCCTCCGCCTGTAGAAGCTGCGGCAGCGTCAGGCCGAGGGCACTGAGCGATCCAACATCGACCATGAATTCCCGGCGACGTTTGCGTTCGCAATCAGAGCGTTGAGCAGAGAACAAGTTAAGCATGGAGGGACCTCTGAGACTCAGGCGGGACAGCATCGAGGGAACGGGGGAAAACGTTGAGGCGGGAGCACGGCGTAAGAGCGTCGCGTTGCTGCTTTCGAAGCATTCGATGCTACCTCGTCATCGGCACACAGCAAAGGCTGTCTTCAAAAACTGCAGCGCAGAGGTCAGAAGCGGTCATGCAGAATGGAGAAAGCCTGCTTCCTTGTTTCCGAGCGACCTGCCGTTGGATATGCTGTCGGTCTTCCCCACGTCCCTCCTCAACTACGAGGTGCATCATGCATCGAGCCTCGTCCCTGCCGATTCCGTTTGTGCCCGTGCTGACGATCGTTGTTTTCGCTGCTGCGAATTCCCTCGCAGCCGACAATTCTGCGTCACCCGGGTTTACGGTTGAACCTTCATCGATTGAACTGACCGGCCGACTCGATCGGTTGCAGTTTCAAGTGACCGATCGCTCGTTGGAGCGGGTCGACGATCTTACGCGACAGGTTAGTTTCACCGTTGAGCCTGCGTCTGTGCTGGCAATTGATCCTGCCGGGCGGTTGAGGCCGCTGGCGAATGGCGAGGCGACGGTCGTTGTCTCGCATGGCAAGAACACGGTGCGAGTTCCTGCGAAGGTGTCCGGGTTCGAGAAAGCCACCACGAATTTTGCTCGCGACATCGTTCCGATTCTCAGCAAAACCGGCTGCAACCAGGGAGCGTGTCATGCGTCACAGTATGGCAAGGGCGAATTCAAGTTGTCGTTATTTGGCTACGCTCCCGAGCAGGATCATCCGCAGTTCGTGCGGGACTGGCATCAGCGACGGGTTTCGTTTGTTGAACCGGCCAGCAGTCTGATTCTTAAGAAGGCGACGCTTCAGGTTTCGCACGGCGGCGGGCAGCGCTTCAAAGTTGGTTCGTTCGAGTACGACCAGATGCTCGACTGGCTGACAACCGGAGCCTCGGGAACAGCGAAGACGGATCCCCATGTCGTCGGTATGTCGATTTCTCCAGAACAGCGAGTCTACTCCAAAGGCGATTCGCAGCAGCTTCGTGTCGTTGCGACTTATGACGACGGGGCAACTCGCGACGTCACGCACCTGGCACTTTACGACAGCATGGGCGAAGGCGTGGCGACGGTCGATCGGTTTGGTCTTGTTTCAGCCGTTGGTCCCGGGCAGGCGGCGATCATGGTGAGGTTTCAGGGGCAGGCGAAAGTGTCGATGGCGATGCAGCCTCACCGAACCGATGCCGACCTGTCTGACTTTGTCGTGCAGAACTTTGTCGACGAGGCCGTGAAGGAGCACTGGCAGAAGCTCGGAGTCATCCCGGCGGGCCTTTGCTCGGACGAAGTTTTCATTCGGCGAGCATTTCTGGATTCCATCGGCACGCTGCCGAGTCGAGAGAAAGTCGAAGCGTTCCTTTTGTCCGACAAGCCGGACAAAAGGGAGCAGCTTGTCGATGAACTGCTCGGCCTGACCGGGGATTCCGCTCGGGACATTTACGTCAGCGACTGGTCCGCGTACTGGGCACTGAAATGGGGTGACCTGCTGCGGAACAACCGAAACAAAGTCGGCGACGGCGGCATGTGGGCTCTGTACAACTGGATGCGGGCGTCGTTCCGCGAGAACAAACCGTTCGACCAGTTCGTCAGCGAGATCGTGACAGCTCAAGGGTCAATCTATGCCAACGGCCCGGCCAACTATTTCAAGATTGCAACAACGCCAACGGACCTCGCCGAGACGACCGCTCAGGTTTTCCTGGGAGTCCGTCTGCAATGCGCGAAGTGTCACCACCATCCGTTCGAAGTTTACAGCCAGGCTGACTACTACGGTCTCGCCGCTTTCTTTACGCGTGTCGGGACGAAGGGGAGCACAGACTTCGGAGCTCTCGGCCGCGACACGGTCGTCATGCTCAAAAGTTCTGGGTCGATCAGGCATCCTCGGACTCGGCAAACGATGGAGCCAACGCCGCTGCAAAGCGAGCCCGCTGACCTTGATGGCGTCCGAGACTTGAGACGTCCGCTGGCCGACTGGCTGACTTCGAAAGACAACCGACTCTTCTCGCGAAACATCGTCAACCGCGTCTGGGGTTACTTCATGGGGACTGGACTCGTCGAGCCGATCGACGATCTGCGCGAAACGAATCCCGCGTCCGTGCCGGCTTTGTTCGACGCGCTCGCGGCCGACTTTGCGAACAACGGGTTCGACCAGCGGCGGCTCATGCGGAACATCATGACCAGCCGCGTTTACCAGCTTGCTTCCAGTCCGCTGGCGGAAAACGCGACGGACACGCGGCTTTACCTTCACTACAACGTGAAGCGGTTGCCGGCTGAGGTTCTGCTTGACGGAATCGACGACGCAGCCGGAACTCAGGAACGTTTCTCAGGAGTTCCGCTCGGAACTCGCGCGATCGAGTTACCAGATTCCAACTTCCCGTCGTACTTCCTGGACACGACCGGCCGGCCGAAACGGGTTATCGCCTGCGAGTGCGAACGCACCAGTACCCCGAACCTCGCCGCAGTTCTACACCTGGTAAACGGCGACGTGATCCAGCGAAAGCTCACCGACAAGACAAATCGCATCGCCGGTTTCATCAAAAACAAAACACCGCCCGAAGACGCAGTCCGCGAGCTGTACCTCGTCACGTTCAGCCGTCCGCCGTCTGACGCCGAAGTTGCGGACGCCGTCTCGCACGTCGAAACCGCCGAGTCGCCACAGCAGGGCTTTGAAGATATCCTCTGGGCACTGATCAACAGCCGCGAGTTTCTGTTTAACCATTGATGCCCGGGGTGACGGCTGAACCGTTTTGCACGTCGTCACCTCTCCCACTCGTGGGAGAGGTCGCGGTCTCAGCCGCGGGTGAGGGTTTCCTGATTCGCAACCTGGCATCGGCGATCGTGTTTGTTGTCGGCCCTCTCCCGGCCCTGAGAGGCCGACCTCTCCCAAAGGGAGAGGTGAATAATCTTTTGATACCCAAGCACCGGAATCCTGACCTGCCATGAGAATCGGAGTATTCGCCGACGTTCATGATCACCTCGATAATCTTCGAGCGGCAGTTGAACGGTTTAACGACGAGCAGGTTGAAGCCGTGCTGTTTGCTGGCGATCTGGTATCAACGTTCGCCGTGCCTCCGTTGCGGAAGTTGAACTGCCCGTTTGTCGGTTGCTTCGGCGATAACGAGGGAAACAAAATCGGGCTGTACGGCGGGATGAAGATTGTCGGAACGATCGGTGAGCCTCCCTTTTGTTACCGGGCGGCCGACGGAACCAGAATTCTGCTCACGCACGCACTGGCCTGGACGAAAGGTTGCGAGGGCGAGTTCGACATTTTGATTTACGCGCACACTCACAAACCGAAGATTCAGAAGGATGAGCAGGGCCGACTGTTCCTCAACCCTGGCGAGACAAGCGGCTGGAGCTACGGCAAGCCAACGATCGCAGTCCTCGACACCGACGCAATGGAAGCCGAGATTCTGCCGCTGTTGGAAGTGGTTCCGAACCTGTCTTGAGCTTGTTCCAGCCTTCAATTCAATTGTTAGCGACACTTAATGCCTGATTCGCCTCCGACCGTCATCGTCATCCATCCTCGTGAAAAACGCAGCAAGTGCAGCGTTGAGCCTTTGCGCGGCAAGGACGATTTCATTTTCTGGAAGTTCCCCGACCGAGGTTCGGAATCGATCGACGGTTATGTTCGGTTGGGGATGGGCGGTCCGGAGCTGTCGGCTGAGGATGCTCCCAAGGGGCTGCTTGTGCTGGATGGAACCTGGCGGCTGGCCCAGAAGATGGAGCCGTTTTACGAGACGCTGCCTGTTCGGACTCTTCCAACCTGGCAGACTGCTTACCCGCGAGTGTCCAAAGTGTTCGACGATCCGACGGGTGGACTGGCAACGATTGAGGCGATTTTTGCGGCCCACACGATCCTCGAAAAGGACACCACAGGGCTGTTGGATGAGTACTACTGGGCTGAGCAGTTTCTCGAACTTAATCGGAATCGGTTGCCGGTTTGAGGAATTCCGACGGGAGGTCCGTTCGTCGGTTGCGACTGACTCAGAGCGGCGGCATCATGGGCGCTTTGCGTCAAGTCTGGCGGTCCCGGTGACGATTTCAGATAAGTAAACTCCGCTGCCTTCCTTGATGCCCCCTTCCCGCATCCCACCCCTAAGACTTCGATGAGGTCCACAATGAAGACTCTAAGTACAACCATGCTCTGCGCCGCGGTTGCTTGCGTGGCAATCAGTCCTGCTCAGGCAGGAAAGAAGAATTGTTGCCCGCCGCCAACAGCCTGTTATCAGTGTCAGGCCGGAACGACTCAGGCATCGCCACAGATGGCCGGCTGCCGATTTCCTCTGTCGTACACCGACGCTCTGGCTCGAGCCGAAGACGCGACCAAAGCGGAAGCAGCCAATAAGCAGTTGCTCGCTCAGTTGGCTGGTTTGAAAGCCGAACTGGCTGCGACGAATGAGAAGCTCGACGTCGCTGTCGCATCGGCGAAAAAGTCAGATGCTGCCGCGAAGCAGGCTCAGGCCGTTGCCGCCAAGGCTCAGGCGTCAGCTAAGAAAAGCAACGCTGCCGCTGCCGCTTCGAAAGCTGCTGCCGACAAAGCATTGGCTCAGGCCGCTGCCGCCAACAAAGCGAAAGCCGCCGCCGCTGCTGCAGAGCAAGCTGCGAAAGCTCAAGCTGCTGCCGCAAAGAAGCAGGCTGAAACTTCAGTCGCTCAGGCAAAGGCTGCTCAGCAGGAAGCTGTTAAGCAGAAAGCTCTGGCCGAAGCGAACGCTCAGAAAATGGCCGAACAGGCCAACAAGGCGACGACAGCAACGGCAACTGCTCAGACCGAAATTGCGAGTCTGAAGAAGTCTTTGGCCGGTATTCAAACCGAACTTGCTTCAGCGAAGAAAACTGTTTCTGAACAGGCTGCAAAGCTGGAAGCCGCCGCCGCAGTCCAGAACGCTGCGACTGAAGAAGAGCCAGCACCAGCCGATGGTGATGCTCCAACTCCTGAGCCGACCGACGATTCGGACAAGACGGCGAAGACCGAAGAAAACGCTGAAGTGACGACCGAGTCGTAAGACAGTCGACATTCTTTAAAAGAGCAGAATCCAAACGGGGTCAGTCGTTCATTCGATTGGCCCCGTTTTTTTATCGTTACCGAATACGCTCTGCCGGAGTAGCTGGAAACGTCGGAAGTCATTCATCCTCGTTCTCGTACCGTTCAATATCCTCCGCCGTCCATTCATCTGGCGGGATGTCGGCCAGATTTCGAGATTCGACGTCAGACGTGGGAGTCAGTTTGCGTGACTTTGCCGCCAGTTCTTGCATGTGCTGAAAAAACTGGTCCCAATCTTTGCAGATCGAGACCGCCGAGGGGACCTCGCCAAGAGACTCACCTCTGTGGTCGAACATTTCGTAGTAGTACTCGGTGCGCGCGCTGTAACCGGCAGCGCCTGAGACGTTTTTAGACATGACTGTCCTCTCAAGACGCCGGATCTCCGTCAGTGCGTCGGGACTTATGTTAACCGTTGAAAACCACCCTCGCAGAATGAGAGCATTTTTGCTCAGAGTGCCGCCAATACTCATCCACCGGTATGTTGCCCAAGCGATTAACGGAAAAAGAACAAAGCAAAACGCTACGGCAATTGGGTTGTCGACAATTTCCGTCGGATGAATAAGCCACCACAGACATCCAAAGCCTGACGGTGTCCCAACCACCAGTCCGACAACGAAGCCGAGATACCGAATTAACGGACGGATGCGCGTTGAAATGACGTCGTTCTTCATTATAGCAGCTTTCGCACGAGTGCTTTATTGCCGTAAAGAGTGACCGAGCCTACGTTCATGAGGCATGACGAGGAGCAAGGAGAGAACCTGATCCGAATCAAAGGTCAGGTCAGAAAAATAGATTTTCCGGAAGAATAGAGTGTGACCAACCGACGGATCCAGCGCGGGAAGCAGCGTCACATCGTAGTTGCCGCCCAGGTCTTCCTCGATCTGACTGGCCACGTTGTCCGGTGACCAATTCGTTCCACTGAGCACCGCCATCGGACGGGCATCATTTCCAGTGGCATCTGGATTCCGCAGGTCAAATGCGTCGTTGGCTTCGTATTGCGTGGTCAGAATTTCGAGTCGGCTATATGTCTCGCTCGGAATTGATGTTCCCAAGCCCTGCATGAGTTCATCTACGGGGGCTGCTTTCCTGCCCGAAATCAGAATGGTCTGATTGATATCGGTTTCCCTAAGCTGAATCGTTACTCGATTTCCCGGGACACTGCTCCCGTCTTTGAACAGCATTTCGAGCGAATAGTCCAAGCCGCGATACGAACAAAACGGCACGTCGGGATGGTCTGTGAATGCCAGAAAGCGTCCATCGCGGTCCGCCAGATAGACATGAATGCCGTCTGCCGTGGCGCGTTCCAGGATTTTCAGAACATAGCCAAAATGCATGTTGACGACGACAATCCCCAGGCATTGTCCGCCGTTTGGCGAAAACACAGGTGCTGCGGCCCGTACGGCTGGAAAGTGCCATTGACGTTTTCCGTTTTCACGATTGATGTTGATGTCGGACAGGAAAAACGTCCCGGGAGCCAGATCAATGGTATGGTCAAAGTAGGCAGTCCCTTTCTTTCCTTGGAGCATCGATTTCTTAATTTCAAACGGGGCTCCGTTCTGCTTGTTCCGGTCCAGTCGAACCCTCTCATTGCCGCTGACGTCGTTTGCCAGATATCGCACCTGCATGTAACTACCGTTGCGATCCAGAAACTCACGGAATAGGACAGCCATGTCACGTTCCGCGCTGAGAAGTCTGGTTTTCTCTTCGGCTGTTGCGAGTTGCGGTGGACTGATGAGAGCCACAGCAGCTGCTTGTATGCCGGAACGCGTCGCAAGCAAACGAACGTCTCTAGCTAAGTCCCCAATCGTTGAAGTGATGGATATCTCGATAAACTCTCCCTGCGTCTTCAGATGTTCCGCGCGACCCTGATTTAGTTGCATGGCCTTGTCGAGGCGTGCCTGGTTAATCCAGAACGCTGCTGCTGAAACCATCCCAAAGATCAGCACACCAGCGGCTGCAAGCCACCGATTCAGACGACGCAGTCGCCCCTGCCGTGCATCGCGCTCGTCACGAGCGATTATGAGACGCTGGATCGTTTCCTGCTGCTCAGTAACTGACTCGTCCAGCAGCGAAAGCCCCAGTTCGAAATCTGCCTTCCGCTCGGCGCACAATGCATATGCCTTAAGTGCATGCTGAACGCCCTCAACCGCCGCCACGTTGCCTTCCCACAGTGTCACGGCCTGTCCGAAGCCGAATACCGCCTCTGAATATTGCGTATAATTCCCACTCTGCTCAGCAGCATTTAGAGTCTCTTCGGCACGAATCGTCAGCGTCAGACTTTCCTGGTGGGCATCAAACTCACGCACCGCCTGCTGGAACTCACGCACCGTCTGGTAACGAGTCGCCGGATCGGTGGCCATCGCTTTCAGAGCCACCCCCAGAAGTTCACCCGTTGGATCCTGTTCATGCATCCGTTTCACGTCCGGTTCGACGATCTCGTTCTTCGACGCTGCTGCCAGACTGTTCCTCGCTGTTTTTCCGGCATGCGGGGCCAGGCCTGTCAGAAGTCGAAATAGAATCGCCCCCAGCAGGTACACATCGCTCCGAGGCCCAACCAAAAACGGTGGATTGATCATTTCCGGCGCCATGTAACTCGGTGTGCCGCCTGCCGATGCCGTTGTGTCTTCACTCGGAGCGGTCAGAACGGCCAGCCCCCAGTCCAGCACCAAAACTTCACCAAAACCGCCCGTCATAATGTTCTGGGGTTTCAGATCGCGGTGGAGCACTCCCTCCGCGTGTGCAAAAGCGATCGCGTCGCAGACATCGATCAAGACCTCCAGATTCTCGCTCAGCGACAGATCATCGATCGTGTCGTTCCAGGCTCGACCTTTGACATTCTTCATCGCATAGAACAGTTCGCCGCCCTGAGATTCACCAACTTCGTAAATGGGAACGATGTTTGGGTGCTCCAGTTTTCCCGTTAGCACGGCCTCCGTCAGAAATTCATCACGCACCGTCTGCCTTTGGCTGGATCGTTGATGGATCTGCTTCAGAGCCACTTCACGCCCCAGCGCCACCTGACGCGCCAGATACACCGTTCCCATCCCACCTGCACCCAACTTGTCCAGGGTCACGTAGTCCTGTGACGAATCCACAGTAAAACCTTGTGCAGGGAACTCTCGCGTCAATTGCAGATTGCGAGGACGCAGCGAACCCGACTGCATCGGGGAATCCAGTCCAGACTTCTCCCGTCCGGTTGCGGGCTTCAGACTGGTTTCAGGCAACGTCTGATTCAAGTCCTGGTGCTCGGTCGCCAGGGATCGGGAAAACTCCTTAAGAACATCTTCCAGGGGATTTTCCAGATCGGTGTGCCTTGCGGAGACCGATTCAGCAGCAACATGCTGTTTGATGACGGGCGGCTTAGTTTCTGAGGTCGGAACAATGTCAGGCTCAGCAAGGGTGGTTTCCGCAGCAGAGTCACCCGTTGTGGCCGAGTTCTGGTTAAGTGACTTTGCCGATGAGTCGTTCTTTTCTGAGGGCGATTTGGAATTTGTCGGGGCCGGATGGCTTGTCATGCTGCTGAACTCAATATCGTAAGATGATTGACCGTTGAAGATCGCCCGGGAAACGGACCAGGCAGAACTTCTGAAGTGGTCGGGCCACGTTACCAGGATTTCTGTTGAATAGCATTTCCGGCAGATTTCTTCGCCATCATCGAATGTTTCGGAAGCACGGCTGGAACAGCTTGCGAAGCACTTTGCGTGCGAATTGTGAGAAGCAGCCGACACGCCACTTGTTTCACGTGGCCAATGCTCCAGTTTCACATGCGGCCGACTTAAGGAAGGTCTGCTACCCGCAGGTAACCGCTATCAGATCACTCCGGTTGTTCAGCTGTCTTTCGTGGCCATCATCCGCCTATCCTTGCCGGCATGAACTATTTCTCGCACGCGATCCGTTTCCTCGATCGGCCAGTATTTGCCGTTTCCACCGGACTGCCGGACATGCTGTCGGTGGCGGATCGTAAAGTTCGGTTGCGGTCTCGGAAGATGGAGCCGTTTCGTGAAACGGCATCTCCGTTTGACGCGGAAGTCGCTGCGGGGGCGCTGCAGCATCTCGAAGACGACGCCTGGTTTCACAAGACTCGTGCGTTTCTGGAAACCAGTGCCGAATTGACGCGGTTGTTTCGAGGAACCATCGGCGTCGGCGACGGAATGCGATGCTCGTTTCTTGGGCACATCGTGACAGAACTGCAGCTCGACGGGGTGCTGGCTGAGCGGTATCCGGCGATGCTCGATCAGTATTACGAGCTGATGGGAGACGTCGATCCCGTAGCGATTCAGGATTGCGTCAACCGCATGGCTGCGAAACAGACCGAACGGCTGGCGATTCTGATTCCGAAGTTTCATCAGGAGCAGTTTCTGAGGGACTACGTGGAGCCGGCCCGATTGAGATTTCGCCTGAATCAGGTCATGCTACGCGTCCGCTTGGACCAGCTTCCGGAAGTGATGGAAGAGGCCTTGGCGGAAAGCTGGCGGATTGTCGAATCTCGTGCCGAAGCGTTGCTTCCGTCCGAGCATTTCGAGTTTCCGAAACTCTGATCCTGTCGACGCGATTGTCTCATGCAGTCGCCGTTTTATTTCGTTTTGCTGACCCTGATTTGCGGGGGCGTTCCGACGCCATCTGAGGAGAGATTTCACGATGAAGTACGGCTTCAATTTGCTGCTGTGGACGACCGACGTTCAGGAGTCGGATTTCGGAGCGTTGGAAAAGGTTAAGGAAATTGGCTACGACGGGGTCGAGCTGCCAATCTTCAACCTCGACGTTGGGAACTTCAAAAAGATCGGCGCGAAGTGTGACGAGCTTGGCCTCGGTCGAACCGCCGTCACCGTCAGCACCGACGAAGAAAACCCGATCTCTCCGGATGCCGCTGTTCGAGCCGCTGCGGTCGATCGTCTGAAGGTTGCAGTTGATTGCTGTGCCGCTGCGGGGGCGACTCATCTTTGCGGACCGTTCCACTCGGCTTTGGGAGCGTTTCCGCCGTCGGAAGAGCTGCTCGGCTTCCGCGAGTTCGCCGCTCGTGGCGTCGCTCGAACCGACGACGAGTGGAACTGGTGCAAGGAAGTACTCGGCGAAGTCGCTGACCACGCTCAGGCCAACAACGTCACATTGACGCTTGAGTATCTCAACCGGTTCGAGTGCTACTTTGTGAACTCGGCCGCCGATACCGCTCGGTTCTGCCGGGAAGTCAATCATCCGAATTTGAAGATGATGTACGACACGTTCCACGCGAACATCGAAGAAAAGTGCATCCGGTCGGCCGTGCAGGAATGCAAGGACCAGACGGTTCACGTGCACATTTCAGAAAACGACCGCTCAACACCAGGCAAAGGCGGCGTCGATTGGGACACCAGCTTCGCCGCCTTGAAAGAATCCGGCTACGACGGCTGGATGGTTGTCGAAGCGTTCGGCCTGGCACTGCCGGACCTGGCCGCCGCCACCAAAATCTGGCGCCGCATGTACGACACCGAAGAAGCACTTTGCTCCGACGCTCTCGCCTTCATGAAGTCACGTGTCGAAGGCTGATCCTGCTGCTCGATTTTCCCCACCCCGGTCATTCAAATGGCCGGGGTGTTTTGCTTCATACCTGCCCCGCCTCATTCAGGATATGACCAATGAATTTCCAAACGTCCGGTGTGAATTTTCTTACGCTCGTGCTCGCGTTGTCGTCTTCAGTCAGCGCAGCAGATATTTCAACGCAGAAGCCTGAGATTCAGGAAGCCGTCGCTCGAAACCTGGACGGCTCGGTTCACACCGTCGCTGTTGCAAAAACGAAGCCGAAATTCGATGTCACGGCTGGGCCGGAAGCATTATGGATTTGGAATCAGGGACCGGCGGCACAGACCTGCTTCATCCGAAAGCAGTTCAAAGTCGCTGATGTGAAGTCGGCAACGCTGATCGCCACTTGCGACAACGGAATGACTGTTCGAGTCAACGGAAAGAAAGTGGCGACAAGTAGCGAGTGGGGACAACCGGTTACCGCCAATGTCGGCTCAGCATTGAAGGACGGTCTAAACGAGATTTCCGTCGACGCCAACAACGAAGGCGGAACAGGCGGTTTCGTTTTGAAGCTGGAAATGATTCATGGTGGCGGCGGAAAGTCGTACATCGTGACGGACTCGTCCTGGACGATCGCGAAGGACAAAGAGTTCAAGAATCTCTACGACGTGAAGTCGATCGGGAAAATGGGCGTCGGCCCCTGGGGGAACGTCTTTGCTAACCCGAGCGGCGGCGGCAACAAGCTCTTGAAAAATAGCGTGCCACGCGGAGTGTTCCAGGTTCCTGAAGGTTTTCAGGTTGAGCTGCTTTATGACGTTCCGAAAGAAACTCAAGGATCGTGGGTCAGCATCGCGTTTGATGGCAAAGGCCGACTGATCGCCAGCGACCAGGGTGGCAAAGGACTGTTCCGAATCACTCCCGCACTGATTGGTAGTGACAAACCGACAACGGTCGAAGACCTCGATCTCAAAATTACGTCGTCACAGGGCATGCTCTGGGCATTCGATTCGCTTTACATTTGCGTGAACGGTGGACCGGGCAGCGGTCTTTACCGGGCGACGGACACCGACGGCGATGACCAACTCGACAAGGTCGTCAAGTTGAAGGCTCTGAGCGGCGGCGGAGAACACGGCCCGCACGGCTTGCGACTTTCGCCGGATGGCAAGTCGATTTATCTGATCGCTGGAAACCATACGAACGTGCCGGACAACTTTGATTCCAGCCGCGTTCCGACGAACTGGTCTGAGGATCATCTGCTGCCGAGGCAGTGGGATGCTCGCGGTCACGCGCGAGGCAAGCTGGCTCCCGGCGGCTGGATCGCGAAGACCGATCCCGAAGGCAAGACTTGGGAAATAATCAGCATGGGTTACCGCAACCCGTACGATTTTGATTTCACTCCAGAAGGCGAACTCTTTGCCTACGACGCGGACATGGAGTGGGACATGGGCTCACCGTGGTACCGTCCGACCCGCATCGTCCACGCCGTCAGCGGCAGCGAATTTGGCTGGCGAAGTGGCACGGGTAAATGGCCGACCTACTACGTCGACAGTCTTCCGCAGGTCGTCGACATCGGCCCCGGGTCTCCGGTGGGAGTTTCGTTCGGAACCGGAGCGAAGTTTCCGGCGAAGTACCAGAAGGCGTTGTACTGTTGCGACTGGACTTTCGGCACGATGTACGCCGTGCATCTGACACCGCAGGGGGCATCTTACGTCGGCGAGCGACAGGAATTCGTTTCCTGCACACCGCTGCCGCTGACTGATGTGGCCATCGGCCCGGACGGGGCGATGTATTTTACCGTTGGCGGTCGAGGTGCTCAGTCAGCGCTTTACCGAGTGACTTATGTTGGCGATGAATCAACGGCTCCGGTTCAGACCGGCAATGAACCGGGCAATGTGGAACGATCCGTTCGTCGCCAACTGGAAACTCTGCACGAAACCGGCAAGTCCAGCGAACAGAACGTCGAGTTCATCTGGCGACATCTCGGTCACGATGACCGTTCGATTCGTTATGCCGCCCGAGTCGCTCTGGAGTTTCAGGAACCGTCCCTCTGGCAGAAGCGGGTTCTGTCCGAAAGCTATCCGGAGTTGCTGATCACCGCTGCGGTCGCGATGGCCCACCAGGGTGATGCGGCTATGCAGCAAGACGTTGTCGATCGGTTGCTGATGATTCAGTTCAGCGGGCTGTCGGAATTTCAGAAACTCGAATGGTTGCGAGCGTTGAGTCTGGTGTTTATCCGAATGGAAGCTCCGACTGTCGAGCAGCAGCGTGCGGTTGCACAGATTCTCGAGCCTGAGTTTCCGTCGAGCCGGGAAATGCTCGATCGTGAATTGGCCAGAATGCTCGTTTACGTCAACTCGGCCAAAGTCATTGATAAGACTCTGAAATTGATGGCTGCGGAAACGGAAGGTGAAGCCGAAGCTGAGATTCCAGAAGTGCTGGCGAGAAACGCCGGCTACGGTGGCTCAATCGCCAACATGCTGGCGAACATGCCGAACCTTAACCAGACGCACTACGCTTACGTGCTCCGCAACATGAAATACGGCTGGACGATCGAGCAGCGGCGTCAGTACCTCGACTGGTTCGCAAGAGCTTCGAAGAAGAGCGGTGGAGCAAGCTTCGGCGGCTTCCTCAAGAATATCAAAGACGAGTTTCTGGCCAACGCGACCGAAGCGGAACGCAAGGCACTGGAAAGCTCTATCGCCGCTGCCGCTCCGAAAGAAGCTGATCTGCCGAAACCGAAAGGTCCTGGCAAAGAGTGGACTCTCGAAGAGCTGGTCAGTGTGACAGCCAATGGACTGTCTGGTCGCAACTTCGAGAACGGCAAACGGACCTACGCATCGTCGCGGTGCATCTCGTGCCATCGATATCTCGGAGAAGGCGGCAGTACCGGGCCAGACCTCTCCAGCGTGGCCGGCCGATTCAGTTATAAAGACATGCTGGAATCGATTATCGATCCGAGCAAAGTTGTTTCGGATCAGTACCGGGCATCGATCGTGACAACGGATTCAGGCAAGGTTCATACCGGGCGAATTCTTAACGAAGCGGATGGCAAGGTGACGATTCTGATTGACCCGGTTGATGCAACGAAGGTTGTGACGATCGAAAAGGACGACATCGACGAAGTGTTGCCGTCACCGACTTCGCTCATGCCAGCGAAATTGCTCAACCAGTTGAACCGCGAAGAAGTGCTCGACTTGCTGGCGTTTCTGATGTCGCGAGGAAACCCGGCAGACCCTGTCTTCGCAAAGTAGCGTTCTGTGGTTTGATTTTGAGAATTGGAACTCGACGAATGGAACTGAAAGAAATTACGGACGCATTGTCGGAGCATTGCCCGGACGTTCTGCGTTGGTCGGGAGCGATCGCAAAAACTCTGAGGCAGTTTGATATTTCGCTCAGCGGAAAATCTTCGGGAAGCTCCAATACGGACGCGCTAACGCTTGCCGACCTGACCGTTCAGGAATTGGCTGTCGCTGCGCTGAGGGACAAAGCTCCGATACTGAAGAACTGCCGGATCGAAGCCGAAGAAGAAACCGGCGATCTGGGAGCGTTCGTGCCGGAGTCTGAGTATGTCATTTCGCTCGACCCGATTGACGGCACCAAGTACTTCCGAGATCGAACTGGCGATCAGTGGTGCGTGATGCTGCATCTTCGAACGCGAGACACGGTTCACTACTCACTGGTCTACGTGCCCGAAGACGGTGAACACGGAACGTGGATGGAAGCCGTCGGTGACCGCATTCTCTGCGGGCCGGACGATCTGACGAAGCCGGCTCGGGAAGTACTCGATTCGATGACGCCTGTTGACGTTGAAAACTGGGACGGTTCGTCGAGCATCTACCTGATCGGGTTTCAGGATCGCGATGTGGAGCGGGCTGGCGAAGTGACCGGGCTTGGCCTCAACGGAGTCGCACCGGACGAAATGCCAGGGAGCATCTATCCGTTGCTGGCGACGGGAGCGTTCGGCGGATCGCTGATTCATTCACCAAACATCTACGACTTCCCCGTTTCGATGCACCTTGCTCGAATTCTTGGTGGCGATGCCGTGTGGGTTCACAATGGCGAGTCGGTCAACTTCGACGAGATGTGGATGGACGATCGAGCCGACATGCTGCGTCTACCGGGCGTCGTCGCGTGCAGCCCGAAGAGGGAATACCTCGACAAGTTCTGTGTTCTGGCCAAAGACTGGCCGAAAGAACGCTACATCGATTGAGCGGCGAATTTACCGAGCTGCAGATATCGACTTCAGGGTTGCCGTCAGAATGTGTTGTGACAGTTTTCCGCTCCTGCGAGAGTCGGGACTACTGGCCTGTCAGAAAACTGAGAGCAGCAGAATCTGAGCTGTTCGGATCAAGCCGACGCGTTCTTCCGGAGTCACCGTTCCGCGTTCCAGAATCAGCCGAGTCTGAACTTCTGCCTGAGTCACGATGAATTGCTGAAACGTGTTCAGCTCGCCGTTGCGGCCGGCTTCGAGAAGTAATTCAGAGATCCGATGGACGGCTTTGACTTCTGCAAGTTGCGGTTCGACAGTCTCAACCCAGACTGGTGGTGTTTCGGATTCTGCGACGCTTTTGGTCACGCGAAATACGAGACTCGACACGGCGGCGACCTGTTCATAGTTAATCTTTTCTGCTGTGTCGGTCGGCTTGTGGTAGTCGGGGTGCTCGCCCGTTGAGAAAAATAGAAACGGCACCTTGCGATCTCGGAACGGTCCGTAATCACTGCGTGTGCCAATCAGGTCGATACCCATCCGAGCTATGTTGAGGTCTGCGGGCTCGCCGATTTCATCCAGGATGCTGGGAAGTGTTGAGCCATGCTCGCTGCCCATTACGAAAGCTGTCGAGATCGGCAGGTTTCCGAGTGACCGCCCAATCATGTCCGCCGTGATGAACAGTTTGATCTGTTCCATTTTCCACGGAGCGTGAGAAGCGAACCAACGCGACCCCCACAGCATGTGTTCTTCCAGATCGAATGCCAGAAATACCATGCTGCGAGCCGGGCGTTTCTTCAGTGATACGAATCGCTCAGCAACTTCCAGAACCATCGACGTGCCGCTGGCATTGTCGTCCGCGCCGTGGAAGATTTTTCCTTCTCGCATCCCGAGATGATCATAGTGAGCGCTGACGATCACGAACTCGTCGCGAAGTTCTGGATCGCTGCCCGGCAGCCACGCGCCAACGTTTTGACCGTAGATGGTCTTTCGCCCGTCTTCACGAGGTGGGCCCGGAATTTTTTGCAGGTACTCGCCATCAAAAAGCGGCAATAATTTCAGCTTGCGAAAATGGTCTTCGATGTAGCGGGCGGCGGCCTGTGCTGAGAGACCTCGGCGACCACGTAGATCGTCACTGGCGAGGTACTCAACGTGCGGTCGCATGTCTTCCGGCTTGAAGCCCGGGACAAACGAAATTCGAGTCGACTCTTTAGCGAGGACTTCATCACTGGATGTGGCTGCGGCGTTTTCGACAGCCGCTGGTCCAGCGGTCTGTTCCGCTTTGACTTGTGTAATCTCATTCTGAGCGATGGCGATTTGCGTGACGGACGCCACCATCCCGACCATCAGAAGTAGAGTTGGCATTGGAAGTTTGAGAAAATGATCTGAGCTGACTGTCGGAAAAACTATTCGCTGCATGACGATCCCTCGTCTGAAGACGCAAACTGAAACGGACAAAGAATTTGAGATCATAGGTCACAAGTCGATCCTGCCGAACACCAGACTATCGGGAAGTTCGGAGTAACTGACCGCTGGGGTGAGAATCTGGAGTCCAGTTCTCTTGCCGATTGACAGGTAATGTTCCACGATGATTCATCGTTATTCTTTCGTTGGAACATTCGCTGCTAATCAAATGTGAGAATGCAGATGGGACTAGCTGACAAAACAATGAGGACGATCCTGCTACTGGCCGTGGGTTTTGCATCGCCAGAGGTCATTGCTGCTGATTCTCCCAAAGCCAAACTGGTTGCGGCTGTCTCCAGAACTGTCGACTTCGAATCCGACGTTCTTCCGATCCTCAACGAGCGTTGTATCGATTGTCACGGCCAGGACGATCCTGAAGGTGGATTCAGAATCCTTTCTCGAAGGTCGCTCTTACGAGGCGGAGAAAGTGGTGAACCCGCCATTGTGCCGTCACACAGCGCGGACAGTTTTCTGATCAAAGTCGTGGCGGGGCTCGATCCGCATTTGAAGATGCCGCCAGAAGGTCCACGACTGACCAGCCAGCAGATCGCGGTTCTGAGAGGCTGGATCGATCAGGGGCTGAAAATGCCTGATCGCGATTCAGGTGACGACGATCAAAAGTCAGACCACTGGTCGTTTCAGCCAGTTGGAAATTCTGAACCGCCAAAGTTAAGTGATGCGTTTGCAGCGACCGCAATTGACTCGTTTGTGCTGGGGAAGTTGAAGGAGCACCAACTCGCCCCGTCGTCACGTGCCGGAAAACGAACGCTGATTCGACGATTGTTTCTCGTCATGCTCGGTCTGCCACCGACTCCAGAGCAGGTTGCCAGTTTCGTCAGCGATGAGTCACCTGACGCGTGGAAGAAGCTTGTCAACCAGGTCCTGGACAGTCCGCATTATGGCGAGAGGTGGGCTCGGCACTGGCTGGATTTGATCCGTTTTGGAGAGACGCACGGATTCGAAACCAATCGCGAGCGGCCGAACGCATGGCCTTATCGAGACTGGGTGATCGATGCTTTGAACTCGGACCAACCGTACGATGATTTTATTCGGCATCAGATCGCCGGCGACGCTCTTGGAGAGCCAATCGGAACCGCATTTCTCGTTGCCGGTCCGCACGACATTGTCAAAGGGCGAGACCCAAACCTCACACTCATGCAGCGGCAGGACGAACTTTCGGACATGATCAACGCGACGACGACCGCGTTTCTGGGAATGACGATCGGTTGTGCTCGCTGCCACAATCACAAATTCGATCCAATCACTCAAAGGGATTTTTACGCGGTGCAGGCGGTCTTTGCCGGAGTTCAGCACGCGGCAAGGAAGCTGCCCGTTTCCAAAGATCGTCAAAGTGAACTTGCCAGTGTCCAGCAACGGATTCGAGATTTGCGAAAACATCTTGCTGAGTTCATTCCGCCAGCCGAATCCGGCCTGCGTGATGCAGTGACCGCCAGACACAACATCGACGCGTTCGAACCTGTCGAGGCGAAATTCGTTCGTTTCACGATTCTCAAAACGAACTCTTCACAACCCTGCATCGACGAACTCGAAATTTTTTCGAATAGCAAAAATGTCGCTCTGGCAGCGGCCGGAGCTGTCGCGACTTGCTCGAGTTCTCTGCCGGGCCACGAAATTCACAAGCTCAAACACATCAACGACGGAGCTTTCGGTAATGGGCGAAGCTGGATTTCGAATGAAGCTGGCGGCGGCTGGGTTCAGGTCGAGTTTCCAACTCCGCAAACCATCAATCGAGTTGAGTGGGCGAGAGATCGCAACGGGCGGTACGGCGATCGGGTTGCCGTTCAATATCGGATTGAAGCTGCATTGCGATCAGACGAATGGAAAACCGTTTCCTCGTCTGACAATCGTAAGCCATTCGGAAAACAGAAGAATTCAGAGCCCGTCTACAATTTCGACAACGCCACGAAAGAACGTGCGGCAAAGGGGAGCCAGTGGCTGGCAGCATTAAAAACCGCACAGAAGAAAGCCGCTGAACTGTCGGCCGTGCCGACCGTCTACGCCGGGACATTCGCCCAACCGGGACCAACTCACCGACTTTACCGTGGAGACCATACCGCAAAACGGGAAGTCGTCGGACCGAACTCAATTGAAATGCTCGGTTCACTGAATCTTGCTGAGAATGCACCAGAACGAGAACGTCGTACAGCATTCGCTGAATGGGTCGCCGACCCTGACAATCCATTGACCGCCCGAGTGATCGTCAATCGGATCTGGCAATTTCATTTTGGAACCGGCATTGTCGACACTCCGAGCGACTTCGGAGCCAATGGGACGTCGCCAACTCATCCGAAATTGCTCGACTGGCTCGCTCGCGATCTGATGAAGAATGGCTGGTCACTGAAACACGTTCACCGCCAGATTCTGTTGTCAAATACCTGGCAGCAGGACAGCCGTCCGAATCCGTCTTCAATCAAAGTGGACGGCGGCACGCGTTTGCTGTGGAGATATCCACCGCGGCGGATTGAAGCAGAAGTCATCCGCGACAGCATTCTGACGGTTACTGGCAAGCTTGATCCGAGGATGGGCGGGCCAGGCTTCAGCGGCTTCGAAGTCGAGATGGAAAACGTGCGGCATTTTCATCCCAAATCGACATACGGTCCGGAAGATTTTCGCCGAATGATCTACATGACAAAAGTTCGACAGGAACAGGAGTCTGTGTTCGGCTCGTTTGACTGCCCGGACGCCAGCCAGGTTACACCAAAACGCAGTCGCTCAACGACGCCACTGCAGGCGCTGAACCTGCTGAACAGTTCGTTCGTAATTGAACAGGCTGGCTTCTTCGCTTCGCGTCTTAATGAACAAGCTGCTGGATCGATGAAAGACAAAGTGCAAGTGGCGTTTGAACTTTGCTTTGGTCGAACGCCGACGAAGCAGGAACAAGCCGACTCAACCGCATTCATCGAACAGGCGGGACTACCACAATTCTGCCGAGCCATGCTGAACGCCAACGAGTTTGTCTTTGTGCCGTAGTACAGACACGGTGTGCTTACGTTGACGGCCGGACTGACTCAGTCAGTTGTTCCCAGCCAGCGGCAGGCGTTTTCGACGACCTTCAGTGTTTCGGTTTGCTTGTAAACAGGGTACGTCTCGTGGCCGGGGCGGAAGTAGAAGACTTTGCCTTTGCCAATCTTCCAGACCATGCCACTGCGGAATCGCTCTCCCCGCTCCCATGTTTCTTCGAAGATCACTTCGTCCGGGGCGGGAACGTGGAACGGCTCGTTGTACATTTCCGTCTGTTTGACGTCGAACGTTGCCGGCAGGTCTTTCGCGATGGGATGCTTCGGCAGTTTCACGGAAATCGTTCCCGGCTTTCCGTCTGGGCGGTAGTCGGGGAAGCAGCACCACGGCAGATGGATCAGACCGTGAAACGTAGTCCTGCCTTTTCGGTAGCCAAAGTAGGTGGGAGTCAGCACGCCGCCATGCATCGGAACAGTGTATGGTCTTGGAGGTGCCACGGTTTCGATGGTCAACGTTCTGCCGTCTGCATGTGCTTCCAGATGCTTGCGGCCGTCTTCGACGCTGCGCCAGTTCATTGCCTCGACGAATGGCTTGGCCCAGTGAGCTGAGTGCAGGGCGATCAGATCGACTTCGCCGTTTAGTACTCGATCGAGAATTCGTTTTGCGTTGTCGTCGGTGACGTCTCGCTGCCGAGCATGTCCCCACCAGACAATGACATCCGCCCATTCGAGATTGTCGACTGACAGTCCTTGCTCTGCGTCATCAAGAGCGACGGACCGAAACGCCAGATCGTCGGTGGCATCTTTCAGTCGCGCGACGATCTCGTTGCCGAGGAAGTTTTCATACGCTTCCGATTGCCTCGGCTGACGTTCGTCCCAGACAAGAACATGCACAGGTTCTGCGGCTGAGACCGATTGGAAAGAGAGGACACAGGCGGAAATGAACAGCAGCATTCTCATGGCTCGATCCCCCAATACCTCTTGTCGCTGCGCGACACAGGTTCCGAGCAACCTGTGCCACCCAAAATACAAGATGGGCAAAAAACTTCTAAACGGCGGCTCGTTGCTGGAGGTCTTCCAGACCTTTTCGGGCACAAAAGTCGCCGAACGATTCGCCGTCGGTTCGTTCGGACTTGAAGTATCCGAGCAGCGGCGAGACTGTCGTGCCGATTTCTTCCAGAGGCACCTGGTCCTGGAAGATGAAACCGATTCTGGTCCCCAGCGTGTTACCGCCGAGGTAGAGCGTGTACTTGCCTCGTGATTTTCCGACCAGGCCGATGTCTGGTGAATAAGGGCGAGCGCAACCGTTCGGGCAGCCAGTCATGTGCACGGCGATTCGTTCATCCTGCATTCCGTGTTTGTCGAGTTGGACTTCCAGGTCGTCGATGACTTGCGGGAGAACGCGTTCTGATTCAGTGACGGAAAGACCGCATGTTGGAAGCGCCGGGCAAGCCATTGAAAATCGACGGACCAGTGAGAGTTCGTCAGCTTTCTTGATCCCATGATCAACCATCAACTGATCGATCGCGTCGCGGTCTGCGGGATCGACGTCGCACAGGATCAGCCCCTGCATCGCGGTCAGTCGGCAGGGTTGCTTGAACTTGCTGAGGATCGCTCGCAAGCCGGTTTTTAATTGCAGGTCGCCGTCGTCTTTGATGCGGCCGTTTTCGACATTGATGCCCAGGTAGAGTTTGCCGTCACCCTGCTCGTGCCAACCCATGTGGTCACTGACGTCGTTGATTTCTTCCGGACGAGGATCAGGCAATGAGCTACCGTAATACTCTTCTACCTTGGCTTTGAACTTTTCGAGGCCCCACTCACGGACAAGGTACTTAATACGGGCCTGCTTGCGGTCGAGGCGGTTCCCGTTGTCACTCCAGGCACGAATAATTGCTTCGGCAACGGCGATCGCTTTGTCGGCTGGGACAAAGGTCATCTTCAGGCCGACTGCGGCGTAGGTTTTCTTCGCAGCCGGAGTCACTCCCTGACCGCCGCCGACGTAGACGTTGTAGCCGACGATTTCATCGTTCTCGACGATCGCCAGCAGGCCGAGGTCGTATGTCTGAATGTCGACGCAGTTGTCTTCAGGCAAAGCGATGCCGATTTTGAATTTTCGCGGCAGGTAGCATTCGCCGTAAATCGGTTCTTCGACTGGTGAGAACTCGGCAACTTTCTCTTTTTCGCCTTCAGAGTCCTGCAGCCAGATTTCCTGGTAAGCCGTCGTCTGAGGGCGGAAATGATGCGCGATCTTCTGCGACAGATCCTGCATCTGGTCGTGGACGGCGTTGCCTCGAATTGGCGCCGGGCAGCACATCACATTTCGGTTAACGTCGCCGCAAGCTCCCAGTGTGGTCAGTGTTGTCTTTTCGTTGATCGCGCGGATCGTCGGCTGCAGGTCGTCCTTCAGAACGCCGTGAAGCTGCAGGCCCTGGCGAGTGGTGATGCGGAGCGTGCCGTTTCCAAACTCGTCGCACATGTCGAGTTCTGCCAGCAGGTCGTCCGCGGTCAACTGGCCGCCGGGAATCCGGGACCGCACCATCATCATGTAGCTTTTGCCCTTCTTCGCACCGTCTTCAGACTTGGCTCCGCGATCGTCGCGATTGTCCTGCTGGTACGTTCCGTGATGCTTCAGGAAGCCGACGTTGCCTCCACTGAAACATTCCGTTGAGGGATCAAGCTCTTCGGCGATCGTCCCACGGAGTTGCTGGCTGCCGGCTTTTTCGACTTCAACTTTGCTGACTTTGGCTTCTTCAGACATTTCGTTCGTCTACTCCGTTTATCAGTTGGCTTGTTGGCCTCAAGTATGCGGTCAGTGAGTGCTGTTTCGACCGAGTCAGCATCACCAGAATGAATGACACCGGCTCCGCAGAAATGATCGGCGAATTGTAGTGGCACTCGACAAAGTGCGAAATCCGTAGCTGGCAGCCGACCTTTCGAACGGTCAGTCAACTTGAACTCGGTCAATCAGGTACTGACTCAACGCGTCCTGCCAGGGCGGCATGGGCCGACCGATCGCAGATTCAAGCTTCTCACAGTTGAGAACGCTGAAGGCGGGGCGAGCCGCCTTCGCTCCGAATTCTGCTGTCGTGAGTGTGCGAAGTTTGACGTCGATTTCGGCCTGCCGGAAGATTTCAGCAGCCAGATCGTGCCAGGTGGTCGTTCCTGAATTCGTAGTGTGGTAGAGCCCGAATTTTTCCGTTTCGATCAGCTCGGCCGTGGCCTGAGCGAGATCGCGAGTCGACGTTGGGGTGCAATGTTGATCGTTGACCACTGCCAGTTCGTCCCGCTCCGTTCCCAGTCGCAGCATGGTCTCGACGAAGTTGCCCTTACCAGTCCCCTGAGTCGCGGCGACTCCGTAAAGCCCGCAGGTTCGGATCACGAAGTGCCTCGGGCAGATCGACCGGACCATGTTTTCGCCAGCGAGTTTGCTCGCCGCGTAAACGGAATCTGGAACGGCCAGGTCAATTTCCCGTTTCGGCGACGTTGACGACGCTTCCGCCTGCTCGCCGCTAGCTGCTCCGAAAACGTAGTCCGTGCTGAAGTGGACCAGCGTGGCTTCGTTTTTGAGGCACCACCTTGCGAGATAGGTCGGCCCCATAAAGTTGACCGCCATTGCCTGGAGCCCCTCGTCTTCTGCTTTGTCGACGAGGTTGTAGGCGGCGGTATTAATGACAACTTTCGGTCGGATTCGATCCAGATATGAGCCGATACTGTCCGAATTTGTCAGCTCCATGTCGGAGTGGCGGATTGGGACGACGTCTCCGCGAAGAAATTTCGGGAGATCTGTTCCAAGTTGCCCGGAAGCACCAATCACAGCCGTGGTCATTGTCGTAGTCCGCGTCAATTGGGTGGGGATTCGTCGTGGTCACGTCGACGGTGCCCGTGCGCCGCTTGTATCGATTAGTGCGGACGCAGGGGCTCTGAATTCGTGAAATGGTTGAGCTGGACAGAATCTATCGGTTCCGCCCGATGGTCACCACGGGACCTTGGCAATCGGTGGGATTCCATGCTTTTGCTCGGCCACCTGTCGGTATAAAGTGGGCCGAGCTGCGGATTTCGCGGTGTCGTATTTCTTGTTTTGCGGACTTTTTTCCGTCCGCAGTTTGTGAATGACTGATTTTGGCGCGACAGCGTTCGTGCATCGAAACAGGGTTTAAACAACTATGAGCTACTCGTTTGCTTCATTTGGACTTCTAGCTGCTGAAGGAACGCTCGGAGGCTTTCCGGCGTGGCAGTGGTGGGCGACCGGCGGAGTGGTTGTCGCTGTTTTTGCCGCATTGCTGGGTGTGAGCTATGGCTCCCGTACCGGCGTGATCGCACGAGCGACGACCAAAGAAGCGGTTCGACAACCGCTGTTCCTGCTGATGCTTGTCATCGGAATTCTGTTGATCGTCGTCAACACGTTCCTGCCGTTCTTCTCGCTGGGAGAAGACATCAAGATGTTGAAGGACTGCGGTCTGGCCACAATTCTGATCAGTGGCCTGCTTCTCGCAATCTGGACGTCGAGCACAAGCATTGCCAGCGAAATCGAAGGAAAGACGGCGATGACGCTGCTTTCCAAGCCGATCACTCGTCGGCAGTTTGTTGTCGGAAAGTACGTCGGAATTCTTCAGGGCGTCATGATGCTTATCGTGCCGCTGATGATCATTTTTTCCGCATTCATCTTCTATAAGGTTGGTTACGACGCACGAGAATCCGGTGGCGAAGTTCCTGGGATGCTCCAGGAAGGCACGTTCATGCCGAACGCCGAACGTGCAATGTCCGTGCTGCAAGTGCTGCCGGGATTTGCTTTGATCTTCCTTGAAATTGCTGTTCTGACTGCCGTCAGCGTTGCCATTTCAACTCGCATGCCGATGGTTGTGAATATTGTCACGTCATTGGCAATCTTCGTGATCGGACACATCACGCCGATGCTCGTCCAGTCGGGAGCGATCAAAATCGAAATCGTCGACTTTATGGCGAGGCTTATCGCGACGGTCCTTCCGAACCTCGACTACTTCAATATGTCCGCCGCTGTCGCGACCGGGCAATTCATTCCACCCAGCTATCTATTGGCCGCTCTGGCTTACTCAATTGTCTACGGCGGAGCCGCAATTCTTCTTTCATTCATCCTTTTTGAAGACCGGGATCTTGCCTGAGCAGAATCTCTGCTCGTTGCCTGGTTGGTGGTAAATTCACGAAGGACTCTTTCGCTGAGATTTCAGCGATCGAAGTTCTTCGGTAATTGACCACGTCTGATGACAGCGAAACTGCTGCCTGACGCCGGGCTGTTAAACGATCTGGAGGAGAGGCAAGAGCTGCGGGATTCAGTGCGGAAAGCGGTCGCATCGTGTCGAAGCAGTACTTAGATCTGCTGCGGCGGGTCTTTCCGATACGGCACCTGTTTCGCGGGTACTCACTTTGGGCGCTCATCTGGTGCGTCGTCGGGATGGCCGCCTTTTCGGCCGTCCTGGTTTGCACCTTTCTGATTGTTGCCCTGCTGAATTCTCGTGGCGTTGTCACGATCGAGTCGCACAACGTTGCCGAGTACGAGCAACTCTTTGACAGCGGCCCCAAAGACGAAAATGCTGTCGATGCGTCCCCGACTCCACGAGCACTGACGGGACTTGGCCTCAAAGCTGTCGCGTGGGAACTGCGTCACCGATCCTGGGGGCAACTTCTGGCCTGGTCCTGCCAGAAATTTCCTCGCCTCCAGACAACCGGCTCTGCGTTGACTTGGCTACTCGCGGTCGGCCTGGCAATGGGTTTTCTCCATAGCACCGCCATGACTCAGATGGTGACGATGGCTTCGCGCGCCGCTGGTCACACGGCGGGGCAACTTCGCCAGTCTTTGCACCGCCATTCAATTCGGATGGGCACCAGTGATCTCGTCGACGCTCGCACCGACGAAGTTCTTGAGCTGTTTACTACGGAAGTTGAAACCGTCCGCTCCGGTATTGAGAAATGGATTCGAACCATTTTTCGAAGCCCGATGCGGCTGGTTGTTCTGATGACGCTCGCGACGACACTCAACTGGATGTTGACCATCGAGTGCATGTTGCCATTGCTTGCCTGCTGGTATCTGATCCGTCGAGAACGCCGCTACCTTGATCGCGAGCAGACATTGAATCGCGATCGCGCCAAGACCGACCTCAAACTTCTTGGCGAAGGGATTCGCAAGAGTCGTCTGATTCGCGGTTACCAGTTAGAGGCCAACGAAGATCAACGATTCGAGAAACACCTGGATCGCTATCAGGGCCGTCTACAGGAAATCGAACGGCGCGAACGCCGCGCGTTCTGGCTCTCAAGAATGCTCGGTCTGACCTGTTTTTCTCTCGTGCTGTTTTTGCTGGGTGCAAGAATGCAGGGACTGCCGGATTCACCGGAGCATCTCACGCTTGCCGAAGGTCTGCTGCTTCTGTCTTGCTTTGCCTTTGGACTGAAGCCTATCGAATCGCTGGCCAATCTCCGGCGACTGCGTAGTGAGGCGGGGCAGGCTGCCGAAAGAATCTACCGATACCTCAACACCATCCCTGAAGTCGGACAGGCTGTCGGCGCAAAGTTTCTGCAACCGCTCGAAAAGATGATCGAGATGGAAGAGGTTGTTTACCGTCAGGGAAAACGCAACATCCTCGACAAGATGTCGCTCAAGATTCCAGCTTCAGGCACAACGGCGGTTGTCGCTTTTGAACCACTCGAAGCACGTGTTTTGATTTCTCTGTTGCCGCGATTCATCGAGCCTCACTCTGGCCGAGTCCTCGTCGACGGTGAAGACATTAACTGGGCGACGCTGGAGTCGCTCCGTGCGGAAACGTTACTGGTGGGTGGCGGCGAGCCGTGGTACACCGGAACGATTCTCGAAAACATCACTGGCGGAGATTCGCGATACTCGCTTAGTCAGGCGACTGAAGCGGCGAAAATGGTTCACGCTCACAACTTCATTCAGAAGTTTCCGCAGGGGTACGAAACGACGATTGGTGAACACGGCGACCAGCTTGGAGGAGTGCAGGGCTTTCTACTTGCTCTCGCCCGAGCGATGTTGCGTGACCCGGCGCTGTTGATCATTGAAGAACCATCGTTGGAGATGACTGATGACGAAAAGGCTCACCTCGAAGACGCCCTTCGTCGAGCAGCAACCGGTCGTACGACCATCATCCAGCCATCACGCATCTCAACCCTGCGCAATGCCGATCGAATCGTTTTGCTTAACCGGGGCAAAGTCGAAGTGGTCGGGACACACGATGTGCTGCTGAAAAAATCGGCTCTGTATCGCCATTGGGAATACATGCAGTTCAACGAGTTCCGACACGAGACTTCACCGATTCAGTGACCGATTCCACCTCTCAGAATGCGGGTTCAAGGATGGACAATTCGCTCTACTCGCCACTCGTCGAAAAAGCATTCCGAGTTGCCGCGGACGCTCACCGAACGCAAACTCGAAAAGCGTCAGGCCTGCCTTACTTTCAGCATCCGGCCAGCGTTGCGTTGGTCCTCGCCTGTTGCGGCTTCGAGGACGATGAACTATTCGCCGCAGCAGCGCTGCACGACACCGTCGAAGATACTGATTGTACGGTCGAATCGCTGACCGCCGAGTTTCCCGAAGCTGTCGTCAAACTTGTTCTTGAGTGCAGCGAAAATAAATTCGACGCGTCCGGCGAAAAGATTCCCTGGCGAGTTCGCAAAGAAAATCACATCGCTGTTGTGGGTAAAGCATCGCCGTCAGCTCGCGCGATCGTGCTGGCCGACAAACTCCACAACCTTGGCTCGATGATCTTTGACCTCGAACGCGGCGACGAACTTTGGGGCCGTTTCAATGCGAGCCCCGAAGACGTGATTTGGTATCACCGCGAAATCGTAGCTGCGGCTGCGACGTTGCCAGAACCTGCCGATGCTGAATTCGCAGGGCGTATTGACCGGCTGGCTACTGAAGTTACGCGTTTGATCGACAAGCTGGCTCTGTCAATTCCTGGATGAATCCACCCCGGCCGAAGCTCGACTGGTGGCAAGTCGACGAGCGCAGGATTAACGTGAAGGGCTCTCACCCGGTTACAAACCCCTCAGTTGAGACCTCGCCATGCCTCGCCGATCCCACTCCACAGTTTTCCTGTTCGCCACACTGTCTTTTGTCATGGTGGCGTCTGAGTTTTCAAACCTGCCGCTTCGCCAATGCACCGCCGAAGATGCGGCGGAAGAAGGATTTAAACCAGCATTCAACGGTAAAGACTTATCGGGTTGGGTAGCCGTCAACACGGCTCCGTCCACTTGGAAGATGCAGGACGGGATGCTGATCTGCTCGGGAAAACCGATCGGCGAACTTCGCACCGCCCGCATGTACCAGAACTTTGTGATGGAACTCGAATGGCGACACATGGTGCCTCGCGGCAACGCTGGAGTTTTCGTCTGGGCCGACGACATCACGGCTCGCGGAGTCCCGTTTCATCGGGGTATCGAAGTTCAGGTTCTGGAAAATGCGTACGGGAACACTCGCGGTCACACCACGCACGGCGACATCTTTCCAATCCACGGTGCAAAGATGACGCCGATCAACGGCCGAGGCGGCAGCCGTGCATTTCCCACCGAAGAACGTTCTCGCCCAAGCCCCGGCTGGAACCATTACCGCATCACCTGCCAGGACGGAAACATCTCGCTCGCCGTCAACGGTAAGGTCGTCACGGAGGGAAAAGACTGCAGCCCTCGCAAAGGTTACATCTGCCTGGAATCAGAAGGCGGCATCGTTCACTACCGAAACGTGAAGATCAAAGAGCTGCCTGATACTCCGATCGCAGCCGAACACGTTGCTATCGCGAATCGCGACTACCGGTGCCTTTATAACGGCGTCGATTTTTCTGGCTGGCATATTGGAGAAAAGGCTACCGGCAACTGGAAGTCTAAAGACTGGGTGTTTTCCTACGATGGCAAAGCGAAGTTCGGAGAGTCGGCAATCGAGACCGTGGACAAGTTTGAAGACTTCGGCTTCGTGTTCGACATTCGACGAACAGAGAAATCGGGCGTCGCGCAGATCGCCCTGCGAGATTCCAAAGGAACCATTATCAAAATCGATCCGAACGATCCGGCGCTGAAGAAGCATCTCGGTGGTAGAGGCTGGGACCGTTTCGAAGGCACCTTGATCGGCAACGTCCTGAACTTGTCCGTCAACGGCAATCCCGCAATCACTGATCGAAAGCTTGATGACGCCACAAAAAAGGGATCGCTACGGATCGCACCGGACGGCCCAATCGACTTTGCGAACGTTTATGTTCGGAAATTGTAACTCCATCCGCTAGGAAAAAGTTGCTCGACTGAAACTACGCGTCCAACAGGAAACGTCCGCGCGACGATGAATCCGTGTCCAGGGTTGGAAACGTGAACCTCGTTGTGTCAGCCGCTACGATTTCAGCTCACACTTACTTCTTCAGATACCGTTCCGGAGCCTTCCCCACATGAGACGACTCACTCTTTCTGTCCTGACTCTCGTCGCGATGACCGTTGCTTCCCGTGCCTCGGCCGCTGATTCACCGAACATCGTGCTGATCCTTTCCGACGATCAGTCGTGGACTGACTACAGCTTCATGGGGCATCACGATATTCAGACACCGCATCTGGATGCGTTGGCAAAAGAGAGCGTTGTCTTCCCTCGCGGTTATGTACCGACCGCTCTTTGTCGACCGTCGCTGATGACGCTGATCACCGGGCACTACGCGAGCACTCATGGGGTCACCGGCAACGATCCTTCTCCCAAATACGCCGAGCGAGGTTCTGAACTTTACAACCAGCGTCGAGCTGCACTGATCGCTAACATCGATCGCTTTGACACCGTTCCGGAACTACTTGGCAAGAGAGGCTACCTCAGCCATCAGAGCGGCAAGTGGTGGGAAGGCAACTTTACGCGGGGCGGCTTCACTCACGGAATGACGCGAGGATTTCCGCAACCAGGCGGCCGGCACGGCGATGACGGCTTGAAGATCGGCCGCACCGGCATGGAGCCTGTCACGTCGTTCATCGACGACGCGGTCAAGCAGGACAAGCCATTTTTTATGTGGTATGCCCCGTTTCTGCCTCACACGCCGCACACTCCACCGAAGCGGATTCTCGACAAGTACAGAAAAGACGGCCGGCCACTCACCATCGCCAAGTACTACGCAATGTGTGACTGGTTCGATGAAACGTGCGGTCAGCTCGTCGATCATCTGGAGAAGAAAGGCGTTCGTGACAACACGCTGATTGTTTACGTGACTGACAACGGCTGGATTCAGAACCCCGAAAAGAACGGCTATGCACCGCGTTCGAAGCAGACTCCGTACGAAGGCGGCATCCGAACGCCAATCATGTTCTCGTGGCCCGGGCACCTTGAACCCGGCACTCGCGAAGAACTTGTCAGCAGCATCGATCTTGTGCCAACCATGCTTGCCGCTGGCGGTGCAGACATTCCCAAAGACCTGCCCGGATTGAATCTTCTACCGGACATGACGGGCAAAACCGAAATTGTCCGCGACGCAATCTTCGGCGAGAGCTTTGCTCACGACATCGCCGACATTAAAGACCCGGAAGCTTCGCTGCTCTTCCGATGGTGCATCCAGGGACGTTGGAAGTTGCTGCTGACTTACGATGGCGAGGTCAACCGTTATCAGTCGACACATCCTCGAACGGAAAAGCGACCGCAGTTATTTGACCTGCTCGCCGATCCGGCCGAAGAGAAAAACCTGGCCGGGAGCAATCCAAAGGTCGTCGCTCGCCTGGCAGAAAAGATCAGCGACTGGTATCCAGTCAAAACACGCAAGGTGCTGACGAAGTTCGAATAATTAATCGAACTAGCAGGCCTTAAAAACCAAAGCCGCGATCAGGGTCATCCTGATCGCGGCTTCTTGTTTTGGGTTTTCACTGTATAGGGTGCGTCTTGACGCACTGTTATTTTTTCGCCGCTCATTGGTACATCAATACGCACCCTGCATTATCGCAGATGTCAGCCCTTGTTTCGGCGCTTTACACATCCGCCTCTTCGGTTGACGGCTCTGTGATCCCTGCGTCATCAGTTGTCGAGGCAACAAGTTCGCTTCGCCATAACTCTGTTGGTAGCAGGCCGACGCCCATCACAACGGCCTGACTGACCCAAAAGAGCCACAGAGTTGCCCAGACGCCTTCGGTGAATCCATAAGCGTGAAGCCCGACGCTGAGTTCGTTGACGCCGAACCATGACCAACTCGTGATGATGTTTCCGCCGACTGCCAGTACGGCCAGTCCGCGAGGGCCGACCATCTTATCCCAGTGAGCGTGCAGCAGGATGGCGTTCCAAAGAACGATCAACAATGCGCCGTTCTCTTTCGGGTCCCAGCCCCAGAAGCGGCCCCATGAATCGTCTGCCCAAAGGCCACCGAGAACCGTTCCGACGAAGCTGAAGAAAATCCCGAAGCAGACCGTTCCGTAGATCATGCGCGACAGGTCTTTGCTTGTTCGGGACGTGACATTCGTCGTCACCAAACCTGCAAGGACGTAGTAAAGGCCCAATGCTCCCGCAAGAAAAGTGGTCGAGTATCCAAGCGTGATGCACACCACGTGGGTCGCCAGCCAGAACTGAGTATCCAGCACAGCCTGCAGAACTTTGAAAGTGTCACCGTCACCAGCCAGCAGATGCGAGATGCCTAACGTGATCGCTCCCAGAGCTGCACCGATGATATTTCCGATGCCCAGCCGGTAGATTGATTCGAAAATCATGCCGAGAACAACGCAGCCCCAGCCAATAAACACAGCTGATGAGTAAAGATTTGTCACCGGTGGGCGGCCAGAAATATAAATCCGCGCCACGAGTGCAAAAGTGTGAACAAGGAACGTCGCAAGGATCACCAGGAACGCTGCACGGTTCAGAGGTTTTGACCAGGACAGCAAAGCCGCAACCGCAAACACGAATGCAAACAGGTAGCTGAATGCCGAATAGTAGAACGGTGCGAAGTTGTTGAAGAATGTTTCAAAACTGACGCGATCAGCGTCGAGTTCTTTTGGCTGATTCTTCGACAGCCAGCGATGGTAGTCTTCGACCTTCTCATTGAAGTCGTCGGCCTTGTCGTTGGCGTGAGCGACCATGATTTCGGTCAGAAACTGGACCGGCTGGCTTGTCTCCGCTCCGAGCAGATTCACACTGAAGTACGACTTGGTCCAACCTCTGGCGAATGTTTCCCATTCTTCACTGGCTGTAAAGTCGCGTTCGCCTTCTCCCTCAATCGGTGGGACAGCCAACGGCGGCTGCCGCTCATCGATCTGCTGCAGGACTCGCATCGCCATTTGAACCTGCCGACGTACTTCATTCTGATCAAGTTCCTCGATCTGAATATCCGGCGGCTGGAACGTTGTGACGAGTAGATCGAACTGTCCGAGTTTGCTCTGAAGTTCGACAAACTTTCGTTCGTCGGCAGTTCGTTCTTTGCTGTCTTTCTTACGAGCATCGTTTGCGGTCTCGACAAGAACAGGGATCTTTTCGAAGAAATCGTCGAGCGAATAGAGATGCTTCTTACGCCGCTCCAGCTCCAGCTTCTGTAGTAGCTGCGGATGGTCGATTCTGAAGACGCGGTGCTCGCGCGCGGCCGCAGGATTCGCGATCACGTCAAGCAGCCAGCGAATGGCAGGTTGCGTATCGCCATTCTTGTCTTTGAACGTTTCCCGGTTGGAAAGAATTCGCAGGCTGTTTCGAGCCAGCGTGTCGAACGGTTTCACGCGTCCTTCGTAAACCAACGGCAGTTTGCCAAACTCGTGAAGGTTGGCTTCGGTCGATTCATAACTCGGCATTCGAGACTTACTGACAAGCCAGCCGGCGCACAGAAGCATGATGAGCCAGGGAATCAGTTTTACCACAAATGGTTCAGGCAACGAATCGGCGGAAAGGCCGGTAACGTTCTGCTTGCCACTGAGCTGGACTTTTGCCGAATCCCGACGACGCAGGAACCGCATCATCACGATCCAGAAGTGCGCCAGCATGCCTGTCGCGACGATCATGCACGAGACATACGGGATCAGCCAGCCGGTGTTTGATACCACGGCCAGCGTTGTTGATTCCTTGCCGGTTACGGAGTCCGGCGGGCCGTAGTTGCTCTGGTAAAAAGTTTCGCCAGCGTAACGCAGCGGGTTGTTCATCCAGATGTGCTGCTCGAAGTCTTCGTTCGCTGCGGGGTCTGACACTTGAACGATGGATCGATAATCGCGAGGCGTATTCGTGCCGACGTAGTCTGTCTTGCTGACGTCTTTCAATTCGACTGTGTACGGCTTGTAGTAGCGTTTGAAACGAAGGTAAACATCCCAGGTTTGACCGGCGATTTCGACCTGATTCGGAGTCCATGCAGATCGTTTAACCAGTTCGAAAAAGACGCCCGTCAGGAATGTGCCCAGCTCTTTGCCGGTTTCCTTTTCGGTCACTCGGACGTAAGCGGCGGTCAAGTCAACAGCTCCGCCCGAATCGGTTCCCGCTCCGGCACGGACTTCCGAGGCAACCATTGTTTCGCCTGGGCCGCTTGTCGCCGGGTTCCACTCTTCAAAGACGTAGTCGAGGATGTCGTTGATCGAAAGCAGCTTCTTTCGAACGTCGGCCGGCAACGAACCGCCGGTGATGGCCTCGACATCCTCGTAGACTTCTTCGATCTTCGAAGCATCGTCACTCAGGTCAGTCAGATTGTCGGCAGTGTTAACCTGGAACGGCGGCACGCCCAGCGTCGATGCAATTTCGATCTGTAGTTGCCGACGTTCGACAGGGTTCGAGTTCTGCATGAACCGAACGATTTCAACGTCGAATGGCATGTCTTCGTCAGTGAGCGTTCTTGCTTCCTGCGGAGTGTCTGCGTCGCCAGCGTCGACGATGAACGATTTGGGGATGATGATTTCTTCGTTCTGGTCCTCGCGTGCTCGATTGACGAAAGCCAGTTCGAATTCGCGAATGTCGTCCGAGTAGTTGACGGACTCGCCTTCGTTAATCCTCATTTGAGTTTCGACGTGAGACGTGTCGACAACGACTTCATTCAGCATCATCAGGCCAACGCCTGCGTGGAGCAGAACGACCCCCGCTCGCTTCTTAAACAGCATCATGCAGCCAGCCAGAAGGATGACCGACGCTCCGCAACCTTTGACAAGCTGCCAGAGAATCCGCATGCCGGAATCGTCAATCAGTGCTTCGCGCGGGTTGAACAGGAAGTAACCAGCGATGATCAACCCGACGTAGACTCCGCACAGACTGCGAGATTCCGTCCGGTTTTCGCTCCACTTACTGTAAATCCCCCACTTCGTTACCAGCAGCAGACTGAGAACCAGAAACTGCAGCAGGCGCCACAGCGTGTCCCAGCCGATCGTCGCCGACTGAACTGAGTTGTTGCTGTGGCCACTTTGGATGACCAGCCACGTCGCGACGCCACCGATCGCGGTAACGACCAGCCCGCCAGTGAGTCGAGGGCCTTTCGCCTGGATCTTGAACTTCAGCGAGTGAGCTGACACAAGATTCATCGCCATCAGCGTGCCAATCAGATACCCGCCCGGAAACCACATGCCGATGCCTGTGCTGATCTCGCTCAAGTCGAGGTACGGTGCAAACAACGGATGGAAAACTCGAACTGGCACCCACGCAAACCAGCAACGGAAGTAGTCGCTGACAACGTCCCAGATATCGAGTTCGACCTGAGCCAGAGTTCCGGCCAGGATCAGGAAGATCGAAAACCCGAACAGAGTGACCGTCAGTTTGAGCGATGCCAGCGGCTTTAAAGCCTTTCTGATGTCGTCTCCGAACGAAAGGTCTTTGGCGTTGTCAGCAGAAAACGTCTCGTCAGGAGTGGCCTGGCTGGACATGATTTTCTCCGGCTGCCGAAGCAGCGGTGAGGATGTAAGTTAGCTTTAAAGTATGTAATTCGGTTGGCAGTGAGTCAGCCACCCAGCCGCAAGAGGTCTGCTAAATTTACTTTCGATTCTTCTTGTCGCTGCGCGACACTGGTTGCGAGCAACCAGTGCCCCCCGAGTGAGATGCGTCGCGACGTACCCTGCGACTCGTCATTCGTACGATGACGAATTTCCTAGCGGAACTTCACTGAATTCAGGAACGCTCGAACGTTGTCTTTTTCACGTGAAACGGTGTCCGGGTCGCCGACCAGTTTGAAGAACCAGCCGGTGTCGCCTTTGACAACGATCGCGCCGATGATCGATTGCTTCTCGCCTGAAATTTCAATGAGACTTCCCTTCTCACCACCGATCAAAATGTCTTTAACTTCGTTCGACAATTCATTCTCTTTGAGACTCTTCAACCCGGCCTGACCTCGCCAGCGATTAACGTTTTGAGCAACGTCCGATCCGGCAGCACCCAGGGCCGAGATGTAAAACTCCGCGGTCTTTCCGTCGTTGTCGACGGTCCACGAAATTTTTCGGAAGGGCTTCAGACTTCCAGAGACCCAGCCGTCGGGTACTTCGAAGGTCATTTCCGGGATAGACGTTGGCGAGCTCTTGCCACCAGCGGTTGGCTTAGACGCGGTTGCTCCGCCAGTTGGCGGATGCCCGGGCGGCAGCGATGGACCGGCTGCGGATGAAGCTCCCGCAGTGGCCGGTCGACTCGGGCTGGCTGATCCGCTTCCCGGACGTGCCGGTACTTTTCCCGCCAGGTTTACCCAGGTGATTGTTGTGCCGTCTTCCAGATCGAACTGGTGGAAATCGTCGGACGCCTTCATCTCGTCGATCGATTGTTTTCCCAGGCTAAGCTGACCTCGCCAACGATTTACGTTCGGCAGGATGTATTCGTCCGAAGCTGGATCGTCGTTCGGCAACGCGATGACGGAGCACTCGGTCTTTGAGTCTCCGGAACCAATTGCAAATGTCTCGGCACGCATCCCGGACTTACCTTGTTCTGTCCATCCTTCCGGAGCTTTCCAGACCGGCTTGCCACCTTCGATTTTCAACGTCTTGAGCAACGTCTCAAAGTTCTTGACCTGGCCGACAACCGCTGCGTCGACATCTGAGATCTTGAAGAACCAGCCTTGTCCGCCGGCCGGAACGATCGCGGCCAGCATTCTGCCGTCGACCTTTTCAGTCGACTTCGGAGCTGCTGGCCGTTCGGATGCCGTTGGCACGGCCGGAGCATCGCTTGAGGCCGTCGATGGTTTGGGGACGAACCGTCTGGTGATTTCGGGGGCTTCGGTACAGCCACCAGCGAAGATCATCAGAGCCGCCGACGCGAGCATCGGCGCAACGGTCAATGCCGACAACGGCGATGCCAGGAAAGCTGCGTTCCGGCGTGGAGTCATTGTGAGATCGCTTTCGGAAAGTGTGCCGCGAGCTGAACCTGTCGATGGGCCCGACAGTTGGAGTCAGACCGTCGACTCCTGGTAACAGCCAGTGAGCACTCGAAGTAAACTGGGCAGCCGGAAATAAAACAGCGAGGTGGGATAAACGAGGCGGGACTCTGAGTTTTGTGGCCGAGACCACTCGGCAGACGATCATTCCGATCCTGCGAGCAGCCCACCCAGATGACTCAACTCCTGACGAGGCAGTAGTTTCGAGCAAATTCATGTTCGACAGGACGGGGTTCACTATATCTAGTGCGGAAGCCGACGAAAAGCACATGACGATTTCGACGATTTCCGTGATTCTGTCGAAATTCCGTTGAAAAGCGGTCTCGCGGAGTGCAGTCCTTCTGCCGGTTTCGCGATGCGTTCGGTGGTTCCCGGCGAACCGATTCTGCGGCTCCTGCGGTTCGGGCAAACCACGTCGACCTGATTGCTGACAGAAACCCTGCGGAATCGTCAGGGGGATCGCCGGACTGTTGTATGTTTGCCCGTTCGATCCGCGCAGGGTTCAGGCTCCGGCGGCGTATCTGTCTACGGGCCTGTTCAGACAGCGGAAGTTTGTGATCCACCTTTGAGTCGACATTCCAGGACGGCCGAAATGTCTCGATCAGATGCACTCCTTCGTCTTCATGAGCGTCTCGTTGCTCGCTGCAACGAACTGCGAAAGAAGCTTTCGGATGATTCCGACAGCGAAACCAGTGACGCATCGCGACGAAACGTCGGTGACCTGGGTGACGCCGCGAATAACGGAGCGGTCAACGAGCTGAACTCTCAACTCGCGTCGATCGAGACTCGCGAATTGTTCTTCATTCAGCGGGCAATCGTGATGATCCGCGAAGGGCGGTATGGCACGTGCGAAGGCTGTGAAGGTCCGATTCCTATCGCTCGTCTCAAAGCATTGCCGTACTCGGTGATGTGTGTTGAGTGCCAGCGTTCTCAGGAAGAGCTTGGCACGGACGAGACCGACGAAGTCGACTGGGACAAAGCGTGTGACTACGAAAACAGATTCAGCGAGCGGGAAATCACGCTCGACGATCTGAAATTTGATCGCTGATAACGGCTCAACGACAGCCAGCAACCGGGCCTGCCTACGAACGGAGCTGCAGGATGAAAATGACTCGCTCGACACTGTTGTGCTGCTTCGGCATCGCTCTGGGCTTCGGCTTGGGCGCCGGCCTCAACATGCACGGCCCTGCTGCCACCGTCCAGGCCGAATCGCTAACCGCTGGCGAAACTGAAGAGCTTTACCGCGAACTCGACGCGGGCGGATCATCGCTGTCAGACACGAGCAAAGTGCTGTCGAAGATCGCCCGCGTGGTGATGCCGAGCGTTGTTCACATCAACAGCTTCCGCAAAGTAGCGGGGCGCGGCCGAGTCGAAGAAACTGGCTCCGGCGTGGTCATGACCAGTCGCAAACGGCCTGGCCAATACATCGTCACCAACCGGCACGTGATTAACGATGCGTTGCCGAATCTCGACTCGATCGCCATTCATCTGCCGGACGGCCGAGTCATCAATCCTCGGAAAGTCTGGAACGACCCATACAGCGACATCGCCGTTATGGAAGTTGAAGCAAGAAATCTGGAACCGCTTCGCTGGGGCAATTCGGACGAGCTTAACATTGGAAACATTGTGCTTGCCTGCGGCAGTCCATTCGGTCTCAGCCAGTCTGTGACAATGGGAATAGTCAGTGCTCGCGGGCGAAGTTCACTGGGCATCGGCAATCGATCGGGAGTTCTGAATCAAGATTTCATCCAGACCGACGCCGCGATCAACCCAGGTAACAGCGGCGGTCCGTTGATCGATTTGCAGGGAAAACTGATCGGTATCAACACGGCCATCGCGTCGACGCACGGCGGCAACGAAGGCATTGGTTTCAGTATTCCGAGCAACCTGGTTCAGCGAGTCGTTGACCACCTGCTGGAATATGGCTCTGTCAAAAGAGCGTATCTTGGCGTGAAGCTGGATTCAGAATTCGACTACGAAGCCGCTGTGGAGCTTTTGCTTTACCGAGTCCGTGGAGCGAGAATTCTGGAAGTCTACCCGAACACCCCCGCAGCAAAGGCGGACCTCCGCTACAACGACATCATCCTCGAATTCAATGGGACGGAAGTGCTCGACGAAAGCCATCTGATTAACAAAGTCAGCCTTTCGGACACTGGCAACATGGCCGAAGTCGTCGTCTGGCGAGGCGGCCGAAAAGTCACGATCCAGGTCGACCTCACTGACCGACCGGTACGTGAATAAGCGACGACTTCTGCAGGGGCTTATGCCAGGTTTGCCCAGTCTGCCACGATGCTGTCGATCTTGCCGCAAAATTGAGATCAGGAATACAGTCCGGCCCCGCCGAGCAACGCTTGCTCGATGTGCGGAATTTTCATTCGGAAGACCTCGGCCACCGACGGACTGGCAGGCGGAAACGGATGTCGAACCTGGCGGCACGACTCAACCAGATTTCGCACGAGCGGATCGGCATCATCCTGCCGAATTCGTTGAGCGGAGTGGTCCGGAGCCTACCGCTGTTTCCCGCTCTGTCGGAGCGATTTTCCACGGCGACACTGACGGCGATCGTCAGTGAAGAAAACTCCGGCCTGCTGGAAAATCATCCTCGCGTCGCGCGAGTCGTTCCGTACAAACGCCGGGAGATGGTTCATCACTGGCGGCCGCTTCTTCGCAATCTGCAGTCTCAGCAGTTTGATATCACAATCGATCTGCGCGGCCAGTTACGAACCGGCTTGATGAGCCTGGCAACGGGGGCGCCGATCCGGCTGGGACTCGAAACTGCGTGCGAAGGTTCGAGCTACACCTACACGGATTTGATCCACGATTCCGGGCCGCTCGTGCCCGAGTTCGTCCGATACTGGCGGGTTGCAGAATCACTTGGCGTTGGACATCTCCGACGAGTCAGCGAAATCACAATCGACCGCCGAGCCACGGACTGGGCGATTGGTCAGACACGTACGGTACGACGTCCATTGCTCGCGATTCACCCCGGAGCCGACTGGTTGACCAAGCGTTGGCCGGTAGAAAACTTCGCCGTCGTCGCGTGCAAGGCGATGCGCGTTCACGGAGCCGGAGTTGCCGTCCTGGGCGGTGACGCTGAAGCCGCTGCTGGCGAGCACTTTGTGTCGCTGATGAAAAAGTTCGTTCCTTCGAAGTCTGTGCTGAACCTCGTCGGAAAAACTTCGCAGATTCGCCTCGCCGCTTTTCTTCAGCAGGCCGATTGTCTGCTCGCCAACGACGCGGGACCGCTGCACCTGGCGGCGAGCCTGGACACGCCTGTCGTCGGCCTCTTCACCTGCACGAGTCCGCAGATTTCCGGTCCTCTTGGATGTGCTCATGAACTGGTATCGTCGTGTGTCGACTGCCATGCCAGCTACCGAAAACGCTGCCCCAACCGAGGGGCCCGACACCTCGCTTGTATGGAAGAACTCTCCATCGAGCGAGTCTCAACCGCCGTCTCTGCCGTCCTGCAACGAAATCAGCAAGCACGTCGAGCCGCTTGACTGTGCTTCTTCGCAATAGGGTAGCAAAACCAGTTTACTGAACTGTGCCGACGCTTAGTTTGCGAGACAGCTTGTTGCGATGCTGCTCGCGGATTTCGCTGTAGGCTTCGACCAGTGCCCAGGAATCCGTTTCGCGGCTAGCTTCAACAAGAAGTGCTGGCCCGCTTGTCGGAGAGCCCAAAGGAAACCGCGACATTCCTGCCGGTTCGACCTGAGCGACAGCTTCGGCCTGAGTCGTGTCGTTGCTCGGCCCAAAGACGACCAGCACGGCAGCCAGCATGAACGAGGCCATCACTGTCAGGCGACTGACCAGTTCCCGGCCGCGATCAACCCGGTCGAGTTGGATCAGAATTTCGGTCCGCAGCCCAGAACGAGGATCGGGAGCGTCGTCGCAGAAGTAGATCAATTCTTCTTCCGCTGCGAATTCCCAATCGGTCGGCTCAAAGTCAGGAACTTCAGCTCCCAGTGCGGCAAACAGTTGCTCGGTTTCAGACACGAGGCACCTCCTGTTTGCTGCTGAGGCCGGACTTTGACTTTGCTGGCTTTTGAGTTTCTTCGCTCGTCGTATTTTCCTTTACGGCGGACGGCTGACCGATGTCTGCCCGAGCGGAATCGACCAGCGGTTGCAGGTGCCGCGAAAGTTTTTCCAGAGCGTAGCGGTAACGGCTGGCTGCGGTGTTGGGGGACTCGTGAATCAGTTCGGCGATTTCGGCAAACGTGAACTGTTCCCAGATTTTCAGAACGACGACTTCCGCCTGTTCGGCTGGCAACTTGGCAACCGCCTGCTGAACCTTCTCGCGAGACTCCTGCTGCTCAAGCGGGCACTCCACCGGCCGCCAAGCCTGAAGCAGGCTGGCCAGCGAAGCAATCGGCTTCCGACGACCGATCACTTTCAGAGCCTCGTTCCGAACCACTCGGACCAGATAAGCCCACGGCTTGTCCGCATTAGCGAGCTGTTTCGGCTTCCGAGCGACCTTGACCAATGCCGACTGCATGGCATCCTCAGCGTCTGCTCGATTCCGAGTCAGCGTCTCGGCATACCGCAATAATCGAGGCGCCGCGACATCATAAAGCCGAGTCAGCGCAGACCGATCTCCGTTCCCAAGGTCCGCAGCCATCGCCGCAACCTCTGTCCAGATCGATGTTTTCGTCGCTGAATCGCTCAAACGTCGCCTCCAGAATCAAAGCGGAACCCCAAAATCGTCTGTATGAACGCCCCATTGAGGCATCTCAGGGCCCCGCTTGTCTACCGAAACCGGCAGATTCGCAAGAAAATTGCAGATTGAACCGTATCACTTCGGAAACTCATTCGGAGTTGCTCGATTGGCCGTGCTCCGAATCGGTCCAAGCCAGTTTCTCCGCAAACATTTAAATATTGCATCACGCTTGCCGTGCATTCAGCATTGAGACATTTTAAGAATTGCCTGGGCACGTCCAGTGCCAGACGGACGCTTCACAGATGATCGGACCTTCCGTCGCGTCACGGTTGTTTCATCGACACGATGACTCGCGTAATGTTCCCTCCAGCATCAGAAACGAATAATTCCATACGGAGACCTGTACCGCCTGCTGTCAGGTCGGGCGAGAGACGCTCAACAAATGACTGTTTCGTTCCACGGAGCGCCTTTCCACCGACGGCACCTTCCCGCTAAGTGTCCGTAGCAGAAGGGCTCGCAGACCAGTTTGATCTTCTGCATTGATCACGGCCACCAGTGCTCGCCCTCGTCTTTCGATATCGAATGTGACCTGAGGCGGATCGTAATCACTGAGCGTGAGATCGGTCGCGAGATAGCGCGAGCACATCAGCATTCGGGCGTTTTCCGGCGAGAACCCGATTCTGCTGTTAGACCGCACGCGTGGATCCAGGTTCTGACGCAGTCGCCGAAATCCACTGCCCATGATGTTCCGCGGGCTGCGATAATCGTGCGGACATCCCAGCGCATGACCGAGTTCATGAATCTCGGCGCCAAACCCATCCTCTACAAACTCAAAGCGTGGAGAATTCGGTTGTCGGCTGCCAAATGCCTTGCGTCCTGCAACCGGAGTTTCGTCGAAAAAAAGTTTGACTTGTTGCTCTCGATTCGTCGCGGAAAACAAGTCCTTCAGAATCCAGCTTGAATACACCGCAAAGCCACCATCTGGAGGTTGGCCGCTACCAAGCGCGATATGACCACTCCATGCTTCAGGAACTGGTTCCTCGCCATAAGTCTCTGCGAAGACGACGGTCAGGTGTCTCTTCGGGTCGCCAAACTTTTGAAGCAATTCTCCCTGAATTCGTTTTAGCTGAACCGTCGTTTCCGGCCACGCATCCTTTCTGTAAAAGGCCGCTGGCTTCTCCGCGCGAACAAGATGTACGAGCATTTTGCCGTTACGCATTTCAAAGTCGAGCGGCTTCGGTCGGAAGCCCTTTGACCGGAGATCGTTGTGCAGAAGCTCCGCCATCATTGACATGATCAGCCGAATTTTCGTTTCATAATGCAGAGCTGGCTCGCGATCTGTTGGCACGAAATAGACAAGTCGGAGCTGGTAATCGGTCGGAGCCTGCAGAATATGTTTCGGAATATTCTCCCTGGTGACCCACCCTCCGCCGGCCGAGCGTCGCCAGGCCTGGTCTTTGGATCGACGCGTTTCAAAACGGTCGTCACTCAGGCGAATGAGGAGTTTCGTGTACGGACCACGCAGCTCAATGTGCTCTGTTGTCCGCTGCTCCTCGGTGTAAAGAAATGTCTGACCGTCTCCACGATAAATTACCCACTTCTTGCCCTCTTCATGAACGAACCAGCTTGGCCCGTATCCGCCCTTGTATTCCCATGTCGTGCGAGTGTCGCCCGCGACCGCCGAGTCGGCGATTTGGGACAAGCCCGTTGCGGTGACGCTGATCAGCAACGCGACTTTCAACAGATGCGTGACTCGACGATATTGCATCGAAAACCGATTCGTTCGTTTCCACATTGAAGGTATCCTTGGGGCAAGGCGACGACGCTCGACCGCCCAAAAGTCGTTCAGTTATTGTGAGAAATCAAGCGATGAATGCAGGATGCCCCTGACAAGCTCTCTTTGATTGTAGGGGACTGAAGCGAGAAAAGGGGAAATGATGCTCGATCAGGATTACTTGGCCCTCGCCGTCAGTCCTTCGACTGTGTGGCCGTCCTTATAACGTCGTCCAAACTTTCAGCGTCAGCCCATAACACGCTCCATCAGCCAGTTTCACACACGATTTGAGTGACGCCAGCGAATGCCACGCGACGCAGTTTTTAATCTGTTTGGAAACGAGTTCGTCCAGTAGATAGACGTTATCTCTCAGGCTGACAGAAATCTCGATGTTGACCCCAAAACAGAGGCAAGATTAGAAACGCCTGAGTCAGATTCGTGATCCACTTCTGACGGACGATTTGTGGCCCCAAACAGGCGATCTGGTCATGGCGGAAATTCCTCAGCCCCGAGTCATCCCAATCCGACGGAAGCTTGCGTACGCAAGCTTCACTCTGTGTGTCTTCATGCTGACTGCAGAGCTGACGACGCGAGTTCTGGTCGACGATCTATCCGGTGATTCGAGATTTCGTCAGATCAATGAGATTGTCCTATTTCTGGGGACAAACCGCTCCGATCTGATGCTCGAATACGACTCCGAGCGGTTCTGGAAGCTGCGGCCGGGAGTGCAGATCGACGATCCCGAAAACACCGTTTGGCAGGGACGAGTGTCAAATTCGCTGGGCTATCGCAGTCCGGAATTCGACCTGCAGAAACCATCTGGCACCATTCGCATCGCATGTTTCGGCGACAGCAGCACGTTTGGGATCGGGGCAACAATGGAAGACTCCTGGCCCGCGCTTCTCGAGGACTACTTGAATGCGCGTGGCGAACAGAAATTCCAGGTGATCAATGCGGGCGTCCCAGGCTACACCTCGCACCAAGGGCTTCGTCATCTGCGTCAGGAAGTCGATCGACTCCAACCCGACATAGTCTTCGCCAGTTACGCCAACAACGACTTCTGGCGATGGGGAGATCGCACCGATCAACAGCACGCTCGTCGATTCGGCAATTCGTCGGTGCACAGCAGGCTCATGCAGAGTCGATTGCTTCAGGTTGTGGATCACTTCGCTCGACCGAAGGCCGAGCCAACGGCATCAGAGTGGGCTCAGTCGACAACGTTCAACTACGTGATTCCCAATGATGGCTGGGTTCCCAGGGTTCCACTCGAACAGTTTGAAGCCAACATCGAAGGGATGTGTGATCTCTGCGAAGCTCGCAGCATTCCGATGACGCTCGTGCTGTGGCCTGATCAACCACAGGCTGCCGGTCAGTGGAGTCCGCGCGTCGAGTACCAGGACTCGCTGAAGAAGATCGCAACAAAACGCGATGTCGAAGTGGCCGATGTGGTTTCGATCTTTCAACGCAACCAGGAATTAGCCGTCCGGTCGTACGTTCCCAATGACATTGTCCATGTCGATCGAAGCGGCAACCGACTGGCCGCACTCGCCGCCAGCCAGGCCGCTGGCAAGTGCGTTGCGACACTTCATCAGAAGTCTGAACAAGCTCCATCGGCAATTCTTGCTGAGCTTGATTGACGATTTCGCAACCCGTCGTCTGATGCGGCCAGTCATTGGCTGAGGTATCAGACGAATGGTGCATGCGCACGCGTGACAAATGACGTTTAATCGTCAGCGCGACATCTTTTCCCCGGTGAGCAGCTACTGGCGACTTAGCGCCGCGCGCTAACGATCGCTCCTGAAGTTTGTCGATGTTTACCAGGCGGCTGTGCTTTCTTCAGGCCTGATTCAGATAGACCATGGTGCAATCAGATGGTCGAGACAACTCCTAAAGAGATCTTCCGGAAGAGCCTGGAGAGGTGCACGCAGTCGAGCGAATTCATTCCGACTTTCTACGATCGATTCGTTGCGTCGTCTCCTGAGGTTAGGCGTAAATTTGCTCATACAGACTTCGCAAAACAAAATAAGATGCTGCTGAGGTCTCTCAAACTTGCCGCAGCTGCGACGGCTGGTGACTCAGAGGGGTTGAGGGAAATCACTGAAAGAGCCGAGTCTCATGACCGGCATCATCTCAATATCAAAGCTCATCTATACGAACTCTGGCGCACCGCGTTGCTCGAAACGGCCCGTCGTTTTGACAAGCAATGGGACACCGCCACCGAAGCTGCCTGGAAGACGATTCTCGGACACGTCATTCGGCGAATGATCAAGTTTTATTGATATGCTCACGACCAATGTGCCATGAGTGTCGTCGGGGAGCCTGATACGCACCGGTGGCTGAAAGTCCGTAAGCCAACCGGGTTGGTGCCATTTGCTGGTCGGCGATACCCTGGCCTTGCTCGGGGCATCCGTGGAATTGGCGCTCGCTGGACGTCAGCGACCGAGGGGACAAGAATCCGCCCTCGCGGCGTTCTTCCTCAGCTCCTCTCAGTGATCACCTCACTCAAAACGGCCGATGTGCCAGGTTTACGGATTTATCGATGACCGATTCTCAGAGCATGGACGGTGGCAACTCGGATAGTCAGCAGGCGGTGCAGGAGCGGGTGGCTCTTGTCGATGAGCTTCGCTGGAAGAAATTTCAGGTGCTGGACGACGGGTTTGTCTGCCTGGTAGACGTCATGGGCGACGATGCGGCCGTGACGCAGGCCGCTCGGGTGAGTTATGGCGAAGGGACTCGGAAGGTTTCTGATGACCGGACGCTCATTCGTTATTTGATGCGGCATCGGCATTCGACGCCGTTTGAAATGGCCGAGATCAAGCTGCTCGTGCGAGTCCCGATGGACTGCTGGCGGCAGTGGATTCGGCACCGCACGGCCAACGTCAACGAGTACAGCACACGATACTCGATCGCCATCGACGCCATGCAGACGACTCCGCCGGGAGAATGGCGGACTCAGGCGGAATCCAATCGGCAGGGCAGCGACGGGCTGTTGGACGACACGCTCGGAGCCGAGATGACGGCTTCCGAAAAAGAGCTGCAGGAGATGTCTCGACGCGTTTATCAGGAACGGCTCGACAAAGGCGTCGCTCGTGAACAGGCTCGCAAGGACCTTCCGCTGTCGACCTACACCGAGGCCTACTGGAAGGTCGACCTGCACAACCTGCTGCACTTCTTGGCTCTGCGGATGGATTCGCACGCTCAGTTGGAGATTCGCGAATTTGCTCGCACGATCGGTGAGCAGATCGTTCAGCCACTGTTCCCGTGCGTCTGGGAAGCGTTCAGCGACTACCGCATCAACGGTCGGTTCCTCACTCAGCCTGACCAGGGAGTCATCCAGCGACTGATGGCGGTTGGTGCCGAACGCGGGATCGCTCCGCCGTTCGACGAAGCGCTGTTCCTAGAAGTTCAGGACGAGAAATGGGCTCCTCTGAAACGAAGCCGAGAACGCTCTGAGTGTGCCGAGAAGCTTCGAGGGCTGGGGATTCTCGCTCCGGAGTAGGGGCGTCTCGGAGCGGCAGTTTTTTGGGATTGCTACCGGGTGGTGCGTCAAGACGCACCCTACGAATAACTGCGTGCCCGCCTTGGCCAGCATGACAAACTTGAGACTCGGTGCCAGCCATGTCGAATCTCGATCAAATCACGGCTTTGAAAATCGCGGGCGAGGATGTTTCGCTGGCGGAAGTCGTTCGGTCGTTGCAGCTCAGTGGGAAAACTGAACTGCTGGCCGAGGTCGCTCGTGATCTCATCATTCAAAGCGAGATTTCGAAACGCGGTCTGACTGTCTCCGATGGAGAGTTGCAGGCTGCGGCTGACGACTTCCGGCGAGACCAGAAACTCGAACGAGCGGTCGATACTCACAACTGGCTGAATGATCGAGGCTGGTCGGTTGAGCGGTTGGAACTTCATCTCGAACGCAAATTGTTTCACGAGAAGTTGCTCAACGACGTCGCGACGGAAGACGCAGTCCGCCTACACTTTGCCGAGCATCGCCGGGCTTATGATCAGGCCGCGATTTCACACCTCGTGGTCAGCGATCGGGCTGTTGCGGACGAGCTTCTGTCTCAGGTCGACGAGGACGATGCCGACTTCGAGTCGCTGGTTCGTCAACACTCGACCGACACGACGACGAATCAGAACGGCGGACGGCTGGGCCTTTCCAATCGCCTGTCGATGTCGCCGCTGATCGAGTCGCACGTGTTTTCCACGTCTGAAGGTCAGGTCATCGGCCCGTTCGAGACAAAGAACGGTTTCCACCTGATTCTTGTTGAGCGACTGATCAGCGGACAACTCGACGAAAACGTGTCGGAAGCCATTCGTCAGGACGTGTTCGAGACGTGGCTGGACGGGCAGATCGCCGCCGCGAATGTGGAATGGACGATTCTGCAGGAGTCGTAGGCTGGGCATTGCCCAATCTACCACCGCGACTCGTGGTTCAAACGCGGCTGACTATCCGGGATGTATCGTCAGGATTTGTCCGGAATTGAGCCTCCGGCGATCGCGACCGTTGCGTGGGGCGGTAAACGATCGTAGAACGCAGGAATTCGGGAGCAGGTCCGGCGTTATATCTCGATCAAATTCGACGCCTGAGCTGAATCAACCCCGTACTGGCGACTTCCCATGAGTAAACGTGAACGAGCATTTGCTGTCCTGCCCACGCTGCTGACACTTGGCAACGCGTTGTGCGGGTTTGCGGCTATTACCTATGCCGCTCGGCTGGGCATCGAAGAGGTGCAGGCCGGCGACTCCCACCTGCTGTTCGCGTCGATGTGCATCTTCGGTGGCATGCTGTTTGACGCGTTGGACGGTCGAGCCGCTCGGTGGGCGAATCAGTCCAGCGAGTTTGGCGCACAGCTCGACAGTCTTTGCGATGTCGTCACGTTCGGAGTCGCTCCGGCATTCCTGATGCGACAATTCTCGCTGCAGAGCATGATTCATCCTCGAATCATGTGGGTGATCGCCGGGCTGTACGTGGCGTGTGCGATCCTTCGCCTTGCAAGGTTCACGGTCGAAACCGACGAAGAAGACTCGCACGATGTCTTCAGCGGACTTCCATCTCCGGCGGCGGCGGGTGTCATTGCATCGTTTCCCGTTGCGATGTACGGGCTCGGAAACCTGACCGCGCCAAATGCTAAGGTGTCGGAATTTGCTCAACGACTGGCAGCCTGGCTGGAACCCGCGCTGCTGGAAGTTCTGCCGCTGATCACGCTGGCCGTTGCCTGTCTGATGGTTTCGCGGATTCGCTATTCACACGTTTTCAATCAACTGTTCAGCGGAAAACGAAGCCGTGGCCACCTTATTCAAATCGTCTTTACCGGGGCCGTTGTTTTCAGCGTTCGTGAAATGGCCGTGCCGTTGATCTTCTGCTACTTCGCCTTCGCGTCACCCTGCCGAGCACTCTGGCAAAGCGTGATGACACCAAAGACTCAGGAACAGTCTCCGGCTCCGTAGGTCAGGCTCTATCTGACGAAGTGCAGACGTGACTCGCGCGAAGACCTAAGCACTCCAATGATTGCGTGGCTGTAAATCAGGATTCCGTCAGGCAGAGCCTGACCTACGACAAATAAGAGACTCAACATGTTTACGGGGTTGGTGGAAGGACAGGGCAAAGTTTCGGCGATCGTGCCTGAAGGCGATGCCGTGCGGCTGGATATTTCGGTGCCGGCTGAGATTCGCGACGGCCTCGGAATCGGCGACAGCGTTTGCATCAACGGTTGCTGCCTGACGGTGATTGAGCTCGTTGGCGACAACGCTGCGTTTCAGGCGGGAACGGAAACTCTTTCGAAGACGAACCTCGGCAGACTGGCTGACGGACATCCGGTAAATCTTGAACGCTCGCTGCCGGTTGGTGGACGACTCGGCGGGCACTTCGTGCAGGGGCACGTTGACGGCGTCGGCGAAGTCGTGAGTGTCGACAGGGACGGCGAGTGGGTCACGATGTGGTTCAAGGTTCCGGCAGAACTCGCGCGGCTGATGGTGCCGAAGGGGTCGGTCACGGTCGACGGAATCAGCCTGACCGTGGTCAACGTCGAAGAAGACCGATTCAGCGTCGCGCTGATTCCTCACACGCTGGAAGTCACGACGCTGGGGATTCGAACCGAGGGCGAGATTGTTAACATCGAGACTGACATCCTCGGAAAGTACGTCGACAAGCTGATGGCTGGCCGATCGTGATGCTGACTCTTGAACCACGAATGGACACTAATAAACACGAATTTTTGGGCGTCATGGCTCTTCGCCATTCGTGTTAATTAGTGTCTATTCGTGGTTCCTTAAACTTCAAGAACTTTTGAAACCCAAAGTCATGCGCGAAGCTGTTCGACAAACCCGTTCTCATTTGATGGACCTGTTTAATAAGCATGGGTTCAATCCTCGTGGGGACCTTGGTCAGAACTTTCTGATCGATATCAACATTATTGAGTTCATCGTCGAAGAGGCTGAGTTGACGGCGGACGATGTCGTGCTGGAAGTTGGATCCGGTACGGGCGGGATGACGACGTTTATGGGCGTCGCGGCCGGGCATGTGGTTTCGGTCGAGTATGACGAGAACATGTACGGGCTCGCGAAGGCTCAGACGGCGAACTTTGACAACATCACGCTGATGAATCAGGACGCTCTGAAGACGAAGAACCTGATCGCTCCCGAAGTCATCGCGGAAGTACAGAAGCAGCTTGATGCGAAACCCGGTCGGCGGCTGAAGATGGTTGCCAACCTGCCGTACAACATCGCGACGCCTTTGATTTCGAATCTGGTCGCGACCGACCTGCCGTGGGAAAAGATCGTCGTCACGATTCAGCTTGAGCTGGCCGAGCGGATGGCGTCCTCGCCGGGTGTTTCGAAATACGGATCGCTGGCGGCGTGGCTACAGGCTCAGGCGAAAGTCAAAATCATCAAGCGGATGCCGCCGACGATTTTCTGGCCTCGCCCCAAGGTCGATTCGGCGGTTGTGAAGATTTCACCTCTGCCTCAAAAACGCGAGCAGATTGTTGACCGCGTCTTTTATCAGGACTTCGTTCGCCGAGTCTTTCAGCATCGCCGCAAGCATATGCGGAGCGTGGTTTGCGGGATGTATCGCAAGCAGACTCCGAAATCAACGATCGACGAATGTTTCGCGGCGGAAGGCATCGTGCCGGAAATTCGAGCGGAAGAACTGGAAGTTGCCCAGCTCGTTTCCCTGTCGAATTCGCTCAAAAACGCTATCCTGCCCACCAAATGACCAATGATCTGACGCGACGGGCCAATTCAGTGCCGCTCCGCGTCTGCTCATTGGTCATTTTTCTACCGGTCAACTCTACACACCCGCGGGCAGCGTTTTCGAAACCTGACACGACCTTTGCTACTGCCGAAGGCGTATCACCGGTTCTCCGAAAACCCGCTCGATTCCGAAACGCGTCTCGCTCACAGGAACTCGATCATGCAGGATCGCATCGTCTGCCCAGGTATCACTTTTGACGACGTTTTGCTGGAACCCGCTTTCAGCGAAATCCTTCCGTCCGACTGCCAGCTTGGCACGCAATTCACTCGCCGCATTTCGCTCAGCGTCCCGGTCATCAGCAGCCCGATGGACACGGTCACGGAAAGCGATATGGCGATCGCTCTGGCTCAGGAAGGTGGCATCGGCATCATTCATAAGAATATGTCGATCGAGCAGCAGACTCTGGAAGTCGACCGGGTAAAACGCAGCGAGAACGGCGTCATCGCGGATCCGCTGACGCTTCGGCCCAGTGCGACCGTCGGAGAAGCTCGTCAGATCATGAACGAGCGAAACATCGGCGGAGTTCCGATCACCGAAGAAGACGGCACGTTACGTGGCATTTTGACCAGTCGCGACCTGCGGTTTCTCGAGGGAGAAGACACGCGAATCGAAGACGTCATGACGAAAGAAAACCTCGTCACCGCACCGGAAGAAACAGATCTGGTATCAGCTCAGAAGATTCTCCTGGAAAATAAGGTGGAGAAACTATTACTGATTGACGAAGAATACCGATTACAGGGATTAATCACGATCAAAGACATCGATAAGAATCTGCGCTACCCGAAGGCATCGAAAGATGAACGGGGCAGACTTCGAGTCGGGGCGGCGATCGGGGTTGGCGATTATGAACGTGCTGAGAGCCTGCTGAACGCGGGTGTGGACGTCATGACCGTCGATTCAGCTCACGGACATTCGAAGAACGTCATCGAAACCGTTCGCGAACTGAAATCCCGGTGGAAAGAAATCGACGTCATCGCGGGCAACGTTGCGACGGAGCAGGGTGCTCGGGATTTGGTGGAAGCTGGAGCGGACGCCGTAAAGGTCGGCATCGGTCCGGGTTCAATCTGCACGACACGAATCATCTCGGGAGTGGGCGTTCCTCAGCTCACGGCCGTGACGAACGCTCTTCGAGGCGTTGGCGATTCGGGAGTGCCGATCATTGCGGACGGCGGAATTCGATTCAGTGGAGACATAACGAAAGCTCTGGCAGCAGGTGCCAACACAGTGATGCTCGGCGGCCTGCTGGCGGGAATGGACGAAAGCCCGGGAGAACTGATTCTGTACCAGGGGCGAACCTTCAAAAGGTACCGCGGTATGGGGTCTCTCGGAGCGATGGTCAAAGGCAGCAGTGAACGTTACCGGCAAGGCGGAAAGGATTCCGACAAAGACGGTGGCAAGAAGCTGGTGCCTGAAGGAGTTGAAGGGCGAGTTCCTCACAAGGGGCCGCTGAATAGTTTCCTGTATCAGCTCATGGGCGGGCTGCGTGCAGGAATGGGTTACCTTGGAGCACGGACGATTCCAGAGTTGCGAAACGCTCGGTTTATCCAGATTTCCGCAGCTTCGGTCAGGGAGAATCACCCCCATGACATTTCGATTACGCAGGAAGCACCCAACTACACGGGTCCTATTGACCGACCGTAACCGCAAGCGTCGGAGACGACTGGTTGCGGTACTCGGCCTGTCTCTACTGGCCGGGTCGGCGTCGATCGACTCGTTCGGAACGGCTTCGGTAAGTGCTGCCGAACCTGCCAGACAGTCCTTCCTCTCGAAGGCACTTCAGAAGTTCAAAGGTCGCTCGGCTGAAAAACGCTACGAGCAGTACAAGGCCGAGCACCCACAGTTCTACTCAGCCGACAGTCAGGCTGCCGAGCCGGGCCGACTGCCACAAAGTTCAGAACGCCCCGACTTCGCGGACGAACCATCGGTTTTCGTTCTCGTCAGCCAGGACGGCGAACAGAATGGCGACGGGCCATCGACCGTGCCGCCAGCACCTGCAGACAATTTTGATCCCGGACTGTTTCAATCGACTCCGATGAACGGTTCTGTCGGAGTGGACGCTGTCGAGTCTGCTTATCAGAAAGTGGACGCTGATCCACGAAACCTGAAAAGCATCCGCGATATTCAGCCGTTTGCCGACTACCAGCCGGGAACGCACATCGAACAGGATCTCGATCCTGAATTCGTCGCCCCGGCTGAAGTTGAACTCGGTGAGGTCAGCGACGGAGCTCGCAATTACGAAGCGATCCTCTATCAGTGGCAGGCTTCGAATCTGCATCACAACCCGCTCTACTTCCAGGATCCCGGTCTGGAACGCTACGGACACGTTCATCACGAACTCGTGCAGCCGTTCGTTTCAGTTGGTAAGTTCGGCCTGCAACTGGCTGGCCTGCCATACCAGATGACGATCGATCCAGTCTGCAAGAAGCAGTATGCACTGGGCTGGTATCGTCCGGGTGAGTGTGCTCCAAAGCAGACCCACCAGATTCCGTGGAACAGCACAGCCGCTCTCAATCAGGCCGCTGTTGTCACCGGACTGACCTTTGCGATCCCTTAACGGCCAGCGAAACGTCAGCAAACAACGATTTGAATTCTCAGGAGCCTGTCCGATATTACTCGGACAGGCTCCTTTCTTTTTGATTTCCGAGATTGTCCCTTGCCCGACAGGCGGTACAGCGAGGATTATTCCCTCAGGCAGGAACGAGTCTGCGCATGCAATTCAAACTGTGTCGGAACTGAATTTCCGTAGGGTGCGTCTCGACGCACCACATGAATACTTCGGTTGTTGGTGCGTCAAGGCGCACCCTACTTCCAGTAGCACGCCGTGCATTGACCGTTATTTTTTGTCGTATGTTTATCTTTACTTATCGCGACGCCAGACAATGTGGAGACACCGTATGAGAGCCTCAGCCTGGATGATTCTTTTGACCGCGATGGTCGTTGGTTGCGGCGATACGCCACCAGATCCCTACGCGAACTCCGACGACGACGGTGGATATGGCGATTACGGTGGCTATTACGGAACCGACGAAATCACGTTTCTCGATGAGGCGTCCAGCAACGCTTCATTGGATGCCGGACTGACGGGAATTTCATTCACCGAATCGAGCGGCGACGAACGAAAGATTGGAGAACTTGCGCCGGGCAAGACATTGGTTGTTGTCGTGACTCGCGGAAACACCGTTCCGATCTGCCCCTACTGCTCAACTCAGACGGCAAGGTTGATTGAGAACTACGCCGCCTTCAAAGAACTCGGAGCCGAAGTCGCGGTCGTTTATCCGATCGAAACCGGAGACGACAGTACTCGCCTGACGAACTTCCTCGACGATGTAAAAACACGAATCGATGACGCCAGCAACCCGGTCCCGTTTCCAGTTCTGCTCGATGTTGAACTGAAGGGTGTCGACCAACTGGGAATCCGGAAGGACCTTTCAAAACCGGCAACATACATTGTCGATGCAGAGGGCGTCGTGCGGTATGCGTACGTCGGTGAGCACCTGGCCGATCGACCGAGCATCCCGGCTTTGCTGGCTGAGGCAGGGAAGTTCAAACCGGTGGCAGGTTCTGAAGTTGAGCCGGCTACGTCCGAAGACAAGCCAGTCGTCGATCCAGAGCCTGAAACACTTCCAGGTGAGGAACCGGCAGCAGAATGACGTCTGAAGCTGAGAACCCATCGGCGGACGATTTCTTCAGTCTTGCCGAGCGTCTTGATTACGCGACGTCGGAATCGCTCGCTCCGTTGGCCGAAGAGTGTCGCCAATCATCGGTCGCGCCCGAGACTCTTGCGTTACGCAAGGGGCTGCTCGACGCGATCGAGATTGAAATCATCGGGACGCTGCTCCATCCGAAAGAAACGATTCCGGGTTACGAGATTCTGAGCGTCCTCGGCAAAGGCGGCATGGGCGTTGTCTATGAAGCGACGCAGCTTAATCTCGGCAGAACCGTTGCATTGAAAACCGTTCTTGTCAGCCGCATGGGATCTGCGTCGGCTCTTAGTCGCTTTGAACTGGAAGCTCGAACGGTCGCGCAACTTCGGCATCCGAACATTGTCGGCGGGTACGATTTCGGCAAGAACGACGGTCGAGTTTTCTTCGCGATGGAACTGGTCGAGGGCGAAGAACTCGCCGACCGAATCAAACGTGATGGCCCGCTGGACGAGCGGCTTGCCTGGGGAATCGCCAGACAGACTGCAGCCGGGCTAGCTCACGCCGCCAATCACGGAGTCGTGCATCGAGACATCAAACCCGGCAATCTATTACTGGTAAAACCGCCGGAAGGAATTCCGTTTCCGGCTGACATGCCGATGGTCAAGATCGCTGACTTCGGCCTGGCGATCCTGACAACTTCCGAAGAGTCGAGTACGCGGCTGACGTCGGACAACACAACCGTCGGCAGTCCTCATTACATGGCTCCCGAACAGTTTCAGCAGAGTGATGTCGATCTGCGAGCGGACATCTATTCGCTTGGTGCGTCGGTCTATCACATTCTTGCGGGGAAGCCGCCATTTGACGGTTCGAATTTGACTCAGATCATGGCCGGAAAACTGTCCGGTCGTCTGACACCTTTGGAAGAACTTCGCCCGGGCTTGTCACCGGGAACGTACAACTTACTTGACCGCATGATGGCTCAGTCATTGGAAGATCGCCCGGCAAGTTATCCGGAACTTCTCTCCCTGGTCGACGATCTTGCACCCACTCTTTTTGACGAGTCATCGGCCGGTGGGGCGTCCGCAACGACAGCGGCACTTGCTACGCCGCGGCAGCCAGTCGACTCGGCAGACACCGACACTGATGCGGCTGGTTCGAAAACGGAGTCTGGTTTCGATGGAGTTCAGTCGGCCGTCGAAGGACCGACAACTCGTCGACGCTTACTGATTGCTGGGGTCGCGGGACTGGCTGTGGTGACGGGCGGTGCCTGGTCGTTCACTCAAAGAGGAAAGCAAACGCCTCATCCGCGACCGTCGAAGATCAAGATGAAAGATCTGGGACCTTCACTTCGACTCTTCAATGGATCAAACATCGCGGGCTGGCAACAGCGGAGCGGCAACTGGATCGTCCCGCCGGGAGCACCGACTCTCGAAGGAACGGACGGATTACTGGTACGCCCGCTCTTTAAGAAAGGCGACGGTCAACGGAAGCCGATCGAGCTGTTCCGTTTAATTGCTCTCGTCGATTGCTCCGAAGCCGAGTCTGCAGAAATCCAGTTCGGCTTCGAACTGAACGACCAACGCAACGGCCTGCGATACGTCCTTCAGTTTATGCAGGACGGAATCAGCATTGGCGAGCGAGCATCGGACAAGGCTGACTTCCAACCACTCGGCAACAAACCGCCAGCGTCCATCACTGGAGAGGTCGCCGCAATTATTGAACGTCAACCCGGTGGCTGGTTTCTGAGCATCAACGAACGACCCCTGGGAGCTTTACCACGAAGACCCAACGGCGAGCTTCCCGAAATTCGCCTCGCTACCAAAGGCGGCCCAGCCAGATTCTCAGAGATCACGCTGACCGAACTCGCCCCGGCGATTAATGAGTGATCAGCTAATCAGACCGGGTATCAAATTATGCCCCTGAGTGAGTTGCCGAATGAACCCGAAGGCAACGGTCCGTCGGCCGAACCGAGCTCGGTCAGCAGGTCGTCGCGATTCGGAGTTGCACTGATCCTGCTGTCCGGCGTGCTGTGGTTTTCCTTGTTCGCAATTCCGTTTCTTCCGCTAACCGTCAGCCAGAAAGCAGCACTCGCCGGCGCCGACTTCGTTGCAGTTCAGATCGCCTGGTGGATTGGTGCTGCGATGGCTGGCCCAAAGCTCGTTGCGAAGCTGACGGCGCATTTTCGAAGAGGAAAGTAGCTCTCCGGAGAACACTGGCAGCCTGATCGCTTTGCACCTTTGGGAAATTACGTCAGACAAACCTAACCTTGCGAGGCCTCGAAGTTTTTCATGAAGTCGACCAAGGCGTCGACTCCTTCTGATGGGAAGGCGTTGTAGATGCTGGCTCGCATTCCGCCGACGCTGCGGTGGCCCTTCAGACCGTCGAGTTTGGCAGCGGTGGCCTGTTTGATGAACTCGGCGTCGGTGTCAGCGTCGCCGGTTACGAAGGTGACGTTCATCTTTGAGCGGCTGTCTGCATCGGCAGTCGCGTTGAACAGCGAGCTGGTTTCCAGGTAGTCGTACAGTTTGGCCGCTTTGGTTTCGTTGCGTTCCTGGATCGCGGTCAGGCCGCCTTGATCAAGCAGCCATTGGCAGACTCGGCCGACGAGGTAGATGCCGAAAGCCGGAGGCGTGTTGTACATCGAATCGTTTTCGGCGTACGTCCGGTATTGAAGCATCGGCGGGAGGGCGTCGTTGCCGGCTTCGACCAGGTCGTCGCGGATGATGACCAGCGTCACGCCGCTCGGCCCGAGGTTCTTTTGGGCTCCGGCGTAAATCATGCCGTACTTTGAAACGTCAATCGGACGAGAGAAGATGTCGCTGCTGGCGTCGCAGATCAACGTGCCGCCGTCGGGGATGTTTGGTTCCGAGGCGAACTGCGTTCCGAAGATTGTGTTGTTCGAGGTGAAGTGAACGTACCTGGCGTCGGCTGAGAAGTCGTACTCTTTCGGAACGTAGCAGAAGTTTCGATCTTCACTGGTCGCGGCGACGTGTGCGTTGCCGGCGGACTTGGCTTCTTTGATGGCTTTCTTTGCCCAGGCTCCGGTGACGACGTAGTCAGCGGTCTGCCCATCCGCCAGAAAATTCATTGGCAGCATCGCGAACTGCAGCGACGCTCCGCCCTGCAGAAACAGCACTTTGTAGTTGTCAGGAATCGAGCCAACTTCGCGAATCGCGGCCTCCGCTTCGTTCCGCACAGCCGTGAAAGCTTTGCCTCGATGCGAATGCTCCAGCACGCCGATGCCGGTGCCTCGCAGAGAAAGCAGGTCTTCGCGTGCTTCTTCGAGAACTTCGAGAGGTAGAACAGCCGGCCCAGCCGAGAAGTTGAGAATTCGCTCAGTCATATCAATTCATCCTGATTCATTGCCCCGTTGTTAAGGTGTTTGGGGCGAGAGAGTCTCTATAGTAGTCGCCGTTTTAACCGTCAACGACCGTAAGGCGGCTTTGTTCGAGGCGGCAAGGCCGCATTGTTCGAGCTACCGCTCGTGAGTTGCGAACGAACGTCGAATGTGAGCGTACCTGTGGAGTTCGTCTCGAGTTCGCTGTCAGCCCCTGCTCGACTTTTCGGTTTTAGCCACAGAGTTCACAGAGACCCCAGAGACAAAGATCAATTATGACACTTCCTCAGTGTTCTCTGTAAACTCTGTGGCTTAATTCGTCGGCCGGAGGATCTGGCCGTTGATTGTCCCAACCTCGCTGATTGTAAACATAAAGCAGAATTACGATCTGACATGAAAGCACTGGTAACCGGCGGGGGCGGATTTCTCGGGCTGTACGTGGTTGAGCAGTTGCTTGACGATGGCATCGAAGTCCGCGTGATTTGCCGAAAACGCTATGAACGGCTGGACCAGCTCGGCGTCGAGTGGGTTCAGGGCGATATTCAGAACGCTGAGATTGTCGAATCGGCATGTGAAGGAGTCGACGCGGTGTTTCACGTCGCGGCCGTGCCGGGCATCTGGGGGACGTGGAAGATGTTCCACGGTATCAACACCGTCGGAACTGAAAACGTTATAGCCGGTTGCCGGAAGCATGGCGTGCGAAAGCTCGTCCACACCAGCTCGCCCAGCGTGATTTTCGACGGGCATGACCACATCGATGCAGACGAGTCTCTGCCGTACCCGACGAAATTTCTTTCCCACTACCCGCACAGCAAGGCCCTGGCAGAGCAGGCGGTTATCGTGGCGAACGGGCCGGAACTTGCCACGTGCGCGATCAGACCGCATTTGATCTGGGGACCTCGCGATACCCAGCTCGTTCCGAGATTGATTCAACGAGCACAAAGCGGACGGCTCCGCCTGGTTGGCGATGGAACCAACGTCATCTCGATGGCGTATGTCGAGAACGTTGCCGCAGCACACCTTCAGGCGGCAAAAGCACTGGAGCCAGGTTCGGGCGTGGCTGGGCAGGTTTACTTTATTAATGAGCCGGAGCCTGTGAACTGCAGCGAGTGGATCAACACATTGCTCGACTGCGCCGGGCTACCGCCCGTCAGCAAACGAATTTCGGCGAAGGCAGCACATCGAGTCGGAGCAGTCTGTGAAGGTGTGTGGTCACTGCTTCGACTGAGCGGCGAGCCTCCCATGACCCGGTTCCTTGCGGGCCAGCTCGCATCGTCTCACAGTTATTCGATTGACAAAGCGGTTCGTGATTTTGGATACGCACCGCGAGTGTCAGTTGAAGAAGGCCTGCGGCGGATCGAACCCGAATTGAAACAGTTAGTTTCCGGAACGTAGCGAACGAAAAGGACGACGACAGATGACGACTCCGATCATGGGTGATGGGTTGCCGGCACCGTTGCTGGAAATGCTGGGCGATGAGTACCAGGTTTTTCCGTGGGACACTTCGGAAGGTTCTGAGGCTCTGTCGACGTGTCTCGGTGTGATTACTTATGGGCACCCAGGCGTTGACGGTTCGCTGATGGACCGAATGCCAAACCTTCGAGTCATCAGCAACCACGGAGTCGGAGTTGACCACATCGTCGTGGCCGATGCTCACGATCGACGGCTGCCTGTCGGCAATACTCCGGGATGTCTGGACGACGCAACGGCTGACATGACGATGGCTTTGCTGATGGCGTCGGCCAGGAATGTCGTCATTGGCGATCACTTTGCACGCGGGCCCGAGTTCACTCACTACGACCCTTCGATTCTGATCGGGCACGAAGTCACCGGCAGCACGTTGGGGATCGTCGGCATGGGGAGAATCGGGAAGCAGGTGGCGAAGCGGGCTCGCGCATTCAACATGAAGATTCTCTATCACAACCGGAGTCGTGACGAAGGCGCTGAGGAAGAACTGGGCGTCGCGTTCCGGTCGCTGGACGACCTGCTTAAAGAAAGCGACTTCGTTGCGTTGAACTGCCCTCTTACTGAAGAGACGACCGGACTGATCGGCAAAGCTCAGTTTGAATTGATGAAGCCGTCGGCGACGTTGATCAACATGGCTCGCGGGCCGGTCGTCGTAACCGACGATCTTTACGAAACCCTCAAAACCGGACGAATCCGTTCAGCCGCTCTGGATGTGACTGATCCGGAACCCTTGCCGCGCGACCACTCGTTGTTGACGCTGGAAAACCTGGTCATCGCCCCGCACCTTGGAAGCGCGTCTCATCGGACCAGGCAAAGAATGCTGGAAATGACGGTTCAGAATCTGGCGGCAGGTCTTGCCGGGCAGTCACTGCCGTACCCTGTTCTGCCGAAGTAGCCGGCAAACGTCGATGATCCTGGCGAGTGGCCACTTTGGCTGACGATTCTCTGAGAGGTCGGAGTGCGCGGATCTACGCGATGTTCCGACGGTGCCTCATCACTGAGTTGTTGCCGGAGAGTTGTCGTGAAAGCTGTTGCCTTTCTGAGTGTCGCTTCAATTCTGCTGAACATCGCGACCTCGGCCACCGCGGAGATTTACTACGTCAACAACCGCGTCGGTGAAGACCGACATGATGGGCTTGTCGAAACGCCGCTGAGCAATACCTCAGGGCCAGTGAAGTCCATCTCTCAGGCTCTGAAACTTGCCGGCTTTGCTGACACGATCATCGTGGCGAACACTGGCGTGCCGTACTACGACAACCTGTCGTTTCAGGGTGAGAAGCACAGCGGCGATCCCGTTCGTCCGTTTCGACTGATCGGGAACGGCGCGACCATCACCGGGGCGATGGTTGTTCCCGAAGGAGCCTGGCGCGAAGCAGGCCGCGACGTCTGGCAGGTCACTCCGTTTCGCAAAGGCTACTTTCAGCTCGTCCGAGACGGCAAAGCTTTGCCGGAAGTGCGACCGCAGGCTGGTGAAAAGTGGGATTCGATCCCCGATCTGGAAGTCGATCAGTGGTGTACATGGCGCGGTTCGATTTATTACCGAGTCGAACGGTACGTCGAGCCGGTGACTCAGCGATTGTCGATTGCCAGGCGGAGTTGCGGCATCACGGTTTTCGCAGCCCATGATATTGTGATCTCGGACTTGACGATTCAGCACTTCCGCCTCGACGGGGTGAACCTGCACGACCTCGCGACGAACATTCAGCTCGAAAAACTGACCGTGCATGAAAACGGACGTGCCGGCCTGGCAATTGGCGGTTCTTCCAGCGGCCGGGTTAACGGGTCGGATATTGAAAGAAATCGTGACTATTCAGTATTGATTCAGGAAGCGGCCGCCATCGCGCTCGATGATTGCATTCTCGATGCCGAACCAACGGTGAATCAGAAGTAGCTCGCGGCTGCCCGCATTCGTCAGACACTACAAATTCCCGATCGTCCAAAACCCCACTTCGCGCGGCGTGTTCTGGACAACCGGCTGGAATTTGCGTAGTGAAGTGCTGAAGTCTTTCGTTTCAAACCTGGTGCCCGTTGTTTTCCTGGTGGAATCCGGATGGCCTCTCGCGGGGTTATTCGAGGGCGGAGTTTGTTTTCTGTCAGACTTCCCTTGCTGGCCGGCTTTCGGTGTGTGAGATTCTCGCCAGAAGAAAGCTTGCCGGTCGGTGGAAAGTGCTGCAGTCACCTGCGCTTTCCGGAGCCGCCTCATGAAGTCGTATGTCGAGTTCACTGGGCTGGCCGAGCAAACATCTCGCGCCGCGTATTCGAGTCTGCAATTGGAAAGTAACCCGGACGAAGAAACATTCGTTGATGACGGACCGGTCGAGGATCGGCTGGACGAACTTGCAGCCGAATTTGTTGAACGATACCGCAATGGCGAGTCGCCAACGATTGCTGACTACGCAAAGCAGTACCCGGAACTTGCCAGCGAAATCTGCGACCTTTTTCCAACCATCGCGCAGATGGAAGGTCTGAAAGTTCAGATCGAGCAGGATCAGCAGCCGAACTCCAAACGCGGAATGATCGCTGGCCACGTGCCACTCTCGCAGCTTGGCGATTTTCGAATCATTCGCGAAATCGGCCGTGGAGGCATGGGCGTCGTTTATGAGGCCGAGCAAATGTCGCTCGGTCGGCGAGTCGCTATTAAAGCGCTGCCGTTGCTTTCTGTCAGTCAGCCGGAACTCGTCAAAAGGTTCCAACGGGAAGCTCGCACTGCTGCCCGGCTTCATCATACGAACATCGTCCCAGTGTTCGGCGTCGGCGAGGCGGAAGGATTTCACTACTACGTCATGCAACTCATCGATGGCATCGGCCTCGATACGTTTACGGGCGAGAATACCGACACGAAATCGGACTCGATCGCGTCGCAACTGATGACCGAACTGGACGCTCTATCGGACGAGAGTCAGGCGGAAAGCCTGGCGTCGCTTGTTTCAGGACGAGGTGAGGGCCGAGCGAGTGACGTCGACAATGCAGAAAACACGGACTCGGTAGCGACCGCAAAATCAATTCCTGCAAGGACGGATATTTCGAGTGAACCGGCTTCGGAACTGGCGGACCTGCTCCACGATAACTCAACAAACCTGTCGATCCCCTCACTGCCGAAAGTCGTCGACAAGGCTGCGGTTTCTAAGACTGACACTGAAGCGGCACGCGACGCAGTAGCTAAAGATGCCGTTGCCCAAGACGTTCGGGACAAAGAAAAACTTGTCGACGACACGGCAAATCACGACCTCACGGCGCAGCAACCGCGGATCGTTGATTCCAACGCTGACGAATCCAGCGAACGTGATTCGCCGAAGAAAATATCGAGCGGCCAGACGCTGAGCATCGCTCAGATTGTCGAGATTGGTATCCAGGCGGCGGACGGGCTGCACTACGCGCATGCTCAAGGGACGTTGCATCGAGACATCAAGCCTGGCAATTTGATGCTCGATGGAAACGGAGTCGTCTGGGTGACCGACTTCGGCCTCGCGAAGGCGATGGAAGGCGACGATATCACTCATACGGAAAACGTCGTCGGCACAGTTCGTTACATGGCTCCGGAGCAGTTTCGAGGAAACACGGACTCACGCAGCGACATCTACAGTCTGGGTATTACGCTGTACGAACTTGTCACGCGAAAGCGAGCGTGGGCGGCAACGAGCCGCAGCGCGCTGATCACCGAGATCATGGACGGGCAACTCGCGCCTCTTCACAAGATTGTCGCGGACATTCCACGCGATCTTGAAACGGTCATTCTGAAAGCGACTGCCCCCGACGTTAAGCACCGCTACCAGACTTCGGGTGAGCTGGCCGAAGACTTGCGACGTTTCGCGGCCGACCGACCAATCCTGGCTCGACGCGCCAGCGCTGCGGAGCGACTCTGGCGGTGGGGGCGGCGTAATCCGGTTGTGGCTGGTCTGTCTCTGGCAACAACTCTGTCGCTTACATTGTTTGCCGTGGCCGCGGCTGTTGGTTACACGGCCGAGCGAGATCAGCGGGAACGAGCCGAAGAAACTTCCGCCCTGGCTCTCGAAGCGCTTGATCGGATTTTCGAGAAGTTTGCGCCCGGAGATTCGATCGCGACTTCAAGTCCATCGCTTGCTGGCGAAGCCGGAGCAGGTACGGAGCATGCCGTCCTGTCGCCCGAGGCGGCTCGGCTTCTGGCGGGGATGCTGGAATTTTACGAACGTCTCGCGAGTCAGTCCGACGATGATCCGAAACTTCTGCTTAAGTGTGCCCAGGCCAGGCAGCGAGTCGGCGACATTTACCAACGACTGGGAAAATACGAGGCGGCTATTTCTTCCTACCAGATTGCGATTTCGGACTACGAGAAACTCGCGGTCCACGACCAGACGAACTCGTACGGCAACCCGGTTCTTGTAAAAGCCGGTCTGCTTAATGGCATCGGAGCGTGCGAGCTGATGCTTGCTCAGCAGGATGCGTCGCAGAAGTCTCATGATGCAGCAATGCAACTGCTGCATTCGTTGCCTGAAAACGAGCAGCAACTCGCCGACGTTCGTTATGAAAAAGCACGGACCTACACGCTGCTGGCTCGACGGCTTCGGCCGGGTGAATCGGTAACGTCTCAGCAGTTTACAGAAACTCCGAATGGCTTTGGGCGACCAGGCAATTTTCGGCCAGGCCCCGATGGACGTCCCGGTCCGGGCGATTCTCGCTCTCCGCCCGGACCACAAGGTCGGCCCGGAGAGTTTGTTCCTGGGCAGCGTCGCCGCCGCGAAGAATCGTTTCGCCCAACGCCGCAGTTGGCAGCAAATCGTCAGGAAAGATTCAGTCACTTTGCGAAAGCGATTGGTATTTTGGAGAAGCTGACGACTGAGGCTCCAGACGTGGCTCGATATCGTTTTCTGTTGGCGTTGTGTCTCCGCGAAACGTCGCAACTGAATGATGAAGGGGTGAATTCGACACTCAATCGAGCCTGCAAGTTGCTGGAGTCATTGGTTGCCGAATACCCGGAGCGTCCCGAATATCGGTTGGCACTGGCTGAGTCGTACGCCCGTGCAGAAGGTCGTCCCGAACAAATGCGGCCTGAAGATATGGAAGTGGCGGAAGCCAGCCTGGCGATGGCCGCTGAACACGCTCGGCAACTTGTCGAAGAGCATCCGACTGTTCCCGCTTATACGAATTCGCTCGTCCATATTGTCAGCCGGCTGGCGACGATCCAGGAACGGCATGCTCAGGAATTCTATGGAGCAGAACACCGCACATTGATGTCGGAAGCCGAGCGAAACCTGCGGTCGGCGCTTGAGCTTCAGGAGTCACTCGTCAGGCGTGAGCCGAACATTGCCACGTTCCATATTTGGTCAGCGCGATTCCGAAATTCAATCGCTCGCATGCTGCGGCAGCAAGGCCGCATGGACGAAGCTCGCCAGATGAGTGAGTACGCGATCGAGCGACTCGCCGAGTATCCGACTTCGACCGGAAATCTTGCAACGAGTGCTGAGACGATGGGAATGCTCTATCAGTCTCTAGGCGCCACCCTTCGTAATATTGGTGACGTTGAAGATGCTGTTGATGCCATGCTTTCCGCTGAGGAGCAGTTCGATCTCGCTGGCGTTGAGCGATCGCGGCAACAATCAAACGAATGACGGTGTGCGGAGTTTTTCTTTTGTCTGCCGGCGACGTACTTTGGCTTTGCCTGTTTGAGTGATTTCAGGTCGGCGATAATCCTTCTGCTTGTCCTGAAGTCTTCCGCGTGGGTGGCAAGCTGCACTGTGAATGGCCTAAAACTCAGCACCTCACTGTCGGCTTAGAAGTTTTCGGAACGAGAACCCTTGCCAGCAGATAAAGTGTGGTCGAATGTCCCCTTCGGCTGCTTTTTCAAGGAGGTTCAGTTCCTCATCAGAAAGAGGAGTCATGCCGCATCTTGTCGCTCAGGGACCTGAGCCGGCACAACTTCTGCAATGTTCGATTCCCGAAACCGGACTTTTGCACATCGGTCGCGGGTCAGATAACGACTGCGCGGTCAAATGGGATCGTAAAGTCTCGCGTCGCCACGCCTGTATGCAGTGGGACGGGGGAGAAGCCACTATCCGGTGCATGGACGGTGCTCTGAACCCAATTCTTGTTCGCGGCACATCCTGCCAGCAGGCGACGGTTCAAGTCGGAGAAGAATTTCGGATTGGCAGCACGATGTTTCACATCGTGAGTGATAGCCCCGAATCGCAAATCCGCAAACTGCTCGAGGCTGACGGCGCTCAAGGTTCAACGCACACGCAAGTTGCGCTGCGGCAGGTCGACCATCGAGTCGCGATGGTATCTCAGTTTTCGCATAACCTCTGGCTGTCGACCAGCGACCTCGAACTGAGCGTCGCCTTGATCGACATTCTGTCAGAAGTCGTTCCGCATGCTTTGGCGATCTCGGTGCTTGATTGCGCCGATCCAGACTCAATTCGAACCGCCAAGCCGAAAGTGCTTCACTGGAACGGCGGAGAAGACACCGATCGCCTGAAAATCAGTCGGACAATGGTTGCGGCAGCGGTCAAGCAGCAGCAAAGCATCGTTCGTGTGCGACGTGAATCCGACGCTGCTGAATCCAGCCCGTTTTCTGCCGATCGGGGGCGCTGGGGATTTTGTGTTCCCATCGCTGCCGGTTCAGCCAATGCCTGGTGCATGTATGTTTCAGGCCGTTTTGGAGCTGCCGACTCGCTTCCTCCCGGGTTGACGCCGGACGATCTTGCGGGCGACGTGCAGATTGCCGAGCTGATTGCACAGCTTGTTGGGGCCATTCGTCAAGTTCGCTGTCTCGAAGATCAGTTCTCCGGGATGAGGCAGTTCTTCTCGCCGTCGGTCGTCGAAGCGGTTGCGAAAGCAAATGACGGAAGAACACTCAAACCGACAGAAAACGACACGGCCGTGCTGTTCTGCGACCTTCGCGGTTACTCACGCATCGCCGAAAAGTCGAAACACAATCTGCAGCGGTTGCTTGACCGAGTCAGCGAGGCTCTGGAAGTCATGACGACAAATATCGTCAACCATGACGGAGCGATTGCTGACTTCCAGGGCGATTCCGCGTTAGGTTTCTGGGGCTGGCCACTTCCGTTGGCTGAAGGGCCGCTGCCTGCCTGTCGAGCGGCGCTGGCTATGCTGAACACGTTTGATCTGGCAAACGCGGAAACTCGCAATTCCGACCTGAAAGGTTTCCGGATTGGGGTCGGTATCGCTTGCGGAAAAGCGATTGCCGGGCGGATCGGCACAAGGCATCAGGCGAAAGTCGGCGTGTTTGGGCCAGTTGTAAATCTGGGGGCTCGCCTGGAAAGCATGACCAAGCAGATCGGCTGTCCAATCCTCGTTGACGGCCCAACTGCCGAAGTCGTACGAGCATCATTGGCTCCGGAAGAAGGCCGCTGCCGAAGAATCGGTTTAATCAAGCCTGTGGGAGTTAACGCTCCAATCGACGTAAATCAGCTATTGCCGCCTGAAAAACGCAGCGAACTCACTGATCAGAACATCGTCGATTTCGAATCGGCCGTCAGTGCCTTCATCGCTGGCGACTGGGACGACGCCCGAGAGCTCCTCGGTCAGATGCCTGTTAAGGATCGAGCCAAGGACTTCCTGCTTCTGCAGATTGCATCGCACAACTACGAGCCGCCAGGAGACTGGACTGGAATCATCAATCTGACGGCAAAGTAGCCTTGCTGCGAGTCTTTGTGGTCGGTGAACCGCTCAATAGTCACGAAAGTCATTGCGTAGGGAGTCTCGATTTGCGGCAGATCGCCCGAGTCCTTGACAGTCCGTTGAGGCCCCTTCAGAATCGATTTACTTATCACATCTTCTTTTGCTTAACTGGTTTGCTACGTGGTGGTATTTCACTTCGCCCACCATTTAAAGCTGCTTCACCTCATTTCGCAAAGCAGCTCCACAGGTGTTGTGCTCACTTTTGAACGGCTTGGTATCTGCCAGGCAATTGTGGTGTGACGCTATTGAATCTCCGACGTTACCTCACTTCCAAGCTCAAATTGCGTGAAATGGGAGACGCCCGTGTCGAATGATATTTGTCAGCAACTGGTCGACCGCGGATTGATCAGCCAGGACCAGCTCGGCGAAGCTGAAGGCATGGCATCCAGCCTTGGAATTCGCACCGAAGACGCTTTGGTTAAACTGGAATACGTGGACGCTTCTGAGATCAGCACTGCTCAGGCGGCACAGTTTGGCTACGAAGCGATTGATCTGACCGTCATCGAAGTGCCGCAGTCGGTCATTGGTCTCGTTCCTGAGTCGGTCGCTCGTGAAAACGCAGTTTTACCGTTGCGGATTGATGGCGATTCGATCGTGGTGGCCATTAACGACCCCATGAAGTTCGAAGTTATCGACAAGCTACGATTCATTCTGAATCGCGAGATCAAATGCGAAGTTGCTCCGAACGACGCCATTTTGACTGCGATTAACCGTCACTACGGCCAAAGTGAGACTGAGTCCGTCGACTCGATGCTGCAGGAATTCACCGAAACGGCGATCGATTTCACGCAGACCGAGATCTCGCAGGCAGAAGCGGCTGGCGATGGAGTCGACGAAGAAGGCGGTTCGCCGATCATTAAACTGGTCAATCTGATCGTGAGTGAAGCCCTTAACATGCGGGCCAGCGACATTCACATCGAGCCGTTCGAAGATCGGATCCGAATCCGTTACCGGATCGACGGAAAGCTGATCGAGCGAGATAGTCCGCCGAAGCGACTTCTCGGTGCAATCGTCTCTCGTATCAAAATTATGGGCGGAATTGACATCGCCGAAAAGAGACGGCCGCAAGACGGACGAATTAAGACACGTGTGGGGCCGAAAGAGATCGATCTCCGGGTCAGTATCATGCCGACCAACCACGGTCAGGGTGTGGTTATGCGAATTCTCGACCGGGACAGTATCAAAATTGGAATTCGGAACCTGGGCTTCTCTGAGGAGAACTATCGAACTTTCCAGAACATCATTCGTCGGCCAAACGGGATTTTCCTGGTGACAGGGCCAACGGGAAGTGGAAAGACTACGACGCTCTATAGTGCTCTTGGTGAACTCAATCGGCCAGACCGGAAAATTATCACAGCAGAGGACCCGGTCGAGTACTTGCTGGGGGGGATCAATCAGACGGAAGTTCGCACCAGTATTGGAGTCACATTTCAGAAGATTATTAAGGCCATGCTTCGTCAGGCGCCCAATGTGATTCTGGTTGGGGAAATCCGCGATCTTGAGACCGCTGAGATGGCTATCCAAGCCAGTCTTACGGGACACTTGGTTTTCAGTACGCTTCATACGAACGATGCGCCGGGTTCAATTACTCGGCTTATCGATATGCATGTTCAACCATTTCTTGTTGCGTCGAGTGTTATGGCGGTCCTTGGCCAGCGACTTGCACGACGAAACTGCAGCAAGTGTGTCGAGCCTTTCACGCCGTCGGAGAGCGAAATCGAACACTTTGACATCACGCCTGACATGCTCGCATCAGCAACGTTCATGCGAGGCAAAGGTTGCGGTCAATGTCATCATACCGGGTTTCGCGGACGAGTTGCTGTGCATGAACTAATGACTATGAATGCTGGGATTCGCGAAATGACGTTCAACCGTGAGCCCACGCAGAATATTCGCCGACAGGCTCGTCTGTTCGGTATGAAGACGTTGGACGAAGACTGTCTTGATAAAGCACTTAAGGGGCAGACGCACCTCAGTGAGGTCTACCGGCTTCAGAAGGGTGGGCACTAGTTACTGGCGTGCTGGTGGGTGGTGTGGCTTGGATGCTGTCTTGTGTTCATCCGTTCTGACACGCAAGTGTGAAGGTCAGAAAAGTGGATCGGGTTGCACGGCGGAATGGACTTTCGGAGTGATTCAAAAAGCAACACTTTTCGGTTTGCAGTGCTGATGGCGCCGGGGTGAGCGAAGCTTGGTGCATCTCGCTCTTGGTTCGGGTTAGGCTTCATTATTACGGGCTCCGCGGAACTGAAGCAGTCAGGACTCAATGTTTGGCAAACCTGGACGACAGCGAGACTCATGGGAATAATTAGGCGGCACAGAGGAAATCTGTGTTGCGGTTTTTTGTAACTGTGTTTTTCGTTTCGGTTTGCCTTCCTCGTCTTTCAAGCAAGTCTGCAGGCGATACTCGCTGAATCAGGCTGGACCAGTTGGATAAAGAAAAGCAAAAGGGCAGCGGATGGCAACCGTTCAAATTGACAAGCTTCTTGAGACTGTCGTCAAGGAAAAGGTGAGCGACCTTCACATTGTCGTTGGTCAACCTCCAGTTGTGCGAGTTGGGGGCCACATGGTCCGGCTCGACACAAAGGACTTGGAGCCTGATGACGCTGTTTCACTGATGAAAAGTATCACGCCTGAGCGAAACCAGCAGGAGCTTCAGGAAACGGGTTCGACAGACTTTGGTTTTGCGTTTGGTGACAAAGCGCGATTTCGTGTTTCTGCGTTCAAGCAGAAGGGCAAGATTTCGATTGTCTGCCGGCGAATTCCGAATGAGTTTCTCGAACCGGAAGTAATCGGCCTTCCGCCAGTCTGTCTGGAATTAATTCAGAGGCCGAGAGGTCTGTTCCTTGTCACGGGGCCAACTGGTAGTGGTAAGACGACCAGCCTTGCCAGCATGATCAACTGGATGAACCATCGAATGGATCATCACATAATAACGCTGGAAGATCCGATTGAGTACTACCACAACCACATAAAGTGCACGATCAACCAGCGTGAGATTGGTACAGACTGTCCTTCGTTTGCTGAGGCATTGCGGCGAGCGTTGCGTCAGGACCCTGACGTGATTCTCGTTGGTGAAATGCGAGACCTTGAGACGATTGAGTCAGCGATCACGGCGGCTGAAACTGGACATATCGTTTTCGGTACTCTTCATACCACAGGGGCACAGGGGACCGTCGACCGGATTATCGACGTTTTTCCGACTCACCAGCAGGCTCAAATTCGAACGCAGCTTTCTGTGGGGATTCTGGGGACGCTCAGTCAGGCGCTCATTCCTAAGAAGCCGAAGGGGATCGTTGCTGCCTACGAATTGCTTGTAGTTACTCCAGCTATCGCAAATCTGATTCGTGAAGGAAAGACTTTCCGTATCAACTCAGCGATTCAGACTGGAAAACGGTTTGGCATGCAGCTCCTTGATGATGCTCTGTTCGATCTCTGGGACAACGGTACCTGTGACGAAAAAGATGTAATCCAGAAGTCGAACGCGCCCGGAGAGCTTCGGGCCAAGATAGAGGGCGCTAAGAAAGGCATCCTCGACGAAGATGGCGACGACGATGACGATGACGACTACGAATATGAGTAAGATAGGGAGGCAAATTGCCTTTCCTGCAGACTGCACCTATTGAATTTGACTTCGATTTGTCGTTTCCAACTGTGCTGTTGATATTTTGAAACTCACAACTGAAACGGCTCACACTAGACATCAGGTTTTAGGTTATGGCCGCGCGTAAGCTTGGACAAATTCTGGTTGACCTTGGTTATCTCACCGAAGATCAACTCTGGGACGTTCTGGAAAACCAGAAGCAAAGCCCTGGGGAAGTTATCGGGCAGGTTGCAGTGCGTATGGAGCTTGTCACTCCTGCGCAGGTCACAGAAGGTCTCGCCGAGCAGTGGGGCATGCCGGTCATTAACCTGGCCGAGACCAACGTTCCGTCAAAAGTGTTGGAACTCGTTCCGCAGACGATGGCTGAGCTCTACAAGATCATGCCAATCTCACTGAAGAACGATGTTCTGACTGTGGCGATGGCAGACCCGCAGAACGTCGCAGCGCTCGACGATCTTCGCAACTTTCTCGGGTATGACGTTCGCGGAGCAGTTTCCAGCGAAGCAGAAGTTGATGAGGCAATTCAGCGGTACTACGCAGACGCCGAAGAGAGCATTGAAGACGTCATCAACGAGATGGACGAACTCGGCGAAGGTGGGAGCAGTCGGGAAGATGCTCATGATATTGGTTCCGAAGACGAGCTCGTCAATGCGACTCCCATTCGAAAACTGTTGAACATGGTTTTGCTGCTGGCGATTAAGGATAAGGCCAGTGACATCCACTTCGAGCCGTTCGAAGACGAGTTCAAAATTCGAGTAAAAGCAGACGGTATTCTCTATGAAATGGTGCCGCCGCCTCGCCATCTTGCTAACGCGATTACAACTCGAATCAAGGTTATGGCTAATCTTGATATTGCAGAACGACGTCTTCCTCAGGACGGGCGAATTGAACTGAACGTTGGCGGTAATCCAGTTGACCTTCGTGTCAGCGTGTTGCCGACAATGTTCGGCGAATCGGTCGTCATGCGGGTTCTTGACCGAACCGTCGTTCAGTTGGATCTCAACAAGATCGGGATCGATGCCAATAACCTGTCTCGATTCCGCGAGGCAATGAACAACCCGAACGGCATCGTCCTGGTTACTGGTCCCACGGGGAGTGGTAAGACGACGACACTTTATTCGGCTCTCAGTGAGTTGAATGACATCGAAACAAAGCTCATCACTACTGAAGATCCGATCGAATACGACATCGAAGGCCTCATTCAGGTGCCGGTAAACCCGGACATCGACGTCACCTTCGCAACAGTCTTGCGTGCGATTCTTCGTCATGATCCAGACAAGATTCTTGTCGGTGAAATTCGAGATTTCGAGACTGCTGAAGTTGCAATTCAGAGTGCTCTGACAGGGCACTTGGTGTTCAGTACGCTTCATACAAACGACTCACCGTCGACGATTGCCCGCTTGCGCGACATGGGCGTGCCGCCGTTCATGATTACAGCAACGGTCGAAGCGATTCTCGCGCAACGGTTGGTGCGGCGAATCTGCACTGACTGTCGGACGGAATTTGAACCGAGTGACGAATTGCTGATGGAGTTGCAGCTCCCGGTCGAACAGGCTCGTAAATATAAATTTTACTATGGCAAAGGTTGTCCGCAGTGCAACAACGGCGGCTACAAAGGTCGCGTCGGGCTCTATGAGTTGTTGACAGTCACAGATGACATTCGCGACCTGATTTCTGTCAACGCTTCGACCGACGAAATTCGAGCATTAGCACGCAGCCAGGGAATGACAACTCTGCGTGAATCAGGGCTGAAACTGATTTTTGACGGCATTACCACGATCGACGAGGTTGTTCGAGAAACCATCGTCGAAGACGCCGGCTAACCATACAAGCCAGTCCTCTGGCGACACAACGTTTGAAACATTCAACGGCCTGAACATTTACGGAAACGGAGAGGTCCCATGCCAACGTATCAGTATGAGGCAATGGACAACACGGGCACGGAGATCAAAGAGTCGATCGAAGCCGAGTCCGAAGCTGAAGCCCAACAATTGATTCGTGATAAAGGTTTCTTTGTCACGAACATTACGGAACAGCAGAAGAAGAAAAAGAAGAAGGCAGCTGAGAAGAAGCAGGGCGGTCCGAAGAAAAAGAAAACGCTCTCTCTGGGGAAAGTGAAAGCCAAACAGCTTTGTACTTTCACTCGGCAGCTATCGACGCTTCAGGATGCAGGTTTGCCAGTTTTGCGAAGCCTGAAGATTCTTGAAGGACAGTGTAAACCTGGGCCGCTGAAGAATGCGTTGGACGGAGTTGTTGAGGACATCGAATCGGGAAACACGCTTTCCGAGTCGATGGCCAAGCAGCCCAAAGCTTTCGACGAGCTTTACGTCAACATGGTGCGAGCCGGCGAGGCCAGCGGTGCTCTTGAAATTATTCTTCAGAGACTCGCTGACTTCAAAGAGCGTGCTCAGACGCTGAAGAAAAAAGTACAGGGAGCCATGATTTATCCGGTCGCCGTTGTGTGCGTCGCGGGCGGTATCGTTGGCTTCATCATGTATTATATCGTTCCGAAGTTTAAAGCGATCTTCGAAGGCTTCGGTACTGACCTTCCAAAGATTACCGAGATGCTGATTGCTGCGAGCGATACTGTTGTAAATTACTTCTACCTGTTTCCGGCTGTCCCGATCGGGTTCTGGCTGTTCTTAAAGGTGGTCAAGAAGAATAAGACGGGAGAGTATATAGTCGACTTCTGCGCGTTGAAGATACCTGTGTTAGGGAAGATTCTGCAGAAGTCGACCACTGCGAGAATCATGCGTACGTTAGGTACGCTGATATCCTCGGGCGTACCAATTCTCGAAGCGTTGACCATCGCGAGAGACACCGCTGGCAATGCCGTCTTCAAGCGAGCGTTTGACAATATCTACGCGGCAATCCGCGAAGGTGAAACAATCGCCAAGCCGCTTGGTGAGGCAAAAATCGCCGACGACCTTGTTGTCAATATGGTCGACGTCGGTGAAGAAACTGGTGCCTTGGACGTGATGATGTACAAGGTTGCCGATATGTACGACGAAGATGTCAACACTCTCGTTGACGGTATGGTGAAGCTGATCGAACCGATGCTCGTTGTTGTGCTCGGTCTGGTTGTTGGTTTCATTGTCATTGCCTTGTTCATGCCGCTGATCAAACTTCTCAATGACCTGTCCTGACGCAAACGTATCGCGACAGATCTTTCAGCGGGCTGCTGAACTATCAGGATTAAAACGCTCTCAATCATAAGAGCACTGCGAAACCGTTCTATGCGGACGCAAAACAAAAGGAGCCACTCTCATGCTTGCTCGCCAACAACGCACTCAAAAGCACAAACGAAAACTAAGCGGCTTTACGCTGATCGAGCTGATGATTGTCCTTGTCATTATCGGCATTCTCGCAGCACTCATTCTGCCTGCTGTGATGCGAGGGACAAATACTGCGCGAATCTTTGAGGTAAACAACGAGCAGAATAAATTCAAAGCATCCATTACTCAGTTCAAGACGACATTCGGAGTTAATCCGCCGTCGTCGGTAACGATTTATGAGACCGCAACGGCGTGGGGCAGCGCGCCGCGTGACCGACGCGTTATCAAGCAAATTTGGCAACAGTTCGATTTTACGCTGGATCGTGATTTTAATAATGACGGAGACACCACAGACTCCATCGCATTGGACGGAGCGGAATGCCTTGTCTTCTTTCTTGGTGGAATGATTGACAGCACATCGGGAGCCCTGCGTGGCTTCTCCAAGAATTCACGCAATCCTTTTGTCGTAGATAATGGGTCGCGTGATGGTCCTTTTTTTGAATTTCTTGGTGGCTTCGACGTAAGCGGCGCGAACCCCGTGCCAACGGGGCGAATTGTCGACACCGATAACGATGGTGCTCCAGAATATGTCGACAATCTGGGCAGTCAGTTAAACCCTTACCTCTACTTCAGCAGCTATGACGGTGCGGGCTATCGTCTCGACAACACAGAAGACACAAATCTGAATGGGACGCTCGACACCGGCGAGGATAAGAATCTAAATGGTGTTCTCGATCACCGGATTGCTCGCCCTTACTACAAGGATGCGGCATTTAAAGTTCCGTACAATGCCGACAGTTTTCAGCTCATTTCGCCGGGACAGGATTTTGAGTACGGAACGGGCGGGTACTTTGATCCAGATAATCCACCAACATCTAGTGCTGACTCTGACAACATTACAAACTTCCACCAAGGCTTACTCGGCGGTTAGTCGAGTGATAGGAAGCAAGTTATGAATTATACAACGAAAATGCGGACGGTCAGAGGCTCCTCGAGGATATCGGCATTCACGCTAATCGAGATTCTGATTGTCCTGACAATTGTCTCGATCATGGCCGCAGCTCTCGGTGTCACCATTACCAATATGATGACGAGTGCTCGCGAGGCCCAGACGACTGCGACACTCCGTAAGATAGATGGTCTTATTATTGAGCGGCAGCAAGGCCTGCAACGTGCATTTGAGAGTCGGGATTTTAGTCGATACGTTGATACAACGCATGAGAAGCTGATTAAAGGGGATCCGGCAAACAACGTTCCTCAGCTCTACGGGCTGTCGCAAAACGCTGTCGAGGCCGTGGCCCGAAAAGATTTTGCCCGCCAGTTTTTTCCTCAGCGCTTTGTTGAAATGCTCGATGCTCGGACCGGCCCACTGCCGGGTGTGCTTGGGGCTGATGGAATACCTGATCGGATACAGTTTGATGATGTCTATCAGTCCGTCGCGTGGACGAGTGCCCCAATTAAATTTCCTGTGAATCATGACCCTGCTACCGAGAGCTCAGAGTTGCTTTACTTCGCTCTGACACGCATGGAAGTGTTTGGCACACCACTGACGGCAGTTGACGATTTCAGCACTCGAGAAGTCGCCGATACAGACAATGACGGTCTTCCAGAATTTATTGATGGATGGGGAAACCCTTTACGCTATTACCGATGGCCAACGCGTCTGTTCAAACCCTATGGACTCTTCGGGTTTGACGGTGTTCCCGGCGCGACTGGCGATGACGTCGACAGCCCAGCCGGAGCTGATTTTAACGACCTTTACGAAATCGGATGGCCGGGTACTGATGATGTTTTCATTCCGGCTAATGTCAGAGATTTTGCTAGAGCTTACATCGAAGGTCTGCCGCGAGCACCGGTTCTTTCAGGGGGCGTGCCAATCCCAGGAGATTATGATCAACTGAATATTGATCCTGATGACTCGTTTGGGATTTTGCTGCACACTGCCCAACCGCTTGCGGTGCAGGGCATCAATATGCTGAATTCCGTCAGCGAGTCCCGCTACCACACACTCGACACCTACCACCGGCCTCTTGTTGTTTCTACGGGTGCTGATGGCATTCTGGGGCTTTACGAACCGAACCACAATGAGGACCTCAACCTCAACGGAATCTTGGATAGTGGAGAAGATGCTAATGGGAACGGCTTCCTTGATATCGGATTTCTTGGCCAACCTATCAACGAAGATGCAGCCACTGGTGATTTAAACGGCAACGCTTTGGTTGACACCTTTGCCAGTCCATTCGCATCTTTTGACGACCTTACCAACCACAACCGACGGGCAGGTGAATAACCATGCAAAATCACTCCCGGATAATGCATCGCCAGGCAAAGGAGCGATCTGGTCTCACGTTGATCGAGTTGTTGATCGTTGTGACCATCTTTCTGCTCCTGACAACATTCACGATTATTGCAGTTGACTTCACATTTGAAGCAGAGCGAGTTTCGTCTGGAGCGAGACAGGTTCAGTCGATGCTCGAAGGGGCAAGAGACAGAGCAATTCGAGCACGAGCGCCGCGAGGTGTCCGTTTTCTGTTGGATTCGGATCCTGACAACGGACGCATGATATCCAGTATGGTTTATGTCGGGGCTTCGGATACCTGGAATGAAGGTACTATTGAGCTTCGACGTGAAGATGTCTCCCCTGTTGACGGCGAGGCCGACGCTGAAGACGTCCTGATAGTTGCCGGTTCGCTGGATACGCTTTGGAGTAAATTAAGCCGACGAGGTTTTCTCGGAGTTAAGGGACAGGAAACACCTCGGATCAAGATTCCCGGAGATAAGAACGGCACGTGGTACCGCGTTCAGACAGATCTCCTTGGGGACAATCCAGCGAATCCGAATGTGTTGCGGTTGGTTCATCCCTACAGGGACCCAGGCACAACAGAGATCAAGGAAGTAAGAGCCTTTGATGCTGGCAGCGGACCTAGTACGTACATACTTGAACTGCCTCCGCGTGTACTTCCTGACGCAGACCCGATTTTACTACCCGATGGTGTAGTGATTGACCTGGACGCATCGTCCGTGCCAATCGCCTGGCGTCCGGCGGCAGGGTCACCATATAGCACTCCGTATTCAAGTCGGATGGACCTGATGTTTTCCCCACGTGGAACGTTGATCGGCACAACGGCTGGAACGGGATTGACTCACTTTTATGTTGCACTTCGCGAGGATGTCCAGAAGGCAACAGATGCCGGTAGGCCAGCAGTGAATGTCAACCTCCCCCCACTTGCACCGGCAGACTTCCTGTTTGCATTACTGGCGGATGGTGGGACCGTCCCCACGGTGGGAGATCGAGGTTTGGTGTCCATCTTTGCTTCGACCGGAAAAGTAGGCTCCCACTCGCTCAATTTGGATGCGGACGAGGATCGTGATGGTGACGGTGCATTGGATCCCGGCGAAGACTTCAACGGCAATGGCACTTTGGACACGATAGAAGATGCCAATGGTAATGGTGTCCTCGATTCTGGTGAGGATATTAACGGAAACGGCAGACTCGATTATGGCGGCTCTTATCTGGTTGATCCGTTTCAGTTCGCTGAACTCGGGGAGGTTAACAACTGATGCGTAAGTTTGACCCGACCAAAGCTCACCAGTGCCGACATCATTCGAGGCGCGGTGTGACACTCACCGAAGTCCTCATGTCACTCATGATTATGGGTATTGGCGTAGTCTCATTGGCGACTTTGTTTCCGATCTCAACATTACGAGTACTCGAGGCGACCAATCTGACTAATTCGACTGTGGCCAGATTTAACGCAGAAGGGATCATCGACTCATTCCCACAGATGATCCACAACCCGGACGGCATCTCGTCTACACGTGAGTCAGGTAAGAACTACATTGTTGATCCACTTGGCTGGCTTGAACTGTTGGATCAGGGCGCATCTGCTAATGTTACAACGGCCATGACTGCTGCACCGCCTTTGCCGTTTGACGTGCGTCGTTATGAATACAATCGACCAACGGCGGGTGCCTATAGAATTACTCTCCCACCGTTCGCTCAGCAGACTCGATATCTGGGTGATTCTGCCAATCCGCAAATATTTCTGGCATCACCACCAGCGACGCCGGTGTTTCCTAAGCTATTTACGTCGATTGACATTGCCAGGCAGGTTGCCAATCTGCAGGACACAACAACTGATTTCGGTGAAGGGTTCCCTGATCCTGACGGCGTCAGCACCGCGGCTTACACGCTGAACGGCGATGGTCTGGTAACAGGTTTGACCATGCCGACGGAACTTGACCTGACAGTATTCACCCCTGAAGACGTTAACAAGAATGGAATTCTTGATACCGGTGAAGACACTAATGGGAATGGACTTCTCGACGCGGAGCAGGCTCAAGCTGTGATCTTCGATGCTACTGGGCGATACAGTGAAATCCGCCAGATAGAGTGGGTCTCGGGGCAAACTGTCAACTGGCCTGCTCGCCCGCTCCCACCCCGATACTCGTCGATTGTTGGTCTGGTTCGGCTTGAACGGGTTGAGCCTTTTTACTCGTGGATGCTGACTGTTCGAAAGAGAGCTAGCGGTCCGGCAAATGTTGACGTTGTTGTTTTCAGCAAGCGAGACTTCAACGAGTTATCCGAGCAAGTTTACGTCGGTGACCTTCGCCGTTTCACGCTCGGCGCCGATGGTGCTCCCGGAATCATAAATGTTGACGACAACGGTGAAGATCGAAATGGAAATGGCACACTCGATCCGGGTGAGGACAATAATGGAAATGGTGTTCTCGACGGCGTACCGGATGATGTGGCAGAGATTGGACACCCTGACTCAGACGATCAGCTGAATAATCGGGTGACGATCGATTGGGATCCAGCACTTTATCCTACGCAGCCTGATAAGCCCCCATTAAGACGCGGAGGATTTATTTTCGATGCAGCTAATGCGCTTTGGTATCGAATTCTTTCAGTTGAAGAAGCCCCGACAGCAACGTCAGCGGTTCTCGCACTGGATAAAGCGATATCACGCGACAACACCGAAGATTTGATTTATCAGCCTTCGGCCAGCTTGAACAATCTTGATGCTGGTGAAGACAAAAACACAAACAGCGAGCTGGACCGAGGTGGAATCATTATTCCAAAGGGCGTTGTCGCCGTCTTCCCGCTTGAGACAAAGCTGCTGCAGTAACAGGAGAGTTCTGATGAGATTCGCAGCGAGGCATACATCAAAAATATGTCAGTCAACCGGCAGGCTCGGTTTTACGCTGGTCGAAATGTTGATTTCGGTCACTCTCGTTCTGCTGATGATGGTCATGTTTGCTGAGATCTTTGGACTTGCTTCAGACTCAATGACTCTGCAGCGATCTCTAGCAGACAACGACCAGAAGGTGCGTGCATTCACAACTGTTATGCGAGCGGATCTTCATAAACGTACGTTCCAGAGAGTTGTCCCGTTTCATCCCCTGGAAAGCGTCGATGTTCAGTCAGAGTTGTTTGAGCCACGTCGTGGCTACCTCTATATCTCCCTGAATGACCCAGCCAACGCCGTTGACAATCTCCTTCAGTTCACCGCGTTGACAACTATCCGTCTCGAGAATTCGGACGAGACACCCTACTACGGGAATGCTGCTGGATTAGTAAGCCTGAATCCAGGAGTCAGTTCAGTAGCGGACGCTGAGACAGAGATTCGGCGAAACTCGCAGCAACCAGAACACGATGATGGTGAACTTCGCCTGAACTTCGCTGGAGCATCGAAAGCTGCTGAGATTGCCTACTACGTTCGCGGTGGCCGGCTCTACCGAAGGACGATTCTTGTCCGTGATCCGATTGCTGTGGCAGGATCTTCAACACCGCAACCACGTCTGACCTGGGACGTGCCGAACAATCAACCCTTCGCGACGCCAATTGAGTATCTCAGGCACTCCAATACAGACACAACTTTCAATGGTCAGTACGCAAAATATGATCCCGGCCAGACGAGTGGCTACAGCCTCAGCGACGATTACTGGGCAGATTTCAGTTTCTCGGCCTATGCGGATACTGTTGGCGGCTTTGATGGTGCACAGCTGTTGAACGAGACGGCTCTCGCAAACGATGGAATAGCCCGTAGCCTCGGCTTCACAAGTGCGCCTATTGGTTCCGGTGCAAGATGTTTCAGATTCGGTTTTGATCAGGCAGCGTCAGTGCCAGGTAACCCGGGCACGTCACGTGAATTCAGCCGAGCTGACCCATCCGATCCGAACTTTTTCTTTATTGGTAGATACACCGCAGAAGAAATGTCGCACGGCGATTTCAATTTCCCGCAGAATGGCTCGACAGCTTTCGGAAGTCCCACGACGAGTCTGGATAACCCGATGAGTTATTCGACGTCTCCAACGGATGCAAATCAGGACGGAATCATTGACCAATTAAGAGGTGGACCTCGCCGCGGCGAAGACTTGCTTCTTAGTAATGTTCATGCATTCGAGATTGATGTCTGGGATGACCGTCTTGGGGATTTCGTTCAGGTTGGGCACTCGCAGAGCAATGCTGCAGGCGAACTGGGAGATTATCACCGGGCCCGGAACCTCCAGCTAAATCAGTCGACGCCACAGATAATTGTCCCAAGCCCCGATACCACACCATCATCTCCTTGGAATACCGCCCCCTATGATCAGTGGACTGGTCGCATTTTTGATACTTGGCACTACCAGAATGATGCAGACGGTGACCTTACAGGCACTACAACTGATCGGCAATTACCGCCTTACAGAGCGCTTACATTCTACCCACCGGTCGGGAACGCGTATTACGGAACAAGTACCACGGCAGCGACTCCTACCAAACCGATCTGGCAGGCCCGGACGTCTCCCAGCAAATACATCGTGGGCGATATTGTATTTCCTCTCACCGAAGAACCTCAGGATTTCTCTCGCTACTACATTTGCATCACCGAGGGGGCCAGCCCTACTGAACCGCTCTGGTCAACGACCTCCGGTGCCGTGATGGACGCTCCTGCCGGTGAGGCACGCTGGGTGGTGAGATCAAATGTGCGACCGTTGCGAGCCATTCAGATTCGTGTGCGATTTCTGCACGAATCATCTGGAAAAATGCGTCAACTTAGCCTGGTGCATTCGTTACTCAATTAAGAACCATACGGGCTTCGGATAACAGTTCATCGAAGAGCTTCCGGGCGAATATCTTCGCCACATCGTTTCTTCTGATCGCCTTGTGAATATGGCGAAGGAGGTCTGGCAATGAGTCAGTCAACACGCATTATGACCAGCCAAACAGTCAACCGTCGAAGATCAGTTCGCCCGCCGCGAACCCGTCGACGTGGTTCTACTTTGCTGGTAGTTGTCGCGTTGATGGGAATGCTCGCCTTACTAGGCGTCATGTTCTTTGCATTCGCTTCTCAAGAACTTGAGAGCAGCAAGAATTACCAGAAGGCCGCCGAACTGATCAACGACCCGGAACTCGGACCGGACGTCTACTTCGACTGGGCGCTACGTCAACTGACAGTCGGGCCGGGCGTACGGGAAAAAAATAGCGCCCTGTTCGGCGGACACATGTCGCTACTTCCGAACGCGTTCGGAAATGATGCACATCCTCACTCGGGCAGTGGTATCCGCTTGGCCCAAACGGCAAATCCATCCGGACTGCTTACCAGTCTGTCGGCACCTTTTGTCGATTTGAACGGTAACGGTTCGCAGGATCCGTGGGAGCTAAAAGACTTCGATCAGGACGGAAACTCTAACGACCTGCTGTGGCTGAACAGGTCCCCTGCTGCACACGTCGTGGTCCCGGGAGGTGGGGATCCAAATTATGCGCTCGAGATACCAAACACGCTCTTTCCTGAACCAGACGTCAATTATACGTATCCCGATGTTAACAACGCGTTCCTGACCCACAGCGCGCTCGTGCCTTATCAGGAATTTGATCGCAATGGTAATTCCAGTGTTGATCCCAATGAAGACCTGAACGGCAACGGTATATTTGACGCTGCACCGTATCTCGTGCGCATCGTAAAACCTTCTTTCTGGCGTCCCGAACTCTTCCAACGCGTTGAAAATGACATCGGAACTGCGTCGATCAACGAAGACGCCAATGGTGACGGAATCTTTGACCCAACGACCGAGGATACGAACGGCAATGGCTTCTGGGATATCGATGATTTCAATGACGATGGAAGTGCAGACAACATCGCCCGTCTGGACCCGACATGGTACTGGGCCCCTTGGTCAGCTGGTCGCTCACTACGCCCACATCCAGAGCACTACTTCGTTCCATCCGATGCGACTATCTCCCCCGTCGTGAAACGCTTTCTGAACGATAACGACCCGGCTGACGCACCATTAATAGCTGGACTTCCCGGCAACAGTAAAGGCTTCCCGTTTGCGGGGCCGCTACATTCATCGGGCGTTACGAATGGAATGACTTCGCTTTCCAATGGAGCTTGGGGCAGTTTAGCACCAGCTGCAATGCCAAGCCGATTTGATGCAGATGCTGATGGCGACACGCAGAACGGTAACGAAGCCATTCTGCTTGACCTTGATTTTCCAGTGCAGGAACGTCCTTCTGACGGCGCTCTGTACATCCCGCTGTTCGCATTCACCGTTTACGACGGCGACGGGCTGATCAATTTGAATACCGCCGGAAATCTTTCCGGAGATGCATTTCCGCCGGGACCAACTGGCTTTTTCGGTAATGGTACCGGGCTGGCCACACTTCCTGCGGCCGCCAACGCCCAGGGGCCGTTTATGACAATCGGTCAGTCAAGCCAGGGGATGTCACCATCCGAGGTCAATCCGGCATGGGCGTTGGACGCCGTCCCGATTGACCCGGCGAGTCCTGACCCACCTGGCGTGACAATTCAGACAGTCGATGTTACTGGAATTGGTGACTACCTGAAGTATTTTGGTCGAGACCCCATTGGAAACGGTAACAGTCTAAACCGGTGGGAACTGGCCAATATGGAGCTTTGGTGGCTTAAGAAAGGTCGAATCGAGTTTGCGACCGGCAGCTCGCTGCACGAACTACATGCGGGACTTCTGGGAGATACTGCCCGGCTATGGGGAGCTTTAGACGTTGCAGGACACCTTCCGGCAACAACTCCTGGTTCGCAGCCTATTATTGACCAATATGTCGCCGGAACTGCCACCTCACCAGGATTGGCAGAGCAATGGTTTCCCTTTGCTGGGAATTCCGATCGGGACGACAACCGCGATTCGAATGCTGGTGGCGAACCGTTTGGCAATCAAGGCCAGGCACTCGCTTTCAGGCACCCGATCTCATTCGACGGACGCGGTCGAATCAATGTGTTTGATGACCCAACACAACTCGATCTGTTTAAGATTTCGGGGAATCCAACTCGTTTTCGGCGTTACTCACAATTTGGCATCGCTGGTGATGTGGACCTCAGAAATGCAGGACCTGGCGTTGGTCAGAACTTGATGCCGTTTGCGCCCGGGATCTCTGGAACGACTCTCGGAAATAACTTCCGGCGACACACGCCTGGCCCCGATGGAATGTGGGGTAATGCCGATGACGAATATATCCTGATCGACGATATGAATGAGATCATCCTTGAACCACGTAGAGCATCACGTCCAACCGACGAGTACCACCGCCCGGCGGAAGCTGGCGTGCTTCACATGAGCAAGTCCGACATTGACAACACTGGCGTAACGCGACGAATTCAAAACCTGATGCCGGGTAACATCAATCCAAATGACGCATCTCAAGAGGCCAACGAACGACGAAGACGGTTTACAGTTCTTAGTTGGGATCGCAAGCAGTTCAACCTGTCAAGAATTCTTGGCCCTGGAGCGGACGGTGAACCGGGCGAGGCTGGCGTCGACGACAACCAGAATGGCGTCATTGATGACCCGGGTGAACTTGGCTGGCCAGCAAAAGATAATGGTGACCCAACGGACGACCTCCGAGCTTGGGAATTCAGCGGCGATGTGGACGAGGACGGACTCTTCGAATTTCCTCCGTCAAATTTCAACTCTGGTGGCACGACAATCGGCCCATACGCGGGTTACCACCCCAATTCTCCGTTCCCCGGCATTAATCCTGCCGGTACTTACTCGCCAGATCCATTCCGCCCTCAACTACGCCGGCTTCTTGAAGTTGAGCACGGTAATCGTAACGAGCTCAAGCTTCAGTTCCGCCTCGATCTGAATAATCTTCTTGATGTGGTGCGATCTCAAAACGGCGCGGCCCATCCATACTACAGCCCACTCAAATATCGGCCGTTGACGGCACACCCCACGGGGACTGGACTCACGAGTCTTACTACGGTTGCAATTGGAGACGCGGCCCCAGAATACCCTCCGCAGAATGACGAGGATCGTGAGTTCTGGGCAAGGTTCGATCGGCAACGCATGGCTCGTGACATCTATGTAATGCTCTACATGCTTTGCGGTGGAAATGACAACCTCGATTACCGCACAAATACTGCAGGATCTGCCTACTCAGACGAGCAAAAGCAGCGCATGGCACAGTTCGCTGTCAACGTGGTCGATTCTCTTGATCGAGACAATGTGATGACCATGTTCGAGTACGACACGGACCTGTCTAACGGCTGGGGACTCGATGACCAGCCGTGGGATAGTGGCGACCCGGATGCGGCTGACCGGGATGTCGTTTATGGAGTCGAGGCACAGGAACTCGCCTTCAGCGAGACATTGTGGATCTACCAGGAAAAATACACTGGTGGAGCAACGGACAACCCCGCCACACTGTTCAATGATACTACCGAAGACCACCACCACCTGTTTGTCGAGTTGCGTAATATTTCGCCAAATGACGTTGACCTGCACTCAGGCTCCGCGTCTACGACTCACGCGACGGCTGCATGGCGACTTCGACGGCAGGACACGGACACCATCAGCGATATTGATCAGGCGACTCCCAACAACACCGTCACCTCACCCGAGAATGCCGTGTTCTTTAAGTCTGCAGGGGGCAACACAATTAAACCAGGAGGCGCCTACACAATTGCAACAGCGAATGATTCGGGAACAACTTCCAGTAACTTCTATGTCGACTTTGATGTCGATTCTGATCACGACCTGATTGCTCCAGCGCTTCCTTATCCAGGTCCGGCGGACACTGCTGATAATTCCAACACGACGGAACCTCAGTCTGATGCTGATCTCGTCTGCACAGTGACTGCTATTACCGATAGGTTTGGACTGGTCAACAATTCAACCACGGATGAATTCCTGAACGCGACCAATGCTCCCTCGGGTGGTAGTCCGGAGTTCGCGCTGGTTCTCGAACGACGGCTGGATCCGACGAAGGTGCAGCTACCAGTAAGTGAGAATCCGTGGGTCGCGGTCGATTCAGTTATTGTTAGCAGGCAAGACTTTGACCTGCGTGACAGCGATACGAGCTCAGGCGCAATTGAGGCAAGATTACAACGACTGAAAAGCCGTGAGAGAGTTGAGCCTCTGAATGCCAATGAAAACGATGGAAACGGAAACGCCATTCAAAGTCTGACTCCCGTCGTCCCAGCACTCAACAGTATTCGGGCGACTGGATTTGGGTCCGCGCCGGCGTCAAACGATGGTATCAACGACACAGGCAACACCCCATTCAATATTGTGCAGAGTCACTTTGATCGAGATTTCATTTCTTCGATTGAGTTGATGACCGTTCCTGTGACTGGTCCTGGCTACCAGACTCGCGCGCTTAGTCGGGGGGATATTTCACCCTACGATCAATGGCTTGACACTGGGGCGGCGAATGACGAAGGGCCGTTCACTGCCTCGGCGATGTTCCTGATGCCTAGTCCACCGAATCAAACGGGCGGTGGCGGACCCGGTACATTCCCAGGTAAAGGCGTTGGACCTCCAAAACCACCGCCAGGCTTTTCAAAACGTCAGCGATTTAAAAACCATTGGCATCGTTTGCTGGAGTTTGTTGAGGTACCAACACGCACTCATCTGCAACTCGGTGGCCCGTTCGCAACTACTCGCGTTCCTGGGCGAATCAACCTCAACACGGCTCGGCATCCTGAAGTTCTGGCAGCACTGATCGACGATCCCGAGTTATTTCTTCCTCCTGATGCGAATGCAGCGACACCTCGGCTCGGTCTTCTGGGGCGAGCCGGTAACGACGGCTCGCGAGACTGGTGGAATGACCTGCTTTGGTCGCGTGACGGGCTGCATCCGGAAACTGGATTGACGTTGCCTGGAATGCCTTACTCAAAGCCATTCAAGGGTTTTGGCGAAACAGTCGACAACGCGACGGTCCCGGAACCTACTTCCGACGAACCTGTCCCCGGCAGTCCAATCGAGGACACGTTGCTTCGAAGCCACCCGGATCAGAGCACGGCGTCATCCAGAGGGCTGTTTGACATTGGGACGGCGGCCGACGCTAACTCAAACAACATCGACCAGCACAATCGTCGGAGAATCCTTTCGAAGATTCTCGGCAACTCGACAACCCGCAGTAATGCCTTTTACGTGTTCGTTCATGTTCAATTTCATGAGGTTCACGAGCATCTTGACGCCGGCGGAAATGCTCATTTCCGAGTCGGAGGACGAATCGACCTTAACACCGATGGTAAGCTTGACGACGGTCACAGAGGCTTTTTCGTGCTTGACCGATCAGACGCTGAAGAAGCGTACGACTCGAGGACCGGAAAATTTGATTGGAAGCATCTGGTCAAACACCGACTTACGATTAATTGATAGCCACGGAATTCCGTAGAATCTTTGAATTCCAGTGTTGAGGGGTGACAGGGGAAATCGTTTCGCTACATAATGCGAGATGCATGTTTTTCATCTGAAGGATTCTCGTACGGTTGCCGCTGATTCAACAGCATGGGTCAGTTTGTGAGCTACGAGTTAAGTCGATACAACTAAAAGCGTTACTTCCAGCAGAGCTGCACAAAGGTGCGGCGGGCCACTCGGAGGTTTCTGGTCTGGTCAGAGTGACTTTGATGAGTCTCCTGCAGAACCAGAACAACCGACACTTCGAAACCTGAGGCGGAATCGAGTCTGGACTTGAATGCGAGCCACATTACTGTTTGGATTTGTCGAGACTGATTCATTTTCAAGAACATTGTGAGGAGATGTAGTTATGAAAGCATTCCGCCCGGTTCAGAAGAAGCAGCGACGCGGCTTCACCCTGATTGAATTGCTCGTTGTGATCTCGATCATCGCCACTTTGGCTGCACTGATCCTGCCCGCCGTTCAGAACGCTCGAGCAGCGGCTCGACGAGCTGAATGCCAGAACAACATGAAACAGCTCTGCACAGCTGTTATGAACTTCACGTCAAAGAAGAATGGCAAACTTCCTGCGTTGGCAGAAAAGATTGTCGACGGCAGCAACGTCTATATGAGTTGGTGCGTTCAGTTGCTTCCGGAATTGGACAATGGTGCCGCACGTCGTGAGTTTGACGCAGCCCCTGCGGCTTTCCCGGCGATTTCCATGAAGATGTTTCAATGTCCAGTCGACACGAACAATTTCCAGATCGATGGCGGTCTGTCTTACGTTGTGAACGCCGGATATGCCAATGCCGCAGCCTTCCCAAATCTCACATGGACGAATCATCGTGCCGACTCAAATGACTGGGTGGATGGACCAGCTGTCAATGACTATGCAATTCAGCGTGCAACGGGTGTGTTCCTTGCTCCGTGGGAAGGTTTTGATACGTTCAAACCGTCCCTTGACTACATCTCATCTGGTGATGGTCAGACAAACACGATTATGTTCGCTGAAAATGCTCAAGCACAGAATTGGCATATTGCGAATCTTAGTGCGGGTGGTGGCCTTCGCAATCTTGTGTTTGCTGCTCCAGTCACTCTAGGTACTGACAGCAAGTTTGCTGCGGCGGGAAGTGCGACTGCCAATACTCCGACCGTATTAGCTCCCCCCTTGGCCGATCCCAATGCAACTACTTGGGCAGCTTCAGTGCGAACTGCGAATGCGCTGCCAGGGCTGAATATCATTGCCGCGCGTGGGACTCTGCCGCGTCCCAGTTCAAATCACCTCGGAACTTCCATTTACGGGTTTGCCGATGGTGCAGCACGACAGATATCGGACGGGGTCGACGCTTGGGTCTACCTGCGGTTGATCTCGTCGAACGGTGGACGTTACGGCCAGGTAGTAAGCGGTTTGGAAAACTACTAACACGTAGTATCTAATGCGGAAAACGACACGAAGGCGGCAATGCTACACATTGCCGCCTTTTTTCGTTGCTGGTTGTGCGTTAGCGCTCGCTGCTATTTCTTATTTGAGTCGTGCGGTGAAGCTCAGAAGCTCGCGATTCAGTTTCGCAATATTGCTGCCAAATGCTGACTGAAACGCGGCAAGGCGATCTTCGGGATCGTCCCAGTGTAGTGGTCGTTTCTGCGAGATTGCTGTGAGGTATTGAGCGTAGTCTCGGATGCGGGTGCGGATCAGAAAGTAGGTCAATGCCCACGCTTCGGAGTAGGCGTCTATCGCCGAGTCGGCATCACCAAAGCGACTGTTGTCTCGAACCAGCGTCTCGATGGAATCCGGCTGGCGTCTTGCTTTGAGAAACTCGCGGAAACGAAACAGGCGGGATGCATTCACTTTTCCGATGCCACTCCAGCCTCGTCGACTTTTCAGGTCGGGAGCCTCGAAGTACATCGCCATCCCCTCGGTCAGCCACACGGGGTTGTCTGCGTATCGCTGATGCATGCCTCGGTTAAAGGCGATCTGATGTGTCGATTCATGAACGACTGTCGCCACGCTGGCGGGGATTTGTTGCGCTCGGCGGTGAATTTCTGCAATGGTCTTTGCTGGCGAGTCTGCGCGGCTCGCGGTCAGGTCAAAGAGGACAATTCGATTGGCCGTGACGAGGTAATATCCCTGACCGTTGGCGGAGGCCGGCGTCCGATCGAACTCTGCCATCTTTGCGAATTGAGTCTGGTTCGAAAGAATCAATACTGGCAGCGGGGCAGCAAGCGGAGTCAATTCGAACCGTCGATTTTTCCAGTAACTTTGAAACGCGATCTGCATGCGTTCCAGAAGCTGGCCTGTCCACTGTGAGTAGGCCTCCGGCGTTGAAGCAGCGATTGCGTAATTTTTGGTGGTGTGAACATGGAAGTCCGTGTCGATTCCCGCTGAGTGGCATTCTTCGATCAGGCGGCTTCCGAGCTGAGTTGGATCGAAGAATTCAAATGGTCGTTCTGTTGTTGTCTCAGTCTCAAGCCTCACGGACGGAATTGTCCATAGTCGCCTTGCGGGATCTTCAAGTAGCACGCCGTCGGATGCCCGTACGAGCACGCGACCTTCGACGGAAGTCTCACTGCCCGTTTCATCCTGAAAACTGATTACCGAAATTACTTTTGATGTAGCCTGTACATCGGCTGAAGGCATGGCGCCAGGCTGCGAACTATCATTGTCTTGCGCATGACAGACCTGCTGGCCGGCTAGCGGTGAAACGCTGGCGAACGACGCGGCGATCAGTGATTGCCAGCTTCGATCAAGCATCAGTCGTCGTGTCAGGCGGGGGTTGATGATTTCGGAGCGTTGCTGCATTGCGAACCTTCAACTCTGCCGCCAGTAAATCTTAAATTGGCTGCTTCGAGCAACGTTGCTCAGGCTTGCCAGCTTCGACGAATCTTTAGTGCAACGTTTGGATCGATCATTGCCGCCGTGGCGATGTGAACTGATTCCGCTCCAGCCTTCATGCAACTTTGTACGTGTTCGGCAGCCGATACTCCGCCGACACTGATAATACGCAGATCATCGTCTCGTTCACGGACCAGTTTGGAAAACAAACTTGTTTGACGAAGCGACGCATCAAACGTTGCCTCGCCACAGATACCTCGCTGCTGGCCGGCGAACAGTAAATCCCCACTTTGGCCTCGGACTGTAGTTGCTACGCTGTTGGTCATTGCGATCGCTGTCGCAAATGCCCCCACTGCTTCCAGAAGTTCTTCGGCATTGCTCGACTCGGTCATGTGTCCGATTTTCAGAATCAACGGTCGATCGTCGATTGCCTGTCGCACGGCTTCGGCCACAATCGCCGCTTCGGTGGGGTTCTGATAGAGCTGACCGTCGCACGTCTCGACGTTCGGGCATGAGAAGTTGGTCTCAATCGTGTCGGCCCCTGCGTCGACCGCCCACCGCGCACACTGTGCGTAGTCTGCAGCCAGGTCGTCGATTGACCAGCCTGGCTGGACTGTGCCTACGACGGAGACCGACAACAGTTTCTCCGCAGCAAGTTTATTGCGAGTCTCTTCGATGTCGCGCCGCCAGACTTCTGGATCGGCTGAGGGCATGCCGAAACTGACGGCCCAGCTTCCGTTCATCGTGCGAGACTCGGTGAGCCGTTCTTCGGTGCCAGTTAGTTGGCCAGTTTCGACCGGAACAAGGTTGGGGAGTTCGTAACATTCCCGGTGACCGCTTCTGACAGTCTTGTACGTCAACACGTCGAACCCCAGCGACGCGTAGTAGAGAACCCATCGTCCGTTGAGCAGAGGACCAGCCGGAATTCCCAGCGGTGATGGCACGGCCCGGCCGCAGAATGTCCATTCTCCACGCATTGCTGGTACGTCGATTTCAGCCGGTTCCGGGGCGTTGTCGTAATTCCACCGGTATGTCTGCGTCAGGTCGTAGCGGCTCAGGCGAGAATTGATTTCCATCGGATTTCCCGTGAATACCGGTGATTTGGGGGTGTCGGTTGCCCGCAAAGTCTAACCGATCCTCAGAATCGGCAAACTTTGACACTCCAGGATACCGATAGAAACTGTGAACGATTTCTTTCAGGGAAGGAATGCGCCCGTCGACCGTTCCATCAAGAGCCAGTGACTCCTGCCTTTCGCGGCACGACAGCTTATCTGCAATGCGTATTAACCCGCCCCTGATATCCGTTCAGCCTTTGACTCTCGCGAGTCTTTGCGTCCTGTTGCTTGCTTCCGGCTGTGCCCGTTCCTGGTACCGCGAACAAGCGGATCGTGAAGCTGCCGAAGTCGTCGCAGAGAAAGTAACTGCCACGGCCGGGCCGCTCGAATCCGAGCCTTTTTCGATTACGCCTGGCTCTGAGTCCAGACTGTACGACTCAACCGATCCCGATCATCCGCCGCTGCCTCCAGACGATCCTGCGTCGCACAACCTGATGCACACCGTCGATGACAAGGACGGCTATTCAGGCTGGCATGAATACGGAGAGCTGACAAAGGTCGATCCGGAACAGTGGCGTGACTGGTTGCCGCGCGACGCTGACGGAGTGGTCGCTCTGAACATGGCCGACGTCGTCAAAGTGGCGAGAAGTCATTCCAGGTCGTTTCAGCAGGAACGCGAGGATCTCTACCTCTCCGCCTTGGACGTTACCTTTGAAAGGTTCCGTTTCGACACTCAGTTCTTTGCAGGCACCGACACGGAGTTTCGGCATCGAGGCAAAGAACGCGGGAGCACAAATACGCTCGACACTGAAACCGGAGCCAGGCTTCAGCAGCTATCGGCCACGGGGACCAGTCTTGTCGTTGGACTTGCCAACTCGTTGGTCTGGCAGTTTTCGGGATCGGGTTCGGAAGTCATCGGCACCATGCTTGACTTCAGCATCGTCCAACCGCTGCTGAGATTCGGCGGCCGCGCACGGGTGCTGGAAGGGCTGACTCAGAGTGAGCGGACACTGCTCGCGAACGTTCGTCAGATGGAGCAGTTTCAGCAGGGCTTCTTTGTAAATGTCGTCACCGGCCGCAACTCTGGCAGCGGGCCGATTCGACGAGGTGCGGTTGGTCAGTCGGGCCTTGGGCTGATTGCCGGGTCTCCGAGTGGTCGAACCGGTGCTTCCGATGCTGGAGGCTACCTCGGACTGCTACAGGATCTGCAGCAGATACGAATTCAGGAAACCAACGTCACGGGCCTGCGCGACAGTCTCGCCGTTCTTGAAGCAACATACGATGCTGGCAGACTCAGTAACTCTCTGCAGGTATTCCAGCCGCGGCAAGCACTCTACAACGCGCAAAGCAGCTTGCTGTCCTCGCAGGCCGCATTCCAGACGAAGTTAGACAGTTTCAAAATTGATATTGGGTTACCACCCGATGTTCCGTTACGGATTCAAGATTCGCTGCTGGACCGATTCAACCTCATCGACCCCAGCATGACCACGCTACAAGACGCTTTCAGCGAGCAGGTCTTTCGAGTGTTGCCGCAGCTCACGCCGCCAACGAAAGCAGCACTCACCGATACGCTGATGCAGATTGAGCAACTGAAGCCGGAAATTGATCGTCAGATCGCAACACTGAAGTCGGACCTGACGAATCTGGAATCGAACATCCCGTCACGCGTCGAACAGCTACGCCGGCTGAAGGCGCAGACTGAGGCACAGCAGGCGGATATTGATCCACGTATCTACGACGTCGGTATCTTTCGTGACAGAGTCCAGCAACTTGCCATCAGGCCTGATGCACTTCAGGAATATTTCGACAAGTCATGGGGGAAGCTAAAAGAGCTTCCGGATCAGTTTGAAACGCTGGAAGACGACGATGCGCGAAAAGAACTGGCTAAACTGGCCACCGAGATGTCTGGCAGGCTTCTGGAGCTGTCGCTGGATCAGGCGGCAGCGAGGCTCGAAGGCATCAGACTTTCGCCGATCGACGTTCAGCCGGCAGCGGGAATCGAAATCGCTCGTGCGAACCGTCTCGACTGGATGAATGCTCGAGCCAATCTCGTTGATGCATGGCGTCAAATCGAATTCAACGGGAACGCGCTGGAGGCCGATCTCGACTTAGTTATCAGTGGCGAGGCTGGCCGAGTTGGTCCGAACGGAAGCGGCCTGGATGTTGAGAACGGTGAGTTGCGATTCGGACTTCAGTTTGACTCTCCGATCACACGGCTTGCGGAAAGAAATCGGTACCGCGAAACGCTGATCAACTATCAGCGTGCAAGACGCGACTACATGCTGTTCGAAGATCGAGTCGCGCAAAGTATTCGCAACACGTTGCGAATCGTCGAATTGAGCCAGTTGAATTTCGAAGTTCGTCGCGCTGCGGTGCGGGGGGCGATCTCACAGGTCGATCTGGCACGGCTTCGAGTCAACCCGCCGCTCAAGGACGTTCGGGATACTAAATTCTCACCGACGACGGCGAGAGACCTTGTTTCGGCATTGTCCGACCTTCTCGACGCGCAAAACGATTTCCTCAACGTCTGGGTCAACTACGAAGTCATTCGAATGCTGGTCGACTTTGAATTGGGCACGATGAGGCTCAATGAAGATGGCCTCTGGTCCGACTCGGGCTTCTATCAGCATCTGCAGAATGAGGGCGTGCTTGACGATCAATCTCAGCCCGCCGCTGACGATGAGGAGACGCTGAAGAATTCTACGACTCGGCATTGGAAGAGAACGATCCGACCTGCGTCGTTCAGTGGGGCACCGCCTGAGGCAGAAGCTGCGCAAAAGGCCGATTTAGATTGAGCCGCGAATTGCACCACACCAGATCGGCGGTTGAGTTACCGGTCGATCTACAATCGCGTGTCGCTTTTCGAATGACTGTTGGCACCGACTAATCGGGAACACCTACGCAAGTGGTGAATCGCGATCCACCAGGAATGGATTCTGCGGGGCTGTCGATGACTGACGGATCAAATCATCGGAGAGGTCATCAGCGTTGCCAGCACGATCGGCAAACAGCTTCCGGGTTGCTTGAATCGATCGATCAGACAGGCCGGCACCAAAGATCTGTCGAAGCTCGTTGTCCTGCAGAGTCTCCTCGTGAGGCAGGTCTTCGATTCGAATTCGACTCATGACTAACTCCGCACGTGATTTTGTGGCCAACGACCACTACCTGATGACCTGTGTTGTCTCTGGTTAAGCCGAGTAAGCGAGCATGATCGTCGAATGTTGCGCAGCTTTTTGAAAAATTATTCAGAATTCAAGTCGGGTTTAGAGCCCGTTCGGCCATCACGCGAGTTTTGGTGACAGTGACGTCTGTCTTGGTTTTTCACAACTGACTGTCAGGTAAATGTTTACAGCTTGTCGCGTGGCCGGGCACCCGCGTCCGTAGTTCACGGCTAAAACTCGTTAGAACCCAGATCAATTCCATGAAATTCGCGTCCCAGGTACAGCGATGCGATTGCTTTCAGCTTTTTCATGGTCCGGTGATGTCGATAACGAATCTGGTTCGGAGTTACCCCGACGATTTCAGCAGCCTCTGAAACGCCGACGCCTTCGAGTGAGCGGAGTCGGAAGATTTCGAAGTTCAGTTCAGATACTTCAGCTTCGAGTTTCAGGACCATCGTCTGCAGAACGGCTTCCTGCCAGGCATCGTCGTACCGGGTCGATGGATCGGCCTCCCGGCCCGGCGGTTCAAACCCTTCTTGAATACTGTCGCCCAGCAGTGCCAACGGCCGCCGTGCTCGCCGACGAAACATGTCTGTCGCTCGACTGCGAACGACAGAGAACAGCCAGGATCGAAGTCCGGCTTCGCTTGTGATTTGAAAACCGACCAGTCGTTTGGAAACCTCACTCCAGACTTCCTGCACGCAATCTTCGACATCTGCCCCACGCACACCGCGAGCCACCGCGAAACGCCGCACGAGCACATCATAGACTCGATAAAACTCGTCCCACGCCGCGGTGAGCAGAGCATCCGGAACTTGCCTGGTCATGGCTGCGCGCAGAAACTCCTGAGCGTTCTCGACAAGTTCGCGATGTTCAGTCTCTTCAGGCTGTCGATCGTTCACGATGAACTTTCTAAAGCGATTGGCTATGGGCAATTACTAAAATGCCGACGATCTTTCGTTGTCGCTGCGAGCGGTCCTGGTGTTTTTCGAGAGCGAACGCTGCTCCTTAGCGGAACAATAATTGACGAAGCATGGATGTGGCACCGTCGAACTCTCAGGGAGTTTAATTGCGAGCAAGATGAAACGAGTGCCGCTGGTCGCTTAATAATCTGCTGAGTTCGTACTGGGCTTAATCAAGTGGGATGAGCCTGAGCCAGTTTATGCAGGTATTCGATCCGGCCAGTTGCGGGCCAAGTTCCATTGTCAGCCTGCCGTCACTAACGACGACCGTTGCCGTTGTCTCGGCAAAATGTCCCGCAGCGGTGGGGACATTTTTCACGGCGACTTTGCCTTCGAATGAAACATGATGGCCAGTTTGCTCGTGTCCGGAATCGCCGTTGCAGACGGTGATCAGCCATCGACCGTTGGGAAGCTGACACTCCCATTTAGCAAAGTCCCGTGTGAAGAGAAAAGTATCTCGAATCGATTCGGGATAGACGGAGCGGCGACGGTTGTTGCTGCTGATGTCCTGCGTCCAGCCGAAACCACGTTTGGCGTCAAAGGCCAGCCCGTTGTCAGGCTCATAGTTTTTCGGACTCTTTGTGTCTCGTCCACAAAAATTGAATTGTCGAACTGATTTGCTTGCCGATGTTGCAACGCTATCTGGTAGGCCATCCTGGTTGGCGCTTGGCGGCGTGACTGGGCGGCGTTCGACTTTCCAGACGACGGAGTCGGCGGGAGTAAACGGAATCGGGTCATCGCGGTCTCTAATTCCGTCGTTGTCCGCATCGTGCAATATTAGCCGACGAAACGGAGTCAACGGCAACTCGCGGACCGCGTCCCACCACACGGTGCAGAACTCGCCGCGAGTCATCTCTGAACTTGGTGCTGCTGGGAGCTTTTCGGCGGAGATGTTTTTGCGGCTTGCTTCGACGACTGTTGCGCGCCATTCGGCAGTGGTCGGAGAGTCAGGTTTGAAGTCGACGTCAGTTGGATCCTGTGGAAGCATGCCGCGCGCAGCGAGTCGGTTGATGGCGACAAACGCGGGATGAGCCGCTGGCAGGTCACGAAATGGCCAGAGTTGGAGTGGCGTCGATTTCCCATTTTCTCCGCACAGGCCGTGTCGAACTTCTTCAAGCAGACTCCTGTCGAACGGTAGGGCCCGCGGCTGGATTTCTTTACGAAGAGCCACCGCGGCAGCAACGCCTGCCGCTTCGCCGATCGCGATGCACTGATCGTGAAGACGGATTGCGGCGCAAACGATACTGCTGAAACCAACGTTTTTCTGAGCGCCCAGCAGTCCATCCATTTTTTCGGGAATCAGACTGCGGAGCGGAAACACCGAGCGGTCGCTGACATGGTGTGTGTGCCGTCCAGGCTTTTCAAAGTCGACCCACGGACCGGCATTTCCTTCGTCTTTTAGATAGGCGCGGCCAGTACGGTGAAAGTCGTAATGAAACTGCCAGCACAACACGCCGTCGGGATACATCACGCGAGACATTCTTTCGCGAGCTGCTGTCTTCGTCGCACCGTCGCGATTGCGACCGTCCTGTTCACGCATCATGTACATCGCTTTCAGGCGAAGTCCTTCGCGAATGTACGGTTTCGGTGGCAGATTGTCGGCAGTTCCGAATTCATTGCTCAGATGAAAGCGGCGAAAGCTGTTTGCTTTCTGGCTGGCCCGTTCATGGACGAAATTCTGCAGGTGGAAGAGGACGCTCAACGAGTGCCGTTTCGCATCGTCGAAAACAATCTGTCGTTGTTGGCGAGTCATCAGCACGATGTTTTTTTTCGACGCTCCCGGTTCAGTGACCTCCAGTGCGTCCACGACCGATTTCGGTAGCCGTTCAAGTGGGTAATCCTGACCAAGCATGTAGTTCAGCAGGATGCTCGTCGTCCCGTCGTTGCTCGTGTTGCCGTCGACAATTCTGCGGACGGTGTAAACAGACAACTGCCGAGACGATGCCTTCCCATCATCAGGCCAGTGTGGAATGCTGCCGAGTCGGACCGGGCGATCCCATGGAAGTCCCTTCATGGCTTCCAGGCTGAGTCTCGACGTCCGAACAAAATTGCGATCGTCGTATTGAGCAGGTTTGTCGATCGGAGTTTCACCGTCCGACTCCTCAACAATCATCGCCCAGGTAATCGGGTTCATTTCATTGGTCGGGTTGGCTTCAGGATCGTCGGACGCGCTCGGCTCGTTGTATCGGGATTTGGGATCTGGGCCACATTCGAACGCCGCGCCAGAGACCTGAATCGCCTCGCCCCAGTCTGAAGCATCGATCGTGATCTTTGCGCGGACATGCAGAGCAGGTTGTTTGCCACCGACCGGTGCGAACCACAAGCCAGTGAGCCTTGGAAACCTTCTGACGATGTTCGCTGAAACGTAGTCGGCTCGCACGGGGTAGTGGTTCGTGACGAATCGAACCTGCCCTGAATCGAGATACGTCTGCAGCATCTCGCGAAATATCGCCTCCGCCTCCGCCGGTCGAAAAGTCGACGGGCCGTGGTATGGGCGGCCCGGCATCGGCGAGCCGTACTTCTTCTCGTTAAAAGTTTCGATGCGATCCATCAGTTCTTTGAACAGTCCGCTGCGGTGGAACGATCGCTTCATCGGATGCCAGTCGACTCCCCAACCGACCTTGCCGACTCCTTTGTTCTCATCAACGCAAGCCAGAGCCTGTTCTGTGAACTGACCACCTAACCACTCGCCGTCGTGGACGATTGTGATCGAGGGAACTCCCAGGCGAGCTGCTCGCAATGCCGCTGCCCAGCCAGACTCAGTCCCGCCGACGATGAGCAGGTCGGTCTCGACCTTTTCGACGGACGCAAGAGTCGATACCGGCGTCATCGCGCCAACGATCAGAACTACTGAAAGAACATGTTGGATTTGCATGGTGAATGCTCGGCAGGTTTTAAAACTGAATAGCATCTTTGTGATGCGTGTAGTGCTTTCCGCTTTTCGAAGTCTGTTTCCAATCAGTAGGGTATGACAAGCGAAGCACCAGCGACGCTCCATCCTCGCGTCGGGGCTCGGCCGTTTACGAGAATTCCAATATCAGCAGGTTACGACTGTGCCGAGCATTCCTGAATCAATTGCCTTTGCCTCTATCCGGAAAATCGGCAAGCACTTGCGGACGAAAGATTTTTCCAGCGTCGAGTTGACTGAGTTCTTTCTCGACCGACTCACAACCATTGGCCCAAAGTTGAACGCCGTCGTTACTGTGACCAGGGACTTGGCGATTCGACAGGCAGAGCAAGCGGATCGAAAACTGAAGTCGGGAACTGATCACGGCCCGTTGCACGGAATTCCGTACGGTGTCAAAGATCTTTTGGCGACAAAGGATGTGCCGACGTCATGGGGAGCGGCACCGTTTCGCGATCGAATTATTGATGCGGATTCAACGGTCGTCGCGCGGCTGGCAGAGGCTGGAGCGGTGCTGATCGGGAAGTTGGCGATGGTCGAGATCGCTGGCGGGCTCGGATATCGCCAGGCCAATGCTTCGTTTACCGGACCGGGGCTCAATCCCTGGGACACTTCGAGATGGGCAGGCGGATCGTCGTCCGGTCCGGGATCCGCGGTGGGTGGTGGTCTGGTTCCATTTGCGATTGGCTCGGAAACCTGGGGGTCGATCATGACGCCCGCAGCGTTTTGCGGAGTCAGCGGTTTGCGGCCGACGTACGGTCGAGTCAGCAGGCATGGTGCGATGGCTCTAGCGTGGACGGTCGACAAACTCGGTCCTATGTGCAGAACGGCTGATGATTGCGGGATCGTCCTGAACGCAATCGCCGGAGTCGACGAAGCAGATGATTCGAGCGCCAATCGCCCGTACAGATACCCGGCGAAAGATCAAGACTCTCGGGCAGCAACTGCGGAACGATTTAAAATTGCAACGCTGAAGGACGCTGCGAAAAGCGTCCAGCCGGAAGTTCGCTCGAACTACGAAGCCTCGCTGAAGACGCTACGTGAATTCTGCGAGATTGAAGAAGTTGAATTGCCAGACTTTCCGTGGGCGGCGGTTGCCTCAACGTTGATCAGTTGCGAAGCGGCCGCTGCTTTCGAAGGACTGATCACGACCGGCGATATCTGGGAAATGACGGCGGAGGAAGATCACTGGGGCATTCATTCATCGTTGGTTATTCCAGCCAAAGACTACATCAACGCGATGCGAATTCGATCGAAAATGCAACGCGGGATTGACGAGTTTCTGAAGCCGTTTGACGCTGTGGTCACGCCAACGCTCGCGACGACTGCCTATCCGAATGACCGGCCGTGGGGCGAGCATCGACGCGGGTTTCGTTCGTCATCGATTACGAATCTGGGAGGGGCTGGTGCCGCAACGGGCATTCCCGCTTTATCGATTCCTAACGGCCTGGGCGAGGGCGGCATGCCGACGGGGCTACAACTTGCGGGCCGAGCCTTCAGCGAAAACAGACTGATCGAAATCGCTGATCGGTATCAGGAAGCGACCGACTTTCACCAGGCGACGCCGCAGGCGCTCGACTGATTTGGAGACTGCTTGGGGACTGCTTGGGGATCGTGCGTTGTCAGGGTTGGCGGTCGTAGCCCGACTCGCAAGAGTTCGAGATTTATTGAGCGAAACCGAACTCTCGCGAATCCGGCCACACGGAAATTCAGCGCCCATGAATTGCGCCGCATGTTTAAGGGCAGGTAAAACCCTCTCCGGCCCTGAAAGGCCGACTCTCCCGCAAGCGGGAGAGTGATGTCTTGAGTCGCGAAGCTAATCCCTGTTGTCTCGGGGCTGTTGGCAGTTCCAGCAAATTTCGAAATCGACCGTGACCTCTTCCTGACAACTTGAGCACTTCCACACGTCGCCATTCTCTGAAGCCAGTCTTTTCGAGTTGGGACCATCGAATCCGCCCGGAACCGCAGCCACCCCCAGCACGGCGCCAGCCGCGAGTCCGGCTATCGTCGCTGCCTTGTTTCCGAATGTCGGTTGGTCTGCTTCGTCATTCATACTTTCTGAGTCTTGGGCCCGAAGCCAGGTCTCACGGCGTTTTTCTTCCATCTCGCGAATGAGGGCGACGGCGGCGTCCGCGTTTTCGTCCGACACCCAGACACGAGGTGCCGATGGCAAGCCTGCTGGAACCTCGCCCACGGCTCCCATGATCTGGCCGCCGACCACTCGCGCTTCGATGTCAGATTCGGCGAGCATGGTTTGGACCAGCGTCGCGTCAATTTCGTCTCGTGCGGCATAAACTTCAGTCATCTCGTGACTACTCAGCTGCCTGTCTCCACACTGGACCGTTCTGGACCGTGACGTTCTCAATTGACAGTCTGCCGCCAGAATCTCGCCGCCACAATGTCAATCAGATCGAAGAATCCGAAACCAGAGATTCAGGCTGGATTTGCTTCAAGCATCGCGCGACAGTTCATCGCTTAATTCGGCCAGCAACGCGTCCTGGGGCATTGCGAATCGTCGCGGCTGTGGCATACTTCCGCTTGTCGGCGTTCGGAGGTAATTCGAGCATTCTGAATTTATGGAGTTACAAAATGTCACCTAAGATGTCACGGCTGATGTGGGGAACGCTGCTGGGGAGTTGCTTGATTGCAGCGTTTACTTTGTCGTCCAGTCGCGCTCAAAACGGGGTTGCTCAATCTCCCGACAAACTGATTCCAAAGGACGCCTTGCTGTTTATCCGTTGGGATGGCACTAAGGCTCACGCGCAGGCGTTTTCCGAAACGGCAGCCCATGAGGCGTTGTATGAGTCGGGGCTGATGCCAGTACTCGAAAAGGCCTTCAATGGAATCGCCAGTCAGCCCGGTCCTGCTGGCAGCATTCTGGATGGGCCAGCCGGGCAGGCCCTCGGCCATATCAAAGACAACGGCGTGCGGCTCGCTGTGGCGCTGGCTGCTCCAGGGACCGAACGGTCCACCGATGCCGCTGCCTTATTCAGTCGCCGTGTTTCCCACAGGCCGGGCAATTCGTTCGGAAGCGCTTGGCCAGGTTCAATTGATACAGCTGGAACGGACGCATCGCAGGTCGAGAGCTCAGGAGATCGACGGGCGTCAGATCAGCATGTTCGTGATCCCGGATTCGCCAGGCATCGAACTTGGCTGGTGGGTGGAAGGCGAGCACTCTGATGGTCGCCGCCGGGATGAACTCATTGCCGGTTGCCGTCGCGGTCGCCAGCGGCGAAGCACCAAACATCACCGAGAATCCGCTGTGGAAAGAATTCGGACCGGAGTCGGTCGACTTCGAAATGACCGGGCTGTCGTGGTTGGACGTCGGGAAACTTCGCGACGCGTTCGGCCAGATGCCGATTCCACTTCCGATGCCTGGACCGGACGGCCAGCCTTTGACCGTAAACGCCATCGCGAAAGTCGTCGGCCTCGACAACGTGGGAGCAGCGATTTCGCAAAGCGGCTACAAAGGGAAAGGCGTCTGTGGAGCGAAACCGTGCTTCAAGTCGAAGGCGAAAAGCGAGGACTGCTGGCTCTGGGTGATCACGAAACGTTCACCTTCGACCAGCTTCCGCCGTTGCCTGTCGACACGACAACTTTCGCGGCCGGCAGCTTCAGCCTGTCGAAATTCTACGACGACACGCTGACAATCGTCCGCGACGCCGCGAAGCTTGGACCGCCAGAGATCGCTCAGCAGATCGAGCAGGGTGTTGAAGCAGCACCTCAGATTATCGGCTTCGATCCAAAGACGGATCTGTTCGACACGCTGGGAAATATCACGACGTTCTACCTCGACAGCAGTCAGGACTTCTTCGGCGTCGGAGGTGTCGCCGTTGTCATCACTGAAGTTAAAGATTCGCTGAGAAACTGCAGCGCACCTTGGATCACATTCTGCTGATGGCAGAAGCGGCGGCCGGTGGTGAATTCTCTGTCGTGCGGAGCGAGAAGTACGGTCGCACAATCATCACATTCGAAGTTGAAGGCGTTGAATTCGGCGGGCTGGTCGTCGACAAGAACTGGGTGATTCGTTGGATCTGATGCCGCAAACGGCGGAGGCTGCTTTACTTCGCATCGACGGCAAACTGGATCGTTTCACACCGTCACGAGAGCTGCAGGTCGCTCTGGACGCGGTGCCGAAAGAGTTCACGTCGATTACGGTCAGTAACCCGAGGCGCATCTACCGATCGCTCATGGGCTACGCTCCGCTGCTGTTTTCCGGAGCGCAGGCCGGCCTGCGAAACTCTGGAGTGTTTCCTCCGGATCTGAAGCTGCCGGTCGCTCTCGCCGATGTGCCGCCTTCGGAACTTGTCGTGCGCCCGCTGTTTCCGAATGTGATGGTCGGAGAGTCGACCGAGAACGGATTTCGATGGGTGTCGCGCGGGTCGCTGCCTTCTCTCCCGTTTGGCGGAGATGTTGGTGGCATTGGCAGTGTCGGAACGATCGGAGTATTGACAGCGTTGTTGCTTCCCGCAGTTCAGCAGGCGCGAATGGCTGCCCGTCGAAGAACTCAGTCGAAAAACCACCTGAAGCAGTTGCTGCTCGCGATGCACAACTACCATGATACGTTTACGGCAACCTGCCAGCCGGAACGGTCAAGGACTCCGCCGAAGAAGTCGACGACCGGCTGAGCTGGATCGTGTCCATTCTTCCGTTCATCGAACAGGCTGCCCTTGTACGAGCAGATTGATCAGAAGGAGTGGATGGAAGAGCGATGCCAATTCGCAGACTGGACTGGGTTCAACATCCAGGCGCTGAGGAACCCCGCAGAATCGAATGCTCGCGAAGGAGCAACGCACTACGTGGGCATGGCAGGAATCGGAGAGGACGCGGCCGATCTGAAAGTCAACGATCCTGGTGCCGGCATGTCTTCGGCTCACAACCGCCAGACCCGATTGCGTGATATCAAGGACGGAACGATCCAACACGATCGCCATCACGGAGGCATCGGATGACTTCGGCCCGTGGGCACAAGGGCGGGCGATCAACGACTCCGAGGCCTGACCAGAGGAGCCGTACATCAACGGTCCGGATGGAATTGGTAGTCCATTTCCCGGCGGAATGAACGCCGGTCTTTCGGACGGTTCAGTCCGGTTCATCTCAGAGAATATTGATCCCGAAGTCTTCAAAGCTCTGATCACGATCAGCGGTGGAGAACGAATCGGAGCCTTCTGATTAACGTCGGCTTGGATGCCAACTCGGTAGTAGCAAAGCCCGCGGTCTCTTCAGAGATCGCGGGTTCTTTTTATCTGTCAATCGCCGAACAGCTAGAGCATTTTCAACGTTGGTCTTCAGTGAGCGGCAAGACGCTAGCCACCGGTTATTGGGACTTCGTTTACCCGCGCTAGCGGCCAATGCCATCAGAGTTGTGAGCCGTGACGCGTAAGCGGCCGGGCTCCACTCGCTGCCCGAGGCCTTACGGCCAGCGGCTCACTCATGAAAATCGACAACTCTGGGGCCATTGAGCTAGCGGCTTGCCGCTCACACTCATGGAAATTAACTCTGAAGATGCTCTACTCGCCAAAGGGGCTTGGCCGGCGAGTTATCGACTTGTTCAGAAAATCGTTCATCGCAAAGAGCACCGGCGTGCCGCCTGTGTGTACAAACACGACGTCGTCGTCGCTTCGAAAAATCTCCGCGGCGGATGTGGTCAAGCAAGCCGGCCACGGCTTTGCCTGAGTAAATCGGATCCAGAAAGATCGACTCCGTCCTTGCGACAAGCTGCAAGGCTTCCAGGCAGTCCGGGCCCGGAGTTCCGTATCCCGGAGCGATGTAGCCCTCGGAAACGTCGAGGTCTGCGGCCGCAAGGCGGTGAGGAATACTGCAACCGCTCGGCAACATCGCAAGCGACTTCGGCCATGTCCGTTCGCGGTGTCCCACGGCCAGGTTAGTGGCGCGATATTTTTGACGGGACAATTCATGCCGAGTGCTGCGGCTCCCAAAGCCAGACCGGAACCGGTCGAGCCGCATGAACTGACATAGATCGCCGCTGGATCGATCCGCTCGTGCTGGCATTGCTCGGCAATTTCAACGGCACACTCGACGTAACTGATCGCGGCGATTTGGACGACCGGATTCCGATTCCAGAAAAATGGATGATGCCCTTTCTGGCGAAGTTGCTCGGCACGATCAGCGATGATGACATCCAGCTCTGGGCCGACTGGAGCATCAACGAACTCGATCGACGCTCCCATCAACTGGTCGAGGAGCAGATTCCCCTGAGTCTCAACGGGACCGTCCAGGTGGGCGCGGCTCAGCACGATGTGAATCGGAATGCCCGCTTTCACGCATGCGGCGACAGTTTGCCGGCAATTGTTGCTTTGAACGCCCGCTCCCCAGACGAAGTAGTCAGCACCTTCGTCCAGGGCGGCTCCGAGTAGGAATTCGTTATGCCGAGTCTTGTTTCCTCCAAACGCCAGACCGGTGCAGTCGTCTCGCTTAATCCAGATCGTCGGCCCGCCCAGCTCTTTCGAAAGATTTCGCAAAGGCTCAAGCGGTGTTGGCAGATGAGCAAGGGCGAAACGAGGGACTCGATCAATCGCCTCTCGTAGTTCGGCGGTTGAGAGCGTGTTACTCATCGGCCTTCTCGAAGATCACGATGTGCTGTCGAGGCAGGACGCCGATTGTCTCGACGAATTTCAAGCCGAGTCCTTCCTGGCTGGCTTCTCGTTTTACCTGGGCTTCGGACATCTTATGCACGAGTTTGATCGGGACCGTGCGGTCTTCTTTGCGATACTCAACCCACGCGATTCGGCCGCCAGGTTTCAGCGACTTCGACATTTCCTGTTTCATTTCGTACGGAAATTCGAACTCATGGTAGACGTCGACCAGAATAATCAGGTCGACGGTGCCCGGTTTCAGATTTGGAGATTTAATCTTGCCCTTAACGGGAACGACGTTGGTGACTCCACGCTTTTTACAGTTGTCGGCCAGTCGGTCGAGCATTTCCTGCTGGATGTCGACGGCCAATACTTTTCCGTCAGGCAGAAGCTGTTCAGCCATCAGCATCGAGATCACGCCGCTGCCAGCGCCGATATCAGCAACGATCATGCCCGGCTTCAGTTTCAGAGAACGCACGAGCAAAGTAAGCCGCTCTTCCTCTTCACGTTCCGTGCGTTCCAGCCAGCGAGCTCCGGCAAAGCCCATCACGTGAGCGATTTCTCGCCCCATGTAGAACTTGCCGATTCCGTTCGGGTCATGATTCGCCCGCCGCGTGTAACGGCCATCGCTGTCCGCCTTTTCCGTAGACGCACTTTTCTGCGCAAACGAATCCGAAGCGAGCATCGAAACAACGGCGAGTCCCGCCGCGGCGATTCTGAAGAAGGGCATAGTTCGCTCCGAATTCAAATACGGTGAAGGCGGGAGTTCGTCAGGCAGTGCTTGACCGGCAGAGAGAGGATTTCGGCTGATCAGAATCCGCGAGCTTCGCGGATATCGGCGAACGTCCGAATGTCGTAGTCGATGTTGACGTAATCAAGAACCGACCGCAAAGCTCGTACAGCAACGCCGACGCCGTCTGGACCGCTGAATCCGCCAAACTGCCCGCCGCCTTTGAGGTGAGGTTCGACTTCCAGGAAGAATCCCGGCACGCCGAGTTTCTGCATCTTGCGTGTCAGCTTTGGAAGGTGATCACGCAGTTCGAGCAGCACCTGTTCGTGCCCGGCGTCGCCGACGTTGGCTGGGACAAAATTCTTGAGACGTTCTTCATCCACAGCGCCCGTCCAATTAAGCGAACGGTCGATGGCATAATCTTTGATATGCAGCCAGCCAAGGTACGGTGCCATATCGCGGAACTCAGAAAGGCATTGCAATCTGTCTTTGTTCTGAGCGGCGATGTTTCCGCCATCGTAGATCAGCACCATGTTTGGGTGCTTGAGTTTCTTTGCGATCTTCGCCAGCAGCGGGCCAGTTTCGCCGATGAGATTCGGCTCAATTTCCAGCCCGTAAATCACGCCGGCAGCCTGGCAGGCGTCAGCAATCTGCCCAATCTGATCGACAGCCTGCGGAATGTGGTCTGCTGGATCGGAGCCGACCGGATGGTAGAACGAGAAACCTCGGACGAGCTTTGTGTCCAGGGCGAGGGCGGCTTCGATGGTTTTCTTCACTTCCGTCTTCAGGTACTTCGCGATCGGGATGAACTTGTTGTGCGAGCCGTCATCGACATCCTGCAGTTTTACTTTTCCAATACGTGATCCAATACTCGTGACGCTCATTCCGAATTCGTCATGCAGTTTGTTCAACTGTTTGTATTCGGACTTTTTCAGGTCGACGACATGCTTCACAACGCCGGATGAATCGACGTCGAGGAACCTCGGGCTGTAGTATCGCAGGCCGACTGCTGCCAAAGCGGAAAACTGCTCAAGAGCTGTTTTGTGGTTTGCTGCCTCGTCTGCAAAGGCACTCATCAGGATTTGTGGGTTCGACATGGATGCTGTTTCCGAAGTTGAAGTTCAACGAGTTGAATTGAACGGTTGAGTGATCTGCGGAGTCTCTCAGACACTCGAAACGAACTCAAGCGCTGCCCTGACTTAGACAAGTCGGACGAAACTCTGCTGCAGCGCGAAACAAGTCACTACCAGAATTACCAACAGACAATGTCTCGAAGAATCCTTGCACTGAATCCCTGGCATGGAGGCAGCCATCAAGCCTTTCTGGAAGGGTGGGCTCGTCACAGCCAGCATGATTTCACCATCCTGCCGTTACCCGCTTATAAGTGGAAGTGGCGAATGCGGCATTCTGCGGTGACGTTTGCTCAGCAGCTTCATGATCAACTTAGCGATGAAAGGTCAGAGGGCCCGACTTGGGACGTTTTGTTCTGCACCGACATGCTGGGGCTCGCCGAATTTCGCGGCTTGTGTCCAGAAGTCGTTCGTCGGCTACCGTCGATTGTCTACTTTCATGAAAACCAGTTGACCTACCCGACTCAGAAAGACGAGGAACGCGATTTCCATTTCGCCTACTCAAACATGACTTCGGCGTTGGCTGCGGACAGCGTCTGGTTCAATTCGAATTATCATCGCGATGAGTTTCTGAACGCGTTGCGAGTCTTGCTGCGTCGCATGCCGGATTTCGGACACGAAGAATCTGTCGACCGGATCCAGGAGAAATCAGAAATTCAGCATCCGGGAATAGAAAGTCCGGACGCGGATCAAGGTGCTGGCGGAAACTCACGACGGACAGAAGGTCCACTTCGGATCGCGTGGGTATCCCGGTGGGAACACGACAAGAATCCGGAGCTATTCTTCGCTGCGTTGGAAGAGCTTGCCAGACGTGGCGTCCCGTTTGAGATCAACGTCCTTGGTGAGTCGTTCCGCAATTCTCCGTCTTGCTTTGAAGATGCCAAGACCAAATTGTCACCACACATTCGGCACTGGGGTTTCGCGGCGTCTCGAGCTGGCTATTTTAGAGTTCTGTCCGAATCAGACGTTGTCGTCTCCACAGCTCGCCACGAATTCTTTGGCATCTCTGTGCTTGAAGCAGCCGCTGTCGGGTGTCGTCCGGTGGTACCCCGAGCGTTGGCTTACCCGGAAACACTTGGCTCGAACGATGACTTTTTTCACGACGGTACAGCGGCGGGAATTGCCCGATCTCTGACGAAACTCGCGAATGGCCTGAGTTCGCCCGGAGAGACTGCCTGTTTTGCAGACGCAAATCGGCCAGCAGACGTTGATCGGTTCCTCTGGTCGACTCGCAGCTCAGAACTTGACGAGGCGGTCGACAAGCTTTGCGAGCACGGCTGAAGCGGCTCGGCTCGGCAGAATTCAACATCGTCGCAACGATCCGGGGAATCTACGGTCAGGTTTGACAGGTGTTCCGACGCGTTTGCTGAAAACATCTCGCGGCGAATCCTCGATTCCTGGGTTTCGCTTGCAAATACTGCCCGACAGACCGGTACGATACCGCCACTATTTGTGCTTCTGTTGCCGAACCGTCTCTCTCCTCTGGGCCATTGTCACTTCGCTCAGGTTTGGCACGTTTGAGATATTCGATATTCACGAGCGGTGGCTCATTGCGCGACGCGATGTCCAGCCGTCTCACAAAACCGCGACACTTCTGTTCGAGCAGGTCCAGGTATCATGCGAATTACGCCGTGGCTGAAATCATTTTCCAGACGAGTTCCCCGTCGGCGACAGAGTATCGAGCACCTCGAAGACCGGACGCTGCTGTCGGTCAACGCGTTCGTCTCCAACGACGTCCTGAATATTACGATGGACGCCAACGAGGACGTTCGGATCAGCGCGTTGGGGCAGAACGTCCGCGTTGAATTCAATTCGACCGGGCAGTTTGAAGATTTCATGGGTCTTGGCTCTTTGTCGACCAGCTCGCTCGTCGGGATCATGGTCAGCGCTGGTGGCGGCAACAACTCAGTCGATGCGTCGCTTGTCAATCAGTCGTTCTACACCGCCATCACGTCGATCGTGTTGGACGGCGGTGATGGAACTGACTTCATCCGAGCGAGTAACGACATCGCAACGTCAGTTCTGGGCGGCGACGGTTCCGACACGATTATCGGGGGAAACACCGACGACACGCTCGACGGCGGCAACGGGAAGGATTCGATCGACGGTCAGAGTGGAGCCGACCTGATTATCGGCGACGACGGTTCCGACACGCTGATTGGTGGGGCGGGAAACGACACGATCAACGCTGGCAGCAGCGCCGACCTGATCTTTGGTGGTTCGGACGACGACTCGATTCTCGGCGGCAGCAGCTCTGACACCATCTCTGGTGAAAGCGGCAACGATTTTATCGACGCCGGATCGAGCGCAGACTCGGTTACTGGCGGCCTGGGTGATGACACACTGAACGGCGGCAGCGGTAATGACAGCATCGACGCAGGAGACGGACTGGACTCGGTCGATGGCGGAACAGGCAACGACAACATCGACGGCAGCACCGGCAACGACACCGTTAACGGCGGAGATGGCAACGACACGTTGACCGGTGGCGAAGGTGACGACAACGTCAATGGCCAGGCGGGTAACGATGTGGCTCGTGGTGGAAACGGCGTTGACTCCGTTTTCGGTGGAGCGAACGAAGACCTCGTTTCAGGTGACGCTGACAACGACATGCTGCACGGCAACGATGGGAACGACACCATCCTCACCGGTACGGGATTCGATTCTGTACTTGGGGGAGAAGGCAACGACGTGATCGACGCGAGGGCCACCACCTTCTCGATCAGCGACGCGACCGTTTTTGAAAGTAACGTCGGGACAGTGCAGGCTGTGTTTACAGTCTCCGTCTCTGGTCCGGTGCTCGATCCAGTCTCGGTCAGTTTTCAGACACGAAATGGATTGGCCGTTAGTCCAGACGATTACACAGCGGCCAATGGAACGTTGACATTCACCGCCGGCGACAGTTCTCAGACGATTTCCATTTCGGTGCTCGGCGATTTCGATGACGAAATCAATGAAGAGAATTTTTTCGTCGATCTGGTCAACCCACTCATCGGACTGATTCAAGATGGAATGGGCGAAGCACGGATTACGGACAACGATCCGACTCCAAACGGCCAGCCGAACCCTGGCACAAATCCAATGCCGCCATTACCGAATCCACCGCCGCTTACGAATATCGAAACTGACACACTCTCGGGAGACGGCGGCAACGATACGATTCTTGCTAACAACAGCGACGACGAACTTCAGGGTGGAGCTGGACTGGACTCGCTGGATGGTGGCGGTGGAAACGACTCGCTGTTCGGCGGCGACGACAACGACACACTGTTCGGCGGCGACGGCGATGACACACTCGACGGTCAGGGCGGTGAAGATGTACTCGATGGCGGAGCTGGAGTAGACGCTCTGGTTTGGGCTGGTGACGGTTCGGGCAACGATACGCTTTCCAATACGTCCGGCTTTGACACAGTCGTCATTCAAGGCGACGCCACCGATGACACATTCAATGTTACGGGAGCCGGCGGCAACGTTCTGATTAACGAAGGCGCGTCGACTGTCACAATCGACAGCTCGATTTCTCGCATCGACCTGAACGCGGGCGACGGCGCCGACACGATCACGATTGGAACGCTTAGCGGGTCGGCATTCACGAGCTTCTTTGTTCGAGGTGAAGCCGGCAACGATACGATCTCTGCGTCTGGTTCTTCGATCAGCGGATATCAGCTTCTCCTCGAGGGCGGAGCTGACAACGACTTCATCACTGGCGGTTCATCCCGCGATGTGCTCGACGGTGGCGACGGCGACGACATGATTACCGGCGAGTCGGGGGATGACATTCTGCTTGGCGGATCCGGCAACGACACGATCTCCGGGCAGAATGGTGACGACAGGATCTTCGGTGGCGCTGGCGATGATCGAATCATGGGCGGCAACCAGAACGATACGGTCGACGCGGGTGAAGGTGCCGACTTTGTATTTGGCAATGCCGGCCGCGACAGTCTTTTCGGTGGAGGCGGTGCTGACACGTTGAACGGCCAGGCAGACAACGACACACTCGATGGCGGCCTCGGTAGTGACACGCTCTTTGGCGGAGCTGGTCAGGACGTCATGATTGGCGGAACGGGCAATGACTCATTGAAAGGCAACTCTGGGCGCGACTATCTCACTGGTGGCGACGGCTCGGACACTCTTAAAGGAAGTGGCGGAGCTGACACTCTGGTTGCTGGTGAAGGGGACGATATCGTCAAGGGTGAAAGTGGCAACGACCTCATCAGTGGCGGGGACGGCGACGACAACCTCAACGGTAACGACGGTGATGATACGATCATCGGCGGCGACGGCGATGATTCGATCTTCGGTGGCAGCGGTGATGACGTCGCTCTTGGTGAAGAAGATGACGACGTTGTGCAGGGAAATGCGGGCGCGGACACACTTGCAGGCGGCAGCGGTTCCAATATCGTCTTTGGCGATGTTGGGGAAATCGACGAAGCCTTCGTCCTTGACGCGTCTATTCTTGCTCAGCTTCAGTTGCCAATCTAGCCGTGAGTAAACGGACGTAACACGGAGCGGGTTCCACGAGTCAGGAATGTGCTGGCGATTGCACCGGCAACGTCTGCATGATCGTTTGGATCGAGATAAATTGAGGCTGCAATACGCCGCCGATCTCATCCAACTGGTTGATCCCGCATTGTCCTGTCGCCACAATAGGCAGCACCCCGCCGTTGCATTGTTCCCCTGATGGATCAGGCAACCAGATCCGACGGAATCGGGCCACTGGAGACCGTCGAGATCGTTCGCCGCTCACACTGTCCAATTGACCTTGTGCCGGCCTCACCCCACTGCCATCCCCGCACACCTGCCGCCCGGCAAGGAGTCACCTCATGCCACAAGGTATTGACCCAAGGACGATCGATATTCCGTTTTCCGTTCCGTTCGTGCATCGCCTGCGTTTTACAGATGACGTGCTGGGTGACGATCAGAACATCCTGCTGGACGTCCTGGAACCTTCGGGTGATCAACTACCAAGAGTCCAGTTTTGGCTGGATGAGTGCGTTGCTGATGCCGTGCCTGATCTCCGGACTCGTGTTGATCAGTTCTGCCGTGCCCATGCGGATCGGTTTCTGACTCCCGGCAACATTCAGACAGTGCCCGGCGGAGAAGTCGTCAAGAACGAGATCCACATTCTCGAGCGAATGCTCAAGTGCATCAACCACGCTGACCTCGACCGGCGCAGTTACGTTGTCGTCATCGGTGGCGGAGCCGTCCTGGACGCCGTCGGGTTTGCCGCAGCGATCGCACACCGCGGGATCCGACTTGTTCGACTGCCGACAACGACGTTGGCGCAGGCTGACTCCGGCGTCGGCGTTAAGAACAGCGTGAACCTCTTTCAGAAAAAGAACTGGGTGGGATCGTTCGCTGTGCCGTGGGCCGTGATCAATGACGCAAAACTTCTGTCGACACTGCCCGACCGTGATTACGTTTGCGGATTTTCCGAAGCCGTCAAAGTCGCTCTCCTGAAAGAGTCCGAGCTGTTCGACGATTTGTGCCACAGCGCGTCAGAAATTCCGAATCGCAACGCCGAAATAACCGAGCCGATTATTCGCCGTTCTGCAGTGCACCATCTGAACCACATCACGAAAGGTGGAGACCCGTTCGAAGCCCTCGAAGCACGACCGCTGGACTATGGTCACTGGTCGGCGCACAAGCTCGAAGTGATGACCAACTTCGGTCTGCGGCACGGAGAAGCCGTCGGGATCGGCGTGGCTGTCGACACGGTTTACTCGTCTCTTGTGCATGGCCTGCCGGAAGCTGACGCCGATCGAGTTCTGCAGTGCCTGGCAAAGATGGGGCTCCCGCTCGATCACCCGGCTCTGCACGAAACCGACGAGCTGTTTGCAGGCCTCGAAGAATTCCGTCAACACCTCGGCGGACGTCTGACAATCACAATGCTCGAAGCCGTTGGGGAACCCATTGACGTTCACGAAATCGACGAATCCAGCATGCGTCGAGCGATCGAAATCGTGGCAACCTTCGCAAGCGAAAATTGCAATTCGCAACTCAGGAATACGACCAACGCGTAGGTCAGGCTCTGTCTGACTAAGTTGGCAAACTCAAGGTCTCCCAACAATTTCAACCGGAGCAGGAGCAATGAATCCGCAACGGATCCTGCGGCAAAAGCTGGAAGACCTTCAACGTGCAGGCATCACTCAGCTTCCTCGCGAACTGACAGACCTGGTCGCTGAACTTTCTCAGCAGACGGCAGCGGCACCGAAGTCCGCAGAAAATCCTGCGAAAGCAGTTGCACCTGCGAAGCCGATTGTGACTACGTCGCAGCCAGCTTCATCTGTGAAGACAGCGGCTGCCGAAGCTCCGGTGCAGTCTTCCACTCCGAAACCTGAGAAGTCGCCGCCGGCAACACCAGTCACGCGACAGTTTCTGTCATCGTCCAGCGGATCGATGCCTGGAGAATTTTCGGGCGACACGGCTCGTCCGTGCTCCACGCTTTCTCTCGACGAGCGAGTCGCCAGCCTTGCTAAAGCTGCCGAACAGGTTGCCGCCTGCGTGCGGTGTCAGGAGTTGGCCGAAACCCGCACGCAGACAGTCTTCGGAGTGGGTAATCCGGATGCCGACATCATGTACATCGGCGAAGCCCCGGGGGCCGACGAGGATCGGCAGGGCGAGCCGTTTGTTGGCCGAGCCGGGCAACTGCTCGACAAGATCACCGAAGCCTGCAAGCTGACCCGCGAAGAGATTTATATCTGTAACATTTTGCGATGTCGCCCGCCTGGCAATCGCAATCCGACTCCTGACGAAGCGGCGAACTGCCGCGAGTATCTTGACGCGCAGATCGAGGCAGTCGATCCGGAATATATCGTTTGCTGGGGCTCAGTTGCCGCTCACAATCTGCTCGGCACGAAGGCTGCCATCGGCAAAATGCGAGGCAAGTTCTTCGACTACAAAGGCATCAAAGTCCTTTGCACGTACCATCCGTCCTATTTGTTGAGGTCGCCCGGCGCTAAGAAAGATGTCTGGGCAGACATGAAAATCTTCCGTGCCGACATGGGCGTGCTGCTTGACTAACGCGATGTTTCTCAACGACGAACTGAGTGCAAACGAAAAAAGCCTCGATCCAGAGATCGAGGCTTTACTTCTTCAGTGAATGAGCGGCTGCCTACTTGGCGTTGGCTGCGGCGAGTTCTGACATGCGAATTGCCGGCTCGACCAGGCGTTCCCAGTTCTCTTCGATGTAGTCCTGCGGGCCACCTTTTTCTGCGACTTGCCAGCCAACTTCGATTGTCGGGACCATTTCGATGGCGTCCCACGGGCAGACGACCAGCTCGTAAGGGTCGGTCTTTTTGCCGGGGATGTGGACGCAGACTTCGCAGCCCACACACCGCTCAACGTCGATTTCGCAGAAATGCAGCAGTGTGGGCAGAGAATCGCCGGGGACCTTGTAAATGCAGTCCACCGGGCAGACTTCAAGGCAGGATTCGCAGCCGGTGCAATTATCAGCGTTGATAATGGCAACCTGTTTGGGCAGTTTCTTTTTCTTGGCCATTGGAGTTTCTCAGTAGATCAAATCTTCTGGAACTTCTTTGATAGCAATTGTTTATCGCGTGAGTGTGACTTGGGGTGCTCTCACGATTGTCCCAAATCAGCCGGACTTGTCTCATGATCGTCCGGATCCGCCGTCGGTCTGAACCTAACGGCGAAAACTTCAACGATCACCCACATTGTTGTTCGGAAAGTGACTTCCGGCAAGGTTGGGAGGGAAACGTTCCCGAAGAGCTGGCGAAAACTTCTCAGCGGCAGGAATTGGACCCGTGGCTCGGGCCGATTCTCCCCTACGCCGCTCCAAGGCCGGCAAGTTCGGATATCGCGGCCTCACCGGCGTTTTTCCGGTGCGTTTTCGAATGTTTCGCCGTTCTGTGAAAGCAGATGCTCGGCCTGTTCGAACGAACAAAAACTGTCGAAAGTTGCGAAGTAGGCAGACTTTGCGTCGTCTCGCAACGCGTCGGGGAACGACTCGCTCTGGCTCAGGAAATGATGGGCGTTTTCGGCGAGAATCAGCGATCGGCACCGTTCAGCAACGTCGAGCCAGCCAGCCTGACAGGCTTCACGTCCGGCCAGCACAAGAAAGCGATCGCGGCCGAGTGGGTGTGGCGTCTCGTGGGAGATTCTTGCCAAGCGGGCGAACGACAACATGGCGATCTCGTGATTTCGCACGGCAGGTTTCCTACAGTCACCAGTTCGAAAGGCCGGACGGACGTCGAAATCTGCGTCCACGTTCAGGCATAGACTTACCGCCGCAGTTTGTGGCGGCTGCACACGAGCAAAATGTTTCTTGAGGAACTGACCGCATGACTCGGCACATCGTACTGGCTTTGTTGACGATTTTACCCGCCACAGTTTCGCAGGCTGCTGATGGGCTCAAGCTTCTGAAATATAACAATCCTGGACTGGTGGTTGATCTGGGAGTCGGTCTTTGGGCGTGGCCGTTGCCGATGGACTACGACGGCGATGGCGATTTTGATCTGCTCGTATCGTGCCCCGACAAGCCATCCAATGGAACATACTTTTTCGAAAACACGGAAGGAAATGTTGCGTCGCCAGTTTTCAAACCCGGCGTAAAGATTGGAAAAGGTCACCACAACATTCGAGTTTCGTGGGTCAATGACAAGCCCCGAGTTATGATTCCCGGCCTGGAGTTTACGAGCTTTACGGAAACCCAATTCGAGCAAACTCGAAAGCTGCCAGTTCCGGGAGACTTTCTAAAGAAGCACCCGAAGAAGCGAAAGTTGCGGGCCAATCAATGGCACCTTGTTGACTACGACGGAAATGGCAAGTTGGACATCGTCGCTGGCATTGGCGACTGGCTCGACTACGGGTGGGATGACGCTTGGGATTCCAATGGCAAGTGGGAGAACGGCCCGCTGCGAGGCCTGGTTTACTGGTTCCCGAATGCGGGCGAACCCGGTGCTGAGAATCTTCCGACTCCTGCTGCAAAGCAAATCTTTGTTGGCGACAAGCCTTTGGAAGTGTTCGGTTGGCCGTCGCCCAACTTCGTAGACTTTGACGGAGACGGCGATCTTGATCTGCTTTGCGGCGAGTTTGTCGACCGCTTCACGTACTTCGAAAACGTTGGGAGTCGAACAAAGCCAAAGTACTCTGCCGGGAAGTTTCTGAAAGACAGGAACTCGTCAGACGGAAGCGGTCTGCTGAAGATGGATCTTGAAATGATTGTTCCGTCGGCGATCGACTGGGACCGCGACGGCGATGTCGACCTCGTCTGTGGTGACGAAGACGGTCGCGTTGCCTTAATCGAAAATACGGGGACTTTTAAAGACGGTGCTCCAGTTTTTCGATCACCGTCATATTTCAAACAGGAAGCTGACAGTATCAAGTGCGGAGCCCTCGCAACGCCGTACTGCGTCGACTGGGACGGCGATGGCGACGAAGACATTCTCAGCGGGAACACCGCGGGCTACGTCGTCTTCTATGAGAACCTTGGCATTTCGAAGGATAGTGACATGCCACGGTGGGCCGCTCCGGTGAATCTCAAAGGAGGCGACAAGGTCATCCGGATTCTTGCTGGACCGAACGGTTCGATTCAGGGGCCGTGCGAAGCGAAGTGGGGATACACGACTTTCACGGTTGCCGATTGGGATCATGACGGGTTACTCGACGTCGTTCTGAATTCAATCTGGGGCAAAGTTCTGTGGTATCGAAACGTAGGTTCAAAGACCGAACCGAAACTTTCCGCGGCGCAGAATGTCGATGTTCAATGGCCGGGAAAAACTCCGAAACCCGAGTGGACCTGGTGGGAACCGGAAGGCAAGCAGTTGGCGACGCAGTGGAGGACAACTCCGGTCGTCGTGGACATGAACGGGGATAAGCTCAACGACCTGGTAATGCTTGACCATGAAGGGTACCTCTCGCTGTTTGAGCGAAAGATGTTGCCGGGAGTTGCTGGCGACGGAAAAAACGCTCCGTTTGGATTGCTGCCGGGCAAGCGGATTTTCGTCGACGTTAAAGGCGAGCCGCTTCGTCTCAACGGTCGAAATGCAGGTGGCAGCGGTCGAAAGAAGCTTCACGCTGTGGACTGGGATGGCGACGGAGATCTAGATTTTCTCCTGAACAGTATGAATGCCGATTTGCTCGAAAATGTGAGCCAGGAAGACGGCGAAGTGATCCTGATTAACCGAGGCCCCGTCGACACTCGTCCGCTCGCCGGCCACACCAGCAGCCCGCAACTGCCAACTTCTTCGGGACGCCCCAACGCGATCTGCTGGTTGGGGCTGAAGACGGATACCTCTATCTGAAGCGCCGAGGGGAATAGCCGGTAGGTTGGTGCTCGGAGCTGGTTTCGAGCAGGGGAGCTCGTATCAAAGGGGCCGCGGCTGCGCTGTTGGCGTCGTGTCGAGGCTGCTTTGATCGTGTCTCGCGGGTGTGAATGTTTATCGTGGGAGCTTCGTCTTCTTGGATGCGAATTCTTTTTGGTTTTCTGTGTAACGTTTCGTCGTCTTGCGCATTGATCCTCTCAGAATGAACGACAGCCAGAACTCTACCGGAATCGACCCGGTGGATAAGGCGGTCGAGGCGGCTCGAACCAGTCGTGAAGCGTTCGGGCAACTATTTGACCACTTTTATCCACTAATTTTCGCGTACTGCTCGCGCCGGCTTTTGGTGCGCGCCGTCGCGGAAGACGTGACGTCGGAAGTCTTCCTGAAGGTTGCCGCTCATTTCTCTGGTTTTCCGGGATCGAGCGCCGAGGACTTTCGACGATGGGTATTTCGCATTGCCACGAACGAGATCAATGCCCAACTGCGGCAGTCGATCCGTCGTCGCGAAATGCTCGAAGCCGCCGCGCGAATGGGCACGGTCAACGTGGCAGTCAGCACGCCTCTACTTTCAAGCGAGACTCCCGTCGACTGGGAAGATGTCTGCGTTGTTCTGAACGAACTGTCGGAACGGGAGCAATCGATTATCTCATTGCGATTCTTTGCAGGCCTCAAGCACGATCAAATTGCCGACGTGCTGGACATCGCCTCGGGGACTTCGCGAGTTGCTTTGACAAGGGCGTTGGACAAACTCCGAGACCGCCTCCCTCTTTCGGATCAGACGCGGCGATCCGCGTCTGGCACAGAACAGCGAGGTCATCAATGAATAACAATCCGCATGACGACTGGGAAGAACTCTTCGGCCAGTTACTAGCCGACACGGCTGCGAACGATGAGCATCGCGAGCGTCTTAGAATTCAGTTTCTGAAAGCTTGCGAGGACGGACCCGCACCGTCATCCCAGCGTTCAGAAATCAGAGAGATAGGACGATTCCTTATGAAATACAAAGCCCCTCATTGGACTGTTGCGACCTTGCTGGTCGCGTGTGTTGTCTGGTTGTCTCAATCAACAACGACGCAAGTATTCGCCCTCGACGAGGTTGTGGCAAACCTCGTGAAGGCACGGACGGCTCGCTACGACATGACCGTAACCGTGGCCGGTCAACCGACGATTAAGGCGAAGGCGTATTTCCTTGCGCCGTCGCACTTTCGCCAGGAAATGGACAACGGTTATGTCAACATCGCTGACTGGAAGGCTCGAAGAATGGTTGGCCTTGATTCAATGAATAAAATGGCCACGGTGATCACTATGGTCAATCTGCCTGCCGACCCGGACGGTGAGCGGCAGAAGAATCAATTCGAGATGATTCGGGACAGGCTGCAGCAGGTGGTTGGTGATCAGGAAGCCAAAGTGGAATCTCTCGGCGAGAAGCAGCTTGACGGTCGGACGGTCGTAGGGTTTCGATTGGCCACTCGCCCAATGCCGATGACCGTATGGGCCGATCCGAAAACCAAATTTCCCATTCGTATCGATGCCGTGATGGTAGGCCCACCTCGGACCGAAGTTGTCATGAGTAACTATGAATTTGACGTCGAACTCGACAAGTCGAAGTTCAGCACCGAAGTTCCGGACGGCTACACGATCACAAAAACCGAGATCGATGCCTCCACACCAACTGAGAAGGACTTCATTGCAGCACTCCGAATCTGTGGCAAAGAGACGGGCGGCTTTCTCAAAGGTGTTGACCCGGTAGCCGTTGCTGCATTCTCTGGTGCGTACATGGCGAAGCAGGGGATTACCAAAGATAAACCACCGACAGCCGAGCAGATGCAGCAGATTGTGAAGGTCAGTCGCGGCTTTCAGTTCGCGATGTCGCTGTCTCCCGAAACTGACGCTCATTACGCGGGGGCCGATGCCAAACCAGGCGACAGCGCCCGAGCCGTATTCTGGTATCAGCCTGAGAAGTCGAAAAAGTACCGAGTCGTTTACGCAGACTTCTCGGTGAAAGAACTGGCTGCGGCACCGCAGATCGAGGGAGCGATCAAGATCACTCCGTGATCGCCCACGAGATCAACGGCTCGGCGATGTACTGTCGCATCGTCGGGCTTCTTGTTGATTCGTTGTGCCGGGCGCCGCGTGGCATCCAACGTTGAATCGGCAGCAATCGCCCTTAGATTTAATGAGCATGCAAATTCAGTGATCGCCGCCAGTTCGTCAGAGGGCGGATGTTCCCCTGATAAAGTTCAAAGATGTCGCGCGCCGTCGCTCCTGAAGAGTTTGACGGATGGAAGAATGTTTCACGTGTTGTAGATTGTTCAAGAACCCGCAGGGACTGGGAGAGGAGAAAAAAGTTGGTCGTTTGAAAACAGGGTCTACAAATCGGCCGGTCGCGATATGCGTCCGAGAGTTTTCGAACTGCAAACTGAGGATGACTTCTGTGTCCATTTATTACCTGCGCCCGTTCTGTCTCATCGCGGCACTTTGTGCTGTCAGTTCCGTCTCGACAGTCTTCGCAGAAACATGGACTCAGTGGCGAGGACCGAGCCGAAATGGCGTGCTCGAAAATCAGGACTGGCCGCAGAAGCTTTCGAATCGGCAGCTTGCATCGGTGTGGCAAATCCCGCTCGGACCGAGCTATTCCAGCCCGTTGATTACGGACGATTTGGTTTTCGTGACCGAAACCCAGGAGAAGAAGACAGAAGTTGTCAGAGCACTGAGCCGCGAGACTGGACAGGAAGTCTGGTCGACTGAGTGGGAAGGTGCGTTGTCAGTGCCATTTTTTGCAGCCGCAAATGGCAGTTGGATTCGAGCTACGCCGGCGCTGGATGGCGATGACCTGTTTGTGGCTGGCATTCGTGACGTGTTGGTATGTTGAATGCAAAGACTGGAGCCATCAAATGGAAGGTCGATTTTGTCGAACAGACGAATTCGGCTTTGCCATCATTTGGCTGTGCTTGTTCGCCGCTTGTGGACGGGGACGCCGTCTATTTTCAAGCAGGTGGCGGGTTTGCAAAAGTTGATCGGGCAGACGGTCGAATTTTGTGGACTGCCTTGAGAGACGGAGGCGGGATGGGCGGCAGTGCATTCTCGTCTCCCGTTATCGCCACGCTTTCCGGCTACCGTCAGGTGGTCGTGCAGACTCGTTCAAAGCTGGCGGGGGTTGATCTTGTGGCCGGAACCGAGCTCTGGTCGATCAATGTCGAGGCATTTCGCGGAATGAACATTCTGACGCCAACCGTGGTCGATGATCGAGTTTTTACGAGCAGTTACGGCGGTGGATCGTTCTTGTTCGAGGTCTCTGGTGATAAAGCCGACGGGTTCAAGGTCTCGCAGGTCTGGCGCAATAAGGTTCAGGGTTACATGTCGTCGCCGGTGGTAGTCGATGGTCACGTCTATCTTCATCTTCGGAATCAGCGTTTCGCATGCATTGATCTGTCAAGCGGCAAAGAACGATGGATTACGCAACCGTATGGGAAATACTGGAGCCTGGTTGTCGCCAATGGGCGGATCCTGGCTTTGGACGAACTAGGTGAACTGTTCCTGATTCGCGCTACCCCAGAGAAGTTTGACCTGATCGGTCAGCACAAAGTCAGTGAGAATCCAACGTGGGCTCACGTGGCCGTTGCGGATGGCCAGCTCTTCATCCGCGAACTTGAGTCGATGCGCGTTTTGCAGTGGACGAATGAGTGAAGCCTAAGACGTAGGCGCGGCTTCGTTCTCCATCGGTGGATTTTGAATTTACAAACTATTCGCACGTGGTTGCTGAATTCATTCCGTTTTCACATTTCGATTGTGAAAGAGCGGACACCCTCGGCAAGACGAGAATATTCTTCTGGAGCGTTGTAGAGGTGAGCCGACACTCGGATGAGGAGTTGGTCTCCCCAGGCGACGATTGGGATTTCGATGCGATGTTGTTGCCAGAGCCAATCCTGTAGCGGATGTCGGTGGCCCGCTTTGCCGACGGACGATTCTGTGGGAAAGAGTTCGGCCGGGAGGACAAAGCTGACCATCGAGTCGTTTCGCAATGAGTCGTCAAGAATGAGAGGCCTTGCGTCGATGGTTCGCCGCAGTTCGTTCGTTGCGAGCTGTGTAAGTTGCCGCGATCTTCGTTCGGAACTCGTCGAGCATCGTGTGAGGATTGGCCGGATCAGCATTTTCGAGCTGCACGCAGTTTTCGGGCGAGGCCGTCGACTGCAGAAAGCGGATGGCGTCGGCTGTCGCCAGGAAGGCTGCGGGGTTGCGAGTACCGAGCCAGTTGAATTCGTCCTTCCAGCCCGGCTGTCGACCGCCGATGCTGCCTCCCCAACTGATGACTGCTGGTTGAATTCGCTTCTGTTGACGCGGGGCGACGTACAGGAAGCCGCTGCCGAATGGGGCACTCAGCCATTTGTGGCAACTGGCGGTGTAGAAGTCGCAGTCCAGCTTTCTGAGGTTAAGTGGGAGCATGGCCACCGCGTGTGGGCCGTCGATGCAGACTGGGATGCCGAGCTCTTTGGCGCGACGGCAAATTTCCTCGACCGGCATGACCAGGGCCGTTGGTGAAGTCACATGGCTGACGACGATCAGTTTGGTACGTGACGTAACGCGATCGAAAACGCTTTCGACGATTGATTCGTCGTTGAGTTCCGAGGCTGGCAGTTCGCAACTCACCAGGCGTGCTCCGTGCCTGCTGGCAGGTGCGTCGCCACAGACGAGTTACGGCGCCGTACTCGTGGTCGTTCACCAGAACTTCGTCGTCTGTGTCGAGCCGCGTCGAAGCCGCAACGATGTTCATGCCGAATGTTGCGTTGTCGACGAAGACGAGGTTTCCTCGAGATGTCCCGACAAAACCTGCGAGGACCGCCAGCGAATCTTCGAGTGCTGGCTCCATCTCGCGCAGAAAGAAGTTCATCGGCTGCTGTTCGAGTTGCCGTGTCCAACGTTCGTAAGATTCCTGAACGACGATCGGCGATGGGCCAAACGAGCCGTGGTTGAGATACGCAACATCGTCCGGCAGATTCCAGAGGCTGCGCCAGGGCGATGGTTCGGTCGCGGATGCTTCGGTCATTCCGGCTGGCCCGCTCGCTGTTTGGCGAGATGCTGGCGAAGTTCGGAAGCGGTAGGGATGCCGCTGTGAGTTGCCAACACTTTTCCGTTTCGATCAAGGACGATCGTCGAAGGCAGAACGTCCGCTCCGTCGCCAGAATTCAAGAATCGCTTCGACAGACTCGCGGATTGACTTGTCCGGTTCGGAGATTACCGGGTAAGCGATGTCGAGCCGTTCGACGAAGCCGTGCAACGCTTCGGCTGGGATCGTCGGGGTCGCCAGCGAAACCGACGAACGCAACTCCTGACGCTGCAAAGTCGGCACTCAGATTCTCTAACGAGCGGCTGATGCTTCGCGCCAGGGACGCACACCAGCTTGCCATAGTGGTGAGGACGACGATCTTCGAGTTGCCAACAGAGTGTTCGGTCTCCGATGGCTCAAACGTCGGCGTCAGTTGTGTCGCCGTGAGCGTTGGCAGGGCATCGCCGGTCGGAGTGCCCGCTAAAAGCTGCGTGTTTTCGCGGCGAAGTGTCGCCTTTCACTTGCCGATAGTCAGTAATGGTGATGCCGGCGGGATCGCTGGAAGGTTGAGTCGTCGGCGGTTCGTCGCCGGCGGCAGGCCGTTCGAACAGGATGATCAACTTACCGGTGGCCAGATTCGCGAATTGTTGCTTCACGCCCGAAGGCCCACGTGACGGACAGTCGGTCGATCGTCGTTGCATCGCCAAGCCCGATCGTCATGGTCGAGCTGTTCTGGCCGGAGAAGCCCTGCCCGCAGAGGTGCTCACGGGTGATCTGCCGGGCGCCGGTTTTCACGACGACGCGAGTGCCGAAACCGTTGCGGTTTGACAACTGTTGAGAGGCGTTTGCCGAATCGTTTCCGCCGACGAATCTCAGTGCAACGAAGTTGCCGGTTGACTGATCACCGTCGCCCGATTGATTTCGGTAGAGCTGCATCAGTGGTCGGTTGCTGTTGACGACGGCGAGGTCCTGCCGACCGTCGCGGTCCATGTCCAGCCACACGGAAACGCGTCCGTCGGATGGCGAGTCGATTCCTGATACTCCAGAAACGTCCAGGAAACTGTCGCCGTGATTGCTGAGGAAGAGTCGGTTTCGTTCGCTGCCGCTGAATGGGTGAGTGATGTTTGACAGATCTTTCTGCTCTTCCTTCCAGCTCGTTTTTTCCTCTTCCGTGGCGTGTTTTGCCACCAAGCTGAACGCTTCCGTTAAAGTCATTGCGCACGACCGTGCGCCACCAGAGGCTTCACAAGTCGACTTTCACGGCGACTTCCGGAGGCGCAGAGTAGTAGCCGCTTAACGCGTGCACATCGAGCCAACCGTCGTTGTCGAAATCGACGAACTGCCCGGACCAGGACCAGCCGGCTTTCTCAACCTGCAATGCGGGTGCTTCGAGACCTGACACTTTTTCAAAGGCAGAATCGGAGTTGTGGAACAGCGAGTTGCCTCGAGCCATCAGGGCGAAGCGTGGATCGATCTCTTTGAGCGATCCGGTAATTCGTCGCCCGGCTTTGCTGAACATGTTTGAGACGTAGAGGTCGGCTTGCCCGTCATTGTCGTAGTCACCCCACGACGCTCCCATCCCGAAACCGATGTCGGTTGTGCCGGATTCTTTGCCCACGTCGACGAACCCAGCTTCGCCGTCATTCCGCATGAGTGAGTTCACGGCGAAGTCGTTGGCGAGGTAGAGGTCCGGGTCGCCGTCCTGATCGTAGTCGCTCCACGATGCCTGATAAGTATGACGCCAGATGGCGATCTGGTCGTTTCGGGAGCCGTTTCAAATCTACCGCCGCGGTTTATCAATAACAGATTCGGAGGGCCGTAATTGTTGAGATGTCGGTGGTAGTCGCGTTTCGAAATGTGTTTGTTGAGTTCGACTGCCGTAGTTTCAGGAAGAAAGTCGCTGAGTAATCCCTGAGAATCGGGATTCTTCAGCGGAGGACCGCGACCGCGGTTTTCATCGGTTTGCATGTTCGCCGAGTAGGTTGAAAGGTAAACGTCCAGCAGGCCGTCGCCGTTGTAGTCTGCGGCTGAAACCGACGTCACCAGTGCCGGCAGGTCGCTATCCACCAGCGTCTCGGACCGGTCGACGAAATGTCCGCCGTCATTTTCGAAGTATTGACTTGGGACAAGCGTGCGGCCAAGCATGAGGTCATCGTCGCCGTCATTGTCGAAGTCAGCAAAAATGGCGCTCGAACAGTGGCTATCGATGTCCAGACCGTATTCTGCTGCGACGTCTTCGAAGAAGCCGCCTTTGTTATGGAGAAGGATATTCTTTCCCCAGCGTGCCATCACGTAGAGGTCGTCGAGGCCGTCCTGATCGATATCGATGACTGAAAGAGAAGGGTGCCGGTCCTGTGAAACGACAGAGAAGTAGGGGTGCGGCCCTGTCCACTCTTCGTGTTTCGACAGTGCTTCGTAACGGCTGAGGATGTGCCGTTCGTGAAGGCTGTCTCTTAGTCGATTTCGCAGCTCGGTATCCGGAATAACTACGTCGAGTGTCTCGGCGAAGAAGGGCTGTTCGGAAACGATCGTTTCGAATTTCGTTGAGTCCACTCGACGATTTTCCATTGATCTGCGGTCGCTGGTTTGGTGGGCCGACTGGTGTTCGCGGCTTCTTTCGGCTCGTCTGATACAAGCTCTGGCGATTTACGATTGGACGCCAGTTAACGTGTTGTTCAGCTTTTACCAGGATGAGCTGACCTTTTTGTCTCGAGCCAGTCCTTCGAAGGCGACGTCCGAGTGCAGAAGATTTTTGTCGGTATCGTCAAAGTGGCTTCGAACGAATTTAAATCCGGCTCGTTCGAAATAGTCGACTGACTGGAACAACGCACGCCATAGTGAAAGGTCTTCGCGAGCGGTTTCGGTCGTGCGGTCACTAATCGTCCACGCGAGTTTTCTGAGCTGCAGTGCGGGACGATTTTTCTTTTCGTGTGGAGCCTCTTCAGCCAGGTTCTGGATCGTTGCGTGCTGAGCGAACAGTTCGGCACCCAACGCGTCGGGCAGCGAGAGATTCAGACGCTCGTGTTAAGCAGTTCTTTCAGCTTTGGTGTGAGGTCAAGAATTAAGCCCTCACTCTCAACGAGCCGATTCTCAGTTGGCTTGAAATCTGAGAGTCGACCGCGCGGTGCAACGATCGCCTCGCCACTTCTCCAGCACCGATTAGCAGAAGGCCGACGAATAGTACGATCGGTAGGCGGTTCGGCTTTGCTGTCTTTGTTTCACGTTCTGAGGACGTCGGATCGGTCATGACAGATCGAGTTGGCTCATCTTCTGTGGGGGAAAATGTTAATGGTGGAAGCTCGTTCGAAAGGTGATTACAGGATACGTATCGGACTCGCCTGGCAACAGTTGGTGATGAGGCGATGCCGGAATTAGTAAACCTACGAATCAACACATCCAGTTGCGTTGATCATATCAGAGTCGGCCGATACGATCGTTGCGTCGAGTATTTACAGTCTGATGTGTGGAGGGAGCCATGCCGCGTGGCGGTGTTCAGAAATCTGAGCCGCTGACCGGACACGCGTTACGAAACGCGAATCTGCGTCAGCGATCGCTGAAACGCTCGAAGAGTGCCCCGCCGCTTGCTCGGAAGGCTGTTGAGGTTCGCGTTTCGGACCTTGGGATGACGCGAATTGAACTCGCCCGACAGTCTGGTATCAGTCGTGGTGCGCTGCGGGATCTTGAACTCGGCATTCACACCCCGACTCGAAACACCCTTGAACGATTTATCGAGTTCAGCGACGAGGCTGGCGTCTCGGAAGAGCGGCTGGACGAACTGCGCGATCTCTACGCTGGTCCTGCGGATTCGATGGAAAACGTAATCGCGCGTCTCGAACTGAAAGCAGGTTCGTCGCCTCGGCTGGCCAGAAGAGTCGGCGTCAGTGCAGCCACTCTGTGGGAATACCGTCGGGGCAATTTCCCAGTCCCGCATGCGATTCTGCAGAAGATGTGCGAGACACTAAAGGTCGATTTCGGACGAGCCGAGGAAGTCTGGGAAGACTCGGAGCGAAGTCGTTTTCTAGAGCGAGGGTTTCCGGCATCGCTGGCCGAATTCTGTATGTTGCGGCTTCGAGCCGGGCATGCTGAGTCGGACCTGTTGGAACTTGGGCTGGGCACGGCGCAGCTTCGGCGACTGTGTTACCTGGAGCTGCTGCCCTGGGCCCGCATCGCTGGCGTCGCCAGAACGATGTGTCGAAATGATGCCGAGTTACGAAACCTGCGAGAGCTTTGGCAAGAGGATTATCGTCGGCAGAAAGGCGAGGGGCTGCACGCGTTTGGTCTGCGTTTGAAGAAGTTGCGCGAGCAGCAGGGCATCACTCGCCGCGAGATGTCGGATCTCTTTCTGGTCGGGGGCAAGAAGCCGGCTCGAATTATCAAGCACATCGAAGAGGACGGCCACTATTCGCAACAAGCGTTTCCTGCAGGATTGATCGCGCTGCTGGCTGATCCACTTGCTCCAGGCGAAGAACTTGCGAGTAAATCGACGCAGTCGCCAAGTAACATCGACAACGGACATTCCTGACTCGAACAACGGTCATTCGTTTGGGCGGGACGCCGGAACCGATCGCGGCATTCAGGGAGCGGCTTCAAGGAACGGGTCGTCCATTACTGATTTGCTGGAAACTGAGCGTGACGAAGCGGCTCGTCGGCTGGCTTTCGACGAGTGTCTCGAACTGCGAAAACTATGGGAGCAACGCCGGATTCGATTTCATCTGAAGACATCGTCCGGAGATGCAGCTCGATCTTCGAATGCAGCGTGAATTCTTTGGATTCGATGTCAACGATGCCGCGCGAGTACTCGGCTACACCAGCCTTGAGTATCAGAAAATCGAAAGAGGGATTGAGCACCTTGCCGATTCGGCACGGACCAGAATCCTGAAGGCTCTTGCGGAAGCGGGATGTGCAAAAAAGTCGGCGAAATCTTTCAGCGACGAAGTCAGCGAGACACGAAACGTGTCGCCTGGAAGTCTCCCGGGTCGGTGTCCGAGATGATTCGTCTGCTGGCTGTCCGGGAGGGGGGGCTGGTGCCGCTCAGCCGGAAACTTCGCGATGCAGAACTTGCAGGGATCTCGCCGCCAAGATTGAGGTCGTATCTTCAGGAAGAAGAGACTCCCAGTTGGTCGTTGCTGCACGGCATCGCTGAGTCGTGTGGTGTCAAAAATCTGGGCGAAGTTCACATCAACTGGATTCATCGCTACCGAGAACAGCTCAAGCAGAAAAGCGAATCGTTGCTTGCTGTCGAGTTGCGGTTGTTAATCGCTGAGGTGGCGCCAACTCTACGAGCGTTCGCGAAACGGCTTCCGTTTAATTACTCAGTACTGCTCCGCGATCTTTACCGCGTCGAAGGCCTCGAGCCGATCAAGTGGCCGCACATCGAGCGACTGCTCCGAGCCGCCGGCCTGCCTTCGTCATCAGAACGTTGGCGAGTGATCGTCAGGTTGTGGGAAGCTCAGAACTGAGCTGTCGCTGGGCATGAAAAATTTGGATATGAGCAAACGGAGAGAGCAGAGGCAGGAATCGAATCCTTGCTCTGCTCTCTCCGTATTTAATTCTCATATTCTGTTTCTGAATTAAATCTCTATCGCAGAATTGATTCTAAGTGTGAGCCGGCGATGGCCGTCGCATTTCTAATGCGAATGAAGAAAATCTTTCGATCGCCGTTTTCGATGATGTACTGGTCGCTGGCTTTGTGCGAATCGTGATGTGACACCATTTCGGCTGTGATATGCAGCGTGTCTGTCATGCCGAACGAATCGACGACTTGGTATTCGCCAGGAGCGATGCCCGCTGGCATTGGATATGGTTGTACGTTCGCTGTTTGCAGCGAGGCCGGCTCGAAGACTGATCCACTTTCAGTGCGAGCTTGCGATCGGTCGACCATTTCTGGCTGTTCGTCGTCGAGGGTGGCGACAGGCTTTGAAACACCAGCTCGTCTTGCGAGCCAGTGTTCGTCGTTGTTCGAAGTCGGCGGTGAATCCGACTCCCACATGCCGGCAAACATTGCGACGGCGACAAACAACACGCCCACTCGAGCGGCTGCGTCAGCCGATTGCACCAGATTTGTTTTTAAGTCGCTCATAGTCAGGTCGGCTCAACAATTCTTCTGGATCAGCAATCAATCACTCACCTGAAAAGCGTTCAACTTGTGTAACGCCGAAGGTGGTGGAGACAGTTTCTGCTGAGAACCTTGATCGGGTTCGGACAGTTGGAAACTTTCAGCAAAGTCGACCGGTCAGCGAAGCAGGGGCATCGACCTGCGAGTCGTCCGTTTGTGACGGAAATGCGTCCAGCTGACTGAGGGGCCTGACTCAACGCGACACAGTGGATCATGCCGACCGTGTTGTTGTTTGTCGTTGGCTGAGCACCCTTAAGTAACGCGGCGCGTTGGCCAACGGTTGCTCTACCGTCACCGACCGGCGATCCTTGCAGAACCGGAACAATCTGCACGATCGATCACGTTGCGATTCGTGCGGCGCTTTCGCCATTCACCTAACGTCAGTTCAACAATTGTCAGGAATCCGTTTCATGTCCGATATGCCTTTGCAGGGCAAACGAGTGCTCGCTTTTGTCGGAGACATTTACGAAGACCTCGAGCTCTGGTATCCGAAACTTCGTCTCATTGAAGCGGGTGCTGAAGTCGTCGTTGCGGGGCCGGAAGCCGGTCAGACGTACGCCGGAAAGAACGGGTATCCGTGCGTGTCAGATTCCGCGATTGCTGACATGCAGTCTGAAGACTTCGACGGTGTTCTTTGCCCCGGCGGATTCATGCCGGACAAGCTTCGCCGTGATCCGAAAGTGCTGGAATTGGTTCGCGAATTTGCAGACGCAGGAAAGCTGGTTGCCGCAGTCTGCCACGGCGGCTGGATTCCGATTTCGGCCAGGGTGTATGACAGCGTGAAGGTGACCGGTTCGCCGGGGATTAAGGACGACCTTGTGAATGCCGGTGCCGTGTTCGAGGATGCGGCAGTCGTTGTTGACCGGCATTTTGTGTCGAGTCGGAAGCCTGATGACCTTCCCGACTTCTGTCGCGGGATGATCCAGGTTCTCACTGCCACAAGCTAACTGCGTTTAAAAGGTGCTGCATGTCAGATTCCGCGGGTTCTCAGCTTCTTTCACCGGAAGAAGTCAGCCGTGCGCAGACGACGGTTCAGTCGTTGCTGGGCGGATTGGCTAAAGCGATTCTTGGGCAGGACGAATTGCTGGAGAGGGTCGTCACTTGCATTCTCGCTCGCGGACATGTTTTGCTCGAAGGGCTGCCAGGACTTGGTAAAACGGAACTGGTGAAGTCGCTCTCGTCATTATTGAGTTTGCAGTTTCGTCGGATTCAGTTCACGCCGGACCTCTTGCCTAGCGACATTCTTGGTTCGCCGATCCTGGAAGATCAGGGAGGGAGTCGGAAGCTGGTTTTTCATCAGGGGCCGGTGTTTGCCAACCTGCTACTGGCTGACGAAATCAACCGGGCGACTCCGAAAACTCAGGCAGCTTTACTGGAAGCGATGCAGGAACGCCGCGTCACGGTCATGGGCGAGACTCACACGTTGCCGCAGCCGTTCTTTGTGCTGGCAACCCAGAACCCGATCGAGCTTGAAGGGACGTACCCGTTGCCTGAAGCTCAGATTGACCGGTTCACCTTTAAGATCAACGTCAACAGCGTGACGAGCGACACTTTGGAAGAGATCATCAAGACTCGCCAGCACGGAGTCGTGCCAACGCTGAACGAAATCATGACAGGTGACGACTTAAGCCGGCTGTTCGGGCTGGTCGATCGAGTGCATCTTCCGGAAGCCGTCGGGAACTATATCGCTCGCCTGGTCACAGCGACGCATCCGGATCGAGACGAATCTCCAGAAGAGGTGCGGCGGTTTGTTCGGTACGGAGCTTCGCCCCGAGCGGCTATTGCTCTTGCCGGAACGTCTCGCGCGGCGGCGTTGCTGGCCGGCAAGCCGAACGCCGGATTCGACGAGGTAAAACGTGTCGCTCCGCATGTGCTCGGGCATCGTCTGATCTTGGATTATTCCGCACGGATGGAAGGTTGGACGACGGCTCGCATGGTCGACACGCTGTTGGATACGGTGCCGGAAGTTGGGCGATCGATTCCCGCGGACATTCAGGCATGATCGAAGTTGCCAGGTCAGGCTCCAGCGATTCTTCGGAAGAAAGTTCAGACGACATGGGCAGTCGACGAGCGAAGCCGTTCTTTGTGATGCTGGGTTTGATGATCGTCGTCACGATCGCGAATCTGCCGAAAACTGCACTGGCGGCTGGTGCTCAATACGTGGCGAGTGAGTCTGACATTCAGATGAACGTCGACTATCGATGGGCTGGCGGCGCGGTCGGTGGCTACTACCCGATTCGGATCGGATTGCAGAATCGAGGGCTGTCGCGCGAGCTTGAACTGACTTTCAGCCCGTCGCGCAGCGCTGGTGGGGTTCCTGTCGTTTCGCGGCGAATTTCTATCGACCAGAACGCTTCTGCGAGCCTCACGCTGTTGATTCCGCTGGTGGGGCATGGGAATTACGGAAGGCTGACCGTTTCCCACGATGGCCGCGAACTCGAAAAGCTGCAGAACGCGCTCGCTCTGCCTGACGCCGACCAACAGAATTCTCGTCCATCATTCCTGGGCATCTCGCGGAATCCACTCGCCTTTCAGTCGTTGGAAGATGCCATCACCTCGTTGACGACCGCCGGCCACGGAGGTCGCCGCGCCGGTTACGGATATGGGAAGACGCAGGACAGTCAGACCGTTGAACCGTTGCGTCTGCCCGAAACGTGGCTGGCGTATTCAAGCGTCGATCTGGTTGCAATTTCAATGAATGAGTTCGAGAGACTCGCCGATGCACAGCGAGCGGCGATCCTGGATTGGGCTCTGGCTGGCGGGACTCTGCTGGTGTACTCAGTGGGCGAGCCGGTGAGTAGTTCAAAAAAACTCGCGAGACTGACGGAAGCTGATACTCAGTCTGCTGCGTTAAACTGGCAAGCTGCTGAACCTGGTGTCCGAACGAGAATTCCGGCATTGCACCTGGATGAACATGGCGCCCTGGGTGGATCATCGGTCGGTGCGACGATGGAAATGCCAATAGGAGCCGGGACGGAATCTGCAGCGGCAACTGCCGGTTCGGGATCGCAGTTGAAGTTCTCATGGCCGGAGGACAGTCAGCCGTTCGCGGTTCGAGACTTCGGACAGGGCAGCCTGATTGGATTTGTCGATGATCCGTTTTCGGGCACAGTCCAGGATTGGGGGTGGCTTCTGAAATCGATCGCTTACCAGGAGCTTTGGCAGACTCACCGGCTTGGAGTTGCCGGGCGATTGGACAACAGAGAATTCCTGCAGTTTCTGATCGCCGGTATTCGCAGCGTGCCGGTCATGGCGTTTCTCATCTTTATTTCGCTGTTCACCTTTGTGATTGGGCCGTTGAATTACTTCGTACTGGCTCGAAAGAAGAAGTTGAATCTTCTGGTCGTCACGATCCCGGCGATTGCCGTTGTGACCAGCCTCTGCCTCTTTGGTTATTCCGCATTGTCGCACGGCTTCTCGGTCAAATCCCGCGTTCGCAGTCTGACGCTGATCGACCAGGGCAATAACAAGGCGGTGACCACAGCGAGGCTCGCTCTTTACGCAGGAATGGCACCGTCGGAGGGGTTGAGTTTTTCTCCATTGACCGCCGTGATGCCAATTCGGGGTGACGGCGAGTTGTTCGAATCCGCCCGAACAGACTGGACGGAGACTCAATGGCTGCGGTCAGGCTGGCTGCGCTCTCGAACGCGGACGCAGTTTCTGACAAAGACAGTGCGAAATGAGCGAGGGCGGCTGACCGTTGGAACGGGCACAAAGTCAGAGTTGCCTGTCACGAACGGTCTGGAGTGGGATATTGAATCTTTGGTCGTATTCGATCAGGACGGTGAGGCATGGTTTGGCAGCGACCTTGCCGCGGGGAGTGGCCGACCACTCAAGCAGATCAGCGATTCGGACAGGTTGAAATTCTGTAGATTGATGGATCGCTCGGCTCCGGCCGTACCAGAAGAGCTGGAAAACAAAAATGCCATGCGGTCGCTGGATCCCATGTCGTTCTTTTCGGGCCGCCGCGGTAGATACACCGAGGATTTTTACGTCTCACAGGGCCAGATGGAGCGATTCATAGGGGCGATCCGACTAAGCATCGAACATGCCGAGTCGCTTCCGTCGAGCACGTACTACGCCATCGTGAAAGACGCCCCTTCGATTGAATTCGGCACAGAAGTCGACGTCGTCGACGGCTGGCACTTCGTGACCGGTAGCTACAGCTACTAACGGATCGTTATGCCACAAGATGAAGCAAATTCGATGGCAGATGCCACGCGTGACTTCGGGATGCATCACCGGGAAACAGGTGGTCCAAGTATTGCGCTTCAGCAACGTGCATTCAGTGCTCTCGCGGACGATTCTCTCTTCATCGCCGCCAAATCACATCAGTACTTCACCCCCGCGGTAATGCTGGATCCCAAGGCCAGCATCGCCCGCCTCAAGTGGTCAAACGAAGTTAAAACGGAAATTCTCCGTCGGCTTGGTGATTCCGAGACGGTATTGCTGATCTGCTGCATGACATCTAATGCGATTCCGGAACCGCTTGCTGGCGGTGGAACGAGCTACGACTTCGTCCTTCATCCCGAAACACTTGAGATACTTCACGTCTCAACCAGCAGTTGGCGGTCGTGATTGCTGCGATTCTCGTTTGCATGTTCGCACTGCCCTCTTTGCTTGCGAAAAGTTCCAGTACTGGCATATCAACACCATGTAGCTGGTTTGCGGGCGTGGCGCAATCACATGGAGCATCAACTGGCCGACGGTCGGCGATCTCTAGAACGCCGCTCCCAGCAAATCAGAGCGTTCTGTCAACCCCCTGGACGCACTCTTTGGTCGACAATTTCTTAACACGCATTGCGTCGTGATTCTCGTAGCAGAAAAGTCGGACAGGACGAATTCGTGAGGATTCTGGCCACCTCAGACAGGCCGAAAGAAAGTGCTTCAGAAAGCCGACTCTTCGGGTTTGACATCCAGGTTCGCGGGGGTAGTATCGGCCGCTGAGTGAGTGACGGGGACCGCCGGCCAGGTGGTGTCTGAATGACGAATTGATCCGTTCGAGGGTGGTGCCTGACGGACCAGATCGGCAGCCAGACAGGCCGGCGTTTCCTTTTTTTTCTGGTCATATCGTATCTCCTGATTCGAGATTCAATCGCTGGCAACGGAGTGCCCGTTCGGGTGAACCTGTGCGTCGACTTTAGTCGGTTCATGTGGCTTCACTGCGAGCCTTGCTCCCGGCAGAAAATTTTCGCGACAGTTTCTTTTTCGCGATCACTGGTCTGTCCCACGAAATGGATCAAGGACGCAGTTCATCTAATTGGTGACGGCATCCTGTGTTGAGGGAATGCGCATCGAGGGTCGCAAGATGCAGCCCGATATTCTGGCAAACGTTCAGCCAGTATCGCATGATGAAAGCACAAATTGCTTTCTGGATGCGCTCCGAGCAAAGATCGGCGAACATAACTTTCAGCATTGGTTTGTGAGTCGTTCACAAGTCAGTCTGTCAGGTTCGACGTTCAATGTGTCGGTCGGCAGCGCATTCCTGTCGACTTGGATGCATCGCAAATTCAGCAGCGATGTGCTCGCGACTGCGCGTGAAATCGTTCCTGGCTGCACCGTTGACTGGGCGATCGACGAGCACTTGGAAGCCACTTCGGATACGGACAACTCGTCAGAAGCCAGCCCGGCATCGGTGTCGGTTGTTGAAGCGTCAACAAAACAGCGGAAGGCGGCACGATCTGCTTCGGTCACATCGGCGAAAGCGGCTGGTCAGCGCGAAGGACGGCGATTCTCAAAACTGGACGGTTTTATTCAGGGAGCTTGCAACGAGCTTGCTGTGACGGCGGCTCGGCAGGTGGCCAGCCACCCCGGCGAACGATTCAGTCCTCTCTATATTCATGGCGGCGTCGGAGTTGGTAAGACGCACTTGGCCGAAGCAATCTACTGCGAAGTCCGTAAGCAGAATCCCGAGATGCAGGCTGTCTTTATGACGGCCGAGAGTTTCGGAAATCAGTTCACGCACGCTCTGCGAAATCAGTCACTGCCGAGCTTCCGTGCCAGGTTCCGAAATGTCGACGTCTTGATTATCGACGACATCGGATTTCTGAACGGTAAGCCCGGCATGCAGGAAGAATTCCTGCACACGTTCGAGCAGCTTTCCAGTCACGGTAAGCAGGTTGTTGTTACGGCTGATTGTCATCCTCGGCTAATGTCGAAGATGAGCGGCGAACTGACGACTCGGTTTCTTTGTGGACTGGTCAGTCGACTGGAAGCTCCGGATCTTCAGACTCGTCGACAGATCGTTCGTCTGAAGTTGCAGCCGTTTGCCGGACAGGTTTCAGAAGACGCGATGGACTTTGTCGCGCGACGATTTGCTCACAGCGTGCGGGAGCTCGAAGGAGCACTCAATACGTTGCTGACCTGGTTCGCGATGACGAAAAAGAAAGTCTCGGTACAGACGGCCCGGCAGGCATTGTCCGAGTTGGAACGAGACTGCATTCGAGTTGTCCGGCTTCCTGACATTGAAGCCGCAATTTGCAATTTGTTCGGCATTGACTCCAGCGATCTGAAATCTGACAAACGAACGCGAAGTGTCAGCCAGCCTCGCATGCTGGCGATGTTTCTGGCACGGCGTCACACGCAGGCAGCCTACAAGGAAATCGGAGACTTCTTCGGCGGACGGAATCACAGCACAGTGGTCGCTGCCGAAAAGAAAGTCGACACGTGGTTGCGAGCTGAGAAAGAGTTGACCTTCGCTGGTCGTAACTGGCATCTCAGCGACGTCATGGAGTCAATCGAGCAGCAACTGCTGGCTGGATAGCGATGCAACCTCGTAGGTCAGGCTCTGCCTGACGGAGTTTCTGCCACATTCATCAGTGGTTTACGGCTGGGGGAAGCGACGGCATAACATCAGAGAGTCAGTTTCTGTTGCCCCCGAAGAAGGAACACTCGTGAATTACTCAATCCTGCTGGCTGTTCTTGCCACAGCCTTCGCCGACAGTTCCGAAGCTGCGGATTACCGATTGCCATTTGATGGCCAGTGGTTCGTCATGGCTGGCGGCGACACTCCCAACGTCAACCACCACTTCCGAGTAGTCTCGCAATGGTACGGTGTAGACTTCATGAAAACCGGCGGCCTTGGGAATCGGGAACTGACTAAAGGCTCAGGCAATGCCGTGGGTAACTACTTTTCATGGAGGCAACCTGTCCTTTCTCCAGTGAATGGAGTTGTACGCAAGGTTCTAGATGGTCAGCCGGACAATCCAGTCGGAGTCCGCAATCTAAAGAATCCATTCGGCAACTACGTCGTGATTGAAGCTGGGCCGAAAGAATTCGTCTATCTCGCGCACTTCCAGAAAGGGTCTGTTGTTGTCCAGGAAGGCGGTCGCGTCAAAGCCGGTCAGCTATTGGGCAAATGCGGAAATTCTGGAAACACAGATGGTCCACACATTCACATGCACGTCCAGGATCAACTAAAGCTATTTGCTGGTCGGGGACAGAATATCACGTTCAAAGGAATTGACGTATTGCTATCCCATAAACAATTCGTGAATGTGGACTGGCCGTTGATTCAAGGACTGTTCGTTTCACATGGCAAAGCTAGTCAAAAGGCGGCTGGCCTCAACGGTGAATCGGCGGAAGCTGATAGCAACGAGTGATGTCTCCAGTCATCGCTTCGTGATGCCGCCCTCGGCTTGCAAGGATCGGAGACTACTTGCCTCCCGTAAGGCCCATTCATCGTTGTTGATGGCTCGACAGTATGATGCTTAGAGTCTAGCCTCACATATTCCATCACGACGCCTTTCGGGAACGGTCCCGACTCACCACGGGCGTTCTGTTTTCCGCGCTGCCGGAGTTTCACCATGATCCGCTCTCTGTTGATGACTGCCGCGTTACTGAGTTCCTTGCTGATTTCGAAGACTTCCTTTGCCGACGATGCGGCTCAGAATGCTCCGCCGAAGGGCTTTACGGCTTTGTTCAACGGGAAGAATCTCGACGGATGGATTGCTCACCGACAGAATCCGTACAAGCTTGCGGAGATGTCTGAAGAGGATCGTAAGACTTTCCTCGATGAACAGTGGAAAGACGCGGAAGCACACTGGTCGGTCGACAATGGCGAACTCGTCAATGACGGCAAAGGCGTCTACATGACGACGCCTGAAGAGTATCGTGACTTCGAGTTGCTTGTTGATTTCAAACTATTGCCGAAGGGTGATTCTGGAATCTATCTGAAAGCGACGCCGCAGGTGCAGATTTGGGACACAACGGAAGAAGCTGGATACTGGCGTCTGGGAGCGGATAAAGGTTCGGGAGGCTTGTGGAACAACGCTTCCGGCTCTGCTGGCAAGGATCCAATCGTCAACGCCGACAAACCGATTGGCGAGTGGAACAGCTTCCGCATTAAGCAGATTGGAGCGAAGACATGGGTCTGGTTGAACGGGAAGCTTGCGGTCGACGGCTCTCCGCTTCACAACTACTGGAACCGAGCGTTGCCACTGCGGAATCAGGGGCCAGTTCAATTGCAGACTCACGGCAACGAAGTTCGCTGGCGAAACATTTTCATCCGCGAAATCGCTCTCGAAGAAGCGACTCAGACTCTAGCCGGCAGCGACAGTGGCTTTGATACCATTTTTGATGGCAAGTCTCTCGAAGGTTGGGCCGGACCTGTCGAAAACTACGAGATCGTCGATGGAACCGTTCGTTGCAAGCAGGGCAAGGGCGGAACGATTTACTACAACCAGAACCTGACCGATTTTGTGGCTCGCCTTGAATTCAAAGTTCCGCCCGGTGGCAACAATGGCCTGGCGATCCGCTATCCCGGAAAAGGCGACACTGCTTACGTCGGACTTTGCGAATTGCAGGTTCTCGACAACACGGCCGAGAAGTACGCCAAGCTCGACGCTCGGCAGTATCACGGGTCTGTTTACGGAGTCGTCGCCGCTCATCGAGGTTATCAGCGACCGGTCGGCGAGTGGAACTATCAGGAAGTCACCGTCAAGGGATCGTGGGTGAAGGTCGAGTTGAACGGCACACTCATTGTTGATGCAGATGTCACGAAGCCCGAAAAGCACATGGGCAAGCGACATATCGGGATTGACCGATTCGACGGGTACTTTGGATTTGCTGGCCACGGGGATGCCGTGCAGTATCGAAATGTACGGATCAAGAAGCTGGCTGACGCCAATCCAACTCCTGCTGAGAATAAGCCGCCTGTCAAGAAAGAGGCTCCGTCGAAAGACGAAGCAGCGGCGAAGGCTGCTGAAAAGGACGCTGCTGCTAAGAAGGCAGCAAAGGCGGCTGCGAAAAAAGCCAAAGCTTCGAAATAGCTAACCCGCACTGACAAGTTTTTTCTGAGGAATCCCGGTCTGAGTTTCAGGCCGGGATTCTTTCGTTATGTGCGTTTCCGCAATGCGGTCATGCTCTTAAAGTGTGTCGCTCACGGGTGATCGGATCGAACCCCGATACCGCTCCGCCTGTCTGATATCGATCTATTCTTGAACGTTTTTCTCTTTCTTGAGCTCCCATGACCAGTTCAACTCAGGACACGCTGCGCAATCTGCTTGAAGACCGAATTCTGCTTCTTGATGGAGCGATGGGGTCGCTCATCATGGGGGCGGGGCCAACTGAGGCCGATTACCGTGGCGACCTTTTCAAGAATCACGCCGTCGACCTGAAGAATGCCAACGACGTTCTGTGCCTGACGCAGCCAAAAATTATCGAGAACATCCATCGGCAATATCTCGAGGCTGGCTCGGACATCATCGAGACGGACACGTTCAACGCCAACGTCGTGTCGATGGAAGAGTTCGAACTCGCCGAGCACACCTACGCGATTAACAAAGCGGCGGCTGAGATTGCCAAACGTGCGACTGAAGATTTCTCAACGCCAGATAAACCAAGATTCGTCGCTGGCAGCATCGGGCCAACGAAGGTGCAGCTCTCGCTGAACCCGGATGAGCCAGGCATCAGGCCGACTAACTTCGACGATATGGTCGCTTCGTACACCGAGCAGGTTCGCGGGTTGATCGACGGAGGCGTTGATCTGCTGCTGCCGGAAACGTCGTTCGACACGCTTAACATGAAGGCGTGCCTGTTTGCGATCGCGACCTACTTCGAGCAACACAATGTTGAAGTGCCGGTCATGGTCTCCGGGACGATCTTCGACGGTGGCCGGTCATTGACGGCTCAAAGTATCGAAGCGTTTTACACGTCGCTGTCTCATTTTCCGATGCTCAGCATTGGCCTGAACTGTGCGCTCGGGCCGGCTCAAATGAGGCCATACGTTGAAAGCCTGTCACAACTCGCAGATTGCCATATTAGTTGTTACCCGAACGCCGGAATGCCGGACGGAATGGGCGGATTCGATTCTTCGCCTGCGGAAGTCGCCGCAAACATTCGCGACTTCGCTGAGCAAGGCTGGGTGAGCATCGTCGGTGGCTGCTGCGGGACATCGCCCGAGTACATTCACAAGATCGGCGAGGCCGTCAAAGGCATCAAGCCGCGCAAGATTCCGCAGTCGCCGGGATTCTCGACGTACAGTGGACTCAACCGTCTGGAGCTTCGTCCCGAAACCACGTTTGTCATGGTTGGCGAGCGGACGAATGTCACAGGCTCGCGGAAGTTTGCGAGGTTGATCAAGGAAGAAAGCTACGACGAAGCACTCAGCATCGCGCGAGGGCAGGTCGAAGGTGGCGCGAACATTGTTGACGTCAACATGGACGAAGGTCTGCTCGACAGTGAAGCGTGCATGCAGAAGTTTCTGTACCTGCTGAGCGATAACGATGAGCCGGATGTTTCCGTTCCGATCATGGTCGACAGCTCAAAGTGGAGCGTCATTGAAGCTGGTCTGAAATGTCTGCAGGGCAAAGGCATCGTCAATTCGATCAGTATGAAGGAAGGCGAAGAGCAATTTCTTCAGCAGGCCAGGACGATTCGCAAGTACGGTGCGGCCGTCGTCGTCATGGCATTTGACGAAGAGGGGCAGGCAGTTGACTGCGAGAACAAAGTCAGGATTTGTAAACGAGCCTACAAACTGCTGACCGAAGAAGCTGGCTTCCCGCCGGAAGACATTATCTTTGACCCAAACATCCTGACGGTTGGAACAGGCCTGGAAGAGCACGCCAACTACGCCGTCGAATTCATCGAAGCCATTCGGCGAATCAAGGCGGAGTGTCCCGGCGCTAAGACGTCGGGCGGTGTGAGCAACATTTCGTTCTCCTTCCGTGGCAACAACGTCGTTCGAGAAGCGATCAACGCCGCATTTCTTTATCACGCAATTGATGCCGGCCTCGACATGGGCATCGTCAATGCCGGGCAGTTGGAAGTTTACGACGAAATCGACAAAGAGTTGCTCGAATACGTCGAAGACGTACTGCTGAATCGGAAGACGGATGCAACCGAACGGCTCGTCGACTTTTCCGAAAAAGTCAAAGATCAAGCGGAAGGAAAAAGTGAAACCAAAGTCGCGGAATGGCGAAGTGGAACGATCGAAGAACGACTGGCGCATGCCATTCTGAAAGGCATCACCGATCACATTGATGAGGACACCGAAGAAGCTCGGCTGAAATATGGACGGCCCCTCAACGTTATCCAAGGGCCGTTGATGGACGGGATGGCTGTCGTCGGCGAACTGTTCGGTGCGGGCAAGATGTTTCTGCCGCAGGTGGTGAAGAGTGCTCGTGTGATGAAGAAGTCGGTCGCTTGGTTGACGCCGTTCATGGAAGCCGAGAAAGCTGAATCGGGCGAATCAACATCGCGAGGGACGATTGTCCTGGCAACGGTCAAAGGCGATGTTCATGACATCGGCAAGAATATTGTCGGAGTCGTTTTACGCTGTAACAACTTTGACGTGATTGATCTGGGAGTCATGGTTCCTGCCGACAAAATTCTGCAGACAGCAATTGATGAAAAGGCGGACCTCATCGGGCTCAGCGGTCTGATTACACCGTCACTGGATGAAATGGTGCATTGCGCGAGGGAACTCAAGCGGCAGGATTTTACGTTGCCGCTTTTGATCGGCGGAGCGACCACCAGTGCCAAACATACGGCAGTCAAGATTGCACAGCAATACGGCCAGCCGGTGGTTCACGTTGGCGATGCATCGTTATCGGTGCCGGTTGTTGAGGATTTGCTGGATGCCGATCGGAAGCCAGCCTTCGTCGAGAAGAACCTGGCGGAGCAGGAACGCGATCGCGCGGCGTTTGAGAATCGTCAGCAGAAAGCTCTGACCCCATACGCCGAGACGGTTTCACGCCGATTCGCCACGGACTGGGAATCTGTCGACATTCCCACTCCGTCGTTCACCGGTTTGCGGACGATTGACGATCATCCCTTGGAAGATCTGGTTCCCTACATTGACTGGTCGCCGTTCTTTCAAACCTGGGAGCTTCGCGGCAAGTATCCGGCGATTCTGGAAGACAATGTTGTCGGTGAGGAAGCGAGACGGCTGTTTGACGATGCACGAAAACTGCTGGATGAGATCGTTGAGAAGAAGCTTCTCAAGGCAAAGGCAGTCTTTGGTTTCTGGCCGGCAACTTCGGATGGCGATGACATCGTTGTGTTGAGCGAAGGCGACGATCCGCGGAGCCGCGAGGAACTTTGCCGTTTTCCATCCCTGCGTCAGCAATGGGAACGGCAAGGGCAGAAGGAATTTCGCTCGCTGGCTGACTACATCGCTCCGTATGAATCTGGCAGAAAGGACTACATCGGAGGGTTTGCCGTCACGACGGGAATCGGTTGCGATGAACTGGTCGCTCGATTTGAGAAAGAGCACGACGACTATCAGTCCATCATGGCAAAAGCACTGGCCGATCGACTGGCTGAAGCTTTTGCTGAGCGATTGCACAAAATCGCTCGAGATGAATGGGGCTACGGAAAGTCCGAAGGGCTTTCGAGCGACGACCTCATTAAAGAAAAGTATCGAGGCATTCGCCCGGCGTTTGGCTATCCGGCATGTCCTGACCACACGGAAAAGAGCACGCTGTTCAAACTGCTGGATGCCGAATCTCGAACGGGCATCTCGCTGACTGAATCCTATGCCATGTTCCCAGCGGCGTCAGTCAGCGGCCTCTACTTCGCCCATCCCGAGTCGAGGTATTTCTCGGTCGATCGAATCAGCAAAGATCAAGTTGAGAATTACGCCACGCGAAAGGGCACAAGCATCGAAGAAGTCGAGCGATGGCTCGCTCCAAATCTTGGGTATGACCCTGCGCAGGTGAATTGAAGTTACGCCTCGACCCAATCGGGCAGTTCAGCTGCCAATGCTTGATATTGGGAGAGCGACTTGTTGATCAGGTCTCGGACTTCTGACTCGGTCCGCCAGCCCTCAGATAACCCTTCACAGTCGACTTCGAGCACAACTCCCCAATCCGTTTGATCAATTTCGGGCAGCAGTTCGAGCACGTGGAAATCCCACCCAACCTGGCGGACTGTAGCGATGTTAGCCTGAGCAGATTTCCAACGTACGGTCAGAATTGCACAGACTAAATCGGCAGTTCTATTTTCATTAAGACTGCCCGGGACAGTTTTGAGCACCTGGTCAGCATTCTCTGGATCGATCAATGAAATCTCGATCATCCAATTCACTGGATCAGCCGCAGATAGTAAGAGTGAATCGCCCCACTCTCGGATTTCGGAGATGGTCAAGAGATCGTACGACAGTGCGATTCGGGCAAACTCAGCGAGAGTTTTTCTGTCATTTGTCATCAGAACACCAAAGAAACTCTGATGTGAGAAGACCGAAAGAGAAAGCCGGGGCCACGCAAAGTGACATCCCCGGCTTTCTGTCGAACTGGTTGTCTGCCAGTTAGTCGTTATGCCGCTGGAGCAGGACCTGCTTCTTTGCCGGCAGCTTTCATGGCTGCTTCAAAGTTGGCTCGTGCTTTGCCCCAGGCGTGTTCTTTCAGTGGGACGGCACATCCGCCCATGCCCTTACAGGCGTTCTCGCCAGGCTTGGCACCACAACCGCCCTGGCCTTTGCAGTCGTTCTGCTTGCCACATTCATGGGCTGCCAAAGTTGCGCAGGCTCCGGTGCCAGCACATGCATTCTCGCCGCCTGCGCCGTGGCCTTTGCAGATGTTGAGGCCGCGGCAAACGTTCTTATCGCCCATCAACAGGCTGGCGGTTTCTTCGGTGGCTGCTTGCTCGCCGCCTTCTTGTTCGGTGGAAGTCGTTTCGCTTCCTTCTGGTTCGGCTGTCTCGCTGCCCTCAGTTGGTGCGGGATCGGAAGTAGGTGCGCTGTCAGTGCCTTCATTTGCACATCCAGCAAAGGTTCCGGCAACCACGCCTCCGAACGCTGCGGCGGTCAGCCGATTGAAGTCGCGTCGGCTCAAGTCTGTCTTCTTCATCTGTGATCCTTACCTGTTGAAAATGCAGAGAAAACGCCGTGGCGAGTTTATTCCCACCAGGCCATGTTGTCAGAGTGGTTCGGGATTTTCCTCGACTGACACCGTTTGATCGGTGGTTTATCACACAAAGCGACTGATAAGTCATCAAGTCGAGGTGAATTGATCATCATCTAACGGTTAGCGGTTTTCGCTGACCATGTACTGGATGAGCTTCGCAAGTTCCTGGTCGAACTTGTCTTTATTGCGTCGCCAGCCAACGAAGTCGATCGCCTGTTTTGCGATCTGTTTTTCCTGAGCGTGTTTCCAGTCTCCACCGAACATGAACCCGTCCAGGTTCAAAGGAAAGAAAAAGCGTACGGAGCGGCCAGTGTCTTCCTTGTGTTGTTTCTCTCGAGCTCCAAGTCGCGTGATTTCATCGTTAATCCACCAGCTGGTTAACGATGCTTTGGACGAGCAGATTAAGACGCGTTCTGTCGTCTCGTAGCTCGTCGGAGCTGACCTGGCTCGTCGTTCCTTTGCTGACTTTGGCATTTGGTCCAGCCAGCAGCGGAGTCCTTTCGCCTGAGCATGTTCTACCAGGTGCCTCGCAAAAGATTCGTCATCCGGTGCGAATCGAACAAAGCACGAAAACTCCTCGGCCGGGTGTCCGAACAATGTTTTCCAGTTTTGAATGACTCCCTCTGAAATTCCGCATCCCTGCAGAAATTCGTCGGACATCTTCGAGTGTGACAAACGAGCAGTGTCCAGGCCGATGGAACTCGGGCCGGCATGTTTGACCTGGTCAAGTCCTATGATCTGAGACAGATCGAGATGGCCGAGCGACGACCAGCCAATGACCGCGTCGCGCATGTCGACTCCGGCCAGTTTTGCGAAACTCAGATCGGCTCCGACAAGACTGGCTCCGGAAAGCGATCCATTACGCAAGTTGACTTCGCGTAGGTCGGCTTTAGTCAGGTCTGCTCCTGAACAATCGGCTTCGGTCATGTCGGCGCGTCGCAAGTAAGCGCCTCCGGCTTCCGCGTTGTCGAGCGTCGCCTTGAAGAGCCTCGCCGCGTAGAAGTCCGCTTTGGTTAATCTTGCACCGCGAAGATCCGCGCGAGTCAAATCTGCTTCGGCGAGTTGAGCGCCGATCAGGTTGGCGCCTCTAAGGTCAGCACCGGTTAGATCGGCGCGTTTAAGGTTCGCGCCACGAAGGTCCGCGTCCTGGAGATCGGCATCGGTCAGTAGAAGCAGGACATCCGGGTTTGCCCGTCGCCACTTTGCAATGGCGGCTCGTCCACTCTTCGCGATGTCGATTAGTTTGTTGCTGGCCACCAGGCACCTGCGATGACGGGGAATTCTAGAGAGGATTCAGAAGAGGACGAGTATTACGTTCACTCTGGCGTTTGGGAAGAATCGATATCCGGTTCGGAAGCGAACCGGGAGGGATCTGCCTGACTACTTGCCGGGTTTGACTGTCAGTCTGCGTAAGGCTGGTTACGGGGAGTCGTCGACGGGGAAATCCGGAATCGAACGACTGCCCGATGTCGACCATTCAGGATGGGTATGCGTCGGCGTCGCTGATTCCGACATCGCAATGCCAGCAAAACGGTAAGTACGCAAGTCGAGAACCACGAGGCAACGTCTCCAATGTCAGCTCCTCTGTTTCGAGAAACCGTGAAATTTCTCTCCGGGCTGGAGCCAATTCAGCTCGAACTCGAACAGGTTTACGAACGGCGACTGTCGGCGCTGGCGGCGGTGGAGCCTGCGTTGCTATTGAAACTTGTCGAGCAAGAGCAGGAGATTCAGCAAAGACTTCGCAGACAGCTTCAGCAGCGGGCAGTGATACTTGGTAGTGCCCGTCGCGAAAGGCTGGCATCGGCGAATCTTCGCAAATTGCTGCACGACTTGTCTCGCTTCGTCGAGCCTCGTGGAGATATCGATGCGGGGCAGTACGAGCAGGCGGTTGAATGGATGAAACGAATCGAACGACGAAGCTGGTCGCTTCGTCAAACAAGTTGGGTGAACTGGCACGTGGTGCGAAGAGGGTGTCGTGAGTTCACAGAAATTCGCAACCTCATTGCTAACTGCGGCGAGCGTCCTGCGGAACAGAAGAGCGGTCCGGGCAGCACGGTGACCGGCGGAGCGTTAATCGACACCGCAGTTTGAGTCAGCCAGCAGTCTGCTCGGATGCAGCACTGACGTCCGGGACGCAACTCTGAACGGAATTTCGAAAACTCAGTTCTGACATCACTACACACAGCTAGCATTTTCGACGGATCGAACCATGTCACTTACCGCAGCACTGGCAACGGCGAGCCGCGCGCTCGAAGTGTTCAGCACAGCGGTGCAGGTTTCGTCGAACAACATTGCGAACGCCAACACTCCAGGCTACATCCGTGAAGAACTGACGCTTTCTTCGGAAGAGCCGTTCAAACGAGACGGCCTTATTGTCGGAGCTGGTGTCAAAGCTACCGCCGTCCGGCAAGCGATCGATCAATTTCTCGAAACTCGCATTCACACGGCGAATTCTGAGCAGCAATCAGCGAGTGCGCGTGAGTCGATCTACGTCCAATTGGAAGGTCAGCTTCGAGAACTGGGCGACCAGGATTTGTCGAGCCGATTCAGTTCGTTTCTTGCGGCGATCAACGAAGTGGCCAATCAGCCGGAACAGGGACCGCTTCGAAACAGTATCGTTTCGGAAGGGGAGCTTCTGGTTTCGGATATTTCGAGTTTGCGGGGGCGTGTCGATCAACTTCGAGCTGATCAGACTGTTCGCATTGATAACCTGGTCGACGAAGCCAACAACCTTATTGACGAAGTCGCAGACTTGAATCTGAAGATCACGAAACAGGAGTCAAACGGGTTGCTGGCAAGTGAGGCCGGCGGCTTGAGAACTCAGCGATACGATGCGTTGAATCGACTGTCGGAGATCATCCCCGTTCGTATTACGGAACGGGAGAACGGCAACGTCGATGTCTACAGCGGAAATGAATACGTTCTGTTTTCGGGGCACCGGCAACACATCGAGACGGCCACCATCGAAGATCGCGGCGTTGAAGTTGACATTGTTCAGTTCACTCAGACGAATGCTCAGTTGTCGCAAGCTGGCGGGGAAATTCGTGGAGTCATCGGCGGACGGGACGAGATTCTAGGAGCTTTCGTCGACGACCTTGATCAACTGACTGGTAGTTTGATTTCCGCCTTCAACCGGATTCATTCTTCCGGAGAAGGCCTGGAAGGATACTCAACGGTCACTTCGACAAGCCGTGTTGACGATGCGAATGCCGTATTGAGTGACGTCGAATTTCCCGGCACTATCAGCCACGGTAGCTTTGAACTGAAAGTTACCAACAAGCAGACCGGCATCACGCAGGTTGAGACGATTCGAATCGATCTGGACGGAATCGGTGGGGACGATACCTCGCTGGAAAATCTCCGAGCTTCGATCGACTCTCAGGCAAATGTCACAGCCACGATCACGACGACAGGTGAATTGAAGCTTGACGCCGATCCGGATTTCGAACTGCGGTTTGGAAACGACTCCAGCGGCGCGCTGGCGGCACTTGGCATCAACACGTTCTTTACCGGTTCCGACTCAACCGATATCGGTATCAATTCGCTGATCAAAGAGAACCAGAATTTTCTGGCGACAGGGCAGGGGGGCGGACCGTCGGATAATCGCAACGTGCTGCAGCTTGCGACCGTGTTTGAGCAGCCACTTGATCAGCTTGGTGGCGCGGCGATTGACGATTTTTACCAGACAGTTGTTTCGGGAGTTGCGCAAGGGACTGCTGCTGAGAAGGCGAAGGCGTCTGGACTGGATCAATTTCGCCAGTCGTTGCTGACGCAGAGGGAGCAGTTTTCTGGAGTCAGTCTCGACGAAGAAGCCGTGCGGCTGATCGAGTTTCAGCAGGCGTACGCGGCGTCAGCGCGAGTGATTCGCTCGGTTGATGAACTCTTTGACATTCTTGTCACGCTCTGACGTGGCTTAAGTTTCAAACATCAGGTTGAAAGTAGTCGACGCGTTGTCATGAGCATTGGCCCACTCTTCCCCGGCAGGTTGCCGAATTCGTTCTCGTTTCGCCGACTGAATCAACAGATTCAGAACGGCCAGCTTGAGCTCCAGCGATTTCAAGACCAACTGACGACCGGCCAGCAGTACCTAGTGCCAAGTGAAGATCCGTCGTCAGCGTTGAACACGATTGTCCTACAGACTCGGCTTGAACGGCAGCAGCAGTTTAAGGCGAACGTTGAGACCGACCGATCGTTGCTCGGCGCGACGGAGAACGCGTTAAGCAGCGTGTCCGACGTCGTCAACTCGGCAAAGAGCATCGTTCTGCAAGGCTTCGGTTCAACAGTGACGGAAGACGAACGGCGAGGACTTGCGACCGAGGTCGGTGGCTTGATCAATACCGTACTCAATTCCGCGAATACAAAGTTTCGTGGTCGATTTCTCTTCGCGGGGACGGAGACCGATTCTGCCCCGTTCGAATTGAAGGGCGGCGACGTTCTCTACTCGGGAAATTCACAACAGATCGGTTCGCACATCGATCTTGGTCAGCAGATTGTCAACAACCTGGATGGCCAATCGGCGTTCAATGTTCTGACGACGGTTGAGAGCGACGATCTGAATGTTTCTCTGGCAACGGATACTCGATTGTCGCAACTCCACGGCGGAGCGGGACTGGAACTCGGCAGCTTCGACATCACTCTGCAGGACGGTGGGACGACCGTTGCAAGGACCATTGATCTGTCCCTGGCCGAAACGATCGGAGACGTAAAGACGTTTGTTGAAGACGCCTTCGCTGGTCAGGCTGTGACGGTTACTGTTGATATTGATCCAGCATCTCCGTCCGGGCTACGTCTGACACCGTCGAGTGGCACAGTCGCCGTGGCGGACGTTGTTGGTTCACGTGTTGCTTCGGATCTTGGAATTACGAGTGTCGCGACGGCTCAAATCGCCGGGCGAGATCTCGACCCTGCCGTTTCGATTCACAGTCGCCTGGCGGATCTCAACAACGGTACAGGGATTGGCCCCACGGCCGGCACGGGACTTTTGATCAACGTTGGCGAGCAATCAGCAATCGTTGACGTTTCCTCGGCAGTGACCGTGCAGGATTTATTCAATCAGATTCGGCTGTCAGGGCTTGATCTGGATGCCGACGTGAGTGCTGACGGTTCCGGGATTTCCATTGTCAGTCGACTGTCCGGCGCTGAATTTTCGATCGGCGAAAACGGTGGCGGAGTCGCAACGGCTCTCGGCATTCGAACTCTGACTGGAGATACTCTGCTTAGTGACCTTGATGCTGGGACTGGTGCGCAGCTTCAGGCCGCAGGCACTTTGGAGATCACACGGCGCGACGGCTCGTTGACTTCAGTTGACCTGTCGGCGGCTCAGACAATTCAGGATGTAATCGACGCCGTCGATGCGGCGGGAGGCGGCACACTGACTGCCGCGCTGAACCTCGTCGGAAACGGGATTTCGATTTCGGACACGTCAGGTGCGGGGCCGCTGAGCATCGCCGAAAATGGCACTTCCCTTGCGTTGGGAGTCGCGGGGACTGAAGCAAGCCCTGGCGCAGCTTTGACTGGTCAGGACGTAAACACTCAGAAGTCTGACGGATTGCTGAGCGTGTTGACGTCACTTGAGCAGGCATTGCTGGTTGGAGATGACGCGGCGTTGAATACGCTGAGTGCTCAGATCGATTCGGAAGCTGATCGCTTCTTTCAGGCTCTTGGAGAGTTGGGCGTTCGGGCACAAACGTTGGAAGCCGTGGAAAACCGGTTGCTCGATGACGAAGTCCTGATCAACGAGGACTTGTCGCAGCAGTTTGACGCTGACCTTGCTGAAGTGCTTTCCAGTTTCGTCGCCCAGCAGCAGGTTCTGCAGGCAACTTACCAGGTTGCCGGCCAGGGATTTCAACTCAGCCTGATTCAGTTTCTGTGATCGAAAAAGCCGACCGTGAAACGTGCCCTAGCTTATGTTCTCTGCTACTCAGCCCACGCTTGATTATGGCCCGTCGTGTCTGGGGACCGGCAGCTCATCGCGTCCGATATTTGTTGACCGGTTCGGCGAATCGCGTCCATCAGTTCGTCAAGGTGGTCGGCCGTTGTCAGCGGGTTGATTATGGTGACTCGCAGAGCCTGCCTTCCGTCGATGTTTGCCTGCACGATGTAGAACTCGCCCGATCGAATCAGATCGTGCCGCAGTTTCAGCAGGAAGCGGTTGAGTTCTTCGGGCGGTGCGTCCGTTAACGCGTCCGGCACGTATTGAAACGCGACGATGTTGCACTGTGGTTCGTGCAGAGGTTCGAAGTCTGGCGCTTCGACCAGCTTCTCGTAAAAGACTTGGCCAAGATCAAACGTCTGGTCGACCATGTCCGAAAACAATTGCTGACCGAACAGCGACCAGACACCCCATAGCCCATAGGTGGCTGCTCGCTTGGTACATTCGGGAGTCAGCATGCCGCTGTCGTATTCGGCAAGGCCGGGCGACGACGGATCGAATAGATAAGGAGCGTCCTGGCGAAACGCTTCAAACCGGTGATTTCGATTCTTGTAAAAGACGAACGCACAGAGCGCCGGTACAAACATCATTTTGTGAGCGTCGGCGACAACGGAATCTGCCAGCTCCAAGCCCGCGATCAGGTGCCGATACTTGTCGCTCAGACATGCGGCTCCACCGTGAGCGGCGTCGATGTGCAGCCAGACTTCGTGGCGCTGACAGAGCTCGGCGATCTCCGGCAGCGGATCAAACGCTCCGATGGGAGTCGCGCAGGCACAAGCGCAAACGGCGACGATTGGTGTACCTCGACTCCGGAGTCTGGTCAATGTTTCGTCAAGCTGAGTCGGGTCCATTCTGCGTCGTTCATCGAGTCCGACCCGCACGACGTTCTGCGTGCCGATGCCAATCATTCCGGCCGTTCGCGAGATGCTGTAATGCGAGTCGCCCTGCGCCACCAGAACCGGCGCAACATTTGACGCGTTTAAGCCCGTTTCCCACGCGTCACCAAGAGCGACGTTTCGAGCAGTCAGAAGCCCAGTCATATTGCCGAGCGTCCCTCCGTGAGTCACCAATCCAGCGAACGTTCCCGCTTCGAATCCAATTGCCTGGCCGATGCGATCTACTAGCGACCGTTCAACAGCCGTCGCCCACGGCCCCATTTCGTAAACAGCCATGACCTGATTGGTTACCGAACCAATCGCGTCAAACAATCCGGCCAACGGAACGGAAGCCGGTACTTGATGCCCGATGTATCGCGGATCGTGCAGGTTGTGCCCGCGAGCCAGCATTTCGCTGACGACAGTTTCAAACCGATCGACCAACGGCTGGACATCAGACTGCGAGACGCTTGCCGAGTCGAGAAAGTCACTCGCCAGACGACAGTTTTCAGGCGGCTCGTTCCAGTTCAAAACATCGCCAGAGCTGGTCTGAACAGACTCCATGTGCCGCCCCAGAATCTCGGCCAGACGGTGCGTCAGGTCCTGGACGTTTCGCGGCGAAAATGCCTGCTGAATCCGTTCACCTGGTTGGTACGAGTCGAGTTCGGAATTGACGATTGACATCTAAAACTCAGAGCTTGTGTACGGACTACTGTGGACGCCATTTGCTCACCGCGTGAACAAGACGGAATTGGTGGGCGAAGGTTCGGATGGCGGAGTACCAAAATACAAACGCCCATCGATTGACGCACTCGAAGATCGATCAAGAATTGACCAGTGCAGGATGCAGTCTGAGAAGTGTTCTGCCCGATCAAGGAGTCGACTGTGGAGGAGGTCGAACGCTTCTGAATTTTCGACTGAACCAGAGATCGTGACGTTGATCACCTTTAGTTGATTTGTTGAGACGTGTAGATCGGCGAATCGAGGATCAGACGCGAACAGTAAGTTCAATTCAGTCCGTGCAGCACGGTCAACTGCGTGCTGCTCAAGGCTAATTTGAATGTCGGAGCTGATGAACGCGGGGAATGACAACGCCAGACTCACCAGGACCGTGGCGGTGATGCAGAACGTTCTGTGGCCAGGGGCCGTCGCCCGTTGCGACAATTCACTGGTGATGAAGATTGATATTCCAAATGCGACTAACGCATACGCGATTCCTGCCACTTGCCCAAGAAGATAGTTCCCACGTGCGAACGCAGCGATCGTAAATCCTCCCACCAGACAACAGTTCTTCAGCCCGCGTCTTGAAAATCGCACGACAGGATCCTTCACCGGACTTGGCTATCCGAGAATCTCGTGAACTGGCTTACCGATGACCAGTTGATGCGGCCGGTCAGTTTGGTCGTGCAGGACGGTGTTGGCTGGAATGCCCAGTAAGTGATACAGCGTCGCGGCGAAGTCGGCTTGCGTGCGTGGGGACTCGGCGGGGTAGGCGGCGGAGTTATCCGATGCTCCGAAGATGGTGCCGGGTTGAACGCCCGCTCCGGCCAGGGCGAGGGAGTACACCCAGGGCCAGTGATCTCGGCCGGCTCGTTTGTTAATGGCGGGGGTGCGACCGAATTCCGCATTGACGACGACCAGTATTTCGTCGAGAAGCCCTCGTTCTTTCAGATCCGTAAACAATCCGTGCAACGCGGCATCAAGCGTTGGCGCCAGCGACTTTTTCATCTTGTTGAAGTTGTCGCTGTGCGTGTCCCAGGATCCGCTTGGAGTATGGCAGTAGCTGACGTTGACCATCGGCACGCCCGCTTCGATCAATCGTCGAGCGAGCACACAGCGCTGGCCGAACTCTGTCCAGCCGTAAGTGTCGCGGAGTGCTCGCGGCTCATCGGCCAGGTCAAAGGCCTGCCGTGTTGCTTCGGAGCTAAGCAACGAAAACGCTCTCTGATAGAACACGTCGAGATTCGCTGCGGATGCCGACTGGTCGATCGCTTTTCGTTGTTCGTCGATTTCCCGCAGGAGCGACTGTCTTGAACCGACCCGGCTGGCGGTCAGTTCGGTCGACGGTTCAATGGCTTCGATCTGGATATCGTCTTTCAGCAGTTTCTGATCGACGGCAAAGTGGCCATGTCGTGCTCCGAGAAATCCTGGCAACTGACCATGCAGCGTCGTGCCGTTGCTCCTTCTCATCAAAGGCCCGAGCCGAACCCAGGATGGCAGGTTGCTGGCCTGAGGTCGCACGTGATCGAGCACCGCTCCGAACGCCGGAAAGTCCGACGCCGCTGGTGGGAAATCAGTCTGCGGGGTACCCGGCGGATGCCTGTGTCCGGTGCCGGCCGGCAGGCTTGCTGTCACGTGATTCGGATTGTCGTGCGACATCGACCGGATGATCGCGAGCTGATCCGCGATCGTTGCTGAACGTGGCAGCAGTTCTGAAAACTGAACGCCGGGGAGGCTTGTTGAGATTGCTCCAAACTCGCCTTTGACGGCTGATGGCCCATTGGGTTTTGGATCGAATGTCTCCTGCTGCGGATGACCGCCGTGCAGATAGAGCATGATCACGCCGCGGGCTTTTCCAAAGCTAGTGCCGGATGGAGCCGCGTTTGCCTGTCGCCGCAACAGTTCCGGCAGCGTCAGCCCAATTCCAAACGCGCCGCCGGCTCGCAATGCGGAACGTCTCGTCACCGCAGAAACACTTTGAAAATCCGGGCAGCCGTCTGAGCCTGCATGCTGTGCCGAGGATTGTTCAGGAACCGCCATCCGATTCTCCATTGCCAACGTGAGATCAGTGGTTCCAGTCTGCCAGCACGGCCGGTGCGAGTAAAGGTTGAGTGGCTATGAACGATCAGTTCACGCCGATTCCGACAACACGATCAAGTCCTACGGAAATGCCCTGGACGAAGATTCTGGGATTCGCTCCTGCTGCCTCGGCGGCAATCGCCGTTCCGTTGAGAACCTGGCCGCTCTGAGTCACTGCCTGAACCTGCTTGCCTTCAACATCCTGAAGAGACAGCACGTTTGTAATGCTTCCGGCGTCAATTTCTGACGTCTGTACGTCGCCGGAATTATCAATGGTCTCGAAGGCCAGAAAGTCTTTGCCATCTCGATTCACAACGCCCCGGACGGTGCCAAGTTCTGTGGCTCCGCTGCCGATGTCGGCAGCAACCAACTGCCCCACATAGGACTGCGAACTGTTAACAGCGACGACACGGCTGATCGGAATATCAGAACCGTTGATGCCGACGAATGTCTCGCCGCCAGAAATGAAGGCACGATCCACAGTGCCAACGGTCGAATCGTCAAGCGTCACGGTTTGCCCGATGTAAGACGCACCGACCGAAAGTTTCTGACCGAAATCCACGTCGCTTTTTGCCAGCGACGTGGCAACATCTTTGAGTGTATCACTCAGTTCAATGTTGGACGTCAGTCCCTGCATTGTTGCAAGCTGATTGAGAATCTCCGCGTTGTCGACCGGTTCAGTCGGGTCCTGATTCTGCAATTGGGCAATCAGGAGTGTCAGAAAGTCGTCGGCCGTCAACGAATTGAATCCAGTATCGCCGGGGTCAACCGTCGGCGTGGACGCTCCGATTCCAGATGAGATGGCACTCATGTCAGCCTCTTTCTGATTCCATTTTTAATGACGCATTCGCGGGCGAGCCTGCAGATTCCGCTGCTCACGCGGCATCATGTCATAACTTGATGTCAAGTTGTTCCTGAGTATCACTGCCTGGCGGTTCTTCCTGAGTCAGGCTTGAATCATCTCGTTGATCGCGGCGCTGGTTCTGCTCACGACGCTGATTCTGTTCGTCACGAGCTTGTTGCTGATTCGACGACTGTCGCTCCTGGCGAGACTGTTGTTCGCCCTGCTGCGACTGCCCACTTTCCTGTCTGCCGGATTCAGCTCGCGTTTCCGTCAGGATGACTTCGACACGATCGACCGAAGTTCCTGATCGACTCAGCGATTGCTGAAGATCAGGAAGCGTTTCCAGCACTGCCACACGAGCGGCTGCTGACTCGACTTCCAGCCGCGCGACAATTCCGTTGTCCGTTCGCGAAACATCAACCAGCATGTTGCCAAGTTCTCGAGGGTTCAGACGCACTCGAATATGACTGTCGCCGCTGGTTGCTTCCTGAATCGCCGACACGGCGTCCTGAATTTCCATCGGAACGGCAGGCTCACGAACGACGTCCTGTCGCACAGACGCTGATGACGTTCCCTGAATGGTAGGCGAGGCCGACGTCTGGAGATTCGAGGTTGCTGACGCATCGGTTGATTGCAATGCTGCATCAATCGATGTCGCAACCGCACCGACGTCGATAGATGCAGCGGTCGAATCAACGACGCGATCATTCAGAGCATCTGCAGTCGATCGCTGTTGCGACGTCTCGGTGTTTATCTGCTGGCCGTTTGAAGCTGCGGAAGAATACGGGGGATTATCACTTGAGTTCTGTTCGGACTGGCGATTGTTTTCGGAACCTTCAGAAGTAAGTGGTGCGATGCTTTCTGGTTGCTCTACCGTACCTGGCCGATCAGCGCTTTCCGCATGCGGAGTCGTCGGCGAAGACTCTGCAACAACTGGTACTGCTCGGCCGTTTGTCTCGGAGGCCTGAATAGAACTTGATTGATCGAACGTTCTGTCAGGTTGCCGCGCCGTGTCAGCAGTTGACTGAGCGGTGTTGCGGTTTGTAGTTCGCACCTGAGCAGTGTTTGGTGTCGGATTCGCTTGTTGCTGAAGGTTGGCTTCGTTCGGGATTTCCTGAATCGGTCGCTCATGGGGCGTTGAGTTCTCTGCACGCGGTGTTTCGGCTGTATCGCGTACTGTTGGATCGTCAGCAGCTTCGAAACTTCGCCGCTTCGCGCGGACTTCAGTATTCAGCGTCGGACGAGTAGTTGCATTTTCAGAGACCTTTCGACTTGGGCGATCGTCGGCTCTGGCAGTTTCTTGCGAGGTTGGCTCACGGCGTACAGCTGAAGTCTGCTTGGAATCAGTTTGCCCTTCAGTCGTTGTCTGATCGTTTGTCTTGAAGTCAGGCTCACGTGTCCGCTGTTTTGTGGCCGCATTCTCATTCTGGACTTCGATTGTCGACGCTCCGCGAATCGTTTGGTCTGGTGTTAGTTCTTTGTCTCTATGATCTGAACGCTTGCCGGGAGCAGGCGATTGATCGTTGACCTTGCTATCAATCGTTGCGGCAACAGGCTTCTCTGACACAGTCACAAGGTCAGATGGCCGATGCTCGCTTACTACGTCTCGCGGCGCGGTTGATGACTTCAGTGTTGCGGCGTTAGGTTCAAGATTGTTGCTCCGACTCTGGTCTGTTGAAAGATCAGCGACTTCGATTCCTGAATCGCTGGTGATGGCGACATCTTTGACCGGCACCGATGTCCTCTGGTCCGTACGAGTTCTGCCCAGATGTTGGCTGTCAGTGGTCGTTCTTTCAACGGCTTTGGAATGGGCAGCAGTCAGCGACGGAAGAATCTGTTGCAGGGTTTCGGAACTTTGTTCGCTAACTGGCTGCTCGATGTGTTCCGGCTGTGACGGTGTCACTACCGGATTGTTTGCGGTCAAAAGCGAATCGACAGCCGTAACGTTGGTGGCCGGAATGCTTACGGCTGGTGAGCCTCCAGATTCTGCAACACTTAGCGCTGGACGGGCGACGTGCTGAGATTCGCCGTCAGCTTTGGCGTTGGCACTGGCAGGGGTGGGGACTTCCAGTACCGATGGCACCGTCGTTGCGACGTCTGACCGCAGGGACGGAAGAGTCGGGATCGACAACAGCGCGTCGGCAGATGCCTCATAATTGATTTTTGGGTTCGGGCGATCCGATTTTACAGTCTCAACCAAAGAAGGGTCTGTGGCTGAGATTGACGTTGGGATTCCATCTGTTTCCGAATCGGGAATCAACGCGTCATTCAGGAACGGGCGAAGCTGATCTTCGATATCTATCGCGTTTAGAGTTTTCGGCGGTCCATCGACCGATAGCGATCCGACTACGTGATCTGCTGCGTTGTTTTCTGGCGTTACTTCGCCTGAAGATTGCTTGACCGAGACGTCTTCGAGCGGATGCCGAATCAGGGATGGCAACGTGCCGAGATCTGTATCGTCGATCGAAAGAAACTCTGGCTGGACACTGCTTGTCGCAATGCTTGGATTTTCATCGAATACCGAGATGTCTGCTGGCGCTGCCGTCGGGATGTTGTCAGTAGCGGAGTGGTTTGCAGGATCGATCCGCCGGATAATTCCAGGCGATTGATCTCGTCCTGGTCGAGCTTCTTGTGAAGTGCCAGCAGGCTCACGTGTGGATTCACGATCGGTTACCGCTGCGGACTTGTCGGTCGATTCTGAGTTTCCCGGTTCGCTCTTATTCTGCTTGGGTAGCTGCTCAGTTTCGATTGGCTGAGTTTTCGACGAACGCACTTCCTCTTCTGCGACGCTTGAGTTTTCGCGCTGCGTTCTCTGAGTTGTCGTCTCCGGCCTGACTTCGTCAGCGACACTTTTTCGACGCGTGTCGCCGGTCGCGGAATCGCGTTGTTCTAATGACCGATCAGACGTCCGCTCCTGCAATGCTTTTTGAAAAGCATCCGGGTTTGGAAGTTGACCAGGAGAGTTGCTTTCAGGGCCGACGGGCACGTCCGAAGCATTTCGGTTTGTCGTCGGTTTCGCGGTTAAGAACTCCGGAATCATGTCGTCCCTCCCTTGTCTGCTTCCGCAGTTTGCCCGCGTGTGATCGCCTGAAAAATCTGCTGCCCACGTTCCATCTGGTCTTTGTCCCCTTCGGCAAACGCCGCGAGTAGCTTGGCGACAACTTTCTCGGGCATTTCTTCCATCAGGAGTATGTTCTCTTCGAGTGTTAACTCCGAAAGTTGATCAACTGCCATTTCCGTATTGGATGCCTGTAAAACTGCCAGCGATTTCTTGATGCCATCGGCCGCCTTCTTTGCGAGGCGATCTTTCTGTTCTTTGTCGAAGCGTTCTCGGGCAGCCAGCAACGTGTCCTGCTCGGTCGAGACTCGCTTTCGGTCGTCCGCGATCAATCCTTTGAAGATGGCAAGCTCGTTTTCGCGTTCTTCCAGATGCAGAATGGCTTTCGCTCGAGTCAGAGAAACGTCCTCGACGCTGACGACGGCGGTTTCGTTTGCGAGTTCACGTTCTTCGGCAAGCGTATCGGGGTCTTTGAGGATCTCCCGAATTTCGCGTATTGAATCTGAATTGAGCCGACCTTGTGACCAGAGCAGTCCTCCAGCCAGACCCTCGGCCAGGAGCGTCAATACGGCGATGGCTGAGATCGCTGTCAGTGCCAGTTTTGCCATGAGTCCGCTTCCTTGCGGCTGCAAGTTTTCGAGATTCGTTTACCAACCCCAGTTGGCCGATTGCCACTGTTCGCTGAGTTCGATTTCCGAACGTTTTTGTTCCAGCGCGGCTTGTTCTTCGATGTGTTTCTCGCGAAGACGCTCAAGGGCTTTCACTTCCTGATCCGCCTTTACGAGTACCATCCGCTGTTGCTCGACAATCATTCGAGCCTGAATCAGTTGCTCTGCGACAACCATCAACTGAATATCAAGTTGCCCCATGAAGTACCGACGCCGTGCCGCCGCTTCGACATTGAAAGCTTCAGATTGAGCGAACGTTGCCAATTCGCCCATCTGCTGCTGCTTCTGTTGCTCGATTTGAGTCTGATGATCGAGCAGCGCTTGTTCGTCACCAATCGCCGCCGCCAGAGCATTTCGCGCATCAAGGCGAAGGTGCTTTCGATACTCAAGCACTTTTTCGAGTCGAAACGGTTTCATGCGTCAGCGATTGCCTCCGAGTTAAGAAACCCGTTCCTGTATCGGTGCGGCGGCTTGGTGAAGCACTGGTTGAGGATTCTGCAGGAGTTGAATCGCCGCCTGCGTGAGCGCCGTAAGTGATTGTTGAGTTTGTTCGAGTGTCGAATTCTCCATCCGATCCTGAGTAAGGAATTGCCGGATCGGTTCGGACAATTGCAGGGCGGTGTCTACCAGTGGGTTAGTCCCTTGCCGATAAGCACCGATCGAAACCAGATCTTGCGACTCTTTCCAGGCAGCCAGAATTCTTCGTAACAACGCTGCTGATTCCGTTTGCTCTGAAGTCACAACGTCGTTCATAGACCGGCTGATGCTGGCCAGCGAGTCGATCGCCGGCCAATGATTTTCGTGTGCCAGTTTTCGGGACAGGACAAGATGCCCGTCCAGAATTCCTCGCACGGTGTCAGAGACCGGCTCGTTGGTGTCATCTCCTTCGACGAGGACCGTGTAGAAACCAGTAATACTTCCTTTATCGGTAAGACCGCTTCGTTCGAGTAACTTTGGGAGGATCGAAAAAACGCTGGGAGGGTAACCCCTCGTTGTTGGAGGCTCTCCCGCGGCCAGCCCGATTTCTCGTTGGGCCATCGCGAAACGCGTCACGCTGTCCATCATGAGCAGAACGTGATTGCCCGCTCCGCGAAAGTAGTCGGCGATGGCCGTTCCCAGCCAGGCTGCGCGGATTCTCATCAAGGCCGGTTCATCGCTCGTCGCGACGACGACGACGCTTCGTCGCAGTCCTTCTTCGCCGAGTTCCTTTTCAACGAACTCACGAACTTCGCGGCCTCGTTCGCCGACCAGAACGACAACGTTGACGTCGGCAGAACTTCCGCGAGCCATTTGTCCCAGCAGCACGCTCTTTCCGACACCGCTTCCGGCGAAAATGCCGAGCCGTTGCCCGAGGCCGCAAGTTGTCAGGCCATCGATGACTCGCAACCCAGTGGCCAGAGGTTGTTCAATTCGCGGGCGATGGAGAGCTGAAACCGGCTCTCCGTAAAGGCTGATTCTTTCAGTCAACGCCGCCGGCGGTTTGCCATCGACGAACTGGCCGCGAGCGTTGATCACTCTTCCGAGGAGTTCTCTTCCAACTCGGACCGACGGTACAGAACACGTCATTTCGACTGAGTTGCCACGACGAATACCTCGCAAATCACCGAAGGGCAAGACCAGCGTTTCGTCATCGGTGAAGCCAACAACTTCCGCTTCGACGCTCTGTTCACCCTCACGATGGATGCGGCAACGAGCCCCCAACGGCACGGGGAAATCGTGGACGGCTGCGGCCAGACCGGCAATGCGACTTGTGCTGCCGACAATCTTCGGCGTGAGCATTTGTCGGATGTGCTGTGAACGCCGCATGATTCAAGCCAATGGTTGTAAGTCGAAATGGTTGTAAGTCGAAATGTTTGTAAGTCGAAATGTTTGTAAGTCGAAATGTTTGTAAGTCGAAATGTTTGTAAGTCGAAATGTTTGTAGGTTGGTTTGCCAGACTGCTCGATCAGTCCGTGATGCCTTCAAGCAGTTCGTCTGAAATTCTCGTCAACATCGTTTCAATTTGAGCGTCGATTTCTCCGTGTTCTGTGACGACGATGCAGCCGCCAGCGGAGACCTTTTCGTCTCCGAGCAGCTTGATCTCGATGCCACGAGCGCTTTCCTGAACGGCGACTCGAACGCGATCTCCCAACGCTTCAAGATCAACCGGATTCATCCGCAGTTCCAGCGATGTCTTTCCGACGGCGAGCTGGACGGCTTCCTGCACAACTCCTGTCATCGCTTCCGGTGTTGCTTCGAATGTCCGGCGAATCAGTTTTCCGGCGATTCCCGTTGAGAGGTCGACGAGTTCACGTTCCCACTCAGCCTGGCACTGACTCCGAGCACTTACGATTTCGTCGAGTAATTCAGAAACGGCTGGCAGCACAGTACTCAGGCGTTGTTCGACCATCTGGTCAGCTAGTTGCTGGCTGCGTTCTGCGATTTCAGTTTCGGCCTGTTTGAGACCGTTGCGATAACCTTCGCTATGACCTTCAGCCTGGGCCTTCTTTCGGATTTCTTCCGCCTGCTGCGTCGCATTCTGGATCAACTCGCGACACTCTCTGCTGATCTGATCTTTGTAAGTGTCGCAACGACTCTGGATGTCCTCAAAGTTGAACGCGACGCTCGACGGCACTCCTGTTGCCGCGTGACGCTTCATAATTCGAGGTGAGGTTGGCATCAGAGTCAGACGAGTCAGAGGGATATTGGAGTTCGCACCGCTTCAGGCAGAGAACTATGACTTACTACGAAACGAACTGGTCACCTTCTCCGCTCGCAACGGTGATGGTTCCTGCTTCTTCCAGGCGTCGGACAGTGTCTACGATTTCCTGCTGCACACTCTCGACATCGCTGACGCGAACCGGTCCGAGGTATCCCATCTCTTCCTCAAGATTTTCGGCGGCACGCTTCGACAGGTTGCCCAGAATCTTTCCTCTGATTTCTTCTGACGCTCCTTTGAGTGCCATCGCCCATTGGCTGTTGTCAACTTCTTTGAGTACTGCCTGGATGCTCTTGTCGTCGAGTTTGGCGATGTCGTCAAAAACGAACATCAGTCGCTGAATTTCTTCGACAAGCTCTTCTGAATCCTGTCCGATTGTGTCGAGAATATTCTTGCTGGTTGTTCGGTCGGCAACGTTCAATATCTGCGCGACGAGTGGAACGCCGCCCACCTGATCCGACTTTTGACCGAATAGCGAGACCATTCGGTTCTTCAGACTTGCCTCGACCATCTCGACGAACTCTGGAGACGTTTGCTCCATAGCGGCGACTCGGCGAACGACGTCGAGTTGCTTGTCGGGGGGCAGGTCCTTGAGAATGTCTGCTGCCAACGCGGTCGGAAGGTTTGACATGATCAGAGCGATTGTTTGAGGCTGCTCTTCGCTGATGAAGTTAAGAACGTCTTCCGCCTTGAATTTGTGCAGGAACCCGAACGGAACGCTTTTCAATGAGTCTTTGATGTTTTTAATGATCTCGTTGGCTTCCTCTTCACCGACTGATTGCGAAAGCAATTCACCAGCGAGATCCAGACTGCCTCGTTCGATGACCGTGCGCGAATCAATAGCTTCTCGGAATTCGTTGATCGCTTCTTCTTGTTCAGTTCTGGTGACGTCATCTGTTCTTGCGATTTCCAGACTCACCAGTTCCATCAGATCTTTGGGCAAATGGTTCAACACTCGAGCAGCCTTTGGCTTGTCGAGGCTTAGCAGAACTATTGCGGCTTTTTTCAGATCGTTCATCGACGCGATTCTTTGTCAGTCAGTCCATATCGGTATCAAGAAATCAGGCTTCCTGAAGCCATTTTGTAATGATCGCTGCGGCGCTCGCGGGATCGTTTTCCACTGTCGTTTCTAGTGTTTCGCGGTTTGACATGTGCCTCAACTCAGCTTCGGCCACGACGACTTCCTTCTCGACTGCTGCAGCTGCGAAGTCTGCGGCGACCGTTGTTACCGTGTTGGACAACTTGTCGAGTGCATTAGTGGATGGTGCAGATTCAGAAACTGGCATGCTCTTCTTAAGAAGCATCAACGCCCAGGCTCCGAACAGTGTCAGGGCAATGCTGCTGCCCCATGTTGAGAAGAAGTCTTTGAGCATGTCGGTAAACGGCAAACTCGGTTGCGGAATCTCCTGTTCGATCCGCCGGTGCGTTTTGACAACGACTGAGCCATCTGCCGAATTTGGCGGAATCAGTTTTGTGACGATTTCTTCCACCGTTGATGTGAAGGTGTCTTTTTTTGTCTCGACGGCTGCGAGGAAGTCTGCCTTTTCCTGATCGGTGGTACCTTGCGGAACTCCGTCAAGCAGAACGAGTTGTTCGATGTGGTCTTCAGGAATCGAAACGGCGATCTGCAAAGACTTCTCGTTGAGCGGTGTTCGTTCGGTTTCCGAGACAGTCATTGACGGAACAGAGAACGACTTTGTTCGCTCATCCGTATCGGTCGATGAAGTCTGCCTTGGACTCGAAGACGCCAGATTTCGTGGTTGATTTGAGGCCGTGCCTGGGACGCCGGAAGCAGGGGCGTCGTTGCTACTTGACTCTGCCTTCTCGACGATATTCGTGAGTTCAACGGCAGTGTCGATTTCCTGCTTCCGCTCGCGGACCGACATTACATCATCAAATTCAACGTTGACAGCAACAACCGAGTTCGGAGCAATTTCGTTGAGAGCATCCTGAATCCGCATCTGATGAAACTGAACCCGGCTTCTTTTGAGTTCTTCCAACTTATTGTCAAACGGGTCGTCAGGATCGTTACCTGCCCACGACTGCCCGGTCGATCGGTCGATCACGACAACGTTGTCGCGTTCAAGGTCGGGGACCATCGTCGCCACAGAATGCCGCAGCGACTCGACCAGCCGCCGAGGAAGTTCGCGGCCGCCGTCCGGAGTCACGTGGACTGAGGCTTTTACTCCAGCGGTTTTACCCCAGCGAGACTTTCCCTCCGGCCGCGACCAGATGACTTGAGCGTCCCGGATTCCCTCGATGGCTCGCAAGTTGGCGCGGATTTTTCGTGAAAGCGAAGCGTCGACTTTTAATGCAAGCTGACTCTGTGGAGTAAATGGATTGACATCTTTGAGCGCAGATTCCAGCTCGTCGTACGCGTATGGCGAACTGATTCCCGCAGCCAGCAATGCTCCGTTGTATTCGTCGACTTTGGTAGACGGGACAAGGATACGACTGCCGACGGTTCGAAAGTCATCCAGTCCTCGTTCAATCAACGCCTGCTCAGCCTGTCTTTGGACTTCGCTGTCGAAGGCGGCTCCGTATTGCAGGGGCGTTGTGCCACCTTCGTCGCCACCGAAGATCAGCATGCCAAAAGGCACCATGACCATCAGGCCGAGCGCGACCAGTGTCATTTTCTGGTGAGGCTGCATGTCGCCAAACAGAACATTGAACTGGGAGCGGATTTTGCTGAGTAGTTCGATCATTGATCACGCTGATTGAAGGTAAGGATTGCAGAAAGACTGATCACAAACGGGATGTTTACATCTGCATGTTCTTTAGTTCTTTCCAGGCGTCGACGACTTTTCGTTGAACCTGCAACATCAGACGTGTCGCCAGTTCAGCTTCCCGCATGGCAATGACTGACTCCGCAAGAGTGACATCGGCGCCCGCAAGATTCTCTCCGATGGCTGTCTGAGCGTTTTGCTCCAGGCCAGCGACCTCGCCCATTGAATTGAGCATGAGTTTTTCAAATGACAGGCCTCCGACTTCGTTGGAAGGTTTCGGAGACAGAGTCTTCATCAGAAACAGGGGATCGGTCACACCGAGCGGCGTTCCCATTCCATTGATCTGTGACATGTGAAGACTCCAACGAAAGTTCAGTTCGCACGTTGACGTTCAGTTACTGCAGCAGTCGCAAGGTTTGTTCGGCCATCTGCCGCGTCATCTGTATGGCTGTGGTATTTGCTTCGTAGGCACGGCTGGCGAGGATCATGTCTGCCATTTCGTCAATCGCGTTGATGCTGGGATATTCGACGTATCCGGTTTCAGGATTGGCGTCGGGATGTCCCGGATCATGCACGAGACGCGGATCGTTTGTCTGATCAACATGGACTCGGAATCCGACTTCGCCTTCAACGTTCTTATTGCCGTGAGTGCTCTCGGAGAAAAACTCAACGTACCGTCGTTGGAAGGCTTCAGGTTCGCCTTTCGCATTATGCGTCGTCTGTGCGTTGGCAATGTTGCCCGCAATGACGTTCATGCGTTCCCGCTGCGCGACGAGAGCGCTGCGGCTGATGTCGAGGGTTCGGAGCATGTCGCGGACCTCCTTGTCCAGTGCGACTAACGATGAGTTAACAGCAAGCTTGAGTTGTGAGCGGAATTGAATTGTTCAGGCATTCGCCGACAGAATTGACCATCAGAATCAGACTACGCCTGTCCCGAAATTACGGATTCGAGCAGATCGTATTGAGATGTCATCATCTGCATGGCATAGCTCTGCATCATCACAGTCCGGGTCATTTCCATGACCTCGTGCTCGATGTTGCGTTTGCCGTTGTCCTGCAGACCTAATGAGTGCTCAGGGAGTTGTTCAGATTGGAAAAGTTCCTCGGTAAACAGCTCGTCGACGGCCGGTTCCCGAGTCATCGGAGAGGAAGGGAATTCGATGGGGAGAAGTGAAGATGTGCTCTGAGAGGTGTGTAGAGAGGGGGATTTGAGCTGCCGGACAGCCTTTTTCATTGCTTCCTGAAAGGCTTCTACGGGCAGATCCCGAGTCTTGTAGCCAGGAGTGTCAATCTTGGCAATATTGGCTGTGAGCACCTGCTGTCGGCGCTCGCTGAACTCCGCCGCCTGTTTCAGCAGCGGAACGGTCGCAGGCCGCAAGAATGAATTCATCATGTCCGAATACTCCCTGAGAGACGGTGAGCGTCGTTCTTAGCCGCTGGCATCCAGAAATTTCGGCCGAGGTGCGTTTCCGCTGCCAGATCCGGCAAATCCGTTGGACGCCTCGCCGATTTCTTTCAGTCGTCCCTGTGTTTCGTCGCGGCGCTGGCTCAGCACTTCTGTACCGTGTTTTTCCAGAGCCATCGATTCCGCGAGCAAAGATTCAGCATCGTCGATTGCCGCCTGACACTTCGACCGGGCATCAGTCGCCAATCGGTCTCTGACAGACTTCCAGAAATCGACGATTCCGCCAAACGTCCGCCCGAGTTCTGCCAGGTGCTCCAGCACTCGCTGCTTCTGCGCGATCAATTGCAGCAGCTCGGAGAAATTTCCATCATCGATCAATGCAGCCTGTCGGCGCGAAAGCTCAAGCATCGCCCGGCAGTATTCACGCCGACGCTGGAGCACGTCCAGCAGTTCCGGCTGGGGTTTCGAATCAGTTTGTGGTGTCGCGGTTGTCATGGTTCAGAATGAGTTTCCGTGTCTACTATTCGATTCTGATGTTCATTGAGGATTTTGAGTCAGTCGCAGGGTCACGATGCGTCCGTGATTTGTGGAAATTGACGATCGTGAATTTCGCGAGCCCACTCGATCCACTCGGCCCACTGCTCACGAGTTTGTCCGGTCGACAGGGACGCAAAGGCTTCGTCGGGAAGTCGACCAAGCACGACTCTCGCCTGTTCCAACTGACGTCTGGCCTCGTCAGGCTTTTCAAGCCGGGAGTAACACCGCGACATCTGAATGTAGGCTGGTAAGGTCGAAACATGATCAGCGAATCGGCTGGTTACCATCCGAAAGCCCACCAAAGCGTCCGCATAGCGCTCCTGTTCAAACTGCGTCTGTGGTATCGCCATGAAAGTCGTCCGGTACATTTCCTGGCCATAATCATCCAGCATGCCTGTCACCTGCAAAGCCTGTAACGACTGCTGTAAAGCTCGATATTCGTCACCCGCCCGGTTCAATGTCTGCGACAGTGAAAGGAACAGCTCTTTGCGAGCGTTGACCGGCATGGAGTCTGAAACGTTTTCCCGGATCTCGGCCGCAGACGCTTGAAGAGACTTCGCCAGCAGATACCGGGCAGGGATTCTTTCTTCCGTGTCGGGATATCGCCCAAGGTATTCGTCGAGATGCCGGATCGCTTCCTTCCACTTTGCGTAAGCATTTTGCTTATGCGTGAGTTGTTCTTTCGTTGGTTCTGCATCATCCGCAGGAACTGATTTGCGAAATTCGTTCGACGCCTGGCGAGCCAATAGTTGTCCTAGTGCAAACTTGGCGAGTCGCCATTGTTCGGCACCCGGTTCCAGGTCGTCGGAAGTCAGCATGGCACGCCAGGTACGTTCTGCGTCGTCTGAGCGGTCCATTTCGAGCTGACACAGGCCCAGTCGATAAGTGGCTTCATACACGAATGGATCCGTTGGCGTATCGATCTCGACTCGCCTGAAGCTGTCAAACGCTTCATTAAGCCGGTCGAGATTCATCAGCATTCGTCCGCGAAATACGCGAGCCTTCGGCACACCTTGAGACGGTTCCACTCGGATGAACTCGTCCGCCTGATCCAGTGCTTTTTTGAAGGCGTATCCGCGAGCGTAGTCTTCTGCGCTGGTCCAGACCGTGTCTGGATATGCCGCTTCAGTTCTGGTTGCAGCCGCCAGAACTGCGTGCGAATCGCCACTCTCAATCCAGTGTTTTCTCGCTTCAAGTACGAGCGCTTGTCGGTTTTTATACGGAGCCGTATCGACGGCATCCTGCGCGGTCGATGCCCACTGTCCGCTCGTTTGGGCCATCAGTTCCAGGGCCCGAATTCGATCGATTAAGGGCGACATCACGCGTGTCAACGCGAGGGCACGCTCGAATTTTTTGTTTTCGACCCAGTCACTCCAGGCGATCAGAACTGCGTCTCGAAACTGACTGATCGTCAACCACCGATTGCGGAAATCCTGCGGTCGCACGATCGCTCGCAATACCTGACGGTAGGCGGCGATGGCTTCCTCATCCCGACCGGCTGCACGCAGCAGACTTGCCATACGAAGTTGAGAAGCCAGCCATTCATCAGTTTCTGCAAACTTACGAGCTGTTCGCTGGTAGTAGTTGATCGCCGATTCAGGCTTGCCCATCCGCTCCGAACACAAAGCATTCAGGAACGACGCCTGGCTTGCATAAATCGTATGGTTATTGTCATCAATCAGGGGCAATAACAGAGTTTGTGCTTCGAGGTACTTCTCGTTCGCCTCGGCAACGGAGGCGTCTTTGGCGAGGGTTTCTGCCTGAGACATTTGGATCTTTGCCAGCCCGATCGTTCGCTCCTGCTCGGCATTTGCTCCGGAGTCAATTTTCTCCAGCGTCGCGGTTGCTTCGTCCGACTTGCCCATCTTTTCGAGAATGTCGGTTCTCAATAAAGCCGAGTGGACTGACTGCTCGTCGTTTATATCTCCAAGTGTTGGAAGTTGGTCACTAAGCTCCTTCGCCCTTGTCAGACTGTCTGGAGTTTGTGCGTCGAGGTAATTCTCCATCAGCAGGATCGAGGTTTCGACGCTGCCTTCCGGGTAATCCTTCAGCGAGGCTTCGAGAATTTCGCGAGCCTTTGTGGGAAGACTGACCGTCTGGAGTGCGACGCCAAATGCCCACATCATTTCGCCTCGACGTTCCTCGGGCATTCCGCGAGTCGACGCATACTCAAAGTCTTCGATAGCCTTCAAATAGCGTTTCTGCTGCTCCTGACCGGTGAATTCTCGTCCGGAATAGAACTCGGCAAACCCACGAATGTAGTGTTGACCGGTTGGGAAATCGGGATCGACATACTTCAACTCGTCCAGTTCTTCGACGATTTCCATCGCCTGCCGAATCTGCCAGTTTGTCTCGCGTTTGTCGATCAGTTCCAGAGCCCGTGCGAGCTTATCTGCTGGTGTTTCTTTGTCGCCTGACAGCACAAAGAACGCTCCACCACCCACCACAGCTAGTAGAGCCACGATGATGATGAGCTTCTTCTTTGATCCGCCAGCAGGCTCTTCAGGTGCCTCGGCGTCATTGTCAGGTTCGTCAGCCACGAAAAGGTCTCGCGCAGAACAAGTTGATGATCCACCGAAAACGGCGCATCAGCATTCCGACAGGTGAGAGTTGAACGAGGGAAAGTCAGTTGGCCAGGGTTGGCCTGAGAGGGGCAGCTGCGGTGGTGTCGCGGCGTGAAATCACGTCGAACGGCAAAACTTTAGCCGAATTTGAGAGATGGCCCGACTTCTTAATTCTGTTTCGCAATTTCTGTCAACAGGGGTTCCCGTGTCGAGGGTTTCCCCTCAGTATGATTCTGAACGAAAACGGGGGGCTTCGGTGGTGCTCGGCAAGTGTCATGAGCCAACAAACTCACAATCATCGTTGACCCGCCGCCAGGCCACTGAGAAGATTCAAAGGTCGATTTTTTACGCATTTCCGGAAGGAACTCTGACAATGAGACAAATCACCGTCGCGCTACTGGCTCTTTCGGCCGTCAGTCTGAGTCAGTTCGCTGAGGCCGCTCAAATCACCGGCGAGTACCTCGAAGCCCGAACCTGCAACGTTTACACAGGCCCGTGCTTTGCCAACGCCGAACTGAGCCTTACCGGCAAAGAAGCGTTGATGGCCTGGAAGGTCGACAAGGGATCGTGGAACGACGTCAAGCTTGATGGTCTGGGAGCAGCTCTGGTTCTGCACGCTCAGGGAACCCTCGGCTTCGACGGCGTCTTTCCGATGAAGGCGGGTAAGATCAAGTCCGTAGTGCTGGTCGATGAGAAAGCGTCAAAGGAACAGCACGCAGCGTTGGTTGCGTTCGTGAAGAACTCGACGAAAGACCTGTCGAAAAATGTTGTCAACGTGGAACGCGTTCCCTTCGAATTGAAGAACGACCACATCGACAATGTCGGAGTCTTCAAAGCTGGCGGTCTGGCCGAAATCAAAACTCGGAAGCTGGAGAAAGGCGACTGCATCTGCACGAATGAAACGGTCTTTTACGAACCGCTGACGAAGATCGACAATGCCAGCGCGGCGTACTCCCTGAAACTATCATGGCAGGGTGAGAAGCTTGGAACTCGATTCATCAATCGGGAAATTCGCAGCGCCTTCTTGGGTACGTTCCGTAAGTAGTCCGTCGGTTTTCAGCATTCTGATAAAGAACAAACCGCTGAGGCAACAGAGTTTTCGCAGAGGACGTGGAGAGATTATTGACACTCTCCGCGTCCTCTGCGTTTTTCTCCTCCGCGTCCTCTGCGATTTTTTTCTATCACGCTGATCGGAGCCATCGTTGAAAGTCATCCGAGACCTGAAGGTCGAACATTTTCAGCACGGCCGTGTTGAGTGGATCGGTCTGTGCACCGCTCGAAGAGGCGTCGTCGAAATTGTTTCGGAAGCGACGGTTGAAGTCGGCACCGGCCTGCTCGGAGACCACCACGCGACCAGCGGCAAGTCGGAGCGTCAGGTGACGATGATCCAACAGGAGCACCTGGCCGCCGTCGCTGCGATGGTTGGACGGGACGAAGTCCGTCCTGAAGAAGTTCGACGAAATCTGGTTGTCTCAGGAATCAACCTGATCGCTTTGAAGAATCAGACGTTCCGCATCGGCGACGCTATTCTGGAAGGATCGGGCCACTGCGTGCCGTGTTCAAGAATGAGCGAGGTTCTGGGGCCGGGCGGCTACAACGCAATGCGAGGGCACGGTGGAATAACCGTCCGAGTTCTACAGGCTGGGACGATCCGAGTTGGCGACGAAGTTGTTCCAATTGTGGAACCAATCGAAGATGCCGATCAGCCAGATCGTCAGAAGCAACTGTTTTCTTAGTCAGCACGGAAACCGGGCCAGTGAGCGACTCTTCGTCATCGAAGAAGAAAAAGAAGATTTACATCGCCGCGTACTGCAAAGTCTGCAACACGCGAGTGACTCCGAAGGCGAAGTTCGCCGGTCGCCGGATCAAGTGTCCCGACTGCTTTACCTCGATCCAGATCCCCACGCTTGAGGAACACCGTGCTCAACAGGAAGCCGCCAAACTAAAGGAGCCCGTCCAGCCGGAGAAGCACGAGCCTTACAGTCTGAACGCGCCAGTTGAAGGTCCCGAACTTCCGCCGGCCCGAATCTTCGAAGAGCAGGCAAAAATACGAAACGTCCGTAAACGCCCGAAGCCGCCGAAGCGTCCGTTCCTTTCAAACGTCTTTCAGTTTCCGTGGAGCGATGCTGGAACGGTGGCTCGATGGGGCATGATCTCCGGCGGCCTCGCGGTGAACGGTGCCATCATGGCCATCAACTTCCAGCTCGCTTCATCGGGATTGATCATGGCCATTCCCGGACTGTTTCTAACAGTCGCTCAGATGGCAGTTGCGACCTGGTCACTGTCGTACGTTTCGTCGTGCGGATTTTCGATCATTCAGGACACCGGGGCGGGGCTTAACAAAGTCGAAGGCTGGCCAGATGGCGGTGTCCGAGAATGGATGATGGATTTGATGGCCGTCTTTTACGTGTTCTTCGCGTCGGGATTCGTGAGCTACTTGATCGCTTACCCGTTGAAATCCGTCACGGGAATGCTTGGCCCACCCGTGCTGATTCTCCACGGGATTCTGTTTCCGGCTGCAATTCTGTCAGCCCTCGACGCGGATTCGATCCTGTTGCCATATTCTGAAATGACACTCCGCAGCCTTGTCAGAATTCCTCTGGCGTGGGCGCAGATGCTTGGTTTGTATTTCTGCGTCTGGCTGACGGCTGGAGCCATCCTGGTCCCACTTGCCATGCTCAATCCGATCGTCGCGGGACTTGCTTCCGGGCCGGTCATCACAGCCGGGATCTTTATCTCCGCACGCTTGATCGGACGCCAGGCATGGCTGGTCGGAGAAGACGCTTCGAAATTCGATCCCGACGCTGACGACGATGATGATTGATCGAACGGTCTTAGTCTTTTGGAAGCACCGTCAAGTAGATCGGATTCGACGCATAGTTCGTCGTGATTGAAAATGTGATTGAGACTCGAGCCAGCACGGCGACCGGAATTTTTTCGACAGCCACTGCTTTGTCGCTGGCTTCAAGAATGACCGTTCCCTCAAGAACCTTTCCGGCGAGACGCAGTTTACTGGCCTTCGCGACGGTTACGCCCGGCGGAAGTTGTTCGCCGAACTTCGAGCTAAAATAGTCAAAACTCATCGCCAGCGTGACGGGATCGGTGAAGCCGTCCTGTCGTTCGACGCGAACTTTCAGTTCTTGCTTCTCGCGCGGCTTCAGAGTCACTTCGCTTGGCTCGGCAACAACCTTCAACAGGTCGAGTGGTTTGGTGACGCCAACGATCTGGGTGCTGATCGGCCATCGCGCCTGACCGCCACCGCTGCTTTGCTGCTCACAGGTCACTCGCCCGCGACGGACAACTTCTTTTTCATTGCCTGCGGCGTCGACGATCGTCGCTCGACCGGAGACTCGCACAAGCGACGCGTTAATCTTTGCACCGGGCGCGCACTTCAGAATGATCGCTCCGTGAATCATGCCTTCGGGAACCGTGAGCGGTTCGGCAGTGACACCTTCAGGCAATCCCTCAACGATGATCTCTACCGGACCTTTGAACGCGTTGATTCGGCTCAGCTTCGCAAACCACATCATGTTCGTGCCGGGCGCGAGTTGAGCGTAGTAATACTCGCCGCTGAGTTCGAAATCCGGGCCCGATCGTTCGGCACTTAAGTGATAGAGGAATCGCTCACCGCCTCGCCCGTGCAAGTCTCTGATCGAGAGGAAAAACTGTCCATCGGCAGCGGCGTTCCAATAGAACTTCGAATCCTTGCTCTGCAGATAGTCGTCGGACTCTTTCACAAGCTTGCCGTTTGAATCGTAGACCTCAAGCACACAATCAAGCGGTAACCCCAGCCGCTGAGCCGTCACTTCAAACAGAAACGCATCGCCCTTCTTTGCGTCGAACGAATAAAAATGAACGCCGTCGTGCTCGGGAAATCGCCCACTAATCCCGACGGGAAAGTTCAACGGCTGAGCAGTTTCGATCGAGACATTTTTTCCATCGGCGACTAATTGCGGATGCTCGCTGACGATCACCGAAACCGGGTTGGTTTCGCCGACTCCAGTCAGAAGTCGCTGCTGTACAATCCCTGATTGTGAATCGCTCGCCCCTCGGATCTCAACGCTCGTCGATGCGCCAAGTCCATGCCCGATCGCAATCGTCGGCGTCGTCTTGCCAGATTGAACGCTCAACGGAAACGTTGCGTGAGCGTACGGACGACTCGCCAGCTCCACGCAGTAGGCATATCGACCGCTCCCCGCGTAACGAGCGTCGCGAACTTCCAGGTGGTACGTCCCGTCTTCCGGCAGCGCGACCGCGATAAAAGAGTCGCCACCGAAGAAGTTGTCATTCTGCGCAACGACCTGCCCGTTCGGACCGTACAGCGTCATCAGGCCGTCCATCAGATAAATCAGCGGCCCTCGAACAACCATTCCGTGAATTCCGGCCGTCGCCCGTTGAGCGAACAATTCCGCGGTGATCTCCTGCCCGGCTTTCCCTTCGAACGAGTAAAAGTCGACGTCTTCCGCACGCTCGACACGCCCACAAATGGCAACCGGCAAAGTCACCGCCGCAGCCTGCTCGCGGGTGTTATTCACTTTCTTCTCGTCTTCGCGAATGACTGGATAGTCAGTCACCATCAAATGCGAAACACTCGACACCGCCTGGTCAGTCGCCACACGAAGCTCGCGCACGCCCGGTTCAGCATCCGCCGAAACGACAACGTCAAAAGCAAACGGAGTCCCGTCGGAACCGCGGCCCTTTCGAGGAGCCTCTTTCGCTTCCTTCTCGGCAAACGTCATCGTCACGCCCGGCTGATCGAAGAACACCGAGTGCGTACCGTCGAGTGTAAAGTTCGAACGCAGATGGACCTGCTGACTGACTCCGCGCTGAACGGCGACTGGTTCAACAATCGTCAACTGCCGAAACCCAATCTTTGTTTCGGCTTGAGCGAGCGATATTCCAGACACCAAAGCAGCAGTGATCGCAAAAACGCGGATTGTCGATGATGGCTTCATGACATTCTCTTGGCAGGAACGAGTGTGGGTGCGACCGCGAGCCGTCACCGCGAGGAAGATGGATAAACGATGCGCTGATGAACCAATTTCGGCAAGGGTTCACCGGAGATCAAAATCGGATCGGGAATATCGAAATGCAAAACCTGCCTTCGTTGGTCTCATCTTTCCAGTGAAGTGCTCTGACATTTTTTAACCACGAAAGGCACCAAATACACGAAAGCGTGGAGGCTCTGTCAGAAGAATTTTTCGTGTATTTGGTGTCTTTCGTGGTTCGCTTTCAAGAAGTTTAGACTTCGTCAGGCAGAGCCTTACCTATAGCTGGTAAACGCAAAACGCCGCAGGGAGGCGATGTGTTCCCTGCGGCGTTGAGTCAATTTTCAACGTGAGCAACTTTGAGAATTACTCGGCGATCAGAATTGGCATGCTGAGTGAAATCTGTTCGCGACTGACGATGTCGAGCTGCTGGATGGCTTGCCGGACGGCGGCAACTCGGTTTGGGTCGAGGCCCTGCATCAGGGGCAGCACTGATTTCCAAAGGCTGTCCTGAGAAACGGAAGCTTCCAACGAAAGTGTTTTCGATTTTTTGTTGCCGCCACCGTCCAGGTCGCCCATTAGAAGTTCTGCGAAGTTCTGTGGACGAGGGATCACTCGGACCTCGTAGTCGTCTCCGAGTTTCGCTTCGTCGGCGATGAAATTGATGGCGTCGTGAATACCGCCGATCTTGTCGACCAGGCCGTGTTCGAGCGCCTGCTGGCCAGTCCAGACTCGGCCGGCAGCGAGGTCATCGATTGGTTTCTTCAAGCGATCGCCTCGGATCGCTGTCACGTGGCCTTTGAACTGGCCGTAGACGTCTTCCATCCACGCTGTCATGCGAGCTCGTTCGCCCTCGGTGAACGCGGTGGCTGATCCGAGCATTCCAGCTTTCTTACCGCGAGCAAGGGGGGTGAAGTTGATGCCAACGCTTTTCCACATGTCGGTCGTCACGAACTTGCCAGAGAGTACTCCGATCGAACCGGTGACCGTGCCGGATTCGGCGAAGATTGTGTCGGACGCGCAGCTCACGTAGTAACCACCGCTGGCTGCCGTATTGCCCATTGAGACAACGATCGGCTTCTTTGCTTTCACGCGTCGAGTCGCGTCGAGGATGATTTCGCTGGCGACGACAGATCCGCCAGGCGAGTCGACTCTCAGAACGACGGCTTTGATCGTGTCATCCTCAGCGGCTTTGTCGAGAGCTTTGCGAATAGGCGTGCTGTATGCGCCGCCGGCCTGTCCGAATGGAGATGCCGCCGGAGTACCGGGCAGAATTGAGCCTTCAACATAGATGACTGCGACACCGTCCTTAGTCGGTTTCTTCTTAGACGGTCCTGACAGAATCTGAGCCCAAAGCTGCAACGCGGCAAAGGGATTCGAAAGGTCGATTTGCTGCTGCGACTTCTTCCCGTAGCGTTTGTCGAACGAAATATCCTTGCCGTGTTTCTCTTTAATCTGCTCAACCAGGTCCTGGCGGTAAGTTACCGAATCGATAATTCCGGCTTCTTTGGCTTCCGTCGCTGAGTAGATTCCGTCGTCGATCCATGCTTTGACTTTGGCCGGCTTCACGCCGCGGCCTGAGGCAAGGGCGTTGACGGTCGAGTTGTACATTCCGTCGAAGAGCCACTTCGTCATGTCAGCAGCGGCGGGCGATGCTGTTTCGAGCATGAAAGTTTCGGCGGCACTTTTGTAAGCACCCATCGTGATGAAGTCCGGTTTGATTCGCAGTCGGTCGAGCAGCCCTCGAAGATGCACCTGTTCGCCGTACAGGCCGTGCAGAAAGATGTACCCAGTCGGCGACATGCTGATTTCAGACGCCCCGCTGAAAATCATCACCTGCCGAGTCATCAACGCGTCGGCGTGAACGTAGACCGGTTTGCCGGCTTTTTTGATATCCGCCAGAAGCTTGTGCAGTTCCTCGGACTGAGCCAGGCCCGGAGCGGAACCGCCTGCAAGGATGACGACGGCTTTGACATCGTCATCGTCGATGGTCTTTCGCATTCGAGTCGTCAGTGCCAGGAACGAGTCCGCCGACTGGCCGGTAAAAATTGCCAGCTCCTCATCGCCGGGTTTCTCGGTGACTCCACCGCTGATGCTGAAGACCGCAACCGTGCCTGCGTCTGCAGCCTTTTCGTCAGCCGCGGCTGCGAAGTTCTGAGCCGACAGTAACACTGTCGAAAGTGCAAGAATGGTGCATCGCCATGTGAGTTGTCTCATCGTGTCTTCCTCTTTGATTCCGTCTTGAGAGTTGAAGGCGGCAGCCGAGCGTCTGGCGGGCACCGCCCACCAGATTGTTTCTTGAGGGTGGGCAGTGCCCACCCTGCGAGACGTTGTTGTAGCAACTCTGCCGGTCATAGAAACGTCAGACGGCCACAATGAATCTACATACCCGTCAGGCGACGTGCCGGTTTCTCGAAATTGCCAACGGGGCGAAAGCGACCGGGCTGACGCTGAGCATCAATATGCCGATCACGAATAGTCGATGATGCGGCGCCGCCGGCAAAAAGAACCAGCACGCCAGCGATTCGATCACCCAGAAACTCAGGAGAAGCGTTGCGGATCCCGGCTCCATCATTTTTCTTTTGAATGTTGTCCAGAAGGCCCATGCCGAACTGACCACGATCGCAAACGATGCTATCCCTATTGAGGTTTCTCGAAGTAACGTGATCGTTTCTTTCTCCAGGAAAAAACTCAGCAGCATGATGAGAATCACGTCGGCGAGTACGGTGACGATGAAAAAGAATGGCACCCACTGGTTTCCCGTCCAATTTAGAACGGCAAACGTCGCCGTCAGCATCCACGCCAGAACTGCCGAGCCCAGCAGAGCCAGTGGCAGAATTATGACTCCAAACGGAGAGTCCGGAGTTTGGTTGAGACGGTCGATCTGGACCTGCAGCGACGTTGTACCGTCTCTAAGAATCGCGGCCCCGATTGCCAGCAATCCAGGAATGATCACCAGCACCCAGGCAATCATGGTTGTTCGCCAGGCATTGCGAAGTAGCCCGCGTGCAAGCCTCGCATCCGAGACGGGCGAAGTGGCCAGAAACATCGTCATCCGTTCTCGACTGGACGGCGGGGCAAGAATGCCCAGGACTGATCCCGCCAGAAATCCCACCAGGCTGGGAATCAGGAACAGGAGAAAGACAACGCCTTCCGGTCCTCGACGGCCACCGTACACACTGAACAGCAGAATGGCCAGGAGCGTTCCGAAACCGAATCCACCGGCCAGTGCGGCGCTTCGTCCTGTTTGCCTCCATTGATTCCAGGCGAGGGCAGTCTCGTGGGAATCGTGATCCTGGAGCCTGTCCGGAAAGACAATCGCCCTGATCCTCTGTGTGAGAACGTCGACGCGATTTTCGAATGAGTGCTCGACGTTGTCGCCGCATCGTTCGCGGGCAATACCACGCCAGGTGACGAACCACGAAGCTGCGATCACGGTCGCAATCACTGCCCCGTCGAAAAAAGTGAGAGTCGTCCACGACGTCGCTCCCGCTCCGAAACCACGAGGGTAGTAGTGACTCCCAATCCAGAAAGTCAAACAGTTGACGAGCAATCCGCAAACAAGAAGTTTGCGAAATTTGAAATGCCGCAGACTCCAGAACATTGCCATCAGCATCGAGATCGTCATTGCAAAGATCGGCTGACATGGTCCAATCAGCACGCTGTTTTCACCGAAAACCGCGAGGTAGTTCCAGTCTGAAAGCGTGAAATCGTAAATCCAGTGGACCAGGAATTCCTGACCGACGAGCGTAACGACGGAAGACACTATCATCCAATTGGCGATAAACGCATTCGAAACCGGATAAGCGAGGATTCGCTGGTACGTCCCTTTGTAGGCTTCAACCAGCGGAACGGCCATCAGGAGAAAGCCCAGCGCGAGGTACACACAGTGCCAGGTCAGCGGCGGGATGTTCTCGCCAGCGGTCGGCAGACCGGCTATCCGGAACAACCACTCAATGCCCGACGGAGCCAGGATCATCATTGGAATGATCAGCGGCACTGACAACGAAAGCCGCCGAACGAATTCCCAACTGAGAGCTTTGATTGGACCAGTCATGAGTGTGTCCTCACAGGAAGACGAATGTTTCGATTAGTGGGTGGCTGGGGTCGACAGATAAAACGTCAACCGTTCATCCGAGCCACGAAAATCTCGTCCAGCGACGGAGCGGCTCGTTCGACGATTTCACCGTTGAGCTGTGTCAGTTGAGCCTCGACGCTCGCCTGCTCGCCGTTGCAGAGAACCGTCCATTCTCGACCCTCGCCTTCGCACCTCAACGCCCCGTCCAGTTTTAACGGTGACTCAAGCGGCTGTTCGAAACGGACGGTCAGCCGGTGATGCGATGTCAGCACGTCGTCCATCGGCGAAGTCAGGAGCATTTTTCCGAGATGCAACATCGCCACGTGATCGGAAACTCGCTGAACTTCATCGAGCAGGTGCGAAGAAAACAGGACCGTTCGGCCTTCGTCCGCGACCGTTCGAATAATCGCCGAGAGAATATCTCGTCGAACAACCGGATCGAGACCGGATGAAGGCTCGTCAAGAACGAGCAGTTGAGGTCGGTGAGCAATCGCCGCGATCAGCCCGGCCCTCGCACGCTGCCCGCGAGAGAGCGTTTTGACTTTCTGATCGAGCGACAGTTCAAACATCTCGCGGAGTTCTTCAGCAAACGCGTCATCCCACGATGGGAAGAAGGCCTTTGTGTAGCTCATCAGTTCGCCGATTTTCATCCAGTCGGGAAGGTCGCGAACTTCCGACAGGTAGCCGATTTCGCCAAGTACGGTTTCAGGATCGGTGACCGGGTCCTTTCCGAAGACCCGTACGGTTCCTGTCCGGGCTTTGAACAGGCCGAGCACGTGTTTAAGTAGAGTCGTTTTCCCGGCTCCGTTTTCTCCAACGAGTCCGACAACGCTGCCCTGTGGCACGGACAGGTCCACTTCGTCCAGTGCAACCTTCTTTCCGAAGGATCGCGAAATGCCTTTAATGTCGACTATTGATTCGCTCATGACTTGCCTCCCCGCGTTGAGTCAAACTTTTTGCTGCGCTGTTCGATCAGCTTCAGAAGAGAGTCCACTCCGACGTCAAGCTGGCTGGACTCGGTAAGCAACGCGTCGATGCGTTCGTGCAGAATTCGCGTTTTCTCTTTGCGAGACAGCGGCGAACCGGAATCCGACACAAACACGCCGGCTCCCCGTTTCGATGCCACCACGCCTTCGGATTCGAGTTCTCGGTACGCTCGAGCAATCGTGTTTGGATTCACGAGTAGCTGCTCGGCCAGTCTGCGGACCGGCGGAAGCTGCTCGCCCTCGTCCAGCCGCCCGGATGCAACCAGAAACTTTATCTGGTTGACTACCTGCTGGTAGAACGGCGTGCCGTCTGCCTCGGTGATATGGATCTGCATGGCCTGAACCTTTCTGGCAAAATTGTATTAGCACAGTAATACAATTGGGTTTCCGGTCAAGTTCTATTTGTGAAATTTTTCAGTTGGACGGAAAGCTCGCGAACGGGGCTCGGGCAGTGAATCTGTCCGGCGACCGATCGAAGTTTCCCTGTGCGACGGGGTAAGCCATTGAAAAAGGCGAGGTCCGCAACCAGGATTCCCGGCAGCCAGCGTCGGCACTTAGGAATGTTGCCGATCGCCCAACCTGAACACATTCGCCCGGAAGCCGGACAGACGCCTGTATTTCGCGGGTTTCTTCCGACAGACATCTCAAGGGAATCTGCGATGAGCATTGCTGAGACGGACCTTCAAACTCCCGGGTACGAGCTACCTTCACTCGGAAGCGACCCATCCTCGACCTCGCAGGGAACGACTCCCGGCAGTTTCGCGAATCCGCCAGTGCTCGCGCCCGGGCGAGAGGGAGCGGCGACGTTTTCTTCGCCAGACACTCCAGGCATGCCGCAGACGTCGGAGAAAACGGCATGGGACTTCATGCCGGAAGACTGGACTTTGAACGCCGGCTTCGAGAACGACTACGAAAAGGCCGAAGCATGGGAGCCGCCACTGGGTTGGGAGCCGGTCACTCAGTTGGAGCAGGGCCGCCGAGGCATCATCAGCCCGGAAATGAAGCGTGTCGCCGAACGGGAGCCGCACCTGACGCCGGAGCAGGTCCGAGATGAAGTCGCTGCGGGCCGCATGGTCATCCCGGCAAATATCAGTCACCTGAAGTACGAACTCGACCCGATGGCGATCGGCCGAGCATCGAAAACCAAAGTGAACGCCAACATGGGCGCGTCACCGGTTTCTTCAGGAACGGACGAAGAAGTCGAGAAGCTGAAGTGGGCAGAAAAGTGGGAAGCCGACACGGTCATGGACTTGTCGACGGGCGGCAACCTCAACGAATGCCGCGAAGCGATCATCAAGAACTCGACCGTCCCCATCGGAACCGTGCCGATCTACTCGATGATCATCGGCCGAAAGATCGAAGACCTGACTGAAGATGACATCCTGCAGATGCTCAAGCATCAGGCGAAGCAGGGCGTCGACTACTTCACGATTCATGCTGGCGTCCGCTTTGGGCATCTCAGGTTTGTCCAGGATCGACTGATCGGAATCGTCAGCCGCGGTGGATCACTTCTCGCCAAGTGGATGATCACTCATAACAAAGAAAACCCAACCTACACGCTGTGGGAAGACATTTGCGACATCATGCGAGAGTACGATGTCACCTTCTCGATCGGCGATGGTCTCCGTCCAGGCGGCTTGGCCGACGCGACGGACCGAGCTCAATTGGCCGAACTCGAAACGCTCGGTGAACTGACTGAACGAGCGTGGCGACGCGGCGTGCAGGTCATGATCGAAGGTCCCGGACACGTCTCCTTCGACCAGATCGAATACAACATGAAGCTGCAGCGGACGTTGTGCCACGGTGCTCCGTTTTATGTTCTTGGACCGCTCGTCACGGATATCTTCCCAGGCTACGACCACATCACCAGCTGCATCGGAGCGACGTCCGCCGCTTACCACGGTGCCAGCATGCTGTGTTACGTGACTCCGAAAGAGCACCTTGGACTGCCGAAGAAAGACGACGTCAAACAAGGTTGCGTCGCGTACAAGATCGCCGCTCACGCTGCTGATGTCGCGCTCGGAATTCCTGGCACGCGAGACCGCGATGACGAGCTGACGAAAGCTCGCGCGGCTCTCAACTGGGACAAGCACTTCGATTTGAGCTTCGACCCTGACCTCGCACGAGCGCTCCACGACGAAGACCTCGACGTCGACACCGACTTCTGCGCCATGTGTGGCCACGACTGGTGCAGCGTCCGCATCTCGAAAGAGATCGAGATGTTCGTTTCAGGCAAAGACGAAGAGTACGCCTGGGACAAAGCCAAAGTTACAGAAGCGCTGAACACGGACCAGCTGGCGATTCTTGAAACTCGCGGAGTGCTCTCTCCAGACGAGATTCACAAACTTGCATCGAAAACAAAAGAGGCAGTCGGAGCCGACGAATCCAAGCCGGATTGCCACAGCGACTACGTCGATCCAGACGAAGCGCAGAAACTCCAGGAAGAGATTACGCCGGCATAAGCGGGGTTGTGTTGAGCGGCTTTGTTCAACCGTTCAATCTGCAGTAAACGCAAAGAAGCCTCGCATCGATCTCCAATGCGAGGCTTCTTTTGTTTCCGATTGGCCGCAAGTAGATTGTCATCGGCGCCGGGAAGTGTTGACAGACTTCAATTTCAACTTCGTTCTGTCGATCATCGGGACGACCGGTTCATTACTCCGAAATCGGTTGTTGTTTGCCGGTCTCATGTCGTGATCGAACCCGTTCGGCCCCCACGGACTGTCCTTCATCATTCCTAGCAGCCCAGTTCCTGGTTCCCGTTCCGGCGGAGTGGTCGCTTCCACCCAGCCATCTTTCATGCCGTTCCAGTCTTTATTCCATCGAGCGGCGATGTCGTCGCCATAGTTTGTCCAGAGCATTCCGAGCCCGAAGACTGTTCCCATCGTGAGAATAAACAGCGCCGCAGATCGCGCAAAATCCGACGGCGGCTCGTACAGTGGTTCTTCTTGAAAATCCATGTGCAAGTCCCTCAATCAACAATCGAATTCAAATGGCATTGTTTTACGAAAAGCCAATGGTAAACCTGGCGATGATCGCCATCCGTCAATATCGGATGGCACTTCGGACTGATGCAAAAAAGCAACGATCAACCACTTCCAGTGTTGCGTCGGCTCAACAATCGGCCCCAGATCACACGCGACTTTGAGACCAAGCTTAGGTCATGGTTTTTATGGCAAATGCTGTTCCGAACGTTGGGACGCAGAATCAAGAGTCGAGTTGCCTGCGTCCCTTGATCAACTAGACTGCTATTTCGCGATTTCATCCCAGACGTCTAAATTTGATGACGTTTTTGCAGCTTGAGGAGTGAAGAAAAGTGAATGATCTGAAGTGTGTCCTGAGTACAGGTTTGCTTGGTTTGTTTCTCGTCGCAGGCTGTGTGCCCGCACCGTCTTCCAATAGTGGGACCCGTCGCCTTCCGGTTCCGACAGCTCCCGCATCAGAAACAGCGGAAGCCCCCGCCGCAGACACAAGGGCTGAGCCCGGCCCCGACGGTCCGGATGCTCAGACCGAGTTCACCGAAACGGCAACCGGTTTGAAATACAAGATCCTTCGCAAAGGAGATGGTAAAAAACCAACGGCCGAAGACACTGTTTTTTGCCACTACCGGGGTACACTCGACGATGGATCAGAATTCGACAGCTCATACGGTAAGAACGCGATCGACTTCCCGCTGACCGGAGTGATCGCTGGCTGGACACAAGGCCTGCAGCTCATCGGTGTTGGTGGCAAAATTCAACTCGAAATTCCATACCAACTGGCGTACGGCGAAGCCGGCAGGCCGGGGTCGATTCCGCCCAAAGCAACATTGCATTTCATTGTTGAGCTGATCGCCGTTCAGTAGACGAGTTCGGAAACTTGCGCAATTGGGCGGCCGTACCTGGAAACCTCAGAATTCAGGCTCGGCCGACTCGCGTTTGAGTGTACGATCAACTTGGCTGAATACCGTTTGTATTCGGCGAGTGCTCGTACATGAGGAACAGCGTTATGCAACTATTGAGGCTGGTGGCGGGTGCCGTGTTTGCTCTGTTGGTTGCTGGCTGCTCTTCCGGCGGGCTGGATGTTTCACCGCTCATTGCTCAGACAGCGGCTGAAAAACCGGCAAATGCTCCAGAGCAAAGAAAGCCATCGAAAGTGCGATCTCTGGACGAATTGTTGCTGTTTCAGCCGACGAAGTATCCGAAAGGAGACTGGGAGCCAGCGGGGTTGAAGTTTGCCGACGTCTGGATGACCTCAAGGGACGGAACTCCGATTCACGGCTGGTATTGCCCGGCTGAGAGTCCCAAAGCGGTCGTTCTGTATTGCCACGGCAATGGTGGGAATCTCGCCGGCCGCGCATCAACGCTGCAGTTTCTGCAGGAGAAGATGCGTGTTTCAGTTCTAATCTTTGACTATCGCGGGTACGGCCGCAGCGACGGCAAAGCGACAGTGTCAGGTGCGATCGCTGATGCCGCGGCAGCTCGCACCGAGTTGGCGAAACTCGCAAGCGTCAATGAGTCAGACATCGTGCTCATGGGCCGCTCGCTAGGCGGAGCACTTGCGATTCAGCTTGCCGCCGATGCGTCGCCGCGAGGGCTGATCGTTGAAAGTTCGTTCTCGTCTCTTCGCGAGGTGGCGGCCGAACACTTTCCGAAACTTGCCTGGCTGGTCGCGAAGAACAAGTTGAATTCCGCTCAGGCTATCACCGAGGTTCGCTGTCCGCTGCTTCAAAGCCACGGAGATGCGGATCGTGTCATTTCTTACAAAAGCGGTCGGAAACTGTTTGCGGCCGCGAAGCATCCAAAGCACTTCGTGAAGTTGCCAGAGATTGGCCACAATGATCGACCGACTCGTGAATACTACGATGCGATGTCCGACTTTCTAAATGCGCTGCCGAAGTAGGCACTCGTCGTATTTGGCAATGGCCTAATGTTGATTCGGCCGCGGCTTCGGATGTTCACTCGCCTCTTTGAGAAACCGGAATGCTTTTTGATTTGGCGGCTTCTGACTTACCAAGTTTCACGGTAAGAACTCCGTTGTTGACTTCGGCCGAGATCTCTTCATTGCTCACCGGAACGGGCATTGGGATCGAGTGTGAAAAGTTGCCTTGGGGACGGTTACTCGCGTGAACGATCCAACTGGCATCGATATCGTTCATGGGATGGCTGCCGTTGATCGTCAGCATGTTGCCGACGATCTTGACGTCGAGGCTGGCGGATGCGACGCCGGGGACATCCAACGCGACAATCACGGCGTCGGGCGTCTCGATGACGTCTGCCTGAGGCTGCCATTCACCAGGTTTGATCCCCATTGCATCGAGAGCTTTCTCGCCGCCGTCACGGAGCCTCACGACCACTTTTTCGAGTTCTTCTCGAATTCGGTCTGATGAGCCAAACAGTCCACTCGCTTTTCCGAAGTCAGTCACTGTTTCGTCTCCTGCCAGGGCGTTAACTGCGTCAATGAAAAACTGCCGAAGCGAACATGTCGCTCCGGCAGTGATCGTGCCTCGTGAAGTGTCTGTGTGTCAAGCTTTGATTTCGCGACGTGCGAAGTTCTGCCTGACAAACCGCTACGCTTCGTACTTCTGCATGATGTCCAACTCGTCGACGCCGGCCAGGGCCGAGAAACCTCCATCGACAATCGACTGCCCGAGCTTCGTGACGGTTCGGAAATATTTACCGGACGGCAATCGGCCGGTGATCTTATTCTGAAGTGTCTGACACAAGGCTTCGGCAGACGCTCGAATGATCTCGTCTTCCTGGCGACCGGCGTAAACTGCTGTCACCAGCATGACGATCTGATCCTGAATTCGTTGAGAAAGATCGGCCATCGCACACTGACGGTCTGCAAGGGTCAATTTGTACTTGAACATCAGGCTGTCGACCTGCAGCCGACTCTTCTGAAGACGGTCCGCGGCCCATTGCGCGTGGGCAGCCAGTTTCGGATCGGACAGGCGAATGTTCGCTCGCTTCGCGCCGCCGAGCATTTGCTTCGCCTTCCAGCCGAGATACGGCATCGTCGGGCCGGCCAGTGCCATCGCGTGAGCCGGGTTCAAAGGATTTGGAGTTCGAATGCCGGCCTTCGCCAGAGCTTTGCCGATTGGTTCGAAGTAAGTCGACCCGTGAACTTTGACCAGCGATTTGAAGAAGGCCATGCCGAGCATTTCGCCTTCGCCCTCGTAGATACACGGAGCGAGGAAGTCGTGGACATTGTCGCCGAACAGGTGGCCCTTCAGGAACGACCGTCCGCCGTGTGTCTTCATGAACAGCTCGATGGCTGCTTCTTTTTGAGATTCACTTCCAAATATCTTGGCGATAATGCATTCCATTTCGCCGCGGTAGCCTTCGTCGAGCAGCCACGAACACCAGTCGGTCAGCGCGTCGCAAGCTACAATCAATCCGGCCATGTGGCCGACGCGACGTTGAACGAGCTCCCGAGTGTTGATCTTCGCTCCGTAAGTGTTTCGGAACTTCGCCCACGGCAGAATGTTTTTCAGCATGACTCGCATCGTGCCAGCGGCTCCGGCGACCAGCGCAACGCGGCCACGATTCAAACCGTGGTACGCGATCGTCAGGCCGTCACCTCGGCCGGGATCGAGAAGATTTGCGGCTGGCACTCGGAAGTTGTTGAACTTCAGGCCGTTGTTCCATGAATGCTGCAGGGCGTAAATTCCGTAAGGCACGACCTGGAACTGGTCGTTTTCCTCTTTCGGAAGATCAGCAATCAGAACGGATGGCTTGCCTTCGATCAGACAAACGATCGCGATCGTTCTTCCTGGAATCGCGTTGGTGATAAACAGCTTCTCACCGTTAACGACGTAATCGTCTCCGTCGAGTTTGGCTGTTGTTCGCAGCGCGGTCAGGTCGGAACCTGCGCCAGGTTCAGTCAACGCAAAAGCTGAGATGCGTTCGCCGCTTGCGAGTTTCGGCAGGATGCGTGACTTCTGTTCGGGCGAGCCAAACGCCAGCAGAGGGTCAACGGCGCCGATGCAGCCATGAACGGACGCCGTTCCTGCGACAGTGGGATCGACTGTCGCCATTCGAGTCAGAAACTTCGCGAAGGCTGAGAATGGGGCACCGCTGCCACCGTGTTCCTGTGGAACGAGCAGTCCCCAGTAGCCGGCGTCGCCCAGGCCCCCAAGCAATTCGGGCGACATCTTGCCGTTGGCGTCGTACGCCGTCCCGTTTTGATGCATTGTTCGAGTCAGGTCGATGGACTTTTCCATCACCTGATCGCAACCAGGTGGAGTCGGAGATTCGTTCGGAGCGAACAGTTCGAGCGGGAAGTTGTCGCCCCACACGGCCTGGTGACACGGGCTGCCTTCCGTGCGGTATTTCGCAGCGAAGAGTTCTTCGACCTGCTCGTCGGCTCGGTCGATGGCTCCGGTTTTGCGAGCTTCTTCCTCGCTCTTGCCGCTGAGCTTCAGAGCCGTTTCGACAAAGTTGTCGGCTTGCGGCGTTTCCGATTCGGGTGCTTCGGAGTCTGAGTTGCGAGGCGTTGCGTCGGTTGACATCGCGAGGTCCTTTACGCTGGAGTCATCCTGTCGGACGAGTGGTCCGGTTGAGGAGAACAGCAGCCAGCCTCGAGACGGGAACGCGGACTGACACTGCTCCCACGAACCGATTCCTTACGGTCCTGATGGAAGGGTACCACGATCTGTTGACGTCACAGAAGATGAGTTTTCATACGGTGATACGTATAGATCGGGCAGAAACAACGGGCGAAACCAGCATTCCCGTCGGCAAGCGGCAGATTTGGCGAATATGTGCTTCGCATCGCGTGCCGAGTCGATCTCAAGGCGCTCGTTGAACGTTCGTGCCTGATCCTACTTTTTCGCCGCGGCCTTCTTTGTGCGCCGGCTTCGTGGCAGCAGGTTTGGCTGGCGACTCCGCACTGGCATGCAGGATTTCGTCTTCCGGAGGCGGCACGAGGTTGGGAGGCTGGTTGAAGACAAACTCTTCATCATGTGACACCGCCTGTCGGCGTTTGTCGCCATCTTTGTCACCGATGAGCGGCAGCTTGATCCGCACGCCAGCGAACCGAGGTTTTTCGTAGATCGTGCCGCTCTGAAACGGTCCGACGCCAAACAACCAGGTGTCCTTGGCGTTGCTTCGCGCGGTCGAAACTCCCGACTGCCAGACGGGATTGCCCGTTTCCGAGTCGTAAGCAAATATCGCCAGTTTCGTCGCTGCCATCTGATCGTTCTTGCGAGCGAGTGAGATTTCAGGAATCGTCGGAACTGGGGGAGCGGTAGGAACCAGCGAAGCCGCCTGCGTCAGCAGATTGCTCGACGGAATTCCGTACGTGACCTCGTTTTCGTTCGCCCCCAGAACTCCCAGGCGAGGCTCGATAATGATATCGGCGTCAGTCTTGCTCGCAGCGAGAATGCCGCCAGCCGCTGCAAGCTGGTTGCGCACCGAACTTAGAACGTAGTCGGCGTTCACAAAAGACGCAGACTTCACCGTCTTCAGATACGTGGTGTCGACGTAGCAGGTGCGGCGGGCCAGCGGCGAGAAGTCGATGCTCCGAATCGCCCGGTCGACGCTGTCTGACAGGATCAGTTGCTCCGTTGCTGTGTTACGAAGCGTCTTTCCGCAACCGGACAGAAGCAACACTGCTGAGAACAGGATTGGCGAGACGAGTCGGACGCCACAACGCGCGCAACGAACCTTTCCATGCAGCAGCGATGCTCGCCGCGCAGGAAGATCGTGATTCGGTATCCGATTGGATTGACCGTGCATTGGAGTCAGGTTGAACTCTGGTTTGGATCGGGCAGGAGGGAATGACGCCCGTAGGGAGGGATGCCGCAGGTGTGAGGACTTCCCGTCGAGGGATAACACCCACGACAGAATCCTTGCGACGCGCGGACTGTAGCCGACAGTCCGCTGTTGAGCCTAGAGCGTTCTGATTCGGCCCAGACGCTGGCACACGCCCTGCGGTCGAAGTCCGGATTCAGCTAGGGAAGCTTGGAAATACTGGCCCGTGGCAGCGTCGAACAGAATTCGCATGCGATCTGGGAATGCTTCGGCAGCCAGCCTCGCAGTCTCCTCCTCAGAAGTGCGGCTGTCAGCCGGCATTCGACCAATCAATAGCGGCTCGGCGAGCGAGGGGTGATTGGACACATAGTCGATGTGGCGATCCGCCGGGTCATGCCGGACGAGGACCAGAGTCGGACCACGTTGGCGATACTGTGATTCATCCATCAGCCCAGCGAAACCTGGAATTGCCGCACGCGTGAAAACGCCAGTTGATTGATCCCGACCGTCAGTCTGGAAACATTCTGGAACGGCGGGATCGCGACGTTGTTGGTCGTCACCGTGGCAACCAGCACCAGCCCGATCCAGACGACCATCCAGGGCCGCTCCACTTCCTGAAAGGTCGAAACAAGAAGTTGCACGGCGGCGGCGATGACCAGGCACCAGAGGATTCCCGATTCAAAAACGTAGTGCCAGTGAAAGATTCCGTCGTACCAGTACGGAATGTGGGCGGTGTGCAAGGAAAGAATTGCGGCCAGAATCAGCCACCAGCGACCATCGAGATTTCGCCACGCTCCCGTTAGAAAAACTGTTCCGAGCAGGACGACAGTGACCAGGCCGAGCGTCCATTGCCAGCTTGCCAGGAATCGATTCTGAACGTTCTGAATGGCGAGTTCGAAGCGTCCAGATTCTCGGCCCACTGATCGTAGTGCTCGAGTGTCCGCTCGGTGATCAACGGCTTCGCTCGTTCGACATTGTTGAAGCCAAACATGTGCCGTGGCGTGAAGAGTTCGGTGTAGAGCTGGTAGGGAGTTTTGAAGGCGCTGCCGGTTGTGCTTTCGTTGTAAACGCCGGCGACGTACAAACCCGATGGCCAACGGAACGGCGAAGCCGACCACGACCAGCGTGGCGGCGCGGCGGTGCTGTCGTGCCGAGCGTTGCGGACATGAGCCAGGCAGGCAAGCCACAAGTCCAAACGGCAAGACCGATTCCTGCGGCGGTCATGGGGCGGCAAAGCATCGCGAACGACAAGACCGATGCCCGACAAGCGTCGCCGTGCCAAAGCGACGGCCCATGTGTGTCGAACTTCCTGCGAGCGATCGAGTCTGAGACCATCGTCCAGCAGCCGCTGCATGCTCAGGAACGAGTAGACGAACAGGCCGAGCCCAACCAGCGTCGGCTGATGGGCGAGCAGCAGATTGCCGAAGAGCACCAGGCCTGGGGACAGGGCGGCCAGCGTTCCCGCGAGCAGCCCGACGCCGTTGCAGGAAAGCTCTCGTCCGATCAAAAAGACGGACACGCAGATGATTGTCGTTGCGAACCAGTGTGCAAGGTACGGCTCTCCGAGCATCAGAAACGGAGCAATCCACAGGCCGGTGCCAGGGAAGTAGCGGCTGGCGAAACCTGCCTTCGTTCAGAACGTGCATCTGGTCGAACATCCGAGCCGCCGTCGGGTGGCTGGGAAACGACAGTCTTCCGGCCGCAAACGTTTCAGCCTGAAACAGGTAGCTGAATTCGTCGTGGTAAGCCGGTGGCATTTCGGCAAGAGCGGCCGTTCCCCATCGGTACCCGTCGATCGTGAATTCCGTCATCGGAACTCTTCAGCACAGAAGCGGCCGCCACACACGCGATGAACAACGTCCCGCCAGAACGACCATCAGCCTGCTGCCGGTGGGCGAGTTTCGCGGCGATTCACCCAGCCAATTCTTCAAACCGGGTCCACAGCCGCGGCGGGCGAGCGATCAGCGGTTGCCGGAACAGCCACATGACGGGCAGCAGGATGAACAGCACGGCGTACGGAGTCGTGTCGACGTTCATGTCGAACAGCCAGGCCGTGCCCGGCTCGCCGGTCAGCTCGTTCCAGCGGTCGATCTCTGCCGGAACGACAATCGCCAGGCACTGAACACGACATCCCAATCAGCAAAGCCGACCAGGACTCGGCGCGACGATCGGCGTCTGGTCAGCCGACTGGTTCGGCGACGAAGTCTCGTTGGATGGCTGACGGGGCAAAAACAATCTTCCGGTTCGGCGTCACAGTTGGCGAGAACGCTCGAACAGGATCACTCGCCAGACAGCTCGCGTTCAAGCTCTCGTAGGCAAGTCTAAGTCATTGTAACGTCGATCGGACAGTATCAACGGGGCCCGCATCTGGCGGTTATTGCATCGATACTTCTACTTCGCTCGGACTCGGGTGACGCCGGACGTGTTGACTCGGATTGGAGGCAGGAATCCGTCGGGGTCCGGAGAGTTTGTCGTCGATGCGCTGGCGCGGTCGATTGTTGAAGCTGTCGATTGAGTACTCGGGGCCGTTGGTGAGTTTCGCTGAGTCGTCAATGTTGCGGGGGCCATTGTGTGTCGGATGGGAGTTCTGGCGGCGAAGCTATTTTGTTTTGCGGTCTGGCCTGACGGTGTGTTTTGACGAGGAGATGTTTGAGCGGAGTTGCGATCTGGCCTGATCGCTTTCGCGGTGTTTGGTCTCACGGTTCGAGGGTTCATCGGGGCAGTTGGAGGGGTGAGCAGGTTTAGCGGAGCAGGCTCAGGAATCGATCGGAGACTGTTCAAGCCTTCGTTGCCGAATTCGGCACTGCCGCTCGGTGGAGGCAAGGCTGCACCAGGTTCTGCTGACGGAGCACCTTCAGATGGCTCGTCGTCGGCCGGTGGTGAGAGAGCTGACTCGGTTGTCATGGGGCGAGATTGTGGCAGCGGTTCTGCGCTGAAGTATTGCTCGCCGGATGGTGAGTCGAACGAAGCTTCGACGAACTCACCAGGTTCAGTGTGTTTCAGGTTGGAAGCGTCGAACGCGTAAGTTCGCGATTTCGCTCGGCGGTACGCCTGGTAGTAGGCTTCCGGATCCCACTCGCCTTCGGCCAGGAAGACATTGTTGAATGGCAGCAACGTGCCCTGTCGGTAGTGCAGGTTGGCGATCGCCTGGCTGTACGCGACGAGCGACCGGAAGTAAGCGACTTCGGCGTCGGCAAGACTCGACTGAGCTCGCAGCAGCAGGTCCAGCGTTTGCGTGCCGACTCGGAACTTCTTCTCGAACAACTCAGCGCGATCTTTCGCGGCTTCACGACGATTGAAGTACGTTTGGGCGGTCATGTATTTCTCGGCGAGTTCCTGGAACGCATTACCGACTTCGTGAGCGATCTCTAATTCCTGAGCAGACAGAACGTCGCGAGCTTTTGCCAGACGCAGTTCGATATTCTGCACTTGAGCCTTCGCAGACCGCAGCCCGATCGGCATTTCCATCACGAAGCCTGTCGACCAGCCGGTCTGTTCGTTGTCGGCCATCGTGCCGTAGAAGCTGCTGAATCTTCCACTGTCGTTGTGGTCGATGAGGTCGTCGCCAAATCCGTTGACGGAGTAACCAGCCACAAAGTCCAGTCGCGGACGCACAAGACTGCTTGCCGCAAGAAGCTGCAGCTCCAGACTCTTGATGTTCCATTTGTGCCGACGCAATTCGACTCGGTTGGTCAGAGCTTCGGCGATGCTGCTGGCCCATTCGGGATCGATGCGTGCTGTCAGAGGTTCGTCGTTTGGTCGAATGATGCTTCCATCATTCACGGCCAGCCCAAGCAGCCTTCTGAGCGCCGCTTCATTCTTATAGAGCAGTGATAGATTCTGTTGAGCCAACGCTTTTGCATCAAAATACTGGTCACGAGCCTGAGCTTCGTCTTCGACCGAGAAGCCTCGGACGCCTCCAATCTCGAGCTTTCTCTTGGAGTCTCGCCACGTTCGCAAGGCACTGTTTCGAGCGACGACAATCGTGTCGTAAATCCGGTACTGCAGATAAAGATCCCAGTAGGCATCCTCGACGTCTTTAACCAGGTTAACTACGTTCAATTCGAAGTCGGTCAGAGAAATGTCGTGGTTGATTCTGGCGATCGACACGCCTTGCGTCACACCGCTAAGTCCACCGAATGAACTGGCGATTGGTCCGGCAATTCGAGTGAACTCGGTGCCCGATCCAGCCAGCAGGGGATGCCGATAGCGGGCTCGCATGTTGCCTGAGTATGACGATGCAAAGAGGCTCGGCGAATTGCTTCCCAGGTAGTTGACCTCGTGCCCAAGTTCGATCGAACCCCCGTAGGCAAAGTTCTTCGAAAGCGTCGAGCTGAAGTTTCCGGTTTCGCCGATGAAGATCGATCCACCGGGCAGGTTGTTGCCGGCCGGATTGTTTTGCACCGATTCGTTGCGACCCCACGTCATCTGAGTCGTGAAGTTTGTATCAAACGACGCAAGTGCCGATTCGACACCTCGGCTGCCAAATAGAACTCCGGTCGACTGAATGGACGGGTCGTAGATCGACGGAGCTCGCTCCGGATTTGCGAGGATTGAGTTGCCGGGCGAATTGAACGACGACTTCGCTCGGATCACCGTGCTATTGAGCAGGGCCGTGCGGATGCATGCTTCGAGAGACATATCGCGGATCTCATCCTTGTTGAGATCCATGATCGTTCGTGGCTGGTGCGACAGCGTCACCTCTTCAGGGCTGGCCTGATAAACCGACGGGTAGTCGATTTTCGTTGACTGATCGAGGTAGTAATCCAGCTCTTCCGTGCCGTCTTCCGACGAGACTCGCGATTCGCCGATCAGATACTGGAGATCTCCAACCTTCGCGCAGCCGCTCAGTAGGACGGCTCCACAAAGACAGAAAACAACATGTTTAAGCAACTTCAGCATGCAAAACTCCTGCAACGGCGATCAGTCAGCAACTAACGCTGCGCAGGGACTGCGCGCGTCGGCATAACCGCTACAGGTGATATCGGCTACTTAATCGGCAGACTTTGACTCTTCCTCGCAGCCAGGAGCAAACTCCTGATACGGTTTGCCGAGAGCCTTCTTAATCAGGATCAGTTCGCCAGCGTCGTTTCCTTCAATCGCGTGTCCGACGATTTGGAGCACGTAGCCGCCTACGAATGCGGCGGCAGCCAGATTGGGACGTTGCATGACGAGCAGAACGACCGGGACGACAAACGTGAGCGGAACTCCGATCAGGTGAAGAACCTTGTTCGCTCCGTTCTGGTGTCGAGCGACGTAGTTTGTGCGAAATCGAGACAACATCACGCTGGAATCCGGAGTGTTTTCGTTTTGCAGGAGTCGGCGATTCTTGAAACTTTCGAGGCGTCGACGGAGTTCTGAATAACCGACTCAGGGAACGATCGAGGCTCGCTGCTGACGGTAGATTCTGCCATTCAAATTTCCACCTGGCAACTCGCGAGACCTCAAGGTCAGCCTGATCGGCGTCCTCGGAATCACGTCGTACCATCTGAATCGATGGTGCCTAACCTCGCTGGTTTCACTGGATTGCGAGGGCTATACTCGGCCGCAAAATTGCCTGATGAACGCCAGATATCTGACACTTCCGTGTTTAGCGTTTCATAAGAAATATTAAGGAGAGTGCTGCCATGACCACGAGTTCTGCCACATCTGATCAGCAGGACTCGGGATCCGCGAAGGCAGCAAGCTCTGATCGCCTGTTAGTGAGTGACCGTACCAATTCGCTGTTGGGAGTTCAGATCATTTCGTCTGGCTCTTACGTGCCTGATCAGGTGATTTCGAACGAGCAACTGCGAGACGAACGCGGCTTTGATCCGGATTGGATCCAGCAGCGAACCGGCATTCTCGCCCGACGCCATGCGCCGGAGAACGTTGCCACCAGCGACATGGCTTTTGAAGCGGCAAAAGCGGCTATTGAGCGTGCGAAAGTAGACCCGGCTGACATCGATTTGCTGCTGATCGGAACGTTTACGCCCGACTATTGCTGCCCGTCGACCGCCTGCCTGGTTCAGGACCGGCTCGGTCTGAGTTGCCCGTCTGTCGATCTGCAGGCTGCATGTTCGGGCTTTATGTATTCGCTGGTGACTGGCTCGCAATTCGTCGCCACCGGCAACAGCAAGCTGGCTTTGATCATCGGGGCTGACTGCAACAGTCGAGTCGTCGACCAGTCGGATCGGACAATCGCGCCACTCTTCGGCGATGGAGCCGGAGCGGTTCTGATGACGCGTGGAGAAGCCACGCAAGGCCTCATCTGCTATCAGCTCGGGTCGGACGGCAGCGGCGGACCGTTGCTTCAGGCAACGACCGGCGGAACGAAGGAGCCAAACACTCCGGAAGACGTCGCCGCGGGCAACCACCTGTTGAAGATGGATGGTCGCAACGTATTCAAATGGGCCGTTCGAGTCGTGCAGGAATCAATCGAGCTGGTGCTCGAAAAATCCGGCATGTCGGCCGGCGATGTCAGCCTGTTCCTGATCCACCAGGCGAACATCCGAATCGTCGACGCCGCGATGGAAAAACTGGGAATTCCGGCATCGAAAGTGGCGGTCAATCTTGATCAATATGGTAATACTTCGGCCGGATCGATCCCGATCTGTCTGGACGAGGCTCAGCAGGCTGGACGCATCAAAAAGGGCGACGTCCTGCTGATGTGCGGCTTCGGCGGCGGCCTGACCTGGGGCACGGCTCTGTACCGCTGGTAAAATTGTCGTGTGGCTTTTCGCACGCGTGTAATGCCTGGATCGTTACCCCGAGCGGCGATGTTTGAGGGGAGAATCGCAGCTAGCCCGAGATTGCACGCGAAATCCGTGTCTCAAATGCAGTAATCGGTGGCGGTTCTCGGTAGAATCCCGCTTCGGCACCCGAGCAGTCACAGCTGTGACGCGGTTTTCAGTGTCCGAATTCTTAGTCGGCGAGAGCGGAATTGACCGGTTCTCCCCCAATAGCTCAATGCAGAATTCAGAGAAATGTCCATCCCTAAAGTCGCCATCGTGGGACGCCCGAACGTCGGGAAAAGCTCGCTGTTCAACTGGCTCTCCCAGAAAATGATCGCTGTCGTTGACGGTACGGCCGGGACAACTCGCGACCGCATGCGGTATATGTTGCACGAAGAGGATCGCTATTTTGAGCTGATCGACACCGGCGGGATGGGGGTCGAGGATTCTGACGACCTGACCGACGACATCGAAAATCAGATCAGTATGGGGCTGCACGAAGCCGACATCATCGTTTTCGTCGTGGACGGCAAGACAGGGCCAGTGCCGCTCGACGTGCTCGTCGCCAATCGAATCAGACCAATCGACAAGCCGAAACTGCTCGTCGTCAATAAGTGCGATTCGTCACGAACGGCCGACGACAGTGCCGAATTCTACAAGCTGGCAAACTGCAAACTCGTGACGACCAGCGTGAAGGGAAACAACAATCGGCGTGGGCTGATGGAAGCGATTGTTGAGTTGCTCCCTCCGGCAACCGATGAAGAATCTGCTGATGGTGCCGAGCAAGCTGCCGAACCGGAAATGAAGCTCGCGATTGTTGGGCGAAGGAACGTCGGCAAGAGCACGTTCATCAACGCTCTAGCCGAGGAAGAGCGAGTGATCGTTAGCGAAGTCGCCGGGACAACGCGAGACAGTATCGATCTTCGCATCGATGTTGACGGAAAAACGATTATCGCCATCGACACCCCGGGCGTTCGCAAGAAGAAAAGTCTGGCGAGCAACATCGAGTACTACGGTCTGGTCCGTGCTCAGCGAAGCATCCGCCGCGCCGACGTCGTGCTGATCTTTTTCGATTCGCAGAAGACTGTCTCGCGCGTCGACAAGCAACTCGTTGAGGAAGTGCTGACTCATTACAAGCCGTGCATCTTCGTTGTGAACAAGTGGGACGAAGCAACCGAAGCAGGCATGACTATCGAGTCGTGGGGCGACTACCTGCTGAAAGAATTCGCATCGATCCGACACGCTCCCGTGGCCTTCGTGACGGCCATTGAAAATAAAAACACTCGAAAACTGATCAACTTGGCGCAGACAGTCTTCAAGCAATCGTTGACCCGCGTCGGCACCGGAAAACTAAATCGCATTCTTCGGGAAGCCATCTTGAAGAACCGACCGCCAATGCGGAAAAGCCGAATCCCAAAGATCTACTATGCGGTGCAGGTTGCAACACAGCCGCCGACAATCGTTCTGAAATGCAACGACCCCACGCTGTTTGACAATTCGTGGAAGAGGTACTTGCTGGGAGTTCTCCAGGAAGAACTACCGTTCGACGAAGTGCCAATCAAACTTTACATGCGGGCCAAGACTGCCGAAGAAGAACGTTTCCCGAATCGATTGCCGGCTGGCGTCGAGGAAACCGTCGAAAACATTTAGCAGTCGCTAGACCAATCTACCTTTTCGAAGGCGGCACTGGTTGCAAGCAACTAGTGCCACCCGAATCTAACAACGCTGCTGAAGCCGGGAAATCAAAATGGATCGCAGTCAGCACGTATTGATTACTGGCGGAGCGGGCTTCATCGGCAGTCATCTTGCGCGAGAACTGCTGAAGTCCGGCCGGCGAGTTTCTGTGATCGACAATCTGTCGACCGGCTTGCACGCGAACGTTGCCGATCTGGAATCCGATCCCAACTTCCGCCTGTACGTCGATACCGTGCGCGATGTCGCGTTGATGGAAAAGCTGATGTCGGAATGCGACACGGTCTTTCATCTTGCCAGCGCTGTCGGCGTAAAGCTGATTATGGAGCAGCCTGTCGACACGATCGACACGATCTATCAGGGAACGGAAGTCGTACTCCGGCTGGCACGGCGTTACCGAAATCGGGTTCTCATCACGTCGACGTCTGAGGTCTATGGAAAGTCCGAAAACGTTCCCTATCGCGAAGACGACGATCGGCTCGAAGGCGCCACGACCAAGCATCGCTGGGCGTATGCCTGTGCAAAAGCGCTCGATGAATTCCTCGCGCTGGCCCATTGGAAGGAAAGCCGGCTGCCCGTCACAATCGTTCGATTGTTTAACACCGTCGGCCCACGTCAGCGCAGTCAGTACGGGATGGTGGTTCCGCGATTCGTTGAACAGGCCCTACGAAATGACAAACTGGAAGTTCATGGCGACGGCAGTCAATCGCGGTGCTTCTGTCATGTTTACGATGTCGTACAAGCATTGATCAAGCTGGTTGACTCGGAAGCAACTTGCGGGCAAATCTTCAATGTCGGAAGCACCGAAGAGCTTACGATTCTTCAGCTTGCCGAGTTGATCATCTCGCGCTTACAGAGTTCTTCGAAAGTCGAGCTTGTCCCGTATGACAAGGCGTACGGAGAAGGTTTTGAAGATATGCAACGGCGAGTACCATCAATCGACCGGATCAACGAAACCGTCAGTTGGCAGCCTACTCGAACGATTAACGACATCATTGACGATGTCGCTGCAGAGCTTCGCTAAGCACGACGCGGCAGCAGACTTTTATGCGTTATCAGTTTGAGCCAGCGTGACACGCGCTTGTCATCTTTGTTGCGTGCGTCGCGGTTCACAAATCGCGGATTGCCGCAGTCTTGAAGCTGTTCTCCGGCACGAAGTGTGCGGATTGAACCATCGTTGCCTCACAGCAGTCAGTCCATTTGCGACCGCGTCAGATAATCTGAAACGCGGTTCACAGGAGGTTGCGGGCCCATTGCAGAATCAGCGTTTAAGGACTTTCGGAAATGTCACGTCAACCGGTTTCGCCAAACCACTTCCCAGGAAGGAATGCTCAAACTGAGCAGGCGGAAGGACCGGTAACAGCATCCAGAAGCCACGGTGCATCGGCAGCGGTCGTTGATCTGCAAAGACTCATCGCCATCGGCCCGTCACGCGAGGATTGGCAAACAGAACTGGAAGCGGAAGCTGGTCGTCTGAGTGGCACGCCGCACGTCGTTGCGGTGGCTAGTGCCAACGTTGCTCTGCACTGCGTTCTGGCTGCCAGCAACCTGAAGCCGCAAGACGAAGTCATCATTCCGGCTTACCTGCCGCCGTCGATTCCGGAAGTCATCCGACAATTCAATGCGCATCCGATTCTTGTCGACATTAGCGGCGAGTCTGCTCACATCGACGTTGATCAGGTTGCAGACTCATTGACGGACCGAACTCGAGCGGTCGTCGCGGTCGATATCGCTGGCTTGCCTGTTGATACGCAAGTGCTGGCGCATTTTTGTCGCCGCCACCATCTGCTGCTGATCAATGATGCCCAGGCACAATCTCCAGGCATCGGGACGCGAGGCGGCGTCGACGGCAACGACGTCCGCATCTACCACTGCCGATCCGAAGAAACGAGTCTGCTGAATACGGGAGCGTTGATCTGCACAGCAGACGATGGTCTCGCGACACGACTGCGACAGGAGATCGCGCCGCTTGACGATTTGACCGGCGAGTCTCAGCGATGGGACGCAAAGCGCTCGCTGCACTACGCGGATCGCATGACAGACCTGGCCGCCGTCTGGCAACTTGCAGCGTTCGGGAAAGCTCGCGATGCATGGCGACGACGATGTCAGATCGCGCTTAGCTACACGGCCGCGTTCAGTTGCCGTCGGGAATTTCAGGTTCCGTACGAACGCTCAGACGCCAATCACACCTGGTTGAATTACCCGCTCCGACTGAACCTGCAACACCTTGGCGCCACTCGAGACGAGTTTTCTTCAGAACTCCGTCGGCGCGGCGTGTCTGTCACCGTTCCTTGCCTGCCGGTAAATCTGATGCCGCACTACCAGGAGCGGTACGGGGTCGCTGCCGAAACGTTCCCGGTCGCTCGAAACGAATTCCTGCGTCGCGTTTGTTTGCCGATCGACGCTCGCATGAGTGATGCCGACATCGACCGAGTCGTGAATACCGTCATGACATTTGCTGACGAACTGTTTGCTCGCCGGACGATGACTGCCGGAATGCGATAATCGCAAGATCGTGTGAGGATCGTTTTGTATTCAGTCCACGGATGCACCATCAGTCGGGGTGCCAGTTTGAACGTCTCGTTCAACTCCGTCTGAGTCTGCGGACGGTGTCGCCTTGATGATGCGCTGCCGCAGATCATCGGCCTTCCGTACGTGCTCGCTCGCCTCATCGTCGTCCGAGTAAAGCACGGCTAATCCGTCGAGCATCGAAAGTGCGTCGTCAATTCGGCCTTCGTCAATCAATGCTTCCGCCCGCTCGATCGTCTGTTCTGGCAATCCAACTTTATTGCTGTGCAGTTTTCGCCGCTTGTCAAGAAACGTCAACCGCGTATCAATTTCGGCAACGGCGTCACCGTACGATTCATCATGAACGATAACGGCTCGAAGAGCCCGCAGGACGCGTTCTTCGCGAGGGATATCTCCGTTTCGCCGGTGCGATTTCGCCAGTCGCATGAATCGAGAAACTTCTCCCGAGGCCCCGGACGAATCCGTCACTAAGTCGGAATCGCCGTCCTGAGAACTGTTTTGCTGAACCCCGTTCATCCATAGAAAGCCTCCGCCGATCAGCAGTCCGAGACAAAGAATCAGAAACCAGGTGTTGTCGAACAAGGCGGCAATGGGAGACTTCTCTTGTTCGCGTTCCATCTCGGCGCGAAACGCATTGCGCATCATCGTGGCCGAGCCAGGACCGTCGTAACGTGCGTCGCCAAACTGTTCGCTCGCCTCGCGAGTTCCCGACTCCAGCAGTCCCGATGCAAATGTTTCTTCCTCACTTCCTCGATAGGCGCCTCGGCTTGGTGCGGTCGCCGTTGCAGACATCAACCCGTCCGACTGCATCGGTTTGGCGATAGTCTCATCTTTGCTTGCGAACTCGACGCGCTTGACGACTTCTTTAAGCCGTAGCGACACAACGTGAGCGTCGCCGTACCGGTCGTCGGGAGCCTTCTCTAACAATTTGCAAACGACGTCTTCCAGAATCCTTGGGATGTCGGCAGCGTACAGGCTAGGCCGATCGAACATCGCCGTTGAGTGTTTCTGGATAATCTCGACGGCGTTTTTGCCGGTGAACGGCGGCCGCCCGGTCAGCATCACATAAAGCACGGCCCCGAGCGAATACAGGTCGCTCGTTCGAGTGCATCGCCGTCCTTGAGCCTGTTCCGGGGACATGTACTCAGCCGTCCCGATGATCCCGCCCGTTACGGTCAATCGTTGAGCCGCGAAAACCTGAGCAACTCCAAAATCAGTCAGCTTGACGACGCCGTCATCGCCGATCAGCAGGTTCGACGGTTTAAGATCTCGATGTACAACGCCGGTCGCGTGAGCAGTTTTCAAGGCCGAACAAATTTGAATCGCAATGTCGACCGACTGCTCCCACGGAAGTCGGCGGTTGGCGCGAATGCAATCGGTCAGCGTCTCCCCTTCGACATACTCCATTGCAAACCACATTTGGTCCGTGGGTTCATCGTGACCACTTTCAAACAGCTCGACGATGTGCGGACCAGCCAGTTGCCGCATGGCATTAATTTCTCGCTCGAACCGGTCGACCGTACCCGGCTCACGAGCCATTGATGACGGCAGCACTTTCACCGCTGCTTCAAGCTGAGTGTCAACATGCCGCCCCAGATAAACAGTTCCCATTCCGCCGGAACCAATCTTCCGGAGAATCTCGTACGGACCGATTCGATCCGGAAGTTCTACTTCGTCCATTGGAAAACGCACTCCGAGGATTAACATCGACGCCACAAAGTTCGATCGCCGACACCGTGAAAAACGGAAAGATAAAAACAACCGCCAGATATCATGAATGAATTGTGTCATGATCGGTGCAGTTCGAGGCTGCGCCAATGGGCGACCGTGTTCGAAACTTCATAGAACGAACAAACGTCCGTGCCATCCCGGAATGATTATTCGACGTCTGACGCCGTCAGACGGATTTGCCGCTCGGATGAACTGACGACGCAAACGCTCGCTCCTGGATTTGCTTGGGTAAACCTGGTCATCCAGCCGCGATTGCAGCTCGGCAGGGAATTTGCTCCGCTCTGAACAGGATTACCGGGCCGGACGTCGCGACTTTGAGAATTATCATCGAGTGACCTCGAAGGACGTGTCTAAGTCGAGCTAAAGTCCCACTTCGTCATTCCTGCGCAGGCGGGAAACCAGGTTGACAGAGAAGCTGATTCAAAAGGAAAACTGCTGTGAAACTTCTTCGTGAGCTAACTCGGGTCCAGCATGAACTCGGCTGGTTAAGTGACGACACGTTGCGTAACATCGCCAAGGAACAACGAGTCCCGCTGTACCGGCTGGAAGGGCTCGTCAGTTTCTATCCGAGTTTTCGCCGCACTCCGCCGCCGCGAAGAACCGTGCACGTGTGTCGCGACGTCTCATGCTCGATGGGCGGGTGTGCGAAACTGAGTTCTGATCTTCGAGCAAACCTTGCGTCGCAGGACGATGTTGAGATCGTCGAAGTTTCGTGCATCGGCCGTTGTGAGCATGCTCCGGCTGCGTCCGTTGATGAAGTCCCAATCGGAAACGCGTCGACCGACGAGCTGTGGAAACTGATCGATGGCTCGCAGCCGCTTCCGGCCGACGACCCAACGCAAACACCACGCCGTTGGAAGTGCGATCCGTACAGCACGCCGGCTGAATGTTACGGCACAGTTCGTAAGCTCGCATCCGACCCCGGCGACATCTGTATCGAAGCCTTGAAAGCGTCCGGCCTGCGAGGCATGGGCGGCGCGGGGTTTCCCACCGGACGAAAATGGGAACTTGTTCGAGGCGAATCCGAACCGCAGAAATTCGTTATTTGTAACGCTGACGAAAGCGAACCCGGCACGTTCAAAGACCGAGTCATCCTGGAAGAACTTCCTCACCTGGTGATCGAGGGAATGATTCTGGCCGGGCTGACCATCGGAGCCGAAGCCGGCATCGTCTTTCTGCGTCACGAATACTCACGCGAGCGGAAGTCTCTGGAAACCGCACTGGCACACGCCCGCGAAACCGGAATCCTTGGCGACAACGCTGGCGGATCGGGAAAACGTTTCGACATCGAAATCTTCGTTTCACCCGGCGGTTACATTCTCGGTGAAGAAACGGCGTTGCTCGAAGCTCTCGAAGACAAACGAGGCGAACCTCGCAACAAGCCACCTTATCCCGGAACGCACGGCCTGTGGGGAAAACCGACGCTCATCAACAACGTCGAAACCTACGCGCTGGCGACATCCATCGTCACGCATGGAGTCGACTGGTGGAACGATCAGGCGGAAGGTGATTTCGTCGGACTGAAATTCGTCTCGGTTTCTGGAGACGTCAAACAGCCAAGTGTCTACGAAATCCCAATCGGGACCAGCGTGGCAGAACTGATCGATCTTGCAGGCGGGATGCGAGACGGAGTGACGCTTCAGGCCTTCTTGCCCGGCGGAGCCAGCTCGAATTTCCTCCCCGCCGACAAAGTCGACACGCCGCTCGACTTTGACGCGATGAAAGTAGCCGGCAGCATGCTCGGCACCGGAGCCGTCATCGTGATCGGCGATCAACACAATCTGTTCGACCTGGCCACAAACATCGTCCGCTTCTTCCGCAACGAGTCGTGCGGGAAGTGCGTGCCGTGTCGAGTCGGCAGTCAGAAAGCGGTGCAGATTCTGGAAGGAGTCGCCTGCGGAGAATCGAACGATTCAGAATTGGCGATCCTTCCCGAACTTGGCGACACGCTTGAGCAAACCTCGATCTGCGGCCTCGGCCAGGTTGCTCTGAACCCAATCCTGTCGCTTATGAAAAACGTTCCCGAAGCCGTTCCACAAAATCCTCTGGCTTCGTGATTGCATCTCACCACTTCGGGTGGCTCAGACATTATTAACATCCAATGAGACGACATGATCATTCCAACTCCTGACCAACCTGACGTGACGCTGACGATCGATGGCCAGCAAGTCACCGTCCCTGCCGGAACGACAATCTGGGAAGCCGCTCGTGACGCTGATATCGACATCCCGGTGCTGTGCCATGCTGACGGCATGGAGCCGGTCGGCGTGTGCAGAATGTGCGTTGTGGATGTTGGCGAACGAGTACTCGCTCCGTCGTGCATGCGCGAATGCCAGTCGGACATGAAGGTCGATGCGTCGTCACTGAAAGTCGAGCGGCACCGCAAGGTTCTGACCGAGTTGCTCCTCAGCGAGCACCCCGTTCCGTGTGCCCGCGAATTGTCATCCGGAGATTGCGAACTGGAAGCTCTCGGTCGTCAATACGGGCTCCTTCCCGACAATCATTCAACAGACGCAGACTGTGCGGGAGCAAGCTGCGTCGGCCCACCAGAAAGATTCGCACCCGCCGAAGCACGACTCAACGATCACGAAGACCGATCTGGCTGGCGCAGCTTCGACGGCAGCTCGCCAGTCATCGCCGTGGACCATCAGGCGTGCATCCTGTGCGATCGTTGCGTCCGAGCGTGCGACGACATTCAGTCCAACGACGTCATCGGTCGCAGCGGCAAGGGCTTTGCCAGCGAAATCGCGTTTGACCTGAGCAACCCGATGCGCGACAGCACTTGCGTGTCGTGCGGCGAGTGCGTCAGTTCCTGTCCGACCGGCGCCCTGGTTCAGCAGCAAATCACTTTGCCGGTCATTCCGTCTGATGAAATGACGTCGGTCGACAGCGTGTGCCCGTATTGCGGAGTTGGCTGCGCGATCACGTTTCACACTGTCGACAATCAGATCGTTCAGGCGGAAGGCCGCGACAGCCCGGTCAATCATGGTCGGTTGTGCGTGAAGGGGCGATACGGCTGGGACTACCCGATGCATGCTCAGCGGTTGACGAAACCACTGATTCGGATCGACTCGGCGTATCCCAAAGGTCCGCTTTCCAGTGAGGTCACACAGTCCGTCAGCCGTCGAGCCGGCGGAGTCGTCGACTACGCCGAAGTCATGCCGGCTTTTCGCGAAGCAACCTGGGACGAAGCTCTCGCGCTGATCGGCAAGAGACTCGGAGGCATCCGAGACGAACATGGTGGCAACGCGCTCGCCGGTTTCGGGTCGGCAAAATGCTCCAACGAAGAGGCCTACCTGTTTCAGAAACTGATCCGCGCCGGATTCGGGACGAACAACGTCGACCATTGCACTCGGCTTTGCCATGCGTCGTCCGTCGCGGCTCTGATGGAAACGATCGGCTCCGGAGCTGTCACCAACGTCTTCGCCGATGTTGAGCGGTCGGCAGTTGCTCTGGTCACGGGGAGCAATGCCACTTCCAACCATCCCGTCGCGGCAACATTCATGAAGGACGCCGCTAAGAAAGGCACGAAACTGATCATGGTTGACGTGCGGCGGCACGACCTCGCCGATTTCTGCACACACTTCGCCCAGATCAAACCCGGCACCGACGTCGCTTTTTACAACGGAGTCATGCACACGCTGATCGCCGAAGGGTTGGTCGACCACGAATACATTGCCGCGCACACCGAAGACTTCGAAAAACTGAAAACGTTGCTGCTGAGTGACTATTCACCGGAAGTCGCCTCTCAGATCTGCGGAGTTCCCGCCGACGAAATTCGAGCCATCGCGCGAACGATCGGCGAGACAACTCCGGCCGGCGGAGCCTCTGGAATGGACCGTGGCGGAATGCTCGTGTTCTGGGGGATGGGCATTTCTCAACACACCACCGGGACCGACAACGCCCGGTGCCTGATTTCGCTGTGCCTGATGACCGGCAACGTGGGCAAGCCTGGCGCGGGACTGCATCCGCTGCGAGGTCAGAACAACGTTCAAGGAGCCAGCGACGCCGGCCTGATCCCGATGGTCTTTCCGGATTACCAGCCGGTTACCGACTCGACGATCCGTCAGAAGTTTGAGTCCGCGTGGGGAAAAACGCTTGACGAAAACCCAGGTCTGACTGTCGTCGAGATCATGAAGGCCGCCCTCGCCGGATCAATCAAAGGTATGTACATCCTCGGCGAGAACCCTTTCATTTCTGACCCGAACAGTAACAAGGTGCGGAAGGCGCTGGCCGCGCTCGACTTCCTGGTCGTTCAGGACATTTTCCTGACCGAGACCGCCGAGTTCGCCGACGTCATCCTGCCGGCCAGCAGCTACTTCGAGAAATCCGGCACGTACACCAACACAGACCGCCGAGTGCAGATCGGTCGACCAGTGCTGGATACTCCGTGCGAAGCACGCGAAGACTGGCGAATCATCTGCGACATCGCCGACCGACTCGGCTATCCCATGAACTATGAATCGTCCGCCGAAGTCTTTGCCGAATTCACATCGCTCACGAAAAACTACGCCGGACTGACGCACGACAATCTCGGACCAACCGGCAAGCTCTGGCCATGCCCCGATCCGGAAGCGGGCGACGGAGTTCAGATTCTGTTCGGCGATGGCTTCCCGACAGCCACCGGCCGAGGCCGCTTCGTCCCTTGCCCCTACCTGCCCGCTGACGAACTCCCCGATGACGAGTACCCGTTCGTTCTGAGCACCGGCCGAGTCCTCCAGCACTGGCACACCGGCAGCATGACTCGCCGCAGCTACGCACTGAATTCGATCGAGCCCGACGCCTTCGCCGCGATGCACCCGTCCGACGTCGCGACCTTAAACCTGGGAGCCGGCGACCACATCAGCGTCAGCAGCCGCCGAGGAACCATCAGTCTGGCCGTCCGCCCCGACGACTCCATCGAACCCGGCTGCGTCTTCATCCCATTCCACTTCCGAGAAGCCGCCGCCAACATCCTCACCACCGACGCCTTGGACCCCTACGGCAAAATTCCCGAATTCAAATATTGCGCCGTCAAAGTCGAAAAGTCTACGAAAACCGCTGTAGCCATTACGTAGGGGGCACCTCACGCTTACTGTAAATCCAGCAGTTCCTCGCGTGTCACTTGCTTACGCAACATCTTCAGGAACATAGACTGACCGCCGCTTCCCGGCAAGAAATTCTGCGCAGTAAAGTCTTCATCCTTGAGCGGAACGCTCTTGAAGTAACGAGCGAATTCCTGTGAACTGGGGATGGTTCCGAACTCTGCGCCGACGATGTCACAATACACATCTTCGCGAAGAAACTTCATCAGTGCTTTGAATGCATTTGACTTCGGTAGAAGATTGCCAGTCGCTTCCAAATTGTTCCATGATTTTGGCCACTTATTTCGCACTGCCGAAAAAAAGTTGAACACAATCTCAGCAATCTCTACGTCCTTCTTGTCGATAAATAGATTCCGGAACGGGCATTGTACTAAATTCGACGCTTCCGCTTTTGCAAGTTTTTTGCCATCGAGTAGGTCATTGCGATCCGAAACCGGATCAGTTGAGATGAATCGAACCAGCGACTCAACAAAAGCAGCTTGGGTCAATGGCTCTTTCTTTCTCCCAGGCGTTGCAGTTCCAAGCCGCTTGATTCTCTGATGCAATGGACTGCTTTCCTCAGAGTCAAGCATGACTGCAACATTGTGACACGTTCGCTGCGGACTGCGGGTCTTCGCAAGTTCCGTTAAGTCGTAAACTAAGCTTCGATTCACCTTTGTCTGGGCCAAGTTTACAGTCGCGAATATATTAGCTTGCTCGGAAATATCTGCACCGACAAATATCGCAAGGTTGATTTGAAAGTCACGGCCTTGGTACGCATATTCGTATTCATTCTCTTCGTCCATGAATGCTGCAATTCGGTGTTGTCCGTCTAAAACTTTAGCCACTCGATTCCAAGTTATTTCTTCTTCATCGCTATCAGATTCTGGTACGAATGGTCGCAGCGTTAGAACTCCAACTGTACCATCTCTACTGTCTAATTCCGCACATCGCTCGTCAACTGCTACTATCACTGCGGTAGGGAATGTCGCATCACTCCCTTCGATATACTTCTTTATCTGTTTGATTCGTCGACTGCTGACGGGCCGCTGTATTCCTAAATACTTTTCTATGTCTCGCTCATTAGACGCAAGCCGCCTAACATCAGAGAAAGAAATCGACACTAAATCTCGCGCAGATATTGACGCTAGAAAGAATTCACCGATTGGCTGCTGAACACGAAGCACGTCGAGATTCAGTTTAGAAGTAGTCATTTCGTGTCTTCCTTGTTCGAAATTCGCCTACTAAAAGTAGCAGCTAATTCGTCTTCTTCCTTCCGAATCGTATCTGTAAATGCTTGTGCCGGTTCCATGGAAGAATCCAGTATGGTCATGTACCAACAAAGCAAAGAAAACAAATACACCAAGAGTACGGTGTACTTGGACACTACGTCTAGAAATGTTGTTGATGTTCGAATTGGGCGTGTTGCAGATGTTGCAAAGGCGAATGCAGCAAAGACAAATACAAGCACTGCCCAGAACATGATCCAGCCAAATCCGGGAGGTAGCTTTCTTAGATCTTTACTTGTTCGTTTTCCCGATTCTACGTGAGATTGCATGAGTATGTATCGCTCGTAGATCATGTAGAGTATTGGCGTGATGAATGACACCGCATAAATAAACTGGTTTTTCCCATTGAAGTGTTTCCATAACACATTCAAGAAATCGGCAGCGTACTGGTAGCCGGTTTCGGGGTTGCATTCAATTTCCGATATCGGTGGCGGATTCACATCTGAAGTGCAAAGCCGGCTTTTGTGAGAACTTCGAGTGGAGTGAGATAGTTGAGTCTCTTTCGAGGTCGATTGTTGAGCCGGTTCGTGACGTGTGCAAGGGCGTTGTGTGAGATGTCTCGGAAGTCGGTCTTCTTCGGGAAGTACTGACGCAGCAGGCCGTTGGTGTTTTCGTTTGTTGCTCGCTCGTTCGAGGAGTAGGCGTGTGCAAAGTAGATGGCGATCTGCAGACGCTTGCTCAGTTGTTCATGGCCGGAGAATTCCTTGCCGTTGTCGACGGTCAGTGTCTGACGCAGCGTTGGCGGGATGATGCGGAACGCTCGTTCTTTGGCAGCGTTCAGCCGGGCGCTGGTGCCGTTTTTCATCTTTGCTGTGATCAAAAATCCGCTCTTGCGTTCCACACAGGTCATGATCATGCCGGAGTGATCTGCACCGTGAACCGTGTCGCCCTCCCAGTCACCGAAGCGGCGGCGTGAATCGACTTTTGCCGGACGCTGCTCGATGCTGACGCGGTTTCTGATGCGGCCTCGTCCGTCAATGCCCCGACGTTTGCGATAACGACCGTGACGCAGGAACGAGCGGAAATGGCTGCGGTATTCGCAGGTCTCCAGCCAGCGGTAGATCGTCTGATACGACACTCGTCTCGATTGTGTCCGGCGGTAATCTCGCTTCATCCGGCCAGCGATTTCTTCCGGTGACCACTCCTGAGACAATCCGCTACGGACTGACTCGTTGATGAAAGGATCGTCCATCTTCCGGATGAGCGGACGCTCGCGACGACGTCGGGCAGTTCGTTCCTGAGCGGCCACGGCTCGATAGCCTTCCGAATCCCTGTTGCGAGACAGTTCGCGACTGATGGTCGACGGAGAACGATTCAAGTGCTGAGCGATCTTTGTCGGACCAGTGCCCGAATAATGTAACTGAGAGATGACTTCGCGTTCTTCAAGAGTAAGCTGGTGGTACGGCATCGCAGGTTCTCCGTTGAATAGTGCATTGTTCGCACAACTATCCAACTCCCTGCGGTGTTCACTTTCCAGCAGTAAACCGCCTCGAAGCCCATCCCGTCCGAACCAGAGCTGAGTTCTGATCCGTTGCACTTCAGATGTGAATCCGCCGGTTCAAAGAGTGCGGCGACCACCAATGGGATCACTGAGATCATCCACAGCACTCCAAATTTGCGCAATGCGAATTCATGCGCATAGCGATCGTATGACACGAACGGTCGCCAGAACGGGACTGCACCGGCCAGTTTGAGTAGGCAACTCAAAGTAAACCTCTTGAGCCAAGTCACCATATAAATAGTGAACCACAGGGTAGCACGAACGATCGAATCATTTGCACATTGCGCAGTAAGTTACGGAATGGAATACATTAGTATCGTACAGAGGGCTGGAGACACATGCGAGGCAGGCAATACACGAGCAAGTGATCGAACACAGGATTACTCGCATTCTGAGCGACGGTACAGAATGGCTTTGATCAAAGCCTCGCCGTAGAAACGCCAGAGGAATTTGGGAGACTGGCCTGCGGCGTTGCGGGGGAGTTCGAAGGTGATGGTGGGGATGCCGAGGGTGACTCCGGCATAGCTTCCCAGTGAGCCGGGGCGGCTGCCGAGTTTTTTGACGGGCAGCGGGCAGTGATCGCTCATCACCTTTGCCAGCTCTTTGGCCGGGCCGTCGTAGTCGACGCATTGCAACGGCTCGTGCAGCGTCACGATGTGGTTTGGCAGGGTGTCGTTGATGACCTGGTAGATGGCCAGTGCTTCCGGCTCGGACAGAGCGTTCAGGCCGTAGCGGCTGGAGTTTTGGCGGTTCTCGGCCGGGAAATTTCGGTTCAGATCAACGCCTCGTGCGTTGTACCGTTTGCCGCTTTCGACTCCGTCCGGATTGACGACCGGCATCAGAACCAGCGTCACTCCATCGAGTAATTCGGGATTGGCGACAACGTGTTCGGCCAGGTCATTCAACAGCGGAGTTCCCGCCGCTTCGTTTCCGTGAATTGACGCCATCATCAGCACGACGTACTCGCCGTCACCAATTCTGCGGCAAACGATCGGCCTTTCCTCAACGGAATGTCCAACGACCGTCTCGACCGATGAGACACTCCGTACGACTGGTTCTGTTTTTTCAGCGATGTCGCTGGCGGCGTTCGAATCGGCTGTCGGGTTGTCAGTCAGATGCTCTGCCTGGACTGCGTGGTTCGTCCGAGAGGGGCGGGTTGGAGAGCGTCCAGCCGCCTCCGCATCAGTGTCCGACTTGTCGTGGACGGTTGATACCGATTCGCGAACTGATGGTGAAGCATCTTGTGCCTGCGGCACCCACCCACGAGTTGGTGGGCCACCCATCGTGAAAAGAAACACGGCGACGGCAGGCAAAGAGACGCTGGCAGCCAGCAGAGCTCCTGATGCTGGACGACCTTCCGCTACCTTATGCCTCACGAATTCCCGATCGGTCACTACTTCGCCCGCTTATAGAACGGCAGATTCACAACTCGTGCTGCGTGGCGTTTTCCACGGATGTCGACTTCTACTTCGGTTCCTGTCTCAGAACCTGCGGCGTCGACATAACCCATTGCGATGGCTTTCTGAAGAGTTGGCGAGAACGTTCCCGACGTCACTTCGCCAACTGATTGCTCGCCCGAAAGAATTCCGGCACCTTCGCGAGCGATGCGTTTTCCGTCGAGTTCCAATCCGACTCGGACTTTTCCAGTCGGTGATTCCGCAATTTTTATCAGGGCGTCACGACCCAGAAAATCTGCGGCTTCGAGTTTGACGGCGAAGTCGAGGCCGGCTGTCAGCGGGTCGGTGTCTTCGTTCAACTCGTGACCGTACAACGGCATTGCCGCTTCCAGCCGTAGAGTGTCCCGGCAGCCAAGTCCGCAGACCTGAACTCCGAATGGCAGGCCTGCTTCGAGCAGAACATTCCAGAGCTCCATTCCGGCGTTACTCGGCACGATCAACTCGAAGCCGTCTTCGCCCGTGTAGCCCGTTCTACTGACCAAAGTGTCCATCCCCGCAACGGTCATCGGCGACGCTGAGTAGTAACGATGCTTCGAAGCGGTTTCCGCTCCAAGAGCCGCGAGAATCTCAACGGCCTTTGGTCCCTGCACGGCGATCATCGCGTTCGAGAGCGTCTGATCTTCAAAGTCGACGTTGAACTTCGAAATGTGCTGACCAATCCAGTCGACGATCTTCGTCCGGTTCGACGCATTGACGACCAGCATGTAGCAATCCGGCAGTCGATAGACGAGCACATCGTCAAGCACACCACCGTTTTCGTTGCACACCAGAGAGTAACGTACCTGCCCGACCTGCAACTTCGAAACATCGTTGGTCAGCAGGTAATCGAGAAACGAGCAAGCATCGTCACCGGAAAACCGAAGTCGCCCCATGTGCGAGATATCGAAAAGCCCGGCGGCATTCCGAACGACATTGTGTTCTTCCACAATCGTCGAATACTGAACCGGCATGTGCCAGCCGCCAAACTCGACCATCCGGCCGTCGTTCGTTGCGTGCCAGGCGTGAAATGGTGTTTGCAGCAATTCTGTGTCGCTCATAATGCTCCCTTATCCTGTCAGGTCAGGGCGGGATCATAGCAACGACTTCGCGACTGTGTGAGCGGCTAGGAGCGAACTTCTCGCTTCTCATTTCCCGTTGAAGTCTTTCGGTTTTCCTTCGCCAGGTTTTTCTTCGAATTTCAGCGAGGCGGAATTCATGCAGTAGCGCAGGCCAGTTTGCGGTGGGCCGTCTTCAAAAACGTGTCCCAGATGCGCGTCGCAACGGCGGCAGAGAACTTCAGTTCGAACACTGAAGAATGAACGGTCTTCCTCTTCTCGAACGGCCTCACCGCTGGCGGGTTTGAAGAAGCTGGGCCAACCAGTGCCCGACTTGTATTTGGTTGCCGATGAGAAAAGCAGCTCATCGCAGCAACGACAGCGGTACAGCCCCTCTTTCTTGTTGTCCCAGTATTCGTTGTCACGAGCACGCTCGGTCCCTTTCTGCCGAGTGACATAAAACTGTTCTCCGGTCAGAATTTCTTTCCACTCAGCGTCGGTTTTCGGCTTCCACGGTTCTTTGGCCTCGACGGTTTCGACCGGTTCATCTTCCGAAAGGGAATCTGCTTCGGGAGCAACCGGGACTGGTACGGGTTCTGTCGAGCCAACCTGATCTTGCTCGGAAGGGGCAGAATTGTTCACATTCTGCTGGCTGTCAGCGCAGCCAATGAAAAATACGAGCAGACTTAACATCGCAACTGGCTTGATCATCGAAAGATCCTCACGCAGCAGTTTTCAGAATTGCTTCGAATTAGAATAGTCATGGCCCAACGCCGGACTGACACGCCCTACGATTTACGACAAACTCTAGCTGGTGGATAGACCAACCAGCAAAACTCGGCAACCGGTTTCATTTTCGAATTCTGACTCGAAGACGGATGTGAGAGCAACCGTTTTCGACGACACGGCACGGCGAATGGAGTCCCGCGGAAGTGCAACTGCTTGATCACATTTACAAATCGAAACGCGGGCTGCCCGAGATCCGGGCAGACGTCAGACAGATTTATTCAAACCTGCTCGCTGAATCGCGCTCGATCCGCGAAGGCAACTTCACGTCGATCCACAGTAACGATCTCGAGATTCTGTTCTCGAAGTACGACGAAATCTTCTTCGACGGTCTTCTATACGAAACGATTGAGCGGTCCGGCGCACCGATATCGTTTCGTGTTTCCAAGCGAATGACCAAAGTCGGAGGGACGACGACTAAGTACCGGATGGCTCGCGGGCCTGGGCCACGATCGTCGTACGAAATTGCCATTTCTTCGACACTTCTCTTTTCGACATTTTACGACGTCGATCGGCCGGTAAACGTAACCGGCGTCGAATGCCGAGACCGCATTGAGTGTCTCCAGCGAATCTTTGAGCACGAATTGATTCACCTGACCGAGATGCTGATCTGGGACGATTCGAGTTGTTCTCGGCAGAGATTTCAGTCGCTCGCATTTCAGTTTTTCACTCATACTGAAGCGACGCATCAGTTGATCACTCCCGGCGAACGAGCGAGCGAGAAGTTTGGCATCCGGACCGGCGACAAAGTTCGTTTCAGCATCGACGATGCCAGCTACGAAGGTTTCGTCAACCGAATTACGAAACGAGCGACCGTGCTGGTCGAAGACGATTGCAGCCCGCTTTATTCAGACGGAAAACGCTACGCCAAGTACTACGTTCCGGTTGCGAAGCTGGAGCGTGTCGGCTGATCGTCGTTGAAAATCGTGCAGTCGCGGCCGGCGCTGGCTGGGTAACGGCATGACAGGTGATGCCGTTTGCATATTCGGATGTGAATTCCGGGCAGAGGTGGTCGGCAGACCGCGTGATCCGGATTCCTGATCTCTCGATATGGTATCTTTGCCGAGTGTGGCTTCGTGCTGCGCAGGCTGTCCGATCCGATCGGTACAACCGTTTTAAACAGCTCAACAGGAACTTGGCGATGCATTCGGCGTACCGACGTTCCTCTCTCGGATTCTGAAGTTTCTGCCGTCGGCAGTCATTGCGAATTCCGTCTGGATGTCATTCATGTTTGCCCTCGAAACACTCACCGACTCGACCGTCGTTACCAACCTGCTCGATAGCCTTTCCGGGTTGTCGACGCTGCTGATCGTCGGTCTGTTCGCGATGCACCTGTTTGCGTTCTTCGTTCTGTGGATCTGGTGGCGACGAGATCTTCGGGCCATCGCTTCGTCACTCGACGAGTTCACTCGTGGCATCCGGCAACGCAGCCTGATGGACAGCAGCGCTCATCTTTCGGAACAGGTCGATGCGTTCCTGGCTGACGTCAAAGAAACTCTGGAGGGCACCGGCAACTCGCAGGACCGCCACACTCTTTATCACCGGATGGCGATTCTCGACGAGAAGCGACGCTATCTCAGCTCGATGTTTTTCGAGACGAGCTACAACATCTGCCGAACCATGATCGAGGCGTACCCTCTGCTGGGAGTTCTGGGAACGATCCTCGCCATCGGAGCCGCTTTGCAAACGGGAGACGGCGCCAGCGCTTCGGCATCGGTCGGTGTCATCGTCAGCCGATTCGGAGACGCTATCTGGTCGACTTTTGCAGGACTGACTGCAGCCGTGTTGCTGATGTTTTTGAACAGTGCATTGGAACCTCGATTCCAACGACTCGCGGAAAACCGAGGCAACGTGCGGAAGACAGTTGCCCACGCCAAACGTGAACTCGCGATTGGAACTGCAAACTCTCAGTCGGAGAATCCGCAGTGACTTCTCGCCGGCTGACATTCCAGCTGACGCCATTGCTGGACCTGCTTCTGATCGTGATTTTCGCACAGTTCATGGACGTGCGCGACACGACGACGGAACGAGAACAATCCACGTCGACTCAAGTGGCTACCGCTCAGCAGGAATTGGCCGCCACGCAGGATCAACTTGCAAAGATCGTCGCCGAGAAAGATGAAGCGGAAGCCGATCGTGAGTTTCTGCGGAAATCTCTTCAGGAGTTGAAGGAGTCGACATCCGGCCTGGAAATAGAACGAAAGTCGCTCGAAGAAGCTCTGAAGCGTGCGCACGAGCAACGGGATACGGTGGCGAATCTGGTTGCCGATCTGTTCGACTTGCCCGACGAAACGATCAACGAGCTGATTCGGACTCGGACACCGGAGAACGTCCGGCTGACTCCGGAACAGGTTGAGCGACTGCGTGAAGAATTCAAGTCGTTCGCAAAGCAGAACCCCGGCGAGTCAGTCCGTCATCTGCTTACGTTTGAAGAGATGCGGAAGCGGTGCGACATCTGGGAACTCTATATCAACGACACCGGCCAAACGGTCTTCTCAGGTAGCGGCCAGACTCACACCTTCCGAGCGGAGACGACGGAAGAATTTGCCAGCGAACTTTACGAGCGGTACAAGACGCTGCCTCAGCCCAAAAGTCTGGTGATCATTCTGCTTTCCTATGGCGACGTGAAAGCATCGGTTTACGAGGCAGCCGTTGATGGCCTGCCCGTTGTGGCCGAACGAATGCGAACCGACCAAAGCGGCCGCTCGCGTTTCGAGTACGCCGTCCTCGGTTTTAATCCAACCCCTCCCGTGGTGCCGACGGTTGAGTAGGTCAAGCTCCGCCTGACGAAGTCTCCCAGCCTACGAATGCGTTGCAATCGTAAAGTGCTCTTCCGAAATCGTCACTCGTTTCAGAGCAGCCTCATCGATTGAAACCCCCAGCCCCGGGCCAGCCAATGCGGGAGCAATTCCCCGACGACCCCACGTCAGATTTTCGTGGGTCAGTCGTTCCTTAACGAGGAACGAATCGTAGCTTCCTTCGAGATAGCGAATGTCGCCAACGCTCGTTGCGAAGTGCCGACCGGCGGCGCTGAGGATTCCGGTCTCGCCGACCTGGCAGCCGAGTTGATATCCAAGCCCAGCCTGGTGTGCCGTCGCGGCGATCTTGAGTGAATTCAGGAAACCGCCGCACTTCGAAATCCGAATATTGAAGAGGTCGCAAATTCCGGATTCGATAGCACGTTGACCGTCTTCCACGCTGCAAAGTGACTCGTCGAGCATGATCGGTGCGGCAATGTTTGGGCAAAGCGTCGCGAGACCGTCGACTTCCTTGTGATGAACCGGCTGTTCGATCGACGTGATTTTGAATTTTGCAAGAGGCTCGAACTTCGCTTCCAGATTTTCGCACGTCCACGCTTCGTTGGCATCGATGCGGATGTCCATCTTTGGACCGACCAGGCCGCGAATTCTTCGCAAAGAAACTTGGTCGTCAACACCCGCGACTCCGACCTTTACCTTGGTCTGATGAAACCCGTGCAGCCTGATCAGAAACGATTTGATACGTTGCTTGACCGGCGAACTGGAGGTGATGACCGCGCTGTACTGAGCCTTGTCTTGTGAATTTCTGATACCGACAGCAGGTCCGAATAGTGAAGTGATTGCCGAGAGCGGAACTTCCGACGCACGACAAACGGCGTCAAGAATGCTCAATTCGACCGCGCATCGAATTGAGTTTCCGAAACAGTTTCGAGGGTCGGCTTCCGGTCGAGTCAGTTCAAATTTCTCGCAGACTTCGATCGCCGCTTCAGGACTTTTCAGATCTTCGCCAAGCTGTTGAGCTAACGGAGTGGCCCGGAGCAGTTCGAATGCAGAATCGATCGTTTCGCCGGTTACATACTCACGAGGAAGCCCTTCGCCCCAGCCTTCTGTTCCGTCGCTAAGCCGGCATCGAACGACGACCGAATCCGTCATCCGCCGCGTGTACGAGGCGTGTTGGATCTTTGTCTTCAGCGGAATCTGAACGTGGTAGGCAATGAGCTCGGCAATTCGCACCGGCAGTACTCGTCAATCATTGAAAGTTTTAAATCAGCAATCGAGCGAGCACTCTAGTTGCCGCACTATTCGAGGGCCACTGGTCGATGCAGTGCGCACTCCGGGGCCTCGCAAGCTTATCCCCAGTTGGCCTCGGACTTCAGCGTTTGGAATACCGGCTACGCGATCGAGTAATGCTCCAACTTTTCAACGTCGCCTTCGAATCCCAGGCCCGGAATAGTCGGGACTTTCATCCGACCATTCTGAATCGTAAACGGCTCTTTGATAATGTCGTCGGCAAGTCCGAAGTAGGTGCAGTCGTTGGCCAGCGAGTACGAAGGGCAGGCCGCCGCGATGTGCAACATGGCCGCCGTCTTTGGGCCGAGGTCGTGGCCGCAGTGCATGATGCACGGGATGTCGGCCGCTTCGCAGAGGTGGCCAATCTTGACGCACGGAAGGATTCCACCAGCGATATGAGTGTCCGGCAGGATGTGCGATGCGGCGTCCGCGAGGAAAATTTTCGAGACGGTGTCGGGGCCGACGACACTTTCGTTCAGAGCGATCGGGACCGTGGTTTGCTCTCGCAGCCATTTCGCATCGGAGAGCGGTTCGGCAGGAATCGGCTGCTCGAAGTATTCCAAGTCGTAGTCTTCAAGCTTCTTCGCAAGGTCGGCAGCCTGTTGCGGCGAGTAGGCTCGGTTTGGATCGATCCTTAGTTTCAGTTTATCACCAACGGCATCGCGGATGCCTCGCACCATGTCGAAGTCTTCCTGAGCGTCCGAGCCGGCCTTCGTCTTCAACGTCGTATAACCCTGTTCGACGTACAGGGAAGCAATCTCGCCAGCGCGTTCGTAAGTCTGAATTCCCATGCAGGCGGCGAGTTCGATCTCTTCTCGAATGACTCCGCCAAGAAGTTGGGCAACCGGCATGTTGGCCGCTTTGCCGGCGATGTCCCACAACGCGAGTTCCAGCCCGGCTTTCAGTCGAGACTCGAACGGACATTCAAGATGGAACAGAGCGATGTTCAACGGGTCGCGACCGATCGACCACTCGGTTGCGTCTTTTCTCATTCGTCCGAGATCGAGACCGGGCAGGAAGTTGAGATTGCATTCCCCCCAGCCACTGACGCCTTCATTCGTGTTGATCCTTGTGATCGCTTTGGTCGTGGTCGAACTGGTCCGAATGTGGGATCGATACGGAGCGATTGGTTCAATTTGTGGAACTTCGACCAGCCACATGGAAACAGCAGAGATTTGCATTGGTCGGCCTTCGGACTTCGCGAGAGAATGGGTTGGAAGAAAAACAGCCCGACCTGAATCTCAGATCGGGCTGTAAACCTAACTAAAGGTGTGCCGAGTTTCCGCCTGTCACGCGTTGCGACTCATCACTCACGCGTGAGCGGCTTCTTCAGGATTACGATTTGCTTCCGCGACGATCTTCTGTTGCTCGTGCATCGGCACGACTTCGTAGTGACTGACCTCTGTCATGTACGAACCCTGGCCGCCCGTGATGCTGGAAAGTTGTCGGGAGTAATCCTGGATTTCCGACAGCGGAGCGAATCCCTTCACGACGGTATAACCACCCGGTGCCGTAACCATGCCTTCCATTCGGCCGCGGCGAGTCGTCAGGTCCGACGTGACATCTCCCAGATACTCCGCGGGAATCGTAATCTCGATATGCACGAGCGGCTCCAGCAGAACTGGATGGGACTTCTGAAAGACGTCCCGAAAGCAAATGCTCGCCGCCATCTTGAAAGCCGTTTCGTTGCTGTCGACCGGGTGGTCCTTCCCGAAATGTAGAACGGCAACGCAATCCTGAACCTGGTAGCCGGCGAGAACTCCTTTGGTCATCCGCTCGCGGACGCCTTTCTCGACGGCCGGAATAAACTGATTCGGAACCGAACCGCCCGACACGCAATCGAGGAAGGCGAAGTTCAATTCCGGATCGTAGTGGTACTCTCGAAGGTGTTCGAAGCGCGCCTTGGTGAAATACTCGTCCGGATCGATATCCCGTGGCAGCGGGAAGACCTTCATGTGAACTTCAGCGAATTGGCCAGACCCACCCGACTGCTTCTTGTGCCGGTACGAACTTTCGCCCTCGCCGGTGCAGGCTTCTCGGTACGGAATCTTCGGCGCGTGATGCTCGATGTTGACCTTGTCGCGTTTCTGCACTCGGTCCATCAGGATCTGAAGGTGCAACTCGCTCATGCCATGCACGACCATTTCGTGCGTCTGCTCTTCGCGCGTGATCGAAAATGTCTGATCTTCCTCGACGATTTTCGCGAGTGCTCCCGAAATCTTCTGCTGGTCGGAGCTGGTCTTCGGCTCGACCGCCCAGCCAACCATCGGTTTCGGAAAGTTAATCGGCGTCATCTTCACATCGCCGAGTGAATCTGAGGTATGCAGGCCTTCGACCTTGACTGCCGCGACGATGTCTCCAGGAATCGCTTCCGAAACCGTCGATAGTTGATTGCCCTGAACTTCGTTCAACGCACCGATCTTGACCGGCTTGCCCGTTGTTACGTCGTTGACGGAGCTATCATGTTTCAATGTTCCCGAGAAAACCCTGACGTAGTTCATCCGCGCGACGAACGGGTCGATGCGAGTCTTAAAAACCTGGGCAACCAATGGGCCGCTTTGATCCGGGGTGATCGCCGTTCCGTCCTCGGCTCGACGAGGAATATCTTCTGGAGATGGACAAAGTCCGGCCATTCCGTCGAGCAACTCATCGACGCCGATGTCACGCTTTCCGCTCACGCAGAAGATGGGAATCAGCGTTCCGGCCGCGACCGCTTTGGGAATGCCAGCTCGAAACTCGTCCGGAGTCAGCTCCAGAGTTTCCATGTAGCGTTCCATCAGTTCGTCATCGGCTTCGACAATGCAGTCTCGCAGTTCGTCGGTGAATGACGACGGATCAACAACTCCCGGTCCGGTTGGCTCCAGAACTTTGACGACCGAACTAAAGCCGGCTCCGACCTGGTTGGGAACGTTGATGGGGATGCAGTGGCTGCCGAAGACATCCTGCAGTTCCGCGAGGTCTCGGTCGAAGTCGATGTTTTCCTGGCCGAGCCGATTCAGAATGATGATCCGACCGAGGCCGAACTCGCCTGCCATGTCGAAAGTGCGTCGAGTGTTGACTTCAACTCCGGCCGACGCGTTGACGATGATCGCCGCCGTCTCGACAGCTTCCAGAGCGCCGGCGACCTGCCCGAGAAAATCCGGATAGCCCGGCGTGTCGACGATGTTGATTCGCTTACCTTTGTGAGTCAGATGGCAAACAGAAGACGTGATGGACGACTTCCGTTCTTTCTCTTCGTCGTCGGTATCGAGCAGGCTGGAGCCGTCATCAACAGAACCAGCTCGGGAATTCACTCCGGCCTTAAACAGCAAAAGGTCGGCGAGAGTTGTCTTCCCGGAATGCCCATGCCCCACAAGGGCAAGGTTGCGAATGTCCTTCGTTTTGTAATCTGCCACGTGCTGCGTCCTTCCTGAAGAGGTGAGAGTCTTTCAGAGAAAATCCGTTGGCCGTGCGCGATTGATTCGTCGAAGTCGGATGAGCCTTTTTGTGAGAAGCAGAACAGCCACGCTGGACACGGATTTGAAAGCGCCGGGACTCGACCATTCGATGTCCCGTCGATTAGCCGCCTTTTTTCAGTACAGTCGCGGTACCCGGAGGTCGGGCTGGTAAGGAATGATGTTGAACGAAGAAATCAGTTTTGCAACGACTTTTTTGAATATGCGGGTCTGGCAGGCAGCAATTGTCTACGGTCCGAGCTGCCAGAATCTCGTTCAACTTTGCCAGTCGCAGCCTGATCGCCCGCTCCAGGATTCCCGATCAGCTCTGCAGTCAATTTCGTTCAACAAGGATGTCGCCATGATTGCTTACGAAGATTTCATCCCTCAGCAGATTTCAGGCCCCGGCTTCTTTAGCAGTGCCCAGTACGAATCTTTTAACGAGGCGCTCAAAGCGGCAAACTCATTCATGGTTGGCCGTGAACAGAAGGTCTTGAATGTTGAGACTGTCGTCCTGCCGAATGTCTGGGATGAAGAAGGAACTACCGACGTGTCGATTGACACTTCAGGAAAGACGTATTCGACCTGGCACCAGTTCATCCGCGTTTGGTATACGCGATGAGTAACGGTCTGACTGGAACAGCCTTGCGGTGTTTCCCGCGGAATCTGATACTGATGAGTTCGATTTCGCACGACTCTCGCGAACACAGATTTCAACGGTTTAACGACAGGATTGCTCGATGGGCATCTGGAAGAATTGCGAAGGAACAACGCGTCGAGACTGCCTTAAGCTGGGCCTCGGCGGTTTTTTCGGTACCGGCCTGGTCAACGCGTTGCGGCATCAGGGGCTGACTGCAGACTCGGTTCGAAGTATCGCGCCGACGGCGAAGAACTGCATCCTGATCTGGATGGACGGCGGACCGACTCACTTCGAGACGTTCGATCCAAAACCGGATGCGCCGGCCGAGATCCGTGGAGAGTTTGAACCCATCGCGACGAAGCTGCCGGGCGTTCATTTCTCGCAGCACATGAAGAAGCTGGCGTCGATCAACGACCGCTTCTCGATGATCCGCTCGATTCGCCATAATCAGGGAAATCACGGCGCCGGCAACCACTACATGATGACCGGTGCTCCGCCGCGAATTCCGGTTGGCTGTGGAGCGTTCGTCAGCTTCCACCCAAGCATCGGCTCTGTCGCCGCCAAAGAACTCGGCAAAGGCGACGGCCTGCCGGCTTACTTTTCGCTTGCCCGGATGTCTCGGTCAGGCGGGCCGAATTTCCTCGGAGCCAAGTACGCTCCGTTCGTCGTCGGCGACGATCCGAATTCGTCGAGTTTCCGCGTGCGAGATGTCGCGCTCCCCAAGGGCCTGACCTCAGACGGTTTCCACAATCGATCCGGCCTTCGCAAACTGGTCGACAAGTTACCGAGAATTAACGAAGAAGCTGCCGGTGACCCTGTCCTGGCCCTCGACGAGTATTACCGCCAGGGCTTCAACCTGATCACCTCACCGGCTGCTCAGGAAGCTTTCGACATTCACAAAGAACCCGACGAAGTCCGCGAACGCTTTGGTCGAGATTCCTTCGGGCAACGCTGTCTGCTGGCACGACGTCTCGTCGAAGCCGGAGTCCCCTTCACGACGGTCTACGATGGCGGCTGGGATTCTCACAGCAACCTGTTCGGCGCACTCGGGACGCGGCTGCCGAAATGGGACAACTCGGTTGCCACACTGATCGAAGATCTCGATGAACGCGGCATGCTCGATTCAACACTCGTTATCGCGTTGGGCGAGTTTGGCCGAACACCGAAAATCTCCACGCTGTCAGGACAAACCAAAGCGGGCCGAGATCACTGGGCGAATGCCATGTCGGTCCTGATGGCCGGCGGCGGAACACCCGGTGGAGTCGTCGTCGGAGCCACCGACAAAAACGGCTACTCAGCCGTCGAACGAGTTCTCTCACCGGAAAACTTCGTCTCGACAATCTACACCAAACTCGGCATCGATCCGGACAAGGTCTACTACACGCCACAAGGCCGCCCTTCACACCTCGTCAGCGACCCGACCCCAATCGATGAAGTGATGGGTTAAATATTTGGCACGCTCCGTAGCTCTATGTGCTTTCACTCTTCAGGCGGATGCAGACGTCAACCCACCGGATGTACGATCGCAGCGGAAAGAGCCGCTCTTAAAACTTGTCTCGTACGGATGCGGTAGCCCGCCAATTGCCGACCAATGAAGCCTCGTCCCGAAGTTCTTTCTGCTATCGATACAATCGCCGTTCTCGATCGGCGCGCCAAATTTGAGGACGGCACTGCCATCACGGTTCCGCCGTTTAGGATCTCCAGAGAATGCGTGACAATTGGACTTTATCAGGTTTTTCAATCCGCCACTGGTCACATCACAATTGCCGAGCAACAAGACTCAAAGAATTTATTGGACAATGAACTTGTCTGGCATGTTGCTACCGAGAAGCTAACTTCCGAAACAGCATTCTGCTTGAGTCCTCGCGATGCCATCGCGTTCTGTGAATGGGCAGGAGTACGACTCCCAACCGAAGCTGAATGGCTCGCCGCGTCAATCGTGGAATACAAATTGTATCCCGAAGATCAATACGACTCGATGATCGATAATGGCGAGATCGATCAATTCTATGAGAGCCCACATGCCTTGGCGTTCTCTCCCGCAGCCGAAATTACTGCAGACACTAATTCCCTCGGCCAGCATGTAATACGCAATGATCCCCAAATTTGCCGACATGAGAACTGGGCAGAATCCCCAGCATTGAACAGGCACTATCGTTCATTGAGCGACTGGGACCTTATGACCGCATTCCGCATAGTTTGTTCTGACGAATAGCCACATCCGCTTCGACTGGAGTCTGCGGTGAAATCTCTGCGAGTTGCGACTTGTCAATTTTCTGTTGAGCCAGACATCGCTCACAATCGGAAAGAAGTCCTGCGGTTGATGGACCGGGCTCATGCCGACGGGGCAGACGTCGCTCACGTTTCGGAATGTGCTTTGTCTGGCTATGCGGGCGTCGAGTTTCCGGACATCGCATCGCTGGATTGGGAATCGCTCAAGGCGGCAACTCGAGACATTCAGCAGCGGGCGAAAGAGCTGAAGCTGTGGGTGTTGCTTGGGTCGACTCATCAGTTGTCGAATGGCAACAAGCCGCACAACTCGGTCTACGTGATCAACGACCGCGGCAAGATCGTTAACCGCTATGACAAACGATTCTGCACGGGCACCGACGGGCGAACACCGACTTTCGACTTGAAGCACTATTCGCCCGGCAATCGTAGTTGTGTTTTCCGCATCAAGGGCATCACCTGTGGAGCTCTCATTTGCTACGACTATCGATTCCCCGAGCTGTACCGCGACCTGAAACGCGAGAAAGTCCAGATCATTTTTCAAGGCTTTCATAACGCTCGGCAGACGGTCGTCGACGACGAACGTTACAACATCTGGAAGACGATCGTTCCGTCAACGATGTCGTGTCGCGCTGCCGAGAACCACTTCTGGATCAGCGCCAACAATAGCACCGCTCGACCATCACGGTGGGGAAGCTTTGCCGTTCAGCCTGACGGACACATCACCGGTCAGCTCCCGGTTCATCGATCCGGGGTCTTGATCACCGATATGGAGATGCGGAAAGACTTCTTCGACGCTCCCGGCCCCTGGCGGGAATCTGCGATGAACGGTCAACTTCACAGCGGCTGCGTTGTCGACGATCCTCGATCATCCGACGTTTCGTGTCTGTGACATCGGCAATGCAATGCCGAACGAAGTGCCGTCAGCCGTTGATGTATTCAACCAGTCGGCAACGTTTGACATAGGGGACGATCGCTTCGGCGAATGCACTGACCAGTTCAACTTCTTCGCCTGAGTACTCGCGAGCTTCGACAGTCTGCACGACGAGCACTCCCTGAAGTTGATCTTCGTCGCAGAGTGCCAAGCCGTGGAAGCTGCTGTATTTTTCCTCGCCGGCTTCCGGGAAATACTTGAATCGAGCATGTTTGGAAGCTGCCGCAACCGACACCGACTTCAATTGCTCGGCAACAAGTCCTGCAAGACCTTCGCTGATTTTCATTCGGACGTGCCCGACGCTGGACTGATTCAGTCCCATCGTCGCGGCCAGGCAAAGATGCTGACGGTCTGCTTCCAGAACGTAGATCGAGCAGACGTCGAGTTCCAGTTTGTTGGCGACGCGGCGAACCATCTCGGTCAGCGCGTGCGACGGAGGATCCAACTGTTCGGCGATTCGATCGAGTTCTGCTGCGGAGAATTCTTCTTCAGCAGTCATGTTTTCGATCGACTCCAGAACCATCATCGCACTTGCCTTTTCTAATTCCGCCTGAATTGCCGCAGTTGAGTTGGCCACTTCGCAAGTGTCTCAATCAAATCGCGTTCAAACACACTTTCGTTTTTCGACGAGCACGTCCTGTCGAGCGTTGAGCTCCTCGTCTTCTGGATCGAGCAGTTCGTGTTTCAACAGCTTTTTATGAATCGTGTTTCGATTGACGCCGAGCCGTTCAGCAGTCCGAGTCTGCACCTGCCCGCACTCGACGTACGCCTTTTCGACGAGAGCTTTTTCCACGCTCGACATCACTCGATGAAACAACTGACCTGATTCGTCATTTGCCAGCTCGCGTTGAATCAACAGATCGACCAACCGATCAAACGAATCAACATTTGCCAGCTCATTCACATTGAGGACCGTGTCAACGACGGTCCGTGCCCGTTCGGCAGAAACAACCGCTTCGAGTCGGACTCCATTGTTATCGTCATCGTGAGTTTTTGCCGCGGGCGATCGCGAACCACCGTTAATCGGGATCACTTCCGGTTCCGTATCCGGATTATTGGATGCGTTAGTTGCCTGGTCGGCCGAGTGGGTATCAGCTGGCAGAATCTGAACGATGACTCGTTTCATTTGTCCGTTCACACTCCGAAAACCATCGTCGAGTTTGTCTGCGGAAAGTCCGCCATCCAACGACAAAGCAATCTCCGGACCAATTGCGAACGGCGATTCGGAATTCGTGTGAGAACAACGGTCACCACACGCTGAGCGGCTACTGGCCGCCTTTCATTTTCGTACGAACGGGCGACGTGCGGGCTCGGAGACTGCCGAGGTCATGCGCAGTGTGGTGGCAGTTCCGCTCGAATTCGAAGCACGGAGGCATTTCACTTCAGCCGTGAAATACGCCTTCTTAAAACGACTGAGTTAAATAATGGGCGACGGAGCTGGGGCCGCGAATCGGTGCTACATCCCGCCGAAGAATCTTAGTGCGGCTGCTGCGGCAATCAGCCCGACGATCGATGCTGCGGCAATGCCAAGCTGCTTCCACGAGACGTCGTTGGTGGTCAGCGGTTCGGGCGATATCAGACGCGCCAGGCGTCGAGATCCCGTCTGATGGCAGTGTTTCAGCGTGTCGATCACCTGCGGACCGACGATCTCCGAAAGGGTTTCGGCGAGTACTCCCTGAACGCTCCGGGCGTTAATCGGACGGTCGTCCGGATCTTTACTCAGCAGGCTTCGGATTAAGTCGTCGAGGACTTCGGGACACTCGGCAACGCGCTCGCGAGCCGAAGGCGGCTCGGCACTTAAATGCTGATCGAAGATTCTGGCGAAGTTGCGTCCTTCGTATGGCGGCTTGCCTGTTACCAGTTCGAAGAGCAGGCAACCAACTGCGTAAAGATCAGACTGCCCAGACATCGACCGCTCGCCACGAATTTGCTCAGGAGCCATGTAGAGGTACGAGCCGACGGTCAGCCCCTGATCGGTGATTTCAGTGGCTCCAGTGTCTAATGCGATGCCGAAATCACCGAGTTTGATAAGCCCTGTGCGGTTGAGATAAATGTTGGAAGGTTTCAGATCGCGATGCACAATGCCGTGATTATGTATGTATTGCAGAGCCGAACAGAGCTGCCATCCGCATTCCAGTGCCTCTTCGATCCGCAGCTTTCCGCGTTTCTTAAGAAGCTGCTTAACCGTGCCGCCACGAACGATCTCCATGCTGTAAAACAGCCGATCGCCATCAAGGCCGTGGTCGTAGCATGCCACGACGTTTGGATGATCGAGTTTATGCAGAACCTCGATCTCCCGTTCGAAACGCAGTCGGATGGTTTCGTCCTGAGAAACAGCCGGCTGCAGAATCTTCAGTGCGACTTCTCGGCGGTTAACGCGATCGACGGCTCGACGGATCGTACCCACAGTGCCGACGCCGAGCGTCTCGCCGAGCTGAAACGATTTGAGAGTCTTCTGTGTCATGGCTTTGCTGATCGTAGTCTCAAGGTGGCTCTGCGGAAATGCCAGGCACGAGTGACCGGACTTCGTGCAAAAAGCAGGCAGTCATGCTGACGTTCTCAGCACGTGTGCTGCAAGTCGTGAGCCATGTGCAAGGCAATATGTGCAAATTTAGGCGTCATAAGCGGCTCCAGCCAAGCGAATCGGCGGCAAGTTTTCATTTGGGCACGCGAATTGCAAAACGGTGTTTCGTCGACAATCCCGCATCGCATTCAGGAAGACCGCGATGCTTTTGAGCTTTGACAGGCTCCATCAAGACAAACCCCGAAACATTCAGCGATTTCGAAAGGCCGATTTGCGATGACCAGTTTGACGAGAATTCGACGAGGCAATTTTAGTTTATGGAGCGTGATGCTCGCGCTGCTGACAATTTCAGCGACGTCGCTTCTGCCAGCAACCACCGTTGTTGCTCAGGAAGATGCCACACCAACAGAAGATGCCACACCAACAGAAGAAGTCTCACCAACAGAAGAAGTCTCCACAGAAACACCAGTTGAAGAAGCGGCGACAATGGAAGAGGCTACTGTCGCAGAGGCCGAAGAAGAAGCCGCACCGACACTTGAAAGCGTTGCGGCAGCAGTTGCAGAGAACGGCGAAAACTCAAACATCCTGTGGACCTGCCTGGCAGCGTTCCTGGTGTTCTTCATGCAGGCCGGATTCGCCATGGTCGAAGCCGGGTTCACGCGAGCGAAAAACGCGTGCAACATTCTGATGAAAAACCTGATGGACTTCTCCATCGGCTCGCTCGCCTTCTGGGCACTGGGCTTCGGTGTCATGTTTGGGATCACCGACGGCTTCATCGGAACCAACCTGTTCTTCTTTGATGCCAGCAGCGAAGCGGCAGCAGCGGCAGACTTCTCTTCAGAAGGCTTTGGCTGGGCGTTCCTCATCTTCCAGACGGTGTTCGCCGCAACGGCTGCGACAATCGTCAGTGGTGCTGTTGCTGAGCGAACCAAATTCGTCGGCTACCTCGCTTACTCGATCGGCATCTGCGTCATCGTCTACCCGATCTTCGGTAGCTGGTGCTGGAACGGTCTTGTTGGCGGAACCGGAGCTGGCTGGTTGGAAGGCATGGGCTTCCTGGACTTTGCAGGTTCGACCGTCGTTCACTCAGTCGGTGGCTGGGCTGCACTGGCTGGTGCCATTGTCATCGGAGCTCGAAAAGGCAAGTACAGCAGCGAAGGCAAGCCGCAACCAATTCCTGGACACAACATCCCAATGGCTGGTCTCGGCGTCTTCATCCTGTGGCTCGGCTGGTTCGGGTTTAACCCGGGCAGCACGACGGCTGTTGGAGCCGACATGGCTTACATCGCGGTCACGACGAATCTTTCGGCCTGTGCCGGAGCTATCACTGCAATGATCATGTCTTGGATTCTGTTCAAGAAGCCGGATACGAGCTTTGCTCTCAACGGTGCTCTCGCCGGACTCGTGGCCATCACGGCTGGCTGCGACATCATGTCTCCAACGATGGCTGCTCTGACTGGCGCCATCGGCGGAGTCCTGGTTGTCTTCTCCTGCTTGTTTATCGAAAAGATTGGCATCGACGATCCTGTCGGAGCGGTTTCTGTTCACGGCGTCTGCGGTGCCTGGGGAACGCTGGCAATCGGCCTGTGGGCAAATGGAGTTGGCCTGTTTTCGGGTGGCGGAGCTGGACAGCTCGTCACACAGGCGATTGGTGTTGGAGCAGGTTTTGCCTGGGCATTCCCAGTCAGTTTCATCCTGTTCTCAGTGATCAAAGCCACGATCGGCTTGCGAGCTTCTGAAGAAGATGAAGTCGCAGGATTGGACGTCAGCGAGCACGGCATGGCTGCTTACAGCGGTGGATCAATGCTGCCGGAGCCGACTCCCGCATCTGCTCCAACCGCATCTGTGTAAAGCAAAAGCTTGAAGTGGGATCTGAATGCAGCCTCGGAAATGTTCCGGGGCTGTTTTCGTTTTCATGCTGCTTGAACACTCATTGGATCAATCAAGTCGAACAATTCGAGGCATGTCGCTTTCAAAAAATGGCCGAAGGAGTGACATTTCGTTTGGCCCGTGCGAGGCTTATTGCAGCGATGTGGATTCCGCTGTCGTCGCGCGTGGATAGCAACGGAGGCGTCATGAGCACTGAAGCGACAGGTAAGAACAAAGAGAAGAACCATTGGGTCGGCTTTGACCTTGGTGGCACAAAAATGCTGGCGGCGGTTTACGACAGTGACTTCAAGCTGCTCGGCAAAAAACGCAAGCCGACAAAGGGACACGAGGGCAGCGAAGCGGGCGTCGAGCGGGTTCTTGGCGTAATCACAAAAGCTCTGGAAGACGCTGATGTGTCCGCCGATCAGGTTGCCGGGATTGGAATCGGAGCTCCGGGGCCGCTGGACGTGATCGATGGAGTCGTGCTCGATACGCCCAACCTTGGCTGGAAGGACGTGCCGATTCAGAAGGAGCTCCAAAAAGAGTTTGGCTGCCCGGCAGTTCTGATGAACGATGTCGATGCCGGAGTCTATGGCGAATCTCGTTTTGGTTCCGCGAAGAATGCTCGGTGCGTGGTCGGCCTGTTTCCAGGGACAGGCATCGGCGGCGGATGCGTCATTGACGGAGAAATCTTCCGTGGCTCGCGGCTGTCATGCTTCGAAGTCGGACACATGCGAGTCGTACCTGACGGACCTCGTTGCGGCTGCGGGCGTCGAGGTTGTCTGGAAGCCGTCGCAAGTCGGCTGACAATTTCCTCGCACGCAGCGGCTGCCGCCTACCGAGGCCAGGCTCCGCATCTGAAAGAAGAAATCGGTACTGACGTTTCGAATATCAAGAGCGGCGCACTCGCGGCGTCGATTAAAGCGGGTGATAAAACGGTTGAAGACATCGTCCGAGCTGCCGCCCGCCACTTGGGAACGGCGGCTGGGTCTCTTGTGAATCTTCTCAATCCGGATGTCATCCTTCTCGGCGGCGGACTCGTCGAAGCATTGCCAGACCTCTACTCAGACGTCGTTGTCGCGGCAGCTCGAAAGCGAGCGCTGGCTTGCTACCGGGATACATTCAAAGTCAAAGTTGCGAGTCTTGGCGATTATGCGTCCGTCCAGGGAGCTGCGGCGTGGGCGCGGCATACTCTGAAGACGAAGAATGCGTGACGGCTAATAGAATCTTAACACGCAGCCATTGACGCAGGATTTGGCATCAGCAGACTTTAGGGTATGCGCCGCTGTCCTCGGCTCGTGAGTTTCCCCCGTTTCCGGCATTTGCTGCCGAACCTGATTCCGCCTCCCTCTATGAGCACACGTCACAAGCAGCCTGAACTTATCCCCTCCGGTAACGATGCTTCCTCAGCACCGCCCCGGCTGGTTGCTGTTATTGACATCGGGACCAGCGCGATCCGCATGGCGATCGGCGAAATCACGGACGACGGCCTGACCCGTACGGTTGAAACGCTTTCTCAGGCGGTGGCGATTGGCAAAGACACATTCACAGAGAGAAAGATCAGTCGCTCCACGATCGAAGACTGCGTTCGGATTTTGAGCAGCTACCGTGTCGTGCTCGATTCGTACGAAATCATCAACGACGACCAGTTGCGATGTGTGGCGACCAGTGCTGTGCGAGAAGCGCAAAATCGGCTGGTTTTTCTCGATCGAATTTATATTGCCACGCAAATTCAGGTTGAAGTTCTCGACGAATCCGAAGTCGCGCGAATTACATTTCTTGGCGTGCAACCAACGCTGAAGGCGGACCCGCAGTTGGCGGCCGCGCGATCATTTGTTGTTGAAGTGGGAGGCGGCAATACAGAATTTCTCGTCGTCGAAAACGGACAGGTCACGTTTTCTCATACTTGTAGTCTGGGATCGTTGCGACTGCGGAAAATGATGGAGTCGCTGAAAACTCCGATCCGCAAAGAACGCGAGTTTCTCGAGAATCAGATCGATCGATTCGTCGGTCAGGCGTTGCAGCAAGTTCGAACTGACGACGGTCTCACGACTGAACTGATTGCCCTCGGCGGCGACTTCCGATTTGCGGCGAAGAAACTTGCTCCGGAAGGTGACGAGAATTCTCTGGCAACGATTCCGATCGACACGCTGCAGGATTTCGTTAATCAAATGTTGCCGCTGTCCGTCGACGAACTGGTACACGATTATCGGCTGACATTTCCCGACGCGGAAACGCTCGGCCCAGCTTTGCTCACGATGGCCAACATCGCGCAGCGTCTTAACGCTGATCAGATTCGAGTTTCCGACGTCAATCTGCGAGACGGTCTCTTAACCGAGCTGGCCAGTGACGACATCTGGAGCGGCGACTTCCGCGACCATGTTATCAGCTCAGCCATTGACCTCGGCTCGAAGTACGGTTTTGACAAACGCCATGCGAAGCACGTGGCCGACCTGTCCGGGATGTTGTTTGACGCTTTGCAGAAACATCACCGACTGGACGCTCGAGCCAGAGTCATGCTGACACTTGCTGCGGTCCTTCACGAAATCGGCACGTTCGTCAGCATTTCGGCCTACCACAAGCACTCACTTTATCTCATTCAGAACAGCGAACTGTTCGGCCTCAGTCAGCTCGACCTGCAGATTGTCGCGCTGGTCGCTCGTTACCATCGTCGAGCCTCTCCGAAACCGACGCACACCGGCTACTCAAACTTATCGCGACAGGATCGGGTCGTCGTTTCAAAACTCGCGTCGATTCTTAGAGTCGCAGACGCACTCGATCGTTCTTACAGCCAGCGAATCCGAGACTTCACGTGCGCCGTTCAGAAAGATCGCCTGATTATCACTGTGCCTGGCGTTGACGATCTTTCGCTGGAACAGATCGCGTTGAAGCAGACGGCGCAGTTGTTTGAAGAAACGTACGGACTTTCCGTGCTGATGCGTCGAGAACGAGTCTGATTAAATCCAACTTTTCGAGTTATTCGAAACTCGAACCAACCAATAAATCACTATGCCAGAATCTGATCGTCGATTTCTTAACCGAGAACTGAGTTGGCTTGAGTTCAACCAGAGAGTGCTCGAAGAAGCACAGAACGAGTCGCTTCCGCTGCTGGAACGCCTGAAGTTTCTGGCCATTACCGCGTCGAATCTGGATGAGTTTTTCATGGTCCGGGTCGGTGGCTTGCAGACTCTGTACGCTCGCGGAAGCAAGACCAAAGACCCGGCCGGGATGACGCCGAACCAGCAACTCGCAGCGATCAGTCAACGGGCTCACGAACTGACTCGGGACCAGTATCAGTGCTACCTCGAACAGCTCGAACCCGCACTGGCCGAAGCCAGCATCCAGCGACTCCGCATGGACGATCTGTCGGCACAGCAAACGCAATTCGTTCAGCAGGTTTTCAACGACGAGATTGTGTCGCTTGTTGCTCCACTAGCAGTTGAATCGCCCGAAAGTTTCCCGACGCTAACCGGGAACACTATCAGCATGTGCGTTCGGTTGGAGCGTCCAGCGAAAGACAGCGATGAGACCGAGACTCGCTACGTTGTCTTGCCATTTGGAAGAATTCCGACTCGATTTGTCACGCTTCCATCTGAGGGGACTTACTCGTTCGTACTTCTGGAAGAATTGGTCGAACGATTTATCTCTGAGTTCTTCCCGAAAGAGACGGTGCTTGAGTGCGTGGCGTTTCGAACGACTCGCAACGCAGATATGGCCATCCGCGAAGACCTCGCGGGCGATCTTCTCGAAGAGATGAAGCAACTTCTGGTTGCACGACGTGAGAGTGACTTCGCTCGGCTCGAAATTGCCGCCGATGCGTCCAAACAGTTGACGCAATTTCTGGCAGATAGTCTCGGCGTAACTCAGCGAGACGTTTATCGCATTCCCGGCCCGCTCGACCTGACGCACTTCTTTCAGGTAGCGGATGCCGGCTCAGGTGAAGGCAACCGATTCGAAGACTGGCCACCGCTGGCGTCCCCGATGGTCGATTCGACGGAAAGCATCTTTGAGACGATCGAGCGTCAGGACGTCTTGCTTTGCCACCCGTATGACAGTTTTGATCCGGTCGTCCGGTTTGTCGAAGAGGCCGCCGACGATCCGGACGTTCTAGCCATTAAGCAAACGCTTTACCGAACCAGCAGAAACAGCCCGATCCTTGCAGCGCTGGCACGTGCCGCTGAAAAGGGAAAACACGTCACGGTGATCATCGAACTGAAGGCTCGCTTCGACGAAGCCCGCAACATCGAAGGTGCCAAGGCACTCGAACAAGCTGGCGTCCAGGTTTTCTATGGGGTCAAAGGATTGAAGACTCACGCGAAGGTCTGCATCGTCGTTCGCCGCGAGCCGCAAGGGATTCAACGCTACCTACATTTCGGAACGGGCAACTACAACGAGTCAACGGCCAGACTTTACAGTGACGTCAGCCTGCTCACCTGCAACGAGAACCTGGGTGCTGACGCAATCTCATTTTTCAACGCAGTCACCGGCTATTCGATGCCGCAGACGATGCACAGTTTGTCGGCCGCCCCGATCACTCTGCGGGACCGACTTGCCGAAATGATTGAGGCCGAGATTCAGTTCAAACGACAGAGACAGAAATCGGGCATCACCATCAAGGTCAACTCGCTCGTCGACCCACAGATGATCGAGTTGCTCTATCGCGCGTCTCAGGCCGGCGTGAAGGTAAGGCTTAACATCCGTGGAATCTGCTGCCTGCGTCCCGGAGTTCCTGGCCTCAGCGAAAACATCGAAGTGGTCAGCGTCGTTGATCGACTTCTTGAACACGCCCGTATCATGCACTTCCGACACGGCGGCGACGATCGAGTCTTCATCTCGAGCGCTGACTGGATGGGACGTAGTCTTGATCGCCGAGTCGAACTGCTCGTCCCCGTCGAAGAAGATCGATCGCGCGAGCGGTTGATGGCAATTCTTGAGTGCTACTTTAAAGACAACATTAAAGGCCGGCGGCTTCAAACTGACGGTACTTACGAAATCCCAACAAAGCGACGATCAAGTGGCCTGAAAATGCCCGCGCAGGAATGGCTTTACCGGGAAACGTGTCGCGTTGCCGAACTTGCCTCGCAATCCCGACAGGCTGTTTTTGAGCCACACCGCGCTCCTGAACAGTAGTCGTAACTCCGATTCGAACGAGTTGGTTTTTTCAGGGAGCGACAAATGATTGAGTCACTAATTTGACAAGGACTCTGCAGCCAAAGCGATCGTTCCCAATAATCCAGCTTTCTCGCCGAGTACTGATTTTTCGACCTGAACGTTTTCGGTGGGGAACATCCCGACGTGTTTCCGGGCGGCGGTGCGGACCGGGTCGATCAGGATGTCGCCCATTTCGGCGACGCCACCGGTAAGAACGACCAGGTCAGGATGAAGAATCGTGACGACGTTGGCGACTCCGATTCCCAGGTATCCAGCGCGGCGTCTTATCGACTGGGCTAGGACTTCGTCGCCTTCGCGGGCGGCTTGAGCCATTTCTCGTGGGCTGACTTTCCCGATGTCGCCGTCGACCAGCTTGTGAAGTCCAGGGGCGAGGCCAGCTTTCAGCAGTCGTACTGCCTCGCCGGTGAAAGCCGGGCCGCTGACGAGCGTTTCCAAGCAGCCCCTTTGGCCGCAGCCACAGAGCGGGCCGTCGGGCATGATTCGCTGATGACCGAGTTCGCCTGCCGCACCAAGCGGACCGAGAACGAGCTTCCCGTCGACTGCGATTCCGCCGCCGACTCCCGTCCCGAGCGTCAGCATGGCCATCGAGTCGATGTCTTTGCCGAGTCCGTAGCGAAGTTCGCCTAAGGTTGCCGCTCGAGCATCATTCAGGAGTTTGACCGGACAACCAAGTTTTGCGGTGACCAGTTTTGCGACTTCAACGTCTCGCCATTGTGTTGGCATGTTGGGAAGAAATTTCGTCGTGCCGGCTTTCAGATCGACGAGGCCTGGTACGCCGAGTCCGAACGCGGCGGGAGCCCCTCCCGCTTCTTTGGCCAATGCGAGCACCTGATCCGAAATGCGTGACAGAACGGCTTCGGGACCTTCGTGCGAGTCTGTCGGTATTTTGGCGTCGGCGACGATCGTTCCATCGCATTCCGCCAAGGCGATCGAGACCGTTGTCCCGCCGAGGTCGGCGCCTGCAACAAGTGTGGTCATGATTTTAGTTCTCCAGCGGTGAACGCGCTCAGTCAATTCGGCAATGAGTAGGGTATGTCAGTTGCTGATGAAGTTTCTCAGGTATGTATGGCTTTGCCGGAGCGATGTCTTTCTGGATTCCAGCGTGCCTTCGTAGGCTCGGTCTTCGACTTCGACACACACCGGACCGGTGTAGCCGACGTCGGTCAGTACCGAGCAGAATCGTCCCCAGTCGACTTCGCCCATGCCAGGCAATTTCGGAATGTGGTACTCATTCGGGTGAGCCATGATTCCGACCTGATCGAGCCGTTCTTGATCCATCCGCACGTCTTTGGCATGAACGTGGAAGAGTTTGTCGGCGAAGCTCTTCATCGGCTGCAGGTAGTCCATGAACTGCCAGATCATGTGAGACGGGTCGTAGTTCAGGCCGAAACTGTTACTTGAGATGTCGTTGAACATGCGAGTCCAGATGGCTGGCGTTGTGGCGAGGTTCTTACCGCCTGGCCACTCGTCTGCCGTAAAGCTCATCGGGCAGTTTTCGATGCCGACGCGAACGCCATTGTCTTCGGCGAATTGAATCAGAGGCCGCCAGACTTCCAGAAATCTTGGCCAATTGTCGTCGACCGATTTTGTCCAGTCGCGGCCGACGAAAGTATTCATCTGGTTGATGCCGAGTAACGCCGATGCCTGAATGACTTTTCGGATCTGAGCGATGCTTGCTTCAGACTCTTCGCGATCCGGCGTCAGAGGATTTGGGTAGTATCCGAGGCCGCTGATCTCGACGCCTGCCTCGGCGGCGATCCCGCTGACTTCGTCTGCCTGACTTTGACCGAAATCGGTGACGTCGATGTGAGTGATGCCTGCATAACGACGTTCCGCTTTGCTGACCGGCCAGCACATGACCTCAACGCAGGTGTACCCAGTGTCGGCCGCAGTCTGCAGTACGCTTTTCAGGTCAAGTTCAGGCAGGATGGCGCTAACGAATCCAAGTTTCATCATGGCAGTTATTCTCCGGTTGCTATCGTGTTGCGGATTCAGTGTGGGGGAACGTCGACCCAGCGATGTTCTTTGTGGCTTTTCAAGATCGCTTCGCACAGAACGATCTCGCGATGGCCATCAGCGAAGGTTGGAAACGTCGGCGGTGCCGAGAAGTCTCCGGTTTCGATGTACTGGTAAAATGAGCGGAAGCATTGTTTAAAGGTGTCGGGGAATCCTTCGTTGTGGCCGCCAGGGTAATTGATGGAGCCACGAGCGCGGTTGCCGACAAGGGCGGGGTCACGGATCAGGCTTTCGTTTGGTGTGTCACGATGGCCGACCCATAGTTCGTTCGGCGACTCGCTGTTCCAGGCCAGTGCCTGTTTTGCTCCTGCCAGTTCGAAGCTGAGCCGATTCTTTCGCCCCGCCGCGACCTGACTGACCTGCACGCTACCTCGTGCTCCGCCGAAAAATCTCAGCATGATGCTGCCGAAGTCTTCGGTTGTCACATCGACTGCTTCTGTCGAAACCGGTGCGTCGGTTTTACCACTGAATGTCTCAACGCCTCCGGTCGGTCGCTTTCGGACAGGGAAGACGGTCAGAAGATCGGCGCAGACGGCCTCGACTTCCAAACCGGTGATTGCATGAACGAGATCCAGCCAGTGAGTGCCGATGTCCGCGACGGCTCGCAGTTCGCCGCCGTCTTCTGCGAGTACTCGCCAGTTGAAGTCTGTTTCGTGGAATAACCAGTCCTGAAAATAACTTCCGGTTATGTGGTAAACGTCGCCGACCGTTCCGTTTTGAACTCGGTCCGCTGCTTCCTGGCAAAGCGGGGTAATAGCGAATGTTGTAGTTCACTCCGCATGCGACGTTCGCGTTTGCAGCCAGACGGACCAGTTCGGCGGATTCGACAGAATTCATCGCCAGCGGTTTTTCGCAGAGCACGTGTTTGCCCGCAGCGATGCAAGCTTTCGCCTGTTCGAAGTGCAGCCGGTTGGGAGTTGCCAGATGGACGCAATCGATGTCTGCGTCTGTGAGAACTTCATCGAACGATACGTATGCTTTTTCGATTCCCAATTCAGTCGCGGATAGTTGAGAATTCTCCGGTGTCGATCCGAGGATCCCAACGACCTCAACGCCTGCTCGACGCAGGCCTTCAACATGGACGGGGCCAATGAAGCCGGTGCCCGCGACGGCGGCTTTGAGTTTCACGACTTCCTCAACGATTCGGTCTGACAATGTTTTGAGACGAGGCTGAATTCAAGCGGTCCGCGTTGCAATTCGTGCAATGGCCGGAGAAGGCGAATCGTATCGGATCAAGAATTGAGCCGCACGGCATCGCTAACGCTCTGCACGTTTTTGGGAATTGGAATGTCCAAATCGCCCCGTTTATGCGGCCGCAAAACCTGCACGATCATTCCATCTGGCGTGTGAGCGGAGGCGTACGCCGCATCGCTGGATGAGGCACTTCCCCGTCGCGCAGCAGCGTTCGTAACCGCCGATAGCAGAGTCGTGGGCTGTCATGAACAGTTCGAAAGTGCGTTTGGAGAATGGGTTCTCATGTGCGGAATTCTTGGCGTCATTGCACCTCGTGGTCGGTCGATTTCGGTCGGTCGTGAACGAGTTGTTGCGATGCGCGACAGAATGACGGCGCGAGGCCCGGACGATGCCGGGCTGCTCATGCGAGGTAACGTCGCGCTGGCCCATCGGCGACTGGCGATTCGGGATCTCTCCGCAGGAACACAGCCCATCGTTTCGGAAGACGGGCAGGCGGCACTTGTCTACAACGGAGAACTTTACAACGACCGCGAACTGCGAACTGAACTGCAACAACTTGGCGTGAAATTTCAAACTCGTTGCGACACCGAAACGTTGCTTGCCGCATGGAGAACGTGGGGAGTCGACTGTCTTCAAAAACTGCGAGGCATGTTTGCTTTCGGAGTCTATGATTTCGTAGCGAATCGTCTGTTTCTTGTGCGCGATCGATTTGGAGTGAAGCCGCTGTTCTTTGCAGAGGTCGCCGGTGAACTCGTTTTTTCCAGTACGGTCGCCGCACTGCTGGAGCATCCACACATCGTTCGGCAGCCGAACTGGTCGACCATCAGCCATTACCTGACGACCTTCCGCACGACGATGGGGCGCGAGACGATGTTTCGCGGCGTCAGCCAACTACGTCCAGCGGAGTACCTCGATTGGAACCTGCACACGGGACAGTTGCAGATCGCTCGTTACTGGGATTTTCCAACGAAGTCGACAGTCGACGTGACCTTCGACGAAGCGGCAAACGAATTGGAATCGCTCCTCGTTGATGCGACGCAAAGGCGACTGGTCAGTGATGTGCCGGTCGGAATGTTTCTTAGTGGCGGTGTCGATTCAAGCATGCTGGCCTCGTACGTTTCGGAGTCGCACGACAGTCGACTGCTGGGAAGTTGCGGAGGCGGCGAAGCCGAATCTGCTCAGGTCGAGCCAGACAACGATTTCTCCGCCGCGGCCAACTGTGCTCGCCACACCGGTTTTGATTTCGACGAAGTGCGAGTGTCGTCGGAGACGTACCTCGACTGCTGGAGCGACATGGTCAGCGACACCGCGCTGCCCTTGACGACTCCCAGTGACGTGATCATCCACCAGCTCGCTCGACGAATGAAGCAGGACGTTGGCGTCGTGCTGGGCGGCGAAGGAGCTGACGAACTCTTGTGCGGTTACGCGTTGCCTCACTGGTCGGTTGAAGATTTTCGATTGGCTCGTCTTTGTGCGGCAGGGCAGTGGCCGGGACAACCATCGAGCGAGCGAGCATTTCTGAAGTCGCTCGAAGCGACCTACGGAAGATGCCAGTTCAACAGCCTGGTTGATCATTACTTCGCCGCGAACAGTCTCATTCCGCTGGCTGTGAAACCTCAGTTGCTGAACGAAGATGCCTGGAACGCCGCCGGCCACGACGAAGCGATGGCGAGTTTCTATCAGAACGAGTTTGCGACGGATTCTGATCTCAGGTCGGAAGATGACGCATCGCTGATTCATTCTCAGTCAGTCGTTCTTCACCGATTGAACCTGGAAAGTCTGCTGGGGAGGCTCGACACGGCGACCATGCAGGCTTCACTGGAAGCGCGAGTTCCGTACACAGATCATCGCTTGGTTGAGTTCGCGTTTGGTCTCCCGTCGCATTTTCGGATCGATGTCGATCCTCTGGAGGCAACGCCGTACTTGGCGGCCGCCGAACTGGATCGACGTCGGACGTTGCGTCCGAAGCGGTTGCTTCGGGCTGTTGCATCTCGGTCGTTGCCGCCCGAGTTGGCTCAACGGCGTAAAGCGAGTTTTCCCACGCCGGTCGCAGGATGGTTATCCGGTCCGTGGCAAACGTGGGCTCAGAGCCGGCTTCTCAACAGCCCATTCGGGCATCAGGCATTCCGCCGCGAGACGATGGCTGAGCTTGCCGGGAACGTCAGCGCCGCGGGCATGTGGCTGTGGCCAATCCTGAACCTGCTCGCCTGGGGCGATTCGGTGTTCGCCTGAACCCTGAACCGTAGGGTACGTCTCGACGCACCAGTCCAATCAGCGGTTACGACGATGGTGCGTCAAGACGCACCCTACGGTCACTCTGCGGCTGGGCGGTGTCAATCTGCAACCGGCAGATCCGCATTGAGTCAAAAACGCGATCGCCCGTACTCTTCTCGCTGGTCGAATCCCAACTTTCACTTCCGCCGTTTCCGGCTCCTGCATGACTTCTCGCAGGCCCTGCTTCATCACTCGCTTGAATGGTGCGTCTCGCAGTTTTCGAACTGGCGTGTTGTCGCTTTGTGCGCTGTTTGTTCTTTCGATGAACGGCTGCGTTTCTCGGAAATACGTCGAGGTTCGTGACAACTGGTATCAGCCTTCGTCGCTCGTTGAGAATTTCAAGCCAACTCCGCCACCGAGCGAACGGACGGAGCTTATCCTCCGCAGCAATGACCTGGAGCGACTTGGTGCCGAGTCTGAAGATGCGATCGCCGGACTGGTCGAGGTTTATGAGAAGCAGCCGTCGCTTGAAACGGCGTACGCCATTGCCGAATTGAATCATGCGGCCGGGCGGAAGCTCTCGATGATCAATCCGGAGAAGTCGGTCGAGCATCATGTCAGCGGTCTGGGTTACGCGTACCGCTACCTGTTCGATGCTCAGTTTGATGGACAGAGAAATTCGTACGATCCTCAGTTTCGAGGTATCTGCGATCTTTACAATCACTCATTGGAAGCGTGCTTGCGGACGGCTCAGAAATACAAACTCTTGAAGCCGGGCAGCTCGATTGAGGTCAACACGTGCCAGGGGAAAACCGAATTCACCTGTAAGACGGTCGGCTTTGATTGGGATCCTGGCGAGTTTGACGAGTTTAAACTGGTTGCCGACTACCGGCTTGTGGGGCTGCCGAACCGGCATCGGACACACGGCCTGGGCGTTCCGCTGATCGCTATCCGGAAGGATGGATCAGAAACCGCCGACCGCGAGCAGTTTTATCCGCGAGGGCTCAGCTTTCCGGTGACTGCTTTTCTGCGTTGGGAACGCGACTCGGATTACACCAACGCGTCTGGCGAGAAGATCACAAAGTGCGTGCTTGAACTGCACGACCCGGTCGCGCGAAACGAAATTGTCGTCGAAGGAAAAACGACGCCGCTGGAAAGCGACATCTCGACACCGCTTGCATACTTCCTCAACAACCCGACGTTGCAGAAACTTGACTACTACGGCTTCTTCCGGCCGGACAAGGCTGAGCAGGTTTCCGGGCTGTACATGATTCAGCCGTATCAGCCGGGCAAGATTCCGGTGCTGATGGTGCATGGCTTGTTGTCGAGTCCGATGACCTGGATGGAAGCCCTGAACGATCTCCGCAGCATGCCGGAGATTCGAGACCGCTATCAGTTCTGGTTTTACCTTTACCCGACCGGAGGCAGCTTCTGGGAATCGGCTGCGGATCTGCGAGAAGAACTTGCCGAGACTCGCAACATCTTCGACCCGAATCATGAGCAGTCTGAGCTCGACCAGATGGTCGTCGTTGGGCACAGTATGGGCGGACTCATCGCACGCCTTGCCTCGCTTAACAGCGGAGACCGATTCTGGAACACAGTCAGTGATACGCCACTCGATCAGGTCGACGCGTCTCTGGCCGTTAAGCGAGAACTTGCACGAGCTTACTTCTTTAAGCCTGTGCCCGAAGTTCGGCGAGTCGTCACGATTGCCAGTCCGCATCGTGGAAGCGGAGAGGAAACACCGATCTACCGAAACCTGCTACGAGGTCTGGTGACCCTTCCCGATCGAACGACCGAAGTCGGCCGCGAACTACTCGCCAGTGAAAAACGTTTCTTCCGAAACAATGGCCGAGTCGTGCCGGTCACCAGCCTGGATGCTCTGGCGCCAACGTCTCCATTGATACCGGTTCTGGCAGAAGCTCCTAACTGGCGAACTGTCAGTTATCACAACATTTTTGCCGTCGAGCCTCACAAGTTCACCGACAATCCTCACGCCCCGGAAGGCGACGGCATCGTCACCGTGGCCAGCGCTCGGCGAGAAGACTTCGACTCGCAAATCTCCATCGAAGCCACGCACACAACCGCTCACCGCCACCCGCTGGCCATCCTTGAACTCCGCAGAATTCTGCTTGAGCATCTCGAAGCAGTTGACAGACCGCACGGCATTCAGCTTCTTGAACACACGACGATGGACGATCGGCCTTCACTTCAGCCGGAGTTTGCGGACTGAAATCAGGGTTCTCGCCATTCACGGTCGGATTTGCTGAGAAGTTTGTCGGCGGCTTGAGGGCCCCAGGTGTCGACCTGGTAGAACTCCGGCTGATGTTTGTCGGTTTCCCAGTGGTCGAGCACTGGTTGCACGAATCGCCAGGCGGCTTCGAGTTCGTCGCTGCGGGTGAAGAGGGTCGAGTCGCCTCGCATGACGTCGAGCAGAAGGCGTTCGTAGGCTTCGGCCAGGCCATGCGGGTATTGGTATTTCAGCCGTTGTCTTTCGAGGTTGTATTGATGGCCCGGCTGTTTGACGGAGCATGAAAGTGTGATCGACTCTTCCGGTTGAATTCGGAATACCAGCGAGTTCGGACGCGAACCAACGAGTCCGCAGTCTTCGCCGTTGCTGTCGCATTCGACGGTCGAGAACGGGTGCATCGGTGGCAGTTTGAATTGAATGGCGATTTCGGTCACACGCTCGGGAAGTCGTTTGCCCGTTCTCAGGTAAAACGGAACGTGAGCCCATCGCCAGTTGTCGACGTAAACCTCCATGCCGACGAACGTCTCGCGGCGTGAGTTGGGGGCGACTCGGTCTTCCTGTCGGTATCCGTTGACGGCTTCTCCATCCACCGTGCCGCCGACATACTGCCCGGCGATTGCCCACTCATCGAGGTTGTCGCTGCCCGGCCGCAACGATTCCAGGACTTTCACTTTTTCATCGCGAATCTGATCGCCCATGAAGACGGCCGGCGGTTCCATTGCGACCAGGCAAAGCAACTGCAACACGTGATTCTGCAGGACGTCTCTAAGTGCTCCGGAAGTGTCGTAGTATCCGCCTCGTCCCGATTCGATCCCCTGGTCCTCGGACATCGTGATCTGAATATGGTCGACGTGGTGCCGATTGAGCAGCGGTTCGAAGATCGCATTCCCAAATCTAAACAGCAGAATGTTCTGAACCGTTTCTTTGCCGAGGTAATGGTCGATTCGGTAAATCTGACTTTCGTCGAGCAGGCGGTTCAGCCCAGAGCTGAGTTCCAACGACGATGCCAGGTCTCGACCGAAAGGTTTTTCCACGACGACGCGCAGGCGATGCGTTTCGTTATGAGCCGTCTTAAATCCGCCGGCACAAAGATTTTCGACGGATGGCAAGAAGAGCGTCGGAGTGATCGCGAGATAAACAACTCGGCTCGCCGCGACGTCTGGTCCGAAAACTTCAGCCTCCGTTTCTTCGACTCGGGCATGCAGCCCGACGTAGCCTTCGAGCGTGTCCAGGTCGAGCCGGTGATAAAACAGCCGTTGTGCAAACTCCTGCCATTTGTCGTCTGGAATTTCTCCCAGTCTCCCGTGCTTCGAAACGGCGGCCTGCATTTCTGCGCGGAATTCGTCGTCAGTTTTCTCGCGGCGCGCGACACCGAAGATCGGTGAATCGTCCGGCAGAAATCCTTCAGACCAAAGCGTGAACAGAGCTGGCATCAACTTTCGAGCGGTCAGGTCGCCTGACGCTCCGAAAATCAGAATCGAGTGACGCTGGTCGTTCGGTAGTGGCGATGTTTCGGCTTCGGACATTCTGAAGTCTTCCGTAAGTTGCACTGTGTTTTCAGGGCAGACACTGTCCAGAAATTGATGAGCGATTCTGGAAAGGCTGCTTAGAGTAGTCACCGAACGTTCAACCGTGCCAGCGACGCTCTTTGCGAGCCGTCGCTTCCAATGGCCGTTCCCTGTGTCTTGATCAGAAATCACGACCAGGCACCACGAATGGACACAAGGGAACACGAATATATCGACGGTTCGAATCGCCCGAATTCGTGTTTCTTTGTGTCTATGCGAGGTTCATAAGACTCCGAGAACGGCATTGCTTCTCGGTGTGCTGACGGCTTGAATCTGCGTCCGAGATTGTTAACGTTGTCGCACTTTGCGCAGACAATCTGGTCAGTGTCCTGTGGGATCACCTATCCGCCTTGCAGAGCAGGGTTTGTGTCGATTTCGCAGTCTCGGCAATCGGCAGGGAATCCGTTGTCAGGCCGGACTTGGTCCGAGACGCAGCGATTGTCGCGAATCCTGAGCGTTTGATGCAGGATCGCTCTGCGCAAAGGCCGATTTTGACGTTCCAACACTGCCCAGCAGGATGCCATTACCGTGCCACGCCGCGACGATATCAAGAAGATTCTTATCATTGGTTCAGGCCCCATTGTTATCGGGCAGGCCTGCGAGTTTGATTATTCCGGTGTCCAGGCGTGTAAGTCGCTGAGGGAAGAGGGGTACGAGGTTGTCCTCGTGAATTCGAACCCCGCGACAATCATGACCGACCCGGGAACAGCCGACCGAACTTATGTCGAGCCAATTACCTGGCAGTATGTGCAGAAAATTCTGGAAGTCGAAAAGCCAGATGCGATTCTGCCGACGCTCGGCGGGCAGACCGGCTTGAACACAGCGATGGACCTTTGCCGACGAGGGATTCTCGACCAGCTCGGCGTCGAGATGATCGGAGCCAAAGAGGACGTCATTGCCAAGGCGGAAGGCCGCGAATCGTTCAAGGATGCGATGGTCAAAGTCGGGATGGACGTCCCGAAAAGCGCGACGATTCACACACTTGAGGAAGCTCGGGAAGCAGTAAAAGAAATCGGATTGCCGGCGATCATCCGAGCCAGCTACACGCTCGGTGGAACGGGCGGTGGCATCGCTTATAACAAGGAAGAATTCGACGCGAAGGTCAGTTCGGGACTCGCTCTTTCACCGGTCTCAGAAGTTCTGCTTGAAGAATCGATCATCGGGTGGAAAGAGTACGAGATGGAAGTCATGCGCGACCGCGCTGACAACGTCGTCATCATCTGTGCCATCGAAAACTTCGATCCGATGGGCGTCCACACGGGCGACTCAATTACCGTCGCGCCGGCTCAGACGCTGACCGACAAAGAATATCAGCGGATGCGGGATGCCACGATCGCCTGCATGAGAGAAATCGGCGTCGAAACCGGCGGCTCGAATGTGCAATTCGCCATCAATCCAAAAGACGGACGGATGGTGGTAATCGAGATGAATCCTCGAGTCAGTCGATCGAGCGCGCTTGCTTCAAAGGCGACGGGTTTCCCGATCGCCAAGATCGCCGCGAAGCTGGCTGTTGGTTACACGCTCGACGAAATTCCGAATGACATCACTCGCGAAACGCTGGCCTGTTTCGAGCCGACGATCGATTACGTCGTGACGAAGATTCCTCGCTGGACGTTTGAGAAATTCCCCGAAGCGGATCCGACGCTCAACATTCAGATGAAGTCCGTCGGCGAAACGATGGCAATTGGTCGAACATTCAAAGAGTCCTTGCAGAAGGCTCTCCGCGGCCTGGAGATCGGACACTTCGGTTTCGGCGGCGGGAAGAAAGATCTCTGGGGCACGGAGAATCAGCCCAGCAAAGAAGCCATCACGTCAAAGCTGTCGATCCCCAACGATCAGCGGATGTTTTACATCCGCTACGCAATGAAGTCGGGCATGTCGCTCGACGAAATTTTTCAACTGACGAACATCGATCGATGGTTCCTCTGGCAATTGCGCGACATCGTTGATCTCGAAGAAGAACTCGTCGCCGCGGGAAGTCTGGATACCGCCAGTGACGAACTCGTTCGTCGCGCCAAGCAGTTTGGTTTTTCTGATCACCAGCTTGCCTTCTGGTGGGACACGACCGAAGCCACTGTTCGAGCCAATCGCAAAGAACGAGGCATCGAAGCGACGTTCAAACAGGTCGATACCTGTGCTGCGGAATTCGAGGCCTACACGCCGTACTACTATTCGACCTACGAACAAGAAGACGAGTCTCCGGAATTACGGACGGATGGCCGAAAACGGTACATGATCCTCGGCGGCGGTCCGAATCGAATCGGACAGGGGATTGAGTTCGACTATTGCTGCTGCCAGGCCGCGTTCGCGATGAAAGAACTTGGCCACGAAAGCATCATGGTCAACTCGAATCCGGAAACTGTTTCAACGGACTATGACACGTCGGACCTTCTGTTCTTCGAGCCTCTGACGACAGAAGACGTCCTCAACATCTGCGACCGTCTGAAGCCGGACGGAGTGATCGTTCAGTTCGGCGGTCAGACTCCGCTGAATCTGGCACGCGGTCTCGAAGCCGCCGGAGTTCCGATCATCGGAACAAGCCCGGACATGATCGACGCTGCGGAAGATCGCGAGCGGTTCCAGGCAATCCTCGAGCAGGCTGACCTCATGCAGCCCCCCAACGGGATTGCCTTAAACCTGGAAAGCGCACGATCGGTTGCTGATCGAATCGGATATCCCGTGCTGGTTCGTCCGAGCTACGTTCTTGGCGGTCGTGCGATGGAAATCTGCTACGACGTTGAATCACTGACTCGGTACATGGCAGAAGCCGTTGACGTTTCAGCCGGCCAGCCGATCCTAATCGACAAGTTTCTTGAAGACGCGATCGAAGTTGACGTTGATGCGATTTCCGACGGCAAAACGACCGTCATCGGCGGAATCATGGAGCACATCGAAGAAGCCGGAGTTCACTCTGGCGACTCGGCCTGTGCGTTGCCTCCGCACTCGTTGAACGAGTTGGTGATCGACGGAATTCGCGAAGCCACTCATCGTCTCGCGAACGCTCTTAACGTTCGCGGCCTGATGAATATTCAGTTTGCGGTGAAGCAGGAAGGCTATGAATCGACCGTTTACGTTCTGGAAGTGAACCCTCGCGCCAGCCGGACCTCACCGTTTGTGTCGAAGGCAACCGGCCGATCGCTGGCGAAGATCGCTGCGAAAGTCATGGTCGGAGTTTCGCTGGAAGAGCAGGGCGCCACCGAAGAAATCTGGCCTGAATACACATCGGTCAAAGAGAGCGTCTTCCCGTTCAATCGTTTCCTGGGAGTCGACATCGTACTCGGCCCGGAAATGCGATCGACCGGCGAAGTCATGGGCATCGACAAGTCATTTCCGATGGCGTTTGCAAAGGCTCAGTTCGGTGCCGGAGTCGTCCTGCCAAGTGAAGGCACGGTTTTCATCTCAATGGCCAAAGCTCACAAACAGGACATGATCGAACCAGCCCGCAAGCTGATCGAATTGGGCTTCAAAATCGTCGCAACATCCGGCACGGCTGACGTGCTGAAAGAAGCCGGGGTTGAAGTCGACGTTGTTCGAAAGTTGGCAGAAGGCCGGCCCAACCTGCTCGATCTGATGGCGAACGACGAAATTCACTACATCTTCAACACGCCCAGCGGCAAAGGTGCCCGCACCGACGAAGGCAAGATTCGAGCCGCCGCCGTCGCGAACGGAGTCCCTTGCGTCACAACTCTGCCCGGATGCGTAGCCGTCGTTCAAGCTGTCGACGCTCTTTCCAAAGACCCCGTCGCTCACGTCCAGGCATTGCAGGACTGGATGTCGCAGACCGCCGCTCAAAATGCGTAGGCTTAGTTATTCGTAGGGCAGGTATCGCCCACCATCGCTTGATGATGCTCTCTGGTGGGCGATACCCACCCTACGTCTCGTCTGTGAATTCGCACTTCACGTTGACGATTGCTGCCCATATTCCGAAGCCGAAGAAACCTGCAATTCCGACTGCTCCGCCAATGGCGGCTGCGGTTACAAGGTTCCCATTGGCCAGTTGGGTCGCGGCAATGAACAGACCCAAACTCGTAGCGGCGCAGGTCCAGGCTGAAAGTTTCAGGTAGCGTGCTCTGCGGGACCGAGCTTTGCGAAACGCCCCTGAGAATGCGGCACCAATGCCTTCTTCAAGAACGAGTTTTACAAGTTCTTCGATCATTGCCTGCTCGCTCAGTCGCCACTCTCGACGTCCGACTGCCGCTGGATTGAGATTCGGTGGATTTCTTTTCCCTGCGTCCAGCCGACGAGACCATCGAACGCGGAAACTCCGTAATGCTGGAACCGGAATTCGTTGGGCATTTCGTTCTCGGTGAGAGACGTCGTCACTCCAGTTTTCAAGTCGATGCTGAACCATCGAGGGCCTGGCACGAGTGCATGTTCATTCTGCTGGATGAACTGAGCCCGCAGTTTCCAGGCTCTCTTCTCATCGGGTATTGCCACTTGGTCGGTCCAGGCGGAACCAACTTTCAATTGCCTGAGACAGTGAATCGCTCGAGGAGTCGGAGACAGCAGCGTTGAGCCGATTCCCAGCCGCTGGCGATAGTCACTTTGAGTTGTCGAAACTCTGGTAGGGAACAGCGAGACCTCTCCGGTTGTGAGGTCGACGGCGAATGGTTGTCTGAGTTTGATCGAGCCACCACCGCCGCCGGATCGACCGATGATAAGGACTCGGCGGTCATCATGAGTCACTTCGGCTTTCCACGACGGAGTGTGCGCGTTTCTCAGGTCGTCGGAGTGGACGACCCTTTCTCTGACTTTCGGCGGTGTCCTGGTTGCTGAGTGGAGCAGGCGGCAACGGGCCCGGTGGTCAGATTCAAGTGTCAACTCCGCAATCCAGGTGTTGACGTTTAGTCTGCTGAATCCTGCAATGATGCATCGCCCAGGCTCGATCGCATGGAGTAGTGGTGGACCTTTCCTGATTTGAAATCGCGAGTAGTCCAGGTAGCCGCCGGAAGTTGGCGGGACAGACCACGGCGGAAGCAGATAGGTAACGTCATCGCTGGTCACGGCCGGTCGGCTTTGATTTGTTTTTCTGTCGGCACGAACTGGAATCGTTCCAATGATTTTTCCGTCACTTGTGAAGACAGAAACTCCGGACGCCACTCGAACGACCCAGAAGTTATTGCCGTCCCACGCGACGTCATGAATACGATCAGTTCTCTTGTCTGTCTCAAGAATGGTTTCGATTCCGAGCGGAGTTCGAACCCGTACGTTCGATCGATTCCACATGACATCAAGATTCGGCCCGCATTTCAGCAGATCGAACCATTCGGCAACCATGCCTGTTCGTTGAAAAGAGAATGCACGAGGGACCCGCTCCGAACCGGTCTTCGCTGCAGGAGTCGGCGGAAGCCCCCGCCGGTCGATTCGTTTTCGAATGTCCAGAAATCGGCCGTTGAATCCGTGCTCCGCGTAGTCTCGGTCTGCTCGTGAAAGATGGCCCAGTTGTCGCATTAATCCGTCTTCGATCGTTTCAAGGTCAGAGTGCAACCGCGTCGTAGAGTTAGACTGTTCCGATGTGACACGCAGCATGAACTGGCCGAGCCGACCGTAGAATCGATCAATCTCGTTTTTACTCCGCTCAAGTCTTGAGTACAGACTTTGAACTGCTGGAAGTTCCAACCGTCCTTCATTCGCCGACGTCGCCATGCCAATGCAGAACGGGCTGACGAATCGTGCAAGTGGTGCTGGCTCGCGAGTAGATCGAGACAGAAATCGCTCCAGATCAGGCAGGATGTGAGTCAGATCTTCGTCAGCTCGCCGACCTGATCCGAGAGCGATCGACTTGTGATGAAAGATCCAGTGCGAGCAGACCGCAGCCAATTGGTCATGGCCTTGGAGAGTCGCTTTTTGCTCCAGATACTGGCCGCACAGGTCAAGCATTCTCCACACAAAGTCATCTCGAAGTTTCAGTGCTTCGCGTTCATAGGTCTGTTTGCGAGTCCGATTGACAAGGTCGGAGCGGCTGAGAATTGGCGTCATCAGTGCTGCTGCTTCGAGCATTGTGACCAGTCGGTTTTGTGCCAGGAATTGCAGGTGGTGTGACGCTCGGCGAAACCATTGTGCCGACACGTGAAATACTTGCTCGTCGTCAAGGTTCGAAGGTGTCACCAGAATGTTTGTGCCGGGAGCAGCAAGCGTCCCCTCCAGGTCCTGCACGTATTTCAACGCTGCAACGCACTCGAAGATCGCTGCTTTGCGCTGCTCGACGTCGAGCGGTTTCAGCAACAGTGCGGCGTCCCGTAACCTGGCTGCAAGTTCGTGTTCGCCGGCAATCGATGTCGTACCAGCTCGTAATGCCAGCGTCTTGAACTGTTCTTCTTTCGTCAGCGGCTGACTTTGTCCTATCGATTCGGATTTGAATAGTTCGTTTGCGATCACGTGGCGGAGCAGGTCTGTCGTCTGGTCCAGCGTCAGTCGACTGTGCCGAATCTGTCGATTTTGTTTTCCACCACGCACCAGAGAAAGGTCGATCGAGAAGCGTCGAGGAGTCGTGCTGCGGTCTACTTCAAAACGGCCTTCGATGATGGCTGGTACGATGATGTTCCCAAGTGTCGCTCCGCCGAGCGCAAGTTCTCTTTGAATCGCATGAGCCTCGATGAGTTCTACGGTCGCGACGCCAGGAATCTGCTGCAGGCTGGATTCAAGAAGTTGCGAGAATCCGGTTTGCAAATGATCCCAGGTTTTCAGGACGTCTTCACACAAAAACGGTGGGACACCAACCAGCAGCTTGATGCCATGACGAAATCGGTAATGCACGCTGCGAATTTCACGCATGCATTCAGTAAGAGTGTCCTCAATGTCACGACCGTTGACCGGCACGAACTGGTGGGAAAGTCTGGCTCCCTGGCGGGTCTCGCAGATTGTCAGTTCGACATGCTTCTTGCGGTCTTTGACCCATTCTGTGAGAACGATGATCCGGTCAGCGGCGATGAGTTTGCCAAGTTGCAGCCGCTCCGAAACCCCTTCTCGTTTGCTAAGTGTGCTCAGTTCGAGTTCAGAAATGACTTTTCCAAGATCGGCTCGTTCAAGTACCTGGATGTTGTCGAGACTTTGCAGTTCGACAGTCAGTAAATCTGCAAGTCCCGATTGCTGGACAGCTCGGCCTGGAATCAGCGCCCAGGTCAACGGTGGTTGCTCAGAGGACTCGGCCCGGCGAGCATCGACGATGCTGATAAGACCAAAAGCAGCAAATCCCAGGAAGAGTAATGTGCGAGTTGGGCCGTACATGGTCTTTGCCTACCTGTTTTACGGTCGATGAAAGGCTGGAATTATGGTCGAAGTTAAGTGGCAGACCAAATAAAAAACGCCGGCTGAAACTCAGCCGGCGTCTAATTCTGGGCGTGGTTCGAATGAATTACCGGCGGGCGGCGGGGTGTTTCATATTGAGCCAGGCTCCGCCCTCTTTGCTGCTGGCGACGCATTGCTCGATGAAGAACATGCCTTCGACTCCGTCGTAGATGTTCGGGTAGACCGTGTCCTTTTTCTCGAACGATTCGCCGGCCGCTCGGGCAACCATGTTGTCATAGGCGAAGCGGTAGACGTTGGCGAAAGCTTCGAAGAAGGCTTCCGGGTGGCCGGATGGAAGTCGGCACGCTGCGGCGCCTGATTCGTTCATGAACGGAGCGTTGGGGTCTCGCGTGTAGATCTGATGAGGCTTGCCGTTCTCGCGGACGATCATTTCGTTCGGGTTTTCCTGCCGCCACTGCAGCGAACCCTTTGTGCCATCGACTTCGATGAACAGGTCGTTTTCTCGACCGTGTGAAATCTGGCTGGCGGTGACGGTTCCGAGTGCTCCGTTTTCGTAACGGACGACGGCGTGGCCGTAGTCGTCGAGGGCTCGACCTTCAACGAAGACTTTCAGGTGGCAGGAGATTTCCTCCGGCAGCAGCCCGGTCATGTATCGGCCGAGGTTATAAGCGTGGGTGCCGATGTCTCCGAAGCAGCCGGCGACTCCGGACTTGCTGGGGTCGGTTCTCCAGGCAGCTTGCTTGTGGTCGTCGCCTTCCAGGCGAGTTCTCAGCCAGCCTTGAATATAGTTGGAGCGAATCGCGTTGATTTCGCCGAGTTCTCCGCCGAGGATCATCTCACGAGCCTGGCGAACCAGCGGATAGCCTGTGTAATTATGTGAAACGGCAAAGACGACGTCTGAAGCTTCGACAGCAGCCAGCAACTCTTCGGCCTGAGCGAGGTCAAACGTCATCGGCTTGTCGCAAATGACGTTGTAGCCAGCTTCGACTGCGGCTTTGGCGATTTCGAAGTGCGTGTGATTCGGCGTGGCGACCGAGACGAAGTCGATCCGCTGGTCTTCCGGCAGGGCTGCTTCTTTTTCGACAAGGTCATGGATCGAGCCGTAAGCTCGGTCCTGAGCGATGTCGTAAGCGGGAGCGGACGCTTTCGATCGTTCCGGGTTTGAGGAGAGAGCTCCGGCGACCAGGGCGGCTCGGTTGTCGAGGACCGCGGCGGTTGCGTGGACGCGTCCGATGAACGATCCCATTCCGCCGCCACACAGTGCCATTCTCAGTTTGCGATTCAGGGAACCGTTTGTTGTCTCCATCGTGACGCTCCTCTTTAGTTGTTCGTCTCTGGTTTGAGCCGGTGTTCAGTAAGTTCTGAGATACATCCGCCGGGGCAGCTTACGTCTGAGGAATCGTCGGATCAATCAAACGCGACGGACGGTGGATTATGGGCAGTGTGCGGCGAAGGCTGGCTGCTGTTGAATTGGCGGTTCTGCCAATACAATCCGGATTCGATTCTCGGGGTGAGATCACCTCTTAACTTACCCAGCCTTCCGTACGGAATTCGGATTTATGGTTACCGGTTCAACTGGTTCGTACACGGTTCTCGCTCGCCGATTTCGGCCGCAGGGTTTCGCGGATGTCGTCGGGCAGGAGCATGTTGCTCAGGCTTTGCGAAACGCGATTCTCGCTAACCGCGTCGCTCATGCTTACCTCTTTACAGGGGCTCGCGGAGTTGGAAAGACGTCAACCGCGAGGATTCTGGCCAAAGCGCTGAACTGCCCGAAGTCGGCTGACGGAAATCCGTGCAACGAGTGCGAAATCTGCGACGGGATTGCCGCCGGGAACGATGTCGACGTACTGGAAATCGACGGCGCGTCGAACCGCGGAATTGACGACATTCGCCAGCTTCGAGCGAACGTCAACGTCAAGTCGATGAGGACTCAATACAAGCTGTACATCATCGACGAAGTTCACATGCTGACGAAGGAAGCCTTCAACGCTCTGCTAAAGACGCTGGAAGAGCCGCCGCCGAACGTCAAATTCGTCTTCTGCACGACCGAGCCGAACAAAGTTCCCGACACGATTCTTTCTCGGTGTCAGCGGTTCGACTTTGGGACGATCGAGACATCGAATATCAAATCCCGACTGTCACACATCGCTCAGGCAGAAGGCGTTGAGGTTGACGACGAGGCGCTGGAGCTGGTTGCTCGACGAGCGGCCGGATCCATGCGCGACAGCCAGTCGATCTTCGACCAGCTTCTGGCGTTCGGCGAAGAGCATATTTCAGCCGTCGACGTGCATCGGCTGCTGGGAACAGCCAGCGACGATCGGCTGATCGATATCGGTCAGGCGCTTGTGGAACGTGACAAGGCGAAGGCAATTGATTCGTTTCATGCGGCTCTCGACGGCGGCGTTCAGTTGGGAGAGCTTACGGATCAGCTACTGTTTTACTTGCGTGACCTGATGATTCTGGCTTCAGAAGCGACGAGTGTCGGGTTGCTTTCCGTGGCTCCGATCAGTCGTGAAATGTTGCAGAAACAGGCGGAAACCTGGGGCCTGCAAACGATCGTCGCCGCGATGCAGATTCTGTCCGACACTAAAGGCCGCATGCAGCGCGTGACGTACGGGCGAGCTTTGGCGGAGCTGGCTCTTGTCCGGATTGCGATGCTCGAAGATTTGACGAGTATCAGCGGGCTGATCGACAAACTGCGGAGTGGCGAGCCGATTTCGGCTGCGCAGCCAGTTGTTTCGCCGCCGGCTGCAGAAAAAAAAAATGACATAGCTGATCCAGCTCCGTCCGTATTGGCCGAGGAAGCTGCAACTGCGGAAGTCGTGACGGAGACTCCGGCGGCTTCTGTTGAGCAGTCGCCGGCTGCAGTGGAAACACCGATTACTGAGGGGGCAGAGAGTGTCGTTAGTGACGCGTCTTCGGATGAAAGCACTGCGGCTAAGCCGGAAGAATCGCCGGTCAGAATCGTGTCGGCTTCGAGCATGGCGGGTGACTCGGTTGAAGCGGTACCGGAAGTCGTGTCTGAGCCTGAAGACGCATCGTCCGCATCAACTCCGGAAGCATCAAGTGGTGAGGAAGTCGTCGAACCTGCTGATTCGGTTTCGAACGACGGCTTGGCCGATGCGGTCACGAAGCCTGCTGAGTCGCCGGCGAATGCGGCATCCGAAATGGATGAGGCCGCGAGTACTCCAGCGGCCGTGGGTGAGGCTCCGGAAGTTGTCGAGGCAACGCCAGAAGTTGCGGACGAACCTGAAAATGACTCCGCCGACGTTGCCGAGTCTGCGGCGAAAATACGGTTCGCTCCCGAAAATTCAGCGGAGATCTGGGCACTCGTCGTTCCAGAAATCAACGATATGCTGAAGAGTCACGTAAAGTCGGTGTCGAGTACAGCAATTTCTGCGCCAAACAAGCTGGAACTCACGCTTCCACCGAAGTACCATTTCGGCAAGACGTATCTTGAGAAGCCTGAGGCTCAAAGTCGGCTGCAGAAGATCATCGGTCAGTTAACCGGAGTTGAACCTCGAATCACGGTAATTCTGGGCCAGGTTGAGGCGACTGATCAGTCGGCTGCGACATCCTCGGGCCAGAGTGGCGGTCGTCAGCCGAAACGAGTCTTTAAACCGGAAGATGACGAGCTGGTGTGTTCGGTAGTTGAAGTTTTTGACGCTCAAGTGGTTCGGATCAACGAAATGTCCGGCGGCGTGGGCGACGACGAATAACGGACGGCCTGGAGTTCGATTCGTTCAGGGGCTTGGGCTTAAGCAAAGGGAATTTGTGACATGCTGAAGGGACTTGGAGACATGGCGGCGCTCATGAAGTCGGCCAAAGAAATGCAGGGCCGAATGAGCGAAATTCAGGACCGGCTGGCTCTGATGAGAATCCAGGGTTCGGCAGGTGGCGGAATGGTCACGTTCGAAGTGAACGGGAAGCAGGACGTGCTGGGCTGCACGATCGACCCCACACTTTACGACAGTGGCGATCGCGAAATGCTGGAAGAACTGTCGGTTTCTGCCATGAACGACGCGTTGAATAAGTCGAAACAGGCGGCGGCCGAAGCGATGCAGGAAGTCACCGGCGGGCTGAACATCCCCGGCATGGAAGGAATGATGTCGAAGCTCGGTCTAGGACCCGGTTCTTAACGGCTGACACAGCGTCGCGATCTATTCAGAGGCTGACAGAAATTCATTGTCTGTTCATTGTGAGTTAAATCGGAAAGGAAACGATGGCTCGACGGAGTCCTGAGTCACATCCATTTGGCCCGGCGGTCGCCAATCTGGTCGACCAGTTTTCGAACCTGCCTGGTGTCGGAAATCGAACGGCCGAGCGACTGGCTCATCACATTCTGGCGTGTCACGAAACCGAAGCGCTGGCATTGTCCGACGCGATTCGAGAAGTGAAGTCGTCAATCAGAGCCTGCGATGAATGTTTCAACCTGACGGAAACGGACGTTTGCAGAATCTGCTCGTCTCGTCAGCGGAATAGGTCTGTCGTGTGCATTGTCGAACAACCGCGGGACGTGATCGCTCTGGAAGCATCCGGAATGTACGAAGGCGTTTATCACGTTTTGCGAGGAAGAATCTCACCACTTGAAGGGATCGGTCCTGAGGACTTAACGATTGATGCGCTCGTGCGGCGTGTGCGGCGCGACGGAGTACAGGAATTGATCATGGCAACGAACCCGACGCTCGAAGGGGATGGAACGGCCCTGTTCATTTCCAATCTTCTGGCGGCGGATCCTGTGACAATCACAAAGCTTGCTCGGGGAATAGCCTCTGGGAGTGTGCTAGAGTTTGCGAACAAAGAGATGCTGGCTGACGCGATGCGTGGTCGGCAGTCATTCTGAGTCTTTCGGAATGAGCTGTAGAAGTGACGGAAACTTCAGTCAGCCTCAGACGTAATTAGAGGGAGCGAAATCGGCGGTCACGACGACAGCCGAACGGACTCATGGATCGAGAGGATTCTTTGTCGTAGCGAATGGCGTCTGCCGAAGCTCGATGATGTCGGCCGGTGCGACCGGACTGGCGTTGTCGAATTTGTCGTTCAAACTGGAAGAATCGTTTTCTCGCCAAAGGCTGTTGGTACCATCTACCGAAAGCTTCATTTCACAATTGGCGAACGAAGCACTCAGGACCCGCGTTCATGCAACTGAACTTCTCTCAACAGATGAAGATGAGCCAGCAGATGAAGCTGGCTCCGCGCATGATTCAGTCGATGGAGATTCTGCAGCTCCCGTATATGGCTCTGCAGGAACGCATTGAACAGGAGCTTGAAGATAACGTCACGCTGATTGCTGACGGGACGAAGAAAGAAGAGTCCGAAACCGAACGCGATCTTGAGATCGAACGTGCTCGCGACGAAGCCACCGAAAAACAAACCGACGAAAAAGAGCTGGTCGTCGATAGCGACCACGGAAATGACGACGATTTTGAACGCCTGTCAGAAATTTCCAAAGACTGGCCCGACGACGATTTCGCTGCTGAGTCCCGACCGTCGGCCAACCGCATCTCGGACTCGATGGACCGACACTCGGATATGATTTCGAATGTCGAAACAACTCCGCAGACGATGCACGATTATCTGTTGGAGCAGTTTCACTTCTTCGAACTGTCGGCCGAGTTGCGAGCGTTCGGCGAGTACTTGATTCAGAATCTCGACAACCACGGACGACTACAAAGCTCGTTGCCGGAGATCGTTCAGGTCTACGGCGGACCGATTTCTCACGACCAGGCGTTGGACGTTCTGGAGCACATTCAACATCTCGATCCGCCAGGTGTCGGAGCCCGCGATCTTAAAGAGTGTCTGCTGCTCCAACTGACGCCCGAGATGATGTACCACGACATTCTTGCCGTGCTGATCGGTGATCATCTCGATGATCTGGGCAATAATCGATTGCCTCTGATTGCCCGCAAGACCGGATACTCCATCGATCTGATTAAGGATTCGATGGAAGAAATGCGGCACCTTGATCCGTTCCCCGGACGCAAGTTCGAAGTGCGGCAGGTTCAGAACGTGACGCCCGACCTGGAAGTCGTTCAGGAAGACGATGGCAAGTGGGTTGTCAAAGTCATCGACGAATACGTTCCAGATTTGAAGATCAGCCGCAAGTACCGAACCATGCTTCGCAACGGTGTTGACGAAGCGACGAAGGAATACATCAAGAAGAAGATCGACTCCGCCAAATGGTTGATCGAGTCGATCGAGCAACGATACAGCACGCTCAAAAAAGTGGCTCAGGCCATCGTCGATCATCAGACAGCATTTCTGGAAAGCGGGCCGGAGTTCATCCAGCCACTGAAAATGCAGCAGGTTGCTGACCAGGTGAAAGTTCACGTGACAACTGTGTCGCGAGCTGTTGATGACAAATGGGTCCAGACGCCTCGCGGACTGTTTCCTCTGAAACGTTTCTTTGGTGGCGGCACGAAAACGGCCAGTGGCGAAGACGTTGCGTGGGGCATCATCCGAATCAAGCTACAGGAAATTGTCGACGGAGAAGACAAAGACAAACCTTACAGCGACGACGCCCTGGTCACCGAAATGGCCAAGCTCGGCTATGAACTTGCCCGGCGAACGGTGACGAAGTACCGCAAGAAGATGAACATCCCATCGTCACGGCAGCGGCGTCAGTATTAACGTCGCCTGTGAAACCGCCTCAACAGGCTGATTGTCGACGGCAGACGCCGGTCTTATGATCCTGAACCGGTTGCCTGAATTCCTTTTTCCTGTCGACATTGCCGCCATGATTCTGACCTTGATCGGATATCGCGCCACGGGCAAATCAACGCTCGCGAAGCCGCTTGCTGAGCGTCTTGGCTGGTCGTGGATTGACGCCGACGTCGAGCTGGAACGCCGAGCCGGACGCACCATTCGCGAGATCTTCGATACTGACGGCGAACCAGAATTTCGTCGTCTGGAGCGAGAGACGCTTGTTGATCTTCTCAAGCAGGACTGCCTGGTGATTGCGGCTGGCGGAGGCGCTGTTTTGAATCCAGACACTCGTCAGGACTTCAAGAACGCCGGGCCAGTTATCTGGCTGAAAGCCTCGGTCGATACCATCGAACATCGTCTGTACGGAGACGAAACGACGACTGAGCGGCGACCAAATCTCACATCGACCGGTGGCCGCGAGGAAATCGAACGTCTGCTGGGCCAACGCGAACCGATTTACTCGGACACGGCCAGCCTGGTTATTCAGACCGACGAACCGCTTCCCGGCCAAGCGGACGCACCATCGATTGACCAGTTGGTCGAGCATGTTTCGACTTCGCTCCGAGAAGAGCTGGATCAGATCTCGAAGGCTGGCGAGAACAATTCTGTGGCTGAAGCGCCGGGGGACACGCCGTGCCTCTAACAGCGTTCGGCTTGCCGATGTGGCTTTGCCTTGGGTACTTGTTTGTCCTCGGCACGGTCGTCGGCAGTTTTCTAAACGTCTGCATCTATCGCATTCCGACGAAAGAAGGATTCTGGGAATCGCTCTACGCGGTCATCTACCCAAAGTCGCGATGCCCACGTTGCCGAAACGCGATTCCGCCGTGGGCGAATGTTCCGATTCTCGGCTGGCTAATGCTGCGAGGTCGGTGCTTTCACTGCAAAGGACGAATTTCCCCTCGGTACCCAGCGATTGAATTCTTAAACGGGGCGTTGTGGGCTCTCGTTTACTGGATGGAGGTGCCGGCAGGGTTCGGCGTTTCAATTATCGATAGCGCAGCGCATGGACCATTCGGGCCGACCGGTGATCCTGGAAGCTGGTGGTTCTCGCCGATTGCGATCGTCCATTGGCGATACTTTTACCACATGGTGCTGATCGAAGCGTTGCTGGTTGCCAGCTTCATTGATCTTGATCTTTGGATCATTCCAGACGGATGTACGCTCCCGGCGATGGCTGTCGGTTTTCTGGGAGCTGGAGCGATCGGTCATGTTTACCTGACGCCCGTCTGGCATCAGAACATGAGGTTTGCTCGTGAGCTGAAATTCTGGTTGGAAAGATCGTCTCCGGCATTATCCGACTGGATATTTATTGATCGCTCGCTGCCAGACTGGATCGGGCACTCGCCGCATCTTCACGGTCTGGCCGTGAGTCTTGCCGGGTTTCTGATTGCAGGCGGAGTCGTCTGGCTCGTCCGGATCGTCGGTCACTGGGCACTCGGTCGAGAAGCGATGGGCTTCGGCGACGTCGTGTTGATGGCGATGGTCGGAAGTTTTCTCGGCTGGCAGGCCGGAGTCGTCATTTTCTTCATGGCGCCGATGTTCGCATTGCTGGTTGTCGGTTTGACGTTCATTGTTCGCCGCCAACGCGAGCTGCCGTTCGGCCCTTACCTTAGCCTGGCCGCTCTGACTGTCATCATTTTCTGGAAGCAAATCTGGACGAGCGTCGAACCGATCTTTGGCTCTGGTCCGCTGTTGATTCTTAGTGCCGTGATCATGACGGTGGCCTTTGCGATCATCATGCGAATGATTCGGCTCCTGTTTGAATTCCTGGGGATTTCATCGGACGACGATGATGACTTGCCAGACGACTGGAATTCCGGCGATCACCTGTTTTACTACTCCAGCGAATCCGTTGATCCTCATCAGGGCCGCTGGCGCAATCACGATTGGCCAGGCTCGGACTCGTCTCATGGGTGGTCTCAGTACGACACCTGGCGGAATGGTCCACCGAGCGGCGGCAATGGCGGCTGGTAGTTTGTAGGATGCGTGCCGTAATGACGGTACAGCAAGCTCGTCGACAAACGGAGTTGAATCATGCCTCGCGAAAGATGTTCGAAGTTCGGTCTGCAGTCCTTTCTGACAATCGTCGCGGTCGCACTCTTGTTGAATGGTGATCGCAGCGTTGTCGAAGCGCAGCCCGGTGACCAGTCCGCCCTCGATCGCAAGTTTCAACCGAAGACGCTGATGTCGCCTCGCAAGGCGATCGTCGACGCTCCGTTTATCTCCGCTGATCAGGTGAAGAATCAGGTCAGCGATTCTGAGCTGGTTCTTGGAGTCGTCGTCGAAGGGCAACCTCGGGCGTACCCGATCAATATGCTGACAGGGCCGGCCCGCGAGATAATCAACGACCGGATCGGTCAAACAAATTTCGCCGCAACGTGGTGACACCTTTGTCACAATGGCATCGTGTATGCCACAAAAGTTGACGGGCAGAAACTGACGTTCGTTGTGTCCGGAAAACTATGGAACCGCAGCCTGGTCATGATGGATGTCGAAACGGAGTCGCTTTGGAGTCATCTGCTTGGCCGGGGAATGGCTGGGCAGCACAAAGGAAAATTACTCGGCACAATTCCGTCCGACATTACCACATGGTCAACGTGGAAAGCCGAACATCCTGACACGACGGTTCTCAATCTGAAGCGATCAAGTCGGCAGTTCGTCAAAGACTTTTACAAAGACCCCGGTCGGTTTGTCGTTGGCTTCGTCGGCAACTTCGGCATGCATCACGTCTCGATGGAGCAGTTGTTGAAGCGGCCGGTCGCAAACGTCGATGCTCGAGGTTTGCCGCTGCTGGTTGTTTTCGATCCTGAAGGAACGGCAACCCGGATATTCCGTCGCAAAGTCGGTGATCAGATTCTTACTTTCTCGGCGAGCGATGCTGGCAGGTTCGTGGATGATCAGACAAAGTCGATCTGGAATCGGCAAGGCTTGGCGGTTGCAGGCCCGCTCGAAGGCAAGACAATGCACCAGCAGGTCTCAATTCCTTCGTTTAAACGAGCGTGGCTGACGTTTCATCCGAACAGCGGTCTCATCGATTTGAAATCACTGCCGACCGAAGACAAGTAGAAACGACATGGCATCAAGCGAGCAGTACCTTAAGCCGGAAGTCATTCAGACTGTTTCACGGCTCGACCTGCGCGCTCGGTTCATTGTCGAGGGATTCCTGACGGGACTTCACACGAGTCCGTTTCAAGGTTTCAGTGTCGAATTCAGCGAGCACCGTCGGTACACGCAGGGCGACGATCCAAAAGACATCGACTGGCTGGTTTATGCGAAAACCGACCGCTACTACGTGAAGAAGTACCAGGCCGAGACAAACATCACCGGCTACCTGCTGATGGACCTGTCCGAAAGCATGGCTTACACGTATCGGCAGCAGCTTTCTAAATTTGACTACTCAATCTGCCTGGCCGCAGCACTCGGTTACCTGATGATTCATCAGCAGGATCCGGTTGGACTGGTGACGTTTGATCAGAAGATTCGCAACAGTCTTCCGGCTCGAAGCAAGCGGACGCAGCTCGGCAACATGCTGTCACTGCTTTCTCAGGCGAAGCCGAACGGTGAGACAGAGATCGCTCAAAACCTTCGGCGTGTTGCGGCGATGATTCGTAATCGTAGTCTGTTGATGATCTTTTCCGACCTGCTGACTGATCCTGAAGAGGTCATCGAGTCGTTGCGGCTGCTGCGTTACGCCGGCCACGACATCATTCTGTTTCATGTGCTCGATGAGGCTGAAGTCACATTTCCGTTCGATGGGATGGTCGATCTTGAGGATCCGGAAACGGGCGAGGTTGAGCGGAATATCGACGCCGCCGGAATGCGGGCGGACTACATCGAAACCATGAATGAACTCCGCGATACTTACCGATCAGAATGCCGTTCGCTGGGCTGCGACTACGTGCCGCTTGACACGAGTATGAACTTCGGGACGGCGTTGTTGGAGTATCTCTCACAGCGCAAAGCCCGTTTCTGACGCGGCGATTTTGCAAACTTCAATTGATTGACCCTCGCTGGACGAAACATGCACGGTTCCTGGACAACAACTTCGATCGACGGCAAAGATGCCGACATCTTTACGCCCGACTCTCCCAAGGCCGGCCGAGCTGTGATTCATCTTCACGGCCACGGCCTGACAACGCTGAAGGACAACGAGTCGTTCAGCAAAGAACTCAACGAGCATGGCTTGCGAGTTGTTTGCCCTCACGGGCAACGTTCCTGGTGGCTGCCAGAAATCTGTTCCGAGTTTGATGTAGAGCTGACTCCATTTGACTATGTCCGCAACAACGTCGTGGCGTGGATCGGCGAGAACTGGGATGTTCAGACGCCAAACATCGCGTTGATGGGAATCAGCATGGGCGGGCAGGGAGTCATCCAGCTTGGCTATCGATGTGGTCGCGATTTTCCGATTCTCGCTGCAATTTCACCGGCCGTAGATTTTCATGACTGGTGGGGGCAGGGGCTTCCCCTGGACGAAATGTTCGACAGCCAGGAACTGGCAAGGCAGCAAACGGCGATTCTGCAGCTGCAACCGTTGAACTGGCCAAGGTCCCAACTCATTGTGTGTGACCCCAACGATGCCGACTGGATTCACAGCTCCGAACGCCTCGCCAGCAAGCTTTATTCGAGTGGGATTCCTTTTGAGTCGGACTTCGAAACCAGTAACGGCGGCCACTCGTGGGACTACTTCAACGTGATGGCTCCGCGAGTTGTGAAGTTCGTCTCAGAGTCGCTCGACAGTGAGTCGATGAGAATCGTCTGAGACGAGTTTCTTGGAAGAACTTCAGCCGACTAGCAATTCAGCGATAGTGCCATGCCAGCGGACTGACGTCGGTCGCTCGTTACGATTTGGCAAAACGATGAAGAGAGACTGGAATGTCTACGGACTACAAAGCTGCGATCTTTGACCTCGACGGGACGCTGCTCGACACGCTGGCTGACATTGGCAATTCGGCGAATGATGTCCTCGCGGAGCGCGGACACGCAACGCATGACCTGAATGCTTATCGACATTTTATTGGCGATGGGGTCGCAACTCTGTTCAAGAGAATCCTGCCGGATGGATTGCCGACACCTGAGACCGTTGACGAATGTGTCTCCGAATTCGCCGTCTCATACGGTCGCCGATGGAACGAGAACTCGCAGCTCTATCCTGGCATCGAAGAATTGCTGAACGAACTGGTTCGACGCCAGATTCCAATTGCGATTCTGTCTAACAAACCACACGACTTTGTCGGAGTCTGCGTCGCGGAATTCCTGTCGGCCTGGCCGTTTGATCCAGTTCTCGGTCAACGTAAAGGAGTTGCTCGAAAACCCGACCCCGCAGGCGTGTTGGAAGTTTGCGAGACACTTGGAGTCGCGCCGAAAGATTGCGTCTACATCGGTGACTCGAGTGTCGACATGTTGACGGCAAAGAATTCTGGAGCCTTGGCAGTGGGGGTTGCCTGGGGCTTTCGTCCAGTCGAAGAACTCGTCGAATATGGGGCAGCTCGAATTCTGAATGCGCCGTTCGATTTGCTTGAGTTGTTCGGCGAAGCAGGGTGATTCGAATTCGGCAGACTCAATGCGACGTTACCTCGCGAGTGCAGAAAACTGATAAGGCCGCGACGAGAGAATTCTCGTCGCGGCCTTATCTCATGTTTATCCAAATGGTTCCAGCATTTTCCGCTATTCGGCGGCTGGCTTAGACGATTCCGCTGGTGCGGAGTCTGGAGTAGTGGTGGCTGGTTTTTCTGCTGAATCTGGAACGGTCGTTTCAGGAAGAGAGCTCGCCGGTTTCTCGCTGTTTGAAATACTGCCGAAGATTTGCTGTTCGATCTGGTCGATCTGGAATGCGGCTGCGGGGCCACCAGCTTTGCGTGCTTCGGCGATTGCTTGTCGACCTTCTTCCACTCGGTCCAGTCGATGCAGGAAGTCTGCTCGGGCGATCATGAATTGCATCGTCATCGCGTTGTCATCTTTGAACTGGCCGATGGCGTCGTTTGCAATCTTGAGAGCGTCTTCCTGGCGTTCTGCCTGGTTCAGGATTCGGAGCTGAGTCATAAATAAGTTTGATCGATAATCGTTTTCCAGTGCTTCGTTCTTCAGGGCTGCCGCGGCGACGGCCAGAACTTCATCAATTCTGTCAAAGTAGTTCAGGACGTTGATTTGAAACATCGTCACGACAAAGCTTCGACGCGGGTCACCGCCGAATTCTTTGGCAATTTTGGCGATGTCAGCAAGAATTGCGTCAGGGTCGTCTGAGCCGGGGATTTGTTTTTCGATGGCCTGCACTCTCGCCATGAACTGGTGGTTAGCGAGTTGGTTTTCATACTGACTGCGAAGTTCTGCGACGTTGTCTTCGTCGAGCTTGATGATCTCCTCGACGATTGATTCGTACGCCGGGAACAGCAGAGCTGAAGGTAGATTGCCGAGAGCGTCGTCGAGCTTCTTTGCTCGTTCCGTACCTTGCAGTTTGTCAGCGGCGGCGAGTGCCGTGTCGCGGTCGACACGAGCCGATCGGAATTCCTCAAGGTGCTCGATGTAGGCCTCCGATCCACCCGGCTGATACCCCGTTTGTGCGAACGGGCGTCCTTGCTTGTCGAACAACAAGATCGTCGGGAAACCCTGGAACTCGTAGGTGTCGGCTAGTTCCTGGTGCTGAGGATCGATTGCGGTGGGCTGACCGGTTGGTCCCATTGGGAAGTCGGCTTCGACCAGGATGTAGTTCTTTGTCGCGTACTTAGCAAAACCGGGCTGGCTGAAGACTTCCTGCGACAGGCGGATGCACCAGGTGCACCACTCGCTCCCGGTGAAGTTGATCAGGATGTCTTTGTTTTCTTTTTGAGCTCGTGCCTTCGCTTCTTCAAAGCTGGTGATCCACTCTTCGCGCCAGGCTTCGTCTACTGGTGCAGGTTCGGGCAATCTCAACGGGTCGAGCCCCGCAGGCTCGTCAGGTCCAGGTAGAGTTACGTCAGCCAGCACTGGCGGTTGGTCTGCCGTGGGCGGAGTGTCGCTGAAGTCAGGCTCTTCCGAGAAGCTTGGCATGTCGTCCGTTGCTGCGGCTAGTTGATTGTCCTCGCTCGGAGCGACGCTTACGGGAGGAGGTGGGGCAATGGTTGTCGTTTCTTCAACGTTCTCTGCTTCACTGCAGCCGGCGAGTAAGAATACAGGCAACGTGATTGCGCAGAGGATCGCGCACGAAAGAAAGCTTCTTGAAAATTTCATGGGCGATCTCTGTCAGGTGGGGCTTCGGGCGGACGAGTTCCGCGACGATGAAGCAGTGAGGGTGGGAGATACTTTGTGGGAATACATTGACGCCGAATTCGCTGGCGCCGTTCGGTGGTGAAGCTTACAGTTTGACAGATTCTTGCAGCGAATCACTGATTCAGCAATGCGATCACGCCGGCGCCAGCCGCGACGACGCCAATCGTGCACAGAATTTTGACCCAGCTCCAAGGACGCTCGCCCTGAACTTCGCCGGTCGCCGCGTTGATCATGATCTGGTACGCCTTGCCGTTGTAGCGGTAAGCGAGCAGCCAGACAGGCAGCAGGAGATGCTTGAACGTGACGGCGCTGTACTGAGTCTGACACGAATGGACTCGCTGTTCGTCGCCGCCGATTCGTCGACGGGCCTCGACGTTGACAGCTGTTTCCATCTGGTCACGTGCCTGCTCGAAGCCGGGTTCGAGTTCCAGTTCGTAGGTTCGGGCGTAGAACCCGGCCAGAATCTGTTGTGAGAACGGAACGCATTTTTCGAGTGGCCACGGAGCCAGCTTATCCATCAGTCGTCTGGGAAGACCTTCTGACGCCAGGATTAGAAGGTCGTCGAAAAAGCGATCGAACGATCCCGAAGCCGGCCACCACCGAGTCCGCCGAACCTGCTTTTCTTCGTCGCCGTCTTTAACGGTTTCGTAGTAATGTTCGCCGCGTTCGCCGGAGTACCTTGTGAACGTCATCGAGTCGAATGTCCAGAACGGTGTGTAGACGCCGTTGAATTTTCCCTGGACTCCTCGCTGCTTGAACTCGTTCGGTGCGAACCAGCGAGATTCCACCCACGCTTTCAGATTTGCTGAGGCGGCCTTCTTTTCGACGAGGAATGGAAGCACGCCGTCGACGGGAACTCGATGCTCGGCGTCGTGGACGTCTTCGAGCTGAATGGGCGACGCGCAAAACGGGCATTCGGTGCTAGTGAGTGATCCCTGAAACTGGACAGTCCCGCCGCACGAGTCGCAACTGATTTCGCTTTGTCCTGTCTCGTCCTGCCGATCCTTGTCGTGATTCTCGCGCATTTTGACGAGCATCACCTGAAAGTCCTGCTCGGCGACAGTCGCGTCTTCGGCAAACTCAAGCTGTTTTTCGAATCCGCAATACGGGCACTTCAAATCCTGCTGTCCGATATGGAACTCAAGGTCCGAGCCGCATCCTTCACAAGGAAAGACTCGAGCCTTGCCATCGTCAACCTGGTCGCCGGGTTTTTCTTCGGACATGAAGCTTGTCACCTGAATCTAAATCAATGGGGATGACGCGTGTCGGGGCATGGAATTTTCAGTTGTTTCGTGATTTCCAGTATCCGGGGCGTCGTCTCTCGTGAGCAACGGCGATGACTTCAATTGATGAGTCGACCACGCGGTAAACAACTACGTATGGAAACTTCTGCAGAATCAGGTGTCGAGTGCCGTGCAGATACTTTGCCCATCGCTTCGGGTGGCTCGCCATTTGCTGGACAGCGGAGTTCAGCGCTTCGTCAAACGCAAGAGCGGCTCGGGGGCTTCGTTCGGCGTACCAGCGGTGAGCCTCCGCGGCTTCTTCGACCGCCGCCGGATGGAAGTTAACTTCCTGAGGAGCCATCGACCTGCTCACCACGGATCATGCGTCGTGCCACTGACCAGGGGATCGTAGAAACCTGACCGGAATCGAGTTCCGCCATCCTTTTGCCGATCTCGTCATTCCACTCCGCCTGAATCGCTGCGGAGTCTGCCTGTTCGCCATCCAGACTGTCGAACAGACTGGCGGCCAATGCTTCTCTTTCTGAACCGGGGAGTTCGAGAGCCTTGTCCAGCAACTGTTTGGCGATTGGGGTCATGATTGTGTCTCCGCATCCAGACTACACGTCTTCAACATACAATCAACAAAGAATCTGACTTGCGACCAGGTCAGAGACTGCGGCCCAGGTGCTGGCATCGCCGTCGCAGGGCGATGCCAGAAGTCGATTGTCTTAACCAATCGGTGGTGGCGGGGGAGGAGGCGATTGAGCAAAGGCTGCTGAAAGTTGTGGGACTTCGCTGGCCACTTTCCAGCCGTCCATACCGGCTGTCCAGACGAGCGTTGTCGGGCTGACCTGGCCGGAGCTGACTCCTTGAGCGATCTGCTGCGGTGTGAATGGTCCCTGCGTTTGACCGTCGACCGCGACGTGGAATGTCTGTTGAGGTGGCGGTGGGGGGGGAGCTGCATGACCGGGGGCTGGTCCGCCTGCCATTGCACCTCCGCCGGCCGCCGGATTGCCGGCTCCACCCATGAAGCGGTTGGCCATCGCGAAGCCCATGCCCAGGCCCATGCCATCCGATGCTCCTCCGCCTCCTTCGTTTTCGGCGGCGGCCTGCATCGCGTTGCCCATCTGGTAGGCCTGGAATTTTCCCATGTCGCCGATAACGCCCATGCTTGTCCGAGTGTCGAGTGCTTTCTCGACGGCTTCAGGAAGCGACACGTTGACGATCATCATGTTGGTGACTTCGAGTCCGTACTCGTCGTCGATTCGCTCGTTGACGACTTCTTTGAGACTGTCACCCATTTCGGTGTAGCGAGCGGCCAGGTCCAGCGCCGCGACCTTCTGTTCGCCCAGCATGTCGGCGAACGACGAGTTGATGATGCCTCGCAGAAGTTCGGTGACTTCTTCAGCATCGAATTCGCTGTCGGTTCCGACGAGTTCTTTCAGCAGGATTTTCGGATCGATCGCTTTGAGGGTGTAAGTGCCGAACGCTCGCAGTCGGATCGGACCGAAGTCGGCGTCGCGCATCATGATGGGGTTGGGCGTGCCCCATTTCAGATCTGTAATCTGAGACGTTCGGACGAAGTAAACTTCGGCTTTGAAAGGACTGTCGAATCCGTGCTTCCATCCGGCCAGCGTGCTGAACAGCGGCATGTTGTCAGTACGAAGTTCGTAGTGGCCGGGTTCGAAGACGTCTGCCAGTTCGCCTCGATGAACGAAGACTGCCAACTGGCCAGGGCGAACGATGAGGTTGGCTCCGTTTTTGATCTGGTTGTGGTAGCGCGGAAACCGCCAGACGAGTGTGTGCTGTGAGTCGTCGACCCACTCAATAATGTCAACAAGTTCGCCACGAAGCTTATCGAACAATCCCATCTGCGATTCTCCTGAATGTTCAGCGGTTGGCTGGTTTCAATGTGGTGATTCAAATGACGCCGCCAATGCGTCGGTAGTCACGCCCGGAAGGCTAGCACTTGAGTTGGCGGAACTCCAGAACGCCTGCGTCGATGGCGAACGCAGAATGTGTCCTGCGGATCATCCCGCACGATCACTGGAAGCTGCCGAGTGTGGGGATCCTGCCCAGTCGGCTCTTTGATGGCTATCCGTTGCTGCTTCTCTCACGTCATTAGTCGGTCAGGCCTGCTTGCGTTGCTTTGGCTGGTTCGTCGTTTTTTTCTGCAAAGTCAGCATATCCACTTGAGTTTGTCTTTTGTGAAGTTAGTATCGCCGCTCGCGTGGGTAACTGACCCATTGTTCTTTCTCAATTTGATTGAAAGTGGGTTTTGAGCCCAATAGGATGGCTGGCTTCCCGCCGGATCTGGCGTGGAGCTGTCTGTACTTTGGGACTCGAAATGTCGGCACCTGAAACGTTCATCCAGGGCGAAGTGAAGCGAGCGATCGACGATCGTTTTCGCGTCACGCTTCCGCCGGAGATGGCTCAGGCGGTGACCGACGAATCCGGGCAGACCATCATTACGAAGGAACGCTACGGGTGTTTGAGTCTCTGGCAGGCTGACGAATGGCGTGCTCGGTTGGACCGAGGCGTTGGCGTGATTCGCAGCAAGATTGAGGCGGGAGCGATGGAGCAGCGTTGGAGCGATGTTCAACGCATGGGCCGTTTGCTGTCGACGCGGTCTCGAGAAGTGCAGATTGCCAACCGTTCGCGAATCCTTATTCCTGAAGGCTTTCGCGAATTCCTCGATGTCTCCGCAGGCGGAGAGGTCATGATCGTCGGTGCTGGAATTTGCATCGAGATCTGGAATCCGACAGCGTGGCTCGAAACCCTGCGTGAAGATATGCCGGAATTTGGAAGTATGTTCAAGGAGCTGGTCGTTTGAAGCAGTGAAGCGAACTTTTCGATGGAATGTTCGCGACCCGCCAGAGGGGCAACCGTCGCCAGGGAAGGCGGTTTTCTGAGTTTGTCTGCCGTATTTAGTTTTTCAGTTTTCGCAGGAATCGCTCGACGTTGAGTTAGATATCGAGCCGCACCGCGAAGCTGTCGCACTTCACACTTTCGATTACCAACCGGCCACCTTTGCTGGCCCGCTCTGCAAATGGAGTTGAGGAGTCACTCACTCGTGCCCTCGATCCCGATCGCCTCTTCACGTTGATCCGGCACCACCACCCACGGATCAACCAGGGAATACACCACAAGCAGGCGGGCCAGCTTTTTCATGCGCGGTGTTCAGTTTCGGATAAGTGACGGATTGGTTGCGCTGTTGTTGCGTTTCCGGCCTTCCCGTACGGTACTGTGGCGTGGTTTCGCTTGCTTGCCGGCACGCTCTGCGAAGTACCAGACTCCTTTTGTTACCTGGTATGCGAAACTCAGATTCGATTTCGGAGATATCGTCATGAGACAACTCGACGCCGAGGCTCCCCCCTGGTCAAAGACTGCCTCGTGCTTTTCCCTCGTTTGCTGCCTTCTGTTGGCGAGCGGTTGCGCCGGTGATTCGAAGGACGATGGCAACAAGGTGAGCGATCCGATTTCGCAGGTACCGGCCGACGATCCGCGAACGACCACCACTGATACTGAGGAACCGGGCGAGTCGACAACGGAACCAGATGCTGCTCCAAAAGAGGACGTTGGAGAATCGTCTGAACCGAGCGAGACTGGAGTTTTCACCGGCGTCGTTACGTTCGAAGGTGAACTCCCACCGCCACGGATAATTCAGGCGACTAAAGACCCTGATGTCTGCATGAAGGGCGAAGGAGAAGTGCAGGACGTTCATGTCAAAGATGGGAAGTTGGCGGGCGCGGTTATCGAGTTGAGCGTTCGAGGCGCGAAAGGTGACATGAAGCCACCAGAAGACGGCTTTGTCATTCGTCAGAAAAACTGTCGCTTTACGAACCCAACGATTGTTGCCTACGACGGCGCGGAGCTGACGATCTACAACGACGATTCGATTCAGCACAACGTTAACTCAGGGCAATGGAACGACGTCCAGGGGCCCGGACCGGATCCGATTAAGCGAAAGATCGTCTTTAGTGGTGTTCCGTTTCTCCGAGTTACCTGCAACATTCACAATTGGATGGAGACTTGGGTCTACGTGGCGAAGTCGAAGTTTCATGCGGTCAGCGGGGCAGACGGTAAGTTCAAGATCGATGGCATTCCGCCAGGTAAGTATCGTGGCTATGTGATGCATCCGACGCTTGGCAAGCAGCGTCTGTCAGTCACGATTGACCCCGGAAAGACTCAGGAAGAAAGTTTCGCTTTCAAGGCTCCTTAAATCAGGCATGAAGATCGTAGGGGTGCGTCTTGACGCACCAGATTCCTGTGTGTTGATGACTGGTGCGTCGAGACGCATCCTACCTGGCTGGAAGTTATGCCGATGTCGCGTGTTTTCGGGACAGTGACAATTCTGCTCATGCTCACCGCGGGCTTTGCTAATGCGCAGGGCGAGCCGCAACCGCTTAAAGTCTTGCCATCACTTGAGAAGACGCTTGATCCGGCGCAGGTCGATCTTGGGCGGCAGTTGTTCTTTGACCCGAGATTGTCTGGCGACGCAACTCTAAGTTGTGCGACGTGCCACTCACCTGAGCATGGAATGGGCGGACGGACTGGCTCTTTCAAAGGGCTATCCGGGAACGCGATACTTTCGCAATACTCCGACAGTCGTTAACGCCGCTTTCGGTCGGCTGATGTATTGGGATGGTCGATTGCCGTCGTCCGATTTGCCGACGCTTGTCCGGGACCACATTTCAGAAGCCCACTTCATGCAGGCAGACGGTCGCCTGGTCATCGAGCGGATGCGGCAGGTGCCCGAGTATGAGCGACAGTTCAATTCGACATTTGGCGGTGAGCCAACTTACGGTCGAATCCTGAATTCGGTTGCAGCGTTTGTCACCAGTTTGCAGTCTCAGGATGTACCGTTCGACCAGTTTCTCGCCGGGAGCGAAGAGGCGATTTCGGACTCGGCAAAACGAGGTCTGGAACTTTTCAAAGGTAAGGCAGGCTGCATTCAGTGTCATGACGGAGCGATGCTCAGCGATGAGAAGTTCCACTCGCTCGGGCTGGAAGCGAATCCGACCATCTTTAAAGACCCGCTTCGTCACATAACGTTCCGGCGATTCTTCCGAACGCTGGGAGTCGCCGACTACGCGATGATCAGAAACGACGCGGGCCTCTATTGTGTCACCAAAGCGAAGCATGATCGTGAGCTGGTCCGCACTCCAACGTTGCGGGAAGTCTCACGAACCGCCCCTTACATGCACGATGGTCAGCTTCCAACGCTGAAGTCAGTGGTCAGTTTTTACAACGCTGGCGGAGGCCCGCGAGCTTCGAAAGACGCTCGACTGAAGCCGCTCGGACTGTCCGATGTCGAGCAGGCAGACCTTGTCGAGTTTCTCAAAACGCTGTCCGGAAAACCGATCAACGTCGTCAGGCCCGAACTGCCGAAGTATCAGCTTCGCAAGTTGGGAGAGAATTGAACCATGATCTCCACGATGCTCAATTCTGACCGACGACCAGACGTACTTCGGCTATCAATTGCAGTTTGCAGTTTGATGGTCTTGCTAACGCTCCCCGGCTGTGGCAAGAAGAAAGAAGTCGCTCCAACGACGAAAACGACTCCGGCACCCAAGAGCGAAGTGTCGCCAGATTCCGATACGGCTGAGCCTTCGGATTCAGTCGATGTTTCAACAGAAAATGGTGCAGCGAGCGGTGGCTCTGGTAACACCGCCCCGATTACAAACATCGGGGGCGGCGCCACGGTGGAAACGGTCGCGTTGGCTCGGCCACTGGGGCCGCTTCCTGACGTTCCAGTACCCGCCGACAATCCAATCACGCAGGCTAAAGTCGATCTTGGTCGACTGTTGTTTTTTGACAATCGGCTGTCGGGCGATGCTGGGACCAGTTGTGCCTCATGCCACGATCCAAGATTGGGCTGGGGCGACGGTCAGGCCATTTCACGCGGCTACGCGGGCACGCAACACTGGCGGAATTCTCAGACAACGGTGAACTCTGCATTCTTCACCAAACTCTTCTGGGCGGGCGAAGTTCCGAGCCTGGAAGCCCAGGCAAAGAGTGCCATCACTGGAAACCTCGCCGGAAACGGCGACACAGCTATGATCGAAGAGCGGCTGGCTCTGATTCCAGATTACGTCGCTCAATTCAAAGAAGCATTCGGTGTTGGCGAGCCAACTTTCGATCTTGTTTTGAAAGCGATCGCCTCATTCGAACGAGCCGAGATGATTTCTCGCGACAGCCCGTTCGATGAATACCTCGCCGGTGACGAGGATGCACTTTCTGATGACGCGAAAAAGGGGCTTGCTCTATTCAGTGGCAAGGCACAGTGCATGGCCTGCCACAACGGGCCGTTGATGAGCGACGAGGATTACCACTTTCTCGATTTACCTCAAAACAAACTGTTTGAAAAAGACCCTCTGCGTCAGGTGGCTTTGCGCTACCAACATTACATTCGAGGCGTTCCGGAAGAAGTCTATCGAAACGCGGATTCGGACCTCGGGCTTTACTACACAACAAAGAAGGATTCAGACCGCGGTCGCTTTCGCACGCCATCTTTACGTTACCTCGAATACACGGCTCCTTACATGCACAACGGGAGTCTTTGGGACAGTCGAAGATGTCATCGATTTCTACGATCAGGGCGGCGGAGACGATCCGAATCAAAGTCCGCTCATCCAGCCTCTCCACCTGACCGAAGACGAGAAGTTTGAACTTGCCGAGTTTCTTTACTCACTCAGTGGCAGCGAAATTCGAATTCAAACGCCGAAGCTTCCCGAGTATCAGGCCGTTGTTGATTGACGATAAGGGGCTGACGACATGACTCACTATGGATGTTTAGCTCTTACCTTGCTCGCGGATGCTGTTGAGGGGCAGTCTGGCTATTTTTACTTCTTCCTCTTTTATCTGTTGCTCGGACTGTTGTTGCTTGTGCCGTTGCTGATGTATTGGGCTGTGAGGGCTATGAAACGAGCTTTAGTTCACAACCAAACGATCATATTAACTATTGAGGCTCAGGTAGACTTGCAGCGAGAGCAGATCGAGTTGCAAAAACGGACCAACGTCCTTCTTGAGCAGCTTATCACCAGTCACGACCGCGAGAATGAATGATTGGTGGCCGATCCAGGGCGTAGCTGTTGCGCTCAGGAGACGCTGTTAACGTATGAAAGCAAGATGGATGATTGATTCCGATTCGGACGATGAACAAGCCTGTGGACCGTCGTGCGTTTCGCGGCGGTTGTTTATGACTGCCAGCGGTGCGGCGACGGCTACGCTTCTGTTGGGTGACGTTTTTCCTGGCAAGGTTGTGGGACAGGACGCCGGTGCGAAAGTGGAAGTGACAAAGCTTCCGCGAAAGCAGATTGCTCAGTTGTCGAAGCTGGTCGACGGTCAGCCGGTCTCGTTCAACTATCCCGGCGACGGCGATCTGGCCAACTGTCTGATTGTGAAGACGGGCGAGACCTCAGGCGGCGGCGTTGGTGATGCCCAGGATATCGTAGCTTTCAGCGCCCGATGCACTCACATGGGCGGCGATCTGGACGGTCTCTACAACGTCGAACACAAGGTCGCTGGTCCTTGCGGTGAGCATCTTACGACTTTCGATTTGACTCGGCATGGACTGGTCGTAGCTGGCCATGCCACGCAGGCATTGCCGCAGGTCGTTCTGGAAGTTGAGGGTGACGACATCTTTGGCACCGGAATTGTGGGGCTGCTCTACGGAGCTGCGACGAATGGTTAGAAGTGTAGGGTGCGTCTCGACGCACCAGTTGAATTTGTGATTTCGCGATGGTGCGTCAAGACGCACCCTACATTTTTGAGACTCGAAAGTTTCTTCGGCGTCTCATCAAGTATTCGGCAGAAACGTCAACCAGAACGATCACGATGAACCAGTATCAGCCGAAGAGTTCTGTCCCGCTTCCTCCCAAAGACGCGAAGGTTGTCACGACCGCCTGCGACTATTGCATCGTTGGGTGTGGTTACAAAGCGTTCGTCTGGCCGGAGGGAACTTCAGGCGGGCAGACTGCTGAGCAGAATGCTTTGGGAGTCGATTTCCCGGTTGCTGAAATGTCCGGTTCGTGGGTCAGTCCAAACGAACTTGGTTCGTGCATGGTCGATGGTGAGCGGCATCACCTTGTCGTGTTGCCGGATCCCGATACTGAAGTTGTTAACGTCGGAGGGAATCATTCGATCCGCGGTGGATGCCTGGCAAAGAAGGCCTACGATCCGAAAGGCCCAACCGCCGACCGACTCCACGACCCAATGATGCGAGTGAACGGCGAACTGGTCCCGGTTTCATGGGAGACGGCACTCGACGTGATGGCTCAGGTCAGCCAGTACGTCATCGAAAAACACGGTCGTGCATCGTGGGGAATGAAAACGTTCTCGTATCAGTACTTTGAGAATACCTACGCGATTTCCAAGCTCGCGTTCGAGTCGATTCAAACTCCGGCCTACGCACCGCACGACAAGCCAGGTCCAGGAGCCGACACCGCTGGTATCGACGATGCCGGAATCGTTCCGTTCAGCGCGTCGTACTACGACTGGTCTCAGGCAGATGTCATTTTATTTTCGGGAACTGATCCTTACGAAACCAAAACGGTCGCGTGGACCGAGTGGATGATGCGGCCCGGCATCCGGCACATTTACGTGTTGCCTCGCCGGACGACGGGGGTTGCGTGGGCGGAGAAAAACGGCGGACTGTTTTTGCAGATCATCCCAGGCACGGACACGATTCTGCATCTCGCATTGGCGCGGCTGATTCTCGAAAGCGGCTGGGAAGACTCCGAATTCATCGCGAGCAGCGTCGCCAATCGCTGGGAGATTGATTCCGGCTTCGGACGAGGCACTCGGAATACTCCCTGGCAATGGCGCACGACGTGGGGCAAGTTTGGCGCGTCGTTCGACGAGTACAAAGAATGGCTGCTTAACAATCCTGACGCAGAACTTGCCAATGCTGAAAAGGTGACGGGCATCCCTGCTGACAAGATCCGTCAGGCCGCTGAGATGATTGCCAAGCCCGTCGACGGCAAGCATCCAAAGACGTCGTTCGCCTTGGAGAAGGGTAACTATTGGAGCAACAACTACCTCAACACAGCCTCCTACTCGACGCTGGCTTTGATTTGCGGTGCCGGAAATCGGACTGGCCGGGTCGTCTCACGCATGGGCGGCCACCAGCGCGGTTGGATGGGAGCTGCCAGTTACCCTCGCATCTTTTCGCCGGAGAAAGCGCCGGGACGCCGTAAGAAAGAGATCGACCTTGATCGCTGGGTCGAGTCCGGCAATCTTCGTTTTGCCTGGGTGATCGGCACGACCTGGACGCAAGCGATGGCCGCCAGCCAGGAATTGATGTCAACGTTCCGCGAAGCAACGCGTGGCAACGAGCATCAGATTACCAGCCCTGACGTTGCCGCCGCTGTCGACGTTCTTAAGAAACGAGTCGACTCGGGTGGGATGGTCGTCGCGCATCAGGACATTTATCCGCGGGCTCCGATGGGCACTGAGCTTGCCGACATCGTCCTCCCGGCAGCAACGTGGGGAGAGGTCGACTTCACTCGGTGCAACGGCGAACGAAGACTGCGGTTGTACTCGAAGTTCTGCGACGCTCCGGGGCAGGCGAAGCCGGACTGGTGGATCATCTCGCAATTTGCCAAGCGGATGGGGTTCAAAGATTACGACTGGAAAGATTCCAACGACGTCTTCGAACAGGCCGCCCGCTATGGCCGAAAAGGGATCCTGAATTACCACCCGCTGGTTGACTACGCGAAGAAAATGGGAGTGACCGGGCACGAACTTCTGCGACGTCTTGGCACGACGGGAATTCAGACTCCCGTTCGGTGGCGAAGCGAACTGACTGAGCCGCAGGAATACCGCGACTACGCCGGGCATTACGATGATGACGCAACGGCTGGGGCGATCGTTGGAACTCGAAGACTGCACGACCCCGAGATGGATTTCGGAGAGCCGGAAGGTCCAACGGTTCACATGAAGTGGATGTCTGCCTTCAGCTCTCATACAGGCAAAGGGCTGCTGCACAAGACTCCATGGAACGAATTCTCCGACTACTTCGATCGAATTCAGCCGAAAGATGACGAGCTGTGGGTGACGATGGGCCGGATCAACGAAATCTGGCAAACGAACTTCGATGGAGAACGCACGCCGTACATCGTTGACCGATGGCCTTCGCAATTCGTCGAGATTCACCCGGACGATGCGGCGTCGCGGGGAATCGAAAGCGGCGATCAGGTCGTCATCGAAAACGACGACGTTCTGATTCAAACGAGCGGTTTCGTCGGAGTCGACGGCGACGATCAGAGTTACACAGGCCTGGAACGCGCCGGGCAAATTCGAATTGGCAAGGGCTCTTACGAAGCCGTGGCGATCGTGACATCCGCAATCCGTCCTGGCGTTTTGTGGAGCAACGCTCTCAGTACGGACGCTCCTCCAAATTCGGTGGTCCATCGAGTTCCCGACCCAATCACCAACCGGTACCGCTTCAAACTCGGCAAAGGCCGCATCCGCAAGATCGGCGAATCAAAATACAAATCCGATTTAACGCAGATGACTTTCCGCCCGCGAGACATCATCTGAGTGCCTCACGGTTGGACGAGGTTGTGCAGACGGCGGTATCATGAAACCGTCATTTGTCAGGAGCTACCAATGTCTGCCGTACCGGAAAGCCGCTTCTCGCTGGAAGAATATTTGTCGCGAGAACGCGTTGCCGAATACAAAAGCGAATTCTATCAGGGCGAAATATTCGCCATGACCGGCGGCTCGCCCACGCACAATGACATCTCTGTGAACATTGTGACGGCATTGAAGAATTCGTTGCGTGGGAGTGGTTGCAGGCCGTCGGCGAGTGATCAACGTATTCGAATTCCGGCCAATGGGCTGTGCACATATCCGGATGCCAGCGTGGTTTGTGGTGATCGCGAATTTGACGATATCGACAAAGACGCAATCACCAATCCGGTTGTCATCTTTGAAGTCCTTTCAAAGTCGACTGAACGTTACGATCGTGGCAAGAAGTTCGATCTCTACCGTGAGTTGGAGTCGCTTCAGGAATATGTGCTGGTTTCTCAGACGGAGGCTCAGGTTGAGAAGTTTGTCAGGCAGGACGATGGCGACTGGCTACTCACCGTCCTGAAAGGTCCGGAAGCAGTTCTGAAGTTCGCATCGATTGATGTCTCGCTGACGCTGTCGGAAATTTATGAGGACGTCGAGCTTCAGCCGGAAGAGGCCGAGTAGCCGCAGGGCAGTCGAGTTGGGATTGAGCTATGCGTGAAAATCGGCTGTCGTTCCTGGGGAGTCTGTTTTGCTTCGCAGTAGCAGTTGTAATTGGTCTCGCAGATCAATTGAGCGTTGCCGTGGCCGAATCAGTTGCGACCACAGACGCAGCGTCCGCAGGTGAGATCCTCACATTCACTCGTGACGTCGAGCCTCTGCTGCAGAAACTTTGTGGCGATTGCCACGGAGCGAAGAAGGCCAAACAGGATTTGCAACTCAGCTTGCTCGATCATGAGCTGGCAAACGGCAACGATGCTGAAACGTGGCAGGACGTGCTGGACCGAGTGAATCTTGGGGAGATGCCGCCTCCAAAGGCGAAGCAGCCGACGAAGGCTGAGCGACGGATTCTGGTTGAGTGGTTAACGGCCGGACTTCGTGAAGCCGCAAAGTCGAAGAGGCACGCTGCGGGGCGAGTCGTCATGCGACGGCTGACGCGATACGAATATCAGAACACGATGCGAGACCTGCTTGGTGTCGAGTTGAACTATGCGGCGGAACTTCCACCGGAGCCGTTGTCGCCGGATGGCTTTCTGAATAATGGGGCGTCGTTGGAAATGTCTCCAACTCAGATTGAGGCGTTTCTCAAGTCAGCGAGACTTGGTCTTGATGAAGCGATCGTTTCTGGTGATCGGCCGGAGGTTCATCGTTATCAAAAAGAAAAAACGGACGTTGGACGACTGCCAAACAAACGTGTTGCGGGGCACGAACCCGTGAATCCAGAGTTCATTCTCGGAGTTGATACGTTTCCTCGGCGAGGTGAATTCGAAGTTCGCATTCAAGCCGGAGCGATCATTCCGGATGGGCACGATTTTCCTCGACTGCGACTCTCGATGGGATGTCTTCCCGGCATCATTCACGTGCCTCGCAAGGTGGTGGGCGAAGTTGATGTTCGAGCGTCAGTCGAAGAACCGGAAACCTTTGTCTTTCGAGGTCGCATCGAGGACTTCCCGCAGCCTGGCGACGTGCCGTTTGGAAATATTGACTTCAATGGGATGATGGTGCTCGTTGATTTTGTCGATGCGGGCGGCAAAGAGTTGCGATATCCCGGCCGGACCTATGCCGTTCCGCCACCGAAGAAGAAGCCGACCCCAAAGGGCAAGAAGCCGACTGTGGCCGCTTACCCCGCTCCTCCGCCGACTGCTGAGAATCCGCGGTTAGATATCGTGATCAAGTCGGTCGAGTTTGAATCGCCGGTGATCACTGCCTGGCCGCCGAAAAGTCACTCACAGATTCTCTTTGCTGGAGATGCCAAGCCTCAGACGCCCGATGATGAGAAACTCTACGTGCAGGATGTGCTTGGGCGATTCGCAGCGCGAGCGTTTCGGCGACCGGTGTCTGCCGACGAGCTGCGAGCCATGATCGAATTCTTCGAGGCGATTCGTTCCGAGTCGTCCAGCTTCGAAGAAGCGATGCGTGAGACTCTGGCATTGGTGCTTGTCTCGCCACACTTTCTTTACATCGTTGAAACGAGAGATGAACCAACTCTTCCGAAGCAATCAGGTAAGCAGCCGCTCGGCGATTTCGAACTGGCGTCACGCCTATCGTATTTTTTGTGGAGCTCGATGCCGGATGACCGCTTGTTCGATCTTGCGAAAGAACAAGAACTAAGCAAGCCACAGATTCTTGAGCAGGAAGTCCGACGCATGCTTTCGGACGATCGCTCGACTGAGTTCGTAACGCGGTTTGCCGACCAGTGGTTCGATCTTGCAGCGCTCGATCGGGTTGCGGTGAATCCGGAGTTCTACCCGGAGTTCGACAATGGGCTGAAGCTTCAGATGGCTGCGCAGACTCGCGAGTTTCTTGCAGAAGTGCTTCGTTCGAAAGAAAGTTGTCTCGACCTGTTGGATTCGGATTGGACTGTGCTGAATCGATCACTCGCCATGCATTACGGCATGACCGGGCCGAGGTCGTCGAAGTTTGAACGTGTCGCGCTGCGAGGCGACCAGCGGCGTGGCGGCCTGTTGGGGCAGGGGGCGTTTTTGCTCAGTAATTCAGACGGACAGCAGCCTCATCCGATTAAGCGTGCGGTGTGGATTCTTGATCGACTTTTGGATTCGCCGCCGGCTCCACCACCACCCGATGTGCCGGAACTGGATTCTGAGAGTCCGGGCCTCGCCGGACTTTCGCTCAAGGAACAACTCGCCGCGCACCGAGACAAAGAGGCGTGCGGCAATTGCCATCGCGGTATCGACCCGTGGGGCGTGCCGCTCGAAAATTTCAACGCCGTCGGTCTGTGGCAGGAAACTTCAGCCGTACGGCGAGACGGCAAAGCGAAAGGCGGCAAGAAAACAGTCGGAGTTCCTGTCGACGCTTCAAGCATTTTGCCCGATGGGACGAAAATCGATGGACTGAATGAGCTGAAGAAGTATCTCCGTGAAAATCGACGAGAGCTATTCGCGCGAGCGGTCGTGACTCGACTCACTGCCTACGCACTCGGACGTTCACTCGACCTCGGCGACCGAAGAACGATCGATGAACTGACTTCTGTTTTCATTGAATCCGATTTTCGGTTAAATCAATTGATAGTTTCACTCGTGAGCAGCGAGTCGTTTCTGACGAAATAACGTTTCCGCAGATTGCAGAATTATGAACAAATCATGGCATCTTGATCGCCGAACTGTCCTGAAAGGTGCTGGCGTTGCGTTGGCTCTGCCTTTCTTTGAAGGGATGAGCCGCAGCGAAGAAGCGAAAGCGGTTTCGCAGCCTAAGCGAATCTGCTCGGTCATGTTTCCGTACGGTATTGCCGTGCCGAAGGACGATCATCCGGAACGCGACTGGGGATGGTTTCCTCGCGGTGAAGGTAAGGATTACCAGCTAACGAATGTGCTGAAGCCGCTTGAGCCGTTGATGGATCAAGTGTCGATTTTTGGTGGACTATCGCATCCGAACTGCCGGGCGATGAACGGGCACGACACGGGCGACACATTTCTGACGGCGAACAACCTCGAAGCCGGCTCGTACCGCAACAAAATTTCGCTGGACCAGTTTGTCGCCCTGCGATTTGGCGATGCCACTCGGATTCGGTCATTGACTCTTTCAACTGATGGTGGAATCGGGCCGCGAACTCGATCGACCACGCTGTCTTACACACCAAAAGGTCAGCCGGTCCCCGCTCTGTCAGAGCCGAAGCTGATCTTTCAGCGACTGTTCGGGCAGGATGACGCGAGTCAAACGGACCGTCGTCGTCTGCAGAATTCCGCAAGCATTCTGGATCTGGTACGAGATCAGTCGAAGTCGCTTCGTAACAATCTTGGCAAACCTGACCAGCGAAAACTCGATGAGTTTGAGACGTCGGTTCGCGAAGTCGAGGAACGCGTTGAACGGTCGCAGCGATGGTTGTCCGTTCCGCTGCCCGATGTCGATCCGAGTTCGATCGCGTTGGATGCGGATCCGGACGGTCCGAAGGATTACATCCGAGCCATTTACGATCTGATGTTCCTGGCGTTTCAGACGGACATGACTCGAGTCGCGACTTACCAGATCGGCAGTTACGGGCCAACGATCGCTCGAACATTTCCGGCATGTATCGGGTTGCCAGGCAACTGGCACGGCCTGGCTCACGGAGCGGGGAAAAAAGGTGGCGCCGAGCAGATGGGCAAGTTCGATCAGTTCCTCGCTCAGAACCTTGCCCGGTTTCTCACACGTCTGCAGGAATCGCCCGAAGGCGACGGCACCATGCTGGATCGTACGCTCGTTCTTTACGGCAGTAGTAACAGTAAGACTCACCAGAATCGCAATTATCCGTTGCTCCTTGCTGGTGGCAGCCAGCTTGGCTTGACCCACAACCAGTACCTGCGATTCAGCGAAAAGACCCCGATGTCCAACCTCTTTGTCTCCATGATGCAGGCAGTCGGGCTGGAAGTGGACCAGTTTGCCGACAGCACGGGAACGTTGTCCGGGCTGAGTTAGAGTATTTTCGAAGTTCGCTTGCCGTTGGCCGTAAGGCCTCGGGCGCCCGGCCGCTGACGCGTCGCGGCTCACTACCGTACTGACGACGAACTCTGAATGTGCTCTAGCAAGACTGTCGCACCCTACGATTTAGCAGTGTGAATAAAAAAACGCCGGCTTCGCTATGTGCGAAGCCGGCGTTTTTGATTTGGTCGTTCTGCTTTTGTTAGTACGCGGTGGCCAGGCTTTCGAGGAAGCCTTTCAGTTGGCGGCTGCGGACTGGGTGCTGCAGCTTGCGGACGGCTTTAGCTTCGATCTGTCGAACTCGCTCGCGAGTGACTTTGAAGATTTTGCCGACCTCTTCAAGAGTGTAGGTGTAGCCGTCGCCCAGGCCGTATCGCAGTTTGATGATCTCTCGTTCGCGATACGTCAGCGTCTTCAGGACGTAGTCGATTTTGTCCTTGAGCATTTCCTGAGTTGCGGAACTGACCGGACTGTCGGTGGACTGGTCCTCGATGAAGTCGCCGAAGTAGCTGTCTTCGCTTTCGCCGACCGGTCGGTCAAGGCTGACCGGATGTCGTGAGATCTTCAGGACGCGGCGAGCTTCTTCGACGGAGATGTCAGCAGCGGCTGCTGTTTCTTCGACGGTTGGTTCGCGGCCGAGTTCCTGGAGCAGTTCTTTGCTGACTCGTCGGAGGGCAGACATCGTCTCGATCATGTGAACCGGGATGCGGATCGTTCTTGCCTGATCTGCGATAGCTCGCGTGATCGCCTGACGAATCCACCAGGTCGCGTACGTCGAGAACTTGTAGCCTCGTCGGTATTCGTATTTGTCGACCGCTCGCATCAGCCCGCTGTTACCTTCCTGAATCAGGTCCAGGAAGCTGAGCCCTCGGTTACGGTACTTCTTCGCGATCGACACGACAAGTCGCAGGTTTCCGCCGGAGAGGTCCTGCATTGCCAGTTCGTATTCGGCGAAGCGAGCTTTGATACGACGTACTCGTTCCCGCAGTGCCTGCGGAGTTTCCAGAGTGATGAGCATCATGTCGCGAAGCTCGTTCTGGATGTTCGTTTTCTCAGCGGCAGCCGATGGCAAATTTCGGATGCGATTAAGTCGTCGTTCCAGATCAGTCATTCGCTGGCTGATTTGCTCGATCCGCTTCATGATCGGAGCGAGTCGTTGCGTGCGGATGCTGAGTTCTTCAACAAGGATGACCATCTTACGCCGCCGTGCCTTCAACTTTCGTTCGCGTTCGCGGCGTTCGTCGATGGGAATTGACGTGTCGAGGATCAGCGTTTCAGCTTCCTGGACATAAGCACGTCTCATGTTTTCGAGCGTCCGCAGGTTGTGAGGCATGCGAGCCTGAATCTGCGTTTTCTCCAGACCTTCGGTGACGGAGACTTTGATCGTCCGGTCGAAAGGAAGGTCGGAAGTGTGGACCATCGTCAGCACGTCGATGGTCGACTTCATGGCGTAATCACTCTCCATGAGTTCCCGACGGAACCGCTTGCGAGTGATCTCGATCTTTTTGGCGAGCGCGATTTCTTCTTCGCGAGTCAGCAGCGGAATCTCGCCCATCTGAGTGAGATACATGCGAATGGGGTCGTCGATCTTGCGGCTGCCGTCGGGATCAAAGTCGACGCCGTCGATCGGCTTGACCTTCTGCTTCTTCTTTTTCTCATAGGCGGTGAGGGACTCGTCGTCCGTCACGATCTCCATGTTGAGATCGTCGATGGCCATGAGGAGGTTGTCGAGCTTCTCCGGACTGACGGCTTCGTTCGGCAGATAATTGAAAATCTGCGAGAACTTGAGGTGCCCCTGACGGGTGCCGGCGGTAATCAGTTCGTTGAGAGTTTCGTCGACTGTATGCACGAGCTATTCCTTTGAAAGAAGACTGTAGTGCAGCGTCTAACGATCTATCTGGATCGTGTGACTCTGTAGAAACCGTAGAACGACTCAGCCGCTCCACTGCTTCATCAGGCAAAGCCTGACCTACCGTTGGACTCGCTTGCGATGAAATGCTGCCGCTTTCTGCAACATGGAAAGAGCATCGTTGCTCTCGCCGCTCATCGCCTGCTTCTGGAAATCTGCTTTGTGAGACAGGACTTCCCGTCTCCACTTCAAGACATCGATTACCTGCCGAAACAGGATCGACGCTCCTCCGTCCGAGTTCTCTCGGAGCTTGTGCTCGATTCCCTTCTCGCGAGCCTGATCCGCCAGCCAGACGGTCATTCCTTTCAGCTCGTTTCGCTCCATTTCTAAAGTCACACGTTCAAATGAGGGTACTTCACCCAGCTCGACTACGTCGTAGACAATCTGGAGTAACTCACGTAAGTGTGGATTCAGAAAATCATCAACTCCAATTTCCTGTCGAGTCCGCTCAGCCCGTTCGGGCTCCGTCAGCAGAATCTCCAGCAGTTCGCATTCCATTCGGTCGTCCTTTGTGAGAGGACGCCGATGAACCTCGATCCGTTCTTCCTGCTCGATGGCAGGCTGTTCTTCCTGTACCGGTTTGGTCTGAAACTGTTGCGGACGGTTGCCGCTTCGGATTCTTTGAAGCTGGTTTCGAATGGCCCCTTCGGTTAACTGCAGACGCGGTGCCAATCGTGTGAGGATGATGTCTTCGCGAGCTGTTCCCTGCAGGTCGGAAGCTCCGGCCAGCAGTTGCAGCATTTCCGTCACGACTGTTTCTCGGGAGTTAATCGAGTCCAGTCCATTTTTTTTGACTTCGTAGTTGAACCGAAACTCCCAGGCTTCCGGAGCTTTGTCGACCAGAGCCTGAAATGCCTCGGTTCCGTTTGTTTTGAGGTAATCATCCGGGTCGGCGCCTTCTGGCAGGGTGAGGACTCGCAGGTCGACGCTCTGTCCGATCAGCATTCCAACCGCTTTAGCCGCCGCGTTTTGGCCCGCATCGTCACCGTCGTAAACCATTACCACCTTTTGAGCGAATGCTTTCAGGCGGTTGCAGTGCAACTCCGTTAGTGCCGTTCCCAAAGTGGCGACGACGTTGCGGACACCGTACTGGTGACAGGCGACGCAATCGGCATACCCCTCCACGACGAGCACCGAGTTCGTGTCGCGAATCCCGTCGCGGGCGTTCGGCAAGCCGTAAAGGACACGACTCTTATGAAAAACCGTCGATTCCTTGCTGTTAAAATATTTGCCGCCCCGTTCCTTGTGGCCGGGAATGAGACGTCCCCCAAAAGCCACAGTTCGTTTACGTTCGTCGTGAATCGGAAACAGAACCCGATCAACGAAATAATCGGAATATCCTGGCCGGTCGTCCTGCTTCCGGATCAGTTGTGATTGCTGAAGTGCGTCGATTGAAAACTGAGTTTTCGCTTTTCGCTGAAGCCAGTCCCAATCTTCCGGGTGGTAGCCAAGCCGAAATTCGTCGACCGTCTGCTGGCTGTAACCGCGGCCGGAGATGTAGTCTCTCGCGTCTTTTGCTTCCGTACTTTTGAGAAAGCATTCGTGGAACTGCAGCTCCGCCCATTTCAGAACGGCATGAAGTTCCTCTTTCTTCGCAAACTGTTCGGACTGATGTTTTGACTGCTCCGGCATCTCCAGGTGGACACGTTCAGCCAGAAATCGAAGTGTTTCAGGAAAACTGAGAGCCTCTCGCTTCATGACCCACGTGAAGACATCTCCGCCTTCGTCGCAGACCCAGCAGCGAAAACTCTGTCGGTCCGGATAGACCCGCATCGAGGGATTTGAGTCGTCGTGGAACGGGCACAGGCACTTGTATTCCGCCCCGCCACGCTCGGGGATGAGTGTCGTGGATTCGCCAATGAGACTGACGATTTCGGTCCTCGATCGGACAAGCTCTTTGAAATCGCTGCTCAAATCCACAGATTGCGACTCCTGAGCCCGGATGTCCTCGAAGCTGCCAAATTCGTTTCGGATACCGAGTCACAGCGACCCGGTTGCAGTGCGAGAGGCATCTCGTGCCTGAAAAAAGAAACCTGAGTAAACCCAACCGGTCGAACCACAACGGGTAACAACCGGGAACGTTTGCAGAACTGAACTTGTGAACCGCTTGACAGTCTGAGTTTCAGCGTCGTGTGGTGACAGTTCTGCAGGTTCGGCAGTCTTCCTGACTTAACACTCCCAAGGCTTCCTGATAGCTGGGCCGAACATTGCAATTCTACACCGCGCCTCTGATTGTTCAAGAATTGTTCGCCAAGGTTGCGCTGACTCGTGACTCGCTAACCTTATATCAGTTAATAAGTTCAGAGTTTTCGAAATCGCGCAGGTCACCGACGATCGGAAAAGTCGAGGCAGATTACGCCCGTGCCCCAACTCCTGCAACGATATCGGGCTATGACGAAAGTGTGGGTTGAACCGGACACTTAGTTAATGGACATTTGCGGCTACATCAGGAACGATTGGCGTAAGAGGCTCATCGATCTTGTCGGAGGCTGTTCTGTTCGGTTATCAAAGGCCGAAATCGAGCGAGCAGAAAGATTCGGGAACCTGAGTCGCGGGACTGTCGACTTAGTAGACTGCATTTCCGGGTTCACTATCCCGTGGCGGCGTTGGAGAGCGAAGGGCGACAAGGAGCAAGCATCATGATCGGGCAAGCATATCATTACGCCAAAGGGGCTGGAGTTCCGTCGAAGTCGCGGCTGTCTCGCTGGCGAGCGACGGCGCATCGAGTCCTCAAAGAGTCTCAGAAGTACGCGTCGTACAGCGACGAAGAATTGCTCAACCAGGCACGTGATGCTCGGTGGCGAGCGAAGACCGGTGTTCCACTGAAGAGTCTGCTGGTCGAAGTCTTTTCGATGGGTGTCGAGGCCTCGCGCCGGAAACTCGGCATGGAGCATTACCCCGTTCAGATTATGGGCGGCATCGCGATCTTCGAAGGCGGCATTGCGGAATTACAGACCGGCGAAGGAAAGACACTGACGGCAACGCTGCCGTCAATCCTGCGAGCGTTGCCCGGCAAGGGAGCGCACGTAGTCACGGTCAACGACTACCTCGCCGAACGTGATGCCGCGGAAATGGCACCGGTTTATGAAGCTCTCGGGATGTCCGTAGGTGGGATCCTCACGCCGATGGAAACGGACGAACGTCGAGAGAGTTACGCCAAAGACATCACTTACGGAACGGCGAAAGAATTTGGCTTCGATCTGCTGCGCGACCGGCTTCGACAGGGAGTCGCGGCCGGTGGTGAAAAACGTCGGACGTTGTTTTCCGATCAATCAGGTGGCGAGGCGCCTGTCCAGCGCGGTCACTATGCAGTCCTCATCGATGAAGCAGACAGTATTCTCATCGACGAAGCGCGAACGCCATTGATCATTGGCCTGACGATGCCGAACGACGCGGGCACGGTCAGCCTGTTTCGATGGTGCCACCGTGCGGTGTCGCACCTCGAAGCAAACGTCGATTTCGTTTACGAGCCGGAAAGACGCTCTGCTTATCTGACAGACCAGGGATGTCGGAAAGTTCTGCTACTGGGGAAGCCGGCGCTGATCGATTCAATTGACACCGAGCGAATCTACAAACACGTCGAACAGGCGCTGACGTCGAAGTTTGCCTTCGTGAGAGACCGCGACTACGTCGTCGTCGACAATGAAATCAGCATCGTCGATGAAGGCACTGGCCGAATCATGGACGGTCGAAAATGGCAGGACGGCCTTCATCAATCGATCGAGGCGAAAGAACTTGTTCCCATCACGGCAGCGTCGGGCGAGGCGGCTCGAATCACTGTTCAGAACTTCTTTCGGCTGTACTCAAAGATTGGCGGTATGACCGGAACCGCCGTGCAATGTGCCAGCGAGATTCGTCGCGTTTACAGTCTGAAGGTCACGGCGATTCCAACTCACCGTCCGTGCATCCGTCGCCTGAATAAGCCGCGAGTCTTCGCCACGATGGAAGCCAAGTGGCGAGCTGTCACGGACGAAATCGAACGACTCGTCAACGACGACCGAGCGGTGCTGGTCGGGACTCCGTCGGTGGACGCGTCCGAAGCGCTCGGCAGGATGCTCAAAGACAAGAGCATCAAGCACGAAATTCTGAATGCAAGATATCTCGAACAGGAAGCTGAAATTGTCGGTAACGCTGGTGAGCCGGGCCGAGTGATCGTCGCGACAAACATGGCTGGACGAGGCACCGACATTAAATTGTCAGACGCGTTGAAGTCGGCAGGCGGTTTGCAGGTCATCGCCACGGAGATGCATTCTTCCAAGCGGATCGATCGGCAGTTGATCGGGCGAGCTGCTCGACAAGGTGATCCCGGCGGTTATCAGTTTTTCCTTTCGCTCGAGGATGAACTGATGCGTTGTCACACGCCGGAGAAAATGGCGAAGAAGAAAAAACAGGCCAGCCCGAACGCCCACGGCGAACTCGCAGGAAGCTGGGTCAGCTTCTTCACGAAAACGCAGCGTTACCTTGAGAAAATGCACTACAAGCAGCGCAAGGACATGATGAAGCAGGATAAGCATCGCACGGAGTCGTACCGCAGAATGGGGCTGGATCCGTGTCTCGAGCTGACGGAAAACTAATTCTTTGTGCTTTGATCTTCTCATCGGAATTTGACGATGTTCACCGCGGAGCTTGATCAGACGATCGCGGCCGTTGCGTCGGCTCCTGGCGGCGCGGAGCGAGGAATCGTTCGAGTTAGCGGTGCCAACGCGGTGGACATGGTTGGCCAGGTCTTTGAGCCAGGCGAAAGCGCAGAATCGCCTGCAAGTCAGATATCGTACCGGCGAAGCGGCATCGTCCGCCTGCCAGAATTTCCCTCGGTACAGTGTGATGCGTGGGTGTGGCCGACAGCTCGCAGCTATACCGGTCAGCCGATGGTCGAATTGCATTTGCCGGGCAGTCCGCCGCTGCTTGAATGCGTCCTGGAGTCACTCTTTCAGTATGGAGTGCGGCCAGCGCGAGCGGGGGAATTCACGCTTCGAGCGTTTCTTGCTGGCAGGATTGGACCTCGCTCAGGCCGAGGCCGTCCTTGGCGTCATCGATGCGGACGATCACGAAGAGTTGACGACCGCTTTGAACCAACTTGCCGGTGGGTTATCGGGGAAGCTTCTTCAGTTGCGGGGTGACCTGCTGGAGTTGCTCGCCGACCTGGAAGCGGGACTCGACTTTGTTGAGGAAGACATCGAGTTCGTTTCTCGGGAAGAAGTCATGCGGCGGCTTCAGCACGGGATCGACGTTGTTGGGCAGCTGGAAGAGCAGGCTGATGGTCGCATGTTGGCCGATGATCAACTGCGAGTTGTTCTGGCTGGACTCCCGAATGCTGGCAAGAGCACACTTTTTAATGCGTTGTCGAAATCGGATGATGCGATTGTGTCGGCGGTTGCGGGGACGACTCGTGATTACCTTTCGGCAAGAGTCGCGTGCGGCGAGTTGGACATCGAGTTGATCGACACGGCTGGGCTCGATCAATCCGATACTGGAATCGACGGAGTGGCTCAGCAGCTTGGGAGCGGGCAGGTCGGAGAAGCCGATCTTCTCGTGTGGTGTGTGGCGGGCGACGCTGGAGAAGGAGAGCGCGCTGCAGATCGGTTGGCTCTTGAGAAACTGCCTTCACGTCACGACCGAGTCGTCGTGATCAAGACCCGCGGCGACCTGGTTGAGGGCGGACACCCGAAGCCATTGGCAGTCCGATCAGACAGAGGACACGCTTTGGTTGTGAGCTCGGTCAGTGGCGAAGGATTAGCCGAGCTCCGCGATTCGATTGCGGAGGCTCTTTCTCGAAGTGCGCAGGGCGAGCGGCAGTTTGTTGGCTCGACTGCCGCGCGAAGTCGCGACAGTTTGCGACGAAGCCGTGAGTCGCTGCAGCGAGGCCAGCGAAGCCGCGAATGGCCGAGTTTGGCGACGAGCTGGTTGCCTTTGAAACTCGGGCGGGGATTGAGACGCTCGGCGAGATCGTCGGCACGATTTATACCGACGATCTGCTCGACCAGATTTTCAGCCGCTTCTGCCATCGGCAAGTGACCGATTTCGCGGAGAGAGTTTGGGGAGGTCAGTCGCGGATTTGCACGATGGCTTCGACTTCGACCGAGATGTTGCCGGGGAGTGATCCCATTCCGATGGCACTGCGAGCGGCTCGGCCGGGATCGCCGAAGACTTCGACCATCAGGTCGCTGAAGCCGTTCATGACTTTGGGATGATTCTGGAAGTCCGGCGCTGCGTTGACCATGCCGAGCACTTTGACGATCTGAACGACTCGGTCCAGGTCGCCGAGGTTGGCTTTGAGCGTCGCGAGCATTGTGAGTCCGACCTGGCGTGCGGCTGCGTAGCCTTCTTCTTCTGAAACTTCCGAGCCGACTCGGCCTCGCAGCATTTCGCCGTCCGTTTTCAACGGCCCGTGTCCCGAGACGTAACATAAGTCGTGAATGTAAACGACCGGCGTGTAGTTGCCGCCGGGGGCTGGTGCTTCGGGAAGTTCGAGTCCAAGTTCTGCGATTCTGGCTTCAATGCTCATCTTGCGATTCCTGATTCAAGGGCCGTTGCGCCGGCCGTTTGTGTATTGTTTGAAAGGGCTCAGTCGGCAAATCCGTGCTCAACGTACGGACGGGCGTACGACGGGAGCATGTCGAATGGGGCGTTTAGAATTCAAGGGATGCGGAAACGCTCACACGAGATGATCATGGTTGAGCATCAGTAACGCTGGGGAGACGCAGTGAATTGATGGCTCTTCGTTGGCAAGAATCAGGATGTAGCGCACAATCGATGGCTTGAGCGAGATTATTGTCTCGGCCGCAACCGAGTCTTCGAGAGTTTGGGCAGAACTCATGACCGGCGATTTATCTGGCAGCGGAATTTTGCGGACG
>CALSLT010000026.1 GCA_943787265.1 uncultured Planctomycetaceae bacterium | reverse complement strand
GAAGCCGCCTTCAGAGTCGAAAATCCAGGATCGAATTTGCTTCTTTTGAGGATCCCAGCCAATGCGCTGCGTTCCGCTCATAACGCGAACCGTTGCAACATTCGCATTGAATTTGGTGATGATGAAATTGCCGTCGTCCGACCAGCGAATCGACGTTTCGACTGTCGAGTCGTCGCTTTCATCAACCCAGTCGCCCAATGAGCCATTCCAGTGGTTTCAGACGGTCGTGGTTGCTGGCTGGCTCGCTGTCGAGGTCTCGGGCACTGGCAATCTGCCAGCGATTTTTATTGCGGGGCGGATTCACATCTGAAGTGCAACGGATCAGAACTCAGCTCTGGTTCGGACGGGATGGGCTTCGAGGCGGTTTACTGCTGAAAGTGACACCGCAGGGAGTTGGATAGTTGTGGCGAACAATGCACTATTCAACGGAGAACCTGCGATGCCGTACCACCAGCTTACTCTTGAAGAACGCGAGTCATCTCTCAGTTACATTATTCGGGCACTGGTCCGACAAGATCGCTCAGCACTTGAATCGTTCTCCGTCGACCATCAGTCGCGAACTGTCTCGCAACAGGGATTCGGAGGCTATCGAGCCGTGGCCGCTCAGGAACGAACTGCCCGACGTCGTCGCGAGCGTCCGCTCATCCGGAAGATGGACGATCCTTTCATCAACGAGTCAGTCCGTAGCGGATTGTCTCAGGAGTGGTCACCGGAAGAAATCGCTGGCCGGATGAGCGAGATTACCGCCGGACACAATCGAGACGAGTGTCGTATCAGACGATCTACCGCTGGCTGGAGACCTGCGAATACCGCAGCCATTTCCGCTCGTTCCTGCGTCACGGTCGTTATCGCAAACGTCGGGGCATTGACGACGAGGCCGCATCAGAACCGCGTCAGCATCGAGCAGCGTCCGGCAAAAGTCGATTCACGCCGCCGCTTCGGTGACTGGGAGGGCGACACGGTTCACGGTGCAGATCACTCCGGCATGATCATGACCTGTGTGGAACGCAAGAGCGGATTTTTGATCACAGCAAAGATGAAAAACGGCACCAGCGCCCGGCTGAACGCTGCCAAAGATCGAGCGTTCCGCATCATCCCGCCAACGCTGCGTCAGACACTGACCGTCGACAACGGCAAGGAATTCTCCGGCCATGAACAACTGAGCAAGCGTCTGCAGATCGCCATCTACTTTGCACACGCCTACTCCTCGAACGAGCGGAGCAACAAACGAAAACACCAACGGCCTGCTGCGTCAGTACTTCCCGAAGAGACCGACTTCCGAGACATCTCACACAACGCCCTTGCACACGTCACGAACCGGCTCAACAATCGACCTCGAAAGAGACTCAACTATCTCACTCCACTCGAAGTTCTCACAAAAGCCGGCTTTGCACTTCAGATGTGAATCCGCGGACATGCACGACGATGTAGCGGCTAACGGTGGCACTTTCGTCGGCGACATTCGTCACAGCGGCAGTACCTTCTTCGATCGCCCAGCGAATCACCGACAAATCGTATTGCCTCAACGTCAATTGCCAGCTGCGTGCCCGGCAAAGCTTTGAAGAACGCAGCAAATTCCGCTCTGATAGCTTCACGGCCTTTGAATAGTGTGCCTGTATCGTCGATGTATTCACCGTCTTCGACAAAATGAGCGACCAGCTTCTTCGCATCGCCGGCATTAAATGCTGCAGCGAAGGAATGGATCGACTTGACGATGGCATCAGTCGGAGTGGGCTTTGTGCTCGGTGTCGGCTTGTTCTCCTGAGCCTGAGTCATGGCGACAGTCAGACAGCAGGTCAGGCCGAGGGCGATCGTTGAAAGAGGCAGTCGAGATGATTTCATTCGTATTCAATTCCTCGATGAGGATTCCGTTGGTTGATCAAGAGCACGGTGTGCGATTGGCGTGAAACTCGCCGTGGCAAAGCTGTGACGCAGAACTTCAGTCTCGCTCGAAACTGAGTGACACAGCTTCAGAAGAAACCGCCACTTGCTGGAAATTCAAGTGGGTTCCTTCCAGAAAAAGCTCCGCAAGCATCACTCCACCACTGTCCGGCTCCATTGCCAACGTCGAGTCTTTGATCGCATAGACCCCCGAAATACTTTGCCTGCCCTCTTTCGAAGTGAACGTCCAACTGAATCGCCCCGTCCTTCGAAAGCTCAAGGTTGAAAGTGGAGTCCTTCACTTTGGCCGTCCAACTTTGCCAATCAGCGAATCCTGTTCGATCGAGACGCTCCTCGACTGTTGGCGTGGATGGTTCAGATTCACTGCCACTTTCTGACACGTCGCCAGTCAACTGATTCAACAGTCGAGCAGACACCACGTCGTCTGGCAGAGCCTTTACAACCAGTTTCAACTCGGCTGTCGCGTTTTCACCGTGTCCACAGGTGAGATAGTGATATGCAAGAACGAAATGACCTTCCGGTAGGCTGGCGAATTCCTCGACCCACACTTCCAGGTCTCGCAATTGCTCCGTGTAGACTTCGGTGCTGGAGTAAAGCTGACTCAAGGTCGTCCAATCCCAGCCGGGACCGACAGCGAGCACTGAGTGCAACACCGTTGCCGCTTCGCGATACCGCTTCAAAGCGAAAAGCGTGAGAGCACGAAATTCATGAACGACCGCGTCGTGCGGCATCAGCTTGATCACTTCATCAATCTGCCGCCTCGCTGCGTCATAATTCCCAGCTCGAAACTCTGTCCGAGCTTTCTCGAACGCCGCCAGCCCTGCTTCTGAGAATTCAGCCGCTTCTGCCGGTGAGCTATCGGATGCGGGCTCCTGGACAACTATCTGCGGTTGCGAATAATCAATTCCACGGCCCGATGAAGACTCAACATAGTACGGGTTCGAATAAGTTACCGTTCCAAATACGTATGACATCGTATTGATGCCCCAGCAGGTCAGACCAAACGACACGGCCAGCGGGTGCTCGTGCCACATGTAGGACCAATGGTTGTGCCAGCCATCGTGCCAACAGCCATTGTGCCAGCCGTAGTGTGGGTAGTAATGATCGTCATACCAGTTCTGCCAATCGTCACGAGCTCCGTTGCGATGCTGCTGCCAGTCTTCACGGTTGCTTTCACGATTGTCCTGTCGTTGTTGCCGCCAGTCGTCGCGATTCACTTCGGAGAGACGATCGTTGAGCGCCTGTTGTCGCTCGGGTGTCCTGACGATGCGATCATTCTGTTTCTGCCGCCACGCCTCACGAGTATCACGACTTAACGACGGCGACTGCCGAGCATTTCCCATCTGCTGGCGCAACGTGTCCCGATTCAGGTCGGGAAATCGCTGACTGAGGTTTTCCCCTGGCGTTTGCCGTTGCCAATTCCTGGAAAAGTTGTCGTCGATCGATTGCTCAGTCCAGGAAATTGTCCCGTCGTTCGTCCGGAACCTATCGTGCCATTTCCAATCCGAGTTCCCGTCGAGATTCGGTTGCCGGAACTGATTCCTGGTCGAATGGTCACGCCGGATCTGTTCGAGCCAATTGATCTGCTGCCACTACCGATCGACCGGGATGAACTCGTACCAATTCGGCTGGTTCCTGTCCGAGGCTGGCTCATTGAAGGGCTTCGTGTGATCCTGCTCTGACTGGGAACGGACCGGGGTTGGCATGCGTGTTTGATATCCGCCCCCCCCGCCGCGAGATTCCTCCGCCAGAAAACCCACGGTTCGGGATACTGCGACTTCCACCGCTGCGGCCGCCGCCGAGACGCCCTCGAGAGTGGACCTCGACCGCCAAGAGCCCCATAGAAATCGCAAGCGTGCAACCAAAGACTGAAACTCGTCTCATTACTTCACTCCACAGCCCGCGGCAGGAAGATGTGCTGTCAAAAAACCACTGAAATGTCGCAAAACCATCAGCAGACGATCACGATCGGGTGGTTTCAGGTCACGGTACACACGCCCTAAACCATTTTCCACCCGGCCGATTGGTGCACACCTTCACCCAGTCGAGTAGCTTGCGTCGTGTTACGCTTCGACTTGGGAATTGGGATGTTTGATCCGTTGCAGATGCCTCTTTCCGGGGTGCACAGCATTGCTGCCAGTGCCGGAACCGGGAAGACGTTTACCATAACGACGCTTTATCTAAGGCTGCTGCTGGAAGGCGGTTGCTCGGCGAATCAGATTCTGGTCACGACGTTTACGGAGGCTGCGACGTCGGAACTTCGCGATCGATTGCGGGGCCGGCTCAACGACGCTCTGCAGTTGCTGCGGTCGTTTCCTGAACCTGCTGACGCTGAGAATGCCGTCGCATCAGGTCAGGCTGATAGCCAGTTCGTGCAGTTGCTGGAGCAGGGCGGGGCGTGGGATGAAGATTCCGCTTCGAGAGTCGTTGAGCGAATCGAAGATGCCCTCCTTAGTTTTGATCAGGCTCCTGTTTTCACGATTCATGGATTCTGCAGCCGAGTTCTGCAGGAGCTTGTTTTTGAATCCGGAACCCGGTTTAACGTCGAACTGGTTGCGTCGCTCGATGATCAAATTAGGGAAGGCATCGACGACTTTGTCGCTCAATCATGGACAACCGAGAACTCGTTGATTGAGCGTTGGTTGCCGTTGACTGGGTCGCTCTACGAGAAGCTTCAAAAAGTCGCCGACAAGGTGATGGACAACCCGTCATTGGAGATTGTTCCGGACGGTGAAGACTTCGACGAGCTATTGCATTCGGACTTTCTGACGTCCGCGGATCGTCTGCTGGATCAGTTGGCAGAAGTCTGGCTGGATCAGAAAGACAGCGTTCGAGCGTTGATCGACACGGCCATGCAAAATGGAGTGCTGAAGAAAACGAGCTACGGAAAGCCGGATCAAATCGACCGGTCGATGGCGTTTATCGATTCGCTGGTCGATTCGCGATCTCTGGCCGAGTTCACGTGGAAGAAGGACAAGCTGGACGGTGACCAGAAACGGCTCACGCAGGACGGGTTGGAATCCGGAACGATGAAAAAATTTGCCGGCAGCACGCCTGAACATCCAGCGTTCTCGTTGTTGCAGGAAATCGCTGATCTGTCGCGGGAGTTTTCAAAGCGGCAACAGGAAGTAGAAACACGGTTGCTCGCCCGAGCCGGGCAGTTTGTGCGGGACCATGTCGCGAAGCGCCGCAGCGAGCGGGGCATCATGAGTTTTGGCGACCTGCTTCACAAAGTGGATGAAGCGCTCGACGGACGACAGAAGGATTTGCTGCTGGACGGTCTCCGAGAGAAGTACCGTGTTGCGCTGGTCGACGAATTTCAGGACACGGACCCGGTGCAGTATCGCATCTTCAGTCGAGTGTTCCGGGAAGCGGCCGAAATTCCTGATCCGGAAGTCGATCGAGCGTTCATCATGATCGGCGATCCGAAGCAGTCGATCTATCGATTCCGCGGAGCAGACCTGGCCGCCTACCTGGAAGCCGAACGGCAAACTCCCGCCGAGCATCGACACAACATGGGGACCAACTGGCGTTCGGATCGTTCGCTCGTCGATTCGGTGCAGGCCGTTTTTGAGAGCGTGACGAATCCGTTTCTGAACAAGCAGATTCCTTTGCCGAAAGTCGACGCGAATTACGACGATCGGTTTCGCCCGGGACCTGCAATGTCAGTTTCGTTGATCGCCCGGCCCGAATATCAGGATCCGGACAAAACGATGTCGCGCAAGGCGGCTTTGGATGCGACGATCCAGCGGCTTGTGGAAGACGTTGTTTCGCAGCTTCATTCCGATGATGAAATCTGCACGGGCGATGATGAATGGCGGAGTCTGGAGCCTTCCGATATCGCCGTGTTGTGCCGGACCGGTCGCGAGTTGCGAACCATCCAACAGGCATTGGCGGATCGCGGCGTCGCTTCCGTGTTGCAGACGGACGAGTCTGTCTTCGAATCCGTCGAAGCCGAAGCTGCCCTTCACGTTTTGCGAGCCGTCCAGAACACGACCAGTCTGACTCGCCTGTTCAACGCGATGCAGACGCCAGTCTTTGGACAGGATGCCCAGCAGCTAAATTCGCTCGGCGACGACAGCGAGCGGCTCTCACACTTTGTCGAACGGTTTCAGGAATGGAGCTCGCTGTGGCAGCGCGACGGTTTCATCGTCATGTGGCGACGCTTACTGGGTGACGAGGGCACGATCGCTCGGCTGGCTGGGCAGATCACCGGCGAGCGGCAGATCACCAACTATCTGCACCTGGGAGAACTGCTGCATCGTCAGGCAGCATCGGCACATGCCGGACCTGATGAGTTGCTGCGATGGTTCGAGCAGATGGTCAGTCAAAAATCAAAGGGCGACGACGATGCTCTGCTGCGACTCGAAACGGACAGCGCTGCCGTGCAGCTTTGCACCATTCACAAGTCGAAGGGGCTCGAATATTCGATCGTCTACTGTCCGGCTTTGTGGTCTGTTCGTAGATGGGACGCTCCGGCCGTCGTGATGTCTCGCAGCGGCGAGAATGGTGCAACGTTACCTGTCCCGCAGATTGATGTCGGATCGGACTTGCTGCCGATTCGCCAGAGCGAGGATCAGAAAGAGAGCGAAGCGGAAGATCGCCGCCTGCTTTATGTGGCTCTGACAAGAGCGAAGCATCAATGCCACATTTACTGGACGGCTGCGGAAAATTCGGGCAACTCAGCACTCGGTCAGATTCTGCTCGGCGATCTGTCTGAGAAATCGTCCGACATCGAACTGGATCGTCGGCTTAGAGAATGGGTCAACGGCTTTGGGATCGAGCGAGCGACCGTCCGCAGCGGTTCTTCGTTGTCACCACTCAACTCTGAACTTCGATACGAAAGGCAGAAACGCACGGTCGACGAACTGACGGCTCGACCGATGCGACGACAGATGATCTCTGCTGTTTCGCAGACAAGTTTTACGGCACTGGCGTCTTCAGCTCATGGACGAATCGTCGACGACATCGTCGATCGAGATTCCGTCAGCACGATTTCGCACAGTGATGCAGGCTCGTCGTTGGCTTCCAATACCGAAGAGATTCCGCTGGCCACGATGCCTGGCGGGCGGCTGGTCGGTGACGTTGTCCATTCCGTGCTGGAACGCGCATTAGAAACCGGAGAGGTGCTTGATGCTTCGCACGAGGAAACGCTTCGATACGTAACTCGACTGCTTGAGCCGGCGATGGAGCGAATGCAACTGGAGCCGCGCTGGCTGCAACCCTTGGCGGCCACTCTGACAACTTGTCTGGCCGAGACACTGACGCTCGGTCAGGGCGAATGCTGTCTAACGAAAATCGGGCCTCGCAGCCTGGCTACCGAAGTACCGTTTCTTCTGCGGCTTGGTGGTGCGGCGGAGTTTTCGACGAAGAAGATTGCCACCGCGTTTGAATCGTCGCCTGACTCGCTGCTGCAAAGTTACGGACGACGAGTGCGGGCGATGTCCGTGTCTGGTTTGCAAGGATTTCTCGCTGGGTTTGTCGACCTGGTTTTCGAGTCGAACGGAAAATGGTTTGTCGCTGACTACAAAACAAATTTCCTCGGCCCCACCTGGTCCGACTACACAACCGATCGCCTCGAAGCAGCCATGATTGAACATGACTATCTTCTTCAAGCGGCGATCTACTCGGTCGCCATCGGTCGGCTGCTGACTCAACGGTTGCCAGGCTTCGATCTTTCTCGGGACTTTGGCGGCTGCGTCTATCTATACCTGCGAGGATTTCCGACAGACGGGCCGCCTGAAACAGGAATCTGGCACTACCGGCCACCGGCTGAGTTCGTAAAGGCTTTGTCAGACGCAATGGACGGAGGGCTGGCATCGTGAGTGCTCTCGCTTCGTCTCTGACGTTTCAGCAGTTGGTGGTCGACGGCGTTCTGTCGCCGATTCATCAGGCATTTGGCGAAACCGTGCAGCGGCTTGATCCTGAGGCAGATCCCGATGTCGTACTCGCAGCCGTGCTGTGCAGCGAGCAACTGGCAAGAGGGCACGTGTGTCTCGATCTGTCGGACGCTCGTTCGATTGTATTTCCGACATCGGAGACGGATTCACGAATCCGACAGTACAACAACTGGCCGGCCGAAACAGAGTGGATCGGCAAACTGCAGAACAGTCCGTTGGTGACAGTCGCGGATTCGGAAGCCGATCAGAATTCAATCTCAACACCACTCGTGCTGGACGCGGTTCGGCGGCGGCTTTATCTGAGTCGGTACTGGTATTTCGAGCAAAGATTAGCCGCCAGCATCGCCGAGCGGTTGAAGCAGGCACCAATCAAAATAGACGAAGCTCAGCTCCAGCACGAAATCGCTCAACTGTTTCCTGATCGAGAAAACGCTGGCAGTCGCGATCAGTGTCTGGCTGTCGGAAATTCGGTTGATCGCTGGTTCTCGATCATTACTGGCGGGCCGGGAACGGGTAAGACGACAACAGTTGCCCGGTTGCTGGCCCTCAGATTGTTGCAGCATCTTGCCGCCGGAAATGATCCGGCCGAGCTGAAAATTTTGTTGATGGCTCCAACCGGTAAAGCGGCTCAACGGCTCAACGAGTCACTCAGCCGTGCCACTCAACAGTTGGTCGTGGATGCCCAGGTTCACGAAGCGCTCAAACAGGTTTCGGCAGGAACGATTCATCGACTTCTGGGCTGGACGCCTCTGCCGCCCGAACGCGGCGGACCGTTTCGCCACTGGGCCGAAGTGCCGCTTGAGGCGGATATCGTTCTCGTCGACGAAGCGTCGATGGTCGACCTCGCGTTGATGTGCCGACTGTTCGACGCGATTCCCAAATCCGCTCAAGTAATCCTGATCGGTGATCGTGATCAGCTTGCATCCGTCGAAGCAGGGGGAGTGTTCAGCGACTTGTGCGGAACGTTGATCGGCAACACGTTTGATCGACTGAGCGATTCACGGCGAGCCGTCATTGCTCAACGGACCGGGTTGCAGACGACGGACACCTCTTTAACAGCTTCGTTGTCGCCGGAGCCGAGTTCGAAGGCGCCGGCAGAAAAATCGCTCAGAAAGAAGAAGCGGACTCAGCGAAAGAAAAAGGCCGATCCGAATCAGATGACGCTGTTTGGCGGCGACGATGAGGCTTCTGAGCCTGACCTTGAGCCAGTCGCAAGCGCTAAAGAAGACAGCGTTGAGCGAGAGTCACGATCGGTACCAGCCAGCGTGCTGACCGAAAGCGTGGCCACGCTTAACTACAGTCATCGGTTTTCTGCCGAAAGTTCGCTGGGCCAACTGGCGGCAGCGATTCGCGAAGGGCGTGACGATGACGCTGTCGCGTTATTGCGAAATGCCGATCCGAGCGAGATTCAATGGCTCGATGGAAGCGGCAAAGAGGCTTCGCCGGTCGACGTCGCGATTGACCAGGCCGTAAACGGCTACCGCGATTATCTCGAGCAACTCAGTCGCGAACCAATTGGCTCGAAAGAAGTTCTGCAAGCGGCAGCTCAAGTCAGAGTTCTGACCGCTCATCATTCAGGGCTACGCGGCGAGACAATTCTGAATCAGCGAATTGCAGATCGGCTTGTCGCGGACGGTTTGCTGAATTCGTACGCCGGTGATCAGCTCGGACGCCTGGTGATGGTTGCTCGGAACGACTATCGGCTCGACCTGTTTAACGGTGATGTCGGCGTCGTGGCGAAGGTCGGCCATGACTCAAGCTCATCGACTTCCGCTGGGCGGGGTCGTGTCGTCATCTTCGAAGATGGCAGCGAGGATTCGGGAGTGCGTCGCGTTCCGTCCGCGCTGGTCCCCGGAGTTCGCGATTGCTTCGCTATGACGATTCACCGCAGCCAGGGATCAGAGTTTCGCCAGGTGCTGCTGGTCCTGCCCGAGCATGACTCGCCGGTGCTGTCCCGCGAGCTTCTGTACACCGCCGTGACCCGCGTAAAGGAGTCTCGTGATGCATCCAGCGGCGCAACGTTGCCAGGATTTCTCAGCATTGCCGGAAGCGAATCCGTGCTCCGTGGGGCGATCACCAGGTGCATCCATCGGGTGAGCGGTCTCCGCGAAGGCGTCGAGGATCACGCTCGGGGCTGATCGAAAGATAACCCCGGAGCCCCGCAGTCGACTCATATTACCACTCTAGCGATAAGCTGTGCGGATAATCTCGGTTCTGAACAATAAAACGGTTGTGTCGATCGTCCGGCCTGACCGATGTAAGAGGAGACACGCCTCCGTTGCGAGGTGCGCGGAAGAATTCTCGCATCCGCTGTGGTGGTTCGCTGATTGAGAGGTCGGATTCCGATCGATCGGCAGGTGTCAGGTGATTCGCTCATGGACGAGCGAAATACGCCGAGTCCTCTTTCGTGGATCAGGACAAAGCACGATGAATGGAGTCAGAGGCAGCAACGGTAACGGCTCAGGCATGATGTCCGGGGTCCACCGTCTGAACGCTTCGCGGCGGCACGGGTTGGCATGGATCAGGTCGACGGTGATCGGGTCTTCGCTTTTGACCGGTGCGCTCGGGCTGGTTGCAGGTTGCGGGTTCAGTCGACCGGATGATTCCGTCGATGCGAATGCCGATGCCAACTACTACCAGATTTCGTCAGCGTCGATCGAGTTTCCAAATATTATGGACCCGATCAACAACGACGTGCTGGCAACCGCTCCGCCGCTAACCGTGACTGACGAATCCGATATTGAATTCAGGTATGTCCCTCTGCAGGAAGCAGTGCACACCGCCCTGATGAATTCTCGCGTCCTGCGGGATCTGGGTGGAGCCATTCTGCGAAGCCCTGGCGACATGGACACGTCGTTTGACGTCGCGCTGCAGGAACTCGATCCGCGTTTCGGTGTTGCCGCCGCGTTGAGCGAATTCGACGCTTCGTTTGCAACATCCACGTTCTACGACAAGAACGACCGAGCACTTAACAACCAGTTCTTCGGTGGTGGTACCAGACGTCTGAAGCAGGACACTGCCACAATCGAGTCGCAACTGACGAAACGAGCAGGCACCGGTACGGAACTGACTTTTGCGAACCACACAGAATACGACCAGAACAACGCTCCGGGTAACTTCTTCGGCGGTGCCTGGACCACGTGGCTCGACATGGAAGCTCGGCATCCATTGCTGCAGGGCGGCGGGACCGAGTTCAACCGAATTGCCGGGCCGAGCGATTCTCCGACAAGTATCAACGGTGTCGTGATCGCTCGATTGCGAACGGACACGTCGCTGGCCGACTTCGAAATGTCGGTTCGCGACTTCGTCAGCAATGTCGAAAACGCTTACTGGGATCTGTACTTTGCTTATCGAGATCTCGATGCCCGCATCGTGGCTCGTGACAATGCTCTAGCCACGTGGAACCGAATCAACGCTCTCTACAAAAGTGGTCGAGTCGGCGGTGAAGCGGAAAAAGAAGCGCAAGCTCGCGAACAATACTTCAGGTTTCAGGAGCAGGTTCAGAACGCTTTGAGCGGTAAGCTCGACGGCGGCACACGGACGAATAACGGAACTGCTGGCGGCTCATTCCGAGGCACCGGTGGAGTACTTTCCTCCGAACGTCGTCTGCGATTGCTAATGGGAATGCCGATCAACGATGGCAAGTTGCTGAGACCTCAAGACGAGCCAATCGTTGCTCAGGTCAACTTCGACTGGGATTCAATTCTGGTCGAAGCGTTGACTCGTCGCGGCGAATTGCGACGTCAGAAGTGGGTGATCAAGCAACGCGAGCAGGAATTGATCGCGTCACAAAATTTTCTTCTACCATCGCTCGACCTTGTCGGTCGGTACCGTTGGCGAGGCCTCGGTCGTGACCTGTTAAAACAACACGATCCGGCGACTCCAGCAGCAGCGATTGCGGGCGACCTCGATGCCGTCGCGTTTAATAACGCCGCGGAAAATCTGTTTGGTGGAAACTTCCAGGAATGGCAGCTTGGATTTGAATTCAGCATGCCGATTGGAAATCGCCGAGCCCACGCCGCAGTAGAATACGCCGAGCTGTTGCTCAGTCGTGAACGAGCCATTCTGTCGGAACAGGAACGCGAAGTCGTGATGGCACTGAGCGAGGTCGTAGCCGAACTCAGCCGAACATGGTCGGTCCTGGAAACGTCAGACGATCGTCGCATTGCGGCAAACGAGCAGCTCAACGCTGTCCAGGCAGCGTTCGACGCTGACAAGGTTAACTTTGATGTCCTGCTGGATGCTCAGCGGCGGTTCCTCGACGCTGAAACGAACTACCACCGATCGTTGGTTGAATACACGATCGCCGTGCGAAACGTGCACTTCGAAAAAGGTTCGCTGCTTGACTACAACGAAGTCTTCCTGACCGAAGACTTGTGGCCAATGCAGGCTTACGCGGACGGAATGCGTCGAGCTAAGAATCAAATTCCGTTGGACATGATGAACGGTATGATCAGTCGACCAGAACCACTCAGTGCCGGACCGTACAATCAGAATATGATGCCAGGCGACGCCCCTGAGTGGGAAAACGGATCGTTCACCGCCGAGCCATTGCAGCCTGAACTGGCTGAGCCGCAACCACTTGAACCTGCGAATGATTCCGCAGCCTTGCCGAACGATTCGTTGCCCGTCGAAGCGAATGCCTTGCAGCCTGTCAGTGGCTTTGATGTTTCGCAGGAAGTCGTCGCCCCGGAACTACCAGAAGCTGAATCGACGGACCTGAGCTTTCTTCGAAGTCTCGACGATGCAGATTCTGCCCGAGACGACGGTCCGGAATTCATGACGGACGAAATTGCCGAGCCGACAAGTTCGGTCGAAGCCTTCGCGCCGATTGAATTCGAGTCGTCGGGCACTTCTGATGTCGAATCGGATGCTGAGTTCCTGGAAGTTGCACCACTGCCGCCAGCTGAGTCGTCGGACTTCCTTCCTCCCGTTCCGGCTGACGAATAGTCAGAACACTACGCGAGGAACGAACGATGGAAACACTCTGGCAAACGCAACGACGATCAGCAGCGTGTGGATTGTTGAGCGGCGTGTTTCTTGTGACGGCAGTCGTGTTGTCCAGGAGAATCTCTGGCGACGCAGGGGCGTTCAGTTCCGAGTTGGCCGCTTGCCTGACGGGAGTTGCGGCAAGCTTCGTCGGAATTCTCGCCGCATCGCTGCCAGAACTGATCAGCGTTCGGCTCGCTCGTCCGCAGAGAACATTGTTGATTTCGGCGTGTGGCCTTCCTGGAATCATGCTTGGGCTGGCTATAATGCCCACTGGTAGTTCGACCGGCCTGGCGTGCCTGCTCGGTCTGTATGTTGCAGCCGTGTTGACGTTGTCCGCCTTCGAGTCCGAAGGAGTAGGAACACTGCCTGAGACTTTGACCCGTTCGAAACCCGAGCCATCGACAGTGAACGATCAATCGTCCTCAGTCATCGCCGCATCAGAAGAACCGCCCACAATCTCGGACGCGATTTCTTCCGACAATATCACGCTGGACGAACGCCTGGCACTTCGAGCAACAGATTTCGAAGCAGACGTCACGAACGATTCGCTGATTGGTGGCTCCGAAAACGAAGAGCCGACAGATGCATTGCCGTTTGAATTAAACGAACCGATGCCTCACCCAGCCAGCAATCCGGAAACGACGCAGTGGATGAGTCGGTCGCAGGCCGAAGGATTGGATGTAGCCGAAGGTTCATTCAGAGTCCGCTTCGCAGCCGGCCAGCGTCTCGCACCGGTGCATTTGCCATTCTCGCCGCCGCTGACTGACACTCCAGAATTTGAGTGCGAACCGGCAGACGATTCTGATCTTCGTTTCCGGACAACCGCCGTCCATGCCTACGGAATTCGTATCGAAGTCAGCCGCTCAGCCGACTGCGACCAGGCAGCAGCCGTCGAGGTTGCCTGGATGGCCAGCGCGACTCTCAGCGATTCGGTCGCTGCGTAATTTTAGAAATCGCTTCGGTCAGCGACTCTTTCCCGGACGTCACCTGAGCTTCGATGTTCAGCGCGACAACGCTCACAGAACCAAGCCAGCCGGGTTCGATTTTCACCAAATCTTTCAGCGTCGTTATTAACGCTTTGGCTCCCATTTTCTCAGCAGTCTCTGTCAGCTTCTGAATGTCACTCTGGTCATAGTGGTGATGATCCGGGAACGCGACGAGGTCCATGATCGGAACCTCTGCGACTTTCAGCGTCTTCCGAAATCCATCTGGATTGCCGATTCCGCAAAACGCCAGCATTCCGGTGTCTTCGGCCATGTCGGCTTCAGCGTCCGTCGAACGAAACATTCTTCCAATGGCCTGCTTATTCCCTGTGTAGCCGTGGAGTCCGCCCGAAGCGAATGACAGCTCGACGGTTGCCGCGGTTTGGTTGTTGCGTTTAACAATCCTCCAAATGGCTGTTCGCGATGCTTCGTCAACCAGATCGGCGCGAGTCAGGATGACGACATCCGCTCGGCGAAGTCCTGACACGGACTCTCGCAGAAGACCTCGCGGCAGCAACGCGTCGTGTCCCCACGGATTCAAAGCATCGATGAGGACGATGTCCAGATCACGCTTAAGTCGGCGATGCTGAAACGCGTCGTCGGCGATGATCACCGTGCAGCCATCATTGGCAGCGACTTCGTGAGCAGCGGCAACTCGATCCCGATTCTGGACGTGTGGCGTGCCTGGGCAAAGCAGCTCAAGAACGCGAGCTTCGTCATTCCCACCTTCAGCCAGCTCACGATAGCCGCGACTGATCAGGCCCGGCCGATGTCCAAGCTTCTGCAACATACCAACCAGCATCGCAACCGTTGGCGTCTTGCCGGTGCCGCCAGTCGTCAGGTTACCGACGCTGATCACCGGCACGGGAGCTGAGTGTGACCGTTTCACTCCCAGATCAAACAGAGAATTTCGAAAGCCAGTACCGCATCGGTAGCCGCTAGAGGCAATCCACAGAATGCCGCGCAGAAACCGGCTGCCAAGCGACTTCGGCGGACCGGAAATCAGCTCCAGAAATCTCTGTTCGGCGGTCTTCGTCCGGCGGTCCATGAGTCGTGGCTTTGAATCGTCGAGGACGGCGGAGTGACAAGTACGGCGGCAGCCACAGCGACGGCCGAGTTCAACGAAAACGATGATTCTATGGGAAGTGACGAAGTTCGGCTGAAGCATCGCGAACGTAGTGGAACGATTCTGCGGCTGCAACGCATCGCAGCGACGTGAACAGAATGCTCAAAGCAGCCCTCGCCGGAAGCCGATAACAACGATTCACGAGGAGTCTTCCGATTATTCCGGAGCAGGCCGCATTTCTTCCGTTTCGAGACTGCACAATGTCCGAAGTCGCTCTGCACGACATCGCGGACGAGTTCGACGACGACGTCGAGCCGGTGCTCCCGTACTGGAGACAGGCTCGTGAGCCGCTGGCGTGTTTGATCTTCCTCGCCCCGCTGCTGGCCATCTACGAATTCGGAGTTCTGTGGCACGGCTCAGGCGAGGGCAGCATCCGTAACGGTGCCGACTTCTGGATGAGAACCTGGCTGCAAGGCGCAGGCGTCGATGCAATCGTTTTGCCGATTCTAGTCGTCGGAGTGTTGCTCGCATGGCATCGCTGGGGCGAGTATCAGTGGCGAATCTCTCGCGAGACACTGATCGGCATGTTCGCCGAAAGCCTGCTGTTCGCTGTTGTCCTTTTGTTCGTGGCGCAGCTTCAGGACATGGCTTTTCAGTGCTGGTTCCCGGGTGAAGTCAGCATTCGGCAGATGACTCCCGGCGAACGTCCGCTGCTGGCATTCGGCAGCGAACTCGGTCCTCGATTGATCAGCTACGTCGGTGCTGGAGTGTACGAAGAGGTCATGTTTCGCCTCGCGTTACTACCAGTCGTTCTGATCGGTTTGCGACTGATCTTCCGAATGCCGAAAGGCTGGTCAGCCGTCATGGCCGTCTTTCTGACAAGCCTCGTGTTCTCGGTTGCCCATTACGTTGGGCCTGCCGGTGAAGCATTCTCGCTGTTCAGCTTCACCTTCCGAGCGACCGCTGGTTGCTTCTTCGCAACCGTCTATCTTCTGCGAGGTTTCGGCATCACCGTCGGCTGCCACGCGCTTTATGACGTGCTCGTTGGCCTCCTCACTGCCAGCCTGTAGCGGCTCCGCTGTTCACTTCGAATGTTTCACATCGAAGATTCGTCTTGTGCGCCGACAGTGCCACGGCACATACCTCCCAGGCGATTTCAAACGCTACACGCGTCACTCCATCCGCCGGTCTGACAGGAGCGAACCATCGAACCGTCAACGCCCTAAAAACAACTGCAACCTTTGTCGTGAACGCCGACTGCCGGCCAGCCTGTGATTTCGAAGAGAGTCTCTCAGATCAGGTCTTCCGACCGTCGATATCCCGAGTGGTCCGGTCGTCAATCAACTAACAGCCTGACCACTCTGTGAGTTTGCCGCTCCATAAAAACAGAATTCCTGTTTCACATATAGACGTTTCAGCACCCACCACGCTCACATGTTCACGGCAAATTCGGAAATACTCAGACGGTCGTAAAAGGCCCGACTCTCGTTCCCGAATCCTTCAGTCGTCACGTGTGTGCGGAGAGTCCACACCAGCGAGGCAAAGCACATGATTCGAGCAATCTTTTTCGCCGGCGGCCTGTTCGTCGCTCTCTGTGGCGTTTCGTTTCTGATGGTCGACAAGATGGTTCTGACCGCGTCAGCCAGCCAAACTGAAGAACGGACTCGCGAATTCCGAGGCCTCTTCATGGAAGACGCCGACTCAGATCGCAAAGTCTTCAACCCACCCGAATGGGCTGCCTTCTGCCTGATGTCCGTCGGGACGGTGACGATGCTTTACTCCGTCGCCCTGCCCAAACGTCATCACTAAAGAAGCGTCGCAAGTAAGCATTTAAGTAAGGCCGACCTTCTTCAGTCGACTGAAGAAGGTGCTGCGTGGGATGCCCAGGCTGCGAGCGGCTTTTGATTTGTTGCCGCCGTTTTCCTGCAGAGCTCGGCGTAGGATTTCGACTTCTGAGTCCGGCGACGCATCGAAGCTTTCCGCCATTGTTGATCTCACGTTGGCTATCGTGCCAACCGGCGGGGTCGGCACTTCGGCAGTCGGCTGTTCTGACGTGAATGTCTGCGGCGCCTGATTCGGCGTTGAATCGACGGAGATCGTTCGGCGCTGAGGCTGCTGTTGAGGTCTTCGAGCGGCGGTCACGATTTCGTCGGGCAGATCCCGCAGAGTGATGCACTCGCTGTCGCACATCACGACAGCTCGCTCGATGACGTTCTCCAACTCGCGGATGTTGCCCGGCCAGTGATAGTGCTTGAGCGCTTCCAGAGTTGTTTCATCGATGTGAGAGATCCGCTTCCCTAGCTTTTCGGCGGCTTTCTTCAGGAAGTAGATAGAGAGTTCAAATAGGTCTTCGGTCCGCTCGGAAAGCGTCGGTAGTGTGATATTTACTACGTTCAGACGATAGAAGAGGTCGTCACGGAACTTTCCATCTTTGATCAACTGATTCAAATTCTGGTGTGTTGCCGTGATGAGTCGAACGTCGACCTCGACTGTCCGTGTTCCACCGACCGGCTCGAACGATCGCATCTGCAGAACTCGCAGAAGTTTGATCTGAGTCTCCAGCGAAATGTCGCCGATCTCGTCGAGGAACAATGTTCCACCGTGAGCCATTTCGAAGCGGCCGACGCGATCTTTGTGTGCACCGGTAAATGCGCCTTTGACATGGCCGAAGAGTTCGCTCTCAAGCAGACTCGGCGACAGAGCGGCACAGTGAACTCGAATCAGAGGCCCATTTCTTCTGGGGCTGTTTTCATGCAGTGCCATCGCCAGCAATTCTTTGCCTGTTCCACTGGCCCCCTGAATCAAGACGGTTGATTCAGAGACAGCAACCTTCTGAACGGTGTCGAGCACTCGGCGAATGGCGGGGCTGTTGCCTTTGATCATGTCGCGTCGAAGTTCGTTTGACTGCTTTGCGGGAAAGCCCTTCGTGCTGCCCGTCAGCTCTGCCTGCATGATTGCAATCTGCTGCCGCTGCTCGTCAATTTTCCCAGCCTTCAAGCTGATTTCATCGTTCAGTCGTGCGAAATCCTGGTGGACTTTCACACTTCGCAAAGACATTGCCGTGAACTGAGCCAGCGTATGCAGAAACGTCAGGTCTTCTGCTGTGTAGGCGGTCCCGTCATGACGTTTTCCAAGAATTGCTATGCCTTCCACTTCGTCGTCCACGACCAACGGAAACATTAACTCACTACGCAGATCTTTCAGCGTCAAACTCAGAGAATCATTGGACGGCGCGGTCGCTCGTTGGATCGTGACTTCCTGCTTGAGCCTTTCACTCGCTTCGGTCGAATCGGGAAATCGCTCTGGCAATACACCGTTTCCGTCCATTGCGACAAGCTGAAATTCATCGTTCCCGGTTTCTCGAAGATAGAGCGCTCCCATAACCGCGCCGAGGACTTCCCGACACGAAGCCAGCATCCTCAAACCAAGCGAGTGCCGATCTTCCAGCTGGTCCATTGCCCGGTTGACTCGCTGAAGTGCGCGATCGAGCTGATACTTCTCGCGGTAGAATCGCCTGTCGATACTTTGCTGAAGTCGGTCACGACTCCACGTTAAGACGACGACCAGAAAAGTCAGCAGCACGCCGATTGATAGCACCTGCTGTAACACGCCGGGAATACTTTCCGAGACGTTGAAGTCGTTGGCGAAAAACATCGCCAGAGCAACGCACACGCCATAGCCAATCGTCAGCCCCTGGCTGGCCAGGTGATACAACATGCCGCGAGTCACGAACTCATCAACCAGCATCAGCTTGAACCGAACGATGCCCACCGTATAAGCCAGTGTGAACGACAGGCTCGCCAGGAACATCGGAATGCGGGCACTGCCAAGTGCAAAGGCCGTGCGATCAAACAATGCCAGATAGAGCGTGTAACTGACCGGGATCGCCGATGCCAGACTCGCAAAAAACATCCATTTGATCTGGCTGCGTTCCGAAGGGCTGGGGGCTGTCAGGAATTCAGTCGCCAGCGCAACCAGCATCACGCAAAAGCAAAGAGCCGCAAAAGCAAGATACAGGTAGATCGATTCGCGAAGAGCTGTCAGGCACCAAGTGACGTCCTGGACACGTTCCATGCTCATACCATCATGGGTGAAGTTCCAGGCTGCGATCAATAGGCCTGTCATGACGATTGCTGCCAGAATCGGAACGGCATAAATCGCTGCGATCGTCCGCTGTGGGTGGTGCTCCATTGGGCCAAGCGGTCTGGGGTAGCACAGAAAAAAATGCACCGACACCGCGGGAGTCAGTAGAGCACAGACAAGAAACGGCAGGTTGAACAACGGGCTGTTGGCAATGACCCACCAGTGGAAGCCTCCGATAAATGCAGCCATCGCGACGGCACACATTCCGAAAAACAATCGTGCTGTGCGGTCAAACGGGCGATGCCAGGCAGCTAACGCGCTGACTGCGAAAATTGCAAATTGAAGCACCAGCCAGATAAATGAAATCAGTACTTCCGACAAAGGGATTGACTGAATCACAATCCAACCTCGCTCGGGCTGACCATCACGCAGGAACTCAATTTCCACGGTCCTGTCGCCACCAACCGACAGTAGAGATGGCAACATATCTTCGATGTAAATCGACGGATCTTCGCCCTCATCAAGAATGCCGTGGGTAGGAATTGGCGCGTCGCGCAGGTACTGGAGACCGGAGCTGAAATCCAGAAATGTTCGGACGGACTTGTCGTGAATCCGAACCAGGACGTCATCTTTCTGCGGCTTGACGCCAAAGTGTTCGAAGTCAGCGAAACCACGGATCACCATTCCGGAGGTGATTTGTTCTGACTCGTCCGCTGCAGAATCGGCATCCGAGAGCAGCCCGCGGATACCGATATCCGGAGTCGTTCCCACATAGCCAAGGACCAGTACCGAGTAGATGACGACTGAGATCCCCAGTCCCATCACGAGCAGTTTAGGTCGCGCAAGTTCACCTTCCATCGTGTCGATACTCCTGCCGATCGGCGCTTTTCGGCGCCGAATCACTGACGCCACAATTTGTCGAGGAAACGGCAGTTAACTCTTTTCAGAGGTGTAAATGCAAGTGGCGGCGCCGATTTTGATGGATTTGGGTGTTCGGCAGGTTATTCGTCACCTGTTTGGCACACTGCGTGCTTTATACCGAGTCACCCAGCTTGGCCCTCGAGAGTTAGCGGTTGACCACGCTCAGGTAATCGGCGCGGGAAGGCAGTCTTTGACCCAGCTCTGCCATCCATTTGCAAGACCCAGCCCGCCGATGTTTCCTGTCCCGCTCCGAGGGCCTTTTTTGTGCGCCGAACGGGAATCCGTGTTCGACAGAAAACGGTTTCAGGGAGGTCGGACTTTACGGTCCCGAAGCTTGGCCACCCTACTCCTTGACCAATTCAAGCCGGTTTTTCAGATCGCCAATCAGCGGATCATGAGTATGCAAATACTCCTGTTGAGCACGCCAGGCTGCAGCCGTTTCTTCAATCAGCTTTCGAAACGCAGGATCACCCTTTGCGGCCGCTCGTCGTAGTTTCTTACGTTCGACGATTTCTTCGTTTGAAACGAAGAGCTGCGGGTAGCCGAATTCGAGTTCGTGTTGAGCCACTTTTTGAGCAATGACCAGCCGCTGATACTCAGCATCCTTTTGGTGTTCCAGCCGAAGACGCTCGAGTTGTGCCGGTCGGCGACTGGCTGGCAGTGTGTCGAAACCCGAGTCTTTGCTGATGAGGAAACTTTCGATCGCCCTTGCCGAACGGAATGTTGCAAAGAGCGTCTCTTTGTAACCGGCATCTTCTGCGTGTAATTTCTTGCGGAGCTCGTCGATCTTCTTTCGGAAGTCTTTCACCGATCCAAAGACATCCAGGTACTCCCGCTTCTCTTTTTCCTTGAGTTCATCAACTCGTTTTACGAGAGCACGATAGTCCTCATCAGACTGGTAAAGGATGTCGTGAGCGTTCGTTTTCTGAATGTCGTACTGCTGCTTGAGCGTTTTTTCGACGGGATACCTGCCAACGACCTGCTGGATCGTCGCGAGGTTTGTTGCCCACTTCCGATTTTTCGCAGCCTTGAAAATCTGAACGTTGTCGAAGGCAGCCTGTGGTCGGTCAACCTGAAACGCCAGGTAAGTTCGTTCCTGATCCAGAATCGGATGCTTCGCGTAGACAATGTGTTGGTGGTCGATGTGTGCGATTAGTTCGTCGTCGAGAAACTCAACAGTCATTGTGTGCCACGTTGCCGACTCGAAGTCGAATGCGCATTCACCATGACGGCGGGAAAAGTATGGACCTCGATCATCCATCGCCGTCTGAATATAGAAATGGTCGGGACGAATATGGACAACCGCGTTGTAGTGACCTGAGGATCCGGTCACGAGACGGATGTCGGTCGCTCCGTCAAATCGAAAATCGAATCGGATCATACTGTCACGATAGATCGGGTCCTTAACGAAGATTCGTTTGTTCTCACCGGCGTGCTCGTTTCGTCGCAGGACGCCGCCTTCGGCCGCCCACTCTTTCTGAAAGAACCAGCGACTACTCACCTGGCCTTCAGAAAAGTGATCGCCGAAGTAGAGGTTTCTCGGCGAAACCAGCAGAGGTGCCGACGGAACTTTCGCTCCGACTTCTGACCTCCACGATTGAAGCTTCTGCTGAAGCCGCAGAACTCGATCTGGTTCGTCGCTTGCCAGGTTGTGAGTTTCAGATTCGTCGGCCGTGAGATTGTATAACTCAAAACGAGACTCTGTTGGGTCATCGAACTTCTCGATCAACTTCCAGTTTTCCGATCGGATGGCTCCTGCGGAAACTCCGCCCAGGAAATGAGGCTGGTCGAGCGGGTAGTGCCAGAAGATGGCTTCCCGGTCTGGTGCTACGTTTGGGTCTTTCCATGTCGGAAGCGTTGAGACGCCGTCGAGTTTCTGCGTTGGCTCTGGCGATACGTCTGCGGCTGTAAGAAGCGTCGGATAGAAATCGTAGTTCGCGGTGGGCTGCTTACAGACTGAATCTTCCTGAACACGACCTGGCCAGCGAACGATCAGCGGGACTCGAATACCACCTTCGTATATCTGGCTCTTGCCGCCGCGGAGAGGCGCATTCGACGTAACGTTTGTTTCGCCGCCGTTGTCACTCGTGAAAATGAAGATGGTGTTTTCTGCGAGGCCGAGTTCTTGCAGTTTTTCCGTCAGCAGGCCAACGCCCTGATCGATACTTTCAAGCATTGCTGCCAGATGCGGATTGTGGCTTCCGGCCCAGTGATGATTGGCGTCTCCGGCCAAGCCAGCGTCTTTGCAAATGTAGCAGTTGTCTCGGGTGCACTTTCCTGGCGCATGCTTGTTTCGGTACTTCTCAACGAGGTCCGGGCGGCCGTTGAGAATCGTATGCGGTGCGTAGTGGCTGAGGTAAAGAAAGAACGGCTTGTCTTTGTTCCGCTCGACGAAATCCACGGCTTCCAGATTCAGTCGATCAGTTAAGTACTCGTTTTCGCCGAGACGATTCTCCGGTAGATCGAGCCAGCGGATGTCCTGATCCCTGAAGACGTACGGCCAGAAGTTTGCACCGTTTCCAACTCCTTTGACCTCTCGCCCAATGTCCCAGGCGAAGCCATGATCTCGCGGCGTGACTTCAAACTCGGCCTCGTGATAGCGGTAGCCGGTTAAGTGCCACTTCCCGACCATGCCTGTTGAGTAACCACTCTTTGAGAGAACTTCCGGCAGCGTGACCTGATCAGTCGGCAGTGCATTCGACGAGTTGGGCCTGAGGTAGTCAAGAATTCCGATTCGCGCCGGATGCTGACCAGTCAGCAGAGCCGCTCGGTACGGCGAGCAGACTGGTGCGGCTGCATACGCATTCGTAAACCGCATCCCCTCTTTCGCGAGGCGGTCCAGATGCGGTGTCTCGTGAAAGTTGTTTCCGTAGCAACCGAGTTCTGACCAGCCCAGATCGTCGGCCAGCACGAAGACGATGTTCGGCTTTCGTGTTTGCTCAGCCTGCGTCATAGCAACGGCCGACAGGCTCAGTACAAAGAGAACCAGGCGAATCATGAAACGGCAACGTGGAAACTGGCTATTCGTCATTTGATTTGAATCTTTGGTGTCGTCTTTGGTTTAAGAATTGAGACTCCTTCTATCTTAAGGGACGCCCGCCTTGAAGAAAGTCGCCAGCATCGTGCGGCAATGCGATATCGATGCCGCGTCCCGAACTCTTGCGAGCCCAGCTACTCTGCGGCAGATCTTCGAATGCAGAAAAAGCGTGAGCGGCGAGCCAGCACTAGCCACTCACGCCTTAAGAATGTGTTTCGAACGCCGATCACGCTGAGGCTGCTTCAGGCTCGTCGTGATTCTTTACGATCAGTTGGTCGCGTCTGTGTCGAGAAACTCGATCTCACCTGACTTCACGTCGTAGACCGCGCCGACGACTCGGACGTCACCAGCTTCCACAGCGTCTCGAATGACGCCGCTTCGTGACACTACTTCTTCGACGGTTCGCTGAACGTTGTAACGTGAAACGTCGTCGACCAGCGCTTCGACTTCTTCTGGAGAGAGTTCTGAAAGCGGTCGCGTCATCAGCTTAGTAACACTTGGCGTGAGCTCGTCGACGATCGACTGAAGATGCTGACAGCCGGTCGCATCGCTGGCTGTCTGATTAGAACCGACCAGTTCGACTGACGATGTCACCGCTCCGCAACGCGTGTGACCCATCACGAGGACCAGTTTCACTCCGGCAACTTTGACACCGTATTCAACACTGGCCAGAGATTTCGTGCCAATGACGTTACCGGCCACTCGAACGCTGAACACATCCCCAAGTCCGAGATCAAAACAAGTTCAGCGGGAACACGAGAATCGATGCAGCTTAACACAACGGCCAGCGGAGCTTGCGACTGAGCTGTCGCGTCTACCTGACGCACGAAGTCTCGGGAAAGCTGATTGCCCGTGCTGAATCGGTGGTTGCCTTCTCGAAGAATTTCCAGCACCTGCTCGGGAGTAACCTCGTGCTGCAAGTCGCGAGTCGTATAGTCGGCAAACTGAATTTCGTCATTGAGGCGATACTTCGATCGAAAGCCCTTCAGGCTGACTTTAACGCCTCGTGCTGGTCCAGAGACCTCTTTGAAATCACGAATCAGACTCAAAACGTCCGGGTCGATGTAATCGGTGTCTGTCGCGTCGATCAGCCAGTCTGTCCCCGCTTCGGCGTTATTAAAAATGCTGTCCAGCGCGGCGCGGCGCGATTAAGAAAACTGACCTGGTTCCCCAATTCGATACGTGTGATGTCGCCCCCGAGGTGCGTCTCCACAATCTGTCGAATCGGAGCCCGGAGGTTGCTGTTCAGAATGAAGACTATGCTGACCGCCAGACCAATTAGAATTCCGACCAGCAGGTCTGTCAGAACGATCGACGTCAGCGTGATGATGAATGGTGCAAACTGGTAACGACCTTCGCTCCACATCTGCTTGAACAGTTGCGGGCTGGCCAGTTTGAAACCGGTGACCAGTAGAATCGCAGCCAGCGCAGACAGCGGAATCATGTTCAAATAGGCCGGCAGAAAACCGACGCAGACCAGCAGCAGCAGTCCGTGGAAAAGAGTCGACATCTTCGTTTTGGCGCCAGATGCGCAGTTGACGGAACCTCGAACGATGACTGACGTCACGGGGATCCCGCCCAGCAACCCGGCTGCAACGTTTCCGCATCCCTGAGCGATCAACTCGCGGCTTGGTGGAGAAACTCGTTTCTGAGGGTCCAGCTTGTCGACCGCTTCCAGATTCAGCAGCGTTTCCAGCGAGGCGACGATTGCAATGGTCACTCCACCCACGTAAACGGCTGGGTTATTCCATTGATAAAAATCAGGCATCGTCAAAAACCCAAGAAATTCCGTCGCCGTTTCAGCGATCGGAACTTCAACCAGGTGACTTGTTTCGATCAACCAGCGTCCTCCAAGCGTTTTGAAAAACAGATTGATGGCAACACCCATCAGCACAACGACCAAAGGCGCCGGCACGATGGAATTCTTGAGCGGCTTAATCTTTCCCCAGCCAACCAGAACGGCGATTGACAGCATCCCGATCGCAGTGGCTCCAGGGTGAAGGTCGTCCGCGATTCGCATCAGCTCCGTAAAAGTATTTTCGTGGTCCGGTTGAACAAATGACATATCGCCTTCAGGGTCAGAGTCGTGACCGAACACGTGGGGAATCTGCTTAAGAATCAGAATGACTCCAATTGCAGCCAGCAGTCCCTTGATCACACTCGAAGGAAAGAATGCGGAAAGTGCACCGGCTTTCATCATTCCCAGACCAATTTGCAATAAACCGCCGATCAAAACTGCCAGCAGAAATGCGTCGAACCCGAGCGACGTAATTTGTGCCGCGACAATCGCGGTCAGCCCGGCTGCAGGTCCGCTGACACTTGAGTGCGAACCGCTAAAAGCACCCACAACAAGCCCGCCGATAATCCCTGCCAGCAGTCCGGAAAACAGCGGAGCGCCCGAAGCCAACGCAATGCCCAGACAAAGCGGCAGCGCCACCAGAAAAACGACAAGGCCTGCGATCAGATCGTGTCGCAAATTGGACGGCGATAATAGATTTTCGTTGGCATCCAGCGGTTGATCCTGCTGAGTCATTATAGATTTCCAGAACTGTTAGAAGGTTGGCTGTCAGAGGGGAGCATCCAAAGCTGCGTGGCGAAGTTCACGCAGTCTCGTCGCCAACGTTCAGTCAACGGAGCGAGTCTTCGGACGAAGCGATATTCCTGAAGGCAGATGCTGAGCGCTGTGCACGCTTACGGTTGCTGACAGGCCTCAAGTTGGATCAGCGCGTTGTGAGGATCGAAGTGACGATCACATCGCTGCTGGAAGACACAACAATCGGCGCAGGCAGCGCAACGTTCTTCAGAAAGCAGGTCGCGCACGGGTGGACGAGGACAATGGGTTTCGTCGAACCGGTGGCGGGCTCCGTTAACAGCGAATCGGAGCCAGCAGGCCATTGGAAAAGCGGTGGCCTGAAATGACGCATTCGTGGCAAACGTCCGAGTGGTGCGTCCGGGAAACCACAACGCGACTCTGAACGTGACGCTTCGGTCGAGCAGATCGCCGTCTGGACTTGTCCCGCTGAACGACTACCAGACACTCTTCGACTTCTTCCTCACCGAAGAATTCGACTTCAGCTTCCGAGCTGGATGCTGCCAGAACGCCGACAAAACCGGAACCTGGCAACAGGAATGCCAGCAGTAGAAACGCGAAGGTTACCCAGTCGCGTTTTCCGGCTTTGACGAGGCAAGACAGGCAAGCATTTAATACATCGTTCGATAGGTGTCTGACGAAATCGCTGGACCGCGCCGCGCGAAACGACTTAGGTCCAATATGGTGTAGACATCGCCTATCGGCTGTCAAGATTTGAGGATTTTCCGGCTTCGACGAGACGAATTCCGGAGAAATCTACTGCCAGTCTTGTTTTGCATGGTGATCAGCAGGCGACAAGGTCTTGCTCGCGTGTCTTGAACTGCGAAACTTGCTGGCGGAGTTCTGCGGCCAATTCTGAGACCGTGCAGCTTGTTCCGTGAGCAAGTTCGGCGCCGTCAGCGGTTGTCGCCACGGCTCCATCCACTGCGGAGACGCTCTGTGTGATGACACGGCTGGCCTCGGCCGATTCGCTGACACCCGCGGCGATTTCCTGAGAAACGTGCGACGACTGTTGCATGGCGGTCGCGATTTCAGAAACCTGATCAGTCTGCTGCGAAACTTCATCGGCAATCGCGCCCGATGCTTCACGAACCTGGCGGATGACGTCGTCGATGTCGGACATCGTCGAAATTGTCTGTTCCGTGCAGTTTTGAATGGCCACGATCCGCTCGCGAATGCCGTCGGTGGCTTTTGCCGTCTGGCTGGCCAGCTCTTTGACCTCTGTGGCCACAACGGCAAAGCCCTTGCCGGCATCTCCAGCACGTGCCGATTCGATCGTCGCGTTTAGTGCCAGCAGGTTCGTCTGCTCGGCAATGTCTTGAATGACGTCGATGACTTCGCCGATCTCTTCGGCTGCCAGCTTCAGTTCGGTGATCTGACTGTTTCCGCAGTTGACTCGGTCGCTGGCTGACTGAGCAACCGATGCTGATTCGCCTGATCGATCGGCTATTTTTCCGATGGATGCCTGGATTGAAGCCGTAGCCTCGGCAACGCCTGAAATCCCGGCTGACATTTCTTCACTGGCGGAAGCAGTTTGCACCATATTGGTAGACATTTCCTGAATGGCTTCCGCAATGGTTGTAGACTGATTCTTTGAATCGTGCGCTCCAGATTTCAGCGACGCGGCGGTCGATGAAAGCTGTTCTGCCGAGTCAGCAAGAGCGACTGACGTGCTCGCGATACGAACGAAAACCGTTTCAATTTTGTCGAGTAGTGCATTGAACCAGCCGCACAATTCACCGATCTCGTCAGAGCTCGTATCGAGTCGATGCGTGAGGTCACCTTCGCCTTCGGCAATGTCCCGGATACGTTCTTTGACGGTTGCGACTCGCCCCAGCACCGAACGAATCGCCAGGAAGCCTCCCGTTGAGACGGCAACGGTCAGAGCCAGCGTCCCTAGCAGAATCGTCCACAGTGATGCGTGAGCCGCTTCCGCTTCTCCGGTGACAGTCGCGTTGACATTGTCCGCGAGGTAGTCGTCGACTTGTTTCAGAAGATTGATTCTACCAGTCGCTGCGTCGAACCACTTGACGGCATCCTGGCCAAGTGACTCTGCACTTGCTCCCTGCAGCGCCACAGCCCGAACACTCGTGACATGATCAACATCCGAGCCTTTCATTGTCTGAGTCAGAAACTCTTTATCCTCGGGAGTCGCCAGGACAAGAAACTCATTTAGAAACGAGTCTTGGGTAGCGACCAGCGAAACAAACTTTTCAAACACTCCCGGCGCAAAACTGTCTCGTGCAAATGTGTTTGTCATTACCGCTCGTTCGACGCCAGCTCGTTCTTTCGATTTTAGAAACGCCGAGTATGCATTGAGTTTTACAGCAATTTGCCCGTCGCTCGTGGCGAGTACTGACTTGGTGATACTGTCGAGAAAACTCGCGTGCATGTCGGTGAAGTAGAAGATGGCCTTTCCGCCAGGAATTGACCGTTTGGAAATCTCACTACGTTTTTTGTCAAGCTGATGAAGTTTCTGCATTGCAGTCTCAACTTGTGCCGCAAACTTTGGTCCAAATTCTTCCGGATCAAAATCTGCCATGAACGTATCAAAATCTGCTCGTCGTTCGTCGGTCAGTTCCTGCTGACGTTTCAGCTTGTTTCTGAACGAGTCGTCAGAGCTTCCCAGGAATCCCCCAGTCGCTCCTCGCTCTTTCTGAGTCTCGTGAACCAGGGCGCTGACAGTTGTCGAGAACCGGCCGAGTCGCTGAATGTTGTCCATCTCGACCGAACGATTCCAGGATTCCTGGATGGCGTTTGCGGCCAGAAGACACAGCATCACGAGAGGGCTTGCTACTGCAAGAATCAGCCTGGTTCGAATCTTCATTGCCCGTGTTTCTTCAGATGTTTGTTGAGACGCCAATCACCACTTCACGATCTTCACGACAGGCGAATGTCTGGCCCCCTCGCCTTGAACCGGAAGCTGTCATGAAAGTAGGACACATAAATGCCGCTCCAAACAAAGGAGGCCTTTTTGACACTGAGCAATGCTCCGAATGAATGTCCGCATGTGTTTACGCAGGCCGTGACGATTGCGAGAACAAACCAGTTACCCAGATGCGGTAATGAGCTGACGAATGTACGTTCAGCATCGGCGGCACATCACTGACTGCTGTCAGAGTTTTGCCTCGGAGCCAATCAGCGCGGGCCTCGTCTGTTAGAATGCGGCCGAAGATGAAGTCCACGCCTGACACGTCGGCCTGTGCAGCCCCATCGTGAACGAGGCATGTGTCACACAGAACTGAAACGTTCTACTGACCATCTTCCAAAGCGGTGCTACTTGCCGGCCGACGCTTCAAACGCCGCTCGCGCATCCGACACTCGTCCCGCGGCGAGGGACTCGGCCACCTTGTCGAGCTGCAACGTCTGAGCAGGACTCGACACCTCGCGCCGGCGGTCAAGCAGTTCGATGGGTAGTAGCAGATCGGCCGGCTTTCGTGCGAATGCCGCATCGACATGCTTGCGGCGGAAGTCCTGAACGATCTCCAGGTCGCGGTAGCCGTACTCGCGGCAGGGTTCGATGTTCGTGCCTTCGCCCCAGTCGTTCCACGTGGCGAGTTGGATGATTCTCGACTTGCTGGCCAGAGCCTGTTTGAGCGTCGCTTTGAAGGTGGCTCCGTCGTTGTCTTCGATGCGGCCGTAGCTGTCGTGCAGCCTGGCTTCGGAATAAATGTCGACGAAGCGGGGGAAGGCGACGGGGATGGAATGTGGCCACGCTTTCGACGAGCGTTGAAACCGCTCGGTGGCCTTCACGCCTTCTTTGGGAATCGGCCAGTCGAAGCCGCCTTGAGCACCTTCGCGACGGAAGTGCTCGCTGAAGTACGAAACCGGTGACTTCAGTTGTTTCAGACATTGCGACCACTCGTCGTTCGTCAGTCCGGCATGACCAAACGAAAGCAACACCGGCCGACCATCAAGCTGCACGTAGCTGTCGAGCTTGAACCAGTGCTCCGCCAGCCAGTCGATTTCGGACACAGCGTGAGCGACTCGGTCTTCCGCTCTTACTTTGCCCGCTTTGACGAGAGCCGGAATGGTCTGATCCTCATAACAGATCACCACTTTCATCCCGAGTCGCTCGACCTGCTCCACCAGTCGCTGAGTGTTGCGATGCAGAATCGGGTAGTCATAAAGCTTCTGCAGCCCGTACCAATCGACAATGACTCCGTCGATCCCCGCCAGCTTCATGAGCAGCAGGTGATACTCGAGCACGTCCTCGTCCCCCGAATCGTACGGCCCGATCAGCGGATAAAAGTGCGAAGCAATCGGTCGCCGGCCATCGTCCTCATTTTCCGGATCAAAGTGGTTCATCGTCCAATGCCAGCCCCAAACCTGACTCGCCGGTTTGGCAACATACCAAGGCATGTAATGAGCCAGAATCAGCGGTTGAGTGCGGACTCCGGTTGGCAATTTCTGAGCCGCCACATCAGAGTCCGACAGGCCAACGCCGCACGCTACAACGGTTACCCACGTGTAGATCAGCTTCATCGTACGACTCAATTCCTCGGGTAAAATTATGCGGGTGACACAAAAAACACAGTATGAAATCATAGCTGTCGACGTTCATACGTCTCTTCTGTAGGTGCCAAACTCTTCGGAAAATCCGCCAGCACGCCAATTTCTGCTGTAAACAACCAATAGTGATTACGGTATCGGAGTTGTAGACACACGTGACCGGATACTCAGAGGAATCGAGATGCGTAAGGTTTTGCTGGCAGTTCTGCTCGGGATCAGCTCTCAAATTGTGGCCGCTGATGATCGGCCGAATGTTGTTTTTATGCTCTCGGATGATCAGAACTGGAATGGGACTTCGGTGGCGATGCATCCGGATGTTTCGTTCTCGAAGAGCCGCGTGATTGACACTCCGTCGCTGGAGAAGCTGGCGGGGCAGGGGATGCGGTTTTCGGCGGCCTATGCGCCGGCTTCGGTTTGCTCGCCGACTCGATGCAGTCTGCAATTGGGGATGAGTCCCGCTCAGACGGGCTGGACGAAGGCGGCTCCGACGATGACCGCTTCAGATGGGTACAAGCTGGTGCCGCCTCGAATTACGAAGAATCTGGATTCGCGAACGACGACGATTGCCGAAATTCTTCGCGAGGCCGGGTACGCGACGGCTCATTACGGAAAGTGGCATTTGAACGGCGGCGGGCCGGGGCAGCACGGTTACGACGACGACGATGGCAATAACGGCAACGAGTACGCTTACCGGTTCAAGGATCCGAACCCGGCTGACATCTTTGGCATGGCCCGGCGGACGACGGCGTTCATGGAGAAGAGCAAGCGGGGCGGCAAGCCGTTCTTCATCCAGATGTCGTGGCACGCGCTGCACGCTCCGGAGAACGCTCTGAAAAAGACAACGGCGAAGTACGAAGCCAAAGGTGGATTTCGCAACGGCAAAGGCCTGGGAATAGCGGCGATTTCCGAAGACCTCGACACCGGCGTCGGGATGGTGATGGAAGCTGTCGATCGGCTCGGCCTGTCGGACAACACGTACATTATCTACATGTCAGACAACGGCGGCGGAGGCGGGAAACGCGACACGCTTAACGGTGGCAAGGGCTCCGTCTGGGAAGGCGGCATCCGGTCGCCGCTGATCATTCGCGGGCCGGGCGTCGCGGCGAACTCGTGGTGCCACACTCGCGTCGTCGGGTTCGATTTCTTCCCGACGTTCTGCGAATGGGCAAAGGTGTCGACTCGCAAGCTGCCTGTGAATCTTGAAGGAGGCAGTATCGCCTCGCTATTAGCAAACGACGGGAGGGGCGTCGTAAAACGGCCGCGCGACGAGCTGGTCTTCCATTTCCCGCATTACCAAAGCCAGGACGGTCCACACTCCGCGTTGATTCTCGGCGACCTGAAGCTAATGAAATTCTACGAGGATGATCGTTTGGCGTTGTTCGACCTGGGTCGAGACATTCAGGAGCGCAACGACCTCGCCAGTGATCGCCCGCGCGACGTCGAAAAGCTGCACGGACTACTGAACAACTACCTGGCCGCCGTCGGCGCGAAGTTGCCCGTCGCCAATCCTCAGTACGATCCGTCGAAGGCTCCACCAAGAGTTCAACGAGGCGGAGGCGGCAACAAGCCACGCGGAAAGAAACCGCGAGATCCTCGACGCAAGAGACCCCGCCCTGCACAGTGATTGAGCACGTTCCCATTGCGGCATCGCCGCAACCAAACGAAATCTCACACAAAGGCACGAAGACACAAAGAACGGAAAAATCTAAACAAGCTTCGCTATGAGTGGCGAAGTTTCTGAATCACCACATGCGACGACGAATAGTTCCCACGACGGATTTTGAAAGACGATTCAATGAAACGACGCCTTGGCATTTTGATCATTCTGTTTGCCTGGTTGTTAGCAACTCCGACCGCAATTGTGTTCGCCCATCCCGGACACCATCAGACTACTGACGAAACGCGTCACGACAAAACCGCCGTGATTCCCATCGACAAACTGTCAGATGCTGATCGTCTTTGGCTTGAGCTGCGGCAGCTTCAGATTGAGAGAGTGAATACTGAGCCAAACGTTCGAATGCTGGCTCTGCAAACCAAGAAACCTCAGCCTGCTGCTGCTCAGCCATCGATTGCAAATTTCTTCTCGCCGTTCAAGAAGAAGGTTGAACTGAGATGGGACCGCGACTTTCTCTACGTCGAATCAAACGGCCTGCCCGATCATGACATGATGGTTGGCATCACCGCGTGGCAGCAGCAGGTGCCGATTCCTCAGCCGTATTTCGGAAGCAATGCCTGGCAGATTCCACTGAACCCGGTGCCGGCTCGGAATCCGATGTCGGCAAAGACGAACTTCTTTCGAGGGGCGATCGCTCTGGCCGTAAACGGTGTTCCGATCTTCAACCCGATCAAGAACAACGGTGTCACGGATACATTGATTGCGGGTGAACTCGACAAGTGGGGCGGGCATTGTGGCCGAGCTGACGACTACCACTACCACGTCGCGCCCGTGCATCTGGATAAGCTGACTGGCAAAGGCAAACCGCTGGCGTTCGCGCTGGATGGATATCCGATCTACGGCTACGAAGAGCCGGACGGTTCGAAACCGAAAGGGCTCGACCGGTTCAACGGTCACAAAGATTCGGCGGACAACTACCACTACCACGCCACAAAAACTTACCCCTATCTTAATGGTGGCTTTTACGGAGAAGTCGTGGAACGCGGCGGGCAGGTTGATCCGCAGCCTCGCGGTCAAGGCTTGCGACCGGCCCTCCGTCCACTTCGAGGTGCAAAGATCACAGGATTCGCGCACCCGAAACCGGGCAGCTACCAGGTCGACTACGACGTCTACGGCGAAAAACGGTCGATCAGCTACGACGTGTCCGACGATGGTTCCGCCGAGTTCCGATTCACCGACCGGAGCGGTACGACGACAGAAACTTATCGGCCTCGACAACGTCCAGGTGATCGGCCAGGAGCTGGGAATCGGCCTCAGGCAGGCAATGACCGTCGACCGCCCGGCGGCGGAAATCGAGATCCGTTTCTGCGAGCATACGACCGAAACCGGGATGGGACGATCGATCGTGACGAGTTGAGGCGTGCGCCCGAAATCGTCGGGCTGTTCGACCTGAACAATGATGGCAAGATCACCACCGAAGAACTGAGTAAGAATCAGCGAAGCTCAGAACGAGGCCCAAGTGGAAAGCAAACCGGAAATCAGGCAACTGACGGTCCGCGGCAACCGTGGATTCTGGTTCACGCCGCGGAAGTCGACCTCAACAAGGACGGGATCATCAGTCGTGCGGAAATCGTGGGCGAGGCTGAAAAAGCATTCGGCGGTTACGACCGTGACGATGATGGCAGGCTCGTCGAGTCTGAATTGAACGGTCGCGGCGGCGTTCGATCGGCGATGGGCGGCTTCATCCGAGGTCACGCGAAAGAGCTGGATCGAGACGGCGATGGAGTTCTGACTCGGAAGGAAGTTGTCGACAACGCCACTCGAATGTTCAGCCGTCTGGATAAAAACGGCGACGGAAGAGCGACGAAGGCCGAACAGGAAGCTTCGCGTCGGACCAGTGAGGACGGACCACGAAGAAGAACAGATCGACGTTAAGGCTCGGAGTGTCTGAACGCATCGGCTCCCGATTGTTTCGACGTTCTGTGCCGCTGTCGTAGAGTTTCGGATATTCTGGCACATCGAACTTGATTGACCGATCAGCCAGACACTGAAACTCCGACATGCCCGAAACTCCTCAGATCATTGCTCGCCAGGCTGGCATGTCGTACAGCGACGCGCTGCCGAGTCTTGCCGATGTTGATCTGTCGGTTGTAAGGGGGGAGTTTGTTTCGATCGTTGGGCCGTCGGGTTGTGGGAAGTCGACGTTGCTGAGACTGGTGGCTGGCTTGCGGGTGGCGACCTCGGGGCAATTGACGGTTGATGGCGGTGAGCCGAGAAATTCTCAGACGAAAGCAGCGTTTGTCTTTCAGGAACCGAACCTGCTTCCCTGGCGGACGGTTGCCGGGAATGTTCGACTTCCGCTTGAGTTGAATCGGACTAGCGAAGCTTCGAACAACGGATCGAGCAATGTTGACTCGAAGGCGTTGGTTGAGCGGACGATTCAACTGGTGGGATTGTCTCCGGAAGATGCTGCAAAGCGACCGTCCGAACTGTCGGGCGGAATGCGGATGCGGGTGTCACTCGCGCGGGCACTAGTGACCGATCCTCAGATTATGCTCCTCGACGAACCGTTTGCCGCGCTGGACGACATTCTTCGGCAGCAGCTCAACGAAGAATTGCAGCGGCTTTGGTGGAGCAAGCGCTGGACGGGACTTTTTGTGACGCACAATGTTTCGGAAGCGGTGTTTCTCAGCCAGCGCGTGCTTGTGATGAGCCGTACGCCGGGCACGATTCTGGAATCGATCGATGTCCCGTTCGATTTTCCTCGAACGCCCGAGCTGCGTGCTGATCCTGAGTTCGCTCGGCTGACCGGCATCGTCAGCGCACACTTGCGCCGCGTGGCTGGCGTTGGCGATGGTGGCAAAGCGGTTGCTGAAGTTTCGGCGGCGGAGGGCACTACCTGATGCCTGACTCTTCGAAATCGAAACTCGCTCCAGTTTTGCGAGCAGTTGCTCCGCCGCTGATTCTGCTGGTCGTGCTGCTTAGCTTGTGGCAGTTCAGCGTTTGGTGGTTTGATCTGAAACCGTTCCTGGTTCCGAGCCCTGTTCGAGTAGCCACGGCTGCGTATTCAACGTTTGGAAAATCGCGGCTGCTACGAAGGTGTCGGCTGCGGCTGCGCTATCGGGGTTTGCAGCCAGCCTGGTTGCTGGCGTCGTGATCGCTTTTTTCTTTTCACAGTCGCGATTGATTCGGATCAGTTGCTACCCGTAATGCCATTTTTCCTTCAGACGGTTCCCATTGTCGCCATCGCTCCGTGGTCATTAACTGGTTCGGATCCGGTTTTCGCAGCATCGTGATCATTACGTTTGTGATCAGCCTGTTTCCAATCATCACTTCAACGACGACTGGCATGCTGGCCGTCGATCCTGAACTGCTTGACCTGTTCCGCCTGAACCGGGCCAGTCGCTGGCAAATCTGGTTGAAACTTCGACTGCCGAACGCAGTCCCACATTTGATTACCGGGGGCCAGAACCTCGAGCGGTCTGTCCGTCGTAGGAGCTTTGGTCGGAGATATTTGCCGGGTTCGGCGTCAACGATTACGGGCTGGGATTCCTGATCGGTCGAAACACCAGTCAGATGCGGACGGACGAGCTGTTTGCAGCCGTCATCGCGTCGACGCTGCTGGGCATTACAATCTTCGGAGCTGTCAGCATCGTTGGAGCTTTCATTCTGAACCGCCTGGTACGATACGAAGTGAGGATTGACGAAGAAGGTATGCCGGCGTTGTGCTTGTCATACCCTACTCAGGTGAGATGACTTCTGTCGGAACGAGCATCGTGGCGAAACGAGCATCCCGGGAAAAAGATTCGGTTTGAAGCAGGCGATCAACGCTGTCGATTCGCCGATGTTTCTGGTGGATTCTCAGCGACGGGTCGTCTTTCTGAACGAAGGCTGCCAGACGCTGACCGGATGGGACTCTGCCGGAAGTTGTCGGCAGCGTTTGTGAATTTTGCGTCATCCGGCGAGGCGGCGTCAATCGAAGCATTGACTGGCGCGTTGTGCCCGCCTCAGGAAACGATTGACGGAGAACCCGCGCGAGCTTGTTCGCCAGTTCGTTCATCGAAAGTCGGGCCAGACAGCTCCGCGAATGGTTCCATTTCTACCCCGCTCGACACCGACGGGGCAGGTTGACTTTGTCATGGGCATCGTCCACAGAATTCCGACAAAACCAGCAGGCACCGACACCAGCATCGTCACACAGGTCCACGCGGAACTCGCAGCACTGCGTCATGAATTGCGGCAGCGTTACGGCGAAGACTCGATTCTGACAAACAGCGTTTCGATGAAACGCGTGATTGATCAGGTCGAAGCGGCGCGTCAGTCGCGAGCGACGGTTCACATTTGCGGTGAGAAGGGAACCGGCAAGGAGCACATCGCCCGCACAATTCATTATACGAGCGATCTTGGTCAACAGGCTTTCGTGCCGATTCAATGCCGACTGATGCCACCTCGCGAATTGCACGAAGCCATTCGCCGACTTGTGGAAGCCGACTGGGGCGAACGATTGCCGATCGCAGCTCTGCAGCCAGGCTGCGTGTTTCTGGACGATGTCGACAGTCTGCCACGCGACGTTCAGCAGCGGCTGGTTGACTTTGTGGCATCGGCGCGCGGTGCCGACTTTCGCGCGAACGTCAGACTTCTTTCGTCGAGTCGCATCGGCCTTGAGGATGCTCGCACGGACGAGCAAATATCTGACGAATTCTACTACCTGCTGACTTCGGTCCAGATTGAGTTGCTGCCTCTCCGGCACCGGATGGACGATCTGAAGATCCTTGCTCAGCATTTTCTGGAGCAGCGAAACCATGACCGATCGAAACAGGTGACCGGTTTTTCTGCGGAAGTCTGGTCTCAGTTTGAAGAGTACAACTGGCCGGGCAATCTCGACGAACTCGACGAAGTAATCTACGAAGCGCTTTGCAATTCGGACGGGCCGGTGATTCGCTCCGACCACCTGCCGTTTCGACTAAGAACGGGGCTGGATGCTCAACGGCTGGGCCCGATTGCTGATGGGCCAATCGAAGCCCTGGACCCACTACTACAGCGAGTCGAGCGGGAGCAGATTGAGCGGGCTCTCGAACAGGCGAAGGGCAACAAGACAATGGCCGCTCGCTTATTGAAAATCACTCGCCCAAGTCTCTATCGTCGGATGGAAACGCTGGGACTTTCTGATTCAGAAAATTAGGTCCGGTTCGGTTTCGGCGAAATCGCAGTCGGAAGAGGCAGTTTTCATGAAGGTGACACTTTTTGTACGGGCACCGAAGAAGCCCGAGAAACGCGTTGTCGTCGAACGCGACGTCGTGATCGGTCGTGGCGAAGACTGTGACCTGCGAGTTCTTTCCAACGATGTCAGCCGCAAACACTGCCAGCTTGTGATCGGTCAGTCGGAAGTTGCTGTCCGAGACCTTGGCAGCGGCAATGGCACGCTCATCAACAACCAGCAAATAGCGCCCAACGTTGACGCACGGCTGACCTCAGGCGACATGGTTCAGATCGGCCCGCTTGTTATCAAGGTGGAATTTGACGGTGCGGCTATCGAGCCGGCAATGCTCGAACCCGCCGATTCTCCAGAACGGCTGGAAGATCTTCCGGCTAAAAACACCAACTCCTGATGCTGCAGACGTTGTTGGTGAGGTCGAAGAAGTTGCGACCGACGAAGCCGACACTGATCGGTTTCTCGCACCTGCAGATGACGAGGAACTTCTTCCGTATGACGATTCCGACGTTGATGAGTTTGCAGAAACCAATGTCGGCACGCTGGAACCTGATGACGCGGAAGTTGCAGAAGCGGCGCCGCCGTGGAGCAATCGTCAGGCAAGATGAAGTCTCTGTTCGGCATGTTTGGTAAGAAGAACAAAGCTGCTTCCGAAAATGCGGACCCGGTACCAGTCGACACCAAAGCGTCGGAAGAGTCGGACAATACGGCGACGGAACCGCTTGTCGTTGCGGGAGGACGCCGAAATCGATGAAGAAACTGTTGTCTTCGACCGGGGAAACGCGTTCACTCCGGATGAGGACTCAGTCGAAATGCTGGCTGACGATGACGAAGGGCTCTCCGACGAGGGCGACTATCTCGACGAAGAAGTTGAAGACAAGGCTGTCGATACAGGCTTCGCGGACTTCCAGAACAACGTCGATCAGCCACCGGCGTAACCTGAATTCAGTTGTGTAACTCTCTAAGAATCGGCCGGCATGAAAATCTGGTTTAACAAGGTTCACGACAGTCGTCGTCAGCAGATCGAAACCGACGAGTCTGAAATCTCCGTTGGTCGTGACCGGGCCAATGTGTTGACGCTGCAAAGCCCGCTGGTTTCCAAGCGGCAAGCGATCGTCCGAAGTGACGACGGAAAGTTGCAGTTCGAAAACGTCGGCATCAACAGTTGCATGGTCGGCGACACCGAAGTGATGGGCGGCCAGAGCGTCGGGTTCGCCGCGGGGAGAAACGGTCCGCATCGGGCCGTTCACGCTGACGTTCGAATCGGAAGAGGCCGCACCGATCAGCCGTGCGGAGCTGGAAGCGCACCTTCGTTCGATCATGGCCGATCTGGAATTGCGCGTGCATCGCCGGTTGCTGGAACGTTTCGACCTGTACGAACTCGAAGCCAACCGACTCGGCGACAACGAAAGCATTCTGTTGCTCGAACGGCACATTGAAGATGTGTGCCGTGAGTTGAATCTGTTTGGTCCAGAGAATATCGCGCTACTCGAAGAGGTAATCGGCCTGAGCCTTCGAGACCTCACGATCAACCAACTGATTCTCGAAAGCGACCGCAGCACGCTGGACAGCCTGGCTCGGCTCACATGGAACGAGTACGACGTTCCGCAGACGCTCGTCCCCGAACGTGAAACAGAACTCGAGAATCTGATGCTGTTCATTCGGGAGCGACTGGAACTCGACGGCCAACCGGATCTCAGTTCGCAGATTCAGCGGACGGAATACAAGTTTGCCGATGTTTTTCCTCTCGTTCGGCCGCACCTCCACCGCGAGTTCAGTCGGTACATCATCCTGCGACGTCTCAAGAAAGATCTGAAGGACACGGTTTTCGGATTTGGCCCGCTGCAGGATCTTCTGCGAGCACCAACCATCACTGAAATCATGGTCGTCAAGAGCGACCAGATTTACGTCGAACGCGAAGGCGTCCTGGAACTTTCCGGACGACGGTTTCTTTCTGACAAGGTTACGGAATCGATCATCGAACGAATCGTTGCTGGAGTCGGGCGACGCATCGACAAAAGTCAGCCGCTGGTCGATGCTCGACTTCCTGACGGATCACGCGTCAACGCGATCATTCCGCCATTGGCCGTGCGCGGCCCGTGTCTGACGATTCGAAAGTTCCCTGCGTACCGCTTCACGATGGACGATCTTATCGAAAAACAATCGGTCACGTCCGCGGCTGCGATGTTTATCCGAGCGTGCGTCGTGGATCGAAAAAACGTGCTGGTCAGCGGCGGAACCGGTACGGGTAAAACGACGATGTTGAACGTCCTTTCGAGCTTCGTCCCGCATCGAGAACGCATCGTCACGATTGAAGACACGACAGAACTGCAACTCCACCAGGAGCACGTCGTCACGCTGGAGTCAAAGCAGGCCAACGTCGAAGGCGTCGGCGAGTACAACATTCGCGACCTTGTGAAAAATGCACTGCGAATGCGACCCGACCGGGTAATCGTCGGCGAATGTCGCGGCGCCGAAGCGTTGGACATGCTCCAGGCCATGAACACCGGCCACGACGGATCGATGACGACCATCCATGCCAACAGCACGATCGATGTTCTGAAGCGACTGGAAATCCTGGTGCTGATGGCTGTCGAGCTGCCGGTGGTTTCGATTCAGCGTCAGATCGCCTCGGCCATCGACATCATCGTGCAGATCGACCGAAAACCCGGCGGCAAGCGCGTCGTCACTCAGATTTCTGAAATCGCAGGATACGATCCTGACCGCAACGACCTGGTCGTACACGACATCTTTAACTACCGAAATGGAAAGTCGCTGACGCCGACAGGCTACATGCCAACGTTTGCGGAATCGTTGATCGAGAAGGACCTGTTGAAGCTTGAATTCCTGTACGGTCAGGAAGAAAAGTTCGTCGACGATGAAGACGGTCCGGTCGACCCGGCGAATGGTCGAGTCTCGCGATTCCTTTGACGAATCGTCTAACAGTCTGACAATAAAAAACGCCTCGCAGGACCAGTTGATCCTGCGAGGCGTTTTTGTACGTCGCGTCTAAGTTGTACTGCTTAATCAGCGGCGCTGCTGTGTGCCCGTCGCTGGACGAGTGGCTGCTGCCGGTCGAACGTTGTTGAACCCAGGCTTGACCTGGCCAGACACCTGGCTGATGTTGCCCGTTCTGGTGTGGTTCCAGAAGTTGTCGACGGTTGATGTTTTCTTCAGGTTTTCAAACATCTTCGCAACACCTTCCTGGACTTTTTCTTCAACCAGGTCGGTGTGTAGCTGCTCACGAACTTCGTCGATGCTCTGCACGATTTGCTCGGTGTAACCCTCGCACTTCAGGATGAAGTAGCTGCCGTGTCCCTTCTGGATGATTCCAGAAATCTCGCCAGGCTTGAGGCTGAACGCAGCCTGTTCGATTTTGGGTTCACCCGAGTAGCGAGCGATCGGCGGAATGGCTCCGTTCATCGCTCGGCTCGTTGGATCGATCGAGTGCTCACGAGCAAGTCGGTCGAAGTCCTTTGGATTCAGCGATGCTTTCTGCCAGACATCGTTCGCTCGGCGATGGTTGTCCAGCATGATCATCTTGCACTCGACTCGCGATCCGAAGTTTCGGACGAATGCTTTGTGCATGTCTTCTTCGGTCACCTGCGCCTTGTCGCCGGCCAGCTTCTTCAGAGCCAGCATGGGCCAGATGACGTCAGTGCTGTATTGCTCGGGTGTGATGTTTCGTTCGCTTTGCAACATCTGCAGCCAGGTCGCCACTGGAATATTGAATTGTTTGGCGATGCGTGTGATTTCCTGCTCGACTTCTGCCTGAGTCACGACAACGCCGGCACCTTCGCAGGCGAGTTGGATCACAGCTCGGTTAATCATGCTGTCGAGCACTTCGTTCCCGACACGCATGGCACATCGTTCGTAGAGATCCTTCAGAGGAATCTTGATGCTGCGACCGTCGCGTGTAATCACGGCGGCTGACGATCCCTGCTGTTGCTGCGGTCCGACCTGGGTTCGTCCGGGAGCAGGCCTCTCGGCAGCAGTTCCTGAGTTTGACGATGTAAACGCCTGAAAAGCCAGACCAGCGACGAGCACACAGACGGCTGTGCCGGCAGAGATCATCAGGGCTTTCTTCGTCTGAAACGAGGTCGATCCAGAACGAGGTGTCTGAGCCGTGTCGGTCTTCGAGGCCTCTTCCGGGGCGGCGTCTCGAGCGACGTGATTCCCTTCACTCATCGCATAACTCCAATTCAAGATTCAGCAGGCGGTGCCCGCGCATGATCCAATCCGTTGGCCATGTGTCAGCGGCGGCGGTTTATAGGGCAGTTTCGAAAACTGGGTCAACGTCGCTTTTGACAACGTATTTGTTGCTCCGAAGTCGGAAAGAGCGACAACGCGAGCCGTAGAGTGGAAATCCGCCGTCCGGGCAGAGACGATTCGCGGATCTGCGAATTCTTGAAGCCACGACATTCACTCTCGACGGAAAGCCCGCGCCACGATGGCCAGTTCGAAGGACGCCACCAAGCTGACACCGATGATGGAACGGTACATGGAGGTCAAGGGCCAGAATCCCGGCTCGCTTCTGCTATTCCGGATGGGCGACTTCTACGAGCTTTTCCACGAAGACGCCGAAATCGCGTCGAAGGTCCTCGGTCTGACGCTGACCAGTCGCGATAAGAACTCGGCGAATCCAACTGCGATGGCCGGCTTCCCGTACCACGCGCTGGAGAATTATCTCCACAAGCTGATCCGAGCAGGACACCGCGCGGCGATTTGCGATCAGGTGGAAGATCCTAAAACAGCGAAAGGCCTTGTTAAGCGAGAAGTCACCCAGGTCGTCACGCCGGGAACGCTGACCGACGAAGCGCTGCTGGACCCTCGAGAAAGCAACTACCTGGCAAGTGTCTTCGTCGGGAAGAAACTCGTCGGACTGTCATGGCTGGAGTTGTCGACCGGACGATTCTTTGCAGCGGACATTGAACTCTCAGGCCTGGCCGATGAACTGGCTCGCCTTCGCCCGGCCGAGCTGCTGGTTTCCGAAAGCCCGGCTCGGGAAGAAGAGCTGTTACCAAAGCTCGAACTTCGAGACATGTTCATCACAAAGCGGCCGCCCTGGAGTTTTGCTTCGGACAACTGTCAGAAAATACTGCTGAAACATTTTGGCTTGAAGACGCTGGAAGGCTTCGACCTGGAACCTGACACGCCAGGCGTTGTCGCGGCCGGAGCGTTGATCGAGTACGTCCAGGAAACTCAGAAGAGTTCGCTGAGCCACATCATTCGTCTCGAGCCGTGGCGGCAGGGTCGCAACCTGATCATTGACGAAGCCACTCGGGCAAGTCTTGAATTGACGCGCACGCTTCGTGGAGGCGGACGTGAAGGCAGCCTGCTGGAAGTCATCGACGAAACCGTCTCACCGATGGGGGCGCGGCTGCTGGCCGATTGGCTGTCGAACCCGCTGGTCGACATCAAGCAGATCGACGCCCGCCTGGACGCCGTCGAAGAACTGACTCAGAACCTGCCGTTGACTCGTGACCTTCGAGATGAACTTAGCAAGGTCTACGATCTTCAGCGGCTGACGGCGAAAGTCGCGACGCTGCGAGCGTCACCACGAGACCTCGGTTGTCTGGCTCGAACACTCGCGCTGCTGCCGAAGTTGAAGGCGCAACTGGCTGGTCGAAAGTCGGACCAATTGCAGTTGTTGGAAACTGACCTCGATCTCTGCGCGGAAGTGCGTGCAGACATCGAAACCGCGCTGACCGACGAGCCGCCGCTACTCACTACTGACGGAAACATGATCCGAGACGGCTACAACGCGAAGCTCGACGAACTGCGAGAGCTTGCGAAGGGCGGCAAAGCCTGGATTGCGAAATACCAGGCCGAGGAAATGGAGCGAACCGGCATCACGAACCTGAAGGTCGGCTTCAACCGGGTTTTTGGATATTACCTGGAAGTCTCCGCCGCGAACCGCGACAAGGTTCCGGAAGACTACATTCGCAAGCAGACGCTGAAGAATCAGGAACGCTTCATCACGCCACAGCTCAAGGAGTACGAAGAGAAGGTTCTGCGAGCCGAAGACGAATCGAAGAGTCTCGAACAGGAATTGTACACGGCGCTGCGTGACCGAGTCGCCAAACACGTCACCCGTTTGAAGAACACCGCCGAAGTTGTCGCGGAAATCGACGTGCTGGCTGCTCTGGCAACACTGGCCGTCGCGCAGGGTTACACGCGGCCGCAGATGACCGACGAACCAGTCCTCGACATTCGCGAAGGGCGACACCCGGTTCTCGACAAGCTGCAGCCGACCGGAGAATTCGTTCCCAACGATTCACTACTTGGCGGCGACAACCACGGCCGAGTCCAGATCATCACCGGACCGAACATGGCTGGTAAGAGTACTTACATTCGGCAGGCGGCCCTGCTGACACTGATGGCTCAGATGGGCTCGTTCGTGCCGGCCAGTGAAGCTCGCATCGGAGTCGCCGACAGAGTGTTCGCGCGAGTCGGAGCCAGCGACGAACTCGGCAAAGGCCAGAGTACGTTCATGGTCGAAATGACCGAGACCGCTCGAATTCTCAACACAGCCACGGATCGCAGCCTCGTGATCCTTGACGAAATCGGAAGAGGAACCAGCACCTACGACGGCATCTCGCTGGCTTGGGCCGTGACCGAACATCTGCACGACGTGCTGAAGTCTCGAACGCTCTTCGCAACGCACTACCACGAATTGACCGATCTGACGTCAACGCTCAAGCACGCTTCCAACTGGAACGTCGCGGTGCACGAGCAAGGCGACGGGATCATCTTCCTGCACCGCATCGTCGAAGGATCAGCCGACAAAAGTTACGGCATCCACGTCGCCCGCCTGGCCGGAGTCCCTCGCGACGTCGTCGAACGAGCCGCAGTCATTCTGAAAACCCTGGAAGACGATCACCTCGACGAAACCGGAAAACCCACCGTTCCCGTCCGCCCCGCCAGAAAAGACAACGCCCGCCAGTTGTCCCTCTTCGTCGTCGAAGACCACCCCGTCTTCGACGAAATCCGCCAGTTGAAAATCGAAGAGATGACCCCGTTGGCCGCCTTGGAAGAGCTGAACCGCCTCCGCGACGAGCTGAATAAGTAGGAAGCTACGGAATAACCAAGCCTGTCGATCGTGACGACCGTTCTTTTTCTGACTTTGCAGAATCCGATCCTTGACGATTCCCAACACGGTTCGCGTGCCACTCAATCGCTTCCCGTGCGATGGCTTGCCAGTCGTGGCCGTGCTCTTCGGACGGGAATTGGACGCTGGATGAAAGGCCTGCAATCTTCAATCCGTGCCAGTGGTTCAGATACCGAACACACTGGTCGACCGCACTCCAGTCCGATTGTGAGTAGCCGGGTACATTTCCCACACCCCAGTCGTCCAGAAGATCACGCAGAAATTCGATCACAATTGGTGTCGCCGTCTCAGCGTCCAGGAAGCGATCAGTCATTCCTAAGGCTTCAGCCCAAATTCCGTAGTCGTTTCGATAGAGTTCTAGAGAAAGAAGTTCAGCGGCGTGCTCTTTCCAGAGTACTTCGTGGTCGGGCTTAGTTTTCAACGAATATGACCCGTTTGACAGCATCTCTCGCTGGCGAAACTGCTCCTTCCAGACAGGGCGGTTTTCCCAGCGCAACGGGGCGAGCTTTCTCACCGCTGGCCACCAGAGCCACGGTTCGTCAGCCTCCGCGAAACGTTCTAGGATTCGCACGCAAACTGCCCGCTCCGTTTGCTCCAGACACCGAAACAAATTACCGCGAGAATGCCAGCGACTGGTGGAAACGATTAGTGCCGCGATCGATTCAAGCTGCTCATCAGAGAGACGTTGCCGACGTTTAACGAGCATGTGCGCGACCTTGCCCCAATCGCTGTGGGGATCTTCCTGGGCAATCACAGTGATCGCTTCGTCGACGACATCTTCAGTCTTCAACCACAACCCAAGTTGAATTCCACAGCTTCGAATCTGCGGCGAATATGCCCGTCGCCATTGTCCGCAGACACTCAGAACCTGACGCTGTTGCTCCTCGGTAAGCTTCTCGGGGTCGCGGACGTCGTGCACAAGAATTTGCGCAGCACGCACTATCAAATGCGATTCCCTGAGCACTGGCATCGCTCGAACGACTTCTTCCAGCGACGTCAGTTGGTGGTTTCGGACATTCTGGACAAACTTTGCATCGAGCCCGCCGTTGAGCGACATGCCGAATGCCTGCGCCTGTCGAATAATGTCTGGGTCAACCGAGACTGGCGTGGCATCCGCCACTTTGATTCGACGAATCCGAGTGACTCTGACTGGTTCCGCCACGGTGATGGCAACGATGCGTTTTATCGAAAGGTGATGTTCCCAAAGTGGCTCCCGTAACGAGAGGCCGCCTGAGCCACTCTTGCCGCTGAAACTTTTCAGAATGCGTTGTCCGTCGCGATCGTAAAGACAGACGTGCCGCTCATCGAATGGTAGTTTCAAATCTATGAATAGTTGCACACCGGAATCGCCATGTTTCTCTACCCGCAGCGTGCCGGATTGTGTTGTGCTCGCGAATTCTGATCCGGAATCGAACGGACCTTTGAACGTCAAACGGCCGGGTTTCATCGGGCCAGATAGATATCGCAATTCGATGTCAACTTCCTCGATCGATCGTGGGAAATAGCCAACTTCCAAACTCTCCGGGACGTGCATATCCGCAACAAACTGCAAGCGACCATTAATGTCAAAGACCCGTGCTCCTGAAACACCACTGACGACACGGTCAGTCCTGCAGTCACGAATCCAGGCCGTTAGAAGCGTTAGGTCGGATACGGAAGCTGGTAATTCGCAACGCAGTTGATATCGACGATTCGGTTTCTCGCTGAAGTAATCGTACCCGGTCAGAAAGCGTTCTGGCTCGTCGCGGACGAATCGCCCATCGACGTCATGCACGGCCGTTTCCGAGTTTGGTCGGACTTCGATCGGTCGAAATGTTTCAAGCGGATTTGACACTACCGGAGCAGCCCGGTCTGGTCGCAATGGGATATTGGGGAACTCGACCCATTTGTACTTTGCCGATTCACCTCTACTGTCCCATGAGGCCTCGTCACGACCTGCGAGCCCAACCTTCAGAGTGATCCGTTTCTGTCCCGGTTCGAATGTCGCCCAGCCAAACTGCAATCGACTGTCCGATCGATTCATTCCTGCCATCAGCGAAGGCTCAGCCTGACAGTGCATATGTGGCGACTCTGCCGGAAGCGTTGATGGAATGACGGGGCGCAGAGCAAACATGACAAGCGATGACGATTCCCGTTCCGCCTTTGGGCGGATCGTGAACTCGTTGTTCGCCGCGCTCAGAAAGTCGCCGTTGATTATCGCACCGTCGCCGGTCCACCAGGTTGGCTTGCTATCCGAATCAGTCGGGTCGGAACCAATTGCGACGAGCTCCACGTAACTGCCGTCGACAAAGTTTCTGATGGGGCGAAACGGTGGTAACTCATCGCGTGTCAAAGCTCGCACGGTCGTTATCGGCACGACAACGGCCACCAGGACCAGCACCGTCACCGCTAGTGCCATTCGGCTGGCGCCAGTTCGTGAGTGAGTCAAGTCGAGCACGGAGCGAATTCGCTCGTCGAGATCGTTGAAGTGAGCCATCGGGATCGCAGTCGCTGAAACCGGCGCATGAGCTGCGGTCACGATCTCCAGCAACGCTCGGGAATACTCGGTGCTCCGCACTCCTTCTGTGACAACGCGGTCGTCACAAGCACGCTCGCATTCAATGAGTATGCGTCGGCCGAGCAGCCAGATCAGTGGATTGATCCAGCAAGTAGCCTGAGCCAGTCGCAGCAGCAACAACCAAAACCAGTCGCCTCGTTTTACGTGGGCAAGTTCGTGAGCAAGCACCATCTGCAGACGCTCAGTCGACCATTCGTGAGCCGTCTTTGGAAGTACCAGCCAGGGAATGCCAGATCCCCAAACCGAGGGCATCGTGACATCGCCAGAGATCTGCACATTAATCGGATCGACGCCAAGTTCCCTCGCTAAGTGGCTGACCGTTGTGACAAGCGCTTCGTCACTGTGCTGGTCCTCGCCGCGTCTTACGGACCAGAACAGTCGCAAAATCGATAACCCGATCAAGAGCACTCCAACAGTGAACCCCACCAGCCAAAGCAAGACCAGACTCGTCGAACCCGGCAGCATCGAATCCATGCCATGCAGTGTTTGACTCTGCTGGAAATCATGTTCCCGCCACGGATTTGGTTGTTCGTCCTGCCGGCCCACGATCGCGTCCGTGTCCTTCTGCGTTCCGATTTTCGAAGTCGGAGCAGCGGTCAGACCATTCTCGCGATGAACTTGATTCTTCGCCCTACCCTGAAGTCCGCTGGGTGTACGAGAAGTGCCTGCGGCTTCCTGCAGTGAAGGCAGCTTCACGACATTCAACCCGCCGATCACATCGACCGGATTTTCGGTGATCGACACGGGCAACTCGACGAGCGTTCCGGCAGTCGGAGCTGTCATTTCTGGAGCAGAAAACCCGCCCCAGTCCGGAAGTAATCGGCGACAAAACGGACTCGCCAGAATCAAAACGACAGCCGCCATTCCGATTGCGTGCCGAGTTGCCGCAGACCGTTTTCGGCAACAACGCATTCCGAACAATCCACAGCCGGCGAGTACGACCGAAGCGCCGAGAAACGCGAGAACGTCCGGAGCGATTCGCAGTAACAGCTCAATCATCGGCCTGCTCCCGCTGCTCGGCCTCTTCGATCATTCTGCTGAGTTTTTTCAATTCTGCGGGATCAACCTTTTGTTTTGGGTCAGCCAACCATGACGCAAACGCTCGCTCAATTGACCCGTCAAAAAATGTTGTCACCACCCGATTGAGTGCTGACTTTGCCGCCCGGCCTCGAGCCTGCGCTGGAGAGTAAATCATCTTTCGACCATCGAGTCGGCCGCGCAAATGCTTCTTCTCTTCGAGAATCTTGAGCATCCGCCGAATGGCAGCGTCAGTCGGCGCATCGGGCAGTTCAGCCTGAATATCCATGACACTTGCCTGGCCCAACCTGAAGACGATGTCCATTATTTGCCGTTCACGACGGCTCAGGTGCAACTCACTCATCAACGGTCCCGTGTATTCGATCCAAAAAACTTTATTGTCTGCCTACTTGTCCGCTAAAAAAATATTGCTTACTTCTATGGACATCAACACGAAACCGATAATTTATTAGCGGTAATCTGTGAACTCGCAAAACGTGCTCATCGAGTACTCTCAGACGGTTTCAACGCCGACTTGCGTTGTCGCCGATTGATCAACACGGTAGAGACCTCTGAATGCCAGGCAGGCAACGTTGTTGTCATCTCTCTCGTTTCCATGAAATTTCAATTGAGGTCGTCAGTGAAACTTGGGTTCATCGGAATCGGAGCAATCTCCGAACATGTGATTACGGGGCTGATTCAACACGGTGGTCATGATGAAATCGTGGTTGTTTCGGAGCGAAGCCGTCATCGCTCCGCGCGGTTAGCTGAACGATTTTCGAACGTCGAAGTTGAGTCTGACAATCAGACGATTGTTGACCGAGTTGACGTTGTGTTTTTGGGAACGCTTCCACAACAAACTCTGGATTTGTTGGACACGCTTTCGTTCCGGGACGACCAGGTCATCGTCAGCATGGCGGCGATCGTTTCTGTCGATCAAATCTCGGAAAAGGTGAAACCCGCTTCACGAATTCATCGCCTGATTCCCATGCCACCCAATGAGTTGGGTGTTGGGCCGATTCCGATCTACCCATCATGCCCCGACCTGACGCCGTTGCTTTCGCGAATCGGCACGGTTATTCCAGTCAAAGATCAACAACAGTTTTCAACGTTCTCGGCGAGTAGCGCCCTCATGGCGACGTTGTTCGAACTGGTCGCGACGAACGCTCGATGGCTCGAATCCAAAGGCGTCGCCGCCGAAGCAGCGAGCCAGTATTCGACCGCGTTGTTTCACTCGTTAGCGACTCAGTCGAGAGAGTTGAAAGCTGAGGAACTTCGGACGCTCAGTACCGACTGCTTAACCGCCGGAGGTTTGAATGAGCAGGTTCTTAACGCGACACGAGACGAAGGCTGGTACGAGGAGTTGGCGGCCGAACTCGACAAGATACTCGAGCGAATCTCTGGCTGAGCGATTGCAGGTCACGGCTGTGATCGAGAAGAATGGCACAAACGAATTTCGCTTCGAATAAACCCACGTTGCGAACAGTCACGAAAGTATCCCCATGAGCAAGTCACTCCTTTGCGCGGTCGTCCTTTTGTTGACGTCAGCACCCGCGGCGATTGCTGACTCCGTTTCGTACTTCCGACAGCACTCCGGCGTTGCCGCCAGCAAGGGATTGCCTTCCGACCTGACCGCTGCTCAGCCGCGTTGGGTCCGTCCACTCAAGCCGGGAAACTCGACGCCCTGCGTTCATCAAGACTCGGTCTACCTGACGACGTGGGACGAAAAGAATAAAGAGATCGCCACCGTCTCGATTGATCGATCGACGGGAAGCGTGAACTGGAAGCAGGTCGCTCCGACACAAGCGGTGGAAAAGTTCCACCGAGTGGGCAGCCCGGCATCCTGCAGTGTGGCGTGTGATGGCGAGCGGGTCTTTGCGTTCTTTGGCAGCTACGGCATGCTGTGCTACGACTTGGCCGGTACGAAGCTCTGGGAAAAACCAATGGGGCCGTTCCAGGATGAATTCGGAGCGAGCAGTTCGCCCATTCTGGTCGACGGCAAATTGATCCTGAATTCGGACCACGATCTCGACAACTTCCTGGTGGCACTCGACCCAAAGACAGGCAAGCAACTTTGGAAAACCAATCGGAACGACTTTACTCGCAGCTACTCGACGCCAGTCGTCTGGAACGTCGACGGCAGAAATCAGATTGTGGTGGCCGGGTCACTCAAACTGGTTGCGTACGATCCGTCGAATGGAAAGCCGATCTGGTGGATCAACGGACTCTCCCGCATCGTCGATACCACGCCGGTCGTCAGGGGCAATCGCTTGTTTGTAGCGACATGGACTCCAGGTGGAGATCCCAGCGAACGAATCGCGATGGAGTCATTCGAAGAAGCACTGAAGGCCTACGACAAGAACAGCGACAACGAAGTCGGCAAAGACGAACTACCCAAGGGCAGTCCAGTGACGCCGCGGTTCTTCCGGATCGATCTGGATCAGAACGAGAAGCTGAATCTGGAAGAATGGGACGCTCACGCCCGAGTCTTCGAGCTGGCTCAAAACGTCGCGATGTCGGTCAAGGCCGGCGGCCTGGGCGACGTGACGGAGACCCATGTTGACTGGATTCAGCGAAAGAGTCTGCCGACCGTGCCCAGCCCGCTGGTCTATCGAAACGAGTTTTACATGATCAAGGACGGCGGGATCATGACGGCGCTGGATGTCACCAACGGCGAAATTATGCGACAGGGTCGGCTGGAAGGTCGAGGCAACTACTACGCATCACCAGTCGCGGGCGACGGCTTAATTTACACGGCCAGCGAACAGGGAGTCGTCACGATTATTAAAGCCGGATCTGATTGGGACGTTCTGTCGTCGCACGACTTCAAACAACGAATCATGGCAACGCCGGTGATCTCGCAAGGCCAGTTGTTCATTCGGACGGATGCGGCGCTGTACTGCTACTAACAGAGATGACGGCGTTTGACTTGGTCGTCACGAAGTGCAGCGCGAGAAATTCGATCTCCACTGATTTCGAATTATCGCATAGCTTGCCGTCGTCACGGCACGAGCCTCGACCGACAGTCGCATGATTGTTCTGGGGTGCGAGTTCCAGAACCTGATCTGGATGCCCCCAACGATGTGTCAGCCATTAAGTGGAAGAAGCAACATGCGAACGAGTCCTGTTCTTGCAGCGCTGGCATGCGTGATCGTCGCCGGATGTCAGTCTCCGATCACAACACCCGTTCGCTCTGCATCGGCAGCTACCGCTGCAGATCCAACCGCAGCTCTGTCAAAAGAATCGATCGGGCAGCGATGCACGATCACTCTTAGATCTGAATCTGACGGCGAGACCATGCGATACGAAGGCGTTCTCAAGAGCTATGACGAAGAATCAGTTGTTGTCGAAAAACCATCGCTGATCGTCGAGAAAGAGCAAACGGTCCCTGTCATCGGCAAGCTGCCAATCGTGAAACGCAACTTCAAAAACGTTGGCATGTTTAGAGAATCGCTGAAGTCAAACGTGACCATCGCTCGCAACCGAATTGCGAAGTTAAGACACGACTGATTCGACATGAGAGTGCAGACGGCTCAGCGATCACCGTGCTTGCGTCTTGTTGAGTACTTTGTCGACAGTAACAGTGTTCGGGCAATCGGTCCCGGATTCAATTTCGGTGATGTTGGAGAGCGTTGTGGCCGCGATTTGTTCCATCGCTTCCTGCGTGAAAAATGCCTGATGTCCGGTAACCAGCACGTTCGGGAAAGTCAGCAGCCTCGCGAAGACATCGTCATGAATGACCTCGCTCGACAGGTCTTCGAAGAACAGGTCGGCTTCTTCCTCGTAAACATCGATTGCCAGGCCACCGACCTGCCCGGTTTTTAAACCGGCGATGACCGCGTCGGTGTCAACAATGCCGCCTCGACTGGTGTTGAGCAAAACGACTCCGCGTTTCATCTGACCAATCGATTCAGAATTGATCAGGTGGTGAGTTTCTGGAGTCAACGGACAGTGGAGAGAGATTAGATCCGACTGCGAAATCAGTTCGTCCAGCGACACTGACTGAGCCCCAATTCGTTCAACTTCGGAGTTCTGTTGCACGTCAAATGTGAGCACGTTGCAGCCGAAGCCTTTCAGAATCTGAGCGATCAGGATTCCGATCCGGCCAGTTCCAATGACGCCGGCCGTTTTTCCGTGTAGGTCAAATCCCATCAGGCCATCCAGCGAGAAGTTCCCTTCACGCACTCGCGAAAAGGCTCGATGAATCCGTCGGTTCAAAGCAAGCAGTAACGCGATGGTGTGTTCCGCGACGGCGTGAGGTGAGTACGCGGGAACTCGCACGACCTGAATTCCGAGCCTTGCTGCTGCAGAAAGATCAACGTTGTTGAAACCGGCACAACGTAACGCAACGACCCGCAGACCGTGCTGCGCGAGATCGGTCAAAGTCGCCTCGTCCATCACATCGTTGACGAAGATACATACGGCAGGAAACTCACGGGCGAGCGGGGCGGATGCTTTAGTGAGCCGAGCTTCGAAGAATTCCAACGAGTGACCATGACTGTCGTTTGCCGCTGTCAGAAACTCCCGGTCGTACTTCTTTGTGCTGAAAACGGCGACCCGCATTCGCTTGCCTCTCCTTTTGCAAAACCGACACCTGTTTGTGCGCGAACAATCGACTCAGGAAAAGAAAACAGCTTCGGCAGTTTTTCGAAGCAGCCACTGCTTGTCCGACTTCGTCAGGAAGTCGATACGGTCGGTGATCAGCGAGATGGATGCTTCGTAGCTGTTTCCGTCGTTGAGCTGGTACGGGCAATCGCTGGCCCACATCAGACGTTCAGGGCCGAAGGCGTCGTACAGGCGTTTGATCATCGGGACCAGATCGTCGTACGGCGGCTTCTTTTTGCCGAGTGCGTAGTACGCAGAAATCTTGACGTGAGCCTTTTTGTATTTCGCCAGGCCGCACAGATTGTCGAGGTCTTTCTTTCGGATCTTTCCGTCGACGCCGATGCGAGCGAAGTGGTCGATGACGACTGGCGTGTCTGGATGTTTTCGGCACATCGCATCGATGCCCGGCAGGTCGGACGGGTTGATCAGACCGCACATATTTTGACCGGTTTCAGCTCCGGTGTTCCACATTTCGGCCATGCCCGGAGTGTCCAGCCAGTCGGGTCCCAGTCGGCCCGGCGTGATGCGAAATCCGGTCACGCCTGTTTTGTGTAAGGCACGCATGGCCTTGCCGGAGCCTGGCTTTCGTGAATCGACCATGCCGACGACTCGGTACCGATCAGGATGAGCCTTCCAGGCGTCGACCAGGTAAGAATTGTCGAACCCGTGATAACCATTGTGCTGAATCAGGACGACTCGTCGTACTCCGGCAGGCCGGGCGATTGCCATCAGTTCTTCGCCGGTGAAGCTGGGCGGTGCCAGATCCGCGACGGTCTTGCCGGCTTCGAGCGGGTACTTGTCGACCGTCGGTGGCCAGATGTGTGAATGAGCGTCGATCCAACCTGCACCCTTGCCAGAGTCGGCGGCCTCGAGACCTGCTGGAAGAGCGGCGGCTCCGGCCGCGGTGGCTGCCGTTGTCATGAGCATTTCTCGGCGCGTGAAAATCGATTGACTGGTCATCAGGCAAACTCCGGTTGAACTGGCGGCAACTGATGTCATGCCCGATCTGCGGACACGTTGACCGCTTGGGGCGAAGATTGACGAGCATTCATTCTTCCGGGTCAGCAATCACTCAGCAAGCGGACACAGCTGTTTCCTGGTCTCATTTCGGCCGCTCGACGACTCACCGTGCAGTTCCTAACCTACGCCGCGAACGAAATGGTTTGATTTGCCGAACTGCGATGAGAGTTTTTCATGTCTGAAGAAAACGAACATAAAGTCGATCTGCCTCGTATTGAGAAGGCGGTCCGAGAGATCCTGGAAGCAGTTGGCGAAGATCCGGATCGTGACGGCCTGCTCGAAACGCCGGCGCGGGTTGCGAGAATGTACGCCGAACTTTTCAGCGGATTAAAACTCGATCCGGGCCGGCATCTGAAGAAGGTCTTCGAGGAAACCTACGACGAGCTGGTCCTGGTGCGCGACATCAGCTTCAACAGCATGTGTGAGCACCACATGCTGCCTTTCATGGGCGTGGCTCATGTTGGCTACGTGCCGAACGGAAAAGTCGCGGGGCTCAGCAAGCTGGCTCGCGTCGTGGAAGAAGTCTCAAAACGTCCTCAGGTTCAGGAGCGGATGACGCACCAGATTGCGGACCTGATGTCGACCGAACTGGATGCCAAAGGCGTGATCGTCGTCCTGGAGGCAACGCACTCGTGCATGTCAATCCGCGGGATTCGCAAGCCGGGAAGCCTGACGATCACCAGCGCCGTTCGCGGACTGCTTCGTTCCAACGAGGCGACTCGAGCCGAAGCGATGTCGCTGATTCAGTCCAAACAGTCCAACCTGATTTAACACGACCGACTTTGCAGTCGCTCTTTGATGGAATACTCAATGGCTTTGTCTCCGCAAAATCTTCGCGCTATCCGTGCCGACCGGGTTTTTGAAATCACCTGGCCGGACGGAGTGACGGTTCAGATTCCATTTCGCTATCTACGAGGCCGCTGCCCATGCGCAGGGTGCGTCAACGAATTCACAAACGAGCGAATGGTTGACGTTGAGGACATCCCGGAAGGTATCGATCTGGAAGCCGCTCAACTCACCGGCAATTACGCGGTGAAGATCCGCTGGAACGACCAGCACGACACCGGTCTCTACACCTGGGAACACCTGCACGAGCTGTCCGTCGCGCGGGAGTGGGAACAGGCTTGACTCGATAACGGCAAGGCCGGAGCCCATACTCTGCTACTATGTGTCGCCAACAAAAAAGTGTTGCCACCTAACCTGCCATCACGACAAGGGAGACTGGATCGGGAACTGTTCTGTCTGAATCGGTTTGGAAGACCACCGCGAGATTCGCGATGAAGACTCCACGAGAATTCGGGTGCGACTTTTTTTGTTCCGCTTTGGCGTCGTACCCACCTTCTCGACCACCCACCAGATTCAGGAGAACTCTCATGCGAATCCAATCATTCGCGCTAGCGTGTGCTGTCACTGCCGTATCAATGGTTTCTGTTTACGCTCAAGACGCTGCGAAACCTGCCGCCGAAGCTGCGAAGCCTAAAAAACCAGCAGCACCGGCGATGACGCCGAAGCAGAAGGCTAGCTACGGCATCGGAATGAACGTTGGACGGAGTATCAAACAGCAGGGTCTTGGAGCCGACGATCTGGATGTCAACGCAGTCGCACGCGGTATCTTCGACGCATTAGCTGGCAAAGAACCGGCTCTGAGTCAGGGGGAACTGTCCGCGGCGTTTACCGAATTGCAGCGAATGATTGAAGCAAAAAAAACAGCAGCGGCTGCTAAGAACGCAGAAGGTGGAAAAAAATTCCTCGCCGCCAATGCAAAGAAGCCGGGCGTCAAAACAACGAAGACTGGTCTGCAGTATGAAATCATCCGATCCGGAAGCGGTGCCACTCCGACGAAATCCGACACCGTCACAACGCATTACAAAGGCCAGTTAATTAACGGCGACATCTTTGACGGTTCGTACCGAGGAAAAGGTCCAACACCAGCCGACGAGCCGATCAGCTTTCCCGTTGGAGGCGTCATCGCCGGGTGGACCGAAGCGTTGCAGATGATGAAAGTCGGCGACAAATGGCGCCTCTTCATTCCGTCAGAACTCGCTTACGGAGAACGCGGAGCGGGTGCAGACATTGGCCCCGGAGCGACGCTGATCTTCGAAATCGAGCTGATCGCGATCAAGTAGTCATTGGACGGGATATGCCATTTCGCCAATCCAGCGACAACGGCCCAACATCCGCACGGTGGCTAACTCGAAATCGATCTGCACTTATCGAGGCAGGTCTGCCTACAGAAATCGTCACTGTGAAGCGTACCTGGGACTACGTACTTCTTCATGGTGACGATGAATTCGGGTGCGGATGGCAGGCAGAATGGCTGTCACTAAAACAGGCACGCATCGTGCTATCAGTAATCGTCGCAGATTTAGAATCCGAAACTGGTTTTGATCTAATAATCAGGTTGCGTACGTTGCTCAGAAATTCGCCAGGCGAAATATGACCTACGAATTGGTGGGTTTCTCAAAGAGGTAGTGCGAGACCCACCACTCGTCGCCGCTGTTAAAGTCGAAGAGTTCGGCGCACGACATGAAGAACATCCGCCAGCGCATGAACCAGCAGTGAGCATCGGCTTTGCCGTAGGTTTCTTCGAGGACCGGCATCAGTTGATTTCGGGCAGCGTCCTGGCGAGCCAGCCAGGCGTTGCTTGTTTTACTGTAATGTCGACCGTTCCATCGCCATTGGTCGATGATCTGTAAGTCCGACTGATAATGGTAGAACAGATCGTCGCTCGGCATTGTGCCGCCCGAGAAGAAGTAACGACCCATCCAGTTAGACGCTCCGTCGGTTTCGAAGACGTACGGCGTCCGTTTGTGACAGAAGATGTGGACGAAGAGACGACCGCCTGGAACGAGCCATCCGGCGACTCGTGAAAGCAGTAATTCGTAATTCCGCATGTGCTCGAACATTTCGATCGAGACGCAACGATCGAAAGTTTCGTCCGTCGAAAAGTCATTCATGTCGGCCGTGACGACCTGAAGGTTAGTCAGTTCTCGCTGTTCGGCGCGAGACATGATGAAGTCTCGTTGCGACGACGAGTTCGACACCGACGTGATCTGGCTCTCGGGATACTTCTCCGCCATCCAGAGCGACAGCGATCCCCAACCGCAGCCGAGTTCCAGGATGCGTTGGCCGTTGGTCAGGCCGGCTCGCTGGCAGGTTACATCCAACGCGCGATCTTCAGCCTGGTCGAGCGTCGTGATTCCGTCGTCAAAGCAGCAGCAACTGTATTTCAGACGGTGGCCGAGCGCCGCTTCATAGAATGCCGCGGGCACTTCGTAGTGTTGCTCGTTGGCTTTTTCAGGGAGAAAGGCGATCGGCCCCTGACGCGTACTTTGGACGAATTCCTGGAAGGCTTGTGCATGCTCTTCACAGTTGCCCGACTCCTGATTCTTCAGCCGTTGCCGAAGCAGCTTGCGAATTCCAGCTCGAACGAGCGTGTCGGGAACAAGTCCCCGTTCGATTGCCTCGATCGCGAACCCAGCAAACGATTCTCCTGACACAGCGGTTCCTTCCCTGGATAAAAATCAAAAATCGAAACGATGGACACTCTATCCGTGGCTGTCATCGTTCTTACGCATCGCGTCAGTACTGCCGGTCTGACTTGAGATATGCGTGCTGCGAATGCGTTTTCGATGAGCGTGCAGTCCGACGACCAGAATATCAATCGCTTTTCCCATTTCACTCATCGCCCGACGAGTCTGTTTTTTGTCGAGTGCTGCGCGAGCGGCTTTAATGGAATTCGCGTGCGAAGGCCAGTCAATCTCCCAGCTCTCTTCGTTGCCGATGCGGTGCAGTTCTCGTTCAATCTTTGCCAGGCCAGCCATGAACTCCTTCGTCGTGCGAGCACTCGACATCGTGTATGTCTGAGCGTGAACCGTTGCGTCTGAATCTCGGGCGGCAGCAGATTCTCGTTTTGCTAGCCACTGCCAGATCAGTACGAAAAAGCTGACAGCCCCAAGACCAGTGACGATCCCTCCCGCAACGAAGCGCTCCGTGACCAAAAGAATGCCGCCGATTCCGAGAACCACGACCGTGACCCAGAAGGCCAGCGTCCAGAACGGCCCCATGCCACTCGAACTTTTACGTCGAACGGCGACTGGCGTCTCTGTACCAGGTTCTGTGGTCGCTGCCTCTTTACTGGCTTCGGCCACGACAACGGTGATGTTGTCCGAGCCGCCTCGAAGATTCGCCAGGTTGACGAGAAGTCTCGACGATTCCTCGATCGGCAGCTCCCGGACAATCATGCCGATTTCCGGATCTTTCACATGGCCAGTCAAACCGTCCGAGCAAAGGACGAAGCGGTCGCCCGGCAGCACTGGATGTGGTCCGTTGATGTCGACTTTGACCGACGGCTCCGGCCCAAGCGATCGAGTGATGACATGCTTGGCTTCGGGCAGAAAGACGTCGCCGGGTTTGAGGCGGCCTGCACGTTGCAGTTCCCAGTGGAGACTATGATCGAAAGTCAATTGCTCGATGCGGTCTTCGCGGATTCGATAGATTCGGCTGTCGCCAACATGACCTGTGATGGCACCGTGCGGCGACAAAACGAGTGCAACGCATGTTGTCCCCATGCGTTTGAAATCTTCGTTCTGCGAACCACGCTCATTAATCGCAGCGTTGGAATTTTCGATCGCTTCGAGCAGAGCCTTCTGCGTGTCGTCAGCTCGACTCTTGAAGAATGTCAGAGGGATCGTGTCGACGGCGATCTTGCTCGCGAGTTCCCCAACGGCGTGGCCGCCCATTCCGTCGGCGACAATGAAGAGGTGACCGTACTGGTTCCAGGTTTCGTGGTCTCCACACAGTTGTACGGTGGCCGAATCCTGGTTGTTCTTTCGGCGCATGCCGATATCGCTGATCGTTGCGTACTGGACTTTCTGTTCCCAGCGCATCGGGGTTTCCCGTCGAGACTCGCAGTGCTTTACCCGGCTGCGAGATATCGTTTCTAAAAAGGCCTGGCCCGGCTGTCCGTCGATCTTGAAAATACAATTGGGGAGTCAGTTTTGCGGACCCGCACCGTTGATCGCAAGTCCGCGCAGGTCTTCAGGCAACTCTGCCTTGTCAGTTCGTAACGTGGGATTCGTCATTACGTGACTGTCGTGCCAGACAGATCGAAATCTGTTTGCCGCCGTCGACCTATCTGTTTACGTATCAAAGTGCCGACTGAGCAAGCGGATTCGATTTACCTGGTGTGAGATAACAACGCCAATCACGACGAGAATCGCCGAAAAAATCATGGGATAATGCCAGGGAGTCGCTTCGATCGGTCTCATGTAGAGAAAAAGTGCGTACGAAATCAGCGAAACGCTGGTCATAAAGAGGACAAGTGATTCCTGGATAAACAACCCGGACGCCGCGATCAATAAGGGGTAAACGACCAACAACGGCCCGGCCGGCGGTGCCGAAAGTACCAGCATCTTTGTGATGAAAATTGCATCGGACGCGAGCCAGATAAACCGCGAAACGGTGGCAAGTTGCTCGCTGCGTTGCAGTTTTTGGAACATGAATGCGGTCACGGCCCAGAACGCCAGCAACTGGAAGAACATGTCGCGCGTGCCATAAGTCAGGTCGCCAGCCAGGTACGACACTTCCAGAATCGCGGCTCCACAGACAATCGCCGACCAGCGTGAAGCGAGAGCCGGTTCGCGCCGCATCCAGCGCCGAAGTCGGTGATAAATTCCTCGCGGACCTGCCGCGACGGGGTCTCCTTTGAGGAATCGATCCAGATCATCGGCCAGTGCGTCTGCCGATTCGTACCGCTGAGTGGGATCCTTATCGAGGCATCGCAAGCAGATTGATTCGAGTTCTCGCGGGATGTCTCGGTTGAGATATCGTGGGATTTCCGGATCCGATTCCATGACTCGGACCAGAGTCTCCATCGCGTTGGCACCTTTGTTGGGAAGCTGGCCGGTCAACGCTTCGTACAGAATGACTCCCAGGCTGTAGATGTCGCTGGCCGGTCCGACTTCATCCAACCGCCCGGCTGCCTGTTCTGGAGACATGTAATTCGGCGTACCAACAATCGTGCCGCTGTCTGTTCGGTCGTCATTGTTCTGACGATCGCCCGGCTGAGTGACTCGCGCGAGTCCAAAGTCGGTCACACGCGGCTGGCCGGATTCGTCGACAAGAATATTGCTCGGTTTCAAGTCGCGATGAACGATGCCGTGAGCGTGCAAATAACCGGCCGCGCGAGCCACGTCTCGAATTGTTCGAGCGGTCTGCTCAAACGTCAGTCGCTCGCCCGGACGAAGTCGTCGGGTTGACGACGACGTGCCTGCCGATGACGAACCGTCTGCGGGCGTTTCGGAATCTGACGCCTGAGTGACAGATGGCACACTCGAACGGATTTCCAATGTTGAATGTGCCGGCCCTGCTGCCAGCACTTCTTTTAAGTCGACTCCCTCGATGCAGTCCATCGAGAAAAAGTGCTGGCCATGAACTTCGCCGACTTCGTGAATGCCGACGATGTTGGGATGACTTAATCGTCCGGCCGCCTGCGCTTCCTGATAGAAACGCCTGATGTGGTCCTGCGAGGCCAACCGGTTTACCAGGATCATCTTGATGGCGACGATCCGGTTGAGGTCTGTCTGACGGGCTCGAAAAACGACGCCCATCCCTCCACGTCCGAGTTCTTCAAGCAGCTCGAATCGGCCAAACTGTCGCGTGGTCATTGTTTCCGCAGGCGATTCAGAATCGCCACTGGCTGCCCCATCGCTGTCAATCGGTAACTCAGGAAACGCTTCAAGCAACGTCGCCGCGAACTCAACATCCGGAGTCATTCGGTCGAGTGTCCCGAGTGGTTCGACAAAATCCTTCAGATCGGGATTTGCTTCCAATAAGGCATTCTGCCGAGGGATGTCGTTTCGATGAACTGCCGAAACGTATTGATCGAGGACTTCGACCAATTGACTTTCAAGATCGTCCAGCGGAGTCGCTTCGTTCACTTCGACATCAAGCGGACCGGAGTCGCCGCTCGTCCCTTCTGACAAATCATCCGTGTCCTGAGTGTCTGCCATGAAGGTCGGCTCGTGTTGCGTCGATCAGTGAAGCATTCTCTTCGGTCGAATGCCGTCGAGAATCAGTTGGGACATCCTGCTGGGCACTCAATTTCTTCGGTCATTCGGAAGGTGGCAGGGAGAAGCTAACGTACTGAAAGCCGTCCGTCGTTGGAGCTGCCCAGGTTGCCGTCGGCAGAAAGTGATGCTGGATTCTGTCAAAGGTGGGAAGGAGCTTCAGATCGATGCCGTCGGGAACGGCGACTCCACCTTGTTTAAGAATTCCGTAGGCGACTTCGAGCTGATTAACCGGTCGTTGAATCGAGAATAATGATCTGTCCGCCGGGATACCGGCTGATAGTTGGCGATAATGTGCGGACTCGACGAGGTGATCTCCACCGGAACCGTTGATCGCATCGTCCAGCAAAACTGTGTCATTACTGACAAGCAGCGTGCTATGAGCAACGGCCAGATGGGTGGAAGATTTCTTTCCATCGAAGACAGCGACCGTTGTCGCGCCAACAGTCCGACTGCCAGCTTTTGAGCCCGGCTGATCGATAAGTTGTCGCACGATGCCAGCGAACTTCTCAGAGTCTTTCAGACTGATCGCCAGCAGGGTCGAGCTCTTGTTATCGGAGTTGGCTGGCGACTTGCCTTGCAGAATCATCAGTTCGCCGGTGATCCCGTCGACGATGTCTTTCTTAATGTGGATCGGCGGATCAGTCTTTGTGGAAAGGCCTTCCAAAGCATTCGCCAGTCCACCCGGGCCGAGAAACTCGTCGGCCATGACTTCGGCACCCAGGTACGCTGACTGAGCGTCCCAGTTCAGCATCATGCAACTATCAACGTCGTTCGGCACCCAGGCTGGAGGAGTCAATTCGGACGGCGGAAACTGAACCATCGCCATCGCCGCGGTTACTGGCTGCCTGACGACTCCAGCTACCTTTGTCACGGTGTCGTGGGCTCCCGTCGCAAAATCGATCGTGCCGCCTACTCCTTCAAACGAAGTCAGACCCAGCTTAGGCAGGCGTTCAAGAGCCAAACCCGCCGTCGGATTGCTGGCCGCTCCCTGTGAAAGAATGCTGATGGTCGCTCCGACCGGATCGAGGTACCAGAACAGTGCCGGTTCACGTCCGGGTTTCATCGTGACTCGCTGAACCTTCCCGAGTGTGGGGTTTGCGGCGAAGGCTCCCTGGACAGATCCGCTCCAACGATCGAGCACTTGTTTGACCGCGTCGACAGAATTGGAAGCCACAACGTGCCCGTCGCGGAGCACAACGGCTCGCACGTCGTCTGATGAACCGTCTCCAGAGTCCGTCCCACGAGTCAGCACGGTGATCGATGTTTCCGCATATTCGATCGATGATCGAGTCCAGCTTTGCTTGACCGATGCATCGATCGATTCCTGAACGAGGCTCGAAATCATGTCTGCCGATTCTGCCGCGTTCATGCTGAAGACGACAGGCAAATTGCCGCCGACGGGCTTGAGAACGGTCAGCGTAATTTCACCAACGTCCAGGTTGAGCAGGTCTTCGGCGGAAACGCCATCCGGAAGCTGGACAGTCGAATCAATAAACGTGCGAAGCTGGCCCAGAAGGTTATTGCGAAAATCGGCGACGAGCGGATCGCTCAGCAACCGTCCCCACGAGCTGTTGGGCAGACGTTCTCGAAGAGCTCGAACATCGGGGATCGCCACGTGAGCCGCGACGCTGTCCGGCAGCCGTCGCGAGAAGGCCGGAGCCTCGTCGGCGGTTGCAACGCTTGAAGCGACTGCCTGGAAAAGTACGAGTGTCGAAAGAACGGCGACGACTCGAAACGCATGTTGAATTTTCATTGCCGAACAGCTCCTCATCCTTTCGGAGCCCGACGTGTTTATCGGGCACTCGGCCAAATCCGTTCTGCCGGAAACCGACGGCCATCCTGCCATCGCGTGCCAACGTCAGTGCTTCGCTTAGCCGTTTCGGTAAACGCCGTGACAAGCGGTGCATGACTGACTGATTTTCGACCTTGCCGCATCGAATTCGTTGAACGCTTTCGCAGGAACGGCTTTGTGCATGGCCTTCGCGGCGTCTCTCATTCCGTTAGCCCATTCAACGAAGTCTTCATACTCGTTGTAGCCGAAGCCTTCGGTCATGAACGATTCGCTGATTGTTGCAAATACGCTGAGCTCACGTTGAGCCAATGCGCCTTTCTCGTTGAAGCTGTCTTCGCTACCCGTGTTGTTTTTCAGCCACTCTTCACCGCGTTCGAGACGCTTCATCAGAAAACCCATCTCGACGAAGTCAACAAAGTCAGCGTCGGCCTCGACTTCCGGAAGTTCCGGTGGATCGTTGCTATCGAGGATGTCGCAAATTTTGAGGAACGACTCATTGACTTTGTCGTACGACTTCTTAACGCCGGCTGTTGAACTGCTGGTCACGTCGACCATTTCGATCGCGAGTGCGCGGATGAAGTGAGCCTTCTCTTTCCACTTAACTTCGCCGTCGTGCCGTCGCGCGATGTCTGCGAGAAACGCGAGCGTCGAACCGAAGACCGGAATCTCAAGCGTCGAGCGTTTGTAAGCTCCGAAGTTGACCATGCGAGAATTCAGGTCGTTGCGAATTGCCTTAACTTCTCCGAGCAATTCTTCAACGGTGATTAACTCCGACCAGTTGGGTCTGCCGGCGCTGGCAACAACCGGTTCTGGTTCCGGCTCGGCGATTGTGGTGGCGGGTGGCGTTGTCGCACCGCCATCAGTCATGCCGCCGCCGGTGCCTGCGGGTCCGCCTGTGATGAGGCGCTGATCCGATGCCTCACCAAGCGGATTGTCGAAGTACACGTCGAACGGAATTCCTCCGACGGTGCGTCGACCATCGTCTTCAGCCTTCGTCGTGGAAGTTTTTGTCGAACCGCCGGACTTCGGCTTGCTCTTCTTCGACTTCTCCGACTTACTGGCCGTTTCGGTTTTCTTCTTGTCACCGCCGCAGCCAGGCATGGCGCAGATCATTGCCGCCAGGGCAAACGCGATGCTGTATTGTGTGATTGCTCGACCAAACGGGCCCATCATGAGAACTCTCCGAATGTCATCCGCGTTTGCAGATTCAGAATCTGCGGAATCGTAAACTGCAAAAACTGCCTCGACTGGTAGCTTCAGGCGACCGGTACAGATCGCGTACGAAAGTCAAAGTGGAAGATCGGTAATCTGGGAGCCCGATCGACGTTTTCGCAGCATCGGCAACGATTATGGAAGCGGACGCCGACTCTTGCAACGGGCACTTCTGGTTACCGTCAGTTCGGAGCGTATTCGTAACCACTTCGGTGGACGGTACCTATGGACTCTGCAAGACTTCCCGCACCGTTCACGGATTGACGAAAACTCGCTTCACAGCGGCATCGAAACAGGCTGGAAACACAGTATGACAGGACAGGCAGGACAATCTGCGGACTCATTGATCGCAGAAATCGACAAAGCAGTGGCAGCAGAATCAATTCGTGCTGAGACGGGCGAATTTGCTAAGCGCTGGATTACCGAGCCGCAGTTCGGAAAGTTTCGGGACACCATCGCGGCCGACATCTCCGCAGGAAACTGGGAGACAGTCGAGTCGTGCTTCTGGGAAGAAATCGCGTTTGGAACCGGCGGACGCCGAGGACCGATGGCCGAATACGGCTCCGCAACGATCAACGAACGGACGATCGCCGAGTCTGCGTACGGACTCGCTGCCTACTTCCAGGAAACAACCGGCCGGACCGACGGACGCGCCGCAATCTCGCACGATTCGCGAAACCGCTCGCGTGAGTTCGCTGAACTGACGGCTTCGGTGATGGCGGGACTCGGGCTGAAGGTTTTCATCTTCGAAGCGATCCGATCGACGCCTGAGCTGTCCTTCGCCGTCCGACATTTGAACTGCGACGTCGGTGTAATGATTTCGGCATCACATAATCCACCGGCCGATAACGGCTTTAAGGCATACTGGAATACCGGTGGGCAGGTGGTCGCTCCGTACGACAAAGGAATTGTTCAGAAGGTCTACGAAGCAACCGACATCCCGATCGCCAACTTCGATGAAGCGGTCGCCGACGGGCGGATCGAGATCATTGGCGAAGCCCTCGACAACTCATACATCGACGCGATGCTCAAGCTGACGCTTTCTGAGAATCGCAATCTAAAAGCGATCTTTTCGCCGCTGCACGGTGTGGGAGAGACGTCGGTCTACAAGCTTCTGCAGGCCGCAGGATTCGGTGACATTTCGATCTTCGAACCGCATCGCGCGCCGGATGGAAACTTCCCCAACGTGCCGGACCAGCTTCCGAATCCGGAGAACGCTCGCGTCTTCGAGCCGATCGTCGAGCACGCCAAACAGGAAGACATCGGTCTTGTCCTGGCGTCTGATCCGGACGCCGACCGAATCGCTGCTTCTGTGCGATGTTCCAAAACGGGCGAGTACGTCGTTCTTAGCGGAAACCAGATCGGAGCGTTGATCTGCGACTACATCGTCAAGAAGCGATCCGCCGCGCGGCCTCCAATCGACGGTGCGATCGGCAATCCATTCACCAGCCATCTGACGTCCGAGCATTACATCGTTGAGACGCTGGTCACCACACAGTTGACAGCAACGATCGCAAAGGCCGCTGGCCTGAAAGTCGTTGATGAGCTGCTGGTTGGTTTCAAATTTATCGGCGAGGCAATGGACCAGCACGGTCCGGACAAATTTGTCTTCGGCACCGAAGAATCACTCGGTTACCTGGCCGGAGATTACGCTCGCGACAAAGACGCAGCCATTGCCGCGTTGTACCTGGCTGAACTGGCGGCGGAACTGGCGGCCGATGACAAAACGCTGCTTGATCATCTCGGCAGTTTGTATGCCGAGCACGGCTACTTCTCGGAACGAACTCGCAACGACTATGCGTACGGCCCCACCGGTAAAGCTCTGATCGACGGCCTGATGGAGATTCTGCGAACAACTCCGCCGACCGAACTCGGTGGAGTGACGCTGACTTCAGTTTCCGACTACGGAAATCACGAAGTCCGCGACCTTCCGTCAAACGCCAAGTCCGCAGACCTTCCTCAGCCGCAAGGCAACCTGCTGATCTTCCACGGAACGCACGACGACTGCCGGATCCGGTTCGCCGCTCGTCCTTCGGGCACAGAACCAAAAATCAAGTTCTACCTCTTTGCTGAACCGCACGGCCCAGCCGGAGACGACGTCGACGGACATCGTGCTCGCACAGATGCTCGGCTTGATGAGTTTGAAGCAGCACTCGGAAGCTGGATCGAGCCGAAGCTGAAATAGTTGTTGCACGGTTCCCGGACGAATAATTCGACAGCAATTTTCATGAGCGACTCCGAGACTACATCCGAAGCAGACTCACCCGAGCAGCCCACCGGCGGCAAGGGACTCGCGCTGTTGCAGCTTGTGCGAATCTCAACCGTCTTCACCGCGATGGCGGATATCTTTCTTGGATTTCTGCTGACGCATTCGTCGCTTGAACCTGTCGACACGTTTGCGTTTCTGCTGGCTGCTTCCGTCTGCATTTACTGGACGGGGATGATCCTCAACGATTACTTCGATCGTGATGTCGACGGCCAGGAACGACCGGGTCGACCGATTCCGTCGGGAAGAATTCCTGCGGGCTCTGCGTTGAAGCTGGGAGTGATGTTAAACGTCGCAGGGCTGGGCCTCGCTGCTTGTGCCGGTCAGCTCTCGCTACAGATTGCTTTGCTGCTGACACTTTGCGTCTGGCTTTACGACGGAGCGCTGAAGAAAACTCCGCTGGCACCATTGCTGATGGGAAGTTGTCGGTTCTTCAACGTGCTGCTTGGAGCCAGCGCTTCCGTTACCGGAGCGATGTGGTGGTGCCCTCAGATGCACGTTGCCATTGGCCTGGGAGTTTACGTTTGCGGTTTAACCTGGTTCGCTCGTCAGGAAGCAAAGACCAGTGCACGACCGCAACTGATTTCAGCGTCGTTTGTGATCAACGCCGGGCTGGCGACATTGTTTGGTTTTGTGCTCACGGCGCCGGACAACTCGCAACGTGAGACCGCGATGTTCGTGCTGGCGGTAATCTCGGTCACGATCCTCCGGCGGCTGCTTCGAGCAATCTCGCAGCCGGAACCGGCTCGGGTCCAGACGGCAATCAAGACGATGTTGCTCTCGTTGATCATGCTCGACGCAACGCTCGTTCTATTCGCCACTGCCAACCCCGCACTGGCCATCGCTGTCGCGATGTTGATGGTTCCGGCGTTTCTACTGGCTCGCTGGATTCCGATGACGTAGACCATTCTCATGGTTTATGTGCAGGAGTTGGAACGCTGAAAGGCCTATGTTTCCGCGGTGGCCCTCCTGCAGGACACTGAAAACCAAATCTGAAGGTGCGCTAGCGAATCCGCGCTCTTCGAAATTTGCGGGAACTTCCTGACAACACGCTGCGTCCTACGTTTCTGAATTGATTCTGAAAACGGGATTAGTCCCGATGAAGAGTCGAGAGTGTTCTCAGGGGACGGAGTCTGATCCCGGGGAGCGGGATATGCTCACGGAAGTCGTGAGAGAACCTTGAGACGCAGAAGTCACAGGTCCGTCGGTGCTTGCACGGCCGGGGTTGTGACGAGGAGTGTTCCGGTGAGTCGCGGTGCTCCCTGTCGACTTTTGCGTTTTTCGATGGAACGCGTTCGGAGCACTCCTTTTCTTTTTAGCTTTCTTCCAACGCTTGGCGTTCGCAGGTTGGGCATCTGAATTTCTGTGCCACTTGAGTCTGACGCAAACAGATTCGAGCTGGCCGGGATATCTTTGAGCGGTGGTCGGAATTCATTTCCGGCCACCGCTTTTTTCGTGCGCCGTTCGATCGGAAACTGAAATCCGATTACGTGTGAGATGGTGCTTCGCTGCCAGCTTGTCTGTCATCTCCAAAGGTTTGAACAGGAGGAAACAGAGAGAGCAGAGTCGAGATTCAATAGCCGTCTCTGTTTCCTCTGCTGACTCCTGTTCAAAGTCTTTGAGCATTTCTTGACGTCTCTGGCTGAGGTGTTTCGGCGATGGCTCGGCGACGTAAACCTCGCTGACATTCAACAGCGAAAAAGAAAAAGTTCTGTCCAGGCAGTGGACACGGCCGCTTGTACTGCGGAATTTAAAGTATCAAACGATCGCAAACGCCGAGGCCGCTGCCCGGCTGAAAGTCACTTTTCACACTTGTTTTCGGGGAGAGTCTGGATGATCAGGATTTCGAAATGGCTGGCGGGAGCCGCCGCCACAGTTGCCATTATGCTGGGATCGGCCGACGCAGAAGCTCAGCGTGGACGACCCGGTGGCGATTCATCAGGCCGCCCTGACCCGCGGGAAATGTTCGAGCGGATCGACAAGAACAACGACGGCGAACTGTCGAAAGACGAGCGGGACGGACTTCCGTCTTTCATCAAAGATCGAATCAAGGGTGCGGACGAGGACAAAAACGGTTCACTGACGAAGGAAGAAATTCGAACGTTCTTCCAGAAAACTGGCGGACGACCAGGCGGAGAAGGCGGCCGGCCCGGAGCCGGACGCGATGACGACAGACGCGGTCCCGAAGGCCGAGACGGCGACGATCCACGTCGACCGGATGGTCCACCACAGAAACGTGATGACGGGCGACGCGATGACGATCGTCGAGGGCCTTCGCACGAACGAGATGGTCGAGGACCGGGCGGACCTCCGCACATGGGTCACGGCCGAGGACCTTCGAAAGGTGATGCCCATCGCGGACCTGGCGGCGGCGACGCAAAACGTGGTCCTTCTAACGGCGGACACAAATCACGCAACGCTGGCAAGGGTCGCGACAGCGGTCGTAAATCAAACAAAGGTCGTGGACCTTCAGCTCGCCGAGGCAAGGGCGGTCAGCAGTTTGGGCCTCCGTGGTCCCGAGGCGGACGACCTTCGTTCTCTGGCCGCGGTCCTGGCGGACCGCCGTGGGCACAGGGTGGGCGTCGCGGCGGACCACCGTTCGGCGGCCGCCCATCATTTGGCCGAGGCCCTTCCAGAATGGGACCACCGTGGCTGCAACGCGGTAAATCATCTAGCCGTGGACGGTCGTTCGGCAACAGCCGATCAGGACGTCCTCAGATGGGGCCACCGTGGCTGAACCAGCGAGGCCCGTCGAAAGGTGGACGTCAAAAGGGCGGACCATCCAAAGGACGAAGCTCATCTCACGGTAAGTCTTCACAAGGCAAGTCACACGGCAAACCACAGGCTGGACGTGGTCCTCACGGTCCTGGTGGAAAAGGCCGGCCTGAGCATGATGGACCAGAGCACGGTCGACGTGACGATGACCGCGGCGGGCGACCAGACCACGGACCTCGACCAGAAGGCCGCGACGGTCGACCGGAAGGCAAACCACAGGGCGGACGTCCGCAGGGGCCTCCGAATGGCGGACCTCGCGGTGACCGAGACGATCGTCAGGGACCGCCGCGTGGCGAAGGCCGTCCTGAAGGACCTCCTCGTGGAGAAGGTCGACCTGATGGCCCACCGCGAAAAGAAGGACGAGCTGACGGAGATCGCCGACCAGCTCGACCGGAAGGCGAAGGCCGACCGGAGCGACGTGAAGCTTCTTTGACAGCTGAAACGGAAACCGTCGTCGAATCGGAAACGGATGAACTCGTTGAAGAGGTTGAAGTCGCCGAAATCGAAGAGTTGCAGCCGGTTATCGTTGCGGCTGAAGAACTGCCGGAAATCGTTCCGGGACTGGCCGTTCCGGAAAGTCCAGCACTGCCGGAAGACACTTCACCAGTCGCTGCCGAAGAAGTTGTGACGTCCGAGCCGGTTGTTGAATCAGTCGATTCAGTTGTCGCGACACCTGTCGAAACAATTGCTACGCCTGAGTGAGTTGTTGAGAGCGATTCATGATGAATGTAAGCGGCGTCTGAACGAATTTGTTCGTTCAGACGCCGTTTTTCTGTTGAGGAACGTGTTTCTCGCAGCCTTCATGGTGGAGTTGGTGCAGCGCCAGTGGACTGTTCGTTATGCTCGACGGTATTGACTCATCGCTGCTGTCGACTGTTTAAAGGGAACCCGGCATGACAACTCCATCAGGTCAACCGGAAAGCCAATCTGACGCTCCGCCGAACGATTCCGAATCAACTTTGATCGGCGACGTTCCGATGCCACCGGTTTCGAGCAAAACCGGAGATGATGCCGCGTCTGTCGATGATCAGCCATTTGACCCCGCCGCCACGCTCGATGAAATACCGACTGGAGACACCGACAACGTCGACGAAACGCTGATCAGTCAGACGGCCCACTCGCTGGGCGAAGCCGTTTCGAAGTCGGGTGTCCCTTCGGTTGCGAAGAAACAATCGACGTCCGGCAGCACCGACTTCCCGGAAGAATTCGGCCGATACGCGATTAAAAAAGAACTTGGCAAAGGAGCGATGGGCGCGGTTTATTTGGCGAGAGATACCCAACTCAATCGCGATGTCGCCCTGAAAGTGCCGACGTTTACGGATAAGTCTCCGGCCAACATGATCGAGCGTTTCTACCGCGAAGCACGCTCGGCCGCGACGCTGACTCATCCAAACATCTGCCCGGTCTACGACGTCGGCGAGCACAACGGCACGCACTTCATTTCGATGGGGTTTATCGAAGGTCGGCCGCTTTCGGCATACATCGAGTCAGGCAAGAAGCAGCCGGAGCGTCAGGCTGCGGCCGTGGTGAAGAAGCTGGCACTCGCGCTGCAGGAGGCTCATGACAAGGGCATCATTCATCGTGACCTGAAGCCTGCCAACATCATGATCGATCAGCGCAGCGAGCCGGTCGTCATGGACTTCGGGCTCGCCCGCCTGACGAACGATAAAGAAGAAGCTCGACTGACTCGCGAAGGTACGGTGATGGGCTCACCGGCTTACATGTCACCAGAACAGGTTGAGGGAAAGAACCTGGGGCCGCACTGCGACGTCTACAGTCTGGGCGTTGTGTTCTACGAATTGCTGACCGGACAGACTCCCTATCAGGGCACGGTCGTCAGCGTGATCGGCCAGATTCTCGCCGCAAATCCGAAGACTCCGATCGAGCTGCGGCCAGACATCTCGCCTGAATGTTCCGCCGTCTGTCTCAAAGCGATGGCCAGTAACAAAGCGGACCGGTTTCAGTCGATGGCCGAATACGCCAAAGCGTTGGACGCGTTTATTAAAGGCGACTCTGAGGCGATCGGGACGTTCGTCGAACTTGAGCCCGGAGAAGTTGGTCCCTCGTTGGACGAGCTGAAAGAGCAAAAGGCATCGGTCACTTCTTTCATTAAGAAGAAGCAGTACAAGAACGCGGTTTCGGTTTTGGCAACGATGTCAGAACTGAAAGGGAAGGACGTTGATGACGTCGCCGCGTGGGCACAGAAGCAGCTTCCGCGAGCACAGGAACACTACGAAAAGGCCACTGAAGAATCGAAAGCTCTGTTCCGCCGCGCTAAGAAAAACATGGCCGCTCACGATTACGAACGTGCGTCGCAGCAGCTTGGCCAGATTCCAAAAGACCTCAGAAGCAACGCAGTGGCCGATCTGAAAGCTGAAGCCGACGACCTTGTTAAAGAGGTACAGCGATTGTCGGACGACGTGGCTCACGCCGCACAATCAGGCGTTCATGACGAGATGTTGCCGACAGTCGAACGGCTTCTCGAACTGAAACCTCAGCATCGCCAGGCCAACGATCTCTACGAGCAGCTCTACAGCAGCGAACGCGTCGCGAGGCCGACTCGCAGTACATCAACGCGAGGTAAGTCGTCACGCGGAAAATCGAAAGCCGATGTGAGTGTCGATCCGAAACTGATCGGCGGAGCTGTTGCGGCAGTCGTGTTGTTGATTGGGCTCGTAGCTTTCTGGCCGAGTGGTGATTCGGCTTCCGAGGACCAGGCAGAACCAGACACGGGAGCGTCGCAGCCTGCCGTGAACGATTCCGTTCCTGATGAGCCAGCGGTTGCCGCTTCGTCATCAACTGGTCCGAAACGGGTCGAAGGTACAAACGAAAATTCGAGCGACGACCGGCTGATGGTTCGAGAATTCCTCAAAGCTGATCGTCGCAGAACACCGGAAGACTTCTTCCTCCAGTTTGACAAGAACGACGATCGACGACTTGGCCAGACCGAAATCAGCCTGAAGATGATCGTGCGTTTTGACCAGAGCAACGACCGGGAACTGGACCTCGAAGAAGTTCGAGCCATCTTCGACCAGATTGTCGGTCGGCCTCGCGGTCCGGGAAATGACGATCGCGACGAGTCTTCACCGCCACTGGCTGGTTCACCCGACGATAATCCTCCGCTTGATGGTGGGCCGCCGCGAGAGAATCGTCCCGGCCGAGGTTTCGGCCGACCGGAAGATATCTTCGAGCGACATGACGAGAACCAGGATGGGATCATCGCGGGCGACGAGCTTCCGCCGTTCTTCAGTGACAAAATTGACAGAAATGACGACGGCGAGATCACGTTCGACGAACTTCGCCGCACGATGAAGGATCTCGGACCAGACGCATTTAACCGGCCACCGGACGGTGACAGTGGGCGCCCACGGCCTCGAGATGGCGGACCGCGGTTTCCACGACCTCGGGATTAGCGGTTTTTCCGAGTGGACTCGTCTCGTCGCAATCCGGTAATCAACAGACGATGGCTGATTTCCAGGCAGACATTGCTGCGAATTTCTCAGTCACTTATCGATTATGCACAAATCAAAACATGTGTGAGTCCGTAATTTGAGTTGGGCCGACCGCAATGCAGCGGCGGACTTTTGTCTCAGGAGCGAATTTCGATGAAAAAGTTTGGTATCAGTCTGGTAGTCGTGGCAGTGGCCGCGATGGTCAGTTCGGCAGTTATTGCACAGCCACCCGGCGGCGGAGATCGTCCTCGCGATGGTGAGCGACGAGGTGCGGAAGGTGAACGAGGCGATGGTCCTCCTCCGCGCCGTGAAGGCGATCGTGATGGCGGCCCACCTCCTCGCCGGGACGGTGAAGGTGGACGTGGTGGCCAGGGTGGACGACCAGGCGAAGGCGGCCGCGGTGGGCAAGGCGGTCGTGGCGGTCGTGGCGGAGAAGGTGGACGCGATGGACGAGGCTTCGGACCTCCACCGAATCCAGTCATGATGGCTCTGGACGCCGACGGCGATCGCATCATTTCGGCCGCTGAGATCAAGAACGCTGCCAAAGCGCTCGCCAAACTCGATAAGAACAAAGACGGAAAACTCACTCAGGACGAACTACGTCCTGACGGCCCACCGCCACGCGACGGAGAAGGTGGTCGCGGCGGACAGGGTGGACGACCTGGTGAAGGTGGTCGCGGTGGCGAAGGAGGCCGTGGAGGTGAAGGCGATCGTCCAAGCAATTCTGGCGAGTTCCTCGATCGGGTCATGAGCTTCGACGAGAACAAAGACGGAAAACTCAGCCGCAAGGAAATGCCCGAGCGGATGCAGCGAATGCTCGACCGAGGCGACGCGAACAAAGACGGAGCACTGGATCGCGACGAACTGAAGAAGATGTTCGAAAGCTTCCAGAGCGGCCGTGGTGGTCAGAGCGGTCGCGGAGGAGAAGGTGGACGTCCACCGCGAGATGGTGACCGACCACCTCGCGACGGCGACAGACCTCCTCGTGATGGTGATCGCCCACCGCGTGATGGCGATTCAGATGGCGGTGGTGCTCGTCCTAAACGACCGGCTGCCGAAGAGTAAGCTCGGAAGCTGACGACGTTCTCCTGAACGAAGACTGAAACGCCCGATCGGTGACCAACTTGGTCGCCGATCGGGTTTCTTCGTTGGGGCTGTCTGGAATCTGAGTTTGACGCACATTGCCTGCTGGTCCTAAAGTCCCGGCAGAATCGCAGCCGACCGCCAGGAATGCGCGGAGCGGACGCTCGGGCTGCCGTCACGGATGTAGTTTTTCGGCCTTATTTGTTGCGGACCCTCACGGATGGAATATCGCTATGAGCCAGTCGCTCGAACAGAAGATTGACGACCAGTCAGCAGTCATCGGCATTATCGGCCTCGGTTACGTTGGTCTGCCGCTGATGTCGGCCTTCGTAAAAGCCGGTTTTAAGACGATCGGTTTCGACGTCGATCAGAAAAAAGTCGACATGCTCAAGGCCGGGCAAAGCTACATCAAGCACATTGATGCCGCGAAAGTGTCAGCTCTGATCGAGGAAGGCCAATTCGATCCAACTTCGGACGTGTCCCGCATGGCCGAAGCAGACTGCCTGCTGATCTGCGTGCCGACGCCGCTGAACGACAGCCGCGATCCAGACCTCAGCTACGTCGAAGGCACGACTGAAGCCATCGCCAAATCGCTAAGGCCAGGCCAGTTGGTTGTGCTGGAAAGTACGACTTACCCGACGACGACTCGCGACGTCATGCTGCCAATCCTCAACGCAACCGGATTGAAAGCCGGCCAGGACTTCTACGTGGCGTACAGCCCCGAGCGTGAAGATCCCGGCAACCCGGATTTCACGGCCGACGGGATTCCGAAAGTCGTCGGAGGTATCGACGAGCAAAGCGGCAAACTGGCCGAGGCTTTGTACAAGCAGGCGATCGTGAAGATCGTCCGCGTTGGCAGCCCGGAAGTCGCCGAAGCGTGCAAGATTCTTGAGAACACTTACCGTGCGGTGAACATCGCTCTGGTTAACGAGCTGAAAGTTCTGTTCGACCGCATGGGCATCGACGTTTGGGATGTCATCGACGCGGCCAAGACAAAGCCGTTCGGCTTTCAAGCCTTCTATCCTGGCCCTGGCCTGGGCGGACATTGCATCCCCATCGACCCGTTCTATCTGACCTGGCTGGCTCGGCGGTACGGACTGACGACTCGGTTCATTGAACTCGCCGGTGAAGTCAACTCGAAGATGCCCGAGTATGTGATCACTCAGTTGATGGAGTTTCTAAACAACCAGGGCAAAGCACTACGCGGCAGCAAGATTTGCCTACTCGGAATGGCTTACAAGAAAGACGTCGACGACCCTCGCGAAAGTCCGTCGTTTGTACTGATGGAACACCTGCTCGGGCGCGGGGCGGACCTGACTTACAACGACCCGCACGTTCCGCACCTGCCGAAGATGCGACACCACGATCTGCCTGAGATGTCCAGTCAGGAACTGACACCCCGAATTTCTCGCCGCACAGGATTGCGTGCTCATCGCAACGGACCATTCGGCGTACGACTACGATTTCATCGTGAAGCATTCCGCGATGGTATTGGACACTCGCAACGCCACAAAAGAAGTAGCCGACGGCCGCGACAAGATCTTCAAAGCCTGACGTTCAGATGCGGAAAAATTGAAATCTTTGACCAGGGCCGGCAGAACGACTGCCGGCCCTGTTTCGTTGGTGCTTAGTCAATGGCCCGCTGACCGTTTTATGGTCAGCCTGGAAGTGCGGTCTACGATTCAGTTTCTGAAGTTCAGCAGTCTTACTTTTACCAAACGACGATTGGGCGAAAACGCAGTGTCGAGTGTTCCAGAAATTCGTGTCCGGCAACTCAACGATGCTCCCGTCAGAGACAGCGGTTCTTTCGTTCTTTACTGGATGACTTCGTCGCGGCGAGCAACCTGTAACTTCGCACTTCAGCGAGCCATCGACTGGTCAACAAAGCTCAACAAGCCGCTGTTAGTTCTTGAGGCTTTGCGTGCCGGCTACGAATGGGCGAGCGACCGACTGCACCGGTTCGTCCTGGAAGGAATGGCCGATAACAAAGCAGCATTCGGTGGCAAACCGGTTCGTTACTACCCGTACGTCGAGGCCAGTCCTGGAGCAGGCAGCGGGCTTGTCGACGAACTTGCCGCTTGCGCGTCGGTCGTTGTAACCGACGATTTTCCGTGTTTCTTCATTCCCCGCATGCTGAAGAAAACGGCCAACCGATTGCCGACGCTTCTGGAAGCTGTCGACTCTAACGGCCTGTTGCCAATGCGGGCCGCAGATTCAGTTTTCACAACGGCGTACGCCTTCCGGCGTTTCCTGCAACGTGAGCTAACTCCGCACTTGTGCGAGTTGCCTGATCCTGCCCCCTTCATCGGCGCGAAGATTCCTGGACCAATACAAGTCGACCCTTTGATCCTCGCGAAGTGGCCGGAAGCGACGGATGAGTTGCTCGAAGCCGGGAAGAAAATCCTGTCCGAACTGCCGATCGATCATGTAGTTGGCTCTGCCGCGTTTTCAGGCGGAAGCTCTGCAGCACAGGACGCGTTGCAAACATTTCTCGACGAGAAACTGAATCGTTACCAAGAGGATCGCAGTCAGCCGGAAGCCGACGTCGCCAGTGGTTTGTCGCCGTGGCTGCACTTTGGCCACATTTCAGCGAGCGATGTTTTTGCCCAACTGGCAATGCGTGAAAGCTGGTCGCCAGACAAGCTTGCTGACAATGCGAAAGGGGCTCGGCAGGGTTGGTGGGGAATGAGCGAGCCAGCGGAGTCGTTTCTCGATGAGCTGATCACCTGGCGTGAACTCGGCTACAACTTTTGCTGGCAACGCGACGACTACGATCAGTACGAGTCCCTGCCCGAGTGGGCTCGCACAACGCTGAAAGAACACACCGCGGACGAGCGGCCACACGTTTATTCGCTCGAAGAATTCGAAGCCGCGCGAACACATGATGAACTCTGGAACGCGGCTCAGACGCAACTCGTCTCTGAAGGACGCATACACAACTACTTGCGAATGTTGTGGGGCAAGAAAATTTTGCACTGGTCAGAGTCGCCTCGCGAAGCTCTGCGGATCATGATTCAGCTCAACAATAAATACGCGGTCGACGGACGGAACCCGAATTCGTACTCCGGTATCTTCTGGGTTCTCGGTCGCTACGATCGAGCCTGGGGGCCCGAACGTCCGATCTTCGGAAAAATTCGCTACATGACGAGTGAAAACACCGCTCGAAAATTCAAAGTCAAAGACTACATTCGCAAATACAGCCAGCCACAGAGTTCTCAACTTGAGCTGTCGTGACGGCCGAAAATTGCTCACTCAGATGATCAGTTCACGAAAGCAAATACTTCGATGAGTTACGACGCAATTCTGCTGGTTTCATTCGGCGGCCCCGAAGGACGGGACGACGTTCTGCCGTTTCTCGAAAACGTGACGCGCGGTCGCAACATTCCGCGCGAACGTCTGCTGGAAGTCGCCGAGCACTACTACCACTTCGACGGCGTCAGTCCGATCAATCAGCAGTGTCGAGATCTGATCGCGGCGTTGCGTCCGGAGTTGGACAAGCACGGGATTGATCTGCCGATTTACTGGGGAAACCGGAACTGGGATCCCCTGCTGCCCGACACGCTTCAGGAAATGAAAGAAGTCGGCGTCAAGCAGGCACTCGCGTTCGTCACGGCGTCGTACAGTTCCTGGTCAAGCTGCCGGCAATACCGGGAGAACATCGCTGACGCTCAGGAAGCCGTCGGTGAAGGAGCTCCGGAAGTCGACAAGATCCGGGCCTTCTACAACCACCCTGACTTCATCTCGGCGAACGCCGAACTTGTTCAACAAAGTCTCGACCAGATCCCTGTAGAACGACGCAGCAAAACGCAGCTCGCGTTTACGGCGCACAGTATCCCAAATTCGATGTCGGATACTTGCGACTATGTCCAGCAGCTCACCGAGTGCTGCCGACTCGTTGCGGAATCCGTCGACGTTTCTCAGGACCATTGGAAACTGGTTTATCAGAGCCGAAGTGGCCGACCGCAGGATCCCTGGCTGGAACCGGACATTTGCGATCACCTTTCGGAGTTGAAAGAATCCGGTGCTGAGGATGTCGTTGTGGTTCCAATCGGATTTCTGTCAGACCACATGGAAGTGCTGTTCGACCTGGACTGCGAAGCCGTCGACGCCTGCATAGAGCTCGGTCTGAACATGGTCCGGTGCGAAACCGTCGGCACTCATCCAGCTTTTGTCAGCATGATTCGAAAGCTGATCCACGAACGGATTGCTGAGGCACCGCAGGAAGCGACTGGCCAATTTGGGCCGAGTCACGATCAGTGCCCGCTGGACTGTTGCCCGGCTCCTCGACGTCCGGGTCCACCTCGCGACCCAAATTCGTGACTGACGACGGTGTCAGGCTCAGAGACCAGCATTATCGGACGTCTCTGAGATGATGATCGTCCAGTTCCGAATCTGCCGATCCGTTCAAATGTAGCTGGATCCTGCAGAACTCAGCATCTTCATATCTGACAGGGACTTGCGGCTCCTTGACACTCGAAATCGGCGTCTGTACAACAGGACGCTTTGATTTCGGAGCTGGTTTTGACGATTGCGGACGTTCGCAGCCTGCACAGTAAACTGTTGCAGCGTCATTAGTTAGGCCAGTATCAGGTTCATCCGACGCCGACTGGTACGCCAATATCCTGGCGGTACTCGTTGTGGCGAAAGGGCTCCCATGGCGAAGAAGAAGACTGCCGCGACTAAATCGAAGACACGTCGCACATCGGCGAAGGCCGCAAAGCCGGCTGCTGCCACCAAAAAGACAGCTTCAAAACCGAAGTCTTCGTCCCGAAAGAAGACTCCCGATCAGATTCAAGCTGCGGCTTCGAAGCTTGATATGGAGATTCTCAAGCTGGTCAATCAGCGAGCGAAGCTCTCAATCGACTGGATTGAAGCTCATGAGGATCCGCGGCAAGTCCTTTTCTCGCCACAACTTGAGGACGAGGCGATCAATCGGATGCTGGCCAAAAACGCTGGCCCGCTTTCAACTCTGGCTGTCAGCGGTGTCATGCGGCATGTCTTCAGCGGGGCTCGTCGCCAGGTTCGAATGCAGCGAGTGGCCTACCTTGGACCAGCATTCAGTTATTCGCACCAGGCCTCGATCGAGCGATTTGGCGAGGCAGCCGACCTGATTCCGGTCAGCACGATTGCTTCGGTCTTTGAAGAAGTGAATCGCGGGCACGCTGAATTTGGGATTGTCCCCATTGAAAACAGCACTGACGGACGAATTGTCGACACATTGGACATGTTCACTCGCCTGCCGCTGCGGATTTGTGGCGAAGTTCAACTGAGCGTTAACCACAACCTTCTGGCTCGTTGTGCGAGAAGCCAGATCACCGAGATTTACAGCAAGCCGCAGGCGTTTTCTCAGTGTCGAAACTGGCTGAATCGCCACATGCCACACGCTCGGCTGCACGATGTGACCAGCACGTCGACCGCCGCACAACTGGCCCGTGACAAACCAGGTGCTGCTGCGATTGCCAGCGGTCGTGCCGCAGTTGAGTACGGTCTCGAAGTCGTGGCCGCGGACGTTCAGGATAATAAAAATAACGTCACACGGTTCGCCATTATCGGCGACCACGTGCCGACACCGACAGGCAGCGACCGAACAGCTCTGCTGCTGCAGATCCCGCACAAACCGGGTGCTTTGTCCGACGCGTTGGTCGCGTTCAAGAAGAACAAAGTGAATCTGAGCTGGATCGAATCGTTCCCTCTGCGTGGCCCGGAAGCCGGATATCTGTTCTTCCTCGACTTCGAGGGGCATCAGAAAGAGGCCAAGGTCAAACGAACGCTCGATCACCTCGCAAAACCGGCCGTTCGCATGGAAGTCCTCGGCTCGTTCCCCCGTTCCGAAGTCTTGCCATAACGCATTTTGCTATGGACAGGCGTGACTGGGTCGAAGTAGGACGGCCGTGACAAGTGCCAAATCTGCCCTCAGAGCCATTTCGAGACGGGTTGTCCGAAATGAATCGGGATGCAGGAGGCAGTTGAGGGCGTGATTCCTTGGGAAGACTGTCCATTGTTGGTACAGTTTCGCCGATTTCCGCTCTCCCGCCAGTTTGAGGTAGCTCAACTAACGCTGACGTAGAGCGTCCCGGCTGCGATTAATGTCGCCGTGGAGCTGCGTTCAGCTCCTGTCAAATTACGATTAATACTGAGGTAGCGTTCTCCAATGAGACGACCAATTATTGCTGGCAACTGGAAGTTGAACACCTGCAGCGAATCCGGCCCTGCGCTTGTTGCAGCACTGAATGCCGAAGTTCCTGCTCCAAGCGACAAAGTCGAAGTCGTCGTCTGCCCACCGTATCCGTACCTCGGACTGGCTGCTGCAGAAGCCGCCGGTTCTGGAGTCGAAGTCGGTGGTCAAAACGCGTGGGCTGAAACTTCTGGCGCATTCACTGGCGAAGTTGCCTGCGAAATGCTCCAGGACGTCGGTTGCAAGTGGGTCGTGCTTGGTCACAGCGAACGTCGCCAGATCAATGGTGAATCTGACGAGCTGATCAATACGAAAGTTCGCAAGGCTCTGGACGTTGGCCTGAAAGTCATCCTTTGCGTCGGCGAGCTGCTCGAAGACCGCGAAGGCGACCGAACCGAAGCCGTTCTTGAAACTCAAATGACAGGCGGCCTGGTCGACGTCACAGCCGAGCAGATGTCCAACGTCGTCATCGCTTACGAACCTGTCTGGGCCATCGGAACTGGCAAAGTCGCCAGCGACGAACAGGCAGAAGACGCTCACAAGTTTCTTCGAGGCTGGCTCGAAGGCCGCTTCACCGGCGACGTCGCTGGTGCCACTCGAATTCTCTACGGCGGAAGCGTGAAGCCGGACAACGCCAACGGACTGCTCGGACAACCAAACGTCGACGGAGCGTTGGTCGGCGGAGCGAGTCTCAAAGCTGAACTGTTTATCCCAATCATCCAGGCTGGTGTCGCCTCTGTATCCTAAGACGGTGAGTCATAGGGCAGTGGTCATCAACCTTTCGGAATTCAGACCTCGCGACTGAGTGAGTCTGAGACCTGAACGACTGCAGTCAGAAGGAAAGTCAAATGCAGGATTTTCTGGCAGATTTTGCCATGCTTTTGTTAGGTGTGATCAGCGCTTTGCTGATCCTCGTCGTGCTTCTTCAACGAGGTCGCGGCGGCGGACTCGCCGGAGCCTTCGGCGGTCTCGGCGGACAAAGTGCGTTCGGTACAAAAGCCGGTGACGTTTTCACAAAGATCACAATCGGCCTGGTCACCGCCTGGGTTCTGCTAGCTGGCGTCAGCGGAGTGCTCGCACGAAAAGCCAGCGAGAAGGGTGACTTCTCCGACACGACTACTGCGACGGACGAAGACTCCGAGGGTACCGGCGGCTCTATGAGTGCTGTTGGAGATTCACCAGTCGAAGACGAAGACGCCGCAGCGGGTGACGACACCACAGGCGACGAAACGACAGACGGTGACGCAGCATCTGACGATTCAGGAAACGAAGCTGCGAAAGACGACTCAGAGCCTGAGTCATCAGAGAAGACCGAAGCGGCTGATGATAAAGGCGATGAAGACGCAACGTCGTCAGAGCCAGAGACCGCCTCGCCCGACAGCAACGAGTAATTCTCGATCGAATTGAAAGTCTTGTGGCGGTGATTAATTCACCGTCAGCCACGGTGCCGATGGGGTGTCACTTTGCTGTTGAGTATGACGGGTTTTGGAAGCGCAAACGGTCAGAACGATCGCTTCACGGCTTCCGTCGAAATCAAGGCGGTTAATAATCGTCATCTCAAGGTGTCCACGCGCCTGCCCGATGTGCTCGGCTCATTGGAATCTCAAATTGAGAAAGCCGTTCGAAAGACGGTGGCACGAGGTACGGTTTCGATCAACGTCCGGTTCTCACCAGTCGGCCAGGCAAGTCGCTACCAGATTTCGTCAGAGTTGCTCACCGCTTACTGGAATCAACTGAAGGCTATCGGCGAAACCAATGGAGTTCCGCTGCCTGATTCGGTGAACTCGTTGCTGACTCTGCCGGGGGTGATTTCCGACGAGATGAGTTCGTCGCTCGATGCCAAAACGGAATGGCCGTTTCTGGAAGGAGTCGTCACAGAAGCTCTCTCAGGCTTGAACGAATTTCGTCAGCGTGAAGGCGAGTCCATGCGGGCGGAGCTGGAACAATGCTGCCAGCAGATCGCCACTAACCTGGACGCTGTCGTCGAGCGTGCACCGGAAGTCGTCAACAACTACCGTGACAAAGTTCTTGAGCGAGTTCGAGAGTTGCTCGGAGACTCGGGAGCGACGGTTGAACCCGACAACCTAATCCGAGAAGTTTCGATCTTTGCCGACCGATGCGACATCAACGAAGAGATCACGCGGCTCCGTTGCCACATCGATGAATTCCTGAAAGTCATTAACGGGCCGACCTCACAGGGACGAAAGCTCGATTTTCTCAGCCAGGAAATGTTTCGAGAGATCAATACAACGGGCTCAAAAGCAAGTAACGTCGAAATCGCTCACCACGTGGTCGAGATGAAAGCGGCTGTTGAGAAGATTCGTGAAATCCTTGGCAACGTCGAGTAGCCAGCCTTCAGGGAACATTCGCGATGACTACTCAAAACAATTCGGAAAACACAGGTCACAAGTCACTGCAGGTCGTCGTTTTGTCAGGCCCCAGCGGCAGCGGAAAGTCGACGATCGTCAACAGGCTTGTCGCCGAGTCATCGGTCAAACTGGTGAAGATGATTTCCGCGACGACGAGGCCAATACGAGTCAACGAGACACACGGACAAGACTATTACTTTTTAAGTGACGAGGACTTCAGCCAAAAGAAATCTGCTGGTGAATTCGTGGAATGCGAAGAGGTGCATTCTTCGGGGTTCTGGTACGGAACTCTGCACTCTGAATTGCACCGAGCAGCAGATGAAGGTGGCTGGGCGTTTCTCGAAATAGATGTCAAAGGCGCTCTCAGCGTCATGGAGCAATACCCGAACGCGGTCACAATCTTTCTCGAGACGCCTTCGGAAGAGGTGTTCGAACAACGATTGCGGGCACGGGGAACGGAATCAGAAGAAGTTATCCAGCGACGGCTGAGGACGGCGCGGGAAGAATTAAAATCGGCCGGCCGGTATCGTTATCAAGTATGCAATGATGACCTCGACCGAGCGGTCAACGAAATTATCGAGGTCCTCGTGTCGAGGGAGGCAGAATCCAATGCATGAAGAATTCAAAGAAGAAATCATCGTCAACAAAGTCGGCGGGCGATTCAAACTGTCAACGCTGATTCAAAAGCGGCTTGTCGCTTTGAACCGAGGTTCACGGCCACTGATCGAACTGCCGACGAAGAATCACATGGACATCGTCGTCGCCGAGATCATGAACGACAAAATCTTTCTGGACACGTCCGGTGAACTCGCCGTCAACGATGACGGAACACCGCTCGATCCAACCATTGCTGCTCCAGAAGCTGGCCCGACACTCGACGACCTTCGCTGAAGTTCAGCGATCGAAGAATCGAAGCCCCGGGCAAAGTTGCTAACCGCAACGGTAGCAAAACGCAGATTCGCACGGCCATCGTGCCTGTGACGAACGGGCAATGGTGTCGTTGCTGATAAACGCTCATCAGGCGGTCGAACGTTGTCGCGTTCGACCAGCCTGAGGTCAGCGGCGACTATTTTCGAGGATGCTGCACGGTCAGCTTTCGTCGATAGATTCTTTTGCCGTGGGCGATGTACAGCGTGCTATGGTCGCTCCCTGCCAACATGCAGGTTGTCAGCGGCTGGTCTTTATCTACTTTCGGTGTGACTCCGCACGGGCGACCCGTTGGATCGAAGACCTGAACGCCCAGCGAACTGGTTACGTAGTAACGGCCAGCCTTGTCGACGGCCATACCGTCTCCGCGAGCAACCTTCACGTACGGTGGTGGTTCGTTAAAGCGGAATTCACCTTTGGGATCAATGGCGAGCCTCATGGGCATCGTCGGCATTTTTGCGTCGAGGACGCCACCAGCATTCACTCGGAACGTCCATGTGTGAGTGCCACCGTAGTCCGAAACAGCCAGAGTGCCACCGTCGTTCGACAGAGCTATTCCATTAGGTCTGTTGATGCCGGTATCAACAGCGTTGACTTCTCCGGTCTGTGGATTGATTCGCGTGACCTGGGACTTGCCGGTGTCGGTAAACAGGATGAAGCCGTCGCGTGTAACGGCCAGATCGTTCGGCTTTACACCTTCGGCGACGGTCTTCACTTCACCGGTCGCCGGGTTGATCGAGATAACTCGGTTCTTCGATCCCTGGCAGGCGTACAATAGCGAGCCGTCCGGATTGAACTCCAGACCGCTGACCGATTCCTTCGCGATCTCAGTCTTTGTTCCATCGGCTGCATTGATACGAATGACTGCCGGCGCTCTCATGTCGCAGAAATACAAATTGCCGGCTTTGCCTGAACATAGAGCATCGGCAAACCCAAGGTTGTCGGCGACAAGTTCCCAGGACTCACCAGGGATCAGCAAATTCAGGAGCGTCAGATCACCACCAAGGTCTCCGCGAGTGTCGAGCACGGGAGTGTGCACTTCCTTCCGCCACAACCATTTCATGGCGTCGGGGAATCGAGCGCTGCCGAAGTCGGCGTTGTGAGCGTAGCCTTCAGCCCAATCGAAACGCACGTCGTAGCCCATGTACTTCAGAGCCGACGCCATTCGCTGATTCGACCACGGCCAACTGCCAAAAGCGTTATCCACATCTCCGCTCGTATCTGCCATGTAAACGCGGATTGGCTTGGGCTCTGTTTTTCGGACCTGAGCCGGATAGAAGTTGCCACCTCGCAGATTGGTAAAGCTGCCGACACTCGAAAACACTTTTCGGAAATAGCCGGTTCGTTCCCAGGCTGCCGTGAACGCGCAAATAGCTCCCGAACTGGAACCGCCAATCGCGTGCATGTTCGGATCGTCGGAGATCGTGTAACGCTTGCTGACTTCCGGAATGATCTCCTCCAGCAGAAAGCGGACGTAGCGATCACCCAGGCTGTCGTATTCAAAGCCGCGATTCGAGTGTTTGCCTTTCTTCGTCTTTTTCGCCGTGTCATGACCAGGGTTGAGAAATACTGCGATTGTTGGTGGCATGTCTCCGCGAGCGATCAGGTTGTCAAACACGGTGGGAATTCGCCAGCGCCCGTTGACGTCTCGCATCCGCTCACCGTCCTGAAAGACCATCAGCGCCGCGGGTTCGTCAGCCTTGTACTGAGCAGGCACATAGACAGCCCAGTCGCGAGTCGTGCTCGGGAAAATTTTCGATTCCCAGGGTTCCATCGTATGGACTGTCCCTTTCGGAACATCCTTCTTAGCAATCGCGTCGGGGTGCGGTTCCCATTTGGGCCGAGTTTCAACAATTGGGATGTTGGTCGACTCCGCGTTGTCATCCCATAACCACTTCAAAGCATCCGGAAGCCGTTCGCCGCCCCACTTGCTGCTGTGTCCACCGTCGGTCATTTCAAGGCGGTACTGATAACCGGCAAACTGTAAAGCCGCCGCCAGATCCTGATTTCCCAGCGGCCAGTTTCCGTGCAGGTTGTTCAAGTCGTCACGACCATCCTGCAGGTAGACCTTGATCGCTTTCGGTTTAGCTTTCGTCTTGCGAACAAGACCTGGATAAGACCAGCCGCCGCGAATGTTGGTGAAGCTGCCGATGTGGCTCATGACCTTGCCAAACTGGCTAGGCTTTTCCCATGCCACGGTAAAAGCACAGATGCCGCTGGACGAGATCCCACAGACGGCTCGGTCAGCGGGATCGGCCGACACGTTCAACCCTTTCAAGGCAACGGGCAGAAACTCATCGATTAGGAAGTTCGAGTATCGATCTCCAAGAGAATCATATTCGAACGAGCGATTGCTCCGGTTCCTGGCTCCCTTCACTGTCGCAGGAATCGTGCCTGGATTTACGAACACGGCAATCGTGACAGGCATAGCCTTTTGATGAATTAGATTGTCGAACACGACAGGAACGCGAAACGATCGCTTCGGGTTTGAGTAGCCTCCGCCATCCATAAAAACCATCAACGAGGCTGGGGTGTCTGCCTTGTATTGAGCAGGCACGTACACGCTGTAGTCGCGAGCCGTTCCCGGAAATATCTGGCTGTCAGAAAATTTTCCTGGCGTGACCTGTCCCTGAGGAACTCCTTGCTGCACCGTTCGATCAGGATGATCTTCGGCACCCACCCCAACAGCCGACAGCGAGGCGGCAATACACACCAGAAACAGACCACTCGTAAGTCGATTCACAGTCGGACTCCAGACTTGTCATGCGGTTACGGCACGTTGCCATCGCGGGTGAATAACCTTCGAGACGCGTGCCAGACACGTCCGATATGCTGCCCAAGCGACAGGCAACGGCGATGCAATCGAATTCTTGCAGTTGCCAGAGACAATTTCACGCCGGTCGCGTCAACGAAGTCACAGCCACCATTGGACCACCACACAAGAACGCTTGAAAAGCCCGGCTGTGCCAGGCAATCCAACTCTGAGTAACCCGCAACGATAGCCGGGGCGGAACCGGAAACAGAATCGAACTTCCCAGCAAATCCTCAGACCCGGAAAGCTGACAGTACAGAATGCCATGTCGATGAAAACGATCGCCACACATTACTCGCGACTTGGGCCGAGCTGCCTCTGATTTTTCCGCAAGCAGCACTCCCGTCGATCAAAAATTCGACGATTAAATAAGCACGTCAACAATACTTGCTACCATTCCTCTCCAATAAGTTTCTATCCGAGCGAACAGTCGCTCGGCTGGCTGAACAACTCACAGACACGGCCGATCCCTATCACATGTCGCCGGTATGGCAAAAATCGCTTCGGAGTAGCAATCACGACTCACAAGGGCCGCAATCAGGAACGACCGTGCCTGTCGGCCAGAATGACGAATCGGGGCTGCCGAAACATTGTGTGTATGCCTCAATGGTTCTGGCATATTGCCGCTGATTTTGTTCTTTCGGCCCCCCCGGCGTATGGTGGATGAATTGGCCGAAGTTCGTAGTACAAAACCGTCCGTAGGCGATGGTGCAAAGAATGAACTCGTGCCACGCCAAATCGACCCGGTGTGAGGGAGTTAACATTCCCGAATCGTTGGACGCTGCCAGGTGAAGAAAGCGGATGACTTCACAAATCGCGGGCGGATTCACATCTGAAGTGCAAAGCCGGCTTTTGTGAGAACTTCGAGTGGAGTGAGATAGTTGAGTCTCTTTCGAGGTCGATTGTTGAGCCGGTTCGTGACGTGTGCAAGGGCGTTGTGTGAGATGTCTCGGAAGTCGGTCTTCTTCGGGAAGTACTGACGCAGCAGGCCGTTGGTGTTTTCGTTTGTTGCTCGCTCGTTCGAGGAGTAGGCGTGTGCAAAGTAGATGGCGATCTGCAGACGCTTGCTCAGTTGTTCATGGCCGGAGAATTCCTTGCCGTTGTCGACGGTCAGTGTCTGACGCAGCGTTGGCGGGATGATGCGGAACGCTCGTTCTTTGGCAGCGTTCAGCCGGGCGCTGGTGCCGTTTTTCATCTTTGCTGTGATCAAAAATCCGCTCTTGCGTTCCACACAGGTCATGATCATGCCGGAGTGATCTGCACCGTGAACCGTGTCGCCCTCCCAGTCACCGAAGCGGCGGCGTGAATCGACTTTTGCCGGACGCTGCTCGATGCTGACGCGGTTTCTGATGCGGCCTCGTCCGTCAATGCCCCGACGTTTGCGATAACGACCGTGACGCAGGAACGAGCGGAAATGGCTGCGGTATTCGCAGGTCTCCAGCCAGCGGTAGATCGTCTGATACGACACTCGTCTCGATTGTGTCCGGCGGTAATCTCGCTTCATCCGGCCAGCGATTTCTTCCGGTGACCACTCCTGAGACAATCCGCTACGGACTGACTCGTTGATGAAAGGATCGTCCATCTTCCGGATGAGCGGACGCTCGCGACGACGTCGGGCAGTTCGTTCCTGAGCGGCCACGGCTCGATAGCCTTCCGAATCCCTGTTGCGAGACAGTTCGCGACTGATGGTCGACGGAGAACGATTCAAGTGCTGAGCGATCTTTGTCGGACCAGTGCCCGAATAATGTAACTGAGAGATGACTTCGCGTTCTTCAAGAGTAAGCTGGTGGTACGGCATCGCAGGTTCTCCGTTGAATAGTGCATTGTTCGCACAACTATCCAACTCCCTGCGGTGTTCACTTTCCAGCAGTAAACCGCCTCGAAGCCCATCCCGTCCGAACCAGAGCTGAGTTCTGATCCGTTGCACTTCAGATGTGAATCCGCCCTGCCAAACGAACCACATATTTCTTCTGCATAGCAACCCTCCATGGTTGCCAGACTTGTCTCAAAATCAACAGTACCGGGGAACCCCAATTCCAAAGACTGACGAAGCACTAGCTACAGTCATGACCTGCTGACAGAACGAGCTCTCAAGTTCATCCAGGAATCAGAAGCCAGCCGGCCATTCTTTCTTTATGTGGCCTACACACTGCCTCATTTTTCATCCCGTGACGAAGATGTGGATGGCCTCGCCGTCCCGACAACAGAACCGTACGCAGACCACAATTGGGACGAAAAATCGAAGAAGTATGCCGCCATGATTCACATGGTAGACCGCGACGTCGGCCGGATCGTGGAGCAAATCGACGAGAGCTCGCATAGGAAAAACACGCTCGTCATTTTCACATCCGATAATGGCGGTCACGCCAGCGTGTCAAAACGTTTCAACACAAGCGGGCCACTGCGTGGCTTTAAACGTGATCTGACTGAAGGCGGAATCCGCGTACCGTTCATCGCTCGCTGGCCGAAAGTGATTCCGGAAAATCGCACAAACGATTCAGTCATCGCCTTTTCGGACATGCTGCCGACGTTTACGGAACTCGCTGGAGTCGCTCCGCCTGAGAGCATCGATGGAAAGTCGGTCGTTGCGGAGTTGAAAGGTCACCCAACAGACGAACGCGACGACTATCTCTATTGGGACTACGGGCATTGTCGCCGGCGCTATGACCAGGCGGTTCGCTGGAAAAACTGGAAGGCCATTCGCTACGGCACGCGCGGAGCGATTCAGCTTTACGACCTCGACACCGATATCGGAGAAGAAAGAAACGTTGCAACCAGCCACCCCGCAGTCGTCAACCACATCGCCAGGATCATGAAGACAGCTCCCGTTCCCAGCGCTCGATACCCGATCGGACAACTCTATCGAGGGAAACCGATATGGAAACCAAGCCCACAGTCCGACAGTCGCCGGCAACAATAACGCCGCGACAGTACACTACGCTGACCAGACAGCGAGTCCGAGACACGGTATGAAACAGAACTCCAAACCGGGACAAAGAGAAATGAAACAGCTCCTCGCCATGTTCCTGATTCTCGCATCCAGCCAGTGGCTGGCCGCCCAGGATGCCGACACTTCGCCGACTCACGCAAATGTTGCGTACGGCCCACACAAGCCGAATGTCCTCGACATCTGGATTGCAAAGGGTGATGGACCGCGTCCGTTGCACGTTTACATCCACGGCGGAGGCTGGACAGGCGGTGATAAGCTCAGAAAAGGTGCTCAAGCGGCATGGCTCGCAAAAGGCATCTCATACGCGGCGATCAATTATCGACATACGCCGCAAGCTCCGTTGCCCGCTCCAGTCCACGACGCGGCCCGAGCAATTCAGTTTCTGCGGTCGATGGCCGCCAAATGGAATATCGACAAAAGCCGTATTTGCCTATCAGGTGGCAGCGCCGGAGCATGCACCTCGATGTGGCTGCTCTGTCACGACGATCTGGCCGACCCTGCATCGAAAGACCCAGTCCTGCGAGAATCAACGCGAGTTTCCGGTGCGGCCGTAGCTGGCGGACAAACCTCGATCGATCCAAAACAAATCGAACCGTGGCTGGGACCGAACGTCCTGAAGCATCGCATGATCAACATGGCCGTGGGTGAGCAAACAATCGCTGGCGCCCTGAAGAACTACGACAAGCACAAACCCCTCTATCTCGAATTCTCGGCCTACAATCACGTGAGCAAAGACGACCCTCCGCTGTTCATGAGTTACGGCGGCGACATGACGCTGCCTTCGAAGAACGCCGGACACGGAATTCATCATCCGGTCTACGGCGTGAAAATGAAGGAGAAGGCTGACCGTGTCGGCATGAAATGCCACCTTCTGATTGGCGATGGAACGGTGTCAAAGTCAGACACTTACAAGAACGCCAATGAGTTCATCGACGCGATTTTGCTCGGCGAGAAAGCTGACGCGAAGTAATCCAAAGTGACAACTGGTTAGTACAAAAAATGGAGTAGTCATGAACGTAAGGCTCATCAATGCAGTCGCACTGCCGATTGTCCTGCTGTCCAGCATAGCGTCAGGCCAGGAGCTAACGTCCGACGTGCCCTACCTGGAGGACGGTCACAAACGCCACGTCCTCGACATCTACACGCCGGAGAAAGCAAACGACGAACGCCTTCCGGTTATGTTCTGGATTCACGGGGGCGGCTGGCAGGTTGGGGATAAGAGTGATGTCGCGCTGAAGCCAAAAGTTCTGACTGAACGAGGATTTGTTTTCGTCTCGACGAATTACCGTCTCTTGCCAGACGTAACGATGGATGTCCTGACTCGTGACGTCGCCGCGTCACTCGGCTGGGTTCATCGCAACATTGCCAAATATGGCGGCGATCCACAGAGAATCTTCGTCGGTGGCCATTCCGCAGGCGCTCAGCTTGCCGCACTAATCTGCACCGACGATCGGTACCTGAAGGACCAAAACGTGCCATTCGATTCCCTCAGAGGGTGCGTGCCCGTCGACGGTGATACCTACGACATTCCGAAAATCATCATGACGGCCGAGCATCGACAGACTCTTTATGGCGGGAAGATGTTTACTTTCGGCCATCGTCAGAAGTTCGGAAACGATCCCGAAAAACACATCGATTTTTCCGCCGTATCACACGTAGCAAAAGACAAAAATATCCCGCCGTTCCTGCTCCTGTACTTCCCTGGCAATCCTGACACGAGAGCGCAGGCTCGCCGACTGCAATCTGTACTGAATAACTCAGAAATCCCGGCTACGGCGTACGGCAAACGCAACAGTAACCACAGTCAGTTGAACAACGATCTCGGCAAACCCGACGATCCCGCGACGGCAGAACTCTACAAGTTTCTCGACGCCCACGTCGGTAGCCAATAGAGCAAACTACGCCGACATCGGTGTGAAACTGGAGCCAACCATCCAGATCAGATATCGAGATCCGTGACGTCGAGGGCGTGTTTCTCGATGAATTCGCGGCGGGGTTCGACGTGGTCGCCCATCAGGACTCGGAAGATTTCGTCGGCGGCGGCAGCATCTTCCATGCGAACCTGGAGGAGCAGTCGTTCGGCGGGGTCCATGCTGGTTTCCCAGAGTTCCTCGGGATCCATTTCGCCCAGCCCCTTAAAGCGGGTGATGCGGAGGCCGCGCTCGCCCATCTTGCGAAGCTGTGGAGCGAAGTCTCTGAGGCTCGACAGTTTCGCTGCCCCATCTTCGTTCTGAACTTCAAACGGATAAAACGGCTCGCCGTTGCGGTTGGGAGCGGGGACAAGGTCTTTCAGTGTGACTCCGTAGTCACGAAGCTCACGCAGGATATCGTTGATTGATCGCATCTCGTGCAGATCGGTGACCTGGAGATTTTCCTGAGCTTCAACCTCTTCTTCTAATTCCTTCTCATCGGTTGCTGCCGGTGATTCAGCGTGGTCATCGGCGACGACAAGTTCGTGGCCGCGACGTTCCTCCTCGGAAGTTACGAACTCGTCCATTTCCTCTTTGGTCGCGAACCAGTTAACGGTTCGGCCAATGTAGATCCGGTATCGCGGCAGGTAGCCGTCTTCCGTCGCAAAGTTCGCAGAGAGATGTCGGAGGTCGACTCCGCGACGCTCAAGAGTTTCCAGCGGTTCTTCGAGTTGCCCAAGCAGCGTCACCAGCTTCCGCATGTGATCGCCTTCGAACACCGTGCCGTCGGCCTCGGCTTGCAACGAACTTCCGTCAATACCGAGTGCGAGCAACTCGCTCATCATATTTTCGTGGGTGTCGACGTAGCGAATCTTCTTTTTCTGCTGAACACGGTAAAGCGGCGGCTGAGCGATGTAGATGCAGCCGTTTTCGACGAGCGGTCGTAAGTGTCGGAAGATGAACGTCAGCAACAGCGTGCGGATGTGGCTGCCGTCGACGTCGGCATCGGTCATGACGATGACCTTGCCGTAACGCCGCTTGGCTACATCTTCCAGAGCCGCTCCCGGAGGAACGCCGATCGCCTTGAAGATGTTGGCGATTTCAGCGTTGTCGAGAACCTTGATCAACTGCGCCTTCTCGACGTTCAGAATCTTACCGCGAAGCGGCAGGATTGCCTGGGTGTTTGAGTCTCGACCGGTGTCCGCAGACCCGCCGGCCGAATCCCCTTCGACCAGGTACAGCTCAGTGATGTCGAGTTCGCGGCTGCGGCAGTCTCGCAGTTTTTCAGGAAGCCCGCCGGTCGTCAGTGCGCCTTTGCGACGGACATGCTCACGAGCCTTCTTCGCTGCTTCGCGAGCTTCCGCCGCCAGAATCCCTTTCTGACAGATCAGCTTCGCGGTTGTCGGGTTCTCTTCGAAGAACTTATTCAATCCCGTGTGGACGGCTGAAAGAACGATACCTTCGACTTCGCTGTTGCCGAGCTTTGTCTTCGTCTGACCTTCAAACTGAGGATCAGGTACTCGCACGGCAATAACCGCCGTCAGTCCTTCGCGCAGGTCGTCGCCAGTCGGTGTGTAATCCTTAAAAAAGTTCTTGGCCTTACCATACGCGTTGACCGAACGTGTGAGTGCGCTGCGAAAACCGCTGAGGTGCACGCCGCCTTCGAGGTTGTTGATGTTGTTCGCGTAGGTCCGAATGCTCTCCGTAATTCCTGACGTGTACTGCAACGAGACGTCGACTTCGACTTCGCCATCATCGCTGGGATGGGTGCTCTGAATACTGATGACCGTTGGAAACAACGCGTCTTCCGTGCGGTTCAGATGCTTGACAAATTCGATCAGTCCGTCTTCGTAACAAAAGTCGTCCGACTGGCCAGAACGTTCATCTGAAATGCGGATATGGATTCCGGCATTTAGAAACGCCAGCTCCTGCATTCGTCGCGCGAGTGTGTCGTAATTGAAATTCGTGTCCGGGAAGATTTCAGAATCCGGCTTGAAGGTGATCTTCGTTCCGGTCGAGTCGCTGGCTCCAAGCTTCTTCAAGTCGCCTGTGACGACGCCTCGCTGAAAGTCCAGGGTCCAGACGTGACCTTCGCGACGAACTTCAGCTTCCAGCCATTCACTGAGCGCATTCACCGCCGTGATGCCGACCCCATGCAAACCGCCTGTTCCGGTTTTGTAGCCACCCTCGCGGTCAAACTTGCCACCAGCGTGAATCTCGGTCAGCACGACTTCAAGAGCCGGACGGTTGTTCATGTCCGGCATGCGACCAACGGGAATGCCGCGTCCGTCATCCATGCAACTTACCGAACCGTCAGCGTTGATCTTCACAGTGATGATCGATGCGTACTTGTTGACGGCTTCGTCGACACTGTTATCAACGACTTCGTACACGAGATGATGCAGACCTCGCAGCGTCGTATCGCCTATGTACATCGCGGGTCGCGTGCGAATCCCTTCGACGCCTTCCAGAGCTTTGATCTGGCTCTCGTTGTAGCTGTCCGCCTTGCCGCCTTCGGTAGTTGGGCCGTCTGTGCTCATCGAGTTTCCCTGATAATCAAAGTGAGCCCTGTGGCAGAGCTTCGTTTCGATATTTCGTCCGTGAATTACCGTTGTGTCAGTTCGCTTTTAAATTCAAATCGCTTCGCAGTTTGAAGCGGATGTCGCTGATTTTTTGTTCGGAATGCTCTTTCTGAAACGTCCGCAGAAATCCCGCTTTCTGAAACGAAGCCAGCTCGTTCATCAGTGCCGAGTTATCAACGCCGACTTCCATCACTCCCCGCTTAAGCCCCAGCACTTTCGTTCGACTGGAAACCTTTTCGCCGACGACCGACTTCCAGATGCCGACCAGTTGAGCATTCCCCTGAACCCGAGCAAGCCCCTTCTTCTGAATCAATTCCGAAATCACCGTCGATAGCGGAGTTGGATCGGGCATAAGAACGAGGGCCAGGAGTTGAGGGACGAGAGCAACCAGTCGCGAATCACTCAGAACATTTCAGATTACTGGTCGCGAGAAAGCGGCATCACCACGTATCGATACTGATCTTCCGTTGTGAACACGGCCGGACTTTCACCATCGATCAAATTCAGTTTGACCGTCGTGCCGTTGTCGAGAATCCGCAGGAAGTCAGCGACGAATCGAGGATCAAATGTGATCGTGAATTCTTCTCCGTCGTAGGCGATCGGCAGTTCGACGTTCGACTGACCGACGTCTGCCGCGCTACTGGCGAGTGTCAGCTTGCCGTTTGAGAATGAAAAGTCGACTCCGCGACTTTCTTCGTTCGTCACAATCTGAGCCTGACGCACGGCCGAATAGAACGGCCCGATGACCAGCTCGACCGACGAGCTGAAATCGGTCGGGATGACGTCGGAGTATTTCGGGAAACGGCCTTCGACAAGTCGGCTGTAAATCGTCGAGCCGCCGCATTTGACCAGCACATCGTTAGCATGAATCGCGATCAGAGCGACGTCGTCTTCACCGTCCGGCAAAGATCGCTCGATCAGCTGCATCGCTTTTGACGGAACAACCGGCGTCGTGTTTTCAACGTTGACTTCACCGACCACCTGAGCCGCCGCCGAAACCACAGCCAGACGTCGGCTGTCGGTTGCCGCCAGAGTCGCTCGCTCGGGAGTGAGCTCAAGCAGGACGCCGCCGAGAGCGTATCGCGTGCTCTCGGTGTCTGTCGCGAAGATCGTTCGCTTGATCATCTCACGCAGCGTCGCCGCGTTGACCGTGAAGTATTCTGAATCTTCGAACGCAGCGACGGGTGGAAACTCGCTGGGATCTTCGGTCGACAGATTGAATTCACTCTGCCCGCCTTTGATGCTCAGTTTTCCCTCGGTCGCTTCCAGAGTGACCTGGTCGTCACCCAGCTCTCGCAGGATTGAGACAACTCGCTGAGTTGGCAACAGGACTTCGCCGGTCGAGTCGGTTTCGACGCCGCTCACTTCAAAGCGAATGCCGACTTCCTGGTCGGTCCCGATCAGAACGGCTTTTCCGCCGTCCACGTGCAGCTTGACGTTCTTCAGAATTTCTTTCGGCGTTCGAGTCGGAACGACACCGCTGACAATTTGCAGAGCCGTGGCGAGCGAAGCACGATGACAATTGAGTTTCATGGCGTCTGTCACTCCGTGACAATCGAGTCAGGCAGTACCTGAACTACTTAAAGAAAAGATATATCTCAGCAGTATTATTAAGGCGACTGCTGGATGTGTTGAGAATCATTCCCGCGACGCAGGAAGCGTATGATACGTCAAGGTTTGCGCGGCAACAACCAGTCCGGAAAGGAGTTCAAAACTCGTTGACAGGCAGTTAGTTGCCGGTCACTGGTCTGTGGCCGAATGTTGACCGTTTTCGAGCCGTTTTCCGACCTGTCAACAACTCTCCGATTTGTGATCACTTCTCAACAGACTTTCGACAGGTTTTGGACATCCGATTCGTGTCTGATTCAATCATCCCGAGGACCCTTCATGAACACAAGTTCCGACAAGTCGAAGATCAACTGCCTCTTAAACTCATATACTGAAACGTCGGTTGGACGTTCACGACTGGTCTCAATGCCGCTTGGCAAATGAATGAGACGAAGTAGTGGAAGTTCACCTGCAGCGCGACGAAACGTGTCGTGCCGAATGTCGTTTGGATCGAGGCCAAATGTCGAACTGAATTCAGTCATACCGAAGCACCACTTGCGATTTCGCTGGTCAATACTTTTACCGAGGCTTTGCCAGCGTCACTTTGAGCTTGACTCGCTGGCCGTCGCGGAGGACGGTGACGTCGACTTCGTCTCCAGCTGAGAAATTTCGCAGGGCGAGGTCGAAGTCGCTCAGGTCAGCAACTTTGCTTTCTCCGAACTGAACGATCCGGTCTCCGCCTTTCAGGCCGCCTTTGGCAGCCGGGCTTTTCGGCGAGACTCCCGAGATTGCATAACCCTCTCCTTCGCCGCTGAAGTCGGGGATGCTGCCGAAGTAGGGTCGGCTGCCCTGCCGTTGAATGTCGGCCTTGGCGGCGACTTCCAGGTACTCGGGCCGCTTCTGAGTTTCAGCGGTGTAAACAACGACGTCGCGGAACAGGTCTGCGATTCGTTGAATGCCTTTGAAATTGATCTTCTCCCAGTCGTCGCCGGGGCGGTGGTAGTCGCTGTGCGTGTTCGTGAAGAAGTGCAGAACGGGAATCTTCTTTGCATAGAACGATGACTGATCGCTGGGACCGAAGCCTTCCGGTTTGAGCGACAGTTTGAACTCGGCGCCTTCTCCCAGACGAGTGACGTCGTCTTTGAACGTGGGCGACGTGCCGACTCCGAAGACTGTCAACTTGCTTTCGCGAAGCCGGCCAACCATGTCCATGTTGAACATGGCGATTGTTTGATCCAGCGGAAACAGCGGCTTTTCGACGTACTTGGCCGAGCCGATCAGCCCCTTTTCTTCGGCCGTAAACGCGATAAAAACGACCCGTCGTGGCAGTGGTTCTTTGCGAGCGGCGAGCTGCCGGGCGATCTCGATCAACGCGACCGTTCCCGAGCCGTTGTCGTCGGCGCCGTTGTGAACCTCGATCACTCCCGGAGCCAGCGAACCGTCTCCACCCATCCCGACATGATCGTAGTGAGCACCCACGACGATGGTTTCGTCAGCCAGCGGACCTTCGCCTTCCAGCACGCCGATGACGTTTTTCACTTCCGTGCGGATTCGTTTGAGACTGGTTTCGCCAGCGACTTTCCAGCCTTTCAGTGCTTGGGTCCGAGGCTTCAGGTCCGTGTCGATTTCCGCTTCCAGGTCAGCGAGCGACTTGTCCAGTGCGGCCTTCAACAGCTCGTCACACTTCGCCTGCGAAATATGGACGATGGGGATCGCCCCGTCCTTGCCGTTTCCGGCGTATCCAAACTTCATGAGCGTGTCGAAGCCGCCGGTGTGAGCGTCTCCGTGAGCACCGTTCACGCGTTCAAGTGCCGCGTTCAGCTTGCTTCGCGTATCGGCAAATGCCTTGTCGGTTGGTTCGAGTTTGGCCAGCTCGCGAGCGACCTTTACCACAGCGTTGTTCGCAGAATCGATCGCTTTTTCCGTGTCAGCATCGACGGAGTGAGGATCGTTCACGAACAGAATGGCCGCCGCTCCGGCCGTTGAGCAAACGCTGACTTTCGAACGAATCGAAGCGTGCCGCGAGATTCCGTGTCCGGATGCAAACGGGCCTTTATGGTTGGCCTGCTGAGGCGTCCGACGCATGACGATGACAATTTTTCCTTTGACATCAACTTCTCCGAAATCCTTGTAGGCTGCGTCTTTGGCGTTGATCGCGTATCCGCCGAAAACGATCTCGCCCGAAATTTTGCCGCTGCCCCCGAACGAGCAAACGTTGAAGTCTTCTTCGAGCTTCAGTTCAACGGCCTTGTCTTCCGGCCCGACGAACTTCAGCGAGTTGTTTTCCAGCAGCTTCGTCCCGGTCACCATCGTGAACTTCTGAAAGGCATCGCCATCCAGAGCGGTCACATCCAGCCCCGCCTGCTTGAACTGGTCCTTGATAAAATCAGCCGCCAGATTCAGCCCGTCAGTACCGACGCCGCGACCTTCCAGCTTGTCATCAGCCAGATACTTGAGGTCATTCTTGAGCCGAGCCTCTGCCGTGCCTTTCAACTCAGCCGCAACCGAAGCCGGGTCGGCAGAGGCCAGCGTCACAAACATCGTCACCACAAACGCAACGGTCAGTCGAGCACGAAAATCCATCTCAAAGCATCCTGTCAATCAGGCGGTAAAAAGCGGTCACTCAGGAACCACGGAGGAAAGCTGGTCACCGGCCTGCTTGTCAAGCACGGAAGATAAAATCAGTCATCACGCGGATGTTGACGAAGATTCCGAACCCGATCAGAACTTGCTTGTCGGGACCCAGAGGCAACTTTTACGTCAAATACGATGGGATGATTTAATGGCGATTCGTGCACACGAAATAAGCGTTGCCGCAAAGCTGGGTCTACCTCCACCAGATCGGCATTCACAAGAGTGGCCCTGCGAAGTTTGCGATCTGAAGTCGCCAAGCGAATGGATGGATGACTATTCCAGATCTGATCTGAATGACGACGAAAAGTCTGTACTGATGGCCATAATTGTCGAGGCCATGAGCTGTATTTTGTCATTAGAAATGGTCAAGACTGACGACGCCATTAGATTGAAACAATTCGTCCTTGGTGACTATGCACTCCACAAAGAGTTAATGGACGACTGGGCGAATTGGGATGCGTCAGAGGACGAAGAGGGATTTCCAATTACCCCGGTGATTCGCAATTTAGTGCGAACTGCGGAGTCCCAATAGCAATAATTGCTTCCACAGCAATTTCGGACGCTTGACCTATTTTGGCCACATCGTGGTGACAGTGAGGCCGTTCCTTGCGTCGTCGTCCTGCTCAGCAGTTTCCACAGCTTCGATCGTGCCGCCGTGGAGTCTCAGGATTTGCCAGCACTTCGAAAGGCCGAAGCCGAGGCCTCGACCGGCCTGGCGGCCTGAGTAGAACGGGTCGAAGAGGTGTTCTCGATCAGTTTTGGAGAGGCCGACTCCGTTGTCCGAAACGGAAAAGCTGATGTGTGGCGACGAGTGTTCCGCATCTTTGCCAGGAATGTCCGTCGTCTGGGCAAGCTCGAGTCGGATCAGGCCATCAGTGGTGATGGCTTCGAGGCTGTTCTTGATCAAGCAGGAAGCGATGACTCGGAATTGCTCACGATCAGCGGTCAGCTTGATGGATTCGTCCAGCAACGATTTGAATGTCGCGTTCTTGTCCGCAAACTGCTGCTGCAGGCTTTCGCTGATCTGAAGAATGTCGGCGGCGGGGCTGAACTCTTCCGGAACTGGTTCGGGCGGACGCGCATACGTCATCGCGTCGCCGATCATGTCGCGGATGCGGTAAGCCTGCCCGCCGATCGTTTCCAGAATGCGTCGTCGTTCGGGGTCGGTCTCCGTTTTAAGTAGAAGTGCCGATCGACCGGCAATGGTGGCCACCGGGTTGTTGATTTCGTGGCCGGCTCCAGCAGCGAATTCGGCCATCGCTTCCAGCTTCAGATCACGCAGCCGCGTTTCAGAAGCTGGTTCAAGCTGGGTTGGTGATGCTGCCGCGTTTCTCAATTGTTCGATCAATTGCGCGCTGACAGTCGCCAACGTGGAGAAAGCCTCGGAGTCTTCGACGTCTCCGAGCAGCAGCGCGCCGCCCAGTGACTGCCCGTCAAATTCGAATGGGACAACGGTGACCGAAGTCAGCATTTCGGATTTGGAATCGACGACCAAAGTCAAAGCACTGCTCGCCAGAGTTGCCGACCACTCGTGCGGAGCGGCATCAATCAACTCATGGGACAATCGTGGATCGTTTGAGCAGGCGGGATCAGCGAAGGCAGACGACAGTTTTTGATTTGAGACCAGCGAAACATGGCACGCCGCCGCTCCGGACGATTGCAGCCATGAATCAGCGAGGCACTCCAACAGGGCATCGGCTGACGAAACCGGTAGCGCTTGTTGAACAAGCTGCAACGCTGCGATCGATTGGTTGGCTGATTCAGTCACTGGCATATTTCATGACCACTTCGCCGCAACATTTTGTCAGTTCGCGATGCCGGAACGGCGCAGTGCTTGTTCCAGCCTACAAAAAACGCAGCAGCAGGAATGGGCCTGCTACTGCGTGAAAGTCTCATCGTTTTACGATTGTCTATCGAGCGTTCGCGGCGACTGGTTCGACATCCAGCAGCTTGCAGATTCGCTCAACCAGTTTCTCGATTTCAAACGGCTTCTGCATGAAGTCGTTCGCTCCCGAGTCGCGCAGTTCCTGAATCTTGTCCTGCTCGACCATGCCGCTGATGCAGATGATCTGGCAGTCGTCCAGCGTGTTGTCACCGCGGACTCGCTGGCAGACTTCGCGGCCGTTGATGTCTGGCAGCATGACGTCCAGGACGATGATGTCCGGGTGGTACTCTTTGACCATCATGCCGGCGTCGAAGCCGTTATTGGCCGTGCGGATGTCGAATCGACCGTCCGCTTCGAGCACGTCTTTGATCAGTTCGACCAGTTCCTCATCGTCATCAACGACGAGTGCCTTGCGTCGTCCACTCTCCAGAGCGTCAGTCGGGATGCCGTTATCCTTCATGAACCTGTAGAGAATGTCCCGCGGAATCCGGCGGAACCTGGAGCCTGGAACGCGAAAGCCCTTGAGCTGTCCGGAGTCGAAACAGCGAATGATTGTCTGCTGGCTGACCTTGCAGATCTTGGCAGCTTCTCCGGTAGTGAAAACAGTCTTCATCGGGTTCATCCATCCTTTGAGCTGAACTGATGAGCCGGCTCAGACAAAGCTGCGGTGTTCGCGAAGGCAGGTTTCGCGAGCTGCAGCCAGCCGACCAGGGTGCAACATCCTTGGCAATCCCTTGGTTGTGTATCTCTACGGTAGTTATCGACCTTGTGGGTCCTGCCGGTTAATCCGATTTTACCGAATTTAACACTTATGCCGATTGTATCCAGATTGCAGAACTGGTCAACATGCATTGTTTCCACCAACCTGCCGAAGGTTCCATGCCAACCCGAAGTCCCTGACCGGACCAAAACACGAAGTGAGTTAAGGACTTACGGATACTGCGCGGACTGGCGACCGAAGGTGTTTCAGACTGGTTGCGGAATGACGCCACGGTCTCGTGAAGAGTGACAGGCAGAATTCTGCTGCGTAAGATCGGCAAAGTTTGATCGATCTGTTTGTTGATCGAACTCCCACCCCGCACCCGGAGACTCAGCCATGAGGCCATCCGTCTTTGCAGCTCCCGCCGTTTGGCTGCTTTCAACCTGCTGCCTTCTTCACGCCGCTGCCCCTGACGTTAAATGGGTGTTCCCGCCCGGCGGCCAGATTGGGCAGAAAGTCTCTGTAAAGGTCTCCGGCAAGATCAATCAGCCGGGGACACAGGTCTGGTGCGACAACCCGGCCGTCGTGTTTGAGGTTCCCGAGAAAGACAACGAACTCTCGATCACCACCGCTGCCGATGCGCGACCCGGCTTGTACTGGCTGAGGTTTTTCAACGTTGAGGGCGCAACTGCTCAAATGCCGTTCGTGCTGGGCCGCCTCCCGGAAGTGGTCGAGGCCGAGCCGAATAACGAAGTCGCCAAAGCTCAGGCAATCGAAAAGTCGTCGGTGATCAATGCGAAGCTCGGTGCAGCTAACGACGTCGACGTTTACGCCGTCACCCTTAAGAAAGGACAGACGCTGGTCGCTCAGGTCGATGCCAACTGGCGACTGGGCTTCCCCGTCGACCCGATCATGCAGGTTCTAACTGCGACCGGAACGGTCCTTGAGCAGGTTGATGACGACCACGGTTTCGATCCGATGATTGCGTTCGAAGCTCCAGCGGACGGAACGTGGCTGGTGCGAGTCTTCGGTTTTCCCGCCGCGCCGAACAGCACGATCCGATTCGCTGGCGGAGCTGACTATCTTTACCGCCTGACGCTGACGACCGGTCCGGTAGCCAATCATGTGCAACCCGCAGCCGTTCAAAGTGGAAATGAAGCAGCGGTAAAACTGGTCGGATGGAATCTGCCTGACGCTCTATCCAAACCGATGAAGGTCGATGCTGGAACGATTCCAGGACTCACTCATGCGGAGCTTCCTCACAAGGTTTCATTAACCCTCGTTGACGAGCCCGTGCATGTTGCTGCCGAACCGTGCAATGGTGAAAAGCCACTGGCAGTGACTGTTCCCGCGACCGTCTGCGGAGTGATCGATGAACCCGGCGATGAAGACAGTTTTCGTTTTACAGCAAAAAAGGGCGAGGTCCTGGTCATTGCCTCGGAGTCACGATCGCTCGGCCATCCACTCGACACGGTCATCACCGTTTTCGACAAAGACGGAAAGTCGCTTGGTGAATCGGACGACGCTGTTCGTAACAAAGCTGATTCGCGGCTGGTGTTTTCGGTGAAGGCCGACGGTGACTACACGGTGCGAGTTCGAGACCTCTTCGAAAAAGGCGGCTGGCGATTCGCGTATCGAATCAGCATCAGACCGAGGCAACCGTCCGTAAAACTGACACTCAAAGCCGACGTCTTCAAAGCAACGCCAGGCACTCCGCTGGAGATTCCCGTCACGATCGCCCGAAATGACGGCTTCAAAGAAGAAGTCACGATCAGTGTTGAAGAGCTGCCAGAAGGCGCGACCGTTGAAACGGTGAAGTCAGAAGTCAAAGGCGACACATCGAAAGCCGTTAAGCTGATCCTGAAGACGGACGCTGCCAAACCTTTCAACGGACCATTGCGAGTCGTTGGAAAGTACGGCGAAGACTCAACTGTCTCTGCCGAGTTCGACCTAACCACCTTCAAGCGATCAACCAGCGATATCTGGCTCACGATCCTGCCGAAGAAAGAGGAAGCCAAAGACAAGAAGTAATTCTTGATTCTGACAGAACCACGAATGGACACGAATCAACACGAATATCTTCTGTTGTGGCTGAGCAATTAGTGTCTATTCGTGTGAATCAGTGGTTCGATGACCGCCTGCTTTCGGCCGAGCGGAACGCCGCCGCACTGTGATCTCTGCGTACCGTTCTTTAGCGACTAATAATTGACTGGCTGAGATGCTCGTAAGTAAGCAAAGAGGTCTCGAATCTGCTGTTCGGTCAGCTTCTTGACCGTGCCTTCTGGCATGACCGAGCGTTTGATCGCTCGCATGTCTTCGATTTCGTCGCGACGGAAGATCAGGTTCTGGCCGTCGACGCCTCGCAGCACGACAACCTGATTGTCCTTGTCGGCGAGGAAGCCGTTTACGACTCGACCGTCCGTTGTGATGATGATGTAGTTTTCGAAGCCTTCGCGAATTTCGAGACTTGGATTCACGACGTTGATCATGACTCGTTCCAGGTTGTCGCGTTTGAATGAGGTTAGATCCGGCCCGACCTTGCCACCTTCAGTAAACAATGTGTGGCACTTTCCGCAGTTCTCCATGTAGAGAACCTTTCCTTTTTTCGGGTTGCCGGAAGCCGCCTCGACGATGGTCATCAGCCGTTCCACTTCACTGCGCATTTCCTCGGTGGTTGCTCCGGCGACGCTGCCCCAGTGTTTGGCGACGAGTTCACCGATGCGGCTCTTATCGTGCAGCAGAATCTTTCGCAGTGCGGTGTCTGAGACGTCTTCCGGTTTCAGTTCGCCGCGGTCGACCGCTTCCAGAAGTTCGATTGCCCAGACGGGTCGACTGCCGAGCAGCGTTTCGGCGACCAGCCGAGCGTCTCCGGGAATCCCTTTCAGACTCTTAACGACGGACTGTCCGACTCGTAGATCATCAAACGCCTGCAACGCGGTCAGCGCGGCTGACACAAGGTCAGCGTTCTTGTCGGAGTCGACGACTTTCAACAGGACAGGTATGAATTCCGGACGACGGATTTCACCGAAGATTTGGAGGTATTGCAGTCGGTCGGTGGCACTGTCCTTTCCTGATTCAACCGCTGTGACTGCTGTTTTGATCGCTTCTGCATCTCCCTGACGGAGTTTCAAAGCGGTGGAACCGCCGCCGGATTTCGCAATCGCCGCGACCAGTTGATCCGGCAGGCCGGCCAGCGACCGGCCTTTGTACGCATCTTCAAAACCTTTCAGCAGAAGCTCCGTGCTGGCTTTGTCCGGCGAAGCATTCAGCAACTCAGCGGCCGCGATCAGCTCTTCGCGAGAACCCGCCAGCGCGTAGCGCTTCATCATTCGATCGATCAGATGCTCCTTCACGATGGCCGTGTTCCAGACGTCTTTGTCAGCAAACAGAAGATTGAGAATCTCTTTGCGTGACCCGTCAGAAGCTTTCGCCTCGATCGCCCACCACAGCATCAGCGGCTGGTGGAGGTCCTTTGAATCTTCGTCGTAGTTGAGCAGGTTTCGAATGATCGGCAGCGCGTCCTTTGCCGGCAGTCGTCGCGCCGAAGAAGCGAGTTGCTTGCGGACCTCAATGTAGGGCTCTTTCGCCGCCAGAGTCGCCAGTGCCCGAGCGATTGCAGGTTCGACCTGATAGTGGTCACACAAAAGTCGGACCATCCACGCTCGAACGAACGGGTCGCCATGCCCGAGCACTGTCATGGCAACGTCGTTGTCATCTTTCAAGCCACCGGCAGCGTGCAGAGCCCACAGCAGTTCCAACGCCTTCTGGCCGCCAGCCTTCATGGTTTGTTCAAGGAGCGATCCTTGAGTGCGTTCGTCATGGCGATCTGCCAGCAGTCGTTGTGTTGTCTGACGATGCCATTTTCCAGCATGGTTCAGTTGCGCATGCAGATCAGGTGATTTCAGTTTTCCATAGTCGAACGGTTTTGCCTTCGGCAGTTCTTTGGGCTTCAGGCGGTAGATGCGACCGTTGGTTCGGTCGATGCGGCCGGCGTAGTGGCTGCTGTGGTCGATGCGTTGTTCGTAGAGGTCGGCGACGTAGATGCAGCCGTCCGGGCCGGCTTTGATGTCGACCGGTCGGAACCATTGGTCGTTGGTCTTGACGACTCGGCTGATGTCGCGCGTCTGGAATGACGACTGGTCTGGCTGGAAGTCGCTCATCACCACCTGACCTTGCAGTGGCTCGATGCCGAACAGCCTTCCACGGTACTCGTCGGGGAGCACATTCTCTTCATAGATAATAAAGTTGTGCGTGAAGCGCGGCACGCTGTGATGCTTCATGTTTGCGAAGTAGCCGAACGCGTACGGGTTCGAAAGCGGTCCGTGCTTTCCGAATCCTTTCCGCGAGTAGCCGCCCTGTTCGTAATGAAATCCTCGAGTGTCGCCGCCGTTGTGGCCTGAGAAGATTTCTCCCTTCTCGCTGATCTCGACGCCGAAGGTGTTGCCACCGCCTTCCGCGAAGACTTCGTAGCGTCGCAGTTCCGGATGGTAGCGCCAGATCAGTTGCCCCATCGTGCGGATCGGTTTGTCTTTGGAGCCGGGGCGTTTGATGTTGCCTGAAACGGTGCTTCCCTGGGCTCCGTACAGCCAGCCGTCTGGCCCGAATCTGAGGCTGTTAATTACAGAGTGCGAGTCCTCCATGCCGAAGCCTTCGAGGAGGACTTCCGGATCGCCGTCCGGTACGTCGTCGCCGTCTTTGTCCGGGTAAAACAGCAAGTACGGCGGGTTGGTGACGAACAGTCCGCCGCGGCTCTGGACGAAGGAAGTCGCCAGATTCAGTCCGTCGACGAAGACTTTGTGTTTGTCGTAAACGCCGTCGCCGTCCGTGTCTTCGTGGATGGAAATTCGGTCGCGGCCTTTGACGTGGTTCGGCGGTGCTTTAGGAACTTTGTCATAAACCGCTCGCAGGTAGACGTCGCGGCTGAGCATCTTCAGGCCGGCGATCTCGGGGTACTGACGATATTCCATAACCCACAGCCGGCCGCGCTCGTCCCAATTCATAAATAGCGGCTGAGCGATGTGCGGCTCGGAAAGGACAAGCTGAATATCCAGGTCGTCAGGCGTTTCGAACTGCTTCTCGGCCTCGGCTGGCGGGATGGGATCGTTGTCGCCTTTTCGTTTCATAACGTAGCGCTGAAGATCCTCGACATCGTCGACCCTGGCAAAGGCGCCTTGCTTACGGTCACTCGTTCCTGATGCCAGTTTCGCCACGTCGACGCCGAAGTCTGCGGCCGAGGATTTCGCCCACGCCGATTCGTCACCGGGTCGGTACTGCCAGTCGCCGTCCATCCGGATGGCCTGTTTGGCGGACTCGTTCATCAGGATCGGCGGAGCGACGCTGAAGTTCGGACGCGGGTTGTCCTGATAGACTCGGATTCCGATCGTGTTGAGCTTGCCGGCTTCGATCAGGTCGGCATCGACGTCGTACTTTCCTTTTTCACCCAGGCCGCTGCGAAACTGTGGCGGGAAAGTGCCGGTCGCTCCGACGTTCACGCCGTTGACGTACGAAGCCCGCGCGTCGTCGACCGCTTCGGAATACAGGGTCAATTTTGCCCCCGCCCATGATTCGGGAACCTGAACCAGGCAGCGGTACCAGGAATATCCGTCGATCGGTGCGAGATTGCCGCGGGGCATTTTTCGCCAGGCGTCGGGGATCGTGACCAAGTGCCAGCCTTCGGCCGGAGCAGGCCTGGACGATTGAGCAATCGCTTCAAGAGGTGCTGAGCAGAACCCGGCGATGGTAAGCAAGAACAGACTACGGCGAGTGAAGTTTCGAAGGCGGGGAATCATGGCGGCTCCTGCCGGCGGGGTGGGATCGAATTCAGTTTTGGGTTCAAAGTTTCAGGATGCTTAGCAGTCGCGGGCCGAAGATCAGAACTCCGACAACGACCGAACATCCGGCAGCAACAAGTGTCGCACCGGCAGCAATGTCTTTCACGCGTCCCGCCGCGGCGTTGTGTTCGGGACTGACGATGTCGACCAGCCGCTCGATCGCGGTGTTCAGAATCTCCGAGGCAATGACCAGTCCGATTGCCAGAGAAATGCTGCACCACTCGTCTGCAGACAGCTCAAAGTAGAGCCCGGCGGCAATGACCGCCACCGTGGCGAGAAGATCAATGCGGACGTGGATTTCTGACTGGATTGCGAAAGCCAGGCCGCGGAACGCGTGACCGAAACTCGCCACACGACGCGCGAAGAATCCAGCGGGCTCATCGCCAGAGCTTTGCTTCATGTCACGTGCCGCCCTTGTGAGAAATCTGACCGCAGGTTGTCCGAAAGTATAATAGACGGCTGGAACGAGCGCAGCGCTGTTCCGGCAGTTGTGTGTCAAACCCCGGTCGGGGTGCCGGAGCAGCGCTGCGCTCGTTCCAGCCTACGACGATTGGCGTGCTTCGGATCGTGGCTGACGGAAACGGTGATCGTTATCCTGTCGACATTGCTCCGTCTTTAGTACGAACTCTCGAAATACACCGTCTACTCTGAAAAGTCCCAGCTATGTCTGACAAAGTCCGTATCGGCATCATCGGTGCCGGAGCCGTTTCTGACTACCACCACGTTCCCGGCATCAATATCGACCCTCGCTGCGAGTTGGTCGCGATTTGTGATCCGAACGAAGCTCTGCTTGAACAACGGCAGAAAGAGTGGGGACCGACAAAGACGACAACTGACTACGAAAAGATCGCCGCCGACCCGGACATCGACGCGGTGATCATCGCGACGCCGAACTTCGTGCATCGCGAACAGACACTCGCCTGCGTCAACGCCGGCAAGCACGTGATGTGCGAAAAGCCGCTCGGCCTGAACTTTCAGGAGTCCGCCGAAATGTACCGAGCCGCTCGGGACAAAGGCGTTCGACACATGACCGCTTTCACGTACCGGTTTGCACCCTCGATGCGTTACGTGCGGCATCTGGTTCAGTCGGGACAGCTCGGCGTGCCGCGACATTTCCGCAGCCAGCGATTCCTTGACTGGCCGGAAACCAGCTGGGGCTGGCGTCAGTACAAACACTTGGCCGGAGCCGGCGACCTCTTCGACATGACGATTCACCGAATCGATTTCTCGATGGACCTGATGGGGCCGATCAAGGCGATCACCGGCGCGATCGCTCAGTTCTCGCCGCGAGACAAAACGGCGGACGGCGAAAGCTGCGAGCCATCGGAAGTCGATGACTGGTCATCATTGATCGGCCAGTTCGAAAACGGAGCGACCGGCGTCTGGGAAGGTAGCACGGTAATGAAAGGTCACCACAACAACGGCTTCGGCTACGAATGGGCCGAGGTCAACGGTTCGGAAGGTTCCGCCGCCTACCAGCTCACCGATCCGAACAACGTGATCATCGGCAAGCACGGCGGGACGATGGAAAAAGTGCCCGTGCCCGATGAATTCCTGGTGATCGAAGGCAGCCCTCGACCGGGCAACGAAGGAGTGGCCAGCACCGTCTTCCGATACGACCTTGTCTGGGAATTCGTGTCGGCGATCGTCGAAGAACGCGACGCGCTGCCCGGCTTCGATCACGGAGCACGAGCTCAGTTCGTCGCAGACGCCTGTCTGGAATCGTTCGAGAACAAAGCCTGGGTCGACATCAACCCGGACCTTGGTTGAGTGCCGTAGCTCAGGCTTTGCCTGACGAAGTCATACATCAAACTCAGCAAGAGTTCTCAACCACGAAATACGCTAAATACACGAAAAGTAATACGTCAGTCTTTCGTGTATTTAGCGTCTTTCGTGGTTTGTTTATTTCATGGTTCATCACTATCTGAGACTTCGTCAGGCCGAGCCTGACTGATTTGGAAGGCAAGCGTGTCCGATTCGCAGAGCAGTGCTGAAGGCAGCTCGACGGATCAGCCGCGCGACCCGCAGGTGCTTGCCGACGAACCTCGCAATCTGATCGTCCTCGCACTGTTTAACGTAACGCTGCGGTTTTCGTGGATCTTCAAGACTGAAAGCGTCCTGATTCCTCGGTTCATGGACGTGATCGACGGCTCGGGGTTCGTGCGAGGGTTCCTGCCCGTCTTCAACCGTTTCGGCCAGAGTGTCGTGCCGTTGTTTCTGGCGGATCGGCTGCGTCGAGCACCGCTCAAACGACGAGTCCTCCAGGCCACGTCCACGCTGATGGGTGTCTGTTTCTTATCGTTGGCTGGATTGTGGTACTGGCTCGGCGAGCCGGTCGATGGCGGAGCGCCCGCTTGGATGCCGATCGCTTTTCTGACGATTTACGTGATCTTCTTTTTCGTCAGCGGCATGAACCAACTGGCTCTGGGCACAATCCAGGGCAAGCTGATCCGAGCTAACCGCCGAGGCCGGCTGCTTGCCGTTTCGGGTGTCACCGGATCTGTGGTGTCGATCACGCTGGCGTGGTTCCTGCTTCAACGCTGGCTGGAACACCCTCTGCAGTTGCCCGGCGGCGGCTACGTGCTGATCTTCGGTTTCGCCGGAGCAGGATTCGTACTCGCCAGTCTGCTGACTCTTCCCGTGCGAGAACCTGCCGACAACGAGTGCCCATCAACCGCTCGCAGTGCGAAGCACGCTGTCACTGACGCCTGGCAGATCGTCCGGCACGATCATGTTTTCCGCCGAGCCGCCACCGTGGCCATGTTGTTCATCACCGTGCAGTTTCTGTTTCCGCATTTCCAGGCGTTTGGCCGCAGCCGTATTCCCGAAGCGGACGAAGGCTTTCATCTGATGCTCTGGGTGATCGCTCAGAACGGCGCCGTTGGAGTCTTCAGTTGGGTGTCCGGCATCATCGCCGACCGCTACGGAAACCGACTCGCGATTCGCATCCAGGTTTTCCTTTGCACGCTGACTCCGCTGATGGCTCTGCTCCTGATCAGCGACTTCATCTACGAAGGCCACAAGTGCTTCTGGCTGGCGTTCATCTTCCTGGGCCTGGTCCCGGTCACGATGAAAACCTTCATCAACTACACCCTGGAGCTGACCGACGCAGCCAACCACCCACGCTACGTCAGCACAATGGGCCTGTGCTTCGCCGTGCCGTTTATTCTTTCGCCGTTGGTCGGCAAGCTGATCGACATCGTCGGCTTCGAGCCAATCTTCCTGGCCATCAGCGGCTTAATCGGCATCGGAGCCCTGCTGACATTCCGCATGTCCGAGCCGCGACATTCGCAGCCCTAATAATTCGGAAGCCGTCCCAGGTTCGGTCGTCCCGAGAGCGGGTGACAGGTTGTTCCGGATTGTCTGTCCGGGAACGGCTTCAGCTTGAGCAATCCACGCGGCGTGCGCTCATTGAAGTTGGAGTGCCGTTTGGTCGCGACGGTACGATGAGCCACGAACACTGTTCCATTGAGGGTCCGGTGCGCGCATGGATGATCGTTGGCGTTTCCCAAGGAAAAACATCTGAGTACCTGACGCTGGAATGCGCAGCGTGCTTTTCTCATCTACCCAGCAGTTGCGGACAGCATGCTTCAGCAGCTTCGACAACTTGTGATACCGGCGCTGATTCTCGCAGTGGGCGTAGGCGGATTCTTCTGGCTATCCGCTTTGAACAAACCGCCGACTCGGATTGCGGCGCCGTCACAGCCTCCGCTTGTTGAGACGCAGTTGGTTGAAACTCACGCTGACTCATTCCCAATCCGAGTGAACGGGGTAGTCGTCCCGTTCCGCGAAGTGCGTATATCGGCGGAGGTCGATGGGCGCATCGTGATGAAGGCTGAGGGTCTTCGGAGTGGGAGAGTGGTCTCGGCCGGTACGCCTCTGATCACGATTGATCCGGAACCGTATGAACTTGAGCTTGAGAAACTGACTCTGGAAGACAAACAGGCCAGCATTGAACGACAGCAGATTGCGATAGAGTCGAAGCAGATTGCGACGTTGATTTCTCTGGTGGAGAAGCGGCTTGAGCTGGCGACGCGGGAATTCACTCGGTCACAGAAACTCAAGGCAACCAACGCGTCGTCTCAGGCGGAACGTGACCTGGCGGAAAGGACCGTGCTGGAAGTCCAGGACGCACTCGAACTTCTGCAGAACCGGCGAGAGTTAGTGCCGCTTCGCGAAGCCGAGCTACAGGCGAAGAGCGACCTGATCAGTTCGCGCCGAAAGGGAGCCGTTCTTGATCTATCCCGCACAGAAATTATCGCTCCGCTGGCCGGGATCGTTACTGACGATGTTCAGGAAGCCGGGAGTTTTGTTGAGCGTGGCGATCATCTTTTTACTCTGCAGGATCCGTCTCGATTCGAAGTCGACTGTCGACTGCGGAGTGAAGATCTTTACTGGTTGCAGGATTCGGCTGGCTTGGGGATAGACGCAAACGCAGCTGACATCTCGACGATCGAAACTGCTGCATTGAAAGCGGCGTTCGAACTTCCGGAAATTGACGCGACAGTCACGTTCAAAACGTCGGGCGAGTCCTTCACCTGGCAAGGGCGACTCACTCGTTCAGACGGTTCGGGTTTTGACGCAACGACGCGAACCCTGGCTTGCCGAGTCGTTGTCGATCAGCCGCGTCGCTCGGCCAGTTCCGGGCCGCCAGCATTGATTGAAGGGATGTTTGTGGAAGTCGTGATCGACGTAACACCTCGCACCAAACTCCTGGCAATTCCTCGCGCCGCGCTGCAGCCGGACGGTCAGGTTTGGGTGATCGATGATGGCAAACTTGCTGTTCATCGAGCGCGGCCCGCCAGAGTTACTGAATCCGTCGTTCTTCTGAGAGCGGATCGGGCAGGTATTGAGTCGGGTTCCAAAGTCGTTGTGTCGACTCTGCCGATCGCTTTCGACGGGATGGATGTCCGGGAAAGGCCGGCCCCGTGAAAGCCGTCGTCGCGTGGGCTGTGCGAAACAGTCCGTCGATGAACACACTGATGCTGGCCGTCATCGTGTCGGGTGTGGCGTGCATGATGCAGTTGCAGCGTGAGCGTTTTCCCGAGTCACAGCCCGACGTGATTCAGATCTCGGTTGCCTATCCCGGTGCGAGCCCTGAAGAAACCGAGCAGGCAATCTGTCTGAAGATTGAATCGGCGATCCGATCCGTGGCCGGGATCCGCAAGATCACCGCGGTTGCGAAAGAGGGCAACGGTACGGTGTCGGCGACTCTTGAATCGGACGTCGGCGATCCTCACAAAGTGTTGAACGAAATTCGGTCGGTGGTCGATCAGATTCCACGCTTTCCAGAGAGCGCCGAGAAGCCGCGAGTTCGACTCAACGTCCGGCATCGAAACGTGATTTCGGTCGGAATCCTCGGCCCACATGAACCAGACGCAGACTCGGGAGCAAGCAAGTCTCTGCGTGAGCGCGAAGCGGCGGCGTTGCAACTCCGATACCTGTTTGAACAGATTCGCGACGAGCTGTTGTTGCTGCCGGCGGTCAGCCACGTCAAGTCGTGGCAGGCGAAGCCGTACCAGATTGACGTCGAAATTTCTGAGCAGATGCTGCGGATGCATGGAATCTCTCATGCCGACGTGACCGCGGCGATTCGAAAGGCAAACATCGAAGTCCCGGCCGGAGCGTTGCGGACTGACCAGACTGAGTACCTGTTGCGAATCAACGATCGGCAGCTGACCGGCAGCGGCATTTCCAGGATTCCCGTTCTTACTCGTGCCGACGGAGTTGTGCTGACTGTCGGAGATCTGGGCACCGTCCATGATGGATTGATCGACCTCGATATCTTTGCTCGAATCGACGGTCGGCCTGCGATGTCACACGAAGTTGTCCGCACGCCGAATCAGGACATGTTTGCGATTTATGACGACGTGAATGCCTGGGCGGCGGAGAAGACGTTGCCGGCCGGGTACGAGCTTCTGATCTGGAATGATTATTCCCGGCAGGCTCGCGAACGGCTCGAACTGCTGCGTGACAACGCGCTGTTCGGCCTTGCTTTGGTGTTCCTGATGCTGGCGTTGTTTCTGCACGGCCGCCTGGCGTTCTGGGTTGCTGCGGGAATTCCGGTCGCGTTGTTCGGAACGTGTGGCGTCATGCTGCTTTGCGGTGCAACTTTGAACCTATATTCGATGTTCGCCTTTGTGATGGCGTTGGGCATCGTGGTCGACGATGCGATCGTCGTTTCGGAGAACGTTTTCCGACATCGACAGCTCGGTAAGTCCGCACTGCAGGCCGCGATTGATGGGACGGCCGAAGTTTCGTCGTCTGTGATCTGTTCGGTGCTGACGACGGTGATCGCGTTCTTGCCATTGGCTTATGTCAGCGGCGAAATGGGAAAACGAATCGCCGTCATTCCGTTGGCCGTGGTCTCGATGTTGCTGATTTCGTTGGTCGAAGGCCTGTTCATTCTGCCGTGCCATCTCTCGCACCTGCCTGATCCTGGCAAGTCTCGCGAGTCACTGCTCGGTCGAATGCCTCAACTGGTGGAACGCGGCCTGAACTTCCTTATCAGCGGTTTCTATCAGCCGGTGCTGCGATGGTGCCTTGGTCGGCCGGCGATCTCCGTCAGCTTATCCATTGCCATGTTGTGCCTGACGATCGGTTTGTACCAGGGCGGCTTCACTCAATTTGTGCTGGAGAAAAAACGCGACTACGAATTCGTTTACACGACCATCGACTATCCGAAAGGCACTCCGACATCGGTGATCGATCGTGCCACGAGGAAGCTGGAAGAATCACTTCAGCGAGTTGATCCAGGCAGTGGAGTCAATGGTGAATCGCTGTTTCGCTTCGTGTATCGCGGCGTGGGGTATTCCAGTCAGCTCGACAGTAATCGCGGCGAAATTTACGTCGAGTTTGATCACGATCAGGCGTTTCGACCGGAGTACCTCACCAGCCAGCAGATCATCGCAAAGTGGCGTGATGAATCCGACGAGTTTCCCGGTGCCGAGCGAGTCGTCTTCTGGGGGATTAACAACGCTCGAGGTGGTCGACCCATCGAAGTGTCGCTTCTGGCCAGCGACATCGTTCAGTTGGAAACGATTGCGACGTCAGTCAAAGAACAGCTCGCAACTTACTCAGGAGTTCAGGACATCACTGACAGTCGTGGTCCGGGTAAGTGGGAGCTGCAAATCAAACTGAAGTCCGATGCCCATGCCACGGGAGTTCGCCTGGAAGACGTCGCAAGCACGGTTCGCGCAGCGTATTACGGTGACGAGGCGATGCGGCTTCAGCGAGGCCGACACGAAGTGCGACTGATGGTCCGCTATCCGCCATCGGAACGTCACGGCCTGGCGACGCTTGACGAAATCCGCATCCGGCTGCCTGACGGACGGGAAGTCCCGTTGCCCGAAGTTGCAGACGTCACCGTCAAACGCGGCTATTCGGGAATCCTACGAATCGACCAGCAGCGCGCGGTCACGATCAGCGCGGACGTTGATCAGGACCAGGCAAACGCTCTGGAGATCATCGCCGATTTGCGCGAATCGTTTCTGCCGGACTTGCTGTCTCGAAACCCCGGAGTCTCGACACGCTGGGACGGTCAGCAGAAAGAAACTCGTGAATCGGTCGGCAGTCTGTTCATCGGATTCGCGATCGCGGTCTTCGGGATGTTCGGTTTGCTGACGCTGGAGTTTCGGTCGTACCTTCAACCGTTGATGATTCTGGTTGTGATTCCGTTCGGATTTACGGGAGCGATCTGGGGGCACTGCCTTTTGTCAGAACCGATCACGCTGTTCAGCATGTTCGGCATGGTGACGCTGTCGGGGATTCTGGCGAACGATTCGATCGTTCTGATCGACTTTATCAATCGCCGTCGCGAGGAGGGCGTCGGTCTCGAAGAAGCGATCATGGAATCCGGTCGCTCGCGATTCCGGCCGGTCATCCTGACTTCGGTCACAACGGTCGCCGCTCTGTTGCCGCTACTTTTCGAACGAAGCACGCAGGCTCAAGAGCTGATCCCTATGGCCATCAGCCTTGCGGGTGGACTGAGTCTGGCAACCGTGTGGGTGCTGCTTTTCGTGCCGGTTCTTTACAGATTGAGCTGCGGCCGGCAAGTTGATGAACGATCGCTGCAATAGTCCGTCCACGCTCCACCGAATGCCGCGCTGATCAAACACCAACGCGGCCGCACCAAGTGGCTACAACTGTGAACCTTCGGTCGGGGCGAGCATCGTGCTGATGATCTTGCTGACCGTGCCTTTGTAGCGGGCCATTTTCTTCAGCTTCTGCCATTCCGGGTGCGGGCCGAAACCCTTCCAGTGAGTTTTGTGAGCTTCATCGTTTTCAGCTGACAGCATATAGGTCAGGTTGGGCACGTCGTTTGAAATCAGTGTTTCGCCGAAGAAGATCGGGCCAAGTCCGACTTCCCTCATGATGTCGATTTCGCCCTTGTTGAACATTTCGACTTTGAGCTGAGCCATGTGAGCGTTGTGGCTTTCATAGGTCCGCAGCTCGAACAGGCGAGGTTTCTTTTCCTTCGAGTAGGCTGGTTGCTCAAGGACCGGAATTCCGGCGAACGCTTTCATCAGCCGACTTTCGATGCGCGAATAAGGGGCCGCTTTCTTTTCGATGGCGAAGTATTCGGCGGCAGCTTCGTGATAGGCGGCGTCCGCTGCGAGAGCTGCGTTCAAGCCGCCGAGCGCATCCAGCGTCGCGTACGGAATCAGCACGTAAACCGAGTTGTCGGCCTTCTCTCCGGTCGGAGTGAAGATCCCGACACGGTCGATCTTCTGGCGATTCAATGCGGGCAGCAGTGCGTCTTCGACAAAGTCGACGACAATCGCCTGATTCTCGGCGGTCGAGCAACGGTAGATGCGGATTTCGTAGAACTCCTGTGACGGAGATGCGGCTGTGGCATTCGTGCCTGCAAGAAGCAATGCAGCGGCCGCTGCAAGAAGTCCGGTCACAAAATGTCGTCGCGGAGAGGTCAGATTCATCGGATGGATGCCTGTCGTGTTTTGAGGTTCGATTGAGTTGTCGAGGCGACAGAATGTTCAACTCAGGCTCTGAACGCAACGATTCGGGCGACGGTGGTTCTTAAGCGCTGAATTCACAGACGCCTTTGAGTTCTCGTGCTTCGAATCCGTTCGTAGACTTTCCGACATAATCAACGGCAAGGCGACGCGTCGTTCAACAGAAACTTACCGATGAGGAACCGCTATGAAATCGCTCGTTCTGATCCTCGCAATCCTTTGCCAAACTAGTTTGAGAGTTCACGGGTGCGATACTGAATGTGCTGATGTTGCGTCTGCAAAAGAGGCTGCGGTCAGCACTTCCGAGAAATTTGAACCAGCGAAAGAACAACGCAGCTTCTACTTGATCGGCAACTCGCTGACATGGGACACGGTTCCAGCCTGGATGGATGGGGATGTGCAGTGGCATGTCGACTGTGGGAAGAGCTTGCCGTTCATGTATGCGAATCCGGAAGAGCCGTGTGTGAAGACGTCGACGTTGTGGCCGAAGGCGCTGGCTGAGAGGCAGTACGATGTCGTTTCGATGCAGTCTCATTACGGAGCGACGCTGGACGAAGACGTGGCGACGATTTCAAAGTGGGTCGACATGCAGCCAAAGGCGGAATTCGTCATTCACACCGGATGGGCTCATCACGAAAAGCGGGCGACCGAGTACGCCAGCAAAAATATTTCGGCAACGATGCAGCACAGTCCGAATTACATCGCCGCGCTGCTCGACCGGTTGCGGAAGAAGTATCCGGGACGCGAATTTCGTCAGACTCACGCCATCGATCTTCTGGCAAAGATTGCTGCCGATGTCGAAGCGGGAAAGGCACCGTTCAAAAGCGTCTCGGATCTGCATCGCGACAAGATTCACGTGAAGATCGACACGGGTCGCTACCTCATGCACAACTGCATGCGTCACGCTCTTGGGCAGCCAAGATCAGCGAAGCACTACGAGAAGCTCGATCCGAAGATCAAAGAGTATCTCGACGGAGTGCTGGCAACGCTTCCAGAGTTGAGCAACCGGAAGTGAGAAAACTTCGGCAGGATTCAGCCAGCTTGATGCTTCGCGCGGGCACGTTTACTCGTCGCGAGCCTGTTTAACCGGCATGCTGATCACCAGTCCGGCCACGCTTCGGACTTTTTGTTGAGGCCGCAAGCCGGATAAGTGGCATTTCGTGCAAGAGGCAAACAGCGACACGGCGCCTGCTCGAAGGTAAGTGCCGTCTTCGACGCGTTCAAATTCGCGTTTGCCTTTCTTCAGCTCGCGTGCCGCGTCTTTTTCGAACCCTTCTTTGGGGTTGTGATCGATATTCATGGCCGGAGTGTTGACCGCGATCCATCGTGTCTTCCCGCCGGTTTCTGCGTCGATCTGACGGAAGACTTCCTCCATCGCTCGTGCCGGGATGATCTCGCGTTCGTCTTCGTCAAAGTAGCTGCGATGCACCGTGTGCAGGGTGGCAATATAGGTGTCGTGAAGGAGCTTCGTTTGTCGACGAGCTTCGGGAACGGTGAGCTTGTCCGCGGCTTCGTCAGCTTTATCGGAGTCGTCTGCTGTGTCGGCTTTCTGAGATTCACCGTTGGACGATGCCGTCAGAAAGGCCAGGCTCAAGCTTGAGACAACGCAGAGTGCGACGAGCGATAGTCGTGGGTGATGTTTGCTGAAGGCCATCTTGCACCTCGCAGTTTGTTATTCGGTAATGGTCGGTGCGTACATGCCGCACTCGATGTGGTTTCCGTCGGGATCCAGGAAGAACACCTGAGTGACACCGGTGTCCGGAACGTGGCGGGAGGCGTACTCGATTCCGCCTTCGTCCAGCAGGCGTTTGACGGCGTCGATGTCGGTGACTCGGAAGGCGACGTGATCGACTCGTGCCTGGATCTCGGTATTTGGCGGAGCCTGATTCTCGGATTCGATCAGGTGAATCTGCAGGCCGTAGTTGAACAGCCACGCTCCTCGAAAGTTGAAGCCCGGTCGATCGAGTGGCTGAAACCCAAGCACGTCGCAGTAAAACCGAATGCTCTTGTCGAGGTCACGAGTGACTCGGGACACGTGGTGGATATATTCAATCGGAAGCGGCTCGGTCATCGTACGATACTCGGCGAGAGACACTGGGTTCGGCTCTGGTGCCCACGGAGGGTCAGGCCGATGTGCCCCATGATGACGGCCCGAATCTCGCACGTCACCTGTGCACCGCACACTTTGGGTGTGCGGGAGTGCTCAAAGATGCCATTCGACGCAGGAAAGCAAATTCCCTGTGGAGCGAGTATTTCCGCATGAACGTCGATTTACCGAAGCACTGAAAGCAGGTTGCTCCACTCGTCGGTCCAGAGGAGTTCGGACTCAGCGGGCTCGTTGATTTTTTCCGCACGAGCGACGATGTCTTCGGGAATCGGCTGTTTGGAGAGCAGCATCCAGTGGCAGAGGTTGGTTCCCTGATCTTCGTCCGGCATTGCCTGGACACACGCCGAGTGCATGCCGATGTCGTTGGCCAGACCCTGTACCACAGGTCTCAGATCGAAGTGCAGATTCGAGATGTGGATGCACAGAATTCCGTCGTCTCGCAGATTCTGCTTGTAGAGCAGCGCGGCTTCTCGAGTCAGCAGGTGAGTCGGAATTGCGTCGCCGGAGAAGGCGTCCAGGACGAGGATGTCGTAGTTCTGCCGTTCTTCGTGTTCGAGCGACAGTCGCGCATCGCCGAGTACCATTTCTGTCTGGCTTTCCGAATTCTTCAGGAAGGTGAAGTACTGATCGGCCATTCGAATGACTTCGGAGTTGATCTCGTAGAAGCGGATGTAGTCGTCTTTCTGACCGTACGCGGCGAGCGTTCCGACACCCAGGCCGACAACTCCGACTCGGCGAGCGTGTCCAGCGCGATGGTGCTGCATGACCAGGCCGACGCCCGACTTTTTACCGTAGTAAGTGGTCGGCAGATCTTTCTTGTCTTCAGCAAGGAACTGAGTCCCGTGTAGAATGCTTCCGTGGAACATGCCTCGTCGATGTTTGGTCGTGTCGTCGTCGTCCGTCTGGTCTCGAACCTGGAGCACTCCGTAGAAGTTTCGCGAAACTTCAATGGCCGCTTTGACTCCGTCACGAGCGTGACACTGCAGCGACCAGGCAATCAGACTGACCCACAGGCCAATCATCATCCACGCCGGGCGCGGCTGGCCTTTGTAGAGGTAGCTGGTGCGGTCTCGGAAAAGCACCAACAGCGTGATCAGCAGACAGGCCACGATGCCGATATGCAGTTCCCAGTAAGCAGGAAATGCGTTGGGAGCGAGCAGTCCGACAAACAAGCCACCGCCCGCGCCACCCGCCGACATCAGCAGGAAGAATTGTGTCAGGTAGCGAGTGCTCGGTTTCTGTTGAGCGAGTTCGCCGTGGCAAACCATGCAGCAGCAGAACATCGCCGACAGATAAACGCTGACCTGAATCAGGATCGAGACTTCCGTTCCGGAAAGCAGCGTTTTGAGAACTCCGAGAAAAGTCGCACCGAGCAACGCCAGGTACCACTTTCGCGAGTACCAGCGGTCCGCGTCGAAGCACAGGATGAACGACATCAGGTAGAGCGTCAGCGGCAGGATCCACAGGAACGGAACCGTGGCGACGTCCATGCAGACCTGGTTCGTCGTCGCCAGAAGCATGACCGACGCGACCATCGCCAGGCCGAACCAGGTGGCTCGATCTGCCCAGCTTGGTGGCTGAGAATTTTCTGATGCAGCGGCCTCAGCCTCAGCAGCGGTCTGGGCGAGCATGTCAATATTTTTCATCCGGAACATGCGACAGGCGCACGCAGCACAGAAGATCGCGAACGCTCGGAAGCCCCACGACCAGATGCTGGCCTGCGCGGGCGAAGCGAGAACCGGCTCGAACACAAACGGAAATGAGATCAAAGCCAGCAGCGATCCGATGTTCGATAACGCGTACAGACGATAAGGCGAGACTCCGGGAGCCTGCAGACTGAACCATCGCTGCAGCAGCGGGCCGGTCGAGGACAGAATGAAATATGGAAGCCCAACGCACATCGTCAGCAGGGCGACGATCCGAAACGCTGGCGAAGACGAGCCGTCAGGTTTCCACGAATCATCCGGAGTGATCGGCAAAAGAAACACAGCGGCCAGCAGCAGAACAATATGCAAACCCGCCTGCCAGCGGGGCGAGAGATGCTGAGTCGTCAGATGAGCGTAGACATAGCCGGCAAACAGCGTGACCTGGAAGAAGAGCATGCAGGTGCTCCACACGGCCGGACTGCCGCCGAACCAGGGCAGAATGAACTTGCTGATCAGCGGCTGCACCTGAAACAGCAGAAACGCGCTGGTGAAGATCGTCGTGGCAAAAATCGGCATCAACAGGCGCGAGCGGCGCGGAGAATCAGTCGTCATCAGGAAGTCCCATGCGCAAAGAAGGAGTGTCGGTTCACTTCTCAGCACCCGCGCTCAGATGAGCCCATCGTCCACGGAGGTGCGTCCGCAAACCTAGCATTCAATTCAACGCCACCCGGCCTGCCGATACAGTAAATCCCAATTTTTCTGGCATGATGCGGGGGCGACATGCGTCAAAATGGGCGCTTTAAGTGGAGTTTCCGTCTCATTGAGGGGCCGGTCAGTCAAAGTTTTCCGGTTGAATCGATCGTGATGAATTCTCCGGTCGTGAAAAGCTGATCTAGGGAGAGCACGGTCCTGTCGTTGCGCGGTTTCGGTTCGTGGTGAGGTTTCCTCGGGATTCTGAACTTTGAACTGAGCGGGCAGCGAGGATCGGGCGGGTGATTGTTTTCGAGGTTTCTGGCTCTGAACGGGTTAGAAACCTGATGACTTTGAGACTTCGCGGCGGTGTCAGCTCAAAAGGCTGACGGGACGCGGAGTGAAGTCTGGAAACGATTGCTCGATCACCGGTTGAGATGCCTTTGGCGACAGACGCGAGGACGAGGCGGCAACGGATTGCCACTCGAAGTTGCGGACGCCCTGGCGGATCAGGCGGAAGATTCTTCCGAACGACTCTCAAAATGCAGGGATGGCACGATGCAGTTTCAGACGTGGCTGGAAGCCCTTCGACTCCGCGTCCGTAAGAACCCACAGCGCAGCACTGCTGCTCGGCGAAAATCTTCGCGGCAGCGACCGGCTGAGGTTCTGGAAGAGCGGGCACTGTTGAGTGTCAGTTCGCTGATTATTAACGGCGAGTTGAGCATCCTCTCCGACGATGCCGACTCGATCGAGGTCCGGACGAACCCTGTTGACGGGGTTTCGTTGCAGGTCATCGAAAACGGCGTTCAGTCGACCACGCTCGGAAACGTGCAGGTTGCTGACATCACCTCGATCAATATTCGAGGCGGCAGCGGTGCGAACACGATCGACCTGAGCGGAGTCGCGGCTGCCGACTTCACCGGGCTGACCAGTGTGTCTGTCACGGGCGGCGACGGTGATGACAACATCGTCGGAACGGCCGACTTCAACGACAGCATCATCGCGGGCGACGGCAACGACACAGTGACGGTCGGCATCGGAGCAACCTTCGTTGACGGCGGCGACGGTCACGACACGATCACCGCAGCCGATGGCGATGACACGATCGAAGGCGGCGACGGTCACGACATGATTTCGGCCGGAGCCGGGAATGACTCGGTGCGAGCGGGCGATGGTCACGATACTGTCAGCGGAGAAGACGGTGACGACATCATCGACGCTGGCGACGGCGACGACCTGATCAACGGTAACGCCGGCTTGGACGTTATCAACGGTGGCTTCGGCAATGACATGCTGATGGGCGATGCCGATGATGACACCGTGTTTGGTGGAGCGGGCGACGATGTCATCGGCGGTGGCGATGGCAACGACAGCCTGGTTGGAAACTCGCAGAACGACACGATCAGCGGTGAGGCCGGCGACGACTCGATTAGTGCTGGTTCTGGTGCTGACGTTGTGACTGGTGGAGACGGCGACGACTTCATCAACGGTCAGGCTGGTAACGACACACTCGACGGTGAAAACGGAAACGACCGAGCACTCGGTGGCGGTGGTGACGACGTTGCGTCTGGTGGCGAAGGTGATGACACGCTTGTCGGCAACGGCGGAGCGGACACGCTGCTTGGCGATAACGGCATCGACAGCCTGATTGGTGGAGCGGGTTCTGACCGGCTGGAAGCCGATTCGATTCGCGTAGACCCAACGAACAACCTGCCGCAGTCACGATTGTTTGCCCTCGCGATTGACGGAAACAATCAGTTCGTCGAGCTTGATCCTCAAAGTGGTGCCGAGCTGTTCCGCTTCAGTGCTCCTGAGCCGTTCAGCGGTCAGCAGGACGGACTGGCGTTTGACGGAACGGACCTCTTCTATCTGAACGGAACGGGCACCGACACGCTTTATCAGATTGACCCGGCAACTCAGACGGTGCGAGATGCTGATCCAATCACAGTTGGTTCGGGTGAGTACGACGGTGTGGCAGTTGTCGGCGGACTGGTCTACATCCTCGATGTAAATGCAATCGACATTCACGTGTTTGACCCGGCGACAGACTCCATCGTCAACACGTTGGATATCAACGCGGTGAATCCGACGGTGTCGGTCCTGGTCGGCGGTTTGGCTGGGGCTGCGAATCCTGACCGGATCATTGCGACAGAAACGGGCGGTAATCGGATCGTCGAAATCGATCCTCTGACCGGTTTAATTACCAGTAGCTTCACTCCAGGAACTGTCGGAGCCGGCCAGTACTTCGGTGCGGCGGTCGTGAATGGCGAGATTTACCTGGGCTCGGGTCTGCAGAACAGCTACGACGTGTTCTCGCGGCAGGGCATCTTCCTGAGAAGTGTCACGCTGCCGTACAACGTTTCCGGACTGGGCGGCGATGACGTAGGAACGGCTCCAATTATTCCGGGGCAGACTCCGCAGAACTCGTTCAACATCGATGTTCGATTCACTGGCACATTCACGGCGAGTCAGCAGGCGTTATTCACGGCGGCAGCGGCTCGTTGGGAACAGATTATCGTTGGTGACGTTCCCGACGTGTTCGTTCCAGGAATCGGTCAGGTCGATGACATTGTGATCGAAGCTCGAGCGAGTGCGATCGACGGTCCGAATGGTGTTCTCGGTCAGGCAGCTATTGTTGCTCAGCGAGTGGTCTCGAATCTTCCTTCTGCGGCGTTCATCGAGTTCGACACGTTTGATCTCGCCGCACTCGAAAGCTCCGGACAGCTCAGTGACACGATCCTCCATGAGATGGGTCATGCACTTGGATTCGGCATTATCTGGTCGGACCTTGGGCTCATCAGTGGAGCGACCGGTCCCGATCCGCAGTTCCTCGGACCGTTGTCGATTCAGGAATACAACCTGCGATTCGGCACGAATGTAACGGGAGTGCCCGTCGAGAATATGGGCGGTGCAGGAACGGCTGATGCGCACTGGCGAGAGTCAGTACTGACGACAGAGTTGATGACCGGTTTCCTTGATCCGGGCGTGGCCAATCCGATCACTCGTCTGACGGTCGCTCAGTTTGCGGACATCGGCTACCAGGTGGATTTTGCGGCTGCCGACTCGATCAACCTGACGTCGTCGTTGTCGTCCGCGAACATTGTTCAGGACCGTCAGAGAATCAATGGTCGCTTGACTGGGCAGTTCATTCCGGTCGGTTCAGCTGGTGTGGCAACTGGTGACGAAGGGACCTTTATCGACACCGGATTTGGATCGTCCACTTCGGTGCAGGGTAAGACGCGAGTTCTGGACTACACGCCGATGATGGTTGTTCCGGGCCTCGATGCGACCAAAGCTCAAACGTTGACCGATTCGGAAGCCGAAGCACTATTGACGTTTGACCCGACGGCAAAAGTCGTTTCTGGATCAGCCAGTCTGGTCGTTCCGGAAATCGAACCGAACGACGGACTGACGAGTGCTCTTAACATTGACAACCTTGGATTTTCGCTCGACTTCGACCCGAACATTACGGACACGCTGGGTATCAACACGTCGACCGTGTTGCCTCACCTGTCGATCCAAGGAACGGGTGACGGGTCGTTCGACTTCTACTCATTCACCGTGGCCAATGCTGGTGACTCTGCGATCTTCGACATCGACTTCGGAAGCGGCCTCGCCAATAACGGTGCTGTAAATGGCGACCCGTTTGACCCCGAATTGTTCCTGTTTGATTCGTTCGGATCGGTGCTTACGTTCAACGATGACTCGAACGTCGATCCTGGTTCGACATCGGGGCTTGACTCGTTCATTCAGTTCACCTTTGCAGTCCCAGGGACGTATGTCATTGGTGTTGCCAGCTTCCCGTCCAGTGCGGTTACAGGTGGCATCAGCGGTCCCGGCGTACCTGCCGGATCGGATTACACGCTGCAGGTTTCGATCCAGAACCATCTTACATCCGGAGCGGCGACTCCGACGGCGGCTCCAACACGGGCGTTCGGCGACGTGCTGATCGGTGGCACGGGCAACGGAGCTGGCCAGGGCGACTTGTTCTTCGGCTCGCCCGGTGACGACCTGATCGTCGGCAGTAACGAAGACGACACAATTTTCGCTGGTGACGGCATGGATTCAATCTTTGCCGGGTCGGGCGATGACGAAATCAACGGCGAAGGTGGTGCGGACACCATTCGCGGCAACGGTGGTTCTGACACCATCGATGCCGGTGCCGGTGACGATTCTGTATCCTGGTCGATCAACGACGGTGACGATTCCATTAAAGCGACGTCGGGGCTCGACACCGTTGACCTCAACGGAACAACGGCCAATGACACGTTCAACATTTCAGGCACAGGCACTGTTCTGCAGATTTCCGCAGACGTTGCTTCACCGACGGTTGACCCGGTCGTGTCCATTGAAAGTGGGACGACGATCGTCAACGTCAACGGTCTGGCGGGAGACGACACGTTCAACTTTGCGTCGATCGATCTGGTCAACGAGATTCTGCTGAACGTCAACGGTGGCACCGGGCAGGACATGATTAACACGAACGGCGTTGATCTGTCCGGCATTCGAGTTGGCTTCGACGCTGGCGACGGGAACGACACGATTCTCGGCGGCGACGGCGACGAAACGATCGTCGGCGGAGCCGGCAACGACATGATCAACGGTGGCGGCGGCAACGACTCGCTCGACGGCGGCACTGGCGATGATGTTCTGGTCGGCGGAGTCGGCAACGATACTCTGCGAGGTGGACTCGGCATCGACCGGATTGACGGCGGCGACGGTGACGACTCGCTGGCCGGCGGCTTCAACAACGACACGATCAATGGCGAAGCCGGTAACGACTCGATCGATGGCGGTCAGGCAGACGACCTGATCACCGGCGGCGATGGTGACGACACATTGCTCGGGTCCGACGGCGACGACACGATTGACGGCATGGCCGGTGCGGACTTCCTGGTCGGCGGTTCGGACAACGACTTGCTGTCAGGCGGTACGGAAGGTGACACCATTCGAGGTGGCGACGGAGACGACGTCATCAACGGCAACGACGGTGGCGATGTCATCAACGGCGGAGACGGTCAGGATTCAATCTTCGGCGGCAACGACAACGACACGATCACCGGTGGCGATGGCAACGACTTCGTGCAGGGCCAGGCAGGAGAGGACATTCTGCTCGGCGGCGACGGCAATGACATCATCGGCGGCGGCGGTGGCCGAGACGTTCTGCTGGGTGGCGACGGCGACGACACGGTGAACGGCAACTCGGGAACCGACACGCTGGCAGGCAATCAGGGTTCCGACCGAGTCGCCAATCCAACTGGTGCCGACGTCATCGACGAGCAATTCCGACTGGACGCCGCGGTTGCGATTCTGCTCGAAACGCTGGCACCGACTGCTTAGTGATCAAAGAAAACGGGCGGCGATGGGGAGAGGCTGAATTGCTGAGAGACTGAGGGGGGAGCACAGCGGACACCGGTTTTCTGGTGTCCGCTGTGTGTTTTTCCAGACGGATTCAGATCTCAAAGAGCCGCCGCCACTTCTTCCGGCGTTCGGAGCGAGTCACTACACTGCTCGGCCCGTGCGAATTTCCCAGCGAATTGACCCACAAACTTTCCACTGAACATACCGGCTGAAATCTCATGCTCGATCTGCAATTCATCTGTGATAACGCTGACCTGGTCGCCGAAAACTGCCGCAACCGTGGCGTCGATGTTGATATTTCGAAGGTTATCGAACTTCGCCAGAAGCGGGGCGAGCTTCAGCAGAAAGGCGATGCGCTGCGGAGCGAGGCAAAGTCTGTCTCCAAGCAGACAGGTCAGGCGAAGAGTGCCGAGGAACGTGATCCATTGATCGCTCGCGGCAAAGAATTGCGAGCAGAAGTTGCCGCCTCGGAAGAAGCGCTGTCGGCCGTCCAGTGTGAACTCGACGACCTCGCTTCACAGATTCCGAACATGTCACACCCCGACGCTCCGGTTGGAAAGATCGACAAAGAGAATATCGAAGTCCGCCGCGTCGGTGATCTGCCGAAGTTCGACTTCAAGGCGCTCGACCATGTCGAGCTGGCCGCAAAGCACGACCTGATCGACTTCGAAGGCGGAGCACGAGTGGCTGGCTCGGGATTCTACTTTCTGAAGAACGAAGCAGTGTTCCTCGAAATGGCCCTTATCCAGTTCGCGATGATGAAGTTACGCGATCGAGGTTTTACCGTTCACTCGACGCCCGACCTGGCTCGTCAGGAAGTTCTGCAGGGAACTGGCTACAACCCGCGCGGCGAAGAAACTCAGATTTACTCGATCGCCAACACCGATCTCAGCCTTGTCGCGACGGCCGAAATTCCGCTGGGTGGTTTGCTGAAAGATCAGATCGTCGATCTCGAAAAGCTGCCGCTGAAGTACGCCGGAGTTTCTCACTGCTTCCGTACCGAAGCCGGAGCCGCCGGAAAAGCATCGCGCGGCATTTACCGAGTTCACCAGTTCAGCAAGGTCGAAATCTTCGGCTTCACAGCTCCGGACATCGATGCGTCGAACGCGTTCCACGACGAGATCATTCAGATCGAAGAAGAGATCTTCCAGGAACTCGGAGTTCCTTACCGAGTCGTTGATACCTGCACCGGAGACCTCGGCGGACCTGCCTACCGCAAGTTCGACCTCGAAGCCTGGATGCCCGGCCGCGGTGACGAAGGCGAGTTCGGCGAAGTCACCTCCGCCTCAAACTGCACCGACTACCAGGCACGACGACTCGGCATCCGAACCCGCATTCCCGACAAAAAGGGCACGCAGTTCGTCCACACGCTCAACGGAACGGCAGTCGCCATCTCGCGAGCACTGGTTGCGATCCTCGAAAATTACCAGCGAGCCGACGGCACGATCGGCATCCCGGAAGTCCTGCAGAAGTGGGTCGGCCGCGAGCAGATCGGTTGATTGATTCGCCAATCCATCCTCTCATCAGGGAAACACAATGGCGGCAAGATTGAAGACTGGAATTGCTTTCTCCGTGCTTTTCTTTTGTGTCGTGCTATCAGCAAGAGACGTGTTCAATGGAAGTTCTATACCCACAGACTTGTTGTACGCGTTCATGACTACTTCCGTGATTGCTGGTGTCTCGTTTGTCAATGTCGTCGTTGGTGTCAAATCACTGTTGACTCCTAGCGATGATTCCGAGGCATAAGAACTTCAGCCGCACTTTTATATTGATATTACAGCCTGAGTTACGGAAGCATCGTCATGCGTATTGCCTATCTGGATTGCTCAACGGGAATTGCTGGCGACATGACTCTGGCGGCGTTGATCGATGCCGGAGCCGACGAAGGCGTCATTCGAGCGGGTATTGCGTCGCTGGGGCTCGAAGGCGTCGAGTTGAAAACCGAGACCGTCGTCAAAGGTGGGTTTCGATCGACTTACGTGAAGATCGAGCATCCCGAGCAGCACGCACATCGGCACCTGTCTGACATCGAAGAAATCCTCGAACGCGCCGACGCGATTACCGACAGTCAGAAGTCGCTCGCGCGGGAAATCTTTCTGGCCGTTGCTCAGGCCGAGGCGAAGGTTCACGGCTCGACCGTCGACAAGGTTCACTTTCACGAGGTGGGCGCCATCGACTCGATCGTCGACATCGTTGGCGCGGCGATGGGATTTGACCTGCTTGGCATCGACCAGGTTTATTGCAGCTATGTTCCGACCGGCAGCGGCAAGGTTCGGATTGATCACGGAGTCTGCCCGGTTCCGACTCCAGGTACAGCCGAACTGCTGAAAGGAATTCCGCTGGCGGACGTCCCGATCGAGGCAGAACTGACGACGCCGACTGGTGCGGCAATTGTGAAGACTCTGGTCGATCACTTCTCGAAATCGCTGCCGGCGATGACTGTCGAACAGGTTGGCTACGGAGCTGGGACGATGGATTTCCCCGGCCGAGCCAACATTCTGCGATTGTTTGTCGGCACGGCTATCGCATCAGCAGGCTTTGATCAGGTCTACCTGCTGGAGACGAATCTCGACGATATTTCGGGCGAAGTCATCGGTTATGCCAAGCAGAAACTGCTGGACGAAGGGGCTTTAGACGTCTTCAGCATGTCTGTTCAGATGAAGAAAGAGCGGCCCGGAGTGATTTTGAGCGTGATCTGTCGACCGGATCAGCTCGAAACGATGGAAACAATCATCTTCCACGAAACGGCGACTTTTGGTATCCGTCGCCAGTTGATTGAGCGTTCTAAACGGCTGAGAGAATCCATCACGATCGATTCCGACTGGGGACCGATCGAAGGGAAGCTCGGCTGGCGGGATGGCGAGCCGGCGGTGTTCACTCCGGAATTCGAATCGTGCTCGAAGATCGCTCAGGAACAGGGTATGCCTCTCCGCGAGGTCTACCGCACCATCGAAGCCTGGTATCAGCAGGCGGAAATGGACGAGGACGACGGCGAAGCTCACGGCCACGATCATGACCACGACTCGGCGGGCCATTCACACGACCACGACCATTCGCATGACCACAGTCACGATCATGATCACGACCATAACCACGATCACGACGGCGGCCACAGCCACGATCACGGGTAAGACCAGGTGACCAGGATTTGGTCACTCGATTAACGACACCGTCATGGATGACGAAATATGACTTCTTTCATCGGCGAAATTCACCCGTTCGTGCTCGTCCTGTTTGTGCTGGCGTTTGGGTTCACGATGCGTCGCAACGCTCATCGTCGCTGGCGAGGTCGCAAGTTCGACCCGATCGACAAAGCGACCAAAGAGCTGGCGACTCGAACGGCAACGTCCGATGCGCAGTTGTCGAAGCACGAGGTAGAGCTGCATGATATTGCTCGGGTCGCCGAAGCGAAGTTGCAGACAAAGCTCGCGGTGATGGACGAAATGGTTCTGCAGGCGGACCGGGAAATCGAGCGGTTGGAATCTCTGCTGGACGAGATTCGCGATGTGCCAACGCCGCGACTTGCCGAGTTTCGTGACGAGACTCCAGCAGAGGACGGATCAGAATCTTTCGACAATTCGCCGGTCGAACCGGACCAGTTCATTCGTCTGCTGAGGCAGTCCGGCTATAACCCGGAGGAAATTGCCAACGCGACGAAGCGTCCCGTGGCCGACATCCGACGAATTCTCGGTGAGCCTGACGACGGGCAGTCAGAAGCTGCCTGATTGATAGAACCAAGCCGTGATCAAAGTCCTTCTGCTCATTCCGACTCTGGACCGTTCGGGTGCCGAAAAGCAGCTCACGCATCTCGCGACTGGCTTGCCGCGCGACGAGTTTGACGTCGAAGTCGTCGCTCTGACTCGTGGCGGCCCGTACGAAGAACAACTGAAGTCAGCCGGAATCCCGCTGACGATCATCGGCAAACGCTGGAAGTTTGATCCTTTCGCTCTTCGCCGTCTGCGAAAACTGATTGCCGAGAAGCAGCCAGATGTTCTGCATACCTGGCTGTTTGCCGCGAATGCTTACGGCCGGATGGCTGTCGGAGCGAATCCAGTTCCGAAGGTCGTTGTTTCCGAACGCTGTGTCGACTCGTGGAAAGCGAAGTGGCAACTGTGGTTTGACCGCAAACTTGCGCCTAGGACGGACCGATTAGTCGGCAACTCTCAGGCCGTCTCCGACTTTTACGCCGACCTTGGTTTTCCTCGCGATCGATTGATGGTGATCCCAAACGGGATCGAACCCGCGGCAGACTCGACGAGAACTCGGCAGTCCATCTGCGACGAGTTTGACTTCCCGGTCGATTCGAAAATCATCGGCTGCGTCGGCCGCCTTGCTCCGCAGAAGCGAGTGTCGGATCTGATCTGGGCGATGGAACTGCTGCAAAGTCTCCAGCCATCGTCGCGGTTGATGATCGTCGGCGAGGGTCCGCAGCGGAAAGAGCTGGAAGATTTTTCCAGGAACCTTCGACTGTCAGATGTGATCCGCTTTGCTGGCCACCGATCCGACGTCGCGAACATTCTCCCGCACATGGACATGTTCTGCCTGGCGAGCGATTTCGAAGGCCAGTCCAACAGCCTGATGGAAGCCATGACGCACGGTCGGCCGGTCGTTGTCAGCGACATCGCCCCCAACCTCGAACTGGTCGATCACGAAAAGACAGGCCTCGTCGTGCCTGTCGGAGATCGTCCGGCGTTTACTCGGGCATGCAATCGTCTGATCCAGGACGAGTCTTTCGGAGACTCGCTTGGTAAGGCCGCGAGGGAGCACATCGTCGAAGAACACTCATTCGAAAAAGCCATCGCTGCACACATTGACCTTTACCGCAGTCTTAATGGGAAACTTTCAGTGACCAACCACGCGCAGAGGCGCGGAGACGCAGAGGTTTCGTGAGAGTTTTCCTCTGCGTCTCCGCGCCTCTGCACGTGGTTCATTTTTCTTATTCGTTACGGTATGCGTCAGAATAATTTTCAATGACGGACTACACACCACGATTACTGACCGGCGAAGACGGCGTACCGCGCTGCTGGTGGTGCGGTGAGCATGCCGATTACATCGCCTATCACGATGACGAATGGGGCGTTCCGACTGCCAACGATCAGCGACTGTTCGAGAAAATCTGTCTGGAAGGATTTCAGTCGGGCTTAAGCTGGCTCACGATCCTGCGGAAGCGAGACAACTTTCGGAAAGCATTCATAGAGTTCGACGTCGAAACGGTCGCCCGGTTTCGTAACTCCAGCGTTGAGCGACTGCTCAAAGACGCGGGCATCGTGCGGCATCGAGGAAAGATCGAATCGACGATCAATAATGCAAAGCGGGCCATTGAACTGGCTGACGAGTTCGGATCGCTGGCCGCGTTCTTCTGGCAGTTCGAGCCCGATGCTCATCCGACTTTCGACGCCAAAGTGTCGATCACGGCCGAGTCGACATTGATGAGCAAAGAGTTAAAGAAGCGAGGATGGTCGTTTGTCGGCCCAACCACGGCTTATGCTTTTATGCAGTCGTTGGGAATCGTCAACGATCATCTGCCAGGCTGTGCAAGTTTCGAGACGATCGAGACCGCTCGCCACAAATTCAAACGTCCCTGTTGAGCAATGCCGCAAGGCGAAATGAGTATCCCGCGTGAAGTTGAAACGGATCCCCGAAGACTTTCAGGTCGACGAACTGTCGCAGGTGACTCCGACGACCGGCCCGTTTGCGCTGTACCAACTGACGAAACAGTCGATCGGAACTCCTGAGGTGATCAATTCGGTGGTTGATCGCTGGAAAATTCCACGGCGACGCATCAGCTACGGCGGTCTCAAAGACAAACACGCACTGACGACACAGTTTGTCACCGTCCATCACGGTCCGAAGAAACCGTTGGCTCAAAGATCTTTCGAGCTTGAGTACCTTGGGCAGGTCAAACGAGCGTTTGTGCCGGCGGATATCGATGGGAATCGATTTACGATCACGCTGCGAGACATGACCGTAGAAGAGGTCGAGCGAGCGGAAACTGCCGCAGAAGACGTGCGTCGTGACGGGCTGCCAAACTACTTTGATGATCAGAGATTTGGTTCGCTGGGTTCCTCGGGAGAATGGATTGCGAAGCCGTGGTGCCTGGGGGACTGGGAACGCACTCTGTGGCTGGCGCTGGCCGACCCTCATCGAGAGGACCGCTCGGACGACAAAAAACAAAAAGCCATTCTGCGAGACCACTGGGGTCGATGGGTCGAGTGCAAGCAGGCTCTCAGTCGCTCGCACCGGCGAAGCATCGTGACGTTTCTTGCGGATAAAGAAGCGGCTGGCAAGCTGATCGATTTTCGAGGTGCGTTCTGCAATCTCAACATCGACCTGCGAGGCCTCTACCTGTCCGCCTTTCAGAGCGCCCTCTGGAATCGCATGCTGACTCGCCGCTTGACAGAGAATACGGCTCCGGAATCTGTCATCCCATTCGAATTGAAAAGTGGGCCGGCTTGCTTCGTGACGTCCTTCTTATCGCCGTGGAGTAACTCGGCCGTCACCCCGATCGAAGACGAACTCCCGCTCCCATCCGCTCGAGGAAAGCTCGAGGAAGGGCCCACGTTGGACTTACTTAACTCCGTCGTCGCCGAAGAAGGCCTCGAAAAACGGCAACTCCGAGTCAAATACCCACGCGACAGTTTCTTTTCAAAATCGAGCCGCAAAACAATCATCGCTGTCCCGGAACTCGAATTCGAATCTGCTGACGACGACCTCTACCCAAATCGAAAGAAAGTAATGCTGGCCTTCGATCTGCCCCGCGGCAGCTACGCGACGATTCTGGTCAAACGACTGACGACGTACGCTGAATAGCCGCTACCGTTTGCCACCGTCCGGCTTTCCGGTCTTTGGCTTGAGCGGCGCGAAGTTCTGGCCGGTCTTCTGCTGACCGATTTTCTTTTTCAGATGCCCGAATTTCGTGGCAGGCTTGCGGGTTGTTCGGTGCTGTTTTCCGGGCATGTTGGGCGAACCTCTGCGATGACTCCAGGTCAGCGACTCTGAATTACGAGAATGGTTGCAGGCGGCAGTTTAGCACGAGTATGACTGGTGTTTGATAAATCGGTCGCTCCGCTGTTCCCTGTCGAGAATCGTGTTCGATATACTCCGTCGCGTTGCGAGCTGGCGAGGTCGATTGTTGACTCGTCGAAATTCATGAAGCCTTAAATTCTCAGAGTGCCATTCGGATGCCTGATTCTGATAATTCTCAGCCGTCGAAAATCCTCATTGCCGACGATAACGAGCAGAACTGCGAACTCCTCGAAGCCTACCTGGCGGGCGAGGATTACGATATCGCTATGGCTTTTGACGGTCAGGAGACGATCGACAAGGTGGCCGAATTTCAGCCGGACATCATCCTGCTGGACATCATGATGCCTCGCATGAGCGGCTACGAAGTGTGCGAGCAGCTCAAGAAGGACGACGCGACGGTGAGTATTCCGATTCTGATGGTCACCGCTTTGAACGAAATGGGCGACATCGAAAAGGCCGTCAATGCTGGCTGCGATGACTTCCTGACGAAGCCGGTAAACCGCCTCGAACTGACCACGCGAGTCAAATCTCTGCTACGAGTTCGCCACCTGACCAACGAACGCGACCGTCTGCTGGCTTACCTGCGGGAAGTTGATCAGGACGCGTCTCAGCCTGGCGTTGCCGACTGACGGTCCGTGAAATTGTGTTACGAGTCTGCGCTCGACGGAACAGTCAGAGCCAGTCGATTTAGCGAAGATCAAGCCTTATCCAGCGGTGGCTTTTTCGATGGCCGCGTCGATGCGGGTCAGGACTGTTTCCTGACCGACGATGACCAGGCAGTCGTAGACGCCGGGGCCGGCGGGGGAACCGGTTGATGCAATTCGCAGAGCGTTGATCAGCAGGCCGGTTCCGATTTCTTTGGACTCGGCGAATTGTTGAAGTGCGGCTTCGATTGATTCCAGAGTCCACTCTGATAGTTCGGCGAGTACCGGGCGGAATTCACCGAGTAGCTCGGGGACGTTGCCTTTTTTGACTCGTTTCTTGAACGCCTTGGCGTCGTACTCGATGTTGTCTTTGAAGAAGTAGCCGTAGGTCAGGATGTCGCTGGCGACCTTGATTCTGTCGCCGAGTGACTCGACGACTTTGCTGACTTTGGCGAGATCATCTTCGGACGGATCAGCAGGTAGCAGGCCGGCCTTCTGCAGAAACGGCGTGCAGCGTTCGGTGCGATCGTCGGACGAAAGTTCGTTCATCCAGTGAGCCTGATAGCTCATTAGTTTTTCGGGGTCGAACGCGGCGGATGCTTTGACCACTCGGCCGAGTGAAAAATTCTCGATGAGAAAGTCGAGTGACATGAACTCGGTCGTTTCGTCGAATGACCAGCCTGTTCGGCCGAGCGAGTTCAGCAAGCCGGCCGGCAGAAATCCCGTCTGCTCGTAGAATTCGACCATTACCGGGTTCAGAGCGCCTTCGTCGAGGCCGATCTGCGGGAGCACCTGATTCGACAGATCAAACAGGATTTTGAAGGCCGGGCTCTTGCGGTATTTCTCGACGTCGCGTTTTGAGATTTTCTTTTTCGTGCCGGGAGCCATGACGAACGGAATGTGCGCAAACGTCGGAACGGTTTCGCCGAGAGCCTCGTAAAGCAGAACCTGGATTGCCGTGTTGGAAAGATGTTCTTCCGCGCGGATGACGTGCGTAATCTTGAGTTGGGCGTCGTCGACGACTGTTGCGAAGTTGTAAAGCGGGGACCCGTTGGAACGCATGATGTTTGGGTCGAACATCAGCGCGGCATCCCACTCGACGTGTCCGCGGATTTCGTCGTGGATCTCGATCTTCCGATCCTGCGGCACTTTGAAACGCATGACCCAGGGATCGCCGTTGTCGAGCTTCTGCTGGATCTCGGCGTCGCTGAGTTCGAGCGATCGTCTCATGCCAGCGGGTGGTGTGCCGTTTTCTCGAGCGGCTTCTTTGTCGGCCTGAACTTCTTCGCTCGTGTCGAAGCAGCGGTACGCTTTGCCTTCGGCCAGTAGACGATCGGCGGCAGCGGTGTAGAGGTCGCTTCGTTGCGACTGGAAATACGGTCCGTAGTCACCGCCGACTTCCGGGCCTTCGTCCCAGTCGAGATTCAGCCACCGGAAGGCCTGCAGGATCGGAGCGAGGGCGTCGTCGACGTTTCGCTGCTGGTCGGTATCGTCGATTCTGAGGATGAACTTCCCGCCGTGCTTCTTCGCGTAAAGCCAGTTGAACAGAGCGGTTCGCATCCCGCCGATGTGCATGTATCCAGTGGGGCTGGGAGCGAAACGCGTGCGGACTGTCATGGTAAAGCCGTATCAGAAATCAGGTTAAAGGGTGGCCGTCGATTGATCGCCGGTGAAGACGCGGGACTATAAGTGAGGGTTCAGGCAGTCACAATCTGGGCGAGACGGGCCCGGATTTCCGGTCGGTTGCGACGCGCGGGCGTTTCTCGTGAGAATACTCGCTCGACACAAATCAGCCGACGCTGGCTGTTCAACCATCACGAAGCCGCCTGGCACGAAGGCCGCGGCGATCCCACCCCCACTTTCCTGCCTCCAAGGTCCGCTATGAATCCCTCGTTCCTTCGATCCACACTTGCCGTTGTGGTGCTTTCCGCGTCTACGACTTTGTTTGCTGCGAAACCTGGCGACTGGCCTCAGTGGCGAGGAGCCAACAGCGATGGGATTTCTCAGGAGAAAGGTCTGCTGACCGAATGGCCTGAAGGCGGTCCGAAAACGGTCTGGCAGGTCGACACGCTCGGCGACGGTTACTCATCGCTGGCGATCGCCGACGGTCGGATCTTCACTCAGGGTAACGTGGACGGCGAAGGTCGCATTCTCTGCCTGAAAGAATCGGATGGATCGCTGATCTGGTCGGTGCATCCTCCTCGCGAATCGAAACTCTACAAACACGGAAAAGGCGATGGCGGTCGCGGAACTCTGACCGTTGATAACGGCCTTGTTTATGCTGAAGGCGGTGGTGGAGACGTCACTTGCCTGAAAGCCGACAGCGGAGAAGTTGTCTGGACAAAGCATCTGACGGAAGACTTTGGTGGGAGCGTCCCAGGTTGGGGCTTCAGCGAAAGCCCGACGATCGACGGAAACAACGTCATCGTCACGCCGGGCGGAAAAGAAGGAGCGGTCGTCGCTCTCAACAAACTGACTGGCGATGTCGTCTGGAGAAGTTCTGACGTCGGCGACAAGGCTCACTACTGCACGGCGGTTGTTGTCGAGTCGCATGGTGTCCGGCAGGTCGTCACCTTCACCGGCGGGACGGGCAGCAAACGAGAACCTGGAGCGTCACCGCGCGTCGTCGGTCTGGACGCTGAAACCGGCGACCTGCTCTGGTCTTACGACAAGTCAGCCAACCGCACGGCGAATGTCTCAACGCCGTTGGTTCACAACAACGCTGTGTTTTCGGCATCGGCTTACGGAACCGGTGGCGGACTCGCTCGCCTGACCAAGTCCGGTGATGGTTTTGTCGCCGAGCCGGCATACTTCGAAAACAAGATTCAGAATCATCATGGCGGCCTGGTGCTTGTCGACGGTTTCGTCTACGGGACCGGGAGCAAGACACTGATTTGCATGAACTTCGAAACTGGCGAGATTGTCTGGCAGGAACGTAGCGCTGGAAAAGGTGCGGTCACTTACGCTGACGGGCACATTTATCTTTACGGTGAAAAGAATAAAGTGGCGCTGGTTGAGGCCAATCCAAAGGCATACGTCGAGAAAGGTATGTTCGCCGTGGAGAAAGGCGACTTCCCAACGTGGGCCCATCCCGTCGTCGCGAACGGACGACTCTACCTGCGAGACATGGAAAAACTCACCGCTTACGACATCCGAAAGTAATACTCCGCCGCTCGCGGAGTCTGTCAACAAAGATCGCGGCTGTGCCGCTCCACAGGAATTGAAATGTCCGAACCGCTTAACAAAACCAGCTCGAAAATCACGCAGCCAGCTTCGCAGGGTGCTTCGCAGGCCATGCTCTATGCGACGGGCATGACCGACGCCGATATGAATAAGGCTCAGGTCGGTATCGCGTCCGTCTGGTACGAAGGCAATCCGTGCAACATGCACCTGCTGGACCTGGCCGGACGCATCAAAGAAGGCGTCGAGAAAGCCGACCTTTTCGGAATGCGGTTTAACACGATCGGCGTGAGCGACGGCATCTCGATGGGCACCGACGGGATGAGCTACTCGCTGCAGTCGCGCGACCTGATCGCCGACTCGATCGAAACGGTCATGGGCGGGCAGTGGTACGACGGACTGATCACCATTCCTGGCTGCGACAAAAATATGCCCGGCTGTGTGATGGCGATGGCTCGGGTGAACCGTCCGGCGATTATGGTCTACGGTGGTTCCATTCGAGCAGGCTGTTCAGACCGACATCCAAAGCTCGACATTGTGTCGGCGTTCCAGTCGTACGGTCAGTACATCGGCGGCTCGATCGATGACGAAGAGCGTGAGGAAATCGTCCGCAACAGTTGCCCCGGCCCCGGAGCCTGCGGCGGGATGTACACCGCAAACACGATGTCCTCAGCGATCGAAACGCTGGGCATGTCGCTGCCTTACAGCTCGTCCATTCCGGCCGACGACCCACTGAAGCATGGCGAATGTCTGGCAGCCGGCGATGCGATTAAGCATCTGCTCGAAATCGATCTGAAGCCGCGTGACATTATGACTCGCGAAGCTTTTGAAAACGCGATGGTCATCATCATGGCTCTGGGCGGTTCAACGAACGCCGTTCTGCACCTGATCGCGATGTCGCGAGCCGTCGACGTGAACCTGACGATCGACGACTTCCAGGCCGTCAGCGACCGCATCCCGTACATCGCCGACCTCAAGCCGAGCGGCAAGTACGTGATGGAAGACCTGCACAACATCGGTGGCATTCCGGCCGTGCAGAAGTATTTGCTCGAAAAGGGATTGCTCAACGGCGATTGCATGACCGTTACCGGTAAGACGATGGCCGAGAACCTGGCCACTCTGGAAGGTCTCGCCGAAGGTCAGGACATCATTCATCCGGTCGAAAAGCCGCTGAAAGATTCCGGGCACATTCGCATCATGAAGGGCAACTTCTGTCCGGACGGAGCGGTCGCCAAGATCACCGGTAAGGAAGGTCTCACCTTCAGCGGCCCGGCCCGGTGCTTCGATTCTGAAGAGGACATGCTCAAAGGTCTGGAAGACAAAGAAATCCAGAAGGGCGATGTCATTATCATCCGGTACGAAGGTCCAAAGGGCGGGCCCGGCATGCCGGAAATGCTGACTCCAACTTCAGCCATCTGCGGATACGGTCTGGAGAAAGACGTCGCTCTGATTACCGACGGACGATTCTCTGGCGGCTCACACGGATTCATTGTCGGACACGTCACGCCGGAAGCTCAGGAAGGCGGCCCCATCGGCCTCGTTCAGAACGGCGACACAATCACGATCGACGCCGAGGCGAACGCGATCACCGTCGACGTTTCCGACGAAGACATGCAGAAGCGTCGAGATGCCTGGACAGCTCCGCCGTTCAAAGCGACTCGCGGAACCCTTTACCGGTATATCAAAACGGTGAAGTCTGCTTCTGACGGCTGCGTGACGGACGAGTAAGGTAAAGAACAAATCGCAGAGGACGGAGAGGTGAAAAACGCAGAGGACGAGGAGATTCAATCGGCTCTCCAATCCTCTGCGGAAGTTCTCCGCGAACTCTACGATTTATAACTTGAATAGATGCAAGAAGCCCCGGCGACCAGATGGTCGTCGGGGCTTCTTTATTGATGCTTCGGTTCCGTCGCTGACTTGGACTATTCCGTTCGGCTGGTGATTTCCAGCAGGTGGTAGCCGAACTGCGTCTGAACCGGGCCGTGGACGACGTTCACTTCGTCGTTGAAGACGACTTTGTCGAATTCAGGAACCATCTGGCCCTGTCCGAATTCTCCGAGGTCGCCACCCTTTTGACCCGATGGGCACTGCGAGTGTTCTTTCGCCACGTCGCCAAAGTCGGTGCCGCCTTCGATGTCGGCTTTGAGTTTCAGGCAGGTCTCTTCGTCAGGGACGAGAATGTGTCGAGCGGATGCTCTGGCCATAATAAGAATCTTTCTGTGGTGTCTGCAGCAGACTCAACGTGTGTCTAAGCAAGTGAGAATCCTGCCCGAGGCTGTGAGCCTGCAACGCTGAAGCTCAGGACAGAACACCTCACGATCGCGAGGTGCCGAGAGCTTGTTAGACCCGATGCGCGGTGTCAAGTACGGGACCGCGCTTCGCTCGTTCCTGCTCTATTTGCCGAGGCAGTAGAGCATTTCCTGTCGGTTGTCGCGGTTTCGGTGGGCGACTCGTGTGTAGATGCGGTTTCCGCAGATGACTGGCGTCGCGAAAACTTCGTCTCCGAGTTCGTTTTCGCCGATTGATTCGAATCCGTCCGGTGAAGCTTTGAAGATGTGAGTCTTGCCGGATTCGTCGGTGACGAAGATATTCTCGCCTACCAGAACCGGCGACGATGTGAACTTCCCACCCAGACGTTTTTTCCAGAGTTCTTCGCCGGTGTCGACTTTCCAGCACATCGCGATGCCGGCATCGAGTACGGCGTAGAGGTGTCCCTTGCTGATCAGCATTGATGGGACATACGCGCGGGTTTTGTTTTCCCAGACGGGTTCTTCTTGCGAGCCGTCAGCTTTGAACGCAGCGATGTGATCTTTCGGATAGCCGCCGCTGGTGAAGACCAGATTTCCGTCAGTGACGGTCGAGGTCACACATTCGGTTGTTGCTCCGGGATGCTCCCACAGCTTTTCACCGGTCTTCGGATCGAAACTCGAAATCAGATTCACGCCGGTCATAAAGACCTGATCACGACCGGCCGCATGCAGAATGATCGGCGACGGATAATTGGGATCCTTCGGCCGACTGTGCTCCCACACGATCTTCCCATTCTGTCGATCCAGCGCGGCGACTTTTCCACCGAGTTTGTTGTCCGCAGAAACGATCACCAGCTTGTCGTAAAGAGCGGGCGAAGAACCATAACCCTGATGAATCTGATAGTCGGTGATCTTCGTCTGCCAGATTTGATTTCCGTCGAGACTCAGAGCTGTCGTGTAGACGGCTCCGTCGTGCAGAAAGTTGATGAAGACTCGCTCGCCATCGCAAGCCGGACTCGATGAAGCCATCGTCGCCTTCTTGTTCATCTTTTTCGGAGGGACGCTGGTGTGCAGGTCTGTCTTCCAGATTTGCTTGCCATTGCTTCGGCCGTAGCAAATGACCGACTGAACGTGAGTGTCGACAGCGGCGGTTGCCAGGAAGACTCGGTTGCCAACAACGATCGGCGACCCGTGCCCACGTCCTGGAACAGGAGTTTTCCAGACGACGTTCTTTTCTTCGTCCCACGAAAGCGGCGGCGTCTGATCCGCGGCGGCGTGCCCGTTTCGTTCAGCTCCCCGCCACCACGGCCAGTCTGTCTTTTCAAACTTGATCGGGTTCAACGGGTTTCGCCGAACGATTTCTTCCGATTTCAACGGAGTGATCATCAGCACGCTCAACGTCAAAAGCACAGCTGCACTGAAACGCCTCATTGGTCTATTTCCTTGTGTGAGCAGTTCAGGAGGGAAAGAGGGGATGGGTGGAGGGAAGATCACATTCGACACAGGCGTTTCAGGGTATGAGGTCTACAGCCTGATAGCCAGAGTTGGTGGATCCTCACTGTCGAATAGCAGACTGGACGCTACTTTTCACGCCGTATTGATGGACTCGGCCGGCCCTTCAATGCAGAGTTGGAGTTGCATGGCCACGGAAGTGGTCTTGACCGGATTTCGCCAAAACAGCTATCTCACCGCTCCCTTCCTCAGGGATCGATCCTCGATTCCGCACGTCACGCCCTTCTGTGGCACCGTTTCTGGTGAGATTTCCCCTACTACTTTGCCTTTGTGCTCTATTTCTGTCTGAGGTTGCGCCGCGATCTTTCGCACAGCAATCTGCCGACAGTTACGGGCTGATTGCGCCTTGGGAAACTCCGGTCCCGGCGAATCTACAGGTGACTCCTGCTCAGCAGTCTTCGCAGCAGAGTGGCGTTCGAAACGGTGGTTCGCCGGTCGGCCTTGGAGAGCCGCTGGATCCGATTACTGGTCTGCCGTTGCGAATGACTTCGCTGGCGAATTCCAACGGGACCGGGCTTGTGCCGAGGATTGCTGACGGCACTCCTGAAGTTCCCGTGCCGATTACAGCTCCGCCGCATTTACCCGGCACTCCGTCGACTCATCGAGCGGACACCGCTCGAACATTGCCCGGACGCATGCACCAGCAGACGACTCCGTTGCCCGCACCGATGCTACGACCGGATGTCGTGACGCCTGCTTTACCAGTGCCGCCTCAGAATCCTCTGATTCCACCGTCGATAATTGACCCGTTCCAGCACAACGATCTGCATCAGAACGGTGGGCCGATCAAGTTTGATGGCGGAATTGAAATTCCGGACGGTGGCGACGGTTTTCAGTGGCCGACGTTGCCCGAATCCAATCCAATCATTCCGTTGCCTCGGCCTGACCCGGCATTGTTCGATGCCGGAAACCGCGACGGAGAACTCGATTGGATCGATCTGATTGAAGAGTACGCCGGGCGATCGACTCGCAGCGACATTCCTCGTGACCCGGCTCGGACGCCTCCGCACGACAGAAGCTGGCTGCGCTGGGAGCACTGGCATGCCGACCTGGCCATCGACGGCAGCGGGTCCGACAAGTTTGGTCTCGCGTCGCTTTATGGTGGAGTGACGGTTGGGCTGGCCAAGTTCCGCGGAATCACCGTGACTCCGTCGATCGGCATCCACAAAGGACTCGGCACTGCGATGACGAAACTCGAAAAAGAACTGATTGACTTGCAGATCGAAGTCGCTTGGATGCACCAGCTCGACGAGCGATGGCGAATGCGGATGGAACTCGGCGCGGGCATCTTCAGCGACGGTGAAATCGAAGAAGAACTCGACGCACTTCGCGTGACAGGAATGTCGCTCTTCACGTACGAGGCCAGTCGAGACATTCAGGTCGTCATGGGGCGCGGCATTCCTGAATCTTGAGAACCAGGAATTCTATCCCGTCGCCGGAGTCATCTGGCAACCGCACGACCACCTGCAGTTTGAGATTGTGTTTCCGGAATGGAAGCTTGCGGGTTTCGTCGCCGAACAGCAGGAAGGCGAAATCTGGTCGTATATTGGCGGTGGGTTTTTCGGTCGAACGTGGCGTGTTCAGCGTGCGGGAGTTGGCGAAGATCTCGCGACGTTCGCCAACTGGCGAGTCCATCTTGGCTGGGAGAAACGGCACATTTCCGGCATCACATACTTTGCGGAAATCGGCTACGTGTTTGACCGCGAACTCCGCTACCGATCTCACGTCGGAAACTTCGATGCCGACGATCTCGCCTTCGTCCGAGCCGGCATGCACTTCTGATTGCCTCCGGAATTGCAGCTTCGCATCGGCAGGATCTTCCTGTTCCGGGTGCGTTGAGTTTCTTCGTATTCTCAACATTCGGTAGCTGCTGGCGCCCGACCGTGTTGCGACTTCGAAGAGCCTGGTTGCTCACGTGAATCCTGGACATCGATGATTGGAGAGGCTGTCATGGCACGATTCACCCTGATCCTGTTTGCTGCTTGTGCGATTGGAACGGGCGTCGCCAGCGCGCTCGACGACGCTGCCGTCAAGAAAGAGTCGTTGAAGCATGCGACTCGTGAAGAGTTGCTGGCGAAGATCGCGAACCTCGAGAAACAGCTCACCGATTTGAAATCACAGCAGAAGAAACGTGTCTCACAGTACGAGACGTTATCGAAGCAGTTGACTTATACGATGCCTGTAACACGGCAAGCGTTGCCAGTTCCAGCGCCACGGCCACTGGGCATTCTTAAACGACGAGAGTATCAGGATCCGACCGCCAACGGACTTCATTCCCCGGCGATGCCGAACGTCCTTCGAGATCCGGTATCAGACATGCCGAAGGGCACGTCGGCTCGGCAGTTCAACGGCATGACCGTTTACAACGTTCCATGCACGTACCGAATGGTCAATGGCGTCCCCGTGTTCGCTGGTTCGGTGGGCGTTGCTCCTCCGTCGAGGGCGGGTTCAGATCTTGACGCAATTCGGCAAGCTAAAGCGAAACAGCAGCTTGAGCTACAGCGTTTCTATCAGCGTAAGAAGCAGGCTCAATGAAAGCGGACTGAGAAACCGCTGCCGATGAAGACGTCGTCGGCAGCGGTCGTTGAGGCCGTAGCCGGCTCGGATGTCGAACTGGACGTCGTTCGAAATCAGGTAAGTGAAGCCGCCGTTGAGGTAGTGCTCGGGCTTCACTCCGCCGGTCGCCGCGTGCGGAAACAGACCGTACCACTCGACGTAACCGCCGACCTCTTCCGTGATGCCGAATGCCGCTGTCGCTGATTGAGCCCACTCCGTGTAGGCGTCGCCCGTGTCGTTGACAGCGCGGTTGAACTGCGTGCTACCGGCGACGGAGAGGTCGTCACTCAGTGCCCACGAGTAGAGCCAGTTGACTCCGGGAAGCACTTGGTCGTTGGTGAAAGCGCTGCTGCCGGACGGGACGGTCATCTGTGGCAGGATGGCCATTTCCGGCAGGATGCCTTCCTGCGGTGTCAGGCCGATTTTGAATCCGAGATACAGGTCTTCGGTTCCGGTTGTCGTGTCGTTAGGTCCGCCGGCAGGGTTGCGTTCTTCGACGGTCGGAAACGCCGCGAACCGAAATTCCAGCCAGTCGGCCAGGATTCCATAGCGGAACAGCGGCTCACCGATGCTCTGCGAAATTGTTTCGCTGCCGTTGTCGCGGTTCTGCGTGTAGGTGTATCCAAATTCGATCTGGAGCACGCCTTTGCCGACCGTCGATGACGCTTCGGTGAAGTCAGGCCGGTCGGTGACGAGTGGTGCATCGAGATCAGGTCCGCCGGTTTCGCCGGAGCCGTAACTCCATCGCATGAGTGTTCCCGGTCCGTTGCCACAGCTCGGCGACGAGATCGCGTCCCAAAGTCCCATCACCGGACAACCGGATGCTGATTCTCCGCAGCCGGCACCGCAGCCAGCTCGGCTTGCTCCGCACGCAGCTTTTGAGTTGCAGGCGGGCTTCGTGCTGCACGAGTTTGCTCCACAGCGCGGAGAGCATGAGGCCGAGCAACTGGCGGCCGATGTTTGGAGAAACGATTCGGCGGTGACGGTCGTCGGGATCTGGCCGGCGAATGGTGGACTCCTGAGCAGAAGCCGAATTCGCTATGAAAGCTGCAGCGGACATGGCCACAAGAGTGCGGACGACGATCCGTTGTCGTGCCGCGGGGCTTGTAAGATTCCACATTTGATCTGACCCTTCCTTGAGTCAACCTCGCCGAAACCAGGTTCGACCGCCGCCGTTCAGGCAGTTCAGCGTTTGTTTATTCGTTCGGGAAGTCCGATGTGAGCAGCCGTTGACCGTCAGGGAGCGCTGCAGTCAGGGCGAGCAGTTTCTCTTCAGCCAGCCCAATTGCTATAACGGGCCGCGATTTTCGCGTTCTCTTAGTTTTCGGCATAATTGCCTCAAGTGGTTGAGCCGAAACCTGGATTTTTTGAGTCGTCAAAAACTGGAGTTCTCCGTTGGGCAGGCAGCCACCGATTTACAACGCTGAAGACCGAGACCACCTTCGCGCCGCCAGTGGCTTCAACGCCGAGCTGATGGACTTCATTCGTCCGCATGCCAAACCCGGTGCGCGAACGATCGATCTCGACAAAATGCTCCAGGAATACACGCAGGATCACGGCCACACGCCGGCGTGTCTGGGTTATGCGGGGCCTCCGGGAGCACCGCCCTACCCCAACGTCAGTTGCATCAGCGTGAACGAAGTCGTCTGCCACGGAATTCCGAACGAGTACGAGCTGCAGGAAGGCGACATCGTCAACATCGACCTGACGACGATCGTCAACGGCTGGCACGGCGATCAGTCGGAAACATTCCTGATCGGCGAAGTCTCCGACGAAGCGAAACGCCTGGTTCAGACAACGTTCGAATCGCTGTGGGTCGGCATCCGAGCCATCGAGCCGTACGGAAAAATCCGCGACATCGGCGCCGCCATCTACAAGTACGCGACCGAGCGTGAATTCGAAGTCGTGCGAGACTACCAGGGACACGGCATCGGCCGCAGCTTCCATCAGGAACCAGGTGTGCCGCACTTCTGGTTCCGAGGCAGCAAAGCCGGTAGCCAGATCGTTCGCCCAGGCATGTGCTTTACGATTGAGCCGATGCTGAACCTGGGCACCTGGAAAACCGTGCTCGACAAGTTCGACGGATGGACGGTCCGAACACTCGACGGCAAGTTGACCGCACAGTTCGAACACACAATTCTCATGACCGACGACGGCCCCGAGATCATGACACTGACTAAGAACGGTCCTCAGGAAGGCCACCAGTTCTAAACAGCGTTCTCAGAGACTCTTCAGAAGACGTGCTCTCAGAAAATTTGGACCACGGAATACAAGGAAAGACACGGAAGGCATAACGACGCTTCCGTGTCTTTTCGTGTATTCCGTGGTTTGTTTTTTACCCGTCAGGAATCTGAATTTCCGACGGCAAAGGAATTTCGAAATGTTAGCACTGCTCGCCACGTTGCCGATTGCCGTTGTCGGGTTGTTCCTCGTCGTGCTTCGCTGGCCGGCCAGTCGAGCGATGCCACTTTCTTATTTAACGGCAGCTACCTTGGCATTGTTTGTGTGGAAAGTGCCTGCGATTCAGGTTGCCGTCGCGTCGGTTCACGGACTGATTGTTGCCGGCACGTTGCTGTACATCATCTTCGGAGCGATTCTGCTGCTGAACACGCTGCAGGAAAGCGGAGCCATTCGGGCGATCCGCAAAGGCTTCATCGATATCTCACCGGACCGCCGAATTCAGGTCATCATTATCGCCTGGCTGTTCGGTTCGTTCATTGAAGGTTCGGCCGGGTTTGGAACGCCAGCGGCCGTTGCCGTTCCGTTGCTTGTCGGGTTGGGTTTTCCGGCGATGGCGGCCGTCGTCGCCGGGATGATGATTCAAAGCACTCCCGTTTCGTTCGGGGCGCTCGGCACACCGATCATTGTCGGAGTTGGCGGTGGACTTGGCAGCGACCCAGGAGTCATCGAGTTTGCTACTGCCAGTGGTTTTGCGGCAGCCTCGGGCGATGGAGTTTCGCCGGCATTCCTGGCGAGCATCGCTGCGAAGGTCGCCATGCTGCACGCCGTGGCCGGGACGTTGATTCCGTTGTTCGTCGTTTCGTTCATGACTCGGTTCTTCGGGCCGAATCGATCGTTCGCCGACGGGCTCCGAATCTGGCCGTTCGCGATCTTCGCAGCGCTGTCGATGACGCTGCCGTACCTTGCCGTCGCTGTTTTTCTTGGTCCTGAGTTTCCGTCGCTGATCGGTGGCCTCTGCGGATTGGCAATCGTCGTGACCGCAACTCGGAAAGGATTTCTGGTTCCGAAGGGTGAACCGTGGAACTTCGCGCCGCGAGAAACCTGGGACGATGACTGGAACGGCACGATGCAGATTCAGGAAGAAGATTCCGCCAGCCCGATGATGAGTCTTCTTAAAGCCTGGCTGCCGTACGTGTTCGTCGCGGGGCTGCTTGTCGCGACTCGTGTTCCGGAACTCGGCGTTAAGAGTCTGCTTCAATCGGTGCAGTTGTTGATTGACTGGGACGCTTTCGTTCCGACCTCGATGGCGGCCAGCGAGGCAATGGGTATCAAATCAAAAGTGCAGCCGCTTTACCTGCCTGGTTCGATCTTCATCGTCGTTTCGGCGATCACATTCGTGTTGCATGGAATGTCGAGTGCCGCGTACGGCCGAGCATGGAAGTCGTCCGGCAAAACCGTCCTGAAAGCGTCCGTCGCGCTGGTCTTTACCGTGCCGATGGTTCAGGTCTTTATTAACTCGCAGAACGGAGTCGGCGGCCTGGAAAAAATGCCGCTGGTGCTGGCCGAGGGCGTTGCTGATCTGACCGGAGCGGCATGGCCGATCTTCTCGCCGGTCATCGGCGGGCTGGGAGCGTTCGTCGCTGGCAGCAACACGATCAGCAATATGATGTTCTCGTTGTTTCAGTTTAATGTGGGAACTCGCATCGGAGTCTCCCCGGACTGGATCGTCGCCCTGCAGGCCATCGGCGGAGCAGCCGGCAACACCATCTGCGTCCACAACGTCGTCGCCGCCTCGGCGGTTGTCGGTCTGATCGGCAAAGAAGGAGCCGTCATCCGCAAGACGCTGTGGGTCTTTGCCTACTACGCCTTCGTACCCGGCTGCCTGGGATACGCCATCGTCTGGAGCAGCACGAAGGGACCAATCAACGCCGGCAGCATTCTATTCGCCGGAACGCTTGCGCTTCTGGCAGGTCTTGCGGTGTCTCAATGCAGAAAAGGCTCAACCACGAAAGAAACGAAATAACACGAAAGACGTAGGGCCTGTTCCCACCGGCCATTGCTGGTTGCGTCTGACTGGCCGGTGGGAACCGGCCCTTCTTTTACTTCCGGAGACCTCGATGTTCGAACAAATCGATTTGACCGACGCCACGATGGTTAAAGAATTTGGAATGGGGTGCCTGCAGATAAAGGGGGCTCACCTGTGGCCGCTGGATCACTTTGTGTGGGAAGGAAAAGCGAACGAAGTTGGTGCGACTTTCTTCTGTCAGGACCTTGATCCGTGGGACAAGACCAGCCTGCTTCGCATTGAAGTTTTCAAGTTGCCAAGAGCGAACGGCGAATTCCAGGATAGCCTGAAGTGGTTCAACAAAGGCCGAAAGAAGCGGCGTATCAAAATTGCGGATGGTGATTTGTTTGACGAGGAAATGTTGCACGTCAAAGGCTTCGGCGATGAGTGGGAACGAGACGCTTTTCCACTTTCGAAGGGCGAGATCATTCGCGTGTATCGTTCGAAGAAGCTGGCCGTGATTTTCCGTTTCCTCGCGAAGTCAGGGACGCTTCTTGATCATCCAGTCTTCAAGCGAGTCATCAAAAACATCACCATCGTCGACGGTCAATGGCAGAAACCGGCTCCTGACATTATCGACTGCACTCCCAAGGCGAAGCGGACAAAGGAGATCCCGTTTACCGACGACGAAGAGGCCGAAATGTGGGAAATCGTCGGCAACGTCATGAAGGAATTGAAGCTCCGAAAGGTCAAGGAGGCGGAAGAACGATTCGCGATTATCGAGCAGGAAATTCAGTCCGCCCGCAAGATCAAAAAGTCAGAGGCTGACCAGATTGCTGATCGAGCAATCGAATTGGGAACTCTTGCCGGACAACTCTTTTGCTGGACGCTGGACTGGGAGTGGTGCCGAGTTCGACAGGCAAAAGGCTCCGAGTCGATTTGCGTCTGCAATCCCAACCGTTCAATCGCTCTGGCACCAGTCGATTGGATTCAAGACCTGATTCTGGACAAGAAAAGGCCGCTCAACTGCCAACTCACCTACAACATGATCGAAGCCGGCCGCCTGCCACCATCGCGTCCGTATTCGTACGCCAGAATTCAGTGACAAGAGACACGGTGGCACAGCCAGAATGGCTTCGATCAGGCGACACATGGTGTTGCGCCCTCAGCTATTCTTACGGGACGATCCTTCGTTTTGCCATTAAAAGAACCAACGCGAGAATGAGTTTATGAAAACGTCCGTCGTTGCTTTGTTGATTGCGCTGGCATCAGCAGCCTCAGTCGTTCGCGCGGCGGAGAAACCCAATGTGCTGTTCGTTCTGATCGATGACTTCGGTTGGTACGACGTGGGCTACAACGGGAGCACTTTCTACGAGACGCCTGAAATGGATCGGTTGTCGAAGCAGTGGACGCGATTTGATCATTGCTACACACCCAGCCCGATGTGTTCGCCAACGCGCGTCAGTATTCTGACAGCAAAGAATCCCGCGCGGCATGGCGTGACGCAGTGGTTGCCGGGCGTTGATGTCGCCTATCGGCGTAAAGGTGAGAAAGCGCGAGTCTACTGTCCGAAGCCTCAAGCTGCCGGAATCAAGGACAAAGAAGTGACGCTCGGCGAGGCGTTTCAGGAGGCTGGATACGAGACAGCATTCTTCGGCAAGTGGCACATGGGCAAGCTGAACGAGACGGGTGGCCCTACGCGACACGGATTCGATTCAGAGAAGGCAATCATCGAGACCAATAACTGCCAGATGTTCCACCCATTCCATAATAGCAGAAAAGCAAAGCCTCCCACTTACTTTCCCGATTCCAACCCCGGCGACAACTTCACCGATTTACTAACGAATGCCGCCATCGAATTTGTGACGGCCGAACGCGACCAGCCTTTCTATTTGCATCTGTGCCACTTCGCGATGCACGCTCCCATTGCATCGAAGTCTGATGTACGAGATCGGTTCGAAAAGAAGGCTCAGGCATTGCCGGCACTTGAACCTGATCGTGTCCTCGACGACCACGGGCACAAGGCACAGAAGCTACGGCAGGACAGTGCCGAGTATGCCGGTGAGCTGTTCACTCTTGATAAGAACATTGGCCGGCTGGTGGGCGCACTCAAGTCCGCGGGCCTCTATGACAACACCATCATCGTGTTGACCGGGGACAACGGTGGACGCTCTTCGTATTTTCGAACTCACCCGACCTCCAATCAACCACTCCGAACGGGCAAGACGTTCGTCTTTGAAGGTGGAGTTCGCACGCCGCTACTGATTCACTGGCCCGGACATTCGAAACCTGGTTCAAGTGTCGACTCGCCTCTTACCAGCATGGATTTCTATCCGACATTGCTGGAGATGGCGATGCTTCCGGCGCGCCCGGATCAACACGTCGATGGAGTCAGCCTGGTCCCGTTGTTCGGCGGCGGCTCGCTCCAGCGCGACGCGATGTATTTTCATTTCCCGCACTACCAGGGCGAAGGGTCGTATCCCGCCAGCGCGATTCGGCAGGGGAATTACAAGCTGATCCACAATTATCATCACGACGACGTGCTGCTGTTCGACGTTGTGAAGGATCCGAACGAAACGACGAACCTTGCACCGATGATGTCCGACATGGCTGACCATTTGGACGCCAAGCTGATGAACTATCTGGCTGAAGTAAAAGCCTACATTCCGAAGCCGCCACTTCCGTAGCCTGACTATTCGATTCAGAGCATGCCGAATATCGAATGCCCGACGTTAAGCCTCAGGTAGGGTGGCACATGCAGAATAGCTCTGTGCCGGAGACGCCAGATGCCGCGCCCTCAGGTGCAAAATCCGAGCCTCTGGTCAGGCATTTCGATTGACGTCGTATTGCAACTGGACGAAGCCGAAGTCGAAGGTTTTTGTGCCGGTGTGTTTTAGCGGGATGTCTTGAGCCAACGGACTGAAGAGTGGGATTCCCTCACCGAGCAAAACCGGGATCACAGTGATGAGGATGTCGTCGACAAGGCCCACGGCGAGGAAACGCTGAATTGTGATTCCGCCGTCAACATAGATGTGCTTGACGCCTTCGTTGGAAAGGCGTTTGCACAACGTCTGTGGATCTTCGGATGAGTGTTTGACGGTACTCGGAAGGCTGTCCGGAAAACTGATTGGGTTCCGGCTCAAGACGGTGACGGCAGTATCTCCGTAGGGCCAGTCTCCGAACGAGAGCACTTTTTCAAAAGTGTTCCGCCCCATCACCAGAGCATCGACTGACTGCATGAACTCTCGATAGCCGCAGTCTTCGCCAGGTGGAACTGTTTCGTTGGCCGCGTCCAGCCAATCCAGACTGCCATCCTTCCTCGCGATGAATCCGTCGAGGCTGGTGGCAATGAAAACGGAAACTCTCGCAGACATGCCTTAATCCCTCAAGCAGGTATCGGCTAAGTTTCACGACAACCAGCACATGTGTGCCCATTTTCTTCGCCAATATATCCCGGTGTTTTCGACAAGGACGTAGTACCCTGATCCCATTTGAGGGTAAGTACCATCTTCTTGCCACAACTCAAGGAATGCCTTTGTTCCGTCTGGGGAAACTGCTGGCGTCGTGAATCTCAACAGCTGTGCAAACTCTTGAGTTTCCTGTACATGTCGAATGGACAGGCTTTGATCGGAAAGAGGCTTGAGCCAGTCCGCAAACTTTCCGATTCGGCGTAACGAAATAACCGGACGATCTGGAACAGCGTAGGATTGGATGAGATCCAAATCAATTTCATGCCCCGCAGACAGTAGATAACCTCGCACCGACTCAGCGGAGAAACGGCCTACGTGGAACTCTTCAGTTTGGAAAGTTGACGGCCAAGTTGCAGTTTTCTTTGGACCGCGATCTGAGGTCTGTTCAGGAGATCGGGATGCCGCTGCGAGGACAATTTCAAGCTCGACTGCAAATTCCATCTTCTCACCGCTAATGAAGATCAGCTGCCTTTGCGGGCGATGGCTTCCTGCATGGCTTTGCCCATGTCGGCGGGGCTTTGGGCGACTACTACTCCGACGGCTTCCAGGGCTTCCATTTTTTCAGCAGCCGTTCCGGCTCCGCCTGAGATGATCGCTCCGGCGTGGCCCATGCGTTTGCCTGGAGGGGCTGTCTGGCCGGCGATGAATCCGGCGACCGGTTTCGTGACGTGTTCTTTGATGTAGTTGGCGGCCTGAATTTCAGCGTCTCCGCCGATTTCGCCGATCATCATGATGGCTTCCGTGCCCGGGTCGTTTTCGAACATCTCCAGCAGGTCGATGAAGTCGGTTCCGATGATCGGGTCTCCGCCGATACCAATGGCTGTCGACTGGCCGAGGCCCAGGTTGCCGAGCTGCCAGGCAGCTTCGTAGGTCAGCGTGCCACTCTTGCTGATCAGGCCGACCGGACCAGACGAGTGAATATATCCCGGCATGATGCCGATTTTGGCGACACCGGGCGTGATGACTCCCGGGCAGTTGGGCCCGACCAGTCGTGCGTTGGTCTTCGCCAGAAAGTTCGACACTTTGACCATGTCGAGCGTCGGGATGCCTTCGGTGATCGCCACGATCAGATCGATGCCCGAGTCTGCAGCTTCGATGATGGCGTCTCCGCAGAACGGAGGCGGCACGAAGATCATCGTGGCGTTGGCGCCGGTTTTCTCGACCGCTTCGGCGACCGAGTTGAAGACGGGGAACTCGTCGACGGTCTGGCCGCCTTTGCCCGGCGTGACTCCACCGACGAAGACGTCGCTGTCCGTGCGGACTTCGCGAGCGTACTCGCGACACTTCTGAGAGTGAAACAGTCCCGCTTTACCGGTGATGCCCTGGCAGATAACTCGCGTGTCTTTATTGACAAGAATGCTCATGGAAGGCCGACTCAAATTTTACTGAGGTATATGGTGGGGTAATGACAGCGAGCGTCTTGATCAGGTTTATTAGTTTAGTGTGAAACCGATCAAGTAGGCCGGATCAAGCGAAGCGCCGCTCCGGCACCCATCAAGTTCATTGTGAATTCTCTGATGCCGGAACATCGTCGCTCCGCTCCTTGGTCCGGCCTACTGGTTTCAGGCGCTGATTGACGAGACGACTTTCTGAGCGGCGTCGGTCAGGTCCGTCGCGGCGATGATGTCTTTGCCACTTTCGGCCAGCATCGTTCGAGCTTTCTCGACGTTGGTTCCTTCGAGGCGGACAACCAGCGGCACGGTGAAGCCAACCTGGTCGTACGCCAGGAGCAGCGCTTCGACGATGACGTCGCACTTCATGATGCCGCCGAAGATGTTGACCAGCACGGCCTTCACGTTGTCATCGGCAAGGATGATGCGGAAGGCTTCGGTGACCTGTTCGACGTTCGCTCCGCCGCCGACGTCCAGGAAGTTGGCCGGTTCGCCGCCGTGGTGCTTGATCAGGTCCATCGTGCTCATGGCCAGTCCGGCACCGTTGACCAGGCAGCCGATTGTGCCTTCGAGTTTGACGTAGCTCAGCCCGGCGTCGCCCGCTTTGACTTCTGATTCGTCTTCTTCGTTGAGGTCTCGCAGTTCGAGCAGTTCTTTGTGCCGGAACATCGCGTTGTCGTCGAAGGCGACTTTCGCGTCGAGTGCGACGAACTCGCCCGAGCCCGTCACGACGAGCGGGTTGATTTCGACCTGCGTGCAGTCGTTGTCGTTAAAGAACTTCGCCAGTTTCGGCAGAAACTTCTGAGCACTGCCCATCGCGGCGGCGTCCAGACCCAGTCCGTGTGAGACTTTGCGAACCTGCCCGGCCTGCAGACCGTGTCCGGCGTCGACATTGCAGTTCAGAATTTTCTCCGGGGAGTTGTGAGCGACCTCTTCGATCTCGGTCCCACCCTCGGAAGACATGATCAAAACTGGTCCGCCAGCGGCTCGGTCAACGACCACGCCCGCGTACAATTCCTGAGCGATGTCCAGCCCGGCTTCGACCAGCAGCGTGTTGACCTGCTTGCCTTCTTCACCCGTCTGGATGGTGACCAGCGTGTTGCCCAGCATCAGCTCGGCATTTTTGCGAGCTTCGTCGGCGGATCGGACCAGCACGACGCCCGGCTGTTCCGGCTGTTCTTTGAAGCGGCCTTTGCCGCGTCCGCCCGCGTGAATCTGAGCTTTAACGACGGCCAGGTCGCCGCCCAGCTTGTCAAACGCCGCCGCTGCTTCGTCGGCACTCTTGGCGATGATGCCGTCCGGGACGGTGACGCCAGCGGCCTTGAGCAGTTCTTTGGCCTGATATTCGTGAATTTTCATCGCGATCTGTCCGCTCGAATAAAGTTGCTGCCACGGTTTGTGGTGAGCCAAACGCGCTTGCGTCGGGTGTCGAAGTGATGCCCAGGTAGCGCCGTTGACTCAGAGGTAAAACGCCGGTCGAGCACCGACCGGGCGAAAGCGGCGGCGATGATAGCGGCGGCTCGAAACCCTTTCCAGAGTCGCAAACTGTTCGAAAGTAACCTCTTAGAAGCATACTCCGGGCGAAGGTGTCGAGAACATTCTTCGGTAACCGTTGAAATCGATTAAGCCACAGAGAGCACAGAGTTCTCAGAGAAACCTGCAAGCACAAACTCTGTGAGCTCTGTGGCAAAAATCACCTTGACCGGACCGAGCCCTGCGGTGAACGTTCGAATCAAACTCGGAGGCAGATGCTGGTCGAACTGCCACTGCAGCAAAGCTTCGGAATCGTTGCCGGATGTCGGCAGTCCGTACCGGTTATGCGGAGTGCTGTGGTTGTTCGGTCGTCGATTGAGAGGCGTTTCGACGCACACGACTACTGACGGATTGACGTGGAGCGTGCTGGCTGACTCTTCCGAATAGATAAGGAGTGCCTCATGCGTAAGATGCAGCAGCCCGGCTGCGTCGCAGAGTCGCTCAAATTATTCCACAGCGGTCAGCCTGATCAGGACGATTCATCCTCTGGCCGCGATTCCGTTGCGGAATCACCCACCGAGACTGCCAACAGGAGACTGGCCACCATGTTTTCGAGGATTCGCCGGCCACGGATTGCCTCCCTGTGTCTAAGTGCCGTTGTTGCTTCTTTCGGAGCGACTTCTGCCAACGCAGCCACACCCATCACAACTCCCGGTTCGCTGTTTCCGAATTCGCAGCCGGAAGTCATCAAGCAGACGGCCGCGACTCTGCAGGAGATTCAGCGCGAAGACCTGCCGCAGTTGATCAACGATGCCGTGTCGATCAGTTCGCGTCGTTACCTGACTGCCGACGTCCACACACCGTGGCAAATCATGCACGGGCTACTGGCCTTGCGTGACCAATACAAAATCAAAGTCGATGGCGAAAAAGTGTCGGCTTTGAACTGGCTGACCGAACGACGTTCTTACAAAGGTCAGCCGATCATTGAGCACACTCCGCACGGCGGACGCTTCCACACGTTCACCGAGCCGTACGCTTTTGAAGGTCACCCGAATCAGTTCCTGGCCATCTCGACGATGTCGGAGCTGTCGGTCGATTTTGCATTCAACACGACAGTCGGCGGTCAGGTCACGATTCAGGACATGATCGACAACGCCAAGGCGGACGTGAACGACCGGGAAGAAATCACCTGGACGTTGTGGGCTCTTTCACGATACCTGCCGGTCGACACCGAATGGATCAGCGCTGCTGGCGAACCCTGGAGCATCGAACGGCTTGTCCAGATTCAGACTTACGCCAATCCAGTCGACGCGGCTTGCGGCGGGACTCATGGATTGTTCGCGCTGTCGCTGGCTCGTAACTCGTACCTGTCAACAGGCCGACCGTTGCGAGGCATCTGGCTGGAAGCCGATCAGAAGATCAAACGCTTCATCGCCAAGTCAAAGTCTCTGCAGAATCCAGACGGCACATTCTCGACCGAGTACTTCAAAGGCCCCGGCGAAAGCTCTGACTTCGGAAAACGCATCGCGACTTCCGGACACATTCTGGAATTCCTGATGGTCGCCGCTCAGGACGATCAGCTTCAGCAGGAATGGATGCAGAAAGCAGTCTTCGCCGTCGCCAACGACCTGGTAGAAAATCGCAAAGCTGCGGCGGACTGCGGACCTCTTTATCACGCATTGCACGCTTTGGTCCTTTACCGCCAGCGAGCGGGCATCGAGGCGACGGCACCGAAGATAGCAGTTGCCACTCCGAAAAAAGAGGACACCGACAAGACGACTGACTCTGCCACAACGCCATCAGACGCCAAGCCGGAAATCAAAGCGGCTCCCCCGAAACCATCAAGGATCGCAGCCGACGACGCGAAGCCAATCGACGAAGTGCCCTTCCTGAAGGAAGTCCCACCGCTCGCCAAACGCGAATCGCCGGAAACTTTGCAGCCTCTCAGCAACGAAGAAGTCGACACGCCGAAAGACGAATCAGCTGACAAAGAATCGCCAGCCGATGCACCATCCAAGGTCGATGTCGAAGCCGCAAAGCCGATCATTCCCGAGCAACCAGCAACTGCCGAGGACGTTCCAACAGACGAAGAACCTGCCACCTCGAACGAAGAGACTTCAACCGACGAGAGCGCCCCGAAAGAAGTCACTTACCGGCAGCCGGAAGACAACGCCTACAAAGGCTCCGATGGCGGCCCCGGATCAGAGAACGCCTCTGAAATCCCACTTCCACCAACGGAAGACTGATTCGGCAACGGCGTCAGACGAGCCGTCGGTGTGAGCCGACTGGTTTAAACCGAACGAAAAGCTCGTCGTCACAACAATCGTGGCGACGAGCTTTTTTCATTCAACCGTAGGCTGGCAATCGGTGCTGCCAGCATCATTTCAACTTGGGCTGAACTGACAAAAACGGATTTTCGTGATCCGGCATGACCGTCGCCCGGGCAGCTTCCAAGTGATTCAAAGCGTGGATAAAAAATCCGTAGAAGCATTTCCTCGATTTCTCGATGTCCATTTCGGCAACGGAAGTAACACATTCAACAAACTCAGGCAGCTCATCCATGCAATCACGAAAGTGAAAGACAAAATCTTCCATCCGTTCGCGAAGTTCAGCCTCGGAAAAGGCGTGCTCGTCAACAATCTGGAGAAAGACACTCCTTAATGCGTCATCTGTGTCTGCCATTGACCGTACCAAATTCGTCCGCGGTTACACTATGAGTCACTCGTCGACGCGGCGGATTTTCATGCCCAGGTTCTTGACGAGGAACGACCATTCGTCGGTGTATTCCTCAATGATTTTTGCCGTTGGTTTACCCGCTCCGTGACCGGCTTTGGTTTCGATGCGGATCATCACGGGTGAACCGCCGGCCTGCGATGCCTGAAGTTGAGCGGCGAACTTGAAGCTGTGACCTGGGACGACTCGGTCGTCGGTGTCGGCTGTGGTGACCAGGGTCGGCGGGTAGCTGACTCCGTCTTTGATGTTGTGGTACGGCGAGTACGATCTCAGGACTTTGAACTCTTCTTCGTTATCCGATGAGCCGTAATCGTCGACCCAGAATCGTCCGGCGGTGAACTTGTGGAACCGCAGCATGTCCATCACGCCGACGGCAGGCAGGCAGGCTCCGAACAGGTCGGGCCTTTGAGTCAGGCACGCTCCGACCAGCAGTCCGCCGTTGCTGCCGCCCTGGATGGCGAGCTTCTTCTTTGATGTGTAGCCCTCGTCGATCAGCCACTCGCCCGCCGTGATGAAGTCGTCGAACACGTTTTGCTTCTGAAGTTTCGTGCCGGCTTTGTGCCAGGTGGCGCCGTACTCGCCGCCGCCGCGAAGATTGGCGACCGCGTAGACGCCTCCGAGTTCCATCCAACCAAGTCGAGTGATGGAGAACCGCGGCGGCAGAGGAATGTTGAAGCCGCCGTAGCCGTACAGCAGAGTCGGGTTCGTCCCGTCGAGCTTGATGCCTTTTCGATGGACGATGAACATTGGGACTTTGGTGCCGTCTTTGCTCTCGTAAAAGACCTGCTTCGTTTCGTAGTCGTCCGGGCTGAACTTCACGTTGGCCTTGCGGAACGGTTCGCTCTTGCCGGTGATGATGTCGTAACGGTAAATGCTCGGCGGAATCGCGAAGCTGTTGAACGTGTAAAACGTTTCGGTATCGCTGCGTTTGCCGCCGAAGCCAGACGCCGATCCGATGCCGGGAAACTCGACTTCGCGAATGAACTCGCCGCGCATCGAGTGGATGTTGACCTGCGTCTTCGCGTCTTTGAGGTAGCTCGCGACAAACGTGTTGCCGACCAGGCCGACGCCTCGCAACGTTTCCTTTGTCTGAGGGATGATCTCTTTCCAGTTCTCTTTCTCTGGCTTCCGAGTGTCGATGGCGATCAACCTTCGCAGCGGTGCTTCGAGGTCCGTCTTGAAGAAGAAGACGGGACCGTCGTTGCCGACGAAGGTGTATTCGTTGTCGAAGGTTTTGATCAGCTCGACCGGCAGGCCGTACGGTTCCTGAAGATCGCGATAAACGATGCGGTACTTATCGTCGGTGCCCTTCCAGACAGTGAGCACCAGGTAACGACCGTCCTCGGTGACGTCGCAGCCGTAGCCCCATTCCGGCTCGGACGGGTATTCGTAAACCAGCACGTCGCGACTCTGCGGCGAGCCGACTCGGTGGTAGTAAACCTTCATGTTGAGATTCAGTGCCTGGAACTCGGCGTCCTCGCTGGGCTCGGGATACCGGGCGTAGAAAAAGCCGTTGCCGTCTTTGCTCCAGACGGGCGAGTTGAACTTGATCCACTCCAGCTCGTCGTCCAGCACTCGGCCGCTGTCGATTTCGCGAATCTTCCACTTCCGCCAGTCGGAGCCCGCTTCCTGAACACCGTACGCGACGTAGCGACCGTCGGAGCTGAACGCCGTTCCCGACAAAGCGACTGTGCCGTCCTCGGACCACGTGTTCGGGTCCATGAGAACTCGCGGTTCGCCATCGAGCGAATCCTGCACGTACAGCACGTACTGATTCTGCAAACCCGAGTTGTAGTAATAGTAGTACCGGCCGCCGGCTTTGAACGGCGAGTTAAACTTCTCGTAGTTCCACAGTTTCGTCAGCAGCTTGTTGATGTAAGGCCGCTCGGGAATCTGTTCGAGATACCCGAACGTCACCTCGTTCTGAGCCTTCACCCAGTGAGCGACGTCGTCGGACTCGCGAACGTCGTCTTCCAGCCAGCGATAAGGATCAGCAACCTTCACTCCGTGATAAACGTCGACATGATCCACGCGTTCGGTCTCCGGATACTTGTGCCCCGGCGGGGGCTTGATGGGTGGCTCAGCAGATTCAGCAGCACGAGGTTCAGCAGTAACGGTCGCTCCGACCAGCACCGCAAGCATCATCAACGAGGCAGATAGTCGCACAGTATTCCTCCGTGGGTAGACCATTCTTCCTGCGTTGGCAGCATGGTCATGTGCAGAAAATGATTTCGGTTTTGATTTCGATCAGGTCCCGGCCAGCCGCCGCCGCTCGAACCACTCAATCCACGACGCCCCGCGAGGATAACGCAACCCGATTCCCAATCACCAGAGAGTGAGTCACAACGATCTTGACTTGCCAGCAGTTCTGCTCAGACTGCCGGGTCTAGTTACTGCACAGGCAACAAAAGTTGGGTTGAAAATTTCTGCCGTCAAATTACTGCCTTCATGACATCGAGAAAGTAAACATGGTCCAATACATTCCGGTCGTTTACGCGATTTGCGAATCCCAGGACGTGCCGCATCGTGCAGAGAGTTCGCGGGATGCGGACTCGTTTATGGAAAAGGCGTACAACGATCCAGCGGCGTATCACATGCACATGGCGACAGCGGCCAGGTGGTGGCAGATTCAGGGTGTAACCGAAATGCGTGATCGCGATGGAATTAGCGGTCTACAATTCTTTGATCGTGAGATCGCGATTCTTAGCGACGAAGAACTGCAACCAGCGATCGACGGAGTGACAAACATACTTCAGGCATATCTGGACGACGACGAAGAAGCAGAACCAGTAACGATAGATGCCGAGCAAGTCACAATGGACATCGATTGCGATGACAATCCTCCCGTCGGATTTGTGCTGTTTCTCACATCTATGATCAAAGTCCTGCAAGAGGCATTGCGTACGGAGAAGTCGTTTATTTTCATTCAACTTCAACCATAGCGATCACCAACGGGAAGTACCCTACAGGTTGTTCCGGACAACTCTGAATGAAAGCGATTGAGCTTGACGAAGCGGCATTCCAAGCCATGTTCGTCGAACCCGTAATACGGGTCACGGATGGCGAGCCCGTCGTCGACTTCTGGCCTTACTTTGATGCCATCCCTGTAGCCGATTTTGAGAATCACGACTGCTCAGCTGGCGAAGTCGAATGCGTCCACCGTATGGCGGACCGCTTCGAGCATGTCATGGTGCGATCGACGACTCCGAATGTCTTCATGGGAATCGTCATTGACCTTGTTGATCGCAAAGTGACAGGGCATCGGTTAATGAACTTCAACACGTTGTACGGTCTGGAGACACCTCGCGAAGAATGAGTCAAGGCAGTGTGTTCAGTCCAGTTCTGTAGTTGGGTGATCGAAATTGACTGTATGGAAATACGAATCCACAGCTATTTGGCAGCGAGTTTTTTGCTTGAGCAGGAGCCATCTCGATGGGACGCTCTTGTGATCCTCGATTCCAAAGTCTCCGCTGCAGGTTTCGTCCAATCCCAAGCTCGTCGGCACACATTCCTGCGGTTTGACGACGTTGATCGTGCGAAAGAAGGTCGGCAGGTTGTCACTCCGGATCAGTTAGTCCAAGGATTCGAATTTGCTCTCGAAAGTAAGCAGCTATTGGTTTCCTGCCGCGCCGGGCAAAGTCGAAGTGCAGCAATGGCATTCCTGATTGCCTGCCACAATATCGGAGTCGACGCGGCCTTGGAGTTGATTGATCCGACAAAACATGTCCCAAACGCCTTAGTCGTGAGTCTTGGCGCCAGAGTGCTGGACATGCCGGAGGCCCTCGATGCTTATGAGAAATGGCGGTATGACAATCGCCATATTTCATTGTCAGACCACTACGATCAATTGGAATGTGAATTCGATGCCTTGGAAGCGCGTGGCGCGGTCAATCGAATTGTTGCCAGATGAACGCAGGGTTGCTTGCAACCTGTGCGGCGCAGCCGCAAGAGGCCATCGGTAGTCTCTAGGTTTTCTCAACTTCGACGCTCATGTCTTGGCCGCCGCGTAGCACGCGCACGACTTCGATTGATTCATCGTGCTCGACATAGAAGACGACGTGGTTCGGAAAGTCCTTCACCAGTTTCGTTCGCATCCCCGCCAATTTCGGAACGCTGCTCGGGAATGGTGCGCCGCTTGACGGAAACAATGCCAGCCCTTTGATCGTCTGCTCGGCGCGTTCCAGAAATCTTAGAGCGGCGTCGATACTTCCTTCGGCAATGTAGATCGCGTGGCTTTCGACGTCCTCGGCTGCTTTGGGCCGCCGAACAATCGGCTTCAACGGTGTCATCCAGTCAGGCCTTTTGACACAACACGGCTCTTGATCGCCTGCCACTCGTCGTCAGTCCAGGGTTCTGCGGGGCCACTCGCGATTCCGGCCATCAACGCCTGATCGATCTCCCCCTGTTTCTCACTCGCGGCCGAAACTAAAGCCACAATAAATTCGCCTGCGCTTGCAAAACCCGCTCGTTCGGCGCTTTGATCGACAAACGACGTCAGGTGGTCTGGCAACTCAACGGGAATCGTTGACACTTCACGGCTCTCCTGAATCGATAATCGGATGGGCGACAATCGCCAACATAGTGTTGCCGCAGAGGCCCTTTGGAAACACCTTCCATAATAGGCCGTGCTGGCTGGTGTTGGTAGAACGAACTCTTGTGCCAAGTTTCACTTCAATTGATTTGGCGGCATCGAAATCGTCTGTTTAGCTGGTATCGACGAGCCACTCTCTGGAATCTCCACATGCACACCGACGTTCACATTGCCGGCCAGGTTTCACCGTGGCCTTCTAAATCGAAGATGGCTCGAATACTGACAAACGCGGGCTTAAAGATCAGAGTTGGACGGTACTCAATCAGAATTCAAAGTTGCGAAGACTTCACGTTTCAGGAATACGGCGGCGACCTGGGCGACCCATCCATCGACGCTGGTGCTGACACTCTGGAAGCCATGCTTCGTGATGGAGGGCTTGTGTCTGGTGCCCTTGCAGCCGCAAACGTTCGTCATCGCTTCGAGATTTATGACGACAATGACGAGATGGTTGGCTACCTTCACCATGACTGGCCTGTTTATACGAACTGAGTTCGTGCACTGTGGCGAGATGGTGAGGCAATGCTCCGAGATCTGAAGTGTCCAGCCTGCCTCCATCGAATGTCGTATCGAGAGATGGTTCCGTTCACTCGAAAGATTTGCGTTCGCCACGCGTCGCCGTGTCCTGAATGCGGAAAAAGCTTGATCTATGACAAGTGGCCGTGGCGAGCGACCAATCTCGGCGCGTTGTTGATGTTTGGCGCGATTCTGGTGCCAACTCCCCGCTGGCTTCCTACTTTCGATCTGGCATATGTCGGCGTGGCCATGTGCGTGATCGGGGCCTGTACAACAACGCTTGAAGAGTCCAATTTTTGATTGCGGGGCGGGCAAAGAGATTTGGGCGTCTGCTCTACGAACGGCATTTAACCTGTGGATTGGCCCATCGTGCCTGCGTACTATGCATTGGGAGTCGCGGGCCGTCGCGAGTTCCGAGCGGTTACGGGTTCAAACAGCGCGGTGACTTCTGATTCGATGGGCTTTTGGCGTGATTCTGGTTGCGTGTCCACATTGTGAGAAGAGGATTGTCGGCTCTGACAAGTTCGCCGGGCAGTACCGCGAATGTCCGAACTGTGGCGATCTTTTTGTGGCTTTGCCGGTCGACGACGACGGGTCTGCGGATCTCAGCAGCGCTGTGTCTCGGAGTGGCGAGATTCGATTGCCGCCGGCTCGGAAGCGTGTCGAAGTTCCGCAGCGTGGGGAGTCGCGCGTTGAGACTCAGCTGCCTGGACCAGATAACGCGCCGGAACCAGATCGCGAGGCGGAAGTCGTCGAGGACGAGACTCCTGCGGAAGTGGTGGCCGAAGTTCCCGCATTCAGCAAGTCGAGCGACGTTGCTGTTTTGCCTCCGGAAATCCGGTTGAAGGCGGAAGCTGCCGAGCCTGAGGAATCGGAGAGGCCATCGGTGTGGATGCAGACTCTGCAGTCGAAGGAGTCGCGTTCGTATCTGATCTCCACGGCTCTGCACGCTGTTCTGTTGCTGATTCTTGGCGCGTGGATTCTGCCTCGGATGCCCGAAACGAAACTGCCCGGGTTGATCACCGTCTTGCCGGAGAACACGGCCCAGGTTGAAGTAAACATAATTGTTTGCTCATTAGATATTCCAAAGGAAGACGAGACAAAGCCGCTTGCCCCTGTCAAGGTGACGATGGCGGATCTTCCCGACATCTTTGAGGCCTCGAAGATCGGAGACCTTCCGTCGCTGGATGCGAAGCCGGAGAAGCCCAAAGAGACGAAACGGGAATCGAATAACGAAACAAAGCGCGGCGAGCCAGGACCTGCGCCAACCGAAGCGAAGGTCAGTCAGGCGACTTCGGTGGAAGGGGCGACGGACGCGATTGTTGAATCGATCAAGTCCAAGCTGCTGGAACGGGACACGGCTGTCATCTGGCTGATGGATCGTTCGGTGAGTATGCAGCGTCAGCGAAACATGCTGGCGGATCAGCTCGAAGGATACCTCAACGACGTTCACGCGACTCGGACGGACGAGTCTCATTCGCTGATGCACATGGTCGTGGCGTTTGGTGATCGGTTCGAAAAACTCGTCGTCACGATGGAGCCTCGCCGAGCGTTAGCCGCCATTCGCAAAGACTACGGGTTCGATCCCACCGGCAAAGAGAATGTCTTTTCCGCCATTCAGTGGTGCGAAGAGCAGTTCGTCAAGAAGAACGGAAAGAACCGACAGAAGAACCTGATGTGTGTTGTCTGCACGGACGAATCCGGCGACGACTACCTTCGACTGGAACAGACCATTAGAACCTGCCGGGACAGCCGGATCGAAGTCAGCGTGATTGGTCCGTCGGCCGTGCTGGGGCAAATGCGGGGCTATCATGCTTACACGGCGAACGACAACAATCTGTATTACCTGCCGGTTTTTCGAGGTCCGGACACGGCACTTCCGCAGCGTGTGAAGCTGCCCTACTGGTTCCGCCGAGTGCCGGTCTACTGGGACGAAGCAAGGCGAGGGCCCTGGTACGGAAACTCGCAGGCCTGGCAGGGCGGGTCCAACCACGACGCGATGCTTTCGGGTTTCGGTCCGTACGCGCTGACAAGACTCACGATGGCAACGGGCGGCGACTACATCCTCTACGACCGCCCGGGTGACAGCTCGCCGTTCCAGATCGAAACGCTCAAGCCCTACCTGCCGGACTATCGCGAGGCGGGCGCCATTCAGGACGACCTCTCCGACAAGCCGCTGCGGCTGGCAATTCTGAAAGCCGTCGAGGCGTCGCACCAACTCAACCTGCGAGAGCCGCGACTCGAATACGGCACAGAATTTCGCGGCCCGATTTATTACACCCCTCAGCAGTTTCAGGCGCGAGTCCGTGCCGACGTGGCTGCTGAGAAACCGCGAGCCGAAGCCGCCGTGCAGGCACTCGATCAGTTGATTGGTCTGTTTGAAAATCGAGTCGTCGACGGCCTGTACGAAAACGAAGAGTCCCCACGCTGGAAGGCCTGGTACGACCTGACCTACGGCCGACTGCTGGCCGCTCGGGTCCGCTATCGAGTGTTCGTCGCATTCGCCGCGAACATCGGAGCCGCGCGTTTCAAATCAGACACCAACGGGATGTCAGTTCGTTCGGCAAAGCTGCCCGAACACTTCCTGCGAGCAACCCGCGAAGCCGACGCGCGAAAGATTCTGCAACGCTGCGTGGACTCGAATCCGGAAACCCCCTGGTTCCACCTGGCCCGCCGAGAGCTAAGAAACAACTTCGGCCTGACCATCAAAGAACGCGCCGTCCCCGGAGCCATCCGCAAACCCGGCGTCAGTCCCCCCAAAGCATCGCTGCCTCGACTGTAGAGTTGGCAGAGCCGATTTGAGGTGCGGGGTCGGAACGATACCTTCCGCGTTACGTCAACCAAGGTTCATTCGACGAAACAATAACTACCAGTTGGAACGATCTGTGCGCAACCTGCAATCTCTAACCTCGTTGACAGGAATCGTATTTGGTCTTGTCCTACTTGGCTTTGCTCTTTTCGTCCGAAAGCAGGATGAAGGATGGTTTCAACGGCTTTTTGAAAGAGACACTTCCGCACGAATGGTCGGCATCTGTTGTGTTTCCTTTGGTGGTTTGCTGTCCTGGATGTTGGTTGTAGTTCCGCTGTCCGAGGCACTAACAATGAAGCGGTCGGTCGCGATTGCTCGTGGAGCTGTTGTGCTCCCGTCAATCTTCATTTTCATCGGGATGATATGTCTGGTTGCCGGAAGCCGTTCTACAAAATTGATCCTTACCCGCCACGGTCAATCACCAACGAAACTGCAGAAAATTACGACAGGAGTCGGCGTTACAATCTGTCTGTTAGGGGAGATCGGTTTTCACTATTTACTGTTTGCTTTGGGATATACTTCCAAGTGGTAGGTGTAGCTTTTTAGGAGGCGTGCGAGACGCACCCTGCTTTGTTTCATCTTTGGGCGAGTCTTGATTCACAGAGACAGGCTCGGCCGCGCGTCGCAGAAACTGGCGGATCGCGATACGCTTGAGCCATCAAGACTGCCGTATCCGAATGGAGCTTCGCCATGCTACGCCGCTGCTTTTACCTTGCTGCGACTGCCTGCTTCCTCGTTACTCTGGCCGCTGACTCGTCGGCGACTGACTGGCCGACCTGGCGATTTGATGCGGGACGCAGTGCATCCACGCCTGAGGCATTGCCGTCGGCGCTCAAGCTTCAGTGGACGAGAGTCCTGCCGGCGCTGAAGCCTGCCTGGCCTGAGGATCCCAGACTTCAGTTTGACGCTTCGTACGAGCCCGTGGTTGGTGGCGAGACGTTGTTCTACGGGTCGTCGCGGAATGATTCCGTGACGGCGGTCGATCTCAAGACGGGTGAGCAACGCTGGCGGTTCTTCGCGGAAGGGCCGGTACGATTTGCTCCGCTCGTTCACAAAGGACGAGTCTATTTCGGAGCCGACGACGGAGCTCTGTACTGCCTCGACGCAAAGTCCGGAGCGCTACAGTGGCGATTCGTCGCCGCGCCGACTGGTCGCAAAGTCATCGGCAGTGAGCGTGTGATTTCCGTCTGGCCGGTGCGCGGCGGTCCGGTGCTGGTTGATGGTCGAATCCACTTCACCGTTGGCGTGTGGCCGTTCGAAGGAACGTTTCTGTACTCGGTCGACCCGGAATCCGGACGCGTACTCGGCAAAGAACGGGTTGAGGATTCGGCGAGTGCAACGGTCGAGCACGATGTCATCACGCTGAACGATCTGACGCCACAGGGATACCTCGCCGCGAACAGTGCCGAGCTGCTCATTCCACAGGGGCGAGCCACCGTGGCGACGCTGAATCGGAAAACCAAAGCGTTTGGCCGATACAGCTATGGCACTCATTCCGTGACCAACTACCACGTCGCGGCTTCCGACCGTCTGCTGTTTCACGGAGCCGTCACGTACGACATGCAGACAAAGAAGCAGATCAGTTCTTCAACCCGCACACCGGTTATCACAGACAAAGTGATGTACTCGGCCGTGGGCTCAGCGGTTGTCGCCTTCGACATGAACGAGATCCAACTCATCGAGAAGAAAGACCGTCGTGGGAAGGTGACCACAGTTCCGGTGCTGGGCAAACTCTGGACACTGCCGCTCGATAAGCTGCGAGGCGTGACCGCCGCCGAGGCTGCAAAGCTGGCTGCCGCCGGACCGCTGGTTGTTGATATTCGAGCGGGAAATCATCTCTTCGGGCATCAGGGCGGCTTTGTCTTTGGGATCGATCTGGCTGATGCCAAACAGCCGACTGTTACCTGGCGAGCCGATGTCGAAGGCCAGGTGTCGTCAATGATCGCAGCCAACGGTCGACTGGTCGTCACAACGTCGGCCGGTCTGATGCACAGCTTCGGTGAGGGTGCAGTGAAGCCGACCGTATATCGGGACTCGGGTTCGGACTCGGGGCTCGATCTGGCAACTCCGGGTTGGTCCGGTCGTGTTGCGAAGCTTCTTGAAGAACGGGACCCAGGTGATGCGTATTGCGTCGTGCTGGGTGTCGGTTACGGCGAACTGATTTCGGAACTCGTCCGGCAGTCGAAACTGCGAGTCGTCGTCGTCGACGCCGATCCCAAACGCATTGCCACTTTTCGAAAGTTGTACGATCAGCGAGGTTTGTATGGCACGCGACTGGTCGCGCACGTCGGTGATCCGCTGTCGTTTGAAATGCCGCCGTACATGGCAAATCTTGTCGTGACGGAGACTCCCGAGAAATTCGGCCTGAATTCGAATCCTGCGGCCGTCGTGGAAGTGTTTCGAATGTTGCGTCCGTATGGTGGGACCGCGTGGCTGCCTGGAGACGCCAATGGGTACGCGAAGATTGCCGCCACTGTCGGTGCCGCGGAACTTGCTCAGGCGGAATTGAAACAAGGCATTGATCACTCGCTGCTGATCAGAAACGGAGCACTGCCGGGTTCGGCCGACTGGACTCACGAGTACGGCGATGCGTCGAACACGTTGATGTCGCGAGACAATCTGGTAAAGGCGCCGCTGGGTGTATTGTGGTTTGGCGGGCCGGCTTCGGACGGCAGCCTGTTTTACAACCGGCACTATTGGGGACCGAGCATGGCCGTCATCGGCGGTCGGATGTTTATTCAAGGTCCCGGTAAGATGACCGCCGTCGACGTTTACACCGGCCGAATTCTGTGGCAGTTGCCGCTGGAAGGTAAGGCGAACTATCTGCCCGGTCGTCGAGGCAACGACTTTGAAGGATCGCTCGCCGGTTACCATTTCCTGGCCGTCGAGGATGCGATTTACCTCGTCCATGAGAAGAGCTGTTTGAAACTCGACCCGACGACGGGCGAGCAGATCAACGAGTTCAAGCTGCAGAAACCGGACGACGACTGGGGCCGCATTCGAGTCGTCGATAACAAGCTCATTGCTGAAGTCTTCCGCGACATCGATGCCGACAAAACGAAACTGCCACCAGGTCGGCAATTGCTGGCCGGTTCCAAAGCGGCGGTTGAAATCGTCGCCATGGACCGAAACACCGGCTCAAAGATCTGGTCGTACGAAGCCGAAGCCAGCTTCCCGGTACTGTCGGTCGGCAAGGATCGAGTGTTTGCTTTCGATGGGGCTCTGGAGAGTTTCTACAAAGACTGGAAACGCCGAGGCACGATCCCCAAGGCGTCGGATATCAAATACGCGAAGGCGATCGATCTGGAAACCGGCAAGCTGGTCTGGCAGCAGGAAACCGATTTCATCGGCACCTGGATGTCGTACGGCGGCGGCAAGGACGTCGTCCTGATGAGCAACAAGTCGAGCATCATGGCGATCAACGGTCGGAACGGAAAAGAACTCTGGAAGCAAACTTCGGAAGGAGTCGGCTTCAGAGGGCATCCTGAAAGTTTGTGGGACCGCGTCATCGTCTGGAACGATCGTCTGCTGGATCAACGAGGGCCGGGTCTCGCTTGGGATCTGACAACCGGCAAGCGAGTCCCCAGAATTCACCCGGTCACGAAGGAAGAGACTCCGTGGGAGTTCACAAAGTCCGGACACCATTGCAACTACGCGATCGCCAGTCCGCACTTGATGACGTTCCGCGCGGGCGATGCCGGCTTCTGCGACATCGAATCCGGCAACACGTCACGACTGAAAGGCTTTCGCAGCGGCTGTCGCAACAGTCTGATTCCGGCCAATGGCGTGCTGAATGCTCCCAACATGGCTCACGGCTGCGTGTGTGGATACTCGCTGTTCACGTCGCTGGCTCTGGTGAATCTTCCGCAGACCGAAGTGTGGAGTTATTCGGCGCTGAAGTTTGATCCGAAGAAGGACGCCGTGAAGCGAATCGGGATCAATTTCGGAGCACCCGGCGATCGCCAGGACGATTCCGGCACGCTGTGGGTGGACTATCCGAACAAGGGTGGAACGTCGCCCGCGATTCCGATGACAGTGAAAGCCGACAGCCCGAGATACTTCCGGCGGCATTCGTCATTGCTCAAGGGCGATGGCGTCAACTGGGTCGCCGGTTCCGGCGTCGAAGGCGCAACGAGTGTCACGCTCACCCTGAGCGCGACGGAGCCGAAGACTCCTCAGTCCTACACGGTGCGACTGCACTTCGCTGAACCGGACGATGCACAACCCGGTGAACGGGTTTTCGACATCGCACTGCAAGGCAAACCGATGGCCGAAAACGTCGACATCGCTCGCGACTCCGGCGACAGCAACTCGGCTCTCGTTCGCGAGTTCGCCAACGTCGAAGCTGGCCGCAGCTTGAAGCTCGATCTGATTCCTCGCGTTGGGCGACCCGTTCTCTCGGGTATTTCCGTCGTGGCAGCGACTACCGGAGGAGCTGGACAGTAAGCAAAAAATGAGTGAGTCACTGCGTGATCTTGATCTTCCATGTGTCGAAGCGGCGAGCAAAATCGGCGAATTCGACTTGAGTTGCCGATCGTAGCCGTTTGCCGAAAGACTTTTCTGTGGACTTGATCAGTCTGAAAATTGCGTCCTCGCCGAATTCCTCGCGGATGAAGTTGAAGATGATGAAGCCGTCGTTGTACGGGTCGCGAATGTTGAGGCCGAAGTCCGTATCAATCGTCTCAGGCTTCGCCGCCAGGCGTTGGTGGTAGACTCGATAGCCCTTTGTTCGCCAATACTTTGTTGAATGGAAAACGGCAAAATACTCTTCAACGCCCTGAATGAACCAGCTGGGACCACGAAAGAGACTATCAGCGGAGTAAGCCAGTAGTTGAAGGTAAAGTGGCGAGACTTCGTGAATCAGCAGCTTGTCAAAAAAGTCGCGATTCTTCGAATGCCCGCTCGTCGACTTCCGAGTCCCGTCGTAGGCCGCGGGTCCTGGCATCCGAATCGTGCCGCGATAACCTCGTCGGCCATTGTTGTTGTAAACTCCGCCGACCATCGAGACATAACCAACGCGAACGGTACGACTGTCTCTGGGGTGAAGTTCAATCTTGATGTCGCTGCTGTCGACGACTTCAGAATCGATTCCGGCTGACTTGCAGAATGAATCGTGAAACGAAGTGAGTTGCGATTTGATCGATTCCAGCTCGTCCGCGTTTTCGTCTGTGTATTGAATTTCGTAAAAGAGATGCCGTGCGATCTGCCATTCTTCAGCGGCGGCACTTTGAAAGGACATCACGAGGACAAAGAACGTGGCGATGAGATATCGCATGTTGACCACCTGCCGAGTCAGCTGACTCGGCCGAAGGGGTTGATGGTGAATTAAAAGGCGAGTGTGAATAAAGGCTCAATTTGAGCGTTTCACAATACTGGCGCCACCCCATCGACGGTAATAGGCATTGACTCATTTCAGCAATGTCTTGTCGTTGGATGACCCGTTGCAAACAGATGGTTTTTGTTACATCGATGGATTCGCGTCACATTTCTCGGAGGCCAAGCTGACCGTGTCGTGCGGTGACAAGACACTTCATCATACGAATCCGATTGTGGCCGGATCTTTTAACTTCATCGAAAGTTGAGGATACGACTTCTTGAGCCTGCGGCACCTAGCTGCCCGTTGAAAATGCAGGGTATCGTCGAATTATGGTGTGCAGATTGAGGTCCGAATTGGATGGTGTTTGCGGTGGCAGTAGAGGCGGTGGAACGAGCTTGCGGAGCTGATGAGTCTGTGGCAGCGTCTGGTTGCAATCTGAACGGTCGAGAACACCGAAAACAGCAGCCCTCGGAGACCGGCGAACTCTCGGGGTTTGCCGCTGCCGAGTAGTTTTCGCAGGATCAGACCAAGGTTGTGAGCGGCGACTGTCAGCCGCACTTTCTTGCGGTTGTTTTCCAGGCCTCGCAGCCAGGTGCGGCGAGCTCCGCCGGTTTCGCAGACGTGGGCGAAGCTGCGTTCGACTCGTTCACTCCGTAATTTTTGCAGACGCTTGTTGCGGTCGGTTTTCAGGCGACGTCGATTGGCACAGTACGCTTTTTTGTAATCGGCAGGCTTGTCCGTCCAGCGACGGTTCGGACCATCCGGCTCGCAGATGTATGTTCGCAATTCATCCGCCCGGGACTTCGCCAGCGTTTCGTTCTTGTGGTAACCCTTGTCGCCGACGACCTCTTTGATCACCGCTTCGCTGTCGGACTGTTGCAGGTTGCCTTGGGCAGTGTTGACACTGTCCAGCAGCGTGTTGCCGTCGGACTCGTTGCCGTAATAGATCTCGGCGGACAGGATCGCTTCGGTTTCCAGGTCGACCGTGTGTTCCTGCTTGTACGACAAGTGCGTGTGCCCCTTCTTCATTTTCATGATGCGGGCGTCAGGGTCGCTTGAGCTTTGCCAGTCCTGATTGGAAACCTTCTTGCCTTTGCGTTTTCGATCGAACTTTCGCAGGTCATCGTCGTTCTTGATCTCGACGCCGTCAGCTTCGGCCAACTGGCGGACGAATGCTTCCCAGTCCTCGCCGGTGTCCTTGCGAACGATCGACTTCATTGCCGCGTTGGCTTCCAGCAGAGTCGAATCAACGCCGACGGTCTTACCTTTCAGTAGCCCGTGCTTTTCGACCAGCGATAACACGAACGCAAAGACCTGCTCGAACGCTTCCAGAGGAAGACGCTGACGGATGCGCGTCAGGCTCGAATGCTCAGGCGTGTTCTCATGCAATTCGTACCCGAGAAATTTCCGCAGCGACAGACTGTCCCGGCAACGCCAGGCGATGCCTCGCTGCGAATCGATTCCCTCGAAGTACCCCACAAAGATCATGCGGAAATAAACGCCTGGCGGAATGCCTGGACGACCACCTTCTTTGTAAAACGGCTCGCACAGCGACTCGGCAAAGTTGTCAAACTCCCCGTCACGGAGCACACGATTCAGGGCGTCGTAAAACACATGCCCGATCGACGCCGGCAACTTCGCCGTCGCCACCCACAACTCCTGCTGCCGCTCCGAACGACGCTCACCAAGAGCCATCAGTCATCCTCCATCGCTCAATATCAAGACACCGAGCAGGATAGCGCGAACGCATCTTCTGACCAGGTCAGTCGGCCGAGTTTTTCAACGGGCTGCTAGACGGTCTAAAACAGACTGTCTGGGCTACTACCCTGCTTACGCCATCCGTGAGTCGATTCGTCCCAGCGTGTTCAACTACATCTAAATATTTTACAACGGGCGTCGTAGACATGCGACGCTCGAATATATCCAACCCAACGAGTACGGTCAGCGTTTCGCGAGCATGCGACTGAAGAGACGGCGGACTATGGCGTCGTAACAGCCATCTAAACCAAATCTGTCCCTGTCCGATTTTCGTGGGCTCTCGCAATTTTCCCGACGACAAGAATTTGGCGAAAGGACTTCATGAACGATACTTCTGCTGAATCTGAGACGAATCCAGAACCTTCAACACGGAGCACGCGACGACGTTATGTTTTCCGGTTAGTAGCGGTGATTTTTCCGGTTGTCGGTTTGCTGTTTGGCAATTGGGTCTTCTATCTGCTGGAATTCGGAGTTGACACCAGTCTTGTTGTTCCACTTCCGAAGTCGACTGTTTCGGGGTGGCACGTTCTAAACGGTGATGTAGATGCTGCGTATTGGGACATGGGAGATTTGAGTGGTCCCGAATCTCGTCCATTCGTGCTACCCCAATCACCCGATCTGTTTCGAGTAGTTGTCGTAGGCGCATCAACCGTTGAAGGATTCCCTTGGCCAACAGAGTTGGCCTTCAGTCGACAGATTGAGCTGATCCTGCAGAAACAACTTTCAAAACGTACGGTTGAAGTTTTGAACTGTGGGATCGTCGGTATTACCAGTTTTCAGGTTCTTGATCTGGTTCGCCAATCCGTCACAGCTGAACCGGATATTATAGTCGTTTACTCTGGCCATAATGAATTCTACGGTCCCGGTGGTGTATCTTCGAAAGCATCTTCTACACTTACATTGTTACGCCGATACCGACTCCCTCAATTGTTGATGCGAGCAATCGCACCTGAGCCTGATCCGACCAACAAACTCGCGCAACTGCTGATGCAGGATCGTGCGATCCCACTTGACGGGACTGCGTTCGAAACTTCAACTAATCGTTATCGAGAAAATTTAGAGCAGATAGTCGCCGTCGGAACTGATCATAACATTCCAATTGTATTCTGTAGTGTGGCGTGCAATCTTAGCGACCAGAGTCCAATTCAATCGATTTCGGCTACCTCTGTATCGAAATCAGTTGCTGAAAACCGTGACGAACTCCTTTCATCTGCTGCGTCACTGATCAATGAAGACTGCTTCAGCGAGGCTCTGGAATTAGCTGACCGAGCCAGGGAACTAGACGTTGGTTATGCATTGGCACACTATCGCCGAGGGCAATGTCTTGCTGGGCTGGGTGAAAGGGATTCCGCTGCTGCTGCGTTTTCCCGCGCTCGTGACCTAGATGGATGTCGCTTTCGGGCCCCAAGTGCTTTCGCGCGAATTGTCCGTGAGACAGCAAGAAGAAGTGAATCTAATTTCGTCGACTGTGAATCGCTATTGAATGCCAATTCAAGTTCCGGGGCGGCCGGTAATGATCTGTTCTTTGAACACGTTCATTTTACGCAAAAGGCATCGTGGATCGTCGCCGATGCGATTGCACGTGTACTTGTAGAGGATGTAGAAAATGCGTTGTGGTCCGAGTCGCGAGTGCCAATTCCTGACAAGCGAGAAGAGGTCATTGGCCTGAGGGATGTCGATAGATTAATGTCGATATCCCTGATTCACGACATGTTATCTTCACCGCCGTTTAATGCGGCGGCCGATGTCGAACAACAAAGTGCTGTATTAGAACGGCAGTTCGACAAAGTCCTTGCACGACTATCGGATTCAATGCGCAGCGCATTTGGTCAGGTGAGGGATTCTGCAAACTCGTCGAACATCTTGGAGAGAATGGCAGCGGCGCTGCATTACTACAAACACGATCGTGAGGCCGAGAAGCTTCTTCGTTGTAACGTTCGACGTCGACCGTGGGATCCTCAACGTTATCTCCTGCTTGCTGAGTTTCTTTCGAGAACCACACAAACTCGTGAGTCCCGTGAGATTCTAGAGTTGGGTCTCAGTCGGGTCTGTGATGGATGGAAGCATCAGATTCAAACAGAGCTTGATGCCGGAAATATTCCGCAGTAGCTGCTGGACGACGGCTATGATCTCGATCAGACGGATGGCACTGCCAGTATGGTTGTATGGCGCGCAGACCCGAGTCCATCTCAATTGGGTCTGCCGCTCAAACTGCAGCAGCTCGCCTCTTGTGCTTCGCACACAGGTTGGCAAGCAACCTGTGCCACCCTTCACCGTCGGAGATCAATCGGTGTCAGCCGTGTCACTTCTGATAGTTTCAACAGCAATCCCACATGCTCTCAATTCAAGCAGCGTCACTCGTGGTCTAGAAACATGAGTCACGATGACTGGATTCGTCCAGGAAATCCGCTACAGAATCGTAAAAATCGAAGTTGGCAACGATTGGCATGGATGTCGTTCACTTCTCCGACAAATCCAATCGGCCCACGACGAAATCGCAGTCAAGGAATGCCCCAATGGCTTATGCACGCGTGCCACTGACCATCGTTGCTTTGATCGCCGTTTTTTGTGCGTCGTGCGTCAACGAGAGTGACCATGCTCAGACAGTCAGCAGCGGGCCAGACAATTTTGATGCCGCTGACTCGGCACAGGTAAGTGATGACTTGGCGCTGCCAGATCGTAATGGAAGTATCGAGCTGAAAGTGGTTGATGAGCTACCGGTCTCGATGCCGTCAGACTCGTTCGACATCGTTTCGTCGAAGTTTGTGGAGGACACTCTGCAACTGGAAGTGAGCTATGGCGGAGGTTGCGAAGACCACGTATTTGCAGCATTCTGGGCTCCTGTCTTCCTTGAAGAAGCCCCGGAGTCAACCGAAATTCTGATCACTCATGACGCCAACAGAGACAGTTGCGAAGCGATCATCTCACAAAACGTGACGATCGACCTGATGCCGATTCGAAAGATGCGTCAGACAGATGGCGCTCTGAATGAAACTTCAGAATTGTCGCTAACGTTGCTCGTGGGCGGGCGAAGTATCACCCATATCCCTCGCAAGAATTGATAATGCTCTGAACGCCGAACCTCGGTGAGCTGCGTAGAGTGAGTCTTGGCGGCTCCTGCGAAACTGGATCGCGATGCGTGGCGGTGTTTGCTTGTAAACACGGTCGTGAAACGACAACAGCTCGTCTCAGTTGGGTCTGCCAGTCACCCTGCAGCATGCTTCTTGTGCTTCGCACACAGGTTGGCAAGCAACCTGTGCATCCAACACCCTCTGAAATCAATCGATGTCACCCGTGGCCCTGCTATGGGAGCTCTCCAAACATCTCGTTAACCGTGAAAACGGTATCTGAATCCAGTCTTGCTGCCCAATAGCAGCTGTTCCAAGCCATGACCAATAGATTTGCGTGATAACGATAGATACGCCATGTACTCTGTTTTGTCTTCATTTCGACGAACTTCTTGTCGTGGGCTCTCGCGAGTTGGCCAGTAACCTTGTTCCATTTTTGCCCGCGAATTGCATTGTTGATAGTCGACAGCTCATTCGGGGAGAGTTCGTTGCTTTTTCCTTTGCCAGCTTCCAGTCGGGCATACGTTCAGGGTAAACGCAAACTAAATGGGTTTGATAGCAAGGACTTGCATCAGGTAGTCGACGTTCCATCCGGCCATTCGTCGTCTCATGGCGATGCTTTCCTTGTCGTTCTGCTGCTTCAGGAGGCTGATCGCGAAACGTTTCAACCATGCCAGGTTGTCGGCGGCAAAGCGGTCACGGACTCGACTGTCATCCTCTCGAAACGTCACGTCCAGGCACCAGTGCAGACTGTTTTCGATTCCCCAGTGACCACGACCTGCTGCTGCGAAACGACGTACTCCCAAGCTCAGCGACGAGATAAAGAAGCGAATGTCAGTGGTTTCTTTTCCGCCTTGTAGACTCGTTCGAACGGCCACGCCAATCGTCTTCAACTCCTTCCACAGTGACGCACCAGGCAGCGTCTTTGGGACGGGCAGATGGAAGTACTCCACCGTGTCTTCGCGACCGTGACCTTTCGTCGTTTCTACATACCGCTCAACGGTGGTTGTGGAAAAGTCGTTTTCCATTTGCTCGATCACCCAGTCCATCGCCCCCTGATACAGCGTGCCCTGGTTTCCTTTCAGAGCCAGCAGGTAGTCTCCACCTTTGTCAACAATCTTTGCGGCAATGTTCTTCTGGCAGCCCGCCGCATCGATGGTCACGATCGCGTTGTTCAGCTCGATTTGATCAATCAGCTCGGGAATCGCCGTGATTTCGTTGGATTTCTCCTCGGTCGCCAACTGTCCCAGACTGATTCCTCGCTGCACGGACCAGGCGCTCACAAGAAACAACGGTCCGAGACTTTTTTTCCGGTCATGCGAACGCCGCAAAGCTTTACCATCAATCGCGATCACCTCATCAGTGAGGCCACCAGCGTCCCGTTGACGCAAACTTGCAATCCATTGCTCGAAGCATGCTTGAAAGGCGGCTGGCCGCAGCGCCGCCAGCAGTCGGCCAATCGTGTCGTGAGACGGGATGCCGTGGGGAAGTTCGAGGTACTTCTTCAACCACGCCGCGTGCGCCCGCGCCCACACTCCAATCGCTTTCGGACCATCCGCGCCTGCGAGCACTCCGCACACGCTGATGACAATCAGGTCTGACAGCAGATGGTGCCGATTGATCGAGCTGCGAGGATCCTCCAGATCATCGAAATACTCCAGAATCGAAACAGCATCGTCGTGTGTTACTACCTGCATTGATGGCTCTCCATAACCGGTCGACAGTCTCGTCTCGGAAAGCACATCAGTAGTAGAATTCACGCACGAGCGCAAGTCGACCTGCCTTTTGCAGACCCCCCTGAAGTGCGCGTCGGCCCTGATGTCACCCGTGGCCCTGCTATGGGAGCTCTCCAAACATCTCGTTAACCGTGAAAACGGTATCTGAATCCAGTCTTGCTGCCCAATAGCAGCTGTTCCAAGCCATGACCAATAGATTTGCGTGATAACGATAGATACGCCATGTACTCTGTTTTGTCTTCATTTCGACGAACTTCTTGTCGTGGGCTCTCGCGAGTTGGCCAGTAACCTTGTTCCATTTTTGCCCGCGAATTGCATTGTTGATAGTCGACAGCTCATTCGGGGAGAGTTCGTTGCTTTTTCCTTTGCCAGCTTCCAGTCGGGCATACGTTACTTCGTCAATATCTGGAAGCTGAGGAAGGATAATCATCGCATGCATCGGGTACACAATTTGAAGCTTTGGCCTGAGTTCTTGTAGTCGTTCACAGCCGACTGCCGTAACCAACGTGTCAGTAAAGCTACGGGGATCACAATTTGAAACCACCAACGAAGGGATTGCCTCGCTAAAAACGACCCGCTTCAGCGAAGCATTACTAACGAACGAATGACTCACTTCATCTGTCACGAGCGTGCCAGTTAGGTTCCAATCGCGAATAGCCATGTGCGCAACTGACTCAATGCCCTGATCCGTGATAGCAAGATCCCGCAGATTCAATGCGTCAATTGAATGATGACGAACTATGGTCGCAAGACCAGCGTTGGTCACCTGAGTCGGTCTGAATGCGATGCGATTTCTTCCCTGATCTTTGGATGGATATGTCGTACCCAAGATTAGATGCCGCAGCGAAACAGACCCAGGGCCGACGCGCACTTCAGGGGGGTCTGCAAAAGGCAGGTCGACTTGCGCTCGTGCGTGAATTCTACTACTGATGTGCTTTCCGAGACGAGACTGTCGACCGGTT
>CALSLT010000025.1 GCA_943787265.1 uncultured Planctomycetaceae bacterium | reverse complement strand
TTCGGCAACCAACCTGAAAAGCGGAATTTGCTGCGATTTCGCGGGCGAGACATTCAGACGTCTCCGTCGTTTGTTAATTGGCAATGAGGGATCTGCCTGAATCTTATGCGAGGTGCCACTCAATCAGAAACAGATGCGACCTGTGGCGGCCGACCGGTCGATGCGAAAGAACTCGGAGACTACGTTGCTGAGCAGGGATTCTCCGTCGACGCGTGACGCAGACATTTTCTAACAGGGACACCGCATGGCTGAACTGACAGACGAGTTGATCGACCAGATCTTCGAAGGATGCCGTTCAAACATCGGCGATCTGACGCAGTCGCTCAGCACGAACCTGAGCGGCGAGTTTCAGCTGGAGCCCGGCGAAGGAAGTTAAAGGCTCGGAGGAAATTCTGGGCAAGATCTCAGAACAGCCGGGGATCGTCGTCACGCTTAAGTATGACGACTTCGGCATTCTCTGTCTGATCCCCGAAGACCTGCCGATTCCTGACTGGTACAAAAGCCCGAACGGATTCTCAGGCGTCGCAACTTCAAACGCTGCCGATGGAATGGTCCGTCGGAATGGTGCCGATGGAGCTGGAGCCGCTCGAAGAAAAGTCGCTCACTTGCGAAAATCTGCGTGCTCATCTGGAAGCCAGCCAGCCGACTGAAGCGGCTCGAATGCTGGAGCTGTCGGCGACCGTTGCGGGCGGTGAGACCGCAGCGACGATCCACCTCGTCATGCCAGTCACCAATCCAATTACTGAACAGGCAGCAGACGAATCTGCCGCGACGGATGACGCCTCGGCAGCCGACCAGGCAACTCCAGCAGCAGCAACTCCCGAGCCTGAACCGGCGCCGCTTGATCCGGCATTGGCCAAGCGCGTCGCAAGAATCAACAAAGTTCCGGTGAACGTCATCGTGCGAATTGCGGAACGAAAGCTGGAGCTGGAGCAGTTGCGGCGTATCGCTCCCGGCGCGTTGCTGATGTTCGACAAACCGTACGATTCGCCGCTCGACGTTTACGTTGACAATCGGCTCTACTGCCGAGGCGAAGCCGTAAAGATCGGCGAAACGTTCGGCGTCAAAATCAGCGAAAGCAACTCACAGGTCATTCGCGAGAAGAAGGTTCACCAGGTATAAGGTGGTTCGACCGTTCGAACCCTTTCCTGCCGCCTCACTTTGCGTTTCCTGCCATGAGCCCACCGGCTGATTCTTCGCCCCACCCGACTCGCCGCAACATTGTCTGGCTGACCCTGCAGTACATGATGCGGGTCGTCTTTATGTTCTGGCTGAGGTTCCAGGCTCGCGGGCTTGAGAACGTCCCGAAGACTGGCGGCGGCCTCGTCCTGATCAACCATCAAAGCTTTCTGGATCCGCCACTCGTCGGCGTGGCGTTGCAACGGCCCGTCAGCTACCTCGCAAGAGACTCGCTGTTTCGAGTGCCAGTCATCGGCTGGGTTCTTCGCAACACCTACGTGATGGCAATCAACCGGGACGCTCCCGGCACGGCTTCCATTCGCACGGCTCTGCAACGAATGAATAATGGATTCCTGGTCGGCCTGTTTCCCGAAGGAACCCGGAGCCCCGACGGCAAAGTCGGCGAATTCAAACCGGGATTCATCTCAATGATTCGCCGAGCCAAAGTGCCGGTCTACCCCGTCGGCATCGCCGGAGCCCACGAAGCCATGCCGCGCGGCGGCGTCCGCTTCTGGCCACAAAAAGTCAGAGTCGTCTACGGAAAGCCGCTGTGCCCCGACGAGGTTTCGCGGCTCAGCGCCAAAGGTCACGAAGACGAACTGGTCGCCTTTGTCAGGTCTGCAGTCGAAGCCTGCCAGAACGAAGCCCAGGCTTGGCGCGACGGAAAGAGCACGTAGGGGCAGAGTAGGCTGGGTCGAGACCCAGCTTTAAGGTCTGTGCTGGGACGCGTCCCAGCCTACGAAACTCGAAATGGTGTGCCTGCGCTCCGCTTGTCAACACCCGACTCATGCCGATCGTTACGCCAGCCGATCCAGACACGTCGGGTCGTTGTGATCGATCACCGGCAGGCCGTCGACGGAAAACAGATGGTTGTATTTCAAGCCGGTTCCGGTGTTGAAGAGGACGACTTTTTCTTCCGGTTTAATCCAGCCGCTTTCGAGCAACTGCTGAGCGGCTTTCCAGACGGCTCCGCCTTCCGGGCAGGCGTAGACTCCCTGGTGAGCCGACATTTCTTTCACGCCGTCCATCAACGCTTCGTCAGAAATGCTGATGGCCGTACCGCCGCTCTCACGCAGGGCACGGATCATCAGAAAGTCTCCGACGGCGATGGGAACTCGCAGTCCCGCTGCGCAGGTCGCGGCGTTCTCGAACAACGGAGCGTGTTCCTCGCCCGCTTCGAACGCTTTGACGATCGGCGAGCAATCTTCGGCCTGGACGACGACCATTCGCGGCCGCTCGGAGCCGATCCAGCCGAGCTTCTCCATCTCGTCGAACGCCTTCCACATTCCAATCAGGCCGGTACCGCCGCCAGTTGGATAAAGGATGACGTCTGGAAGTTGCAGTTCCGTTGTGCCGGCGTGGTCGGCAAAGTCGAAGGCCAGTTCGTAGCCCATCGTTTTTTTGCCTTCGATGCGGAACGGCTCTTTCAAAGTCGACAGGTCAAACCAACTGAATCGGTCCTTTCCTTGCTTAACGAGCTTTCCGCAGTCGCTAATCAGGCCGTTGACCAGGTTGACGTTCGCGTTGCCGACGACGGATTCGATGATGTTGGCCGGCGGCGTGTCTTCGGGCATGAAAATGGCGCATCCCATGCCGGCTCGTGCAGAATAGTACGTTGCCGCTCCAGCCGCGTTTCCGGCTGAAGGCAGCGCGACGGTTTCGACTCCGAGTGACTTTGCCCGGGTAACCGCCGCAGACATGCCTCGAGCTTTGAAACTGCCCGTTGGGTTAAACGATTCGTCTTTGATAAACAGATTGTCGAATGCTTCGAACGGGCCAGTCCGATTGCACGTCAGCAACGGAGTCAGCCCCTCGCCGAGTGATACTGCTTCGGACGGATCGTTGACCGGCAGCACATCCCAGAATTTCCACATCGATCGAATCGTTCTCTTGCGAACGGCGTCCGGCGTGAATGTCGACTTGATCGCGTCCAGGTCGTAGTGAGCGAGCAGCGGCTTCTGGCATTCGGTGCAGAGGTTCTGCAACTGGTCAACCGCGTGGTCAGTTCCGCACATGGCGCAGGTCAATGAAGTATGCATGGTCGTTTTCTGTTCTGAAATCAAAGTTGAGGTAGGGTGCGTCTTGACGCACCGTTCAGTCTGATGGTGCGTCAAGAAGCACCCTACCCGGAAGTCACGCTAACCATTTCTCACGATCTGCCCAAGGTAGTCGAGGACGCCATGAGTATCGACTGAATCGATCACGTCGATGTTGTTCTGCCAGCGTTCGATCCCTCGTTGATCGAACACGGTCGCTCCACGAGTCAGTGCACCTTGCAACTCGATCGCGAGCGACATGGTTTGCGACGTGAAATGACGAGGCTCGGCGATCGACGCCAGTGCGGTCACTTCGCGAAGCGGCAGGCCTTCAAGGCCGAGGTCTTCGTGATGCACTCTCAGCGCGAACGGGATCAGTTCGTCGAAGAACCATCGAAACGCGTACTGGCGGTTCTGTTTCAGTCGGTCAAACTGATCGTACGAAAGGACTGTTTTGCTACTAACGTCCAGCGGGACCAGCGTTCGTGTCGCGGCCGACTGAAGAACAGTTTGAGCGGAAATCGGATCGGCGAAGATATTGAACTCGGCAGCCGCAGTGACGTCACCGCCAACTCCCACCGAACCTCCCAGACAAACGAGCCTTTGCAGCGAGTCCAGAAAGTCGGGAGCAAGCTCGCACGCAATGGCCACATTCGTCAACGGCCCCAGCGTCAGCAGTGTGACTTCGTGTGGATTGTTCTTGACGAGGTCGATCATCAACTTCGCCGACTCTCGCTGATTATGGAGTTGTGCGAGAGCGATTTCAGCCGTTCCCAGGCCGTAGTTTCCATTAAGCCGGAGTGGGTCGAGGAATCCTGGTGGATCGACGCCCCCTTGTCGGAAAATCGGTCGTGACGCCGTTGACGCTCCCAGACGCGGATGCTTGTCCGGGTCAACCGACTCCATGACGGTAAGGATGTTCTGAGTCGCGACCATGCCAGACACGCAGCCCGAAGAAGCGGTGACTCCGATCAGATCGATGTTCGGGTCGAGAGCCGCCAGCGCGATGGCCAGCGCATCGCCGATGCCCGGATCGGCGTCAATGATCAGTTTTCGAGGCATGGTGGCTCCTGCCGTCATCAATCGCGTAACTCGTGCCGAATCGCGAACTCGACACCGGACGATGCTCCTGTGGGCGGGGATCGTAGGTGCTCGCGCTTCAGCGGGTCAAATTGCCACCCGATTGACCGAAATAACCGGAACGACCCATCGATTCTGGAGGTAAATCCATAAGCCGCACGCCGACAGTTTTTTGACCGCACGCCGTACGCGACCTAAGTATTCAGGAGCGATGCTTGGCGACTCCAAGCCTTCGTTATCCCGCGCCAACCAATCGTGACGGGAAACTACCGTTCCTGTAAGCGGGCGTGAGTTTCGTAATTTCGTTTCAACAAGGCAGCAGTTGTGGCCGATCGAACTGGCACTCCAGACACGTCGCTCTGGTCAGCGTTTTCCAGCGCTGACACCGGATCGATTGTCTGTTTGAGTCAGGCCGAAGCCGAGGCTTCCGACGTTGCGGCACCAAACAAGCCGTCCAGATTGAATCACCCTCTGCGACGTGCATGGTGGATGAAGCACCTTTCGCTGCTCGCCGTGCTTCAGGCTGCGTGCCTGGCAGTCGGGCTGGCGATTCACCAGACGATGCAGAACGCTGCCGACGCCTCTCAAGTCTCGGCAGCGACACTCGGCGGTTTGTCCTCGCCGGTTGTTAGCGCCTTCATCTGGATCGCTTCCGTGCAGGGCGCGATTGGCTACCTTGTCTTCAGCAAAATCTATCGGCACTGCCGAGACCAACAGGACCATTCCGAAGCCTGCGTCGATCACCATCGGCAAGCACTGGCTCGAACTCGCAATGCCGTCATCCTTGGACTTTCGCGACTGGCGGAATCACGAGACGGCGACACGCAGGGACATCTCGACCGAGTCGGGATGTTCGCTGAAATGCTCGCGAAGACTGCGTCACAACGGCCGGAATTCAGAGGTCAGATTTCGGCAGAGCTAATCCAGAAGATCCGACCGAGCGCCGCGCTTCACGACATCGGCAAGGTAGGTATCGAAGATTCAATCCTGCAAAAACCCGGCCGGCTGACCGACGACGAACGGCGACGCATGCAGGCACACACTCGGATCAGTGGCGAATGCCTGCTGCAGATTCAGCAGTGCCTGGGCGATTCGAACTTCCTGACACTCGCCCACGAAATCGCCGTCTTTCATCACGAACGTTGGGACGGTTCCGGGTATCCATCAAAGCTTGCCGGAGAGGCGATTCCTCTGTCGGCAAGGATTGTGGCGATTGCTGATGTCTACGATGCGTTGTCGGCTCGGCGAGTCTACAAAGACGCGTACGCTCACGAACGCTGCGTCGAGATCATTCGATCCGAATCCGGAAAACACTTCGATCCTCGGTTGGTCGAAGTCTTTCTGGAAGTCGAATCGGAATTCGCACAGATCGCGATGAACTGTCCAGACGCAACTTCCGACTCGCTCACGGACGGCGATACATCCTTCGATTTCGGAGAAGATGACACACTGATCGATGAGGAACTTGCTGAACTGGACAGCGTGCTCGGCAGCGTGGAAGCCCACCTCGAAGCATCGGCAGGCTAGCCGGGGCAAGGCGAACCTTGCTCAGCGGACTTTGAGACTCAGGACCGCTCCTGCCCGAACGACAATCGCATCTGAGGATCCTTCTTCTCTTCTTCGAATTCCGTGTAGAGAAGACTCGGCTGGATGTCGTCGTTGTTCTGGTACTTCCGGCTGGTGTACTCGGTGATGTCGCCTTCGACCGTGTGGTAGAACATCTGGCAGATCGGGATGCCCGGGTAAATTCGCACCGGCTGGACCGCAAAGATCTCCAGCGTCCAGTAACCGCTGAAACCGATGTCGCCGAAGCCGGCCGTGCAGTTCACAAAGAGCCCCAACCGACTGACCGACGACCGCCCCTCGATCATTGGAACGAGGTTGTGCGTCTCGGTGCGTTCCAGAGTTCGGCCGAGGTAAAGCTGGTTCGGATTAAGGACGAACCCTTCTTCCGGAATCGTGTACCGCCGCAGCCGATTCGGACGCTGCATGTCGAGCACGATTTCCTCGTAGACAAGCAACTCGTCGTGCAGGCGCAGGTCGTACCCGTTCGAGTTGAGCTGTTTTTCGTCGAACGGCTCAATGACGATATTCTTATTGAGCTGCTGCTTGATCTCGTGACCGGTGAGGATCATGGACAGCCTTCTCTCCAGGCGGACGAAAGAGCCAGTTCGGAACGAGGCTCACAGTACGACTTACCCGTTCCCGATTCAACGAAGTCAGATGTTCATTCTCAGCCAGCCGGCTATTCTCCCGTTCTGCGAGCCGGCAAAGCGTCTTTCTCATCGCCACCGGGCCGCCTCTGCCAAATTGGCCGACCGCTCCGAGCGGACGTGAAGCACCGAAAACTTGCCAAAATGGCATTCTCCGACTGAGTGACTCACAGACAGATTCTCTTCGTAACTAACTAATAGATATACAGATACAGCACTTGCAGCGTCGCAGAAGAAGCATTGGCACGACCTTTGCTTTCCTACGGATCAACTGACGAAACTCGCCCGCACGGGCCTCGCGACATCGGGTCGCTGGCGGAAATCCGCTGCTGATGTGCGGCAAAAATCGGATGGCTGCGTCAATTAACGACAAGCCTCCACAGATAAATTGAGAACTCAAAGGAGAGACATCATGGCTGAAGGCGAAAAAGTCATCGGCATCGACCTGGGCACAACCAACTCTGTCGTTTCCGTAATGGAAGGCAAAGAAGCCAAGGTCATCGCGAACCTCGAAGGCAACCGACTGACGCCGAGCGTCGTCGCGTTCACCGATAAAGGCGAAACGCTCGTCGGCGAGCCAGCCAAGCGCCAAGCGGTCACGAACCCGCACAACACGATCTACTCAGCCAAGCGATTCATGGGGCGACGCCACAGCGAAGTCGCTTCCGAAGAAAAGATTGTCCCTTACAACGTGGTCGGCGGAGCTGATGACTACGTCAAAATCAAAGTCAACGAGAACGAGCACACGCCGCCGGAAATCTCGGCAATCGTTCTTCGCAAGCTGAAGGAATCAGCTGAAAGCTACCTTGGCCACAAGGTGAATAAGGCTGTCGTTACTGTCCCTGCTTACTTCAACGATGCTCAGCGACAGGCCACCAAAGACGCCGGCCAGATCGCGGGGCTCGAAGTTTCGCGAATCATCAACGAACCAACAGCAGCCGCTCTGGCTTACGGCCTGGAGAAAAAGCAGGATCAGAAGATCGCTGTCTTCGACCTCGGTGGCGGAACGTTCGACGTCTCCGTCCTGGAAGTCAGCGACGAGCTGGTCGAAGTGCTCAGCACCAACGGTGACACTCATCTGGGTGGTGACGACTTCGACGAAGAGCTGATCAACCACATCGCTGACCAGTTCGAAAAAGAAAACAGCATCGACCTGCGAAGCGACGCAATGGCTCTGCAGCGACTTCGAGAAGCCGCTGAGAAAGCCAAGAAGGAACTTTCCAGCCAGCAGAACACTGACATCAATCTGCCGTTCATCACGGCCGACGCTTCCGGCGCGAAGCATCTTCAGATGTCGATTTCTAGATCGGACTTCGAACGCCTGATCGACAAACTCGTCGAGCGTTGCCGAAACCCCGTCGTCAGCGCGTTGAAAGACGCGAAGCTCGGCAAGGGCGAAGTCGACGAAGTCGTGCTGGTTGGCGGTTCAACTCGAATCCCGAAGGTTCAGGAATTCGTCAAAGAACTGTTCGGCCGCGAACCTCACAAAGGCGTCAACCCGGACGAAGTCGTCGCGGTGGGAGCAGCCATTCAGGGCGGCATCATCTCGGGCGAAGTCACCGACGTTGTCCTGATGGACGTCACACCACTGTCGCTCGGTATCGAAACCGAAGGCGGAATCCTGACAGCCCTGATTGAACGAAACACGACGATCCCGACTACGAAGAGCGAAATCTTCTCGACCGCTGCCGACAACCAGCCGGCCGTCACCGTGACCGTCTTCCAGGGCGAACGACCGATGGCTCGCGACAATCGCCAGCTTGGACAGTTCAACCTGGACGGCATCCCACCGTCACCGCGAGGCGTGCCGCAGATCGAAGTCACATTCGACATTGACGTGAACGGCATCCTGAACGTTTCGGCGAAAGACAAAGCGTCCGGCAAAGAACAGAACGTTCGCATTGAGCAGTCGAGCGGGTTATCCGACGAAGAAATCGAAAAGATGCGAAAGGACGCCGACGCCAACGCGGAAGAAGACAAGCAGCGTCGCGACCTGGCAGACATCAAGAATCAGGCTTCGTCACTGACGTTCCAGACAGAAAAATCGATCACCGAATTCGGCGACAAGCTGGACGACGCATCGAAGTCCGCCATCGAAGCGTCCATTACTAAGGTGAAAGAAGCTGCCGAAGGCGACGATGCCGACAAGATCAAATCGGCCATCGACGAACTTCAGCAAGCCGCCCAGGCATTCGCTGCTCTTTACGAGCAAGCTGCCGCCGAAGGCGGAGCACCAGAACCTGAAACCGCCGGAGCAGCAGCCGGTGGCGGCGGAGACGACGACGTCATCGACGCCGAATTCGAGAAGAAGTAGTAACGACAATCGCTGACTCCACGAGGCGGCGTGCCACTCCCTCCGGCACGCCGCCGCCGTGGGGCCGGATTTCGGATCGAAGCTGAAAAACCGATCCTGAATCCCGCCTCACTGTGACGGCTCAACGCGAGCCGATTCTGAATTCACTTGCTCTTCCAACAGCCGCGATGGCCGCGGCTTGTTCCATCGTTCGTCTTCTGCGTCACCGTTGCGCGCACCGCAACTTCATCGGGAGAAGAAACATGTCCATTCGATTCGACAAACTGACGGTCAAAGCTCAGGAAGCCGTCCAACGAGCTCAGCAACTGACCGAAGACCGCAACCATCAACAGCTTCTCGCCATGCACTTGCTGCGGGCACTGCTTGATGAACAGCAGGGCGTGGTGCGTCCGCTGTTTCAAAAGATCGGAGCAAGCCCGGATCAAATTAGCCAGGCAACCGACACCGAGTTGAACCGACTACCCAAAGTTTCCGGAGCTGGAGTTCAGGTCGGGCTCGGCTCGGAAGTGATGCAGGTTTTTGACGCCGCGCAGAAGCAGGCTGATCTGATGAAGGATCAGTTTCTGTCGACCGAACATCTGCTGATCGGCCTGATCAAAGTCGACACCGAAGCAAAGAAACTGCTCAACCTGCACGGAGTCGGCGAGCACGACATTCTGGAAGCTCTCAAGACGATCCGCGGCGGGCAGACGATCAACGATCAGTCGCCCGAGGAGAAGTACCAGTCTCTCGAAAAGTACGGCATCGATCTGGTCGAGCAGGCTCGGCAGGGAAAAATCGACCCGGTCATCGGTCGCGACACCGAAATCCGCCGAGTCATCCAGGTTCTCTCAAGACGTCGCAAGAATAACCCTGTACTGATCGGCGAACCTGGCGTCGGCAAAACGGCAATCGCCGAAGGTCTCGCCCATCGCATCGTCAACGGGCGATGTTCCGCAGAACCTGAAAGATAAAACCGTCGTCGCTCTCGACATGGGAGCGTTGATCGCCGGTGCCAAATACCGCGGCGAGTTCGAAGATCGACTCAAAGCCGTACTGAAAGAAGTGACCGACTCAGAACGGCCAGGTCATCTTGTTCATCGACGAGCTGCACACCGTCGTCGGTGCCGGAGCCAGCGAAGGAGCGATGGACGCGTCCAACCTGTTGAAGCCAGCTCTGGCCCGAGGCGAGCTGCACTGCGTCGGCGCGACGACGCTCGACGAATACCGCAAGCACATCGAAAAAGATCCGGCTTTGGAACGACGATTTCAGCCGGTGCTCGTTCAGGAACCGAATGTCGAGGACACGATCTCGATCCTGCGAGGCCTGAAAGAACGATACGAATCTCACCACGGAGTCCGCATCACGGACGACTCGATCATCTCGGCGGCAACTTTGTCGGACCGGTACATCTCGGATCGTTTTCTGCCGGACAAGGCGATCGATCTGGTCGACGAAGCGGCCAGTCGGCTGCGGATGGAAATCGACTCAATGCCCGCGGAAGTCGACGAAGCCACGCGAGAGCTGACTCGGATGCAGATCGAAGCCGCCGCCTTAGCAACAGAAACAAGCGCCGACAGCCAGCAGCGTCTGGAAGATTTGCAGCGAAGGATCGCGGACCGCGAGGAAGGCGTGAATCAACTGAAGGCTCAATGGGAGACGGAAAAGCAGGCACTCTCCGGCGTGCAACCGTTGAAGGAAGAAATCGACGGGCTCCGCACCGAGTACGAACGAGTCTTTAATCGTGCTCGGCAGACGAACTCGAACGAAGACTTCATGCGAGCTTACGAAGTCGAGCAGCAAATCAAAGATGCTCAAACAAAACTCGAAGAAGTTGAGTCGAAGCTCGCTGAAACGGAAACGCCCGACGGTGACCGCCTGCTTAAAGAAGAGGTCACTCCCGAAGACATCGCCCGAGTCGTCAGCACCTGGACCGGCGTGCCGGTTTCGAAAATGCTCGAAGGCGAACGCGAAAAACTACTTTCAATGGAAGACCGAATTCACGAACGGATGATCAATCAGCACGAAGCGGTCGTCGCTGTTTCGGACGCAGTGCGGCGTTCGCGGTCGGGACTGCAGGACCGCAACCGACCGATTGGATCGTTCATTTTCCTCGGACCGACCGGCGTCGGTAAGACGGAACTGTGCAAGGCTCTGGCGGGATTCCTGTTTGACGACGAGCGAAACATGGTTCGCATCGACATGAGCGAGTTCATGGAGAAGCACGCCGTCTCGCGACTGATCGGTGCCCCTCCGGGTTACGTCGGTTACGAAGAAGGCGGCAAGCTGACCGAAGCCGTTCGCCGGCAGCCGTACTCGGTCATCCTGCTGGACGAAATCGAGAAAGCTCATCGAGACGTCTTTAACGTGCTGCTGCAACTTCTCGATGACGGGCGGCTGACAGACAGCCACGGGCGGACGGTCGATTTCTCGAACACGATCGTCGTCATGACGTCGAACATCGGCAGTCATCAGATCATGGAAATGGCCGAGTCATCCAGCGAAGACGAAATCCGGAACGCGGCGATGGAAGCTCTGCGTCGCGAATTCCTGCCAGAGTTTTTGAATCGCGTCGACGAGACAGTCGTCTTCCACCCGCTCGGCCTGACGGAAATTCGGCAGATTGTCGATCTGCAGCTGCAAGGCCTGCAGAAACTCGTCGAAGAGAACAATCTCCAACTGATCGTCACGGACGAAGCCCGCGATCTGCTGGCCGAAGAAGGGTACGAGCCCGCGTACGGAGCCCGGCCTCTGAAACGGGCGATTCAGCAACGGATCCAGAATGCTCTGGCGAAAGAGCTTCTGGCCGGCCGATTTGAGGACGGAGCAGTCATCACCGTCAGCGCCCAGTCTGGAGAATTCACCTTCTCCGCGACCGAGGCCGTGGCGGCCTGAGATTCCGACATTCCCAAACACTCTCACCTTGCCATTATTCGCGACGTTGCGGCAAGATCATTTGCCAATTGTTGCTGGCGTGCGAATTCTGCCTGAGCGAGTCGAATTGCCATCGCTGATGCGACACAGATTTGCCCTTCTGTCGGCAGCTCTGGCTCAAACGTGATTCGGGCGTCTGCCGTGCCATCCATCGTTGCTACAACCTGCCCCTTCCATCGATACTCAGTGATCCAATTCGGGCCTGCTTCAAACAACCCTTCAAGCCCTCTTGAGAGGCCCGACGACTGGCTTGAGGTGGGCATCTCTTCAGATCGTCCAACGATATCGATTTCGCCTATCGTGCAATTAATGCTCCCGATCGGAAACTCAACCGGAGCTTGAGACGACTCTTCCGGAGACAACTTCCCGTCGAATCGAACTTCCCCGAGCAATCGCCCATCGCTAGTGACTGACCCAACCATCACGCCTGGTTTCGGCACCTTTGTAAACCCAAGATTCACCACCTCACCAGAATCTTCACAGCCAGCTCTGACGTGAGCCGTGATTCCGCCCGCGTGTTTGACATCAAACGAATAGGTCGGTGCTTTGCCTGCGAAAGCGACCTGTTCAACTTCCGGAGCCTCTTCGCCAATGGCGGCAAACTGAGCGGCAGTTCCAAGCCAGCTTGTGTGAAAATGCCCCATCTCAAGCCAGTATCGATACACTCCGCGATTTAACTTGACTGTCCATGGCCCCTGAGAATGTTCTGGAGGTGCTGTGTATTTGTCGGGACTCGAACACCCGGACATGACCACTGACAACACCGCAACGGCTGCTCCAAGCCGGAGATGCGAATATTTCTGACCCGTTAAAACATTCATAGCCCTGCGTCCTTTTGAGGAATGCCTCCGCCATACGACTGGTAGGCCTACGCTATATGTAGACACCAGCGTTCTGATCTATCGGAAACGATGAGTCCGGCGCTTGACTGGTTTGGATAAACATTGATGATTTTGATGGTTCCATGAGATTTGCGGCAGCAGCTCACAGCCACAAGCCGATGGTCGATGGTCGATGGCTACCACACGATTCGAGAATGACGCACCCGGACAACGAGTGATGGCTGCGTTGATATTGGCTCAGTCTGTCCGTAGACTGCCCGCCCACCGCCGCGTTTTGACGCCAAGCGGTTACTACAGAATAGATCACGTCGAGACTTAAGCTGCGTTGTCGCAGGAGTTTACGACCTCTGACGACAAATCGGCTCCGGAATGTTTGAAGGCATTACCGACAACTTAAAAAGCGCGCTGTCGTTCGTGAATCGCGGTCGCCTCACTGAGGCCAGCATTCGCGAAGGTATGCAGACAGTGCGGCAAGCGCTGCTGGAAGCCGACGTCAATTACGACGTCGCCCAGAACTTCATCGAGCGTGTTACCGAACGAGCAATCGGTGACGATGTTCTGAAGTCGATCAGCCCGACCGAACAGATTATCGGAATCGTCAATCAGGAACTCATCGATCTGATGGGCCCGGTTGACCACTCGCTCCACTTCGTCAAAGGCAGCATCACCGTCCTGATGATGTGTGGTCTGCAGGGAGCTGGTAAGACCACAACATGCGGTAAGCTCGCGAAGCTTCTGCAGGCTGAAGGCCGCAAGCCATTGCTCGTCGCTGCCGACCTTCAGCGTCCGGCCGCTATCGAGCAGTTGCGAGTCGTTGGTGAGCAGGTCGGAGTTCCGGTTCACACGGAAGACCCCGCCAACAGCACTCCGCTGAAAGTTTGCCAGAACGGCGTCGCGAAGGCGAAGAAAGAAGGCGCGGACGTTGTCATTCTTGACACGGCCGGCCGACTCCACGTCGACGACGAGCTGATGAACGAACTGGAGCAGATTGATCGGCGAGTTCAGCCGCATCAGATTCTGCTCGTTTGCGACGCGATGACCGGGCAGGACGCGGTCAACAGTGCCAAAGTATTCAACGATGCTCTCGAGCTGGACGGTGTGATTCTCACCAAGCTCGATGGAGACACTCGCGGCGGTGCGGCGCTTTCGGTCAAAGAAGTGACCGGCGTCCCGATTAAATTCATCGGCGTTGGCGAACAGCTCGACAAGCTGGAACTTTTCCATCCAGACCGGATGGCGAGTCGAATCCTCGGCATGGGTGACGTCGTCACTCTGTTCGAGAAGGCTCAACAGGAAATCTCCGAAGAGGAGATGGAAGACGCTCAGCAGAAGATGAGCGAAGGCAAGTTCACGCTTGTCGATTTCCAGAAACAGATGCGCATGGTCAAGCGCATGGGCTCGGTCAAGGACATCATGAAGATGATCCCCGGGCTCGGCGGAATGTCCGACGCTCTGGGTGCTTCCGGTGAAGATCCAGAGAAAGAGCTGAAGCGAGTTGACGGCATCATCAACTCGATGACGGAACACGAACGTGAGCATCCGTCGAAGATAGATCGCAGCCGTCGCAACCGAATCGCGACTGGTTGTGGTGTCGAGCCGTCAGAAGTCAACGCTCTACTTAAACAGTTCGGCGAGATGGCGACGATGATGAAGCGGATGTCCGGCATGGGAGCGATGGACCGCATGAAGGCGGTTCAGGACATCGCTAAAAACAGCGACCCCAGCGGCAACTTCAAAGTGCAGAAACAGCGAAGTAAACGAGGTCCTCAAAACAGCGCAAAGCAGAAGGACCTCAAGAAGAAGAAACGTCAAGACAAGAAGAAAGCGCGGAAGCGCAACAAGTAGCCTCGCCCATTGGCGATGCTCGTTCACAAGGAGTAACTGGCAAGTGGTTCGAATTCGACTGAAACGTATGGGGCGGACACACCGACCGTTCTACCGAATCTCGGTGATGGACGCGCAGAAGCAGCGCGATGGCAAGACGATCGAAGACATCGGGCACTACGACCCGATGGTCCAGGACAAGTCGCAGCGAGTGACGCTCAACATGGAGCGCCTCGACTACTGGATGAGCGTTGGTGCACAGCCAACCGAAAAGGTCGCCGTGCTGATCAAGAAACTGAAGAAGAACGACTGGGGTGCGACCAACGCTCCACCGGAAGCTCAGGCTCCAAAACAGCCTGACCCACCGGCACCAGAGGCAGCTCCAGCAGAAGAGGCTGCCGAAGCCTCAGCAGAAGCAACTGAAGAAGCAGCCGCAGCAGAGTGATCTGCTGCTGTTGCTGAGCGGGTGGCAGAGTGAGGACTTGAAAACGGTGATGTTTCACTCCCTCGTTTTTCTGCCGCTACGTTGTCGACAACCCTCGTCACCTTGTCACGCTCATGCGGTTTGACGTTCTGACACTCTTTCCCGAAATGTTCTCCGGATACGTCGGGCAAAGTCTGCTGAAACTGGCCATTCAAAACGGCCTGGTTGACGTCAGAACGTGGAACTATCGTGACTGGGCTCAAGGGAAACGAAAGTCGGTCGACGACAAACCGTTCGGTGGCGGCCCGGGAATGCTGCTTTCGTGCGAGCCGGTTTACGACTGTGTCGAAGCCGTTCAGGCGGATGCAGAAGAACCCGGCCAACTGATCATGATGACCCCGCAAGGGCGAAAGCTGGATCACAAGCTGGTCACCGAACTGGCGACTGATCACAAGAGACTGGTTCTTCTTTGCGGAAGATACGAAGGCTTTGACGAGCGGATTCGTCAGGGACTTCAGCCGATGGAAATTTCCGTTGGCGACTTTATCTGCAACGGCGGCGAAGTGCCGGCGATGCTGATTATCGACACGGTCATCCGGATGATTCCGGGAGTCCTTGGCGACGAAACAAGCAGCAGGTACGACTCATTCGCTGAAAAAGGATTGCTGGAACACCCACAGTACACACGGCCTCGCGAATTTCGCGGGATGAGTGTTCCAGACGTTCTGCTCAGTGGAAACCATAAAGAGATCGCTCGCTGGGAAGAGGAACAGTCCCTGAAAGCGACTCAGGAACGTCGAAAAGACATCTTTGATTCTTATCGGGAAAGATATCCCGAAGAGGATCAATCAACGAAAAAGAAGAAGCGTTAAACACGGCGGTTGCGAGCAACCGCCCAACAGTCAAAACAAACTTGCTGCAACCATCGGCTGCAGCATCCCGGCTTAGTCGGCAACATCCGACAGAAACATCTCAGATCGAGAGGGCAAGTGCTTTTCGAAAAACGAACCGCACCTCTGCCGCCAGATAAAGGGTTGGAATCATGCGAAACGAAGCATTAGATCTTGTCGAACTGGGCAGTCTTCGAGAAGAAGCATTGTCGTTCGAAGTCGGCGACACTGTCGACGTTCACTGCCGAATTCAGGAAGGCACCAAGGAGCGAATCCAGGTGTTCTCCGGAATTGTGATTGCACATCGCCGAGGAAACGGCGTGACTGCAACGTTCACCGTTCGGCGTCTAGTCGCTGGCGAAGGCGTTGAGCGAATCTTCCCGGTTCACTCACCAAAGATCGCCAAACTCGAAGTCAAACGACACGGTGTCGTTCGCCGAGCCAAGCTGTTCTACCTGCGTGATCGCGTCGGTAAGGCAACCCGCCTTGCAGAACGCCGGGAAAAGAAGGCCGAATAGACTCTGTGGCTCAACTGCCCACTTTGATGTGTGCAGTCTGTGGCTGAACTCGGCATACTGATGCCCTGCATCGGTGTTCGGGTTGGCTTTGCGACAGGTGACGACGCCCGGACGAGATTGCTCTTACGTGAGCCATTTCATTGTGGAGCGTGTTTCATGTCGAAGTCTAATTGCGATTTAATAGAAGCCTCGACTGGCGAACGCCGTCGAGGCTTCTTTGCGCACCAACCTTTCACTCAAAGATGCCGCAGCACCTTCTGTTCGGCAGTGCTCCTTAGTCTGCTTCTGGCCGGCTGCGGCGGAAGCAGCACGCCCGAACCGGCGGCACCGACTGCAACCGAGCGACCGAGAGCCAGCTCAGCACCTGTCGGTTTTGCGAAACGCGTCGAAGAAGAGGTCGACGATTCCATCGACCTATCAGGTGTTGATCCTAATGATATCTTTGACTTCGCCCCTGCCCCTCCGCCCAACTTTCTGACCGCGGGGAAAGCACCAGCTTCACGCCCGCAAGACAGATTCGTCGCGACCATCGATCCAGCGGCAGGCTCATCGCGTTTCGAAGTCGACACACCAGACCAAACGACGACAAGCGGAAGCACTAACAATGCATTGCTGCCAGCCGGCTTCACCGCCATCGCTGGTGCACCAATCGTCGACGGTTGGCCATCCCGAATAATCTGTAAGGCAGATCAGTCAGAGATGGTGCTGATCCCAGCCGGTGATTCAGTGCTCGGAACCGGAGACGGTCCGGACGATCGCGCCCCGGAAGTTCTCATCCCACTCAGTGCATTTTACATCTCGAAGCTTGAAGTGAACGTCGCTCAGTATTCCTCGTTTCGCAGCCAGTCAATCAAGACAGGGAAGGTCGTCGAAAAGTCAATCAACGTCGACGCCCCGTCAGACTTCCCAGCATTGGGAGTTGCCTGGGTAGAAGCCCGAGCCTACGCACAGGCATCTCGGCGGGAACTACCCACTGAAGCTCAATGGGAAAAAGCTGCTCGCGGAAGTCAGGGCCTGGCCGCGCCCTGGGGCAACGGCCGACCACTTTGGAGCGAACCTCGCAAGCTCGGCCAGGTAGATCCGTGCGGGATGTTTCCTGACGACAAAAGCGTTTACGACGTGCTCGACATGGCTGGCAATGCCCAGGAATGGATGCTGGATTTCTACAGCGAAACCAACCACGAAGACCTGGCAATCATGGACGCCAGCCGTCGAAAAAACTGGGCAGGTCCCCGCCGAGCATCTCAATCAGGTGAACGTGTCGTCAAAGGCGACGGCCCGGCCTGGGCCGCATGGTTCCGCCGAGGAATCCGCATGACAGAACGCAGCCCCAACATCGGCTTCCGCTGCGTCCTGAACCTACCGAATTCGCAATAGCCGATCTGACCAGAAAACTCAGCGCAGCATTAGAATCCTAATCCTGGTAAGCCACCGGATCTTTGATTCCGTTTTCACTGAAACCTTCAAGACGCAGCGAACAGGCATCGCAGTGCCCGCAAGCTTGGCCGGATTCACCGGGGTCGTAACAACTGCTCGTCAGGCTGTAGTCGACGTTTAATTCCAAGCCACGTTTGATGATCTGAGATTTCGTCAGGTCAATCAAAGGCGTGTGCAAAGTTAGCGGCTCGTCCGTTTCAACTGCCGACTTAGTCGCCAGTCGGGCCATTGTTTCAAACGCCCGAATGTATTCCGGTCGGCAATCAGGGTACCCGGTATAGTCCAGAGCGTTGACGCCGACAAAAATGTGGTGTGCTTTCAAGCTTTCGGCATAGCCCAGCGCGAAAGACAGAAATATCGTGTTGCGAGCCGGGACGTAGGTGACCGGAATCCCCTTCTTCATCTGCTCGGTGGATCGGTCTTTCGGAACATCGATACTTGAAGTTAGCGCCGAGCCCCCCATCGACCGCAGGTCGAACTCGACTTCCAGATGCTCTGCCACGTCCATGACTTGAACGATTCGCCGAGCCGCCTCGATCTCAACCGCGTGCCGCTGCCCATATCGAAAGGTGAGAGCGCACGGCTCAAACCCCTCATGACGAGCAATCGCCATCATCGTTGCGGAATCGAGACCTCCGCTCAGCAGTACGACAGCTTTTGACACAGTTTCAACTTCTTGCCTCGGCCCCGTTCTCCGCGAGTCATTGCATGAGAATCTGGAGCAACCTTGCTGGATTAGAATCACCAGCGGATCGGTAAATCACATCACGTTGATTGAGCAGTCAGAACGACAAGGCAGTGATTGTCGTAAGCCGGACGCCCGACATCAACAATCACGTGTGGCTTCGCCCGGCAGTTTACTCAAGTCGCGCAAGCTCCAAGTCACTCAATCGCTTGCCGCCTACACGACAGCCGCTTCGGCGCCGATCGGTGGCTTGTTACCCGTCGCCAATGACGCATCCGCAGCACGGATTGGACACTTGGGGCACATCAGCATGACATACATCGCTGGCGTCAACGTCAGAGCAAGAATTGTTGCGGCTCCTACTCCTCCTGCCATGCAAACGGCGAGCGGCGGCCAGAATCCGCCTCCACCAAGTATTAATGGAGCGAAGCCAGCAATCGTCGTGAGAGACGTCGCCAGCACGTGGCGAGTTGATCGGACTACAACCTGGCGAATTGCCTTCGGTGAACCGGTCCTGGCCTCAGTGTCTTCTCGAATCGCTGCCAGAACGACGATCGCATCGTTAATCGCGACGCCGATCAACCCCATCGACCCGACGATGGCCATGAACCCGAACGGGTAGCCAGAGAGTGACAATGCCCCGATGCCTGGCCCCACGGCCAGAAATGCAACAACACCGACGATGCTCGCCATGCGAAACGAATTGAACGAAAGCACAAGCGTCGCGACCATCAGGACTCCCAGCACGCCGACGTTCGCCATCAGATTCCCGACCGCGTTGTTGCGTTCAGCGGCCTCGCCACCAAGTTCCATTGAATATCCCGGCGGCAACGTGAAGTTCGCATCTGCCAGTCGCTGCTGAAAATCGGCAAGCACTTCTGCAGGAAGAGTGCCGGCCGTCACGTAGGCCTGCACTTCATTCATGCGTCGCCCGTCGAAGTGAAGAATGGTGGCGATTTCAGGAAGCAGCTCCACGTCGCTCAACGCGGTCAGTGGAACTGTTTTTGTCGCCGTTGCTCCCTGTGAATCCGGACGCAGATCAAGTGAAACGACAGCGTCCATTTCCGATCGCACTTCATTCGAAACTCGAACGCGCACAGGCAGTTCTTCCGTACCTTCAAGAACTGCCCCACCAGTTATTCCCTCAAGCGACGCATTAAGCTGTCTCGCAATCGCTGCATTGCTGAGCCTGGCCAACCGAGCCTGATCCTCATCGACATGCAAGGCCAGCTTGAGGGACGAGTCACCAAGATCAGTCCGTGAGTGAATAACGTGCGGAGTTTCAGACAACGTTAGCCGCAATTCATCACCGATGTCGCGAAGCCTGTCGAGGTCCGGTCCGTAAACTCGGACTTCAACCGGAGCATCGAACGGCGGCCCTTGTTCGAGCTGCCGCACAAGAACGCGGCACGACGAAAAGTCATGATCCAGCCGCCGTTGCAACTTGTGAATCAGCTCTCGTGAGCGATCCGCCGAATCAACCTGCACGAATGCCTGAGCGTAGCTGGCCGTATTCCGACGTCGCGGCACCAGGTTGTAATAGAACGTCGGAGCACTCTCTCCCAGAAACCAGCCGACATGCCTGACGTCTTCATACTCAAGTAGAACTTCCCGAATCTTCTCCGTCGTTCGCATTGTTTCGGCAAGCGATGCAGACGCCGGCAGCTCCAGCTCAATCTGAAACTGATCGCGGTCCGCGGGTGGAAAGAACTGTTCCGACAGATTTCCGAACTGACTGAATCCCAGGACCGGAATGACGGCACCGACGACGACTCCAATCAACGGCCGACGAAACATCCCATCCAGCATGCCTTCGTACCATCGAGTCAGGGCAGCCGACTGCACGCCATCATTCCACCAGCGTGAGGCTTCCAGAAATGACTCGGCACGACGCCCCCAGGCTCCCAGTGCGGGGACAACGGTCAAAGCGAGCAACAGCGAACTGAAGATTGCGAGAATTACGCTGACAGCGATCGAACCGACAAACTCTCCAGCCGGCCCCGGCATCAAGGCGATCGGAGCAAACGAAAACGCAGTGGTCAGCGTCGAACCAAGCAGCGGAACTGCCAAATGCGAGACACTTCGGCTGACAGCATCCACCGGAGCGATCCCTTTTTTCAGCCGCTCCGTGACTTCGTCGACAATCACAATCGCGTTATCGATCAACAGCCCCAACGCGACGATTAGACCTGTAACCGACATCTGATGAATCGGAATGTCGAGCAATCGCAGACCGCTCAACACGATAAAAGCAGACAGTGGCAACGCAGCGCCGACGACCAGAGCGTTTCTCCAACCCATCATCACAAGGATCACGATGAGCACAGCCACTCCGCCGAGCATTAGATTGCCGAGCAACGTCGACAGACGAGTATCAACGTAGCGACTTTGCTCGAACATTCGTTCAAACACGACGCCGGTCGGCAACTCACTGGAAAACTCGTCAAGCACTTTTGAAACCCGAGCAGACCAGTGATCAAGTCGCTCGGTCGACCGCACCATCACCCCCAGAACGACGGCAGGCTTTCCGTCGACAACGGCCAGACTCGAAGGAGGCTCGGTGATTCCGCGTTGCACGGTCGCAATGTCAGAAAGCCGAACGAATCGGCCATCAGAGCCGAACTGAATCGGCGTGCGACTGATTCTGGCGATCGAGTCGAGCTCGCCGCTCACTTCCAGTAGAAGATCGCTCCCGCCGCGGAGCTGACCTGCAGAAAGTCGCGCATCGCTATCACTTAGTTGCCGTGCCACATCCTGCACCGTCAGCCCGATCGCAGCCGCCTTTTCCTGCCTGAGTTCCACCAGCAACTGCTCGTCTGGATCGCCGAACGTGTCGATCAATTCCGTTCCGGACACCGCGCGAATGCGACCTTCCAACTGTTCAGCAAGACGCCTCAGGATTGCGTAGTTTGGCGATGCGTATTGCTCGCCAGAGTCCGGAGGAACCCAGGCCAGCCCAACGATCAGGGCATACGCCTTAACGTCCATTTTTTCGAATTGAGGCTCCGCAGCCTCCGCCGGAAACTCAACAGCAGCATCGTCGAGCTGATCTCGTACACGCGACCAGACTTCATCCGCCGTGTCCGCGTAAACGTCGTCGCGAAGTTCAATCGTCAACGTCGAGATACCGGATCGAGAGACTGATCGCAGCTTTCGAATCTCCTCGATTTCTCGCAGCTCGTCTTCCAGCTTTTCCGTGACGAGTGCTTCGACTCTTTCCGCATCGGCTCCAGGAAACAACGTGTTTACCAGTGCAAATCTCTCCGTCAGTAACGGATCTTCCATCCGCGGCATCACGTACCAGGACGAGCCTCCGGCCACGATGATCAACCCGATGAACAACGCCGTTAAACGCGGATTACGAAAGAACAGACTGCTCATTGCACTGCCTCCGCGAATCCATCGTTGGAGACAGTCGACGCGTCGCCAGACTGCAAAAGAATGCGCTGTCCCGGAACGACCCGATGGGTTCCGGCAATGATGACGCGATCGCCACCAAACACCGTGCCGCGAACCAAAGCTCGATCACCATCAGTGTGAACAATCTCGACTTCACGACGCTCAACCGTCGCTGACTGATCAACGACTTCCACCGCCACAAAGACTGTCCACAGTCCGCGAGATCCACGACTGAGCGAATCGATCGGTAGCCAGATTCCGTCCGCGTCGATCGTCGCGTTCATTTCGAGCCTCGCGACCTGACCAGGGACGATTGAGTGGCTGGCCCCTTCCGGAAACCTGAGAATCACCAGCCGAGTGCGAGTGGCCAGGTCAACTTCAGGAGACAGAGCATGAACGTTGGTCGTGAATCGCTGCCCATCGACCAGAACTGATTGCGGCATTCCAACTTTCAGACGAGCGGCAACTCCAGTCGGCAACCCGATTCGCGCTTCCACGACTCCAGTCTCAACGACCCGCAGGACCGGTTTCGCCAGCGACAGAATCGCCCCTTCATCAACCAGCCTCTCTGATACCTGCCCGGCAAATGGAGACTTCAGCGTGCTATCTTCAATTTCGATGCCGATGTCCGCCAGCATGGCATCCAGTCGTGCAACCACCGCAGTTTGAGCTTCAAGTTGCTCGGACCGCGTACCCGCGACAAGCTCTTCCAGGCGGCTTTGTGCAGCCACGACTTTTGCGTCGGCCGCCTTGAGCGACAGTTCTGAATTATCGAACGATTGCTTCGTCACCGCACGATTCGCATTCAGCGATTGGTTTCGGGCGTGACTTCGTTTCGCCAGTTCGGCCTGGGCCGACAGGTCCTTCACTTCGGCTCGAGCAGCGGCGATCACTTCTACCCGCGGACCATTCTGCAGTTCTTCAAGCCGTGCAGAAGCTTCAGCTCGCTGCGCGGTCAACTGGTCGCGTTGGGCGAACAACCGACGAGTGTCGAGCCGAGCCAAAGGCTGCCCGGCCGCCACATCATCACCATCGTCGACAAGCACTTCGATCAACTCGGCCGACCGATGAAATGCCAGGTGACTGGTTCTGGCAGCCGTAATTAGTCCCGTGTAAGAACGTCGCTCGGGGTACGACGAAACGTGTTCAGCAATCAGCGTCTGGACCGGAAGCGACACTACATCAGCTTGAGACTGATTGGCAGGTTCACGCCCGGCAAGTCCCAGACTAACCCCGGTTGCGACGACAGCCACCACGACCACGAATGCGTAAACTCGACGCCACGTCAACAAGTGACGCTTCGTCATATTTTGAGTTTCAAAAAAAGAGTCAGACGGATTGGAGAGTCTGGTACTCATCGGCGAACACCTCGGAACTGATGCGTTCAAAAAGTTGCTGGTAGTCGTAGTCGGACGAGAGTTGCTGCCACGCGTAACCGTCGAGCATCGTCGAGATGTTGCGGCGAACGGCGACAAACGGGTCGCTGATGCCAAGCTGCGGCAGCGAGTCAGAGGTGGCGATGATCGAGTAAGCTCCGAAACACTGTGACCACAGACCGAAAGCTACGTCTTCGGGGACGATTCCATCCGGCAGTTTCAGATCGCCCTGGCCGATGCCGTCCCGGATGATTCCCGACACAATCCCCATGCAGCGATGCTCGCAGGATTGCATCAAAGAGCGGCGTTTTTCCGTCGTTTTCTCCCAGATCGACGCCGAACGGATAATCTGTTCGACGAAGAAATGGTGAGGGTAAAGTCGCACGAAAAGCTCAGCTGCGACTCCGATCGCCGAAATCCGCTCGCGAGATCGTCCGACAAATTCAGCAGCCCGCTGAAACATCCCCAGTCGGCGATCCATCGTCTCGACGGCCAGAGAGATGATGATCTCTTCTTTGCACGGAAAATGGTTGTAGATCGTGCCTTTTGAGTATTCGAGCTGCTCAGCAATCCCGTCCATGCTCAGACCGAGATAGCCGCCTTCCGCCAGCATTCTGCGCGCAAGATCGAGAATGCGGTCTTCCCGTTCTTTGATTTCGCGTTGCTTACGTGTGAGATTTTCCATTCCCGTCCTTATTTCTGACGCTTCGTCAGAAACAATTCTTGACGGATCGTCAGAAACGTCAAGAAGAATTGAGGCCGATTCGGAAAAAATCACCAACACCGCGAAAGACAGGCGGCGGCCAACGTCACGAGCAAGGTCGGGAACTCAGTCGCGATCGTACTTGCTCGTTGAAGACTTCTCGCGGAGATACTTGGCGCGTTCCGACTTATCACCCTTCAGTTTGTCGCGATCCAGCTTGCCGCTCTTTTTAGCCTTTAATGCTTCGTAATAGGCCTTCAGCTTCTCCCGAGCGGCATCCTTCTGGGCGGACGCCTCGCTTCGCCCAGATTCGTCGACACTGCTGGCTTCGGCTGGCGAGTTTGTTCCACCTGAGTTTGCCCCACCAAATGGAACTGTGGGAACGGTCGACGTCAGAGCAGACGCCGCAGGAGCTTTGACGAAGCCAGAATCTTCGATCGTTTTCATCCGAAGATTCCAGCTGTGCAGCATCCCGAATCGATCGCTACGTGAACCGCGAATGATCAGTTGCCAGATGCCTTTCGCACTTTTTCCGTTGAACACACTGAGGCCGGGCTCTCGTTTAAGAAGCCCCTCCGGAAGAAACGAGTCCTTGAAGGGCGGCCGTGCTTTCGTGATTGGAATGCGCGCCTGATCGTCGAAAACGGTCTGATCAAAGTGATCTCCTCCGCCGCCGACACTCGAAAACAATTCAATTCGCTGTCCATCTGGCCCGGTCAGATATCCATCAAGTTGTTCAACATGCGAATGAGTGACGGAAAGCTGAACGTCCACGTCGCGGATCCGAAAGTCATCTTCGATCTCGATTTCAGACACTATCGTTCGATAGGGAGGCAGCACTTGAGCAGTCTCGTTGCGGTAGCCGCCCGTCGAGGTAGCTCGAAGCACTTCTAACGAAGTCAACAGGCCGTCTTTATTTACATCCAGCGAGGCGAATTCCTGTCGCTTATCTGTGGTCCAGCTTGTGGTGAACTCGTGCATCGCCACCTGGCCATCTCGATCAATATCGAGTTCGTAGAACCAGCCGGGTAAACCTTCCGTGAGGTCTCCCGCCGCATTCTGCATCTGAGTCACCAGGGCGAACAATTCTTCCCGCGTCAGTTCGCCATCACGGTCGATGTCGACCTGCCCGATGGGGATCCCCAGACTGTGGACTTCGTTCGGTTCGAGCCGTCCGTTCTTGTTGACGTCGAAACGGCCCATCAAACTGGCGGTAAGCCAGTATTTGTTTCCGCCCTGCCGCCACCACTGCGACCGGTCCTCACCCTTCTCGTCATTCGACCGGCGAATTTCGCCGCCGGTTCGTCGAGCCTTCTGAACGAGTTCGCCAGAGTCGTCTTTCAACAATCGACGACGAGCGTAACGTTGTGTCAGCTCAAGCCGGCTCAACCGACCGTCATTGTCGAGATCATCCGCAAACGGATTCCGATGCGTCCATCGGACGTCGTCGATCTCTCTGCCATTGATGAAATCGTCGTCGTTGCGGTCGTAACGTCGCAGCGTCTGGTCGGCTTCTTCCAGATCATCAAGCGTGTAGGGGTACCGAACTTTGGCAAGACCAAATACCGGAACTAACGGTTCATCCTCCTCCGGCCCAAATGGCACGACAGTACCACCGCCTTCAGGGCGTACTCGCTCTCCCGCCACTCCATTGGCCAAGGCGTAATAAACTCTCGCCGCTTCCTGAAGTTTGTGAATCTCGACGGGGCGATCGAGATCGATCCGTCGTTCTTTGGTTATTCGTTCCAGATACGGCCGTGCCAGCGATGTAATCTCGCCGGGATCGATCATCCCGTTCTGATTTCGATCGAGCCGCTCCAGCGACTCACGCAGTCCCGCTTGTCCAAAAGCCATTTCAGAGTGCAGGCCGCAACACAACAACACAATAGCGCACGGCAGAATCGAAGCCAGCATCTGCAATCGTGAATTCATTATTAGACTCCTCCTGCCTTGCTCGATCTAAAAATCCATCAACGCTATTTCTTTGCCGGCTGCTTCACGCTGCCGGGCGGTCGAACTCCGCCAGAGAAGATTTCCTGCAGCGACTCGATCGCGACTGACTCCGGAATCCTGACAAGACGAACAGCCTTCTGGCTTCGAGTGTCAATGGCCTTTGCAAGCTGCTCAACTTCGCGGAACAAGTGATCGGGCGCCGTCACGATCAGCGAGTTGCTCGCTTCATGAACAGCAATCGTCATTTGAGATTCAAGAGTTTTCCCAGGCTGCGCGACCAGTTCTTTCTTCGAAGTCGACTTCTTGTCGGTACTTTGCTTTGCCGACGGCGGTGCTGGCCGTTGCCCCGGCTGCGCTCCACCTGCCTGTCCCTGGCCGACGCCCGGAGCACTGCCAGCCACTCGACCTTCGTACGCGCTACGGATAACGTCCGCGACTTCGTCGGCTCGTGAATAAACCAGCTCGATCACGTGCGACGTGCCGTAAGTTTCGATCGATGTAATGCTGTTATCTTTGTCGATGATTTTGAGGTAGCTCTCGACCTGCTCAACATCGCTGGCGGTCCCCTGCACGATCAGCCGGTTCAGTCGTGAATCGGCCACAACCGTGATCGAGCCGGCAATCATCGTTGTCGTGCCCTCGCGGGTCGACACCAGACTGCCGAGCAGCGAGTCAGACGAGCTCACAAAGCCGTTCACCAGCGAGTTCGAGTCGCCCAGCAACGAGGCTTCACCGCCGTCCAGCAATTCGGCCAGCATCCAGATCGCGTCGTCAGGGCGAGTGTACTTCAGATAAAACACGACGGGCGGAGACGGAGTTGAGTCAACCGGTCCAGCGATCGTGACCAGGTGATCTTCGAACTGGTCGAGTGCCTGCGTGTCTTCTGACTGAAGGATCAATCCACGCGGCGTGAACTGACAACGAATTGCGGCTTCCTGGCTTCGAAGATTTCCGGTCAGCAGTTCCGCGTTGTCCGCCGGTGGGTTGGACCGTGGAGCATCTTCCGATGAAAACGGATTTGACTTTGTCGAGTCTTCAGCGGCGACACGTTCGCTGATTTCATCTCGCGTGTCATCAAGTGACGGATAAAGAAAGACCGGATTACTTCGCCAGAACTTGACCGCAGTCTTGAGCAACCGTTCGCCCTCGCGACCTCGCAGCGGAAGGATTCGAATCTGATCGTTGCTGCCGAGTGTTCTCGACGTGCCGGTGTCGAGTTCCGCGACGATCTCTTTGATTTGATCAACCTGATGCTTCGTCCCACGGACGAACAATCGACGATTGACTGGATCGGCATCGATTCTGGGAGCATCGCTGTTGTCGACGCCTTTCAGCAGATCATAACCTCGCGAGTTGCCATGCTTGGTGAACGCTTCAATTCCTGCCGACGCGCGGCGTTTGCTATCGGTCAGGTCGAACATTTCTTCCAGCAGACTGACGACAATATAAGGATCGGCAGTCTTCAACGGGATCACGGCGAACTCGGCATCAGACGCCTGCAACTGTTCAACGGTCGCCTCGATCTCTTTCTGAATTTCCGGCGTAGCGAGTGCGACGATCGAACCGGCAGTTTCGTCCATTGAAAGCCGGACCGTCTCACCCGCCAGTAAAGTCACCAGAACGTTGTAGACAGTTTCGACGTTTCCGTTTTTAACGACGTACGACTTCAGCTCCGCTTCGCCATCCCCTGTCGACAAGCCCTTCTCCGGTTTATCAATTGCCGTGATCAAGCCTTCGATCACCTTAACTTTGTCCTCGACCCCCGTGACGAAGATATTTTTGCCCTGCAGATCGGCAGAAAGACTCACGTCGATGCCGATCATCTCGCCTGTCGCCAGCCCGAGATGCGGTCTTGCCACCACGAGGACGTCTTCCGCATCGACGTGTTCCAGCGTGAAGTTCTTAACGACGGTTCCGTTATCGAGTTCGTGCGGTTTGAAGGCGTCGAGAATCGTCTTGACGTTCTTCAGCTTGCGAGCCGTGTCGGTAATCATCAACTGGTTCGTCTTGCTGAAGACCGACGGCGCGAGCATCAGTTTCAAAGCCGACAACTCATCCACCGCGTCTTCAGCGTCCAGCTCACCGAGTGCAAAAATGCACTTCACGACGTCGTTGTCGCTCGCGGCCTGAAGTTGCTCGATCGTGACAAACTTCGCGAGCGAATCCAGTTGCTGAAGACTGCGAGGGTCGGCAAGGTTAATCACTGAAAGCAATTGGCCACTTCGGACGAGCGTGAAGCCTTGAGGCAACAGAAACAGGTTCAGCCGATCAAGAGCCTCGTCCGGCGTGAACGAATTTGGATCGGAGTACGTGAAGCTTCCCGTCGGCACATCGCCAACGTGCAGTGCCAGGTCAGCCGAATCTGCGAACCACTTGATGACGTCACGCCAGGGCATTCCCTCGAACGCAAAAGTCAGCGACACGACGCCATTGTCGACCGCTTCCGGTTTGGGTGAGGCTTCGTTTGCGACGGCTTCGGCATCAGGCGCCACTGCTGCATCCTGAGCGGCAACCGGTTTGGCGACAAACGCGAATGCAAGAAGCCCAACGGCAAGCAATGCGAAACGTCCAGACTGGATCGAATGGTTCGACATGCGGATCCGACTTGTAAATCGTGAGGAAGGAACGAACGCAGCCGTAATACGAACGGCTGGCGGTGCAAACTTAGGGAGGGAATCGCGGTGGGAAGTCAGGGGGAGATCTCGTCGCCAGTGGGAGAAATCCGATCAAACTCAACCGAAGAATACCCACGAACGTGGACATGATTACGGCTGCAAGCCGAGATTCCATTCGAGCTGGACACGACTATGGCGACTGATATCGGCTTCTGCCATCGGGCAAAACGAGGTCACCAGCGTACTTAAACGACCGGATGAATCACAACGCTCTTATGTAACATTGTGTATGACACAGCCAGCAGAACGACGAGCAGACTCAGAAGCGGCTTCGTGTGGCATTTCAGCCCAAACATTCAAACCTGAATGATCTATTCAAGCCGCAGCGGTCGCCTCGCTGAATCCGTCAGAATAATTCTGGCAGCGGGCACTGAGCGCATCGCCCCTCAAACGGGCTACTCGATTGCAAGTCGCTCGTCATCCGCGAGACTATTTGTCCCACTCAGGAATTTCCTGATCGATAACAATGAATCTACAACCACGCCTTTACGCACGGATCAAAAGAATGCTTCCACTGACGACTCGATTGAAAACAGTTCTAGCGTTGGCCCTTGTCGCCGCCGCTTTCGTCCCCGCAGCTTCCGCACAGAAAGCCAAAGCCAAAAAGCCGAAGCCACGACGCCCCGCATCCGTCGGCCCGGCCATTGGTGGAAACAAGGCGACGCCGGTCGACCGCATCACCGCAGCGAAGGGCTTCAAGGTTGAGCTGCTGTATTCAGTGCCTGGCCAGGACCAGGGTTCGTGGGTCAACCTTTGCACCGACGACAAAGGCCGGCTGCTTGTCAGTAACCAGTTCGGCGGCCTTTATCGGATCACTCCGCCGGCCGCAGGAGAAGCCGTTCAGGCGACGACTGTTGAGAAAATCCCGGCCGCCATCCGCGGTGTGAACGGAATGGTCTGGGCCTTCGGGGCTCTTTACGTCGGAGTCAACGACTACGAACAGAAGATGCCTTCCGGCGTTTACCGAATTTCCGACAGCACTGGCGACAATCAGCTCGACAAGGTCGAAGTGATTCGCCACATCAGCTCCAAGAGCGATCACGGAGTCCACGCGTTAGTTCCCACGCCGGACGGCAAGTCGTTCTTCCTGATCACAGGCAACAACACAATTCCACCGGAAATCGCCGACAGCTCGCCCGTCCGTCAGGTTTGGGGCGAAGATCATCTACTGCCGAGCTTCCCCGATGGCCGTGGCCACAACCGAGGCGTGCTGGCTCCTGGCGGTATCGTTTACCGACTGACACCAGACGGAAAAACTTTCGAAGCGTACGCTTCGGGTTTCAGAAACATCTTCGACGGAGCCGTGAACCGCGACGGAGAACTTTTCACTTACGACGCGGACATGGAGTACGACTTTAATACTCCGTGGTACCGCCCGACTCGAATTTGTCATGTCGTCAGTGGAGCAGAGTTCGGTTGGCGAAACGGGGCCGGCAAACGCCCCGCATTCTACGCTGACAACATGCCCGGAGTTCTGGACATTGGGCCCGGCTCGCCAACCGGCATGACCTTTGGATACGGAGCGAAATTCCCCGCGAAGTATCAGAACGCTCTGTACGCTCTCGACTGGAGTTGGGGGAAACTCTACGCCGTCCACCTGAAGAAAAGCGGTTCGACATACACCGCGACAAAGGAAGAATTCGTCACCGGAGCACCGTTGCCCATCACCGATGCCATCGTCCATCCGCAGGACGGAGCGATGTACTTCACAATCGGCGGCCGCCGCGTGCAATCGGGCCTTTACCGAGTGACCTACGTCGGCGACGAATCGACCGCTCTTGTTCAGGCAAAGCCGTCAAAGAGCAAAGCTCGCGACACTCGCCACAAGCTGGAAGCGTTCCACGGGAAGCAGAATCCGAATGCCGTCGACGTCGCATGGCCATATCTTTCTAACAAAGACCGCTTCATTCGAACCGCAGCTCGCACGGCGATCGAGCATCAGCCAATCGAAACGTGGGCCGACAAAGCCCTGACCGAATCTGATTCCGGCAAACAGGTCGAAGCCTTGCTCGCGCTAAGTCGCGTCGCCGGGGTTTGTCCTCAGCACCGAAACGACCAGTCGCCCGCCGTCGACACAGTTATGCGGGACAAGCTGCTGAAGGCTCTGGCCTCAATCGATGCAGCAAGTCTTTCAGCCGATCAACAACTGACACTGGTTCGGACGATTCAAATCGCACTGAACCGATTTGGCTGGCCGAGCGACCAGATCGTTGGACAGCTCACAGCCAGTCTTGATCCGCTGTACCCAGCGAAGACGGCCGAGTTGAACTGGTTGCTGAGCGAAACGCTCGCCTACCTGCAGGCACCAGGCACGGCTGAAAAAACGATGGCACTGATAGCCGCCGCGCCGGCTCAGGAAGAGCAGATGCAGTACGCACGCTCGATCCGCATGCTCAAAGCAGGCTGGACACCCGAACTTCGAACGGCATACTTCGAGTGGTTCCTCAAAGCGGCCAACTATCGCGGTGGAGCAAGCTTTGCGAAATTCATCGAGTTCATCCGGAACGACGCGGTCGCTTCGCTGAGTGACGCCGAGAAGGAGTCTATGAAAGAACTCCTGGCGAAGAAGGCCGAGCGAAAATCGGCGCTCGAAAACCTGGGCGAAGTCTTCAAGGGTCGTGAGGCCAAGAAGTGGACACTCGAAGAACTCTCCGCCGCCGCGAAGACGGGATTGAAGAAGCGAGACTTCGTTAACGGCCGCAAGATGTTTGCCGCAGCGGGTTGTTACGCCTGTCACCGGTTCGACAACCAGGGCGGCATGACAGGCCCGGACCTCACGTCAGCCGGTCGCCGCTACTCGTCTCACGATTTGCTCGATCAGGTCATCAATCCGAGCAAAGTCATCAACGAGCAGTTTTCGGCCATCACCGTCGTCACTGACGCCGGCCTCGTTCACACAGGCGTCGTCGTCAACCTGAATGGCGACTCAATGACGCTGAACACAGACCTGACCGATCCCAACAAACGAGTCGGCATTGACCGGAAAACGATCGACAGTCTGATCGTGTCAAAAACCTCGCCGATGCCAACAGGTTTGTTTGACCGAATGAAGCAGGAAGAGATTCTCGACCTGATCGCTTACCTCATCAGCGGCGGCGATCAGAAGCACGAATTCTTCACGAAGTAGTCATCCGGCGACGAGTTAAGTGTCGCGGCATTGGTCTTCCAAAGCGTTAGTTATGATGTTGCGAGTTTTCAGCCCAGAGGGCGATACACGTAATGCCGGTGCCGTCAGGCACCGGTATATTGAAAACTCCAAAACCATTAGCCCGGATGGCGACACAGATTTGCATTGGTTTCTGTTGTGTCGCCCTCCGGGCTGGCGTCTCAAGGAGCACACGAAATCCGGTGTCTAACGACACCGGCAGTTCATATGTCGCCCTCCGGGCTACGAAAACGCGTGCTCTAATACTTTGAAGGCATCAGCGATGAAACGCACCACTTCAACGAGCCGGCGACGGTTTCTGTACGGCTCGCTCGGGGCACTGGCGATTCCTGTGCTTCCGTCCCTGGCGGGGGCAGCGCCACGGAAAGCTCCAAAGCGGCTTGTTTGTGCAGGAACTCAGCTCGGCTGGTACAAGCCCGCGTTCTTTGCAGGCAATAAGGAAGATGGTCGACTGCTCCGCCCCTTTGACGAGGCGGGGCTTAAGAATGACCTCACAACAATCTCTGGCCTCGACCACAAAGGCCCAACTGGCAACGGGCACGCGCTGGTCTACACGCTTTACACCGGCCAGGTGCTTCGCAGCATTTCACTGGACCAATACGTCGCTCCGGCTCTGGGAAAAGGAACGCGATACGAGTCGCTTCAACTCTGTGCCGGAGAGCAGAGATTCAACGCTCCACTTTCGCTGAATCGGAACGGGATCCCCCTGCCACCGATTATTCGCCCCAGCGTGATGTATTCAAAGATTTTCGGAGGTGATGCAGCCAGCCTCGAACGGCAGCAATACCTGCTCGATTCCGGACGCAGCCTGCTGGACCAGGCGTTGGAAGATGCTCGCCGGCTGGGACGCAGCATCAGTCACGAGGACAAAGCCAAACTGGACGAGTACCTGACGTCGGTTCGCGATGTCGAGAAGAAACTTGCCCGCCGTCGAGACTGGCTTGATAAACCGTATGCGAAGGCCGATCCAACGTTCAGTCTGCCCGAAGAAGAAAACGTCGCCCACTCGATGATGATTCAGAACGAGGATCTGATGTGGGACCTCATGGCTCTGGCCGTGAAGAATGATTCGTGTCGAGTATTCTCTCTGACAATCCCGCTCGCGGACGGGGCTCTCATGCTCAACGAACAACTCATGAAGTCCGGCTATCACAACCTTTCTCACCACGGACACAAGAAGGACAAAGTCGATTCACTGGTGGCGATCGAAACAGCTCACATGGCAGGAGCAGCCAGGTTCCTGAAGGCACTCAAAGAAACGACGGACGTGGACGGCAGCCGCATGCTCGACAACACAACGTTACTGACAGGTAGCGCGATGGCCGATGCGGCGAAGCACCGACGAGTCGATTTCCCCTTGATGATCGCGGGCGGCGGCTATCGTCATCAGCGTCACATCGACTGCGGATCAAAACACGAGCACAAAAACGAAATGGCCTGCGACCTGTTCGTCACCGTTCTTCAACAGCTTGGGTTCGAGACTGACTCATTCGCTACCAGCCAGTCGAATCTCAACGGAGCTCTCCTGTGAGATACCTTGTTGCGTTACTCGCAGCGTTCACCGGGACGTCAACAGTCGCGGCGGACGTTCCTGATTACGTCACCGAATTTACGCGAAAATACTGCGTCAAATGTCACGGCACATCCCAACAGAAAGGTGACTTCAGGATTGATCAGCTCTCGTGGAACTTGATCGAAACCGAGTCCCGTGATCAGTGGGATCTCCTGCGGGAATATGTTGCGGACGGCGATATGCCACCGGAGAAGGCTTCGAAGCATCCCGACGCAAAAACAGTAAAACAGTTCATCGAGCGGCTTGACCACGACTTCGCCCACGCCGATCAAACTGCCAGGCCCGGTGGAACGCCTCTTCGACGACTCAATCGTGTCGAGTATCTCAACACCGTGCGCGACCTATTTGGTATTCGCATGATTAACCTGCCGCTTTCGTTTCCGGAAGACGCCACGGATGCAGAATTCGACACGATGCCCGAGGGACTGTTTCTTTCGCCGGCCGTGCTGGAAGGTTACCACGACGTGGCGACCGACATTGCCAACCGGGTGGTTCCACTGCCAGGCCCGAAGACTTACCGATCGAGCTACACGGTCGAGCAGATCGGCGGCGACCAGGGCCGGCGATGGTTCAGTAAGAGCAAAGACTGCCTGAAGTTTACCGGAGTCAACAACTCCGGCTGGGCCGGAGCACTTTGGGACTCGATCTTCATCGCCCCCGAATGTGGCCAGTACAAAGTTCGTCTGCTCGCCAATGCCCAGGCAGAGGCAGGAGCCGACGGCCAGCCACTTCGACTGACATTTCACGCGTTTGACCCGACCGAGGAACAACTTCCCAAACGATATCTCCGCAACCGAGCGACGAAGGTAGCACAGGTCGACATTCCGTCGGGCGAGCCAGCCTGGATCGAATGTGCCGTTCCCCTGGAAGCCGGCGAAACGTTCCACGTCTACTGCGATAACCGATTTGCGCCTGGCGTCTTTCCGGACGAAGGAGTCAACCGCGGCGCGGTCAACAAAGCCGTCAAGGATGCGATCAAACACTCGGCTCCCACAGTCGAGTTACGTGGTCTGGAAGTTCAAGGCCCGGTCGATGTTCTGCCTCGCGTCAAAGAATACTTCGGCGAGTGGCCACCAAAGCTGAATCGAAGTGAAGTCAATCGATTGCTACTGCCCCTGGCGTCAAAGGCTTATCGAAGGCCGCTCTCCGCGACAGAGAAAGAAGACCTGATTTCCTCTGCCCTCAGCCACGGTCAGCAGGTCAGCAAAACCGAGTACGCCTGGCACTACGCGATTCGCCGACTTCTCTGCTCCCCCGGGTTTCTCTATCGCGAAGAGAAGCCACAGGACACCAGACTGGACGACTTTGCTCTAGCCTCTCGGCTTTCATATTTCCTGTGGAGCACGATGCCAGACGAGGAACTCTTGAAGCTGGCGAAAACTGGAAAACTGTCCGATGTCTCTGTCCTGAAGGATCAGGTGCGTCGCCTGCTCGACAATCCGAAGTCCTCACAATTCATTAAACACTTCACGGGCCAATGGCTCGGGAATCGCACGGTCGAGTTGATCAACGTCTGCGACAACCGATACGTCTGGAACGATCTCGTACGGTACGGCTTCGTCCGTTCGACAGAGATGTTCTTTGAGGAAGTGTTGCGTCAAAACAAACCGATTTCGACGTTTGTCGATTCTGACTTCACTTACGCCAACAGCCCAATGCGGATCGTCTGGGGCTTCAAAGAAAAACGCGGCATGAGTGCGCAAGAAGCCGACCAACGCCAAAGTCTGGTCTGGCCGGAGCCAACGCGAATCAATCTCAATCAGTTACCACCAAATACGCCAATCCACGTCGCGGCGCGAGGCGGAATTCTCGGCCTGCCAGGTGTCCTGACAGTGACAGGCGACGGCGTCGAATCATCGCCTATTCTTCGAGGTGTGTGGGTCTTGGAAAACCTGTTCGGCCAGTCCCCTCCGCCACCGCCGAAAGACGTTCCGGCACTCGACATCGACACCAGTCAGGCAACGAGCATCCGTGAAACTCTGGCTGCCCACAAGAAACTTGAAAGCTGCGCATCATGTCATCGAGACATCGATCCGCCCGGCCTCGCTCTGGAAAACTACGACGCCATCGGCGGCTGGCGAACATCCTACCCAGGCAACAAGCAACCGATCGATGCATCGTCAGAGATGACTGACGGCACAATCCTTTCCGGCCCGCAGTCGATTAAAGATTACCTGAAGGCAAACCCAAAACTATTTACACGCTGTCTGCTGAGTAAACTTCTGGAATACGGAGCCGGTCGTCAGCTTTCGGTTGGAGACAGACGAATAGTCGATCAGATCGTCGAGACAGAGCCAGAAAATGGCTACAGATTCCGCGACCTGATCGAAGCGGCCGTAACGAGCGAAGTCTTTCTCACTAGGTAACACTCTTCAAAGTCTGAATGCGCACTCGTTAGCCAGCCGAACCTCGGCGTCCAGTTCGGTACTTCGCGACAGAAATGGAAAGAGATGACTCGAAAGTCGATCACGTTTCACTTTCTCTCTTTGGTCTCGATCGCATTCTGCCACGCTCGACCGGCGGTGGATGCCGCCGAACAGTCTGCCCCTTCCGTCGTCAAATTTACAAGCGAATACTGCTCCGAGTGTCACTCCGGTAGCGATTCCGAAGGAAACCTCGACTTCGATCAGCTATCGACGAATCTGAAGTCCGCCGCAAGTCGCGCCCGGTGGGTCGATATCCACGATCGAGTACAAAAACTGGAGATGCCGCCCGCTCCAAACGAAGTCTCATCTGCAGAACGAGCGGCATTCCTGCAGGAACTTTCTGCGAAGCTTCACAAGGCGGACCTTGCCGAAGTCGTCAAAGAAGGCCGCGGTCCAATCCGGAGGCTGAACCGGGACGAGTATCAGCAGAACCTGCGTGATGTTTTGAAACTACCAGCACTCGACATTCGAGACATGCTGCCTGAAGACCGGGAAAGTCATCACTTCAATAAGACCACGGAAACACTCGACATTTCGAGAGTCCAACTGGTCGCGTATCTGGATGCCGCCGAAGCGGCGCTGCGCCGAGCGATGGCCAGCGGGGTTCAACCGCCGCCCAGTACAAAATACCGAGCCGTGGGAGCAAAGCTGTTTCCATCGAAGGCAACGTTCGGCAATCGCCAGGCGATGTTCTTCGCAAAGGCTTCGAAAGGGATCGACAACAAACAAATCGATGCGAAGCCTGATGATTCCAATATCGAAATGGCCCTGTTCCGTTCTGCACACTGGCCGTACTACGGCTATCCTCAAGGCTTCGTCGCTCGATTGCCGGGCGAGTATCGAGTTCGCTTCTCGGCTCGTGCCGTGTTGCAGCAACCTGGCTTTGAACTGAAGCCAGCGACACATCCCGTACCGATGACTTTCCGAGCTCGTAAGCCGTCGGGGCCCGATGTTTCCGGCGACGTTCGAGCGACCGGCGGCCTACTCGACATTCAGCCCGAACAGGCAACGTACGAGACAACAATCCAGCTTCGCGAGCGGGAAACGTTCGAGTACAGCCTGCTGGGGCTTCCCGTTCCGCTGGCGAGAAACGTTAACAATGGACCACCGTCTTATCGCTATCCTCCTTTTCCGAAAGGCGGCCAACCGGGAGTCGCTTTTCAATGGTTGGAAGTAGAAGGGCCACTCTCACCAGAAGCCTGGCCGCCGCCATCTCACAAAGTGCTGTTTGACGATCTTCCGCTCGCAGCCGCTTCTGGAGACAACGGCCTGGCCGTGAAGGTTGTGTCTCCGAACGAGCAGGAAGATGCTCGACGTTTGATGCAACGATTCATCGACGCAGCAGCTCGACAACCCGTTCCACGAGCGGCGGTCAAAAAGTACGAACAGTTGATACTGGTTCGGCTGAAGCAGAAATCGTCCTTCGCTGAAGCCATGCTGGCTGGCTACAAAGCCTTCTTATGTTCCGGGCACATGCTCTACGTTCAGGAACCGAAACACGCTGATGACCACTTTGCCATCGCTTCAAGATTGTCACACTTTCTGACCAACACTCGCCCGGATGCAGAGCTGCTCAAACAAGCGAGACATCAGAAGCTTCGCAGCGTTCAAATACTGAAGACGGAAACCGACCGACTGATCGACGGGCCTGGTTTCGAACGATTCGTCACACAATTCACGGATTACTGGCTGGACCTTCGCAAGATTCATCGTGACGAGCCGGACATCAGACGCTTCCCTGAATATCGGTTTGACGGCTACCTCGTCGAATCAATGGAACGTGAAACTCGAGCATTCTTCACGGCGATGGTGCGTGACAATCGTCCGGCGAGCACGTTGATCGATTCAGACTTCGCCTTCGTGAACGATCGACTCACCAGGCACTACAAACTTCCATCAGTCAGCGGCTCGGCGATGCAAAGGATCAAGCTTCCCGGCGGAAGCCCTTACGGCGGGCTTCTCACTCAAGCGTCAATTCTCAAAATCACTTCGAACGGAACATCGACGTCGCCCGTCGTGCGCGGAGCGTGGATCATGGACCGACTGATCGGCCAGCCACCGCCGAAACCACCAGCCAGCGTCCCCGCTGTCGAACCCGACATCCGAGGTGCAAAGACCATTCGCGAATTGCTCGCGTTACACGCCGCCGAGGAGTCGTGTTCGGCCTGCCATGCCCGATTCGATCCCGTCGGAGTGGCTCTGGAAAACTTCGACATTTTCGGCAGTTGGAGAGCTCGATACCGCGGACTCGAAAACGGTGAGCCCATCACGGGGATCGATCGAGCAGGTCACGACTTCTCCTACGCACTGACAAGCACCGTCGATCCGCAAGGGAAACTTTTGGACGGTCGCGAGTTTCAGAACGTCAGAGAATTGAAAACCATCCTGGCAGCTAATGATTGTCAGCTTGCGCGAAACCTGCTGCACCAGTTCACTGTCTATTCGACTGGAACTCCCGTCCGGTTTTCTGATCGCCAGGAAATCGAAGAGATACTCGATGCCTGTGCTGACGATGGCTACCGCGTCCGAGATCTGATTCACTCACTGGTCCAAAGCAGAATTTTCCTCGGTCTCGCCGGGTGCGAATAAGCCTATGAAAACTCGACACATACATCGCCCAGTGCATCGCCGGACCTTCCTCAGAAGCGCGGCCGTCGCGATGGCTCTGCCATCGCTTGAGTGCATGACTCCTGGCTTTGGTCAGACGGCCAATGAGCCACCACCTCGCAGGATGCTGCTCATCTCGAACAACCTCGGTGTACTTCCAAAACCGTTCTTTCCCACTCAAACCGGTCGAGACTACGAACTCTCGCCATACCTCACTGAGCTTGCTGACTTTCAGAACGACTTCACCGTTTTCAGTGGGTTGTCTCATCCCGACGTCGAAGGCGGACACAGCACGGAGAACTGTTTTTTGACTGGCGCGCGAGGCCCGACACGCAGCGGATTTCGCAACACAATTTCACTCGACCAATTCGCGGCTGAGAAACTTGGGCAGGTCACACGGTTCCCGACATTGAACCTCGGAGTAAACATCGACAAAGCCAATCGCAGTCTGTCATGGACGCGCGACGGAGTTCTTTTGCCTGCCGAAGACCGAGCGTCGGCATTGTTCAACAAGATGTTCGTGCAGGGCGACAAGGCAGCCGTCGCTCGGGAATTGAATCGTTTGAACGAACGGGGAAGCATCCTCGACACGCTGCTTGATGACACTCGCCAGTTCAGCCAGCGGCTCGGCAGCAACGATCGAACACGCCTCGATCAATACTTCACGTCCGTCCGCGAGGTCGAAAAACGACTGCACACAGCTCGCGAGTGGGAGCTTCGTCCCAAATCAGCCACCACTGAATCCACGCCCGAAGACATCACCGACAAGAAACTATTCTTCCAGAAGTTTGAGCTGATGTTGTCAATGGCTCGCTTGGCATTCGAATCAGACTCAACGCGAATCGTCACACTAATGGTCGACGCTTTCGCCACGCCGTCATTCACACTGCACGAAAACCAAAACACGACCGACGGCTACCACAACCTCAGCCATCACGGTCAGGCGGAGGGCAAGGTGAAACAACTGGAAGACGCCGATCGGCAGCAGATGTCACTCCTGCGGTCGTTGCTGCGTGAGCTGTCCGAGAAGAAAGAAGACGGCGACCGACTACTCGACCGAACGATGATCCTCTTCGGCAGCAACATGGGAAACTCCAACACCCACGACAACACAAACCTGCCCGTCCTGTTGGCGGGAGGCGGCTTCCAACACGGCCAGCATCTGGCATTCAGTCGCGAAAACAACAAACCTCTCAGCAACCTGTTCGTCAGTATGCTGCAAAGGCTAGGTGTCGAAGCCGACCAATTCTCCAGCAGCCACGGCTCGCTGACGGGGTTCTAGCGACAGACAAGTCAACCGACTCAGAGCTGGCGTTCGCTAAGTCAGTTCAATTGGGGATTTGCTTTCGGCGAAGTTGTCTCGCCGGACACCAAGACGATGAAGCATGCCCAGGTGCAAATCGGACATTGATGTGTCGCGGCGGTTGGTCAACTGTCGGCCCGGTTTAATGCCGTGTGCGGCGCCGCCAGCCATGAGAAGTGGCAGGTTCTTTGCTGAGTGTTCGTGGCCGTCGGACAGGCTTGAGCCGTAGACGATCATGCTGTTGTCAATCAATCGGCCGTTTGGTTCTTTGATCTCGCTGAGACGTTTCAGCAGGTAAGCAACCTGTTCTGTGTGCCAGGTGGTGACGCGGTTGTACATGTCGCGTTTTTCATCTCGCGAGCTCCACGATGTCTTGCCGTCGTCATCTTCGGTCTTGCCACTGATGTCTTTCCAATGGGACAGCGCGTGCCAGGTTCCTTTGACGTCGTCGATAAAATCGAAGTATCGGTTGCTCTGCCCGTGATCCATCATGAACGTGCAGACTCGAGTCGCGTCGGCCCAGAAAGCCAGCACGATCATATCCATCATCGTCTTCATGTATTGACCGTAATCTTCCGGAATCCCCGGTTCCGGCCGGACGAGTGCATCCCTCAACTCCGGCGTCTGGCCTGCTCGATCTTTCTGCCGCTGAGCAAATTCCAGACGGCGTTCAATCGCTCTTACCGACTCAAGATACTCATCGATTTTCTTCTGGTCGTGATCGCTGACTCGGCGTTTCAGGCGTCGAGCGTCTTCCAGCACGAGATCGATCACTGAGCGGTTCCCAAGCCCGGAATCCCCGACTCGAAACATTCGGTCAAAGACAACTCGCGGCTCAATATCGCGAGGCGCCGGGGTCACCGAGTCCACCCACGAGACCGTGTTGCGAGGCAGGCTGGTCGTAAAGATGCCTTCGCCGCGCGTTGACAGTTCCAGCGACGGCAGCAGTGTCTCGGTTCGGAAATGCTGTGCGGCAATCTGATCGACCGACGCTCCGCCGGAATCAAGTTTCTCACCGTCAAACGATCCGCCGGTCAGCCAGGTCGCTGTCCCGGCAATATGCCCGTTTCCGCGCGGCGTCCACATGTTGCGAAAGATCGTCAGGTCTTTCTGAAACGGAGCCAGCGACGACATCCACGGATTCAGTTCAACCAATCTTCCTCGGCCATCGACCTTCTTCGGCTGCCAGGCTCCTTCGGCAACTCCGTTTGGTATGTAGAGGTATGCCAGACGAGCGACAGGGCGTTCCTTCTCTGCTGCCCGCGCAGATGGCTGTGACATGACATCAAGCATGGGCAACGACACGGCCGCCCCCAGGCCTCGCAACATCGTCCGTCGTGAAATATGCCAGTTTCCAGACATCGTTTTTCCGTTCAGCTTATTCGAGTGAGTTGGTAAAAACGTGGCTTACAAAATTGCCTGATCGTCTTTCCGGACTGGTTTAGTTTCCCGCCTGCAAAACGGCCTCGATCTGCTTCATCTGAAAAGTGTCGCTTCGAACGATCGCGTGAATCAAAGCTGGAATGCGACGCTTGTGAGATTGCATGTCCGCGACAAGCTCCCGCACCGTCGCTTCGTCATAGTATTCCAACTGCCGCCCCAACGCGTACGACAACATCTTCCGACAAATCTGCATCGTCAGATCGTCGATTCGGTCTTCCAGCAGCGCCTGCGTCAATCCAGTCAGTCCTTTGAACGGTTCTCCGTCGGGCAACTGCCCTGTTGTGTCGACCGCCTTGCCTCGACGCGTTGGTCTATGACGACCGAACCATTCGAATTCTTCCAGTGCGAAGCCGAGCGGATCGATCTGACTGTGACACGAGTAGCAGTTCGGATTCTTACGGTGTAACTCAAGCTTCTGCCGCTGAGTCAGCTTTCGATTCTCGGCCACGCGTTCGTCAAACTCGCTGACGTTCGGCGGCGGAGGCGGAGGTGGTGTTCCCAGTAGCTCCGAGAGAATCCAGTTTCCGCGAAGGACCGGGCTGGTTCTGCCGGGAAACGAAGTAACGGCCAGAATGCTCCCGTGACCAAGAATGCCGCGTCGCGGAGACGACTCCAGCGACACCTGTCGCATTTTCGATCCTTGAACGCCATTCATGCCGTAGTGATTCGCCAGCTCCTCGTTGAGGAATGTGTAGTCCGCATCGATCAGTCGATCGAGCGGTGCGTTATTCCGGACAATCGAGTTGAACAGCAGGGCCGATTCATCCTTCATGGCGGCGATCAGCGAGTCCGTCGCCCAGGGATTGTCGATCTGACCAGGCCGGACTCGTCCGAGATCCGTAAAGCCCAGCCATTGAGAGGCGAAGATGCTGCCCAGCGTGTTCGCTTTCGAGTCGCGCAGCATCCGCTCGACAGTTGTGCTCAGGATTTTCGGATCGCTCAAACGTCCAGATTCTGCCAGGCGAAAAAGCTCGGCGTCCGGCATCGACGCCCAGATAAAGTACGACAGTCGGCTGGCCAGTTCCCATTCCGAAATGCGAAACGGCTGACCGACTTGCACTCCGTCCCGTTCGGTCCGGATCAGGAAGCTCGGCGAAACAAGCATGACCTGCAGCACGTCACGCAGAGCGCCACGAGACGACGCTCCATCCGCAACCCGGCGACCGTAGTGTGCCACGAGTGTCGCAATCTCATCGGCCTCAACCGGTCGACGATAGGCTCGCCGAGCAAACCCGGCGAGGACTGACTCGACTGCTGCTTCATCCCGTAGATCAGAAACGTCGCCCAGCAATTCGCTCCACGCCGCTTTCTGCTCGGCGGTAACCGCCTCATCCGGCCAGACTGCCGTCGCAATCGCCTCCGCCGCACCGATGTACCGCTCCAACGTGACCGGCTGCAGAAACAAACTGTTCGCACTGTTCTCGAAACCGCTGGTCGCAGTCAGGTCCGTCGGAAAACGATCGGCCGGACGAATGTCGATTCCAGTCAGGTCCCGCACCGTGTTGTTGTATTCGTCGTGCGTCAGGCGGCGAGCCTGTTCGTAGCCTGGTTGCTTCACCGTCGAATAATCAAAATTCTCAATCGCGTTTGTCAGCCAGGCGACCATCGTACGCCGGTCCGGCTCGCTCGGTTGTTCGGCGTCCGCTGGAGGCATCGACCGAACTTTCAACTGCTGAATCACGTTGATCCAGTGCGTCCGGTTGATGACCAGAGGTTGCTGCTGAACCAGCGCCGCCAGGTCGAGACCGCCTTCAGAAGCATCACCGGCATGGCAATCGGAACACGCCGCGTTCAGAAGAGGAATGATTCTACTGCTGAAATCAAGCTTGCTCGCGGCAGCGACTTCATTCTCGGTCAGCCTCATCGGAGGCGGTAAATTTCGAGCTTCTTCTCGGTCTGATTCCTTCTCGCTCCGTTTTGCTTTCGGGTCAAAGTCGCGAGGTTCGCCCAGCTCTTTCAGCTCTGCTTCCAGATCGCGAATTGCCTCGTTCTCGTCTTCTTCACGAGCCCAGAACAACTCCAGCTTCAAATGAAGAATGTCGATACGCCGTTCAAACGTCTCATAAAATGCTTCAACTTCCTGTTCAAGCTCGTCTTCTTCCGACTCCGGTCCGTCTCGATAAACCTTGAAGAGTCGTTCGACCAACTTGTCGGCTGCATCGGTCATCTGTAACAGAGTCTGGGCCTCGCTTTTGAGAACTCTTGAACCGGTTTCTTCCAACTCGTCCAGAATTCCGAGCACGCCGTTTCGATGCTCCAGAATTTCCAGCTTCGAATTGACAAACTCCAAACCGAACTCGGCCTCTTCCCCCTGCCCTTCAAGCTGTTCGATCTTCCGCTCGTCCCCCTTTGCTTCAGCCGCCTCGATCTGTTCGTCAAGCGTTGACAGAAACTTCACAAACGTCCGAGCCTCAGCCAGTAACTTGACCTGTCGATCGGCAACGTCGAGCCTTTGTCTCAGTGTCTTCCGCTGTCGCTCAGCGACTTCTAATCGCTCTGTAATGTCCGCAAGATCGTCCTCAATTTCCTGAGCACTGCCAGGAGCCTGGAACACGCCCAACAGCGCCAAGGTAATAAGCAGTCGTTTCATCAGTTTTGGTCGCTCCGGAAATAGAACTTTGCAGAAGGATGACGACAGGAATATCCGCCACGGCCAGGTCGGACGCCAACGTCGTTTCTATTTGTCAGACGCTTCGATGCACAACAACTCTTTCATCGTTCGATGATACAGCCGACCGTTGCTGAAGCTCGGCGTGTTGACCGACCACGTTTCTCCGAATTTACCCAGGTCATTAAATGAAACCAGAGCACTCTCGTCGAAGTCCCGAACCTGGCCATCGAGCACCTGCACCTTCCCGCACATAAACGTGAAGTAGAGGTACTGATTGACGGCGATCGTGTTTCCGTTGAAGCACCACCACCAGCCGTCGCGTTTCGATCGTTTGTCATCGGCGACGTCGATGCCTCGGCTGTTGGTTGTCATGTTCGGATAGAGGGTGCCTTGAGGCGATGCTTCTGCCCCCTCGACTTCAGGAATCGGAAACGGCAGTTCGAGATACTCGACTCGCTCCTTCACCACATCAATCCGAGCGATGCTTCGTCGAGGCCCCATCGTGACGGCCTTGCCTTTGCGACGTCCTTCGAAACTGAAACATTGAAAATAAACGTACGGGTAAATACTGAGATTCGCGTGCCACGCCGGGAAGACCTTCACTGCGGGGGTTTCCAGACTCAGGTCAACCCCTTCGCGACGCGTAAACGTTTTTGATTCCGCATCGTAAGCCGTAACGATGACATCCTTGATCCACGAAATTCGTTTCGCCTCGCTGCCGTCTTTCGTGTTCAGCACGACGAGGTCCGTCCGCGTTTCATCCAGCCAGTATGCAAAATTCTTATCCCACGCCTGAGCGACCTGAGCCATTCCTCCGGGTTGTGAATCCCAACTCCAGACGGCCTTTCCGGCATCCGGCCCGTCGACGCGGCTCAGCGTGAGACCAGGCGGAGATTCCGGCGTTCCGTGATGAGCCCCTCGACCGGCCAGCACTCCGTAACCACCACCAGGCAACTTTCCCAGAACGGGAGTGTTGTAGTGAGTCAGTCCTTCCGGAGCCGTCCAGAGTGATCGCCCCGTCGTCGCATCAAATCCGCGAACGTAATTCCAGGCATCTTCTCGACGTTTCGGATCGCCAGGGGCGAGCGGTTCGACATTGACCAGAGTATTGCCGACTTTGATTGGCTCGTACTGCTTGTTGAATGGCCGTCCTAAAGTCGGCGTCCAATTCCGAGTCCACACTTCCTCACCATCGACAGTCCAGCACCCCATCCGCCCACTGGCATTCCAGAACCAAACGTGTTTTCCGTCAGTAATCGGAGTCGGGCTGCTGCTACTACTGAATCCGTATGCGTAGATGCTTAGTGCCTTCGGATCACCAGGCAGATCATGCTGCCAGAGAATTTTCCCATTCGTCGCACTGACGCAGTAGATAACGATGTCAGTGCCCTTCTTAATCTTCGCATCGGCACCTAGCGGCTTCATCGTCGTCAGAAAAAGCCGATCCCCCCAAACAGCAATTCCGCTTTGCCCAGTCTCGGACAACGGCACCCGCCAACGAACATTCTGCCCCCTCTCGACACTCCAGGAAGTAGGAACAGGCTCGTCAGTCCTCACTGTCCAGTCATGATTCGGTCCTGCTGCCTGAGGCCAGTTCTCAGCCACCACGTGCATGGGCAGAAGGAGCGACACGCCAAACGCAAACAAAACCTCAATCGCCGTCGAAACTTTCATCAACTGATTTCCTGGCTGGTTGGAATCTTGAGATACTGCTGAGCAAACACGTTGCCCTTAGCGAAACATAACGTCAACAACCCGTTCATGCCGAGCAACGGGGCCACCACTTCGCAAGCTTTGGCTGTCGGCTGGAATCAACTTATCTGGCCACATTCCTACTCAGATTCGTCTGGTATCAGAATATCGGGATGCGCCACCCAGCAAAGGAGGTACGGCTGACTCGCCGACTTCTCGCGAAGAGCCAACAGGAATGGCTGATCGAAAACAAAGTGGCGAGGTTTTTCAGGATCGAACTCAGGCTCGTCCCCCCAGTCTCCAAGCAAAACTACGATGTCCGCCTGTGCCAAAAGGTCGGCGCCGTACTCATCAAGATGAAACTTGATCGTCTCAGTGGCGTAAACAATCCTGGAGAACTCGTACCCGGGAACATTCGTGATGACGTGACCGGTCAGTTCTTCAAAGCTGTGGTCCACATTGAAATCAATGACTGGGATTCTCAATGACTCCTTTTCTCGCAGTTTCGTCGACACCAGGTTTCTGTGCGGTTCTGCAAGCCGGTTCGTAACTACCAGCCAGGATTGTCTGAGCGATGCCTCTGGAGCAATCTTCGCAAGAATGATTTCATCCTCACGACCGCCTTCTGTGCGTAGAACGATGATGAAATCATCGTCACTCACGTAGTCTCCAACATGCACAGTGTCTTCAAACACAACACTTCCCAGGTCCCGACCTGTGTTTCTCTTGCTCTCTTTCCCAAAAGTTTCAACAGGAGTTTCCCCTGAGGAATGGCGGAAGGACAACGCGTCCAACGGAGACAGCTCTTCCGAGAACCGAATAGACTTCTCCAGGCAACCATATAGACGTATGTGGGTTCCGCCGTTGAATTCGGGCAACTTTGGATCAGCGTTGGGGAACCGAGCTTCTATTTGTCTTCTCAAATCGGCTGTCGCCTCTGCATCAGCATCCCCTGTGAATAGCAGGTAGCTGTCAGAATCAAGACAATCGCGATCAAACGTCGAACTGTTGAGACGATTGAAAACAGCTGACGGCCGCGGACTTGCTACCGGCCCATCGGTCTCGCCATTGAGATTGTCCCAGCACATCTGAAATACGGCGCACCAGATTTCATTCTTGCCGGTCCCGAGTCCTTCGTTCCAACTGGCATGAAACGTCGTGCCGTCCAATTCAAGCGAACTGACAGGCCCGCCATCTGAAGATAAAATTTTTCCGGCGTCGTTAAACATGACCGGCCAGTTGTCGCCGCGAAACGTCCCCTTCGGTCCATTTGCCGCCATCAGGTTTACCAGTATTTTACGATCAGTCATTCGACTGAATGACCGAAGTGTGCCATCACCCATTAGCATGGAATTACGTGCGTCTTCGTCTCGTGTATCGTAGAACAGAAAGAACTCACGAGGTGTCATGTCGCGAGGGTTCGTCCACTCATACTTTGCTGGCATATCTACGACGAACAGTGCGTTTGACAAGCCCCTCTTGAAATCTCGAATTCGCATCCGCTGTTGTGCTGGCCAAGCTGTTCCTTTCCCGACGACCGCGCAGGCATTCGCAAAACCGGTACGAACTTCCGACGTCGGGAGCTGGAAGACTTCGGGACATTGTCGAATCAGCTTGCGATTCGCCGGACTATCCCACCGCTCATCCATCCGATACTGGTCAGCCAGCTCTTCTTCGCCGAGATACGGCAACAGCGGCACACGCCAACCGTGCCAAGGCACATCACCTGGGCCGAGCATGACGGCGGGCGGAAACGTGCGGTGCTCATCGAGGTAGCTTCTCAGTGCCAGGCCGATTCGCGTCAGCCGAGCATTGGTTGTCGCAATTCGAGCATTCTTCAACGCCGTCTGTACCCAGGAATACCCGCCCGCGGCCAACAATAAAACCAACACCAATCCGCCAGAAATACGACTCAGTCGGGACGCAACCAAAGATTTGATGCCCATTACGACTCCCCCACAACGATTCCCGAATCGGTTGTTTAGACCACCATTGTGCGATCGGAGGTGACCGTTGGGCAGGTCTATTGTTTTAAGCTGAAGCAATAGAGGTGCGAGACCGTCCTCACGAAAATGCAGCTGTGAGAGATCGCGGGGGAAGCGTAGACATCTTCGCCGAAGGAGCTTTCCGCCAGTTGCTCCCATTCGCCGTGGGCTGAGACGACCGTCAGGTGTCCCCGTTCGCCGATGATGTAGAGCTTGCCGTCGCCGACCGCGGGTGAGCTGTAATATTTCCCAGTATTGGACAGTCGACCTCGGTGGATGATCTCGCCGGTCTGAACATCGAGAGACGTGGCGATGCCGCCGTCTGCGATCAGGAAAACCACACCTTTGTAGTAAAGGGGTGATGCGTTTCGCGGGATCGATTGTGACTGCTTCCAGTCAACATGCGAGTCAGTGATGTCACCGGTGCCGCCGGGGCGGATCGCCATCGCTACTGTTTCAGACAGACTGAAGATATCGCGAATGCTGTTGTATTCGGTTTCGTCCAGAGTGCCGTTGGCATCCCGGTCGAACTGCGAAAAGAAGCTTTTGATCGGGCTCTTGGGTAGCTCGTCTGGTTCAAGTAGAACGTTTCCGTTTGCGTCCGAAGTTTTGAGCAGGTCGGCAAACACAGGCTGTTCGGATTCCTGCCCTCCCGTGCAGGCAACGTAAAGGCGATTGTCTTCTCCGACGACTGGCGTCGTGTTGACGACTCGGCTGACTCCGCGAACCGTCCAAATTGCGTCGCCGGTTTCAAAATCGTAGGCAACCACGTGCGCCGAACCTGCAACTACAATCTGCCGTTGCCCGTCGACGGCCCAGATGCACGGCGTCGAGTAGTTGCGACGAGAGTTTGGACGTTCCGCCTTCCAGACTTCGTTTCCCGAATTCTTGTCGTAAACGGCCAGAAACGATCCGGTGTCATGATCCTGAACCATCACGATTCGATCATCGATCAGCAGTGGTGAAGACGCGGCTCCGAAATTGTTATTGAACGGCCCCATTTGTCGATGCCACAACTGCTTGCCATCGACGTCGTAACAGAACAGCCCGCTCGAACCGAACATGCTGATGACGACTTCACCGTCTGTCGCGACGCTCGGCGTAGCGTGACTGCCAATCCGATGCACGGATTCCAGCTTCTCGTACGGAGCCTCTGCCGACCAAATGATCTTTCCGTCAAGTCGATTGACTGCGAACGTCCGAAGCGACTTCTCGGCGAGTCCCGTCATGAAAATTCGGTCTCCATGAACGACCGGCGTTGAGTGCCCTTTCGGAACTGGAGACTTCCAAGCCAAATGCGGACTGTCCGGACCAATATCGACGGGCAACGACGCAGCGTCATCTGCAACGCCACGGCCAGCAGGCCCACGAAATTGATTCCAATCGGCATGTAACGTCGCCACGGCCGAGACCACGATCGTTAACGTAAACAGTATTTTCATTTCTGCTTCTTTCTGATCTCGTCTCGTTTTCTGCCAAGCTCCAAGTACGCCGCCCCAGTAAAGCTAATCGCTATCAGGTTTCCCGATCGGAGTGATCTTGAAGTTTCGGTACCAGACTTCGGCTCCATGATCTGTCAGCATGAATCGGCCGAAGCGGTTTCTGCTGAAGGCTTCTAGGTCGGAGAATTTGCTTTCTGCAACTCGACTGTCCCATTCTTCGTCGCCGACGTTTGCTGACGAGATTCGTTCGCCATTCAGCCAGTGCTCGATGTGGTTTCCCTGGACGATAATGCGGCTGGAGTTGAACTCGCCCAGAGGTTTGAGGGCCTTCTTCTCGTTCGGCTCGTACAATGCGTAAATCGAGCCTGTACTGCCCTTGCTCGACGGCTGGCCATTCTTGAATTTCGGATCGTCGAGAATCTGGTACTCAAGACCGAGGGTCTTCTTACCGTACAGTCGAACTCGATACTTCAATCCGCTGTTGCCCTTCTCTGCAATCTTCCATTCGAATGACAGATCGAAATCGCCGTACTCCTGCCGCGTCACAATGTGGCCGGACCGTTTCTTGCCTCGATCCAGATGGATGGCTCCGTCGAGGACTTCCCAACCCTTCGTGATCGGCTTTCCGTCAGACATCATCCAGTTGTCGAGGGTTTTGCCATTGAAGATTGCTGGCAATTCTTCGGGGTCCTGCTTTACGCGGTTCCTTACGAATGACTCTTCCAGCCACGCATTGACCGGCGCAGTACTTGTGGATGCGTGGTAGTGCTCATCGTGTGTCGGCAGCTCGGCTCGATGCTGTCGAACAATGTCCTGATGATCTGCCGAAGTCGCCAGGTTCACAAATCCATGTGGGTCTTCCTGGTGATCGTAGAGTTCTTCCGAGCCATCTTCGTACCGCATGAATCGGTAACGTTCGGACCGGATTGAATGATTCGCGCGACCGTAGGTTGTGATCGTTGAAAACTGCCAGTCCGCATCCGGGTCGTCGAGCAACGGCACCAGGCTGTCGCCTTCGTTGGCCTCGCGCGATGGCAGGTCGCAGAGTTCCAGCAGTGTCGGGTAAAGATCGATCAGTCCGACCGGCTTCGAGCATTCATTCGGTCTTGCTTCGCCAGGACGTACGACGACCATCGGCACGCGCGCTGATTCTTCCCACAGGCTGTGCTTGGAAACTCGATGCTTCTCTCCGAGGTGGTATCCATGATCGCTGAACAGGACGATGACCGTGTTGTCAGCGGCTGAGCTTTCCTCAAGAGCCTTCACGACTCGCCCGACCTGGTGATCGACAAACGCGATGCACGCCAGGTAGGCCTGCACGCACTTTCGAAGCTGGTCATTGTCGTTTTCTCTGAGCCAGTCGAGCTGCGGATACCGAGGCAGCTCGTGCAACAATCTCGAAACTTCCGGGACGTCGTCCAGATCGTCCGCAGGAACTTCGGGCAGAACGATCTCGTCGAGTGAAAACAGGTCGAACCATTTCTGCGGCACATAGAACGGAACGTGAGGCCGCACAAAGCCAACCGCCAGGAAAAACGGATCGTCATGCTTCCTTGCCAGCACTTCCTCAGCCCACGACGCCACCTTGAAGTCGGGCATTTTCGAGTCCACATCGGGAAACGCTGCCCAGTCGGTCTGCGTGCCGGTGAATGGAATTGTCAGATCCGGCGAGTAGTTGAATCGGACCGTCTTGTCGCCTGGCTTCGGCCCAGAACCACCGAAACTACCGCCGTATTCCTGAAAGGCACCCTTCATCGGGTAGCCGTGAGTGATCTTGCCGCCACCGAACGTTGCGTAGCCATGCTTCGCAAAATATTCCGGCAGTAGATGCCCCTTGAAATTCACAGAGTCGCTCTGCAGTCCCGGTTTAGCCGGTTGCTGATAAACACCCGTCGAATGCGGATACTTTCCCGAGAGAAGAGAAGCTCGCGACGGCCCGCAAATCGGAGCCTGGCAATGGGCATTCGTAAACAGCGTGCCTCGCCGAGCCAGAGCATCGATGTTCGGTGTCTTCGCCTGCGGGTGAGTCTTCAAACATCCAACCCAGTCATTGAGATCGTCAATCGCAATGAACAGCACATTCGGCCGCTCCGCAGAACTCACCACACCAGAGAATGGTCCAACCGAAAAACACACAAATAACACGCCGACGATACGCCACAGCTTTGGCATTCTTTATCCCCGAAAACTAGCAACCAACAGCAAATTCAGAAGGCGCAAAGTGTACTGCCCGCCTGGAACCGAATCACCTCGCCCGAACGATTCGGAAGAGAAAGCTACTCGGCAATCACAAGATCGCAGACAACCATTCGATGATCCGAATGCTGCGTCTTCTTCGCCGTAGCGGATACTGGCTGAAGGCTGTTGCTTACCCAGACCTGATCAACTCGAAACAGCGGGTACTCGTTCGTTCCGGTTGCTCCCCAGCCAGAACCAGCCGTGAGAAAAGCATCGGACAATCGCGACTGGAGCAACGCTAAAGCATCGTCGCGCGGCGGAGCATTAAAGTCTCCTCCCACGATCAGGTGGCTACCGGATGGCACACTCTGCAAGTGTTCGATTATTCGGTTGATCTGCTCGCGATGACTAATTCGTTTCATGCGATGATCACTCCAGAAATCCGGTTGCCAGAAATCGAATCGCGGAATGGGCGGAGAAAGTCGGGTGCTGACAACATCGATAACGCTGCCGGTCGGTAATTCAACCTCTGCATAAACGAAATGCGATCGAGCGTCGTAAAATCGACGCGTCAGCTTGCCACGCGAAAGAATCGAAACGTCTCCGCCGTAGAGGCACGATCCGTCCTGACCAAACAGCAACTCAACCAGACGCAGCAGTTGCTCTTCGCCCGGCGATTCCTGCAGTAACACAACGTCCGCATCGTAAGCGGCGACTTCTTCAACACATCGGGACTGCCCGACGTTGCAGTTCAAAGAAACGATTCGAATTCCGCGGCCACTTTCCCGAGCCGCTTGCCACTCGGCCGACGACAACCTTTCTCCACGTACCAGGCTGTGAACCTCTTCGACAAACAGCCATGCGAACGCTGCCCACGCAAGCAGCAAACCGACGAACCACTGTTTGCGGTTTACATGAAGTCCGCAACAAGCCAGCAGCACTCCAAAGATTAGCCAGCACCACGTCGGCACAAGGATCACAGGCGCGAGCCAGTCTGGCTGCGTCACCAGACACAGCGAAACTCCCACCAGAATGACAACGGAACCGATAGTTGCTGACTGACGAAGTCTTCTCAACTTGACCGAAGCTTGGTCATTCGTAGCTGCGTCTGGTTGAGTCATGGCTGAGTGCTTCCGCTGGAACCGCCAATTGTGACTCCGTGATTTGTTACCGCTCTGATCCGATCCTGCTGCAGGCAACTCGGTTGATGGGCAAGTCTAAGACTCTCGGCGTTTCAGGATTCTCTGGCCGAGCAGGTAACCGAATACGCAACAGCCAAACCCGTAGAAGTCTTCGGGGATCACCGCCCAATATGACGCTGCGGCACGAAGGCCTTCAACGGGGAACGCAGCGGCGAGGTACTCGTGGTAATACTCGTAGGTCTCTGCGAGATGCTCGGGCACGGGCAGGAAGACTTTCTCGGTAAGGAATCGAAGTCCCCACGCGGCGAACCCGAAAGTCATGGCCAGAACGGCTGACAGTTCTCCTCGTGGTTTTCCATAAATGCCCATCGCCACCGGAATGAACAATGCGACCAGGTGAATCGACAGGGCGATGTCCAGTAGCCCCATCAGCGACTCACCGGCCATCGCCAGTGCGACTCCGCCTGCAGCAACGATGACGACGCACAGTCGGTCTCGAAGTAGGGGAGCTTTGGAAACGCCGGGAATTCGATTCAGCAGATTGTGCCCGAGGATCGTCGCCGGGGCGAGAATGGCACTCGTTGCCGTCGAGACGATCATCGCAACCACGGCGACGATCAGCACGACGGTCATGCCGGAAGAAAGGTACTTGTTCGCGAGATAGGGAATCGGGTTACCTTCGACGCCCGGCAGCGTGACCGACGAAGTCAGACCGAGCAGAACCGGGACAATGCCAAAAGCCAGGTAAAGCAATCCGGCGAGGATGCAGGCTCGGGACGCAACGTTCTCGTCTTTCGAAGCGAAGATTCGCTGCTGCAAATCCTGGCCGGGAATGCAGCCAAAGAGGCCGGTTGCCCAAGCACCGATCCAACCCATGATGAGCATCGCTCGGCCGGGCGTTTCAGGACCGGGGAAGAAGTCGAGGTGTGTGGGATGTTTCGCCTGGACTTTTTCCATCGCGATCTGGACGCCCCCGATGACGGAGCCGTTTCCGAGTTCGGGAGATGTGAAGACCGCGTAGCCAAGAGCCAGTAAGCCGAACAACGCAATAACAAGCTGCAGCGCGTCGGTCAGCGTCACCGACCACATTCCGCCGATCATTGTGTAGACCATTGTCAGGCCAGCGGCCCAGTAGATTCCCTGTTCGAACGGAATGTCAAAGTAAACATGGAAGATGTGGCCGAGCGCGGCGTACTGCAGAGCGACCCATGAAAAATTGCTCGGCACCTGAATAGCCGATCCGATCAATTCAGCTTTCGGCCCGTACCGCTGCCGGTAGAAATCCGCGATGGTGAAGAGACCCATTTTCCATAGCGGTTTCGCGAAAAAGAGTCCGGCAAAGATCAACGTTGCGGAACACGCAAACGGATCCAAAATGACTCCCTGTAGACCGTCAGCCTTTGCGGATTCAGCGGCGGCGTTGATTGTCGCTGCGCCGAACCATGTTGCCATCAGAGTTGCCCAGGCAAGCGAAAGCGGCAACCGACGACCGGCAACAACGTAGTCTTCTTCGGTCTTAACGCGTCGAGAAGCGACGATGCTGACGCCCAGAAGAAACACAGCGTAGACGCCCAGTGCAACCTTCAACATTCCGGAAGCTTCGGGGCTCAGCGCAGGCAGAGTTTCGGCGGCGAGTATGGGCATCAGCGGAGTCTCCGAATTTCAGCCGATTGGACGCGGACGCACCGGTTCAAACGGTGAAATCGAAAGCGGTCCGTCGCGACGCAGACTACGGCGACAAGCGACTATTCGCCAGCGGTCGGGATCGCCGGAACTGGCAGGCTTTGCAGCAGCTCCGTTACTCGCTGTGATGTCGGTTTCAGTGAGCCGACCACGGAAGCCAGAGCAGTCCTGAGCGGCCCTGCTGGAGCTCCTTGCCAGGCGAGTTGAACTTCCTGCACCCGTGATTCCGACAGCAGAACTCCGTACCGCTGAATATGGAACGCAAGCTGAAGGGCGGCTGTTTCGCGGAGCGATTCGTCGCGGACATCACTGACGACGATCTCCTGCAATCGTTCCTGCGAGCTGGCAGTCGCAATGGCCCCCAGAGCGATGAGAGCATTCTCTCCGACGCCCGGATCATTGACCGCGTCGAACAAGGCGTCCTCAGCGGCATCGATGTTGAATGTGTCGGTACGGCGTCCGCCGGCGATGTGAGCAAACCAGAATCCGGCAGCGCTGGCCCGTTCAGCTCGCTGTTTCTCACTGACTGGCGGAGTGCTGAGCCGGCTCAGAAATTGACGGACACCCTGCTTAAACGAGTTTTCGCCAATCAAGGCGAAGCCGATCATCGGAAACTGATCAGAAAGACGAGCGACAACCGGCTCCATCGATTCGGGACCGTAAACAATAATCGGAATCCCCGATGTTCGAGCGTCGGCTCGCAGGTTTACCACCGTCTGCCCGAGTCCCCATCGCACAACCGCTGCGTGAATCACGATCAGCTCGACGTCGCTGCGATCGGCCGCGATCTTAAATCCATCCTGCCCGGTGGTTGCCTGCAATGGCGACATGCTCATTTCACTAAGCAGAGCTGCCATCGACGCGCCACGATCCTGGTTTGAATCAATCGCCAGGCCTTGGCGGTCACCGCTGTCGTTCAGGGCTCGAGTCAGGATCGAAACGATTCTCGACGCACCTCGGAATGACTTTTCCGGATCAAGTTGCAGAACTGTCGAGGCCGCGGCGAACTGAACTCGGAAGTTTGGATAGCTCATGGCCTGAATAATTGGCGATGCCTGCCCAGACCGATCGCGAAGCTGAGCTCGATTTCCGATTTGTCCCAGCACCTGCAACGTCGCCAAAGCGGCGGCAGGGTTCGGATTTTGTAGCGAGTACTCCAGCGCGCGAAGTGCCGTTTCCGGCCCTGCCAGTAGAGCCAGATCGTGAGCCGTGCCGGGACCAGTCGGTAAGCCGGCATTCCAACCTGCAACGTGCGCGTCGAAAGCCAGCCTTAGCGAAAGATAAAGTGACTGCACTTCCTTCCGCTCTGGAGCCAACGTAAGCGCTTGTCGTGCGAAACGGCTTCCCACGATGAGCGACGCCGTTTCCGGAGCAAGGTTCCATGCGGAAAGCGCATCCTGTTGAGCGTCCCACGACCACAGTTCGGTGGTGGCCCCGTCGTTGTTCATCTTCCAGTTGTATTCGAGGCGGAAGTGAGTCGTCGCAATTTTCTGGAGCTGCGAGGCCGCTCCGTAACTGCTGATGTCGCCAGCTCGTTTAACATCGTCACGAAGAATTCGGGCGAGTGCCTGGCGTGCTGATTGTCGCACGCCAGTTGGCTGGTCCGATCCGAATGCCGAGTACCAAAGCCAAGGCACAGTATCGAGTGAACCAAGCCAGCCCAGCGTGTCGACCGCGACGGTTCTGATTCCTTCATCCGGAGCTTCAAGTGCGCCGAGCAGTGGCGGAATGATTTGCGATCCCATGCGGGTCATCGCGTAAACCATCGCGTCTTTCTGAGCCGTATCTTTCGCGGCAGAGACAAGCGTCAGCATCCTGGGAATCGCAGCCTTGCCGGTATTTCGAAGCTGGATGATCGCGACTTCGCGTTCCTGAGGCGTCCCGGTCAGGTTTCTAACGAGCCGATCCATGCGAGTCGGATCAGCCGCGTACTGACGGAAGGCTTCGTTCATCCGGCTGAGTAACGTGATCGATGCAGGCTGCAATCGCTCGTCGTTGGAAAGCTCCAGGAAAACTGCGGGACCGTGTTTGTCTCGCATCTTGAGGATCGTCGCGTCGTCGGGGTCTTCGGCAAGCAGTTGCTTTACATATCTCAGAGCAAGCCCCGGCCGATCGAGATCAAGCATCAACACGACCGCGTCGAACAACGCTTCGGGATCCTGAGGCTCTGTCAGTAACGGCGACGGTTCAAGATCGGGAGAGGTTTGCGCGACGGCATCCGGATCTGGACTGTCGGCGGGCGGCTGGGCGCGCAGCTCGATCGAAGGGCTTAACGCCCCAACCAAAACTGCCAGAACAATTAACCGGCGATACATCAACATCAGCTCCGTCGATGCGCAGTCACAGCGTGATTGAAACCCGCTGTGAAAACGGCGGACGAAATTTGGTTTCCCGCGAAGTGCGGCCGTGTAACAGGCCGGCTATCGTGCTCTGCAAATGGGGAGAAAACAATGTGAAACACGCGGTTTACCTATTTTGCCGGAGGTCGGTTCCGGGATTGTTCGCCAACGTGTCGTGTGTTGTTGGAGTGTCCGTTCTTGCAGATTTGACCGGGCGCAACGTTCCTGAGTAATGCACCCAATGGTTGGGTTATCGGACTCCGAGCGGTCGCCGGTCCAACCGGAAACTGGCAGTGACCAGTCCTATGGTGATTTTTGTCAGGAATCTTTTGTTCAAGTTTGCTTTGCAGTCGGACTTTTAAGCCATTCCGAGCGGCAAACAGGCCTTATCCCGTTCCTGGCCGATCGACTAGAGTTTCGCTCCCCTCCGAGTCCATTCAGAGACTCAATCCCCTGAAAGTCGATCGACTTTCCACACAGATCATCATTCTTCCTGCCGCGGACGAAGCCGCAAGGTTTCTCCCAAACTCCCATTTCTCCATTTTAGAGATTCCATGATGCATTCATTTCTCCGCCCGGGGTGCGTTCTTGCTGCGCTGATCCTTGCATGCAGCTCCGGCTGCGCAACGACTAACACAACAAACACAGCTCGAACGGCGACCGAGCAACTTCTGTTGTCGAACGCGATCGATCAGTCGCTGAACAAAGTTGACTTCAGTGCGATGCACGGTCGGAAAGTGTTTCTCGACGCGACATACCTCGACGGCGTCGACAAGCAATACGTCATCGCCTCATTGCGGCACCACCTGCTTTACAACGGCGTGTCTCTGGCCGCGGCCGCCGACAAGGCTGATCTGATTCTGGAGCCTCGCAGCGGCGGAATCGGCACAGACACCACCGAGTCGTACTACGGCATTCCGGGGATTTCCCTGCCAGGAGGCATGTTTACGCTGCCCGAAATCAAGCTGGTCACTCGAATGAATCAGCACGCGACGGCCAAGATTGGGTTGGCTGCGTACGATGCGGGCGAGCGAGCAATCGTTGGCGGAGGAGGCGTTTCGATCGCTCAGGCTCAGCACAACAACTGGCACGTGCTTGGGGTTGGGCCGTTCACGACAGGAACGATCAAAGAAGAGCTGACCGCGGCGACGGGCAGCGATGTTTACGATCCGTCTAACGATCTCCCAAGAAACGTCGCGTTCGGCTCAGGTTCTTCGGGGCAGTTTGAGAATTACGCAGGCGACCGGCCCAGCTTGCTGCCGCCTCCTGTACCGGGGCGATCCGAGTCAGGAATCCGTCAGACGGGACATTCGGGTCGATAAGGATTTGCGGGCTGTGACGAACAATCCTTCTTTGCGTGGACCGGGTTGTGCCGATTTTCGGCGTTCCTCCGTTCGTTGCGAGAATGCCTGGACGCATCCACTCAACTTGCCTGCCTTCGCATGAACAGCGTCGGCGCATCTCTCCGAAAAGACACTGAGCATTCTCCGGGAATGATTCTTTGAGAATGCTCAGCGGTCTGGAAGTGCGGGAACCCTTCCGTTGTCGGCTTTCAGATTTCCTCGTCATCTGCCATGTGCAGGTAGCGACGGATCAGACGACTCGTTTCGAGACGTCTCCGCTCCGCCAAACGGAGAGCCGGAATGGACGAGCAACGAACAGCCGGGCCTGGCCAGTCTACTGAACCTCAAACCGCAGATCGCTCACCCAATCCCGAGCGACCGGTGTCACTGTTCAGAACTTTGTCGATGACCACGGCCGCTCTTATTCTGAGCGTTGTGGTGACAGGCAGTGTTGCTCGCCAGGGCGGGGCAAAGTTCCCCGCCATTCTGAAAGCAGAAGTTTCCAGACTCGCAGCGCCGGCTGACGGCATCGTTGAATGGATGGATGTGAAGCCCGGCCAGATCGTCCTGCCAGGGACCGAGCTATTCATCATTCGCGACACCGATCTCGAAAAACGCATCCGTAAGGCTGAACTCACACTCGACGAATTCCGCATCGATCTGGCTGCTGCCGCTGCACGAGCCGAACTTGAGCTGCAGCAACGCACGGCAGCACTCGATTCCGAAGCGTTCGATACCGAGCTCACACTCACAACACTACTTCAGCAGCAGTTTCAGCATGACTTCGAATCGACGGCACTTGGCGACTACCTTGACCTGTTCGACGCACTTGCCAGCACCGAGGTTCCACCCGTCGATCTGAAGTTGCTCGCCATGCCTGACAAGTCTCAGGACTACGATCGTCTGCGGGCAATGATTGAACGATCCGAAGTCGAAAACAGCCTCGAAGCACTGCAGACGCGAATCGATCTGTGCGAAGCTCGCCTTAAAGAACTGCGAGGCACGATAGATGGTATGCCAACCCGAATCGAAGCCGCTCACAGGATCCCGGTGATTCAGGCATCGATCGACAGCACAACATCGGAACTGGAAGAACTGCAGGGGCTTGAAGCCGAGCGTCTCGTTAACTCGCCGATCTACGGCATGGCTGGCGTACTACGAGTTCAGGAACTGGAAGCCGTTTCCAAAGGCGACCTGCTGGTTGAAATCTTCGACCGTGATCGCGAGTTCGTGATTGTCAATCTGCCGATGGCTCTGGTGTCAAATCTGAAAGCAGATCAGGAACTCACACTGCATTTTCCAAACGACGAAGAACGTCACGGGAAGATCGCATCCATCCCGCCCCAACTGTTGTCTCAGAAAAACGGAACAAACAACGAAGCCACGTTCCCGGTGAAGGTTCTTTCCACCGGCAAACCGTGGCCAACGCTTCCCATCGGCTCGGCACTCGAAGTCAGCATCGAGCACTGATCAGAATCCGCTGTCATCTTTGTTGATTGCCACGTTCTCAACCTTGAACGGCACGTCGACAACGCTCACTTCGCTATTCAGCGTAAACCGCAGCCGTGCATCGTCCGGAACTGGCTGGTCATCCTGAACCGACATGCTCCAGGACAGGCTGGAGTTGCTGCCGAACGATGAGTACGACTTGCCGCTGAAGTCGCCGATCACATTTCCGTCGGCGTCGACAAGCTGAGGCGTCTGCAGGCCAAGGGCGCCACCATCTGCGATCTGCTTGACATCAACGGGACTGTCGCCGGCGTTGACCCATTCCAGTTGCCAGGACGTGAACTCGTCGTCGCCAAACTTTTCTTTCTTCTCTTCAAGCTTCAGCTTGTAGCCCGCCGCGACGAGTTCCGAGTTGTCAATTTCCTTGCCGAGGAAACTCTTCGCACCGTCCACAACGATCTGAGATGACGATTCGACGATCCGCAGCTTGACAATCCCTTCTGCCGAAGCGATCCCCGTGGCAGCTTCCGCTGGCGGATCGAATGTGACGATCGCCGTGCACCCATCGTCCGGATGCTTCACAAAGAAGTCGTCCCGATCGATCGCCTCAAACCCGCCTGCTCCGAAGTTAGCAACAACTCGCAGAGTCAGGTCAGCACCATTGTTGTCTTTTGCGGACGTAACACTGGCAAATCCAGCACCGCCAGCTGCTTTTGCCTGTTCGCCAGTAATGGCCAGTACAAGTTCGATCGCTTTCGGTTTTTCGTTTCCGTCGTCATCAAGCTCGATCGACGAACTCATCTTCGCCGTCGCCACAACAGTCAATCCTTCTGCCGGTTTCGTGGCAGGTGGTGGCTCAGGCGGTTCACCAGAACTAGATCCAATCGTGAAATCGCCGCCGCCAGCTATGTTGCCACCAAGGCCAGCCATCGCCCCCATCATCAGCATGGGCAACATCTCTTTCGCTCCCTCGACGGCGCGTTCGATCGATTGCGCGGACAGACGCGTCGATAGAGACGCCACCTCCGCCTGTGCCGAATTCTTTTGAGCACGGATTATCGAGTCCACAACCCCCGCGATCGGAGTCGGCACACCTGCTTTGGCAAATGTCCAAAGTCCTTTGGCTTCAACCATCAAATCGGAAACCGACGCGTCGACTTCAGTAGCGGCCGCGCCGTCTACACAAAGAGCTCGAACTTCAAATTCCAGTGAATCGTTTAGCGAAACTCCAAGGCCAACGCCCAGAAGCTGATCTTTGACGGCCTTCGTCAGACGATCCAGGGCGTCTGAACCTGATCCTTCTGTTGGCAGGGCCTCGGTCAACGAAAACGGATCGTCTGGTATAAAGGCGACGGCTAGATGCCTCGACGAGTCAACGAATTCAAATTCCGGGCGACTACCGAGTTCGCCACCGCCGTCGATCGATGCTTTCAGTTGTTCCTCTTCAGCAAGGACGACCGTCTTCGAATCAGGTAGATAGATGCAAGGAGTATTCTCAGCATCCAGCGAACGGAAGAACTGCTTGCCGTCATGCGTGGCGGCTTCAAAATCTTCGGTCCGACGTTGAACGACCTGCGGATTAAACGGCAATCGCAGTCGTACAACGATCACAACATTTTCTTTTCCGGATGCGAGTGCGGCGGGATTAGCGGCTCCGGTCATCGCAAGTTCCGTTGCACCGCGAATTCCAATCGTCATCGAGTCAATGTCGCGTAGTTCCAGGCCGGTTTCATCCTTTAACTGTTTCAGGCTAGCTTGGGTTTCCGGAGTGGCCTGTAACGCTGCGAGCATTGGCGAAAGCGAAAGTTCTCTGACGCGAACATTGACGACGACTTCAGCGTCAGCGGGTAGCCATGCCACGTTGAGTGCGTTGGGATTTGCAGCCGGCGGCGTAGACCGAGGATTCGCCGGTGAAGGCGGTGTCGTTGTTAAGGGTGCGGGCGTTGTCGTCGTGGGAGCCGTCGTCGTTGGCATCGGACTCGTGGCACCTGGTGGCAATGTAATTGCTGATTTGGCGACCGCAGTCCCACCTTTGCCGGCGGCAGCATCAGCAGCTCGTTGCTCGATCAGGGATGCGATCATCGCCTGCCGCTCTTTCTCACCGGCTTGCCGTGCGACAGAAATAGCTTCGTGTCGGTACTTCTTCAGAGCCAGTCGTGCTTCACCCTGAACGGCTTCCAGCGCGAGGTCGACGTCGATTCGGTTGGCCGGATGAAGTTCCAGGCCAATCGCACGCTTGTAATCGATGGCTGCTTCGTCGCTCAGACCAAGCTCCTGCTTCGCAAGGCCTCTAAAGTAGTAGGTCCGAGGATCATTCGATCCATTTGCGGCCGCCACGTCGAGCAATTGAACGGCTACTTTGTGCTTTCCGGCGAGGAATGCTTCTTTACCATCTGCCGAGACCTGCAGAAGTGCGCGATCTTTCTTGTGTGTTCGCGATGCCAACGCAGAGTTTCGTTGTGCCAGTCGGCGAAACTTCTCAAGCGTCTGCCGCACCGCGCCTTGAACACGTTCCAGAGAACGAGGCACGTTCACTCGAATAAGGCCGCTGTATTCCAAACGCGCCCCGGCTTCGAAGTCAATTTCGGCCGCGTCAACGTTTCCACTGGCGTGACGGCTGAGACCTCGGATGTAGAAGGTTCGAGGGTCTCCCGTCCCATCTTCAATCAACCCGGTCAGGACCGAGTCGGCGGCGTTGTAATCTTTCGCGAAGTATGCGGTCACTCCGTCCGCATATAGATCCGACGGAGATTTTGAATCCTGAGCGTCAGCCTGCGGGCAGGACATCAGGCAGCAACTCAACAGCAGGGTGGTAACGAGTCTGGACGACATGGCGTCGGCTCCGGCAAGTCAGTTCGCGTGGAATTCAGGCAACCTGCATGAAAACGCAGGTTCCACGTTGAGATCAACGATTGCCAGAGATTCTACCCATGCCTGCGTGAGCGAACCAAGCAGCGAATCTCGGTAATTCGTTGATCGGGCGATTCCGTCAACACTAATGCCGACGAGAGAAAGGCTTTCGTCTGTGGCGGATTATCCGGCTGTCCGCACTGCGAAGTTTTTTCGAAAAAGTGAAAAACGACCTGAAATGTTTTCGCCCGGCCAGCGACCACCCTTGTGTGAGTTGTCTGAAACGTCTCCGAAATCGGAGAACTTCCATCAGGTTGAGGAGAGTGTCATGGTAGTTGGTTATCTGAAATATTGTGTTGCTGGTTGTGCTGGAGTTGCCCTCGTAGGCGGGGCGATCTTTGGCAACGAACTGTTCAGCTATCTCCGAACTTCGACCGGAGCCGTCCGGGAAACGGTTCGAGAAGCCGTTCCGATCGAGTTTGAACTGCAGCGAGCTCGAGACTTAATTGACGACATTCTGCCTGAGATTCACGCGAACGTTCGCTTGATCGCCGAGGACGAGGTCGAGATTACCGCCCTCGAAAAAGACATTGTGCGATCCAGCGAGCAGCTCGCGACGGATCGTCGATTACTCGGCCAGATTCGCGGAAAGCTCGACACTCAGAACGTTTCCTACGAAATCGGCAGCCGCGATTATTCAAGGAAGCAGTTGGCTCAACAGGCCAGTCTCAAACTCGCCCGCCTGAAAGATGCCGAGATGATTCAGGCCAGCAAGCAACGTCTGTTGGAGACTCGGCAGAAGTCATTGCAGGCGGCGATGCAGATGCTCGACCGAGCTCGCGATCGGAAAGCCCAGCTTGAGCAGAAGGTTGAATCGCTGGTTGCTCAGCATCGTTTAGTGAAAGCTTCGGAGATTGGAACACGATTCCACGTCGACGATAGTAAGCTGTCAAAAGCGGATCAGTTGCTGAGTGATATTCAGAAACGGGTCGATGTTTCCGAGAGAGTCCTTGCTCACGACTCGATTTCTGAGATCACCATGAATGACGTGCTCGATGAGGATGAGTTGCTGGCCGAAATCGACGATCATCTTGGAAATGGCGAAAGCAAAGATGTCGAAGTCGCAAAGCTTGATGAGTAGTGATTATGAGAGACTCCCACGTCAAATCACCTCTCCCCCGTGGGGGAGAGGTCGCGGTCTCAGCCGCGGGTGAGCGGGCAGTGAAGCCAGAATTTATCGACGAAGTGCGAACCCTCTCCCGGCCCTGACAGGCCGGCCTCTCCCGAAGGGAGAGGTAATGTTTCAGCCAATTATTCAATGCGGGATTCAACATCGTGTTTAATCTGCGACTTCGACAGGCTGAAACGGCATTCGCGGAAGGGCGGCTTAACGAAGCCGCTCGGCTGGTCGAGCAGCAGGGAGTCCGAGACCATCGCGAAGGCCAGTTGTTGCTGACAAGAATAGTTGACGCATTCGTCGATCGAGGCCGCGAGCATCTTGAAACTGGTCGGCTGGACGAAGCACGCGCCGATTGCGGAGAAGCAAAGAAACTTGCCGGCGAGCAATCATCGATCGCCGAACTTGCCGGCGAAATTGCTTCTTCCAAACAGGACATTCAGAAAAAGGCAGTGCGGAAGCAGCAGGTCGCCGCTGAAGTTGGCCAGGAAATTGCTCGTGGCGAGTTGGACCTCGGCGAGAAACTGTTGGCGAAGTTCGAAGCGGATGGGGCGACCGTTGATTCTGTCGCTGGCCGGATCAACGACCAGATTGCCGTCGGTCGCGAACGAGTTGAAGCGGCAACGGAACGTGCCCGCCGCGAAGTCGAGGCTGGTCACGCTCGCGAGTCAGTCGCCGCCATTCTTGAGCTTCAGAAACTTTCGCCCAGCCACCCTGAGTTGGTAAATTTGATCGATCAGGTGACGTCGCCAGTTGTGTCACAACTCTGGTTCGAGGTCGAAGCAGCCAGGCTGGACCGAGTTGAGTCGCTCATCGATTCCGTGCGACCGCTGATCGACTTCGATCCGGAGTTGACCGAAGTCTGCCGCGCGATTGATTCGGCGACCGAAGTAAACTCGTTGCTCGAAGCCGCCCGGTTTAATGACGCTTACCTTCAACTCAGAAAGCTGGCTCCGCTTCTGGGCAACGTCACCTGGTTGAGCGAAGTTGCCGACAAAGCAAAACAGGCGGCTGATCTGGCCGTGGAAATTCAGTCGAGTCCGTTGTCATTAATTAGCGGATCGGGCAGCAAGGCACTTCCAAACAAGCCAGTTTTCCGGATACAGAATCTGTCAGACTCACCGCTTCCGGTACCGGCTTCGAACCTTCAATCAGCAGCCTTGCCCCAGCGACTGATTCTTCAGATCGACGGTGTCGGTAGCGCGTTATTGCTTCGACAGCCTGAAGTATCGATCGGGGCGTCAGGTCGAACTCGTTCGTGCGACATCGCGTTAACAGGATTTCCAGATGGTGGCTCGGTGACGATCGAGCGAACGTCTGGACGCTACCAGTTGACGGCTGCCAATACAGAAGATGTCGCCGTCAACGATCGGTCATGTCAGAAGAAGTCGTTGGCCGACAAAGACTCCGTGCGGATCGGCAAGCGTTGTCGTTTCAAATTTCGCCGACCATCAGCAGACGTTCCGTCGGCGGTGCTTGAGCTGACCGGAGCAAAATTGTCTCGACCAGATATTCGGTCGGTTGTTTTGTTCGACGAAACTTTGGTTGTCGGGTCTGGACAGTCGAGTCATCTAATGGCAAGAAATTTGGAACAGCCACTGATTCTGTTCGTCCGGGATGGAGTGTTTTACGTTCGAAGCGGCTTGCCGAACCGAACACAACGATTTACCAGAGATGGTGCTCCGCAGGGAGCACAGCCGCTGATGCTTGACACTCCGGTCGAGGTTGGCGGAACGCGAGTCACCATTCTTTCGGCCGATGTTTAATCGACATGGCAATAACTAACGAATCAACTTTTCCAAAGACATGTCACCTCTCCCGCTTGCGAGAGAGGTCGGCCTCTCAGGGCCGGGTGAGGGCTGAGTACCTCAGTAGAATTCAAACTTCAATTCAGATTGCGCAAAGCCCCCTCACCCGCGGCTGAGACCGCGACCTCTCCCCCGAAGGGGAGAGGTGACACATGAACTTTTCGGAGCAGCCCGCACGATGGCTTCTTATCGATATCAACGAGGCGACCGGCCGCTGGAAGGCTACACGATCGAACATGCCGTCGGTCGAGGTGGCTTTGGTGAGGTCTACTACGCCGTCAGCGATTCCGGAAAGCAGGTCGCTCTTAAGGCCGTTCAGAATTACGAGGACATTGAACTCCGCGGCAGCTCTCACTGCATGAATCTCAAATCGCCGCACCTTGTGTCGATATTCGATGTCCGACACAGCGAACGCGGCGATCCATTTGTGATCATGGAATATGTCTCCGGTCCGTCGCTGCGCGAGTTGCTGGACGATTCGCCGGAAGGTCTTGGTACTCAGAAGTCGGCGTGGTTCATTCGCGAAATAGCGAAGGCAGTTTCATTGTTGCATGACAACGGGATCGTTCATCGAGACTTGAAACCTCATAACGTCTTTTACGAAGACGGTTATGTGATGATTGGCGATTACAGCCTGAGCAAGGTCATCACGACGAGCCACCGAAGCGGCCACACGCTGACGGTTGGCACAGTTCACTACATGGCTCCGGAAATCAGCCTCGGCCGCTACGACCGCACCGTCGACATCTACGCGATGGGCGTGTTGCTTTACGAGATGCTCACCGGCAAGCCGCCGTTTCTTGGCGAGTCGATGGGCGAAGTTTTGATGAAGCACATGTCGCAGGAGGTCGACGTGTCCGCGTTGCCGCAACCGTTCGCGGCGGTCGTGCAGAAGGCGATGGCCCGCGATCCGGAAACTCGGTACCAGTCGGCCGATGAGATGGTCGAGGCATTGTTCGGAACGGATTCCGTTCGAGACGGTGCTTCGGGATTTGATCCGGGCAGCTTGACAATGATCGCTCGCCGAGCCGTCGAAAAATCTCGCCCGATGCCAGCGACGGTTGCACGGGATTCGGACGCTCACAAAGCGGCTGTCCCCTCGAAGAATGTCGCTGAGCATCGGGATCGTATTTCGCCAGGAAGCGGTTCGAATGCCGCAGCTCTCGATCGCCCACAAAAAGGGCACAGTCCGAATACCGTCCCTTTCTGGTTGGGGCAAGTGCTTTCGCGAGTCACTGCTCGACTGGCAATCCGTTCTTATCCCGGAAATGCAATCTTGTGGGAACGGTCCGATGAGCTGAGCATTGGAATTCGAAGCGTGCTCGCTGCGGCTGTTCTCTTTATTGGATCGCTGGGCATCATCTACCTCACTCAGGTGACGGGACGGCCATTTATTTCTCCGGGCACTGAGACTCTTTTCATCGTTCCACTTCTTGGCATATCGACAACTTGTGGAGCGGCGGTTGCCGGCTGGCTGTTGGCATTCTTTCGAATTCAATTGCCCTGGTTTGTCACTCGGGGAATCTACGGCGCCGCGTGCGCATTTCCGCTTTTTGTCTTCGCGATCCTGAACCTCGACGTTGCAAGGCTTGGATCTGAATTTGTCTTCGCGCTGGTTATCCCCGTGCTTGTCATGGATTGGCGATGGATGACTTCGTCACGTCGCCGATCTCGGGTGAGTGTCGTCCCCTCACTCGTGGCAGCAGTAATTACTCTGCTCGCCGCTTTGATAATTTTCTCTAACGAGGCTCACGTTATCGCCGCCGTTGGACTGGCAACAACGGTAGCAATGGCGACCCAATTGCTGATGCCATTCTCGGAAAGTCGATCTCACAAAGTGGTGGCGGCAACTGACTGGGTTGCGTCTCTGGAAGGGCTTGCTGAATGCGTCGCAGTCGATGACGAAGCGGTCCCGCCGGATGTTCTAGCGAAACTTCGGAGTGCGAACGCCGAGATTGAAGCCCCAAGCAACATTGAAACAGTAAATGATCAATCCACTCCTGCGGTGACCGATGACGATTTCGATGCCTGGTGGGAATCTGCGCAGTCGAACGCTGACTCGAAACCGACTGAGGGACACTTCAATGATGCTGGCGAAGCCCTCGACGACCAGCCCTCATCTGGCAATCCCCCCGCGGCCCGTATGCCGGCCCTCGTGCTGAGCCTTGTCCCTCTGGCGATGATGCCGATGTGTGGCCTGCACCGATTCTACGTTGGGAAGGTCTTCAGCGGTGTGTTGTACATGGCAACGTTCGGCTTGTTCGGCATCGGACAGTTGATCGATGTCATTCTGATCGCGCTTGGCGAGTTTCGCGACGCCGAAGGACGACTGCTGACCGCGTGGCGGAGCAGTCCAGACGAAATGTCAACGGTCGGTGAGCGAGTCAACAGTCTTTCAGTCGTGCCATCACCAAGGACTTTCTTCAGCGATGGGCTGGCCCTGTTTGGCGGATTGGGGCTGGCCGCCACAGTGATGATCGGAGCGGCCCTGGCCACTGACGTCCCGGAGATGATCGATGCTGACGTGTTTCGCAGTTTCGACCTGACGAGTTCCGATCTACAGTCAATTTTCGGAACGAGAACCTGGCCTGAATTGCTGCGTGAGCTGTTGCAACTTCTCGTGGGAATCATGGCAGTCGTTACAGCCGGGCTACTGATGGCATCTCGTCGTATGCTCGGAGTTCAGCACATGGCAAGGGTGCCAGCAGCGTTCCTTCCATTCGGTGCGACGTGCGGACTACTGATGGAAGCGTTCTATCGAGTCTCCTGGAGTCGCGTTGCGGATGGAATCCGTGAAGAGAAAGTGGGATTGATTCTGGAAGAGTTTCTTCGCGGCAACGACTTTATTCCCAGCTTGATCGGCGCAGCCGTCGCGTTTGCAGTTGGTCTCTTGATTCTCGCATGGCCACCTCGTCGCGAGTCCGCAACGATTGCTCAGCAGGTCCGCACACCCGTCGCACAAGGGCGTTAACAAATGACATTTGCAATGTTCTACCTGAATTGGGTTGGAATCTTCGGCAGTTTGATCGCGGCGACACTTTTGATCGTCGGACTCACTTTCGGATTCCGACTGATGAAAGTGTCGTACGCTCCAGCATGGGCGGTGGCGTGTGTGGCATTGCTGGCCGCATTCTTCGCTGCAGCGGGCGGAGGAGGAGTCGCAGAGTTACTTCTGCTGTTTGGCGTCCCTCTGCTGGGAGCGGCGATGTATCTGATCGCCAAAACGACCTCCGCGAAGCAGGTTGGGATCGGCGCTGCCGTTTGCGTTTTCGTGGTTGGATTCCTGTTTCTCCTGAGGTCGGGCCATGAAACGAGAATTCGCAGTGATCACCGTGCAGCCGATTCTGCGGAAATGTACGAGATACTGATGAATGAGCAGGCGGCTGAAGTTCGAATCCTGCGTGAAAAATACGATCGGCAGAGACGTGAGTTGTTCGATGCGCGAGTTAAAGAGTCTGACTCGACGAACGAGTCTGAGACTGACTCGTCACGAGGAGACGATCAGGTTGAAACGCTGAAGTCCAGTTCCGGTGTAGCGTGGTATCCTGAAGTCGACGAGCGGTTTGACGCGGACAGCTATCCGTCGATGTCGGCCGCCGGCCGAGCATTGGGACGAAAACTGGTTGGCCTGATCGATCATTCGACAGAAGCAGAGCAGGGGCCGCCGATTATCCAGGTTCGTGCTTCGCAACGCGGGATTCACGACGATTTTGATAACGCGTTAAACGAACTCGCCGCGGTGATGCGGTCTCAGTTTCCCGAGGCACAAGTTCTGGTCGATCATCTCTCGACTGGAAATTCCATTTCACGGCTCGATCCCCAGGCTGTTTCGATCCAACTGCGGGCGTCTGTTGTGAGAACTCGAAGTCCCGCGCCGTGGGACGCGTCCGAGATCGAAAGGATCGTCAACGTTCTGGCCGAACTGGAGACGGGACCGAACAAAGTCAGTACCAGCGTTCGGATGATTGATAAACCCTGGGTCCACCGCTTCGATGAGTTCGTAAATTCGAGCCGTGGGAATGGCATCGTACTTGACGGTCGATCCGGCCGACTGGCTGTGAAGCAGACGGAGGCTCGAGACGCAGCCATCGATGATGCCGTCAGTCTTCTGACTCCGCTGGCGACTGAAGTTTTGAAGGCTCACAAGCGTCCGTTGGTTCAAATACCGAACGAAACTGAAATTGCAGAACGACTCAAAAAGGAGCTTCTGGCTGGCCAGTTGGTTGTCGACAGGTTTTCTCAAAAGCTGGCCCATCCGATGGGCAACTTCTGGCGTGAGGCCGTGCTCGTGCGAGTTGATTATCCGTGGCTGGAGCGAGTGTTCGGCAACCACCTTCTTCAGCGTGAGAAAGAGCAGCGTGATCGTTTATCGCTAGGTGCGGCGTTGGCTCTGCTTGCAGCCGGGATCGTCGTACTGCATGCCGGCCTGAACTGGATCACGAAAGGCTACCACCGAAAGAGTGTCGGCATGCTGTCAGGAGTGCTCGCCATTGCTGGCACGTTGATGGTCTTAATCATCGCCATCAAGTTCTTCGGGGCGAATCAGTCGGAATCTGATTACCCGAAACCTCCGCAGCCCGCTCAACATACAACTGGCCGCCTTACTCTTTAGGTTCGTCGTCTTTGCGACGCTTGCGGCTGCCTTTCTTACGGCGTGCCTTTTCCGAACCGCCGACGCCCCGTTGACCATGTATCAAGCTGTTCGCGAATGCTTGATTCCTGACTGATCAGAACTGGCAATCGCAGTTCAAGTTCTGGCGGGCGGATGTAGTCTGACGGGGCTTCCAGACGGTTCACCTCGCGGCCCACATCCTGCAGCCATTGCGGAATATCGATGGCCGAGCCGGCGGTGTCTTCCATGTAAGACTCGACTTCGCGCCGCAGTCGCTCAAACTTTTCGTGAGCTTCCTTGTCTTCAATCTTCGGCCGCATCGTCGGCTTGATGAGAGCCAGCATTCGATTAACGGCAAGCGGCTTAGTGAATCGCTCGTTGATTCGATCCGCGACGCCGGGCAAGTGGACACCGTAATCCTGTTCGAGCTTCTGCAGGCTTTGAACATGCTGGTCCGCTTCTTCTCGCGAAGCTTCTTCGAAAGCATCTTCGAGCAGCGTTAGGGCATTCCGCTGGCCAGCCATCGCGAGCGTGCGATGTACAATGCTGTCCGGAATGCGTTCCCAGGCGTCGCGATCATAAACGGCTTCGACACGCAGGAAGTCGAGCAGGACGTAAAACTTGTCCCCGTAGTCAGACTGCGTCGTCGTCGTGTTGTACTCCAGAAACCGGTCGAATTTATCAACCACAGACCCGTAGACCAGTTCCAGAATCTCGACAGCATCGTCGACGTCGATTTCGCCTGCTTCGAGTGATTCGATTAGCGGACTGGGGTGCAGCGGGTCATCGTGCTCGGCCAATTGAGCGATGAACCATTCCACACCGTTGTGCAGGATGGTTCGCACATTCCCGAGCGTCAAAGACCTCGCGTGGAACAGGTCTTCGCCGAAAACTTCGACGAATTCTTTGACGTCTTCCCAGACGATGTCGTGTCGCAACCCTTCAACTGAAGACAGACGCATCGTTCGGCTATGTCGATGCCACTGTTCTCGGTAGTGCCCAAGAATTTCGCTAACCAAAGCGGTCAGTCGTTCGGCTGAGTAGTCGCCGTCGTCCCATGTCGCTGATGAATCGACGACGCACTCGATTGTGTTTCGCAAAGCGGTGCGGAAGATTCGATCGAACTCGGTGACCGACATCTGGTCCGGTCGAGTTTCGCGTTCCATTCGATGAGCCAGACGGACGACATGCCATGTCTCGCGGAACATGCCGAGCCGCGGAAGCTGTTTCAGTAGAAACCGGATGTCAGTCTGGACTGTTCGAGCGACGAGAATCTGAGTTGGATGCCCGCCATTGTCGAGCGGCACGTACAGCAGAGGCTTGCGTGACAGACGACGGAACTGACCAGCGAGCAACTTGCTGACCAGGGGAATATCCTGGCTCATTACCGCTCGGTAGAATTCGATCATCTGCTGATCTTCTTCCGGCAGCGCGACTGCATCGTTGGGCGATGGCAGCAGGCAGAGCAGACCAACTTCGGCGACGCGACAATTGATGTGTGTCGCGATGACCGTGTTCAGCAAATAGAACTTTGTCTGCAACTGGATGTCGTACTCAACGTTGGCGTCGTGGTCTCCGCCGGTGTCGTCGAGCTGCTGATCCCAGATCGTCGTCATCAAGGTGAGCAGGTCTTCCTGCAACTTGCGAACTCGCTTTGCCCACCCGGTAACCGTGTCGACCTGCTCGTCCGAAAGCTTCAGTTCTTTCGCTGTTTGAGACCCCTGAAACTCGGCCGCCATCGCCGTCGCGGCAATTTGCCAGAGTTGGGCCAGAGCCATCACGAACTTGATGCGAGGTTCCAGGTGCCTATTCAGAATCTCAAACTCGGTGTTGCCGGGGGCGGTCCCGCTGTCGAGGACTTCTCCTTCGTTGCCGTCGTCCTGGCTGTCCTTAAAGACGATCCCTTCGTATGCCGCGCCGAAGATATTGTCCTCGTCGTCCTCTTCTTCAAGCCATTCTTCACCTCGCTCGACATCCCAATCTTCGAGGCCCGGCTCCTTCTTCGGTGCTGCGGGCGGCGGTCCACCGAAGGCTTCGAGCTGCGGAACTTCCCAGTACTCTCCGGCGTTTGCTTCCAAAAAGTCGAACAGTCGTCGCATCGACGTCCAGTCGCCGGGAGTTTTCAATGAGCCGTCAGCGTCAGTCGTAACGCGCTGCATCCAGTCGATGAGTAAGGCGTGAATTGAATACTGACCGGATTCGATGCCGACTTCGTCCGAAACGCTCAGCCATTGAACGAGCAATGCCATTGCCGCGACGTTATCACCACGCGAAAGTAGAGTCTCGACAACGCAGGCGTATGACTTTGCCGAAGTGAAACGGCTGACGTGTTTTCTCCAGAACGAAATGTCGCCTGCTGCTTCGCCGGCCGCTCGCCATTCGCTGAGTGCGTCGGCAACGTGTCGTGCGGATTCGAGACTCTCGCCGCCGAACACTTTCGGCAGATCGTCAATAACGTGAGCGGCAAACTGGTCCCAGTATGTTGCCAGGTTTTCGAATCGCGTTGTCAGGTCATCGACTCGGTCAGTCTGTCCCTGTGCGGCCGCTTCGCTGAGTGCTCGTGAGAACGCCCCGAACAATCGCTCCATCAGATCAAGGATTATTTCGACTCGTTGGTCAGGGATGCTGTCTTCACGCGAATGGAACAGTGGAAAGTTGCCTTGAAATCCGAGGATGTTCCAAGGATCAACGAACGCTCCACAGTGAATGGCTCGTTCGAGTAGCTCTTCAATTTCCGCCAGCAGATCGTCCGCCACTTCGATGTCGTTGCGGTCGATCGCGCCGAGAGCCGACGTGATTCTCCACTGAACTTCGCATTCAAACCTCGCCGAAACCGACGGGATGATCGCTGCCTGATCGCGAGCGGCCTCTGAGTGTCCCATGCGTGCGTAGATGTTGGCCAATTGCCGAAACTGCACCTGCCGAGCGCCGTAGTGCGCGAGGTGAAGGTTCAATGCCTGACGAACATGCCCGAAGGGCTGCTGCGTCGCTTTGGCCTCTTCGATCAGCCGCTTCGCTCGACTGCCGTCTTGAGACGACATCAACCGCGAATAGAAATCGTCACGCTGCCGAGCGACCAACGGCAAAAGAGAAGTCAGTGTGATTGTCGAATCATGGCACGCCGGGCCGTCGCCGCTGATCGCTGACGCCATCAGAATCGTTCCGCAAAGAACGGCGCCGGCGTCGAAGATCGCCTCTTCCTGGTCGACCTGATAACTGACCCACTCGATCAGGGCGTCGAATATGATTTTGCGAATGATGAATCGGCGGTAGTCGCCTTTGCCGTCGATCAGATGAGGGTCCCACTCACCGAACAGATAATTCGTCCGTTTATAGACTGGGTGATCGTGATCGTAGGCTCGAACATCGAGAGCCAGTTCGCTCAGATTCGACAGGTCGAAGTGGGCACCGATCAGGACATCCGACGGCGATCCTTTGAGCATCGCCAGTGCTTTTTCGATGATCGGCTGATGAGGCCCTGACGTGACTCCGGCACCTTCGACGTAAAGAGGCAGCGGTCGAAATCGCTCGTGCTCGTACGGCATCATCTTCCGGCCGTTTTCGAGAACGGGGACCGGCCGATAACCGAGGTAATCGTTCAGGCGTTCCAACGCTCCGGTAACGACTCGGTCGACCTCGTCCCACGGGCCGCCTTCCTGCAGGACTGCTTCGAAGCATCTCGCCAGAAAGAAGGGATTCACAAAGTCAGACGGCTCTAGATGGAACAGCAGATCCGAGTGGAACTTCAGGTACGCAGGCAGGAGCGAATCAAACGTGATTGAGATTGCGGCGGACGCCTGAGCCGCGTCACTGAACGCGGGTGCCGAGCCGGTGAGCTGCTCAAGTTGCTCGGTCAGCACGCTCTGAAGAGGTTCCCATGAAGTCTCCGCTCCGCAGTCGTCGGCAATACGATTGAGCCGGCCGAGAAAATCCAGGTCAGACTTTCCGTTCGAGAAATTCAGGTAGCCCAGAACCTTCGTAAACGCTTCATCCATTTCGGACGGCGAAGGTGTTCCAGGCTCGTTCCTTTGTGACATTTCTCGAAAGCCTTGTCCGCTGAGTCGTCAAACCGCCTCAGCGGTTGGTTGATTCTACGATCGTGGATTCCAGCTGCGTCTGACGACGCGGCGAAATTTCGCCGAATGCACGACACAAAGTAGGAATTCCCACGGGAATTATGGATTGTGGACAGTTATTGACCTGCCGGCAACCATCACTCGCGGCCGGCACCCTGAAGGGGCAGACCACTCGATGACGCCGGCGATGCCCAATAAATGGACTACCCATTTTGCCAGACCCTAATTGTCAGTACAGGCGAACGCGTAGAAAACCTGCTCCTCGGTTTTCGTAGCGATTAATTTCGGTCGGTCGGCCTGGCGGAGCCGACGAAACAAGAGAAGTCCTGCCTGTTTCGGAGCCGCCGCCCCGAACGGGCTGTTCAATGCTGATTGCCGGACGCTCGCGTCAACTATGGGAGAATCTCGATGAACGGAGCCGGAGACGAGTACCTTCGTACCAAAGTAATGACGGCGAGTCCGTACCGACTTCATCTGATGGTGATCGACGAAATGCTCAAACACAGTCGAAACGCCCTGAGAGCGATCGACGCCGAAGATTTCGAGACGTCCCACTCAGAAACCGCGCGAGCTCGCGAATACTGCGCCGAAGTCCTGAGCGGTATCCGCGACGACCAGGACGCCAGCCTGGCTGCCAACGTGAAGGACTACTTTCTGCACGTGCAAAAGTACCTTTTCATGGCCGACATGCAGCAGGATCGGAAGTCCGCCGAGCAAGCCATCGAACTACTCGAAGGCTACCGCGAATCCTGGGTCGAGCTGAACAACCAAATGGCCGCAGCCATTTAATGAATGCTTCGGCGTTCGATCGGAAAGAACTTAGCCACAGAGAGCACAGAGGCCTCAGAGTTTTTTGATCAGAACAACTCCGTGACCTATGTGGCCAAACATTTGCCGTCATTGCATCCGCCGGTGCGGAACGGGGCCAATCAGAAACCGGCAGCGCGGCCGTGTTTGCGAGTGTCGCTGGCGGCTTCCAGGCCCGCGGCTGTTCGTCGAGCTGCTTGAGAAACGGCCTGCTTATCTCTCTTCGCCGTTTGATGTCCGAAGCTTTGCAACTTTCCGGCGACGATTGCATCGAGCGGTGATTCCAGCAGCAGCGTTTCGGGCAGCCATTGATGATGAATGCGGGGCTTGCTGAGAGCTTCCGTCGGTGACATTCCAAAGCGAGTCATGTTGAGCAACACCTGCAGAGTCGAGCTAATGATTCTCGGCCCACCTGACGCACCGGCGACAAAGACCGCTTTGCCATCTTTCACCAGGATCGTCGGTGACATACTCGACAGCGGCTTTCGACGAGGCCCGACCGCGCTGGCTTCAGACTGAATTAACCCATAGGCGTTAGGCTTGCCTGGCCTTGCGGCAAAGTCGTCCATTTCGTTGTTCAGAACGATGCCGAACTTTGGATCAACCTCGAAGCTACCAAAGCCTGTGTTGATGGTTTCTGTACAGGCGACGGCGTTGCCCTCGGCATCGATGATAGAAAAATGCGATGTACCGCCATCGTTAATCGGCAGGTATCGACCGTAGGCTTTCAGTGGTTTTGTCTGATCAAGACTGACCCGTTCGCCGAGTTTGGCAGCGTACGCAGGGCTCGTCAGACGCGAGACGGGAATGTCGGCGAAGTCGGGATCGCCGAGCCAAGTGGCTCGATCGGCGAAAGCATGCTTAAGCGACTCAGTGAGCACGTGAAGGTACTTCGGCGAGTTGTGCCCAAGACTTTCCAGTCGCCCCTTCAGTTTGTTCTTTTCAAGCCACGTCAGGATGTTGAGGCTTTCGATGATGGCCACGCCGCCGCTAGACGGAGGCGGCATCGCCACGATCTTCATACCGTCAAACTCGCCAGCCAGCGGGCGACGCTCCACGACATCCATTCGCCGGAAGTCTTCCAGAGTAAGAACGCCGCCACGGGTTTTGAGGTGCGAAACAATGCTCTCCGCAATCGGCCCTTCATAAAAGCCGTCAACTCCGTCGCGAGCCAACAACTCCAGCGCTGCCAACTGCGGCGAATGCCAGAGTCGCGGCGATCCGGCGCCACCAGCGTCTGGTAGTTCGCCGCTGCCGAGGTACTCGCTCCAGAGCCCAGAGAAATCTTTGCTGTGTTCTCGTACCGATCGAATCTTGCTGCGGCGCGCCGACAACTCGTGAGCGTCCAGTGGCACGCCATCTTTCGCAAAGCGAATCGCTGGCTGCAGGACCGTACTTAACGGCAGCGTGCCGTATCTTTTTAAAGCGTGACACAAACCTCGAACATGCCCCGGCACAGCGACAGCAAGAGCCCCCCGACGACTGGCCTCGCTACCGCCTGCGGCGTACATGTCGCGCGTCGCAGCCAGCGGAGCTCGTTCTCGAAAGTCCAGTGCGGTCGACTGTTGCTTCTGAGCATCCCAGATGACCATGAACCCGCCGCCTCCCATGCCGCAGCTTCCCGGCCGCAACACGGACAGTGAGAACCCAACAGCGACGGCAGCATCAACGACATTCCCTCCCTGACGGAGCATCTCGACACCGGCCTCGCTCGCCAGCGGATGATCGGCTGCAACGGCGGCGTGTTGCCATGAGGGCGTCGCCGACTCAGGCTCCGCGGCCAGCATCGACTGCTGATCGGCCAGAATGCTGGCGGAAACAACCGTCACCAATAGCGTGGTCGCCGTAACTCTCATAACCGAACTCCCAGACAAAGGTTTCAGCATCCGCATGACGTGCCTCATTGAGCGTTCGATCATTAATAACACGTTCCCGACATGTGTTCCGAGACGCGTCCGGCCAGCGGTTTCCCGATGTGCATATTAAGCAAATGCTGGCAAACGCCCAGACCTAGTGAACATACTGCTGCCAACCGATGACTCCCGCAGCGACTAAACAGTCGCAAAACCGTTCAAACGATGACGGAGAGACGCTGTTTCGCCGCGCGACAATCGGGCCGTTGTCGCGTTCCTGTGGATTCTTCCCGACGTTTCTCGGCAGAAACCAACACGGTTTCGAAGACGCTGAACTGATTAGCTCTGAAGACTCCACACGAAACTGACTCCCCAAAACCACGATCGCACCAGAACTTCCAGGTTCATAACGGGACGGCCCGAATGCCAGGTACGGCTTCGTCAATGCAGCGGCTGAAAGTCACGGCGGTCTCCAATGAGGGAGACGTGCTTTTTCAGCAGGAATTCCGCCCGCCAGACACCGTGTCGATCGGCCGGTCGTCGGAATCCGATATCGCCCTTAAAAATCAGGGCGGAAAGATTTCCCGCTGCCACGCCGTGCTGCTTCACGATGGCGAGTGCTGGGAGTACTACAACCTCGGCGTCAACGGCACTTACGCCAACGGCGAGAAGGTGGACACGCTGATCATCGAACGCGGCTCGGTGGTCCGACTTGGCAAACGAGGCCCGATTCTTCAGTTCATGCTGCGAGAACCGGGTGCTCGTCAGAATGCCGATTCGCACGTCCTCGATGAAGACCCGTCTGCGGCTCGCGAAGCCAGCGATGTCACGGGCATCATCCAAAGAGTTCGTACCGGTGACGAAGCGGCCGCTCAGGAACTGTGGAATCGATACTCGGAACAGATCGTCGAGGTCGCTCGGCGTAGTCTGAAAGATTCGTCACGACGTGTGCAGGACGAAGAAGATGTCGCCGTCATCGCTTTCAAGAGCCTGTTGGCAGGAATGACCGCTGGGCGATTCCCGGAACTCGACCATCGGGACCAGTTGTGGAGACTTCTGGTGGTCATCACGACTCGCAAAGCAGCGGCGGTAATCGAGAAGGATCACCGCCAGAAACGCGGCGGCGGAGACGTGCGAGGCGATTCCGCGGTCATGTCTCGCGAAAACGAGGGCAGCGTCCTTGGCGGTTTTGACCAGTTGGAGTCGGAAAAAGTGCAGCCTGACATCGCCACCGTCATGGCTGACCAGACGCAACAACTGCTGGCCTCATTGCCTGACGAGACAGCGCAGCGAATCGCAGCCCTGAAAATTGAAGGGTTCACCCACCAGGAAATCGCCGACAAGCTGGACATTAACACTCGAACAGTTGAGCGACGGCTCAAGCAGATTCGAGAACTCTGGCAGAAGATTCTTGGCGGCGAATGAATTTGCCGTGCCGGCCGCATCGGACGACTGAACGACACGATTTGTGGTTCGATTCGTAGAAAGTTGCAGCGGATGGGTCTGGAATCCCGATCAGAGACCATCTCGCTATGCTGATCGGCCGACTCGCGGATTGTTCATGGGCACTCGATTTCGGCGGACGGCGACGATCGAGATTTTCGTTGCCCCAAAATCAACACCCACCGGCTGCGCAAGTTGAATCGCCAGTGGGATCTCGCTACTCTTTCGCGTTCCTTCGCAGCCGATTCTGCGAAGAATCTGCGTAACACATTGCTGCTAAACAGGCTACGACGATTCTTCGTAGCATTTCTGAACGATACATTTGCGTCTGATTAAGGTAGAGAAACGTGCCGCTCATTACCCAGAAAACTTCGATGGCGAAGAAGGAAGACACAAGCCCTGACTGGCTCGTTCTTGACGCCGACGGACTGATTGTTGGTCGAATCGCGACACAAATCGCGACAGTGCTGATGGGAAAGCACAAGGCTAACTACACACCACACGTCGACTGCGGGGACGTCGTCATCGTTCTGAACGCCGATAAAATTCGGTTCTCAGGAGCTGAAGGCCGGCACCCAACGCACCCATATTACACGTCGAAGATGGAATTTCGGACTTACGAAACGTACTCGGGATATCCGAGCGGCCGTAAAGTCACAACAGCAGCCAAGCTGCTGGAATCCAAGCCGGAAAAGATTCTCCACGAAGCTGTTCGCCGAATGCTGCCGAAAAGCAAACTCGGCCGTCACATGATTAAGAAGCTTCGACTGGTTTGCGGCACTGAGCACGAGCATCAGGCCCAGAACCCGCAGCCGTTCCCGGAACACCTGCTGCCAAAGTCCTAAGGTAGCTTCAGCCGCTCGAGGCTGATTAATTGAATATCGCAGCGGCTGTTGTCTGGCCGACTGACCCACAAATCAACAGCGACATCAAGCCGAACAATCAAACGGCGACAATTTGATGAGCAGGAATCATTGATGAGCACGGACACCCCATCTCCAGAAGACGTCACCCCGGAAGCAGCTGAAGCGGCTCCCGTCGAAGAAAATCTGACACCGGAAGAAGAGTTGCAGGCAGCAACTCCGGAAGCACCTGGCGATGAGCCAGCCGCTGCAACCGAAGAACCTGCCGCAGAAGCCGGTGACGCCCCTGAAGCTGCTGCCAGCGACGAAGCCGGCAGTGATCTTCCTGAATTGACGCTGGGTGATGGTGCTCCCGCTGAAGCGGAAGAGCTGGTTGCTCCACTGATTGTCCGCGGCAAGATCGACAAGTTCGGTGTCGCTATGGGAACCGGTCGTCGAAAGACGTCTGTCGCTCGTGTACGAATCAAAGATGGTAATGGCGAATTCGTTGTCAACGGCAAGCCATTTGAAGAGTTCTTCTGCGTCGAACGTGATCGCAAAATGGTACAGGAAGCCCTCATCCTGACTGAGATGCGAGACAAAGTCGACGTCTGGGTTCGAGTCAACGGTGGCGGCACAACAGGACAGACCGGAGCCGTCATTCTCGGCGTCGCTCGTGCCCTGCAGGTTAAAGATCCAGCGTTCCACCACGTTCTGGCATCTGGTGGATTCCTGACTCGTGACGACCGAATGGTTGAGCGTAAGAAGTACGGTCGCCGCAAAGCTCGTCGAGGAACTCAGTTCTCGAAACGCTAAATCGCGACGACAATCAGAAGTTAAACAAACCCCGACGGTCATTCGTGACCGCCGGGGTTTTTCTTTTGCTTGCGACGAATGCCCAGCACGTCGCGCGTCTCGATGCATCACCCTGAATGCGACCAGTCAGGTAAGCGATTCCGGTAATGCCAGTCGGCTGGAGTCTGATCGCGGCGTCAAACTTTTCCTGTTCCGCGCCGCAGGACCAATGATTTACTCGTTTGGCAAAACAATGCGTGAATTCGGTCCAGGCGACCAGCTCTCAACTTAGACTCAGTAGTCGCATTAAGTGAACGCGCCACAGCTTGGCTACGAGTACCTTCCACTCAAGCCTCGCGGCGATCTGCAGTCGTGTCTGATTCTCGAAAGGGAGTGGCCAATGTTGTCCGCTCGTAACCTGACGCCATCGCTTCCGCACAACCTCTTCTCGTTGATGATGGTTTGCGCCGTGATGCTATCAGCAGAACAACCTGCTGCCGCCGCCGAGACCACAAAGAACACTGACAGCCGTGACCGCTCTACGGCTGTCGCGCTGAACTACTGTCGCGCGTCGTTTCATCGCATTCGGCAGAACCCGTCTCAGCGAGTCATGCTCGAAGAGCAGGAGAAGATCCTCAACAACCTCAATCTGGACGGCATTGCTGACGAGGCCGTCATTAAACTCTACACCGGCGTGCTGGATGAAATTGCTCAAATAGAAATTGCCGAACGAGAGACCGGCGTACTGCAGGACAAGTTCAAGAAAACTCTCCATCGCAAACTTGGCGGCACAGCACTGGCCGTAGCCGCACAAATGGCGACGCTATCTTTCGAGCGAGCCGTTTACACCGGAGTCAATTCATGGCTCGACTATCGCGACATGGATTGGACTCGCGAGTTCGACACATGGAAGGTCGAAAAAAATCGCATCAATGCTGTCGTCGACAAGTCGTCTAAGTTTCTCGACACCTTCTGGAAACTGACACAGTCTCGGAATATCCCTGACCGCTGGCTCGTCCGGGGCAACGATCTCGACGACCTGACCGAAGCCATTCGGGAGCCAGACCTGAAGAAGCGTCTGCGCATTCTGAAGCGGATGGAGCCGTTCATGGAGTGCTACCCTCCGTACTGGTATTACCTGGCAAGAACTCAGCAGGGGCTTGGTGACTTTTCTGAGTCGTCCAAAACGTACAACAACCTGGCCGACCTGGGCCACGGCCACTTTCGCCGCGATGATATGATGGCTTCATCGTTGGCTAACCTCGCAGTCATTCAGACGTTTCTCAATCAGCCAGACGCCGAAAAGTCTGCTCGACAGGCACTCGCCCATTCGCCTGACGTTTGGCAGGCAAACTTGATGGCCGCACAGGTTCTTGAGAAGCACGGTGAACTGAAAGATGCAGAAGACGCGATTCTTCGGAACATCGATGTCGACCTCGAGACAACTCGCAGCACCGTCGCACTGGTCGGAATGTACTACCGGCAGCATCAGTCGGAGAAGCTGGCGCAAACCCTGGCTGACGAGGACACGTTGGCAGCGCTTCCAATACTCAGCCTGATGCAGGCTGCGGCGGAACTCGCACGAACGCACCCTGTACCACCCGCCACGATTCAGCGGCTCAGGTCGTCTCTTCGAGTGGCAGTCGAGCCGACGTTCGGTGACGACGACTTGATTATCGCCTGCGACCAGGTCTGGCAGTCAGAGTTGGCTCAGGTTGCGGTCGTATTTCCAGGGACAGCTCGAGCAGTCAGGCACAGCAGCCTGGAAACCCACGTCTCGGGAGAAACGGTCATCAGATTCAGTGGCGTCGTCGACGGTGGCAACCCGCTGAGGCCAACGTCTCCACAACTCGCTGGAACAACGCTGGTCTTTGAGTTCCCGCCAGGCCCCACTAGAACGCCTCCACTGGTTGTGGTCCTTGGAGACCCCATCAGTAAGCCGGCATCAACGACACAGGCAACAGCACCGTGGTGGACCGCGGCTTCACCGTCCGGCATCCGCTACGGCAACGTCAGACTTGACCTGTTGAACCCGTTCCCGGCGCAAGCAATTGCTCAAACTCAAACCGAAAACCAATCTCTGGAAAACTCACCGTCCGGCCCATCAACGGTCAGGAGCACCGCCCCAACAAGGACTGCAACAGTCGGCCCACAAGTAGCACCGAAATCCGAATCACCACGCAGAACTCCGCGGATCACCATCATTGGCGTCAGTGTCCGAGAGGCCTCGAGAGACACCAATGAGCCGCTTCAGAATTCGAAGTCTGGCGATAGCGAGGCGGTTCCCCTGAAGCTGCCGCCACCACCGCCGCCGTCCAATTAATCAGCCACAAAACAAATCGGCCCGCATGCCGAGTGTTGCATGCAGGCCGATTTTGAGTCTCATTATATAAATACTGGCAACTGATCGCTGCCATGACCTGCAGCACTTTCGTGCCGCCACCGCGCCAACTTCTGCCCAGAAACCATGCGGGTGGCCTATTATTCCCCCTGCCAGCCGCTCCCCTGTATGTCCCATTGGCTATCGCAGTTGTCTCGCTCATCATTGAATCGACTTCCAGTTCGTCGCCCTTTGCCCCGAGAGTGCGACCCGCTTGCTGAATACGACTGATTCATCGAGCTGAAAGCCGAAGCGACATCTTCGAGTTCATTGTTGATCGCAAACGAAACTTCGGTCAGACCAACGACCAACCCGATCACAAGAATCGACGCCAGCAGGATCAGTTCCGCCGACATCAGGAAGCCGTTTTCGTCATTGAGCAATTGTGTGAATAGAGTTGTCATTGAAGCGTTCCTCATGGCTGGCAGGTTTCGGATGGCAGCAGTCAGTCGCGTCGTTGTTCTCGACGTCTGCTCGCTGATGTCGATGTAAAGCAGCCCGAGTGCCAAAGTGTTCAAGAAAATTTACAACCCTGCCACAACTACAGATAACCTATTTCATCACAACAACTTAAGACTCGCACCAAAAGCGGTCCTAATCCACACAAGAACGCGGCCTCTGTACGGCACGTTTCCCAATAGCATCATGTTGCGGCAACGTCGTGGTGTTCACGCAACAAACGGGGTCTTGGCAACCGACCGCGTGCGATTGCTCATTGCTTCGATCCAACTAGAATGCTGAGCTCGCGACACAGCAACTTCTCACCAGCATCGAAGCAAATCGCGAAGCAAAAGAAGTGACGCAGCAAATTCTGAATTGCGCCCGTAGCTCAGCTGGATAGAGCACCGGATTTCTAATCCGGCGGTCGGAGGTTCGAGTCCTCCCGGGCGTGCTTTCTTTACGCGGCGTTTCGTCCCCGCTGTAAGGCCTTGCAGCAGCGGGCGATACGCAGCGTAACTGCTTGGGGGAATCGCGACTTACGACGTTCGGTAAGTCTTCCTCATCCTCCGCTTCCCCGACGCTTTCGTTGCAAATTGACGAAGACTCATACGTCTCAGCGGCGAGGTGAATGGTACCATTTTCGGCACCACTGGGCACCATTTTGGGCACCATTTTTTCTCGTGCGTTGGGCGGGCAGCCTGCGACACGTCGCTCAGCATGCCTGGATTCAGTGATCTCCGACCTTTCAATTGAGAATCCCGGCAGAGACTCAATAGCCGATCGCTGGTCGTGAAGATCCAAGTGCGTGTACGTCCCCATCGTTAATCGAATATCGGAATGACGGGCGAGCGATTGGGCCATTCGAGGTGGGATGTTGTTTCTCGAAAGACTCGTGATGAATGTGTGACGGTTTGAATGAAAATCGGCGAACTTTCCGTCATGTGATTCATACGAAAGAAAATCTGACGCGGTCCGTTCAATCAGGTCCTCTTCCGATTGAGCGTGCTTCAACCAGGATGAACGGGCTTTCGCCAAATCCAGCTTCATCATCTTTGCAGTCTTGCGTTCGACTCCACCTGGAATTCTGCCAGATACCGGAAACAGTATCGCGTCTGGCTTCAGCCCCTGTTTCGTCTCGATCCATGATCGCAGTCGCATGACCACGTCCGGATGAAGAATCTGTGAGTCTTCACGCCGTCGTTTGCTGTACGCCGCAGAAACCGTTGCCGTCGGTGGGTCTGCATCCAGCTGCAATGACTGCAACGTCAGGCTGCCAATTTCTCCCTTGCGGTATCCTGTCCACGCAGCCAACACGTACATCATCGCCCGGTCTGCCCCGGAAATGGATTCAATACTGCGGCCAGTCTCCGCAGCTTCAACAAGAAGTCTAAGTTCGTCGCTGGATAGCGCTCGTCGCTCATGACGACGGTCACTCTTCGAATTCAGTATCGACAGATGAGCGACAGGGCTCTCAGGAGTCCGCCGATCCCGCATCAACCAGCGGCAGAAATTTTTGACCGCTCGCAGGTAATGGTTACTTGTCTCAACCGCGAGGCCAGAGGAGCGGCAATCTGCGAGATGACTCTGAATCTTTGATGCAGAGATGTCTCGAATCACCTTGCAGCCACTATCCTGAATCACCGCTCTTACTCGAGCTGTCGTTTCTCGAACATACTTCTCGGTGTTGCCTTTCGAGCTCAAGTGCTGCTCAAAATCTTGAATATGCTCCTCGATCGGTCGTTTGGCGTGTGCTTCGAATGGGTCCGCGTGGCCGGCTTTTTCCAGTTCGACCTTCCGAACGATCTCGCTCAGCATGGCCTGGGCGGCCGTTTTGTCTTTCGCGAGGGGAGTGCGTTTCTCCTGGCCGAGGGCGTCGCGATAACGGCCCCACCATTTCTTTGATTTGCTTCTGAGCACCTTGCCCGTCTTTGGATCATTTTTGACGATGGGTTTCTTGTAGAGACTGGCCATGTGTTGTTCTCCTGTAAAAGCGGGCTCTTTGTCGGCCCGATATGGATCGATGTTGTTCATTCAGATTCACCCAGCAAGCGAAGAATCGCTTACGCCGAGCTTTGTCGGCGAATTTCCCAGTCGTCGCGTCGCGGGCAACCGGCGGTGATCCATTCCTGGAGCTCGTCACGTCGCCACATCGTGGAGCGACCGATGCGAACTGGCTGAGGGATCCAGCCTGCGGAATCCCAGGCCCGCCACGTTCTTTCCGAGCGGCCACACATGGACGCTGCGTCTCCAGCGCTGATCAACAGCGGTGATTCGTGGGCCTCTACTGAAGCGGAAGCTCGATCCATGTTCAAAGCACTGAAACGATTACGAATGTTCTCGATGCGACGCTGCACGGCATGCCAGTCGATGGTGAGTTCTGTGGCGATCGCTGCGACTGAAGCTCCGTCCGACAGCAACAGGCAGATCGCTCGATCCGTGTCGTTAAACTCGGACAGCATGTGACGGACATCAGCAACAACGTCGGCCTGATGCAGCCGCTTGTCGATTTCGACTTCTTCAGGCAGACCGTTTCCATCTTCCTCCGCAACACGATCGCGATAGCGCCGTTCTTTGCGTAACAGGGCTCGAATGCTGCGGTCAATGACCTCGGTCACGAATGTCCGCTCGGTCGCCCCCTGTTCGTGGTCCTGACTGTATTCAAGGCACAGCAACGTCGTGGCAAGTTCCTGCTCAATATCCGGTAAGTCCTGAGCCCGGACTCGATGCAATCGTGCCCGCTGACGAATGAGCTCGACTTTCCAGTCTTCCAGTACTCCGTGATAGCTGTTCTGCATGACTTCCCTCACTTCTCTGAATGTGATCCCACCAGGCCAGTCCCGGTGTGGCGAGGGAATCTTCATTCAGAGTGCGGTGCCATGTATCTAGACCTCAACACGAATACACGAATGAAAAACGAACGCTACACGAACGAAAAACGAATACACGAAGGGAAAACGAACGAAAAACGAAAGCGATGCAGTGCCATGGCACCGCACTATGCAGTGCCACGCCATTCGTGTGCGTTCGTGTGAAATGGCACCCCGAACTCGAGGGTCGAGCGGCTAATAAACAGATAGAGGCGTTTGTAAATCGCACCTTTAACTGGAGCCGGGTTGATGCCGAAGTCTGCTGTCCAACCAACTGCTGTCTCACCGGAATCGCTGTTTGAGATCCCGCATAAACATGGGGACGACTATGCCCGTTGGCTGGTCGAATGCACGGCTGATCGACTGATCGGTCATGGAGGGTTCGCCGAAAACGAGCGGGAAGACCTGCAGCAGGAGCTGCTGCTGAGGCTGCTTGAAAGCTGGCCGGCATTCGATCCTCGCAAGTCTCAACCACTCACGTTCGTGGCGATTGTCATCAGGAATGCCGCATCGAAGCTGGTGAGACAACGTCGGATGGAGCGTCAGCACATCCGCTTTGTGCCCGAGTCACCGGATGTCGACGTTCCCAGTCACGTCCCGGCCGTCGATCTGCAGTGCGACGTCGCCACGGTGCTGGAACGCCTGCCGCCTGAGCTGCAGGAGCTGGCGGGACGACTGATGACCGAGTCGGTCACGGAAGTCGCGAGGTCCGATGGCGTGCCGCTATCCGTCATCAAACGTCAGGTGCGGCAACTACACGACGCCTTCGCCGCGGCGGATGTCACGCTCGAACTCTGAACTCATCTTTCAAACAGCGGGTTTCAAATCCAGCACAGGAGCGAATTCATGATCCCCATTATTCACGAAGCCGAACACGAGTATCACGGCAAGGCCCGGCACTATCTCAGCAGCCATCAACTGGCGGACTTCCGGAAATGCCCCGAGCTGCTGCATCGAAAACGATCCGGGCTGATCTCGGATTCTCAGTCCAGCGCGTACCTCATTGGTCGAGCCGCTCACTGCCTCATTCTGGAAGGCCAGTCTGAATTCGACGACCGCTACCTGATTGGTGGCGGACCGATCAACGATCGCACCGGCAAGCCGTTTGGACGTGAGACCAAAGCCTTCGCCGAATGGAAGGCGGACGAGCCTCGCGATGTGATCAGCGATACGCAGGGGGCCGACGTGCTTCGCATGGCGGATGCTGTCGCCGCGCATCCGGAGGCTCAGGTACTGCTGTCAGCCGGTGAGCCGGAAGCGGGCGTTCGTATCGGCTACTGCGGTTCGCCCAGCCAGATCCGCATGGACTGGTGGCGACCCGGTGGCCTCGTGGATGGAACGGCTGCCGATGTTCCTCGATTCGTCGACTTGAAGACCTGCGACGATCTGGATTGGTTCGAGGCCGATGCGCGGCGGTTCGGCTATCTGCATCAGATGGCGTTCTACGCCGGCGTGATTGATGCCGCAGGAAACGTCTTCCCGGACGTGTCGATTATCGCCGTCGAGAAGAAGGAGCCGTATCGCTGCGGAGTCTGGGAAGCCGGTCGGGCGAGCCTGCAACTGGCACGACGCGAGAACGAGGCGGCGATTCGCGAGTTCCAGAAATGTGAGGCGTCCGGCGTGTGGCCGACCCGCTACGAGAAGGTCCGCGTGCTGGAGATGGTCGTATGAAACAGACCTGCCAGTCAGAAATCAGCTGCCCCGACTGCGGGGAATCCATTGTTGAGTGCCGCTGTGGCGGTGCTCACTAACTCTCACTTTGATCAAGAAATTGGAGGAAAGAATGTCACTGTCAGACATTGAAAGCGGCCGCCAATCAAAGCCGCGTCGCATGCTGCTATATGGCCCGCACGGGCTTGGGAAGAGTTCGTTCGGCGCCATGGCTTCGAGTCCGGTGTTCATTCCTACTGAGGATGGGCTGTCGGATATCGACTGCCACGCGTTCCCGCTCTGTCAGTCGTATGCCGAATTTCAGCAGCGTCTGCAGGAACTCGCGAGCGATGAGCACGAGTTTCGTACGGTCGTGATCGACACGCTCGACTGGCTTGAGCGGCTGATTCACGCTCAGGTCTGCGTCGATCGTGGCGTCGAGAATATTGAGGACATCGGCTACGCCAAGGGCTACACGTTCGCGCTGACGTACTGGCGCGAGGTGCTCGTCGCTCTGGACTGGCTGCGTAACGAGCGTGGGATGACGGTCATCCTGCTCGCTCATGCGAAGATTGAACGCTTCGAGAATCCCGAGACCGAGTCGTACGACCGATATTCGCCGAAGCTGCACAAGCTGGCTTCGGCCGTCGTGCAGGAATGGTGCGACGAGGTGTTGTTCGCGAACTACCGCACCTACGCCAAGGCGAGTGGTGAGGGATTCGACAAGCGGGCCATCGGTGTCGGTCAGGGCGAGCGGATCATCCGTACGACCGAGCGGCCTGCACACGTCGCAAAGAATCGCTGCGGACTGCCCGATGAATTGCCGCTCGACTATCGGGCCTTCGCTGCCGCCCTGGTTTCGTAACCAAAGCACGCTTTTCAGCGAGCGGTTTGTCTGCCGTCCGCTGCTTCCACTTCTTTTTCTGCGAGGAGAGTACGTCATGCCAACTTTATCAGGATTCGATGCGACGCAGGTTGACCCGTTGTCATCCTTCGAGCCGCTGCCCAACGGTCGCTACGTCGCGGCCATCACAAGCAGCGAGTTCAAGCCGACGAAGAATGGGAACGGGCAGTACCTGGAACTGACGTTCGAGGTGCTTGAGGGTGACCACAAGGGACGCAAGCTGTGGGCTCGGCTGAACCTGAAGAACCCCAGTGCCGAGGCCGTGCGGATTGCCGAGCAGGAGCTCTCGGCCATCTGTCACGCCACCGGTGTGATGCGGCCTGGCGACAGCCTCGAGCTGCACGACCTCCCGCTGGTCATCGATGTCCGCGTCGTGAAGCGAAACGACACGGGTGAGATGACGAACGAGATCAAGGGCTACGACAAGCGGGGCCACGAAGAGCAGCGACCCCAGGCCACTGGCTCGACACCGCCGTGGAGTCGGAGCCAGGCCGTATGAGTGGCCGCCGATCCCGCAACAAGGGGAAGCGTGGCGAGCTTTCGGCAGCCCGGGCGCTGAGCGAAGTGCTCGGTGTCCCGGCCCGCCGCGGGCAGCAGTTCTCGGGCATCGAGGGCAAAGACGTGGTGGTCGAGATTCCCGGCCTGCACGTCGAGGTCAAACGCACCGAAAAGCTGTCGCTGTACCCCGCTGTCGAACAGGCCGCGCGTGACGCGAAGCCTGATGAAGTGCCCCTGGTGCTGCATCGTCGCAACGCGAAGCCGTGGCTGGTGATTCTGAATCTCGAAGACCTGATGAAACTGGTGAGGGCGATTGATCATGGAACTCAGACCGTACCAGAGGGCGGCGATTGAATCTGTCTACCGCTACCTGCGAGAAGAGGACGGCAACCCGGTCGTCTGCATCCCGCCAGCCGGCGGTAAGACGCCGATTCTGGCGACGATCGCCTCGGATGCGGTCACCCGCTGGGACGGGCGAGTCCTCATTGTCACGCATGTGCGGGAACTCGTGGAACAGGCCGTGGACAAGTTGCGACGCGTCTGTCCCGAGTTACCCGTCGGCGTGTTTTCCGCGGGTCTCAAACGTCGCGATACTGAGCAGCCCGTCATCGCGGCCAGTATTCAATCGATCTTTCGTCGGGCCTGTGATCTCGGACGCTTCGACCTGATTATCATCGATGAATGTCATCTTTTACCGCCGGACGGCGAGGGTATGTATCAGTCGTTCCTCGCTGAAGCCCGCGTGATTAATCCGCTGGTCCGACTCATTGGACTGACCGCGACGCCGTTTCGTATGGATTCGGGCCTGATCTGTGGGCCCGACAAGCTGCTCAATGACATCTGCTTCGAGGCGGGTATTCGTGAACTCATTCGTGACAGCTACCTGTGCCCGTTGATCTCAAAGGCTGGTCAGCAGAAGGCGGACCTGAGCGAGTTGCACGTTCGACGCGGTGAGTTCATTGCCAGCGAGGTCGATGCGGCCATGGATCAGGACGATCTTGTTCGGTCCGCGTGCGCTGAGATTGTTGAGGCAACCCGCGACCGGCAGGCGGTCCTGATCTTCGCGTCAGGAATCGACCATGGAGCCCATATCTGCAGCGTTCTCAACAGAGACCACGATATTCATTGCGGATTCGTCTGCGGCGAAACGCCGTCTGACAAACGGGCAGAATTACTGGCTCGATTCCGTGGCGAGCCCGACGGGCTGCTTGAGCGTGAACCACTCAAGTACCTGTGTAACGTCGGCGTTCTGACGACGGGATTCGATGCACCGATTACCGATGCCATAGCGATCCTGAGGCCGACCAATTCTCCGGGGCTGCTGGTGCAGATGGTCGGACGCGGTCTGCGCCTGCATCCCGACAAGCACGACACGCTGATCCTCGATTTCGGCGGTAACATCGAGAGGCACGGACCGATTGATCAGATCAACGCTGGTTCGATCTCACAGTCTGAAGCTCGTGGCGAGGCACCAGCCAAAGAATGTCCGATCTGTCACTCGGTCATCGCCGCTGGCTACTCGACGTGTCCCGATTGCGGATACGAGTTTCCGCCGCCGGAACGACAGAAGCACGAGGCGAAGGCCAGCCTGGTCGGCGTGCTCTCAGATCAGCATACGGACACGGCGTACGAGGTGCTCGATGTCAGCTATCACGTACACACCAAACGTGGTGCCGATGAAGACGCACCCAAAACGATGCGGGTCGAGTACCGAATCGGGCTGACACATCACGTCAGCGAATGGGTATGCATCGAACACACCGGCTACGCCCGTCAGAAAGCCACCGCCTGGTGGGAAGACCGTTCGCCGGATCCGTTTCCCGATTCAGCTCAGCACGCCGTCGACATCGCGGAGGCAGGCGGACTGGCCTGGCCAGCACAGATCACGATCCGCGAATGGCCCGGTCGCCAGTGGCCGGAAGTCATTGCCGCGAAGCTTGGCACCGTTCCCGAGGCCTGCGAAACGTCTGCCGCCGACAGCCTGTGCAACGAAACCATTGACCTCAATGACCTGCCGTTCTGAGGAGAAACATCATGTCCCGTGTTCTGATTATCTCTGACACTCATTGCCCTGGCATGCGTCGCGGCTACGTCGACTTCCTGAAGCGCGTCGCAGAGCGATGGAACATCAATCGTGTTGTACACATTGGTGACCTCGTCGACTGGGCGAGCATCTCGTTCCATGAAAAGAGTCCGAGCCTCAGCAACGCCACGCGTGAGTACCAGAAGGCTCGGCGTCAGGTCGCGAGTCTCGCTCGAGCGTTCCCCAAGGCCGACTGGCTAATTGGTAACCACGATGCCCTGACTGAGCGACAAGCCCTCACCGCTGGGCTACCGGTCCAAGTGCTGCGTGATTACCAGGACATGTGGGACATCGGCTGGCGTGTGCATCCCCGGTTCTCAAAGCTGCAGATCGACGGCGTGATCTACTCGCACGGTGACTGCGGGCGCGGCGGGCAGGATGCTGCGTTCAAGCAGGCCAAAGATAACTTCAGGTCTACCGTCGTCGGGCACTTCCACAGCCAGGCCGGCGTTCGCTGGTGGGCCAATCCCGAGTTCCGCGTGTTCGGCATGTCCGTTGGCTGCGGCATCGATTCCTCAAAGCTGCAGTTCGACTACGGCCGCAAGCTCAGTGCCAAGCCCATCCTGGGGTGTGGCGTGGTTATCGACGGGCAGCGACCTGTCTTCGAGCCATGGCTGCTGCGATCCCGTTGAATTCTTTTTCTAATTTGACTCGGGCCAAACTTCGATCCGATCACGTCCCACGACGGAAACCACACCGATGTCGATCCCATTTTCAACCTTCAGAAGTTTCAGTATTGCCTTTAGTGATTCCGGTGGTGGTGCATCCAATGCAATCAACAGTCGAATCTGTTCAAAACTTAGTTTTCGGCCCTTCTGTAACTCGGCCCAAGCCTCATCTCTGGGTGATACGCCACCGCTTAACATTCGTAGCGATGTTGGTCTCAGTGATCGCGTGCTCTTTGTGTTACATGCGGCGAATTGCCGCAAATGTTTCAGGCCTCGTGTTCCGAAATGCCGTGCTCCGACGTAGTACATCAGGACCTGTCCGATGACTCGGCCAGCGGCATCCAGCGAACTGCTCTGCTTGGCCTCAACGATCACAAGCTTGTGAGGTCCTCGTTCCGGTAGCAGTACAAGATCTGCTACGCCAAAACCGGGGCCCATACGGCAACGACGGATCGAAAGTGCGTTCGGGTAACCAAGCACAGAGCAGTTTCGACGGATGTTGTTCTCAATGAATCGTTCCGAAGGCATACAGCAACCCAACCAATAAAGGAAATGTTAGAATGCCGCAGCATAATTCAATTGTATCACGAACGCTCCCTGATTCCGGCGACCGTAGTCAGTTTGCCACCGGCGCGGTCCGCGATGCCATGAGCGGCAAGGGCCTGCCCTCACAAATTCCGCCCGAGGCGATCCGTCGCATGGCGATTCGCTTCGAAGATGGGGCGACCAAGTATGGGCTGCAGAATTGGATGCAGGGCATCCCGCTGTCCCGTTACGTCGATGCTATCGTCCGGCACACGCTCGCCGCCGCCGAGGGTCAGGATGATGAAGATCACCTCGGGGCCGTGCTGTGGAATGCCGCCGCCTGGATCTGGACTGAAGACCAGATCGCGAGTGGATCACTGCCCGCTGAGCTTGATGACCTGCCGTTCCGGAAGCGGCGAGCTGAGTTCAATCCCACTACGGCGTCCGTCGCCTGAGCATGAGGCTGGAGATTTCGAATGAACGTTCTCACCGCAGCCCGTGAGTACACCACCCGCGGGCTTTTCTGCGTCCCGATTCCCGCTCGAAGCAAGGGCACGACAGTTAAGGGCTGGCCGAAGTTGCGACTTACTGAAGGCGACCTGCCTGTCGCGTTTCGGGGCGAGGGCAATATCGGGATTCTGCTCGGCGAGCCCAGTGGATGGCTGGTCGATGTCGATCTGGATTGCGACGAGGCCATCGAACTCGCCGATCAGTTTCTGCCGCCAACCCCTGCCATCACCGGGCGCGAGGGACGACCTCGATCGCACCGTTGGTACCGCTGCGAAAACGCGACGACGATCAAGTTCAGCGACCCGCTGGAAACCACCTCAAAGGGTACAACGCTTGAGCTGCGATCCACCGGATGTCAGACCGTCGTCGGTCCCAGCGTGCATCCTGATGGCAGTCGGTACGACGTGCTGGATGGCGAGCCGGCATGTGTGCCCTACGGTCTGCTCAAGGCCTCTGTGCGTGCGCTACACGAAGCCATTCTTGAATCGCGAGGACACAACCATCCGGCCGATCCAGTCCCGCAGAAGCCCGCCCAGGGGCTCTCAACGTTTGGGCTCAGACCCGGCGATGACTTCAATCAGCGCGGCGATCTGAAGCCGGTTCTTGAGAAGCACAAATGGAAATTCGTCGGTCGCAGCGGGGCCAATGAGTTGTGGCGACGGCCCGGGAAATCTGACAGTTACAGTGCCACGTTCAATGGCTCGACGTTCTTCGTCCACACGCCGAGCACGCCGCAGTTCGACGAGAAGACCGGCTACTCGAAGTTCGAGACTTACACCCGACTTGAGCACGACGGAGATCACACGCCAGCTGCCGCAGCATTGCTGGCTGAGGGGTACGGTCGCGAATTGGGTTCTGGTGTCGATCTGACTGGCATCAAGTCGCAGCTGACCGCCAACCCGCGACCTGTTCAGTTCGAGACACAGGACCCCGGCGAGCTACCCGATCACATGTTCGACGTGCCGGGTTTCATTCACGATGTCGCTGAGTACACGCTGGCCACCGCCCACTACCCCAATCGAGTCCTCGCGTTCAGCGGGGGCGCTGAGTCTTCAGGCACTGCTGGCCTGCCGACGCGTCAAAACCGTCTTCCGTACGCGGCCCAACCTCTACGTGCTGGCGCTGGCGAACTCGGGTGTCGGCAAGAATCGTTCTCGCGAAGTGAACTCAGAGATCCTTTCCGAGGCGATGTGCGGTGAGCTGATCGCCAGTGAGTTCATCAGTGGTGCCGGCATCGAAGATCGGCTCGCGGAAATCCCCTCGCACCGTGTCCTGTTTCAGGTCGACGAAGTCGATGACATTCTCATTCAGATGGCTCGCAGCACGGATCAGCATCAGCAGTCCATCGGTAACCGACTACTCAATCTCTACAGCGAGTCCGGCAAGCTCTACGCCCTGCGGGCTAAGGCCGGCGAACCAGCTCGTTACATGGATCAGCCCTGTCTGTGTCTGCTCGGTACAGCTGTCCCTGACACGTTCTACGGCTCGCTCAATGACCGCATGCTGCGTAAGGGCCTATTGGCCCGCATGCTGGTTTTCGATTCGGGGCGACGGGGACGTAACCAGTTGCCACGCGAGTGCAGCATGCCCTCGCTGGTGGGCGATGCCGTCGAGTACTGGAAGCGACTCGATGACGATATCCCCAGTGAGCTGCGAGGACGCAACCTGGCTGACATGCGGGCCTATCCCAGAACGGTCGAGCTGACGCCTGACGCCGAGCAACTCATTCGGGAACTTCGCGAGTCTGCCGATGACGAATACAACAAGGCCGAAGCTCAGCACGATCGGGCGGCGATGGCGTTATGGGCACGCTGTGCTGAGAAGGCCGAGAAGCTCGCCCTGATCTACGCCTGCAGTGCCGATTACCAGCAGCCGTTGATCGACAGAGCAGCGGTCGAATGGGCCAGCGAAATGCTCATGCATCAGACCAGGCGGATGCTGTTTCTGACCGACCAGCACTTCGCTGAGAATCAGACGCATGCTGACCTGAATCGAGTGGCCGCCATCATCAGAGACCACGGTAAGCTCAGTCGCAGTCAGCTTACGCGCAAGACTCAATTCCTGAAGCGGCGCGATCGTGATGACATACTGCGCGAACTCATTGAGCGCGGCGATGTCGAGATTCGGCAAGAGGCGACGATCGGTAGTCGGACGGAAGCGATCACCTACTGGATTGGGGGCTGAACAGTTTCTCTACGAATGAACGGATCAAGCTGGAGCCAAAACAAGAGTTTCAGGCCATCCGATTGCTCTTCACCTTGTCGATTCACTTCACGAACCGATATCTGTTGGCGAGCTACTGATCTTCGTGATCTGAATTCGGCAGTATCATCGAGTGCGTTTGACTTTGATCCAATCAACTTCCAACTTAAACGGTCCAGCCTTCTTGTCACCGAGCAGGATGCCCATCCCGCTGACCTCAGTTGGATTAAGTGGCTGATCCTTCACGATTCGCCCAAACCAAGTGGCGATAAACTTGTCGACGGGCAATTCGACCTCGATCCATTTGTCCTTCTTGGTCTCGAAACTCGTCCGGTACGAGAAAGCCGTGCGAGGCCGAGGGACGTACAGATTGAAGTTGTATCTCCTTCCATCGCCTCTGAGCCTGACAAGCAATGTGTCTCCGCCCTTGAGTTGCAGTTTCGTGGGACGTGACCGGACGGAAGCAAAGCCTCCATTGTTTTCCAGCGACAGCGTGCCGAAGAACTGCATTTTCTTGTCGTCGCTAATCTTGAACCGACCTTCAGAGAGACCGCCCATCACCCCATCGTTAACTGCTTGCCACTGCTTGGCGTCTTCCGCTTTTTCAAAAGAAAATACGGTTCGACCGTCATCGTCTGCAGCCAAGGCAACGCTTCCAAGGGAGAACATAACCAGAAGTGTTCGCAGAAACATTTCGTCAATTCCTCAATCAAACTCGTTGGAAAACGTAAATTCTTGGCAGCAAATCCCTCTGTTTATAGACGTACTTTTCCAACAGCCCAGAATCGGCGGTCTCTTTTCTGCAATCGTATCCTCCTCAGACTTAGCATTTGGGATCTTGCATCGACGGTCTGAAACCTCGCAACGCTCAGGAGATTGCTGCCAACTATTGCTTCCTGACGAAGCCGCTGAATCAATCATCCTTACCAACTTTGCCACCGTATTCCGCAAAGATTGTTCTCACATGAGTTTCCAGGATGCCTGCCAGCGCTGGATCGTTCGACCTGAGCGGTTTATCTGGGGCAAGCTCTCCGTTTCGAGAAGCAAGCACGATGGCCGCCAAGACGTGTTCGACATCGACAGGTAGATCAGTCGGACCTTCAAGCTGAAGTGCCAGATCAAACAACACATCGGCCAATGATGGATCGACTGATGCTTGCCCTGATGACGAAATGGAAATGCCGGGAACGATCTGTTGATCGCTATTTTCATCTGTCTCCGACATCACTTCTTGTCCCGTCCCATTTCCTCGTGCAGTTCGCTTGTCAGTTTCAACGCCAATGTCTTCCTGCTTTCAGAAATATTGACGTTCTCATTCGGATCATCTGAGTGAGCGTAAAGCATTCGGGAAACCAGCTTCCCCTTCTTGTCTGTGTACTCGGTGAATCGAAATGATTCCGTCCTGATCGTATCGCCGTCTTTAAAACGACCGACTGCGGCATCCTTCCAGTCAGCAGTTGGAGACTTCATCAGTTCTGCAAGGCTGCGTCCTTCAAGATGCATCGGCGATGGCAGTCCTGCCAATTCACAGAGGCTTGGGTATAAGTCAATAGTCTCAACGAGATGAGTTCTTCGTTGTGCGCCAATGATTCCCGGAGCACGAACAATCAAAGGGATCTGCATCGAAGTTTCATAGCAGGAGTGCTTGCACCAGAGAGTGTGTTCACCGAGGTTCCAGCCATGATCACCCCACAGTACGACAATCGTGTTATCCGATATTTCAAGACGGTCAAGTTCATCAAGAATCTTGCCAATTTGAGCATCGGCGTAGCTGACACAGGCGTAGTAACCGTGGATCAGATTGCGAGCAGTCTCTTCCGAAACCGGCCCTTTCGCTGGAATTGCGGCATAGGCCCGCATTTCGCCTGACGAGTGGATTGATTGCTTAGGTGCATTCTTTGGAGCGTGGTAGTTGTCAGGCAGCTGAATCTTCTCGTGGTCGTATAAGTCCCAGTATTTCTTTGGCGCGATAAACGGAAGATGGGGCTTGAGGAAACCAACTGCCAGAAAGAATGGCTCTTGACGATCATTCAGACGTTGAAGATCGGCAACGGCACGTTTGGCAATTAAGCCATCGGCATAGGCATCGTCGGAAACATCGGCTGATTCCCATGCGGGACCACGAGACCGACCTCCCTCCTTTTGACGCCTAGTGTGCAGTTCATGATTTTCAGGTCGCTGATACCACTGGACGCCTTTTGTTCGCCATGCTGGCTCTGACCAACCCTCAGCGCTGTCACTGGCATGATGAAAGACTTTGCCCAGCGAAGCCGTGAAGTATCCATTCTTCTTGAACTGCGTATTCATGGTCGTGATGCCGGGAGCATCTTTCTGAGCGACCGTCTGATAGCTGACGAATCTGTTTCTTGTCGGTCGAATGCCGGTCATCAAACTGGCACGAGAAGCTCCACAAGTAGGGACCATGCAGTAGGCTCGCTCGAACAGAACTCCTGATGCGGCCAACCTGTCGATATTCGGCGAATGGATGTGCTGTTTGCCGTAGCAGGCGAGTTCTGGCCTGAGATCATCGACAGCAATAAATAAAACATTCGGAGGATCAGCGGCCTTACTCTGTTCTGAAGCCAGCAGGACGATCAGGCAGAATATCAGTTGGTATTTCGTCATCATCATTTCTCTGATTTTCGGAAGGCGAATAACTCAGTCTTGAATCGAAGACACTTCAGTATCTCCATTGTCGAATACGACTACCTTCTCAGGGAATCTGATTGCTGCCAGCATTCCCTTGAAGTCACCGTCAAACGAGTGGTGCTTCCGTTCCTGCCAACGCTTGGCAACGGCGTAGTCTGCACAAATCGCCCGTGAAGCTCCTCGGTCCAGTCCTCGATACATAGAGTAGTGTCCGAAGACGCAATACGGCTCAGCGTTGTATTCATGCCACCAGGATACTCGCTCCTGGTAACGCAGTTTTCCGCTAGCCTCAAACGGCTTCGCTGCACGCTGTTCTTTACCGGAAGTCAGAACCTTCACTGGATTGCGATTCTGAAATTCCAGTCCTTTCTGGATCGTATCTATATCTGGTTGCTGACTTTGGGCAGTCGTGATCCGTTTGGCATGTTCCTGATGAAGAGCCACAGCGTCGTTTGATCGTCGTGCGACTTCAATCATTTCGTCATCCCAGCACGCATGAATGACGCGAAGATCATGGCGTTCCAGAGCCAATGGCAGTGTTTGAAAGAATTGAATGACTCGGTCACGGATCGATTCATCCGCGATGACGGCAGGAGTCGGAATATCAGATCCATCCAGCGCAAACTCTTCGCCGAAAAACCAGTGGTTGTCGTGCTTGCGATCTCCAAGCAGGATGTTGAGGTCGTGATTTCCCAGAACGCATTGGGCTGCTCCTGTCTCAACAAAACTTTGGATAAGAGCAACAACACCAGGGCTGTCAGGACCACGGTCTGTTAAATCACCGACGAAAACGAGCCGTCGTTTTTCCGGATGAACTCCATCCTCAGAGTAACCAAGTTGGTGAAGCAGATTCTTCAGGGCATCAAGTTCACCGTGAATATCGCCCACGACATCGAGCGGTCCATCAAAAAGGTCACGTACAAGAGCGTCGGGCATACTGAATCCAAACTTCACGATTAACTTTTGTGATTGAGTGTGGCACTGGCTTGCGTGGCGTGGTCAAGTTCATGGCAGATGGTACCAGATATCTCGGGGTCATTACTTCGGGGTTCAACTAGCCTCTGGAATTCTTCAATGCTCCGTCGAAGTCGGCAAGAATCACGACTCGGTAGTCGGCATTTGTGCCGGGATCGATCCCCACGCTTTACCCATCTCTCTATGTGAACTCAGGACCCAACTCAGTAGTGACCATCTTGTGTTACTCCTCGCCTCAGCGATCATGAGTCCTGCAGCCCCTGGCCGATGAACAGCAGGAGTGCCACGAACCTACGTGTGATCACAAGTCAGTACCACGTGGCAGTTTCAGCATCCCTACGGCGACTGCTGGCAGTGGTGGACTTTGGCCGTTGTGGGCTGCCAGTAACTGGCGATGAGCCTCATGCAGGTCATCGTGCAGCAACGCGCGGGAAGGAGTGATCTTGAGTAACCACGCTGCATGAAATACGGCGGCGTACCACAGCTTCGCGGATTGTGCCGCCTGAAACTGTCTTCTATGCCAGCGAGGCTTGGGACGAGTCAGCAACTGCCGACGCTGCCGTTCACGCGGCGTCTTCTTGTAAGCGAGATCCACTATCAGGACATCTTTCCCCGAGGGTATCGCGAGCCACCGACCAACGGGAGTTTTGGTGGAATCGTTGTCTGCTGGAAACTCCTCGACATTGCCGTCTGGAAGAACTTTTCCTGATGTAAGCTCCCATATCAGTTTTTTACCTGTGAAGCCTCGTGTTAACAGACGCGTGCCATCCGGACTGAAACTCACGCCGCGGACATAACCGGTATGTCCCTTGAGCGTGTGGAGTTCCTCGCCCGTCGACGCGTTCCATAACCGGATTGTCTGATCAAAACTTCCCGAGGCGATGCGCGTGCCATCCGGACTGAAACTCACGCTGAGGACATAACCGGTATGTCCCTTGATCGTGTGGAGTTCCTCGCCCGTCGACGCGTCCCACAACCGGATGGTCTGATTCATACTTCCGGATGCGATGCGCGTGCCATCCGGACTGAAACTCACGCTGGTGACATTACCGGTATGTCCCTTGATCGTGTGGAGTTCCTCGCCCGTCGCCGCGTCCCACAATTTGATTTTACCGGAATTCCCGAATTCTCCACTTCCTGAGGCAATGCGCGTGCCATCCGGGCTGAAACTCACGCTGCGGACACGCCGCGTATGTCCCTTGAGCGTGTGGAGGTCCTCACCCGTCGACGCGTCCCACAACATGATTGTCTTATCAGTACTTCCCGAGGCGATGTGAGTGCCATCCAGGCTGAAACTCACGCTGTTGACATCACCCGTATGTCCCTTGAGCGTGTGGAGTTGCTCGCCCGTCGACGCGTCCCACAACTTGATTGTCTTATCTCTACCCACGGATGCGATGCGCGTGCCATCCGGGCTGAAACTCACGCTGCGGGCATTGTCCGTATGTCCCTTGAGCGTGTGGAGTTCCTCGCCCGTCGACGCGTCCCACAGTCGGATTGTCTGATCTCTACTCGTTCTGCCGAGGTTCAAACTTGCCGAAGCGATGCGCGTGCCATCCGGGCTGAATCTCACGCTGTTGACATCGTCCGTATGTCCCTTGAGCGTAAGGCGCTCCTCGCCCGTCGCCGCGTCCCACAACCGGATTGTCTGATCCAGACTTCCGGAGGCGATGCGAGTGCCATCCGGGCTGAAACTCACGCTGTTGACATCGTCCGTATGTCCCTTGAGCGTGTGGAGTTGCTCGCCCGTCGCCGCGTCCCACAACCAGATGGTATGAGCCTCAAATTCCGAGGATGCGATGCGTTTGCCATCCGGGCTGAAACTCATGCTGATGACACCATTTGTATGTCCCTTGAGGGTGTGGAGTTCCTCGCCCGTCGCCGCGTCCCACAACCCGATTGTGTTATAATTATTTTCCGAGACGATACGCGTGCCATCCGGGCTGAAACTCACTCCACCCATGTAGCTCCCGTTCGAACGTCTCTTGAGGGTGTGGAGTTCCTCACCCGTCGACGCGTCCCACAACCGGATGGTCTGATCCTCACTTTCGGATGCGATGCGCGCGCCATCCGGACTGAAACTCACGCTGAGGACACGTTTAGTATGTCCCTTGAGGGTGTGGGAGTTCCTCGCCCGTCGACACGTCCCACAACTTGATTGTGTTACCAAGAATTCCCGAGGCGATGCGCGTGCCATCCGGACTGAAATTCACGCTGCGGACACTCCGCGAATGTGAAAGGCGACCAAGACTGGTATGTCCCTTGAGGGTGTGGAGTTCCTCACCCGTCGACGCGTCCCACAACCGGATTGTCTGATCCTCACTTCCCGAGGCGATGCGCGTGCCATCCGGGCTGAAACTCACGCTGCGGACATTGTCCGTATGTCCCTTGAGGGTGTGGAGTTCCTCGCCCGTCGACGCGTCCCACAACTTGATTGTCTGATCTCTACTTCCCGAGGATGCGATGCGTGTGCCATCCGGGCTGAAACTCACGCTGTTGACATCACCCGTATGTCCCTTGAGCGTGTGGAGTTGCTCGCCCGTCGACGCGTCCCACAACTTGATTGTCTTATCTCTACCCACGGACGCGATGCGCGTGCCATCCGGGCTGAAACACACGCTCCAGACACCACTTGTATGTCCCTTGAGCGTGCGGAGTTCCTCGCCCGTCGCCGCGTCCCAAAACCGGATTGTCTGATCATCACTTCCGGATGCGATGCGCGTGCCATCCGGGCTGAAACTCACGCTGCGGACATCCCTCGTATGTCCCTTGAGCGTGTGGAGTTCCCTCACCCGTCGCCGCGTCCCAAAACCGGATTGTCTGATCATCACTTCCCGAGGCGATGCGCGTGCCATCCGGGCTGAAACTCACGCTGCGGACATTGTCCGTATGTCCCTTGAGCGTGTAGAGTTCCTCACCCTTCGATGCATCCCACAACCGGATTGTCTGATCCGAACTTCCCGAGGCGATGCGCGTGCCATCCGGGCTGAAACTCACGCTGGTGACCCAATTCGTATGTCCCTTGAGCGTGTGGAGTTCCTCGCCCGTCGACGCGTCCCACAACCGGATTGTCTGATCCCAACTTCCCGAGGCGATGCGCGTGCCATCCGGGCCGAAACTCACGCTGCGGACATCCCTCGTATGTCCGTTGAGCGTGTGGATCTCCTTGCCCGTCGACGCGTCCCACAACTTGATTGTCTGGTCAGTACTTCCCGAGGCGATGCGCGTGCCATCCGGGCTGAAACTCACGCTGGTCACATCATCTGTATGTCCGTCGAGCGTGTGGAGTTCCTCACCCGTCGACGCGTCCCACAACCGGATTGTGTCATCACAACTTCCGGAGGCGATGCGCGTGCCATCTGGGCTGAATCTCACGCTGTTGACATTGTCCGTATGTCCGTTGAGCGTGTGGAGTTCCTTGCCCGTCGACGCGTCCCACAACTTGATTTCACCGGATCCCGGGAAGCGTCGACGCGCACTTCCCGAGGATGCGATGCGCATGCCGTCCGGGCTGAAACTCACGCTGGTGACATCACCAGTATGTCCATAGAGCGTCACATCCGAGCCCTCGAATTGCCGACGCGACAGGTACCATTCGAAGTTCCGGTGCTGTCGAGGCACCCTGTGCAGTAGCTCGCGAGCGTCGGCCACACGATTGTTGTCCCACCTCGCCTGGGCCAGCAAGAAGTTGGAACGAGCCAACGTCGCTTCCGTCTTTTCCCGGGACGCGACGGCTTCCCGCTCTGCGCTGACAGCGGCTCGACGCTCTTTTTGAGCTTCCTGCGTCTTCCGCTGTGCGACATTCGCTGAGTTCGTTGCACGTGTCAGAAGCGCAGACTTTTCTCGCACCAGCGACATCTGTTTGTAAGCAGTAATCGGGCCCGCGATTCCAAGCGCGAGCAGCAGAAGCGTAACGGCTGCAGAAAGGCCAGCGACGACCGGATTGCGGTGACACCAACGCCAGACTCGCTCCACGCGGCTGATCGGCCGCGCGAGTATCGGACGATTATCCAGAAACCGTTGCAGATCTTCAGCAAGTTCACTGGCTCGAAGGTAGCGACGATGAGGCTCTTTCTGGAGACACTTCTGGCAAATGGTCTCAACGTCTTTGGGCAGGTTCTTTTCAAGCAAACGTGGAGAAACAGGTTCGTGGTTGATCACCTGATGAATGGTTTCCAGCGGTGTTGCAGCAGCGAAAGGTGGTCGTTGAGTCACCAGGTGGTACAGAACGGCCCCAAGTGAATACACGTCGGCTGTTGGTCCCATCAAGGCGTCATTGCCCGACGCCTGTTCGGGAGGCATGTAGCTCGGTGTGCCCAGAATCTGACCTGTCTGCGTGAGATGCTGGTCGCTGTCCAGCTGCTTGGCCAGGCCGAAATCGGTGACCTTTACTTCGCCACGTGAATCAAGCAGCACGTTCGAAGGCTTAAGGTCGCGATGCAGCACACCCTGTTCGTGTGCATACTCGATTGCTTCCGCAACATTCAGCACGAGCTGGGCAGCTTCTCGGGCGGGCAACGGATAATCGCGGACCATCTCGCCAAGATTCGCCCCGTCGACAAACTCCATCGAGAAGTAGTGCTGATTGTTCTCTTCGCCAATCTCATAAATCTGGACGATGCCAGGATGCTTGAGCTTCGCGGCAGCTTCCGCTTCCGTGTGGAATCTCTGAACGTCGCTTTCACGAGCCATCTCGCCTGAGAGGATCATCTTGATGGCGACAATACGGTTCAGGCTGGCCTGGCGTGCTTTGTAGACCACACCCATTCCACCGCGAGCGATTTCGTTCAGTAATTCGTAATCGCCGAAATATGAGATGACTGGTGGTGGCGTAGCAGCAGTGTTGCGTCGATCAACAAGGATCGTGGGAGTGTTGTGCGGAGCGGGGCCACCGGGGTCTGACTGCAGCCGAGCTTCGCCAGAAAGGAATTCGATAAGGGCGTCAGCTTGATCTGGATGCTCTGCAATAAACTGGTCCTTATCAATTGCCTCACCGGCATCAATTCGACGGTAGTACTCGGCCAGAATGTGATTCAGTTCGGAATCATCATCATCAGACCGCTGGTCTTCTGCCATCAAGCTGGTCCTCCGAATTGAATCAATGTCGAGCTGTGTCCGTCGTAACGACAACCCATCAGACTACTGACTGTAACTGCAATCGCTTGTCGGAAATATTCAAGTCAGCGTCGAGATTGGAGCACGCTGGGGTTTATGCATCTAAGTCAATCCAGACGATGACACCCTCTTTCCTCACTGAGTATTCAGTCACTCGATTCGCCAGTGCCGACTTGACTCTTGAGATGACGTATGCCGCGTTTAATTAGTCCGGCCACTGCCGACTCGCTGCGTCCCATAACTTCCGCCATCTCACTGAGCGATATGTTTTGAATGTAACGCATTCGAATCGCCGCGGCCTGAGAAACCGGAAGACGGTCGATTGCGTCCTGCAACTGCTCAGTCGCCTCTTTCTTAAGGGCCTTTTGACTTGGCGATGTCAATTGCCCATCCAGTAGCTGGTACAAAGCTCCAGAACTCTGCTCGCGATTCCGAGCCGACTGTTCGCGACCGACGGCTCTTTTTTGTGCCACCACGTGCTTTGCGATTTCGTTTGCCATGTTGTGTTCCAGCACTCGCCTGATCCACGCCTGCCACTCCTCAGCGGTTGATCCTCGAAAGTCTCGAAAATCCTTCTGAGCATCCAACAGCGTTTGTTGCAGAACATCAGATGCATCAACTCGAGCTTTGAGCCTGTCGTCCATCTGGGCTCGAGCAGCGGCGTGGAGGTCATTTCTCGCATCGCGAAACAGGACGCCCAACGCGCCTGTGTCACCTTGCCGGGCTCGATTGAGAAGTTCCTCACACTTCGCCTTGTCCATCTAATGTTTCCTTGGGCAGAAAGAGCGGGCAATCAGGGCGCAGAAATCGGACCGCAGGGCTGCAAACGAAGAAATCGGTGAATCGATCACAAGAAACTGGCTCCAGCCATCGCCAGAAAATTTGCCACGACATTCCCCGAATTCTCAGATCCACTGTCGCATTTCCCCGTTACTGTCATCTCAGTCCTCTGTGCTGCTTGCTCTAAGCGCAGACGGGACATGTCCGAATTCGAAGAAATTCGTAGAAGACCGCGCCCAGAACCAGAAGTTTATCTGCCTTGAACTGTAGGCCGTTCTGAGAGTGTACGAGTACGACAGGCATTGGTGAATCTCAGCTGATTCAGTGCCATGGCCAACAGAGATTTCTGTTCGGTGGTCCGTCGGACCAAGTAACGAATCGCACAGCGAGAGCATCTGAAAACGGGACCGTCCTCTATTTAGATATTGGAAACAATATGCGACTTATGTGCTGCCTACTGCTGTTGTCTTCAATGTCGATCTGCGGATGTGGTAAATCGAAGAAATCCCCCAGGCGACCAAAGACGACGCAGGTTGTTGTGCGAGGAGATGAATCGGAAGTGGATGCAGTTACGCAATCGCAAGTTGCTGCCGCCTTGGCGAAGAATAAGCCACTCTTGAAGATCTTCGAATTGGGGGGTGAAGTCGCTTTCGATGAGGATGATTCCGAGAAGGCGGTCGGCGTTCGAATGTCTGAACCGTCGGTGACTGATGCCGAACTGGTAAATCTTAAAGGCCTGACAAGCCTTATAATGTTGGATCTCTCTGGCACCAATGTATCTGACGCAGGCCTTGTGCATCTCAAAAGAATGGCGAGCCTGGAAACGCTGACACTCGACAGCACGAAAGTTACAAGTGCTGGCCTGGAGCATCTCACCGGCTTGCTGAGTCTGGTGGACTTGAGTCTCGTTTCAACTGAAGTGACCAACGCCGGGTTAATTCATCTCAAAGAGGTTACAAGTCTGAGAACGCTGTATCTATCTGATACCAATGTGACGGACGCTGGATTGGTTCATCTTGGCGAAATGACATCATTGAAAGGGCTGGGGATTGGATCAGGTGTGACCGACACGGGACTGGAGCATCTTAAACGATTGGCGAACCTGGAGTTACTGGCTCTCACCAACACTCAAGTAACTGACGCCGGTCTTGTACATCTAAAGGGACTAACAAGTCTGGAGACGTTGAATCTCGAAAACACTCAGATCAACGGGGCCGGGTTGGCACATCTGAAGGGGCTGAGAAACCTGACAATGTTGGGTCTCTCTGGTACTCAGATGACTAATATTGGACTGATGAACCTGAAGGAGTCAAAGAGCCTTGCATGGCTGTTCCTCCACCGTACTCAAGTTACGGACGACGGGATAAAGCAACTCAATGAACTGAAGAGCCTGCATACACTCGGTCTCTCTGGCACTAAGGTGACTGATGCTGGATTAGAGAATCTCATGGGAATGACGACGCTTGTGGGGCTAATGGTTGAAAACACGAAGGTAACTGACGCTGGCGTGAAGAAACTACAAGCCGCATTACCCAAGTGCCAAATCTTCAAGTAGATCATCACGCGGCGCGTAATAATAACAAAAACAGGGACATATGGACAATCGTACTTCGGAAGTAGATTGTTTTTCAATACCGGACGCCTTGACGCGAAAACCGATGCATCATGTGTTGTTTGGTCGCCTGACCAACATCTTCTCGCTCCTCGCTATCGCAGCGACGTTTCTCCTGCCTGAAGATGGGTTGCAGATTGACCTCTGCTGGATTCAGAAGACGCTTAGCCTACCTTGTCCGGGCTGTGGTTTGACGCGCAGTGTCACCTGTGTTTCGCACCTGGCGATTGCCAAAAGTTTCACCTACCACCCATTCGGGATTCTAATCTACCTGCTGCTTATGGTGAATGTCCTCCTACTGATATCCCCTGCGAGACTAAATCGCGGGATGCGGAATATGGTTTCGCAGAACGAACGGGCTACACGGGCGGTCTATAGCGTGGCTGTATTTCTTTTCGTTGCCTTCGGGATCGCGAGAATGACTTGGTGCTATTTCAGCAAAGGCTGAATTATGTATGGCAATTCTGTTCTACTGTTACCAAGGAGAAGTCTATGGCTGGTTTGCTTGCTGGATTAGGTTTAATTTGCGCACTCGCTTCGGTTGTCTGCTATTTTATTATACTGATAGCTGGTTTTAACGATGGAGCTGGAAAGGGGCTCCTCTGTCTATGCCTCCCGTTCTATATTTTGTATTACGCATTCGCCGAATTCAATCATGAGAAGCAAGGGATGATTATCGGAGTGTGGATAGGTGGAGGTGTTCTTAACGGACTTCTGCGATTGGCAGCAAATGCAGTAGCGACCGGCTAGCAGCCCGTTGAAAAAGCTGGCCAACTGACCTGGACTGAATATGAGTTCGCGCTATCCTGCTCCGGGTCTTGAGATTGAGCAATGGAGAATTACAGATGGCACTTGGTCAGCGTCGAACGGAGCGGCAGCAGGAACTTTGGGTGGCGACGGCGAAGTTGCCAGCTTCGATCGGGCATGTGTTTTACGACGCCCTGAATCGTGTGCTCCGCGACGGGGAGTTCGACAACTTTGCCGAGTCGTTGTGCGAGCCATTTTACAAAGAAGGTGGTCGTCCCGGCATTCCGCCAGGCATCTACTTCCGCATGATCTTTGTGGGGTACTTTGAGGGCATCGATTCTCAGCGAGGCATTGCGTGGCGATGTCGGGACAGCCTGTCGTTGCGGAAGTTTCTTGGGTACGAATTGCATGAGAACACCCCGGAGCATTCGAGCCTGACGCGCATCCGTCAGCGACTTCCTCTGGAAGTGTTCGAGCAGGTCTTTGCATTCGTGCTGTCGCTGGTCGAAGAACACGGGCTGTTGAAAGGCAAGACTGTCGGTGTCGATTCAACTCTTTTGGAAGCCAACGCGGCGATGAAGTCGATCGTGCGGCGGGACACCGGCGAGGACTGGGAAGCGTACGTCCTCGGTCTGGCCGAAGCTGACGGCGTCGAAATCAACAGCGACGACGACCTGCGGAAGTTCGATCGAAAACGCAAAGGCAAGAAGGCGTCCAATCAGGACTGGCAAAGTTCAAGCGACCCTGACGCCCGCATTATGAAGATGAAGAAGGGCCACACGCATCTGTCGTACAAGCAGGAACACACGGTCGACCTTGAGACTGAAGCAATCCTGTCTGCCGAGATCTATTACGGCAACGAGTCCGACGGTAAGACGCTGCTGGACAGCGTCAACACCGCTCAAGGCAACGTGCAGCAGGCCGACAGCGACGCGGCAATCAAAGAGGTCGTCGGCGACAAGGGCTACCACAAAAACGAAACGCTAGCGAAGTCCCGGGCGGACGAATTGCGAACATACATCTGCGAGCCGGATGGTCCGAACCGTCGCTGGACGGACAAGCCCGCTGATTACGAAGTCGCGTACCGAGCCAACCGCCGTCGTCTGAAAGGCGAACGCAACAAGCGTCTGCAGAAACTGCGATGCGAGCGTGTCGAAAGAAGCTTCGC
>CALSLT010000024.1 GCA_943787265.1 uncultured Planctomycetaceae bacterium | reverse complement strand
TGGAACATGCATCTACCCCCACAAGTCGAGAGTTCAGAAGCCCAGTTGAACTTTTTGTGGCCTCCGTCGCCGAGTGGGACGCTCATGTTTCCCACCTTGTCTTGGCGGCGTGATGATCGCCGCTGCCTGTCTGGCCAGTCCTTAAACACTGCGACACTTCCGAAGTAACAACTTGTCACTTCGGAAGTGGCACAAGGAAGGTAGAGCGATGAAATTTCTCTCATTGCCAAACTACCAATAGAGAGGACTGAAATGAAACGACCAAACAAAGAGGCAGCAGCTTGGAAAAAGTGCGTGCAGGAAAATGGACCCCAATTCCAGTCTTTCTGTGTTTGCCTCACGTCGTCGCTGCCGCCATCAGAACTGAAGACGTTGATCAAGGAAGCGGTAGCAGAGATCGAAATTCCCGAGGGAGAGAGTCTGATCAGGGTAAGTGCCGACGAATACTGATGGTCGGTACGACATCAGGATGTGCTCCGACAAAGACGGTATTCACAAACCACTGCCTTCCGACGACCGGAGCTAGTCGGAAGTCCTCTGTGCCGGTTCGGGAGTCGGCAATCTCTTTGTGGAACTTCGGAAGTGGTCTCAGCGCACTTTGAAAGTGGCACTTTGTTGGTTGGAGCGATGGTGTCATCGCATTCAATTCAAACTCATTACTCGGAGGACCGCATGAGTGCCCATCCAAGTCTAGCCAGAACTCTCGCCAATAACTTCGCCAAGCTGCTGCCCATCGTCGAGGCTCATCATGGAAAGCAGTGGCCAGTCAACGCCTCCATCTACAATGACGGCGCAATCCTGTACGTCCATGGCGACAAGAGTCTACAAGACTCAGTTGTTGCTATTATCGGGTACGAATTTATTGAAACTGCCTATTCTAATGACCGCTCCTTGACTGTCCGTCTGCTCACTAAGGACAAGTGGGAGTATTTCCTCGATGCGATAAACGCTGTCGTTGCAGTCGAACGCACGGACAACCGCCAATCAGACTGGCCGACTATTAGCGATTACATCGAACTAATAAGCCGCACGTTATCAACCGGTCGGGACTCCGAAGCCGACAGGTAGATCTGCTCGCACGGGTCGGAAATCAATGCCAAGGCACCAAAGCGAAGGGCACCCCCTCTTACTGCTGAATTTCAAGGGTGGAACGCTGGTGCGCAGGAGTCTGATGTAGGTGTTTCGGTGGTCTGAGCAGGGTCTTGTTGTTGTGCGACGAGCGAGACCACGGGAACGCCTGCGAAACTACTGAAAAACATTCACAAGACGATGAAAGGAGGTACAGCGTGCCACCACCCAAAGTTAGTACAGTACGCACAGCCGATTCTTACACAGCCGATGATGCTGGCAATCGAATCTACGGATCTTGGCCGTGGAAGAATCAAGCCGAAGAACTTGCGCAATGGGTGTTCGCACATTGCGTAAACCGGACAGACTGTTTTGGGCGATATGGCTACGATCTAAAAGGGAGGCACGAGACCGACTATGCCGCATTCGGACTCACCGTACCGGTAACAAGCTGGACGGAACACAAGCAACTTACGAGAGGAATTGTCCAAGCGCACTTCGAGACGACCTCTGTGAGAAATCTGATTGGCATCCACACCACGTCGCCAGACGATACCTGCAAATGGATCTGCATCGATATCGACCAGCACGAGCCCGGTGTGAATGAGTTGGCTGAACGTAATGCCATGGCGGCAATGCACTGGTACACCCGATTGTCAGATCTTGGATTCAAGCCGCTACTTTGGGACTCAAACGGGGCGGGTGGTTTTCGACTAACTGCCCTGTTTGACCCGCCGATTCCGGCCAGCAATGCCTTCTCATTTGGTCATTGGCTCGTTGCAGATTGGAAAGAATTCGGCTTACCTGACAAACCTGAAGTATTCCCAAAACAGCCATCAATAAAGATCACCGAAAAGCGTCTTGGCAATTTTGTTCGACTGCCGGGGCGTCACCATAAACGCAACTTTTACGCTGAGATTTACAGCGGAGAAAGATGGCTGGAAGGGCGTGCCGCAATTGTTTTCATGCTCGGTCTGGTGGGGCAGTCACCATCTTTGATGCCAAAAATGGCCGAATCTTTTCAGGTGCAACCATCCGTCGTTCGCCGACGCAACAGATCGTCAATATGCTGTCTGCTGCCTTCCATGGAAAGCCCAACCCCAGTTCTCGCACGGGCACTGGCGATGCTGGGAAAATGGCGACCGGCAGAGATGGGCGACCGAAACAACGCCCTTTTTCGTGCCGGTGCCGTGCTTGGCGAACGTCTACCAATAGCCGAAGCGGATCATTTTGCGGCACTACTGGATTTCAACGCCCGCTTCACTCTGCCCCTCGGTGAAGCCGAAGTGCGCAAGATTGCCCGCAGTGCCTTCTCTAAAACACAATCAAAACGGCTGAGCATCGAATACGCCCCCGGTACGGTCGAGCAGTCTGGTGTAAATCAGGAAGAAGATGTAGTCACTCTTGACCGATACAGAGATCTCCTCCATGTCCAATACTCATCAATTATCGGTAGGCCCGGCATTTACCTCGACCGAACGCCGGTGGGCGGGGGGCAAGACTTACCAAGGGCAGAAACTCGCTGGGCCGGTGCTCGTCCAGTCTGCACATCATTCCAACCCATCGGAACAAGAAAGAGGTAGCAGACGGACTGACGACAATTGGTGGGATCGCCACCGATTTCATTGCAAGCCTATCCAGAGAGGAATGAAGATACGTGTAGCCGCATGGACGAAGTTCGGGACGCCTACAAGCTGGGTCTATCGGTGACAGCGGTGCTCTGTGCGACCTGCGAAGACAGACAGCAGTGCCTTCACATGCAATTAAAGGACCGTGCTGAAGCAAGCCAACATACAGTTTCTACCATGGCACGTATGAGGCATCGCCAACTGTCACGTGGAGCCGCTGGCCGTGAGTTTGTAAGAATCGATGAGAACTGCATCGATCTTCTTCGTCCGTGCGTCAAGGTGCGTTTACCCGTCCTCCGACTGGTCCTTCTCGCTGTTAAGCACTCGCATGACTTCGCATCGCAGAACAGCGATCCTGACATTCAGGCTACGAGGGACTTCTTGGAGGTGGTTCTTCTATGCGGCAAACAAGTCACGACGGCCTTTGAAAATGCTACATCTCATGTGGCTTTGCACCCAGCACAGACCGCTGCAAAGCCAAAGCTGGCCGACTTTGTGCTGATGAAGGGCCTGCGTCGGTCGGGGATCGATGGGAAGAAGATGGTGATCGCCGACGCCATGCACCTCTTGATCGGGTTTGCTTGCGGAGAATTGGTCAGTTGTCGTCTTCAGGTCACACGAGGCAAGAAGGACGATAAGGAAACAGCCCTTGTTGGAGTTTGGGAAACCCAGTTGCCACTCGACGGGAATGGACGACTCACATCGTCAGTCATCTTGGCAGACGCTACAGCAAATGCCGAGATGCTGAGCCGGATCATCGCTCATCCCGTGAACGACATTACGCCTCAAGGTTCGATTCGCTACGAAAAACGGGTGGTTCAGATTCCTCTGGACATCAAACGTGGGACGAAGGTGGAGGTGTTTCTGAAAACAGTTCGGGGCATATTGGTTGCGAATCCTAGCAAGACTCGTGTTGGGCCCTCATCGGTCACAGCAACCACGTGCCGTACTTGTCGAGGCTGGGCGACATGCTCAGCGAACGAATTATCAAGAGCACCCATTTTGGTTCAGGTGACGACAGGGCCTCGAATGAATGGAAGGAACTTGGTCTCGATTTGTTATTAGTTGTCGGCACGCCACGAATCGGCCCCAGCGATGTGAGGACACGAATGATACAACTCGGCCTTGATGATCAGGGACCTGCTTACAGCAAGTGGGTTCCTCGCTGGTGGCGAGGCAGAACGGTGCGGGGCGAGACCATAGACGTGAGAACCAGTAAATATGCTGATCCCGTCTGGCAGCAGGTTTACGATCTTCACGTTCGTGACACATTGGTTCAGGCAATGGGGCGAGCACGGGCAATTCTGCCTGACGGCATGGAAGCCATGGTCGTAACATGCGAACCATTGGGACTCTCCCTCTCTGATGAAGCCGTTGTCACGGTCAACAGCACTGCCAGTCGAGCCCTCGATGTTGTTTGCGAGGGCAGCACCCAGAGCAGCCAGTATTATCAACTAATAATGACTTCCGTTGGTGTCGGCAGACGAACAGCCTTCAAGCTATTAGGTGAGCTTCAAGAACTTGGCGTGCTTAACAAGGTCAAGCGGGGCTGTTATCAACTCCACGATGCTTGGTCCCGCCATCATCCCCCTCCTTGACTTGAGGCCAACGATTGCCGCCACCGCCTGTTACTGCCGAGCAGGGAGTTGTGGCGGAGATAGTGCAGCGTTCTCTAAGTATATATTAGAAGTTACTGCACTTTCTCTGCCGGACATCGGATAACGAAGCTGTGTCACGGAGGGAAACCAAAGGCATGATTGCGATATGCGTTGAAGTGCAACACGGTTCGCCACCCCACAATCCACATTGTTGGAATCGAACATCGAAAGGAAGAGCCGACAACAGACCGAACCCAAACTTGCAAAAGGGTTATTTAAAAGCAAAAGACGCAGACGAAGAAAAAGACTGGCAATAAGAATTATTGCCGGATGGCTTCCCACATTCGTATATTTGGACTGTTATAAGTTTCATCTTTTAGGAAGTGTTCGATGGCAAAGAAGAAAGCGATCAAGAAATCCACGCCGAACAAGACTGAATCGCCAGACAGTAAAAACTATTACGTTGTTCAGCACGTCACAATCCAAGAACCAAAGCCGGGCAAGTTCAAAATCGTTCCCGGAAAACACGATGGGCTTGTCTGGGGATGTCATCCAAAGCGATCCAACACGATTGAAAACACCAAGAAGGAGTTCCTGAAATCGATCAACAAGACATCGGCTTCGTTTCTGACACACGAGCAGATCGACGACTTCTTGAAGTTCGTCGATGATGCTGGTTTCCGAATCAAGATGCCTCTGATCGAATGGAAGAAGAATTTCGCCAGACGCTTCCAACGATTTCTCGACCGGAAAGGAATTACATTGGAACAGATTGAACAACAAGGGTTCAGTGACGCTTCGTCGAAACGATGGCTTCGCAACCTGTACAAGAACGGGATTCACGATGAGACGAATATTCGCACTATGGTACGTATACAAGGTCTATACAAAATGTTAGGCGTCTCAAGTAGCGACGAATTTTGAGAAAGATGTCGCCAGCAGAAGCTGAACAGGAAAAAGACGTGACAAAGCAGTCATTCATCGCTGCCAAGGAGTTGAAGCAGGAGTACGGAGTCTTCGGTCACTTCTACTCGGTCGAACTCGCTTCAAGGGAAGTCGTCGAGTGCCGAAGCGTCTTGGAGATCATCCATCACGAAGATACACCATCGGATCACTCAGCGTTGTCAGGACTGCGCCCCGATGCCGTGTTCATCATGATGAACCCCGGATCATCTAAGCCATTGGTCGAGGTCAACAACCGCATCCGTGCGAGAGCAATCCACAAGTTGCCGATCTCGCTCGTTCCGACAAAGCCTGACACAACGCAGTACCAAGTGATGCGATTGATGCACTTTCGGGATTGGCGACATGTTCGAGTGTTGAACCTCTCAGATCTCCGTAGCCCCAAGAGTGCAGAGTTCATCAAGATGTTTCAGCGATTGGAAGATGAGTCCAATTTCGAGTCGCACTCTGTCTTTTCCGATGTCAGAACGGATGAATTGTCACATAAACTTCCGAAGAACGGGAAAGCTCCGCTCGTCTTGGCTTGGGGGACTCAGCGACAAACTGACCCCACTGATTGAGCGTTGTGTGTCTAGGCTTCCCCGGAAGAGCAAGATCATCGGACTAATGGAGCCGGGAGCATCCAACAAGTATCGCCATCCATTGCCATCGCTTCAGAAGGATCAGCGGGAGTGGGTCGATCAGATGGTTCGGAAGCTCGACGAGTAGGCTATTCTTCAACGGTTACGTTACCCTGCGGACAAGCCCGCTATGGCTGACTTCATTGCTTGCATGGAGTTCACAGCAAATTGTTTTTGTTTTCGGCGAACATAGGGATAGCCCAGCCGTGCAAGGAATTGATTGGGCCGAGAGAAGGCGAAGATGTCGTACCAGACAGAATCGTCCTCATGCCATTCGACCTGAAATCTCTCTTCGCCGGATTCAGCATGTTCCGGCAGCGTTCCGTAGGCAAAGGAGAATCTACGCAGTGGTTCTTCCTCTGCGACCACGTACACAATTCGACAGGCATTCAACACCCACAACCCCAAGGCACGTGCCAGCACACCAACCGCTTGACCTGTCGTTGGAGCGGACCTTTGGGCCGATGAAGCTCGATCCAGTCAAAACGATAGTGCTGCCATTCGGACAATGCTCGTTTTGCCGCATCGAAAACCACTTGGCCCGATCCGAGATGGATACGGTTGTGGTCAACAACGAATCCTGACGGGGCGTCTCCGTTTCTCGTAACACCTACGGAGGGATACGTGAAATCCAGTCGAGCTTGTGACTCGATGACTGCAATGATCTGCGCATCACTTGGCTTCCTGAAGAGGTACATCAGAGTTCAATCATCTCTGCCGACTGTGCCGTTGCCCAGCACAATCCGATGGTCGCCTGTTTCATTCACGAGCACCTCATTGATGGGATCACAGGCTCCCAGAAAAAGTGGACTTGAGCCATTCAATATCTGTTTTCCACGCTACATCAGCTTTCGTGTAATCGGCGGATGCTATTCCCCCTCCACTGCTGATCTTTCTCAAATGGGACAGGATTTTCTCCAGTCGCTCGGCAGTCGCAGGCATCCCCCACTGGGCCATGTACGAAGCTGTGCCAACACTGGGTAATTCACCTAGAACTGCGTTCTTCAGGATTTCACGTCGTTCGGATTCGTTTAACCCTTTGTTGCCGACACGGTAGCCTAAGACATGTAGCGGACTTCGAGGGCGAAACTCATCTTCAACCTCGCAATCAACCAAGGAATCCAAGCCGAGTCTTCTGTAGTCGTTCTTTGTGGCCCCCAAAGAACACAATAGATCATTGAACTGGGCCAAATGTGTTCGTCCCCAATTAGAGAACATGCCCTCTACATGGTTGTCGATAACGTATCGATTGAGCTTGTGAACAAGCGTTAAATGTGGCGTCATGAGAGTCTCTTGATTGACCCATTCAAGCGTCCGACTATTAAAGGAACAGCAGTAAGTGTTCCCGTCACGTGTTACGACAATGTCATCTATCATGTTACAACCTTGGAGTTCAACTTCACGTATCCGAGGTCACGACTCCTCATTGCGTGTCCCAAACCAACTACCAGCAATGTGCATCACGTAAAACGGCGCAGGCGGGTTGGGTTGCCCTTTTTGTTCCCCGCCACTGAACTCGCCGTGACCGAGTATCGTCCCGGTCAGGTGGCGGACTGCGATCCCGACAACGGCCTTCGGTGCATATCCCTTATCGTCGTTGATAAGTTGGTAGCCGGTCGCTTCTCCAAAATCATGTTCGATGCCCTCGTCCAGATCTTTTAGGGCAAGCAACACGTGGTCCTTTGTCAGTCCGTCTGGGATTGCTTTTGGCATGGCATGTTCTGGGCCGCACTGATGGTTGAGGAGTTTTCAAAGAGGTAGCATACACGTCACACCCCTTTGGATTCCTTGATGATGAACGAAGTTTGTCCATTTTGTAAGCCGTCTGAATCGCAGGTCTGGCGTGAAAACGCTGACGGGCTTGTGTTGCATGACGGCTTTCCAGTTTCCGAAGGACATTCGCTGGTCGTACCACGGCGGCACGTTGCCTCGCTCTTTGAGTTGTCGCCGGAAGATCAAAGTGCCTTGTGGATGCTCGTGTCGGAAGTTCGGCAACATCTTGCCGAGCAACTCAGGCCAGACGGGTTCAACATCGGTGTCAATGATGGCATGGCCGCTGGACAGACGGTGATGCACGCTCACATCCATGTCATTCCCAGATGGAACAACGACGTACCCGATCCAAAGGGCGGCGTCCGCTGGGTTATCCCGGAGAAGGCTCAATACTGGGGTGACGAATGACTGTGATGCCGCCGACACCAGAGGAGCAAGTTCTCTTTCTCCGCAACATTCAACGGCTATTGGTCGAAGGGCAATTCACGGCCAGCTACAAGTTCGCACTGCTACACGCAATCGCCGATCTCTGCGTTTTGAAAGGTGACGACTCTGGGGCACCGCTCGATCTGGATGTCAAAGACATCGGTGAAAAGTTCATTGAGTTGTACTGGCAGCAGTGCAGACCGTTTCAACTTGGTGATCAATCCACTGGGATCGTGCTGCAACAGAACACCGGACGGCAGGGCCGCTGTGATCTCGAAGGTCATCAAGACGCAGCATGACTTCGGAGGTTCACTGTTCAAGTTGAAGCAGACTGCCCCGGATCTTTGGGGATCATTGAAGAGCAGTGTGAAGAGGGTGGTCAACGAGATGCCGCTCTGGAAGTTGCAGACCGTTGGCAGTGAGCGTCTTGATTTTCTTTATGACAACTTGGACGCCACCACGAAAACCATCACGCTGAAGCCGGGCGTGGCATACTGTTTCCGAGCATTCTATGGCCTGATGCGTGATCTAATTCAGGGAGCGTGGGTCCGATTTGTGCAAAAGCTGAACGCTAACGACCTCGGAAACGTGACTGACCTCGGCACGTTCCTTTTCGATCAAGAGCGATCTTCATTGGAGCCTTACAGACAAATTCTGCTCGATGTGCAGGAACGTCAGTGCTTCTATTGCCACAACGATTTGCGGACCAGCATGGAAGTGGACCATTTTATTCCGTGGTCCCGCTACCCAACGGATCTTGGGCACAACTTCGTGCTTGCCCATCCCCGCTGCAACAACTCCAAGTCAGATTACCTCGCCGCTGAGCAACATTTGCAATCGTGGTCGGAACGGAATCGAATTCGATCATCGGAACTGGGCCGAACGACTCAAAGATGCTGGCTTGCCTTCAGATTCATCGGCGTCACATCGGATCACCGAATGGGCATACGAGCAGGTGGAGAAGGCCAATGGTCAGGTTTGGCTGACCAATGCAGTGTTTCTGCACTTGGGGCCGACGTGGCGGGAGTTGCTGGTGGCGTGATTGGCCGCTGACCGATTGTGGCACATCAGTTTCCGCCACCGCCTCGGAACTTGAATCCGGCCTTCTCGTCTGGGAATGCCGTCTGCACCGTTCCAGTGCAGCCTTTGTCTTTCTCGCACCGCCCGCTGCCCACAAGTAAGCGACCGCCAGACAGACCTTCGATCCCGAGCGAACAGTCGATCTCATAGCGGCCTTTCATCTGGAAGTCGGCGTCTGTCACCAGCATGATTTTGGGATCACCGTAGCAACCGAACCACCAGCGGTCATGGGCGAATGTTGCAGTCTGAATCCCAAGATGCGTGTGGCCGCTCTTGATGACGTGCTTCTTCAAGAACTTGAACTCGCCGTCATACTCGTAGACGTAGTTCTCTTCGACACCATCTGGCAGGCCGCCAACGACGAAAAAGTGGCCGTCCCGAATACCGATCCCGCCTGCTCCGTGGAAGACTTCCTGCGTTTCGTGACGGGCAAGTTCTTTAAGAGTATCAGCGTCGTAGACGTAGACCCATGAATCGGCGTTTCCCTTTGGATCATTGAACTTGCCGAGGTTCACAGCGACGTAGAGCTTGCCGCCGTGGAAGCAGAGATCGCCGTGGTGGTTGGCGACCGGAGTCTCCTTCAACAACGTGCCTTCCATGTCAGTCTTAACGAGCGTCGTGGTATACGACCAAAAGATGGCCTTCTCGTCGGTGCAGACGCCTTGAAGGTGATGCTTGTATGTCCCTTCGCATAGAACTTTGAACATCTCACCAAGGGATTTGCCGACCTTGATCCACTCAACTTCCATCTTGAATGGTCCCGGCTTTTTGTCGCCGAGGAGAAACCCGAGGCCAGTCAGCGTGCTGGGATCGAGTTTCTCGTTGGGGAAACGCCGACCTCGCCATGTGGCGGCGAACTTGTTTACCGGGAATTCGACTTCGATCCACTCATCTTTCTTTGTCTTGAATGACTGTCGGTAGGAGTACCTATTTCTCTGTGAATAGAGATTGAAGTTGTACTCCCGACCGTCGCCACGCACTCGGGCCACAATCACATCACCTTTCTCAATCGCAAGCTTTGCTCCTCGTGCTCTCACTGATGCAAAGCCGCCGTTATTCTCCAGCGACAAGGTGCCGAAGAATTCCATGTTCTTGTCTTCGTTGATTTGAAACGGCCATCAGAACGCCCGCCCATCACGCCGTCGTTGACGGTCTGCCATGGCTTGGCAGCTTCAGGCTTATCGAACGTGAACAGCATTCGATCCTTTTCGTCAGCCAGCAACGGCGATACGGTCAGCACGAACGCCAGCAGTACGAGTGATTTGTGTTTCATTTTGCATCCTTCCAAGGCTTGGTTTGTGCATTCTACATGATCCCCAGAATCCAGCCTTCCAGATCGGCAACCTTGCGTTCGTCGTCGGTCAACGGAGGATCAAAGTACCTCTCCAAGAATCCACGTTCGCCCATTTCCGTCAGCCACCTTGAAACACAGTATGCGTCCTGCTGGTCAGGCTTGCGATCATCTTTGGGATAACGCTTTTTGAAAATCGACGGGTAGATTTCGGCGATCACAGATTTCCATCGGGCACATCCCAGCCGTCGAACGGCCAGACATGAACTTTGTCGCCGACTTCATTTCTGATCCGGCGCAGCCACGGTAGCCCGGCGTGTGTGGACTTGGCGACCGAGCCCTGAACGTCGAACTGGAACACTGACTTGGCCGAGACTGTCCACTTCTCGGTCAGCCGAAAGTCTTTGTTCGATCCAGTGCGATCTGGTGGGCCTTCTTCACGGTCCCGGATGAAATCGACATAGGTGTGTTCTTGATCGGTCGGCCAGTGTTCACAGAAATCGTCGAGGAACTCGGGCCACGACTGTGAGCTTGTATCGCTCGAAGTAGTTCAGCGGGAAACGAGAAGCCGTGATCGATCCCGGCGATGAAGGTGATGTTCTTGTTGGCCTGTTCGATCAGCCATTCGGCAATCTCCTTGCGGCACCAGTTCTTGTACGTCTTCTCGGTCGAAGACTGGCGACAGAATGCGGCGGGGCTCTTCGGTGTCGAAGGCGGCGTAGACCTGAACGCGGCGTGCGGGATGTCGGTGTTTCCCGGCCTGAGTAGTCGATGCCGATGTGGAGGTCGAATGTCACGGCTATTCAACCCTCCGAGCCAAACGCCAACCGATTTGCACACACTTCCCGCCGTCTGCGAGCTTCCGCCGTATTCAACGAAACAAGCTCCTCGATCTCGGTCAGATTGACGGGGCGCAAACAGACCTGACCAAGATGCTTACCAAACACAGGGTCAGGTCACGTCGATCCTTGCTTCCTTGGCCAATGGATTTGTCGTCGGATAAAGAATGCTGCTCTGAAGGTGCTGACGATGGCTGATGGCATAAACGACGAGGTTGGTATAGCATTTCTCTCGGGAGCGATTTCTCCCATAGGTCTCTGTACTTGGCATCCAAGAGCGACACCAGTTGTCCTTGGCGCATGATGGCGTAGTCTGGCCTTGGAGTGGGTGATTGCTTTCGCAGTGGATTGTGCTTTGGGTTGTATCGCATCATTCCCTTCAGCCCGTGCTCGTCCCGAACGGGAGTAATCAACCAAGTTCTCCTTGAGGAAACGAGACAGAAGGGCTTGAAAGAACAAATTCATGTCGAACAGGAAGCCCGGTAGAGTTGTTGTCAGCGTTCGACCTTCCAGCACAATTCCTTGGGACTCCACCAACAGTCGGATAATCGATAAGGATGGGACGTAGGCAGTCGAAAGGCGAGTTAGTCTTCTAGCGGCCTGATCGAGAACCGTGGCGTCGAGGTTGATTCGAGTGACTTGCTCTTCCATCAGTGAAGCCAAGCGTCTCGACTCACGTCGGAGATCGAGGAGGCTTGCGACTGATCCGGCGAGTCGCAAGCCAGCGAGCAAAACCCGATTTAGGAGCGTGTCTTCAAGCCGGGGGAAATGCTGACATGGCAGCGTGGGCCCGTCGCTGTTCCACCATCTAAAGCCAGACGGTCGATGTTGATGCGTCCCCGTGGTGAAGCCAGTCTCTCATCTTGCCGAACGTATGCTCGTTGCAGTCCTCGGGAAATGAGTTCCTGAGCCTCAGCATTTAGCTGACTAATGAGGAGGTCCTTCAAAGCCGCATTGATCGACAAGGTGAGTCGAGTCGGAGACCAACTCCAGACGCCGGAATCCGTAGGCGTAGCGAAGTAGACGGAGCAGAGACGCCGCCTTCAGTTTTGGGCAGGATGGTGATGTTCAAGTCGCCAATGCGAACTCGACCAACGTGTGAGAACGACGACACCTCCAGCCCAGTTTTCAACTCAGTGAGCCGTAGCATTCGCCTCTTATTGAGGGCGTCGGCTACTTTTTGACTACTGGGTGAGCTTTCAAGAAATAACCCATCAAGTTCATCACATGTCGTCGGCGACAGCGTTTGCCATTCGGAGAGCGAGATTGATACGATGTCCTCAATCATCGCCTGCTTCCCCTTCCTCATCCTCTACATCGGCATCCTCTGAATCCAGTACGGATTCCTCCGAGGACACGGCTTCCGACGAGGCAGAAATTTCAGGACAGGGTGCAAGTAGTGCTTGGATGAGGTCGCTCTCTTGACCGTCATCAAACAACTCATGACAGATACGCTGTGCGGCGGAATCTACAAGCTGATCGCCAAGAATCGTGGCGAGCGTCGTGTAGTCCTCGTAGCAGTATTCTTCTAGGAGAGGGATGATGTCGTCTCGGAATGCCCGTTTGAGTGAAGCAAAATCTTTGAGCGGACTTCCCCCGTGCATCAAATACGAGTGGCCAATTTGGAGGTTCCGGGCATCACGCCCAACATGCTCTCGAATGCGGGTATTCAGCGCATCGAACCATGCTCTCAGTGGTATTCCTGAAACGGCAGAGTCTTTGAGGACTTTCCCGTCAGGCATCATCTCCACGAAACCAAACCGGCGACGAAGAGCAGCATCAAGCAAGGAGATCGACCGATCCGCCGTGTTCATCGTGCCGATCAGGAATACATTTTTTGGAACGGAAAATACTTCTTGGCTTACGGGAAGGACGATCCGCTTGCCACGTTTGTCTTTTTCCAGCGTCGTGAACAACTCACCAAAAATTCGTGGAATATCACCACGATTGATTTCATCCACGATCAGGTAGAAGTTTCGCTCGGGAGAATCGACGGCATCTTGGGCACATGCCTTTGAACACGCCGTCTCGCAATTTGAAGGACACCTGACCATCAATGGTCTCAGGGCGGTAGCCTTCCAAAAAGTCTTCATAACCGTAAGCCGATGAAAACAGCAAAGTCGCACCAACGCCGATTTCTGCCCATCTCCAAGAACCGATTTTTTCTCTGTCTCACTGAGAGATTCAAACAGCTTTCCAAACGAAGAAATGGCTGCAAGATCATTCGCCGCCTTTTCGGCCCAATAGGTTTTTCCGGTGCCGGGAGGCCCGTAGAGAATCACCTGACCTTTGCGATCCAAGACTGACTGAATGCGACCGAGTATTCCCGAGAGTCGAATCGGCTTCTTCGCTTTGGAGTCCTCGCCACCGCCAAGATCAGGTGGCTCAGATGACTGAATCCGCTGTTCAATCGCCAGCAGATTGTCGTTGAACTTTCCAAGCCCTCGAACAGTCGATTGAAGCCCTTCACTAGACTCTGGCATTTGCCATTCACCAACTGACAGCCATTCGACTTGTCTTTGGTGGGGAAAATCGCACTCGGAATTGAATTCGTACCCACCGATAACACGACCGATCCCATGAATGGTCATGCCATTGGCCCGCAAGCACGATGTCGCCCTCCGCTATCTCCACTGCGAACTGCATTAGTTGAGAGCAATCACGCCCAATCGTCGTGTGGTGATTGGGGTAGGTTTCATTCAGGAGTTCCTTTAGCTTCTTACGTGACTCCTTCTTGGATTCGACCCACGAAAGGTCGCCCAGCTTAGGCCACCCCACAGCCACACAACCTCGATCTCGCATCATTTCCCAGTAACTCGTGCCCGTCTTTCCTGACGAGGTGCCGATGCGCCAGTATCGGTGCAGCCCACCCTGCACAGAGTTCAGTGTGGACGTGAAGTGATTCATATTGAGGCCAACTTCGGTGGCCGCAGCCACAAAGCGACTAGCGCAGATGTATCTGCCTGTACCTTCCGCTGGCAAAACAAGTAGCTTCAACAGATGAAAGCGTTGATAGTCCGGGCTGTGGTAATCATCGAGTTTGTCGGGGAACAGCAGGCTGAAATACTTGTGACCCCATGCCAATCGGCTCACGTCCGGGGCAAGTTCGTCCATCTGATCTTGGAGTTCTGCGTAATCATCATCCGTCGCATTTGGAGGTAACGCTTCAAGGAGTTCACAACCCTTGATTAGCTGGTCACGATGGGTGCGTGCATAAGTGATCGCTTCTTCAATCGAAATGTCTTCGGGGCGATTCCCTTGTTTGCCACCTGCTTGCCAATTTCCCGTCTCCTTGCGGCGGAAAATAATAAATTTCAACGCACTGCCACCAGCGATGCTGCCGAACTTGCGAGTCTCAAACTCATCGTCATTCTTGAATTCGAGCCAATAAACAAGGCTGTCTCGATTGCTGTGATCGTGAATTAAGGTCAGCAGTGCTTCACCATCAAGTCCTTGCAAGACCGATGGTCCGAATCGGTCCCTAAACAGGGCATATTCCTTGTCGAGTTGCTGCTTGGTTCGCAGCTTGCCTTCGTCCTGAAGCTGCTGATGCCGCTCGATGATCTGTGTGCGGTTGGCTTCGTCAAGCAACGGGGACTCATTGTCCCTTGTGACTCTCTTGACCTTGCTCAGTGATTGCCCATCAGCCCGTTTCCATTCCTTCCAGCCATTTGCTGTTCGCCCCAAGACTGCGGCAGCGGCACCACTTGGTGAATCGAACAGATGATCTTTGACAAACCGAAGGTGTTCGCCATGTTCCTCCACGACCCCTTCTGAGATGAGACGTTGGTGTACTGATGGAACTGAGGACTGCGCAGAAGGAACGATGTCTCGACGTGCAAGCGAGCCTTCCTTCACCACAAAGCCCTTGTCGGTGAAGACACCTTTTCCTTCGGCGTCTTTGCCTTTTATTTCGTATTGGTCGTCTTGCGCTGTCACAGTTTGGTTTCGCTTTTATTCGGTCATGGTTTGCTTCATTCCACATGGTTCTAATCACTCACCTGTTTCCTTCACTCCACTCCCAACGCCTTAAACGCTGCGTCTCTTGGGTCGGAATAGAAGCCAGTTTGGAATTTTGCGAAGAGTTCGCCGGGGATGGTGGGAATGTCGCTGACGCTGGCCCATGGGGAGGAGGACTCGTTTGGCACCGGCGTCGTGGGCGACTTGAAGGGATTCGGCGAGGTTCTCGACGGGGATGATGTTGCCTTCGGCTCTCTCAGCGACATGTTCTGCGATGTCGTGCAAGCCAGCATGATTCAAATGCTCGACAGCAATTCGCATATGTTCTAAGCGACGTGCGATCTCATTATGCGATCCAGCTTCTTCAGGGTGCTCGCCATGGGAAAGTTCATGCAGTTCTCGTTCGATTCTTTCAGCCTCTTGGCGAACATCGACGAGTCGCTCTTCCTTCCCGCCGATCTCTTTCAATTCCCTCTCTTCCAACCGTAATTTTTCCAGCCGTTCTTGCATCTCCCGAATCTCAGCATCCCGATGGTTCGGGGCGGTGATGTTCCAGATGTTCGGCTTCTTCGACCATCGCCAACGCTTTGCGCTCAAGGTTCTCGGCCTCTTTTCCGTGTCCACGTTCAGCGAGTTCAGCGGCCTCACGCTGCATCGCTCTCGCTCTCTCTCGAAGTTCGTCGGACTCGGAGGCCCAGACGAACGCTGTGACGGTGAACAATGAAAGTGCAATCGCTCCAAGTTTGATGTAGGACATGTCGTTCCTTTCCGGTTGTTTGATGATTCGTGGTGCGTACATTCTACATGATCCCAAGAATCCAGCCTTCGAGATCGGCAACCTTGCGTTCGTCGTCGGTCAACGGAGGATCAAAGTACCTCTCCAAGAATCCACGTTCGCCCATTTCCGTCAGCCACCTTGAAACACAGTATGCGTCCTGCTGGTCTGGCTTGCGATCTTCTTTGGGATATCGTTTGCGGAATATCGACGGGTAGATCTCGGCGATCACAGACTTTCCATCGGGCACATCCCAGCCGTCGAACGGCCAGACATGAACTTTGTCGCCGACTTCATTTCTGATCCGGCGCAGCCACGGTAGCCCGGCGTGTGTGGACTTGGCGACCGAGCCTTGTACGTCGAACTGAAAAACTGACTTGGCCGAGCTTGTCCACTTCTCGGTCAGCCGAAAGTCTTTGTTCGATCCAGTGCGATCTGGTGGGCCTTCTGCACGGTCTCGGATGAAATCGACATACGTGTGCTCAGCGTCGGTCGGCCAGTGCTCGCAGAAATCATCAAGGAATTCAGGCCACGACGTGAGCTTGTAACGCTGAAAGTAGTTCAGCGGGAATGAGAATCCGTGGTCGATCCCGGCGAAGAACGTGATGTTCTTGTTGGCCTGTTCGATAAGCCATTCGGCGATTTCCTTGCGGCACCAGTTCTTGTATGTCTTTTCGGTCGAAGCTGGCGACTGAATGCGCCGAGGCTCTTCAGTGTCGAAGGCGGCGTAGACTTGAAGCGCAGGCGTGCGGGATGTTGGTGTTTCCCGCCCTGAATAGTCGATGCCAATGTGAAGGTCGAAGGTCATGTACGCATGGCCAATCTGTCTGAGATTCTTTACCAAGTCTACTCTATTGCTGACTGGCTGCCACGAAAGAGTATAGTGCAATGATGAAACTTCTTTTTCTTCACGGCTGGACTTCGGTGCCCGGAGGGCGCAAGCCAATCTTTCTCAAAGATGCTGGCCATCAAGTTCTGAATCCGGCACTAAATGACGAGGACTTTGATCTCGCCGTTCGCACTGCCCAAGCCGAATTCGATCAGCACCTACCTGATGTGATCGTCGGCTCTTCCCGTGGCGGCGCAGTCGCCGTCAACATGAATAGCGGAGACACGCCGCTCGTTTTGTTGTGCCCGGCATGGAAAAATTGGGGCACCGCCACGACCGTCAAGCCGCAGACGATCATTCTGCATTCACGCCAAGACGATGTGATTCCCTTCGCCGACTCTGAGGAACTGATCAACAACAGTGGCCTGCCACCCGAGATGCTCATTGAAGTCGGTGATGATCACCGGCTGGCCGACGAAGAGCCGCTGCAAGCGATGTTGGAAGCGTGTGAGCGGTTGGCGAATCTGCAAGACAATCGCTGCGAGAAATGAGAACCGATTCATGACTGCTGCCAGCGACTCGGACAATCCACCACAAGGAATCAATCGCCGTCGTCTGGTGCTGCGACTAATTTGCCTGCCTGTGTTCATCGCCCTGTTTATGTTCCTGCCTGCTGGCACATGGTCGTGGCCGAAGGGCTGGCTGTTCGTCTTCGTTCTGCTGGGCGTCATTTCAGCGGTATTTCTTGTTCTTCAACGTGTGAATCCCGAAGTCATTGTCGCCAGAAGTCGCTTCCACGAAGGAACAAAAGGCTGGGACAAGATTCTGCTCAGCTTTTACTTTCCAGCGATGTTGGCCGTCATACTCGTGGCGGCTTTGGATGATGGCCGTTTCCACTGGTTCCCGGTCCCGTGGTGGGTTTGCGGTGTCGGCTACGCTTTGCTGCTTGGCGGAATTGGAATCGTCACTTGGGCGGAAGGCGTAAACAAGTTCTTTGAAGTCACCGTGCGGATTCAAACGGATCGGGGGCATAAGGTGATCGATACCGGCCCCTATGCCATCGCTCGCCATCCCGGTTATGTCGGGGGGATTATCCATGCAATAGGCATGGCACTATCATTGGGATCTTTGTGGGCATTGATTCCTGCGGGTTTTGCCTCAATGGTGTTGATCGTGCGGACCCAGTGGGAGGACCAGATATTGCAGGAAGAATTGAACGGGTACAAGGAATACGCAATGAGGGTTCGGTACAAGCTGATTCCGGGCGTATGGTAACGAGAAAGAGCGTTATTGATCGATGGCTCACAAGAAACCCAACCTGCCTGAGAAGACCTGCGTGGTCTGCGGAAGACCGTTCAAGTGGCGAAAGAAGTGGGAGAAGGTTTGGGAGAAGGTGAAGTATTGCAGTGAGAAGTGCCGGAAGAATCGTGAAAAGAAGGCGACGAAATCATGAAACTCTTTGTCGACATTTTCGGCTCTCTGTTCCTTCTGTCCGTGGCTGCATTCTGCGTGTTTGGATTCTTGGCGACTTTCGAGCCGACTGACAACACAGCCCAGTTCATGACGTTCAGGGTTGGCTACGCAGTGATCGGTCTGGGTTGTCTGGTCGGCGTCGGTTTCTTGATCGTGAACGAAGTGCGGAAGTACGGTGAGTGATTTCAATGAACAAGAACAAACGGAGATGGTGGCTACTGGCGATTCCAGTCGTACTTCTGCTGATTGCGGTAGTTGCTTATCAATTGCGATCAGGCATCCGAGTCACGGTCGAAAACACTGGATCAACGTCGTTAAACTCGGTCGTGCTGCACGTCACTGGCGTATCATACGACCTTGGTGACATCGCTCCCGGTGAATCAGCCACGGCACGAGTCAGTCCAACTGGTGAAAGTGAGTTGGAAGTTGAGTTCAAAGACACCGCTGGCCAGACACAACGACTCAATGCAGGCGGCTACTTCGAGTCAGGTTATCGAGGATCGATCAGAGTGGAGATCAAGGACGGACAAATCGACAAGAACGAGCAAGACATCAAGCTGTGGTGAGCGACAGCCTTTTTTTCACCAAACTGGCCAAGTGACCGAACGGCAACTTGGTCCCGTATCTACCATTCGCAAGGATTGAGGCACTCAGCCCAAACAACGAAAAATGACAATGGGTGTGACATCTGTAATCATTGGTGTGCTTTTCTTGCTCTCCATCGTGTCCAATATCGCCAAGGGACGAATCCGTGGCAGGAACGGATATGTCGATAGATCAGCGTCCCCTGTTCCGTTCTGGCTTATTCTTGGCTTGAAATGTGTTGTTGTTCTTGTCGTGTTGTTTCCAAAGCAGAGCATGAGCATTGTTCAGTTTGGGATCGAAGACACGAGTGCTGACACTCAGGGAAAGGTTGAGGAGTTTAAGCAGCGGAAAAGTGCGGAGTCCGAAACAAGCAGCGAGCAGGAATGAAGACTCTCATCGCAGTCCTGAGTGCCGCTGAAATGATAATGGACTAAATTGATTACGGTTTTATCAAAAGATGTAGCTCCGACTCACTGCATTGGTCAGTGGCAATACAGAAATTTCTTGCGCAATGAAGACAGAATTGAACTTCACTCCCAGAATTGAAGAACGGCTGAGCCCTTTCAGGGAAGCCTTGCTCACTCACCATATTTACAGCGAGATTGATCGCCTTGAAGCGTTGCGGACATTCATGGAGTGCCACGTCTTTGCCGTGTGGGATTTCATGTCGTTGCTCAAGGTGTTGCAGCAGCGACTTTGCTGCGTGGATATTCCGTGGTTGCCCCCCGCTGACCCACAGGCTTGTCGCTTTATCAACGAGATCGTGCTTGCTGAGGAATCTGACGATGATGGCCGAGGTGGGTTCGCCAGCCATTTTGAGCTTTATCACCGTTCGATGAAGCAATGCGGGGCCAATACCACTGGGATTGATGGATTCCTGTCCGATCTTCGCAGGGGCGTTTCCCTGCGGGCAGCACTTGCTTCCCCAGTAGTCCCCGAAGCTGCTCGGCGATTTGTGAAACAGACGTTCGAGATCATCGAAACCGGCGACCTGTGTGCGATTGCTTCAGCCTTCACCTACGGACGGGAAGATTTGCTGCCGGATGTGTTTCAACGCATCGTGGACGAACTGAATGCAGAGGCCGGTGGGCAATTAGAAGAGTTTCGGCATTACCTTTTGCGGCACATCGGTCTGGATGGGGACGAGCATGGCCCGATGGCGACTCGACTCGTGCAGTCACTTTGCGGCTCGAACGATGCACTTTGGGAACGGGCGGAACAAGCAGCAGTTGACTGCTTACTTGCTCGGAAAGAACTTTGGGATGGGATCTGTGATGCGATTAGCAAGGATGGTATCACTGAAGCACAAAAGAACTGCGAATGACTACCAGCTTGTGCGAATTCTGCCACCACATGAAGGAGGTCGTTTCTGGGAAGGGGTCACGCTTTCTCATGTGTCAGAAATCGTGCCGCTGACCATCGCTTCCAGAAGTATCCACCGCAGCCTGTCGTTCAGTGCGGAGAGTTTGAGCAAAAGAAGGAAGAAAAAAGCTCGGAATAAATGCGATCCTGTATCCGTCACTTCACGGACTGGATCAACGCTTCCTTCGCCTTCCGTGATAGTGCTTTGATCGCCAATTCTCGCTTCAACGCCATGCTCTGGTTTGTCTGCGATTCCTGATAGGCCAGCGTGACTGGCAATCGACTGCGTGTGTAACGTGAAGCTGTTCCAGCATTGTGTTGTTCGAGTCTGCGTTCCAGATGGTTCGTGATGCCCGTGTAGAGTGAGCCATCAGCACATCGCAAGACGTACACAACCCAGTGCTCAGCCAATTGCTTCATCAGCTTTTGAACGGCGACTTCCTTGGCCTTGGCTTCGACCTCCACGGTCAAGGAAAGGTCACGCCAGCATTCAGGAAAGTCCACGATGTTGATGAAGTCGTGATGGCGTCTCGGCTTCGGACCCTTCCAACCTTCAATCGGACTGGATATATGAAACATTGGCTCCCGGTTCCATGTGGCGATTGCCTGTTCGGTTGCTTCCTCTTCTGACAAGTCATCCTGATTGCAGCGATGGTGGTGAACGTCGTAGACGAGCGGAATGCCGGTCTCTCGACACAGCGGCAGCAGTTCGGACGGCGTGTAGGTCGTGTCGTCGTTCTCGACCGTGAGTCGGCGTCTGACTCGGCGTGACAACCGTTTGAAATTCCGGGCAAAGCGAGCCAGAGCATCAGGTTTGTTGCCGTATCCCCCGCCACCGTGGATATTCACGACATCGGCTCCGACCCATTCCGCCACCTCGCACTGATACTCCAACTCTTCGATGGACTTGGCCACCACGTCGGGTCGAGGTGAATTCAGCACGACGAATTGATCAGGATGGAAGCAGGTTCGTAGTTTGTGCTTCTTCGCAAACTTTCCGCACGCTTTGAACCGCCGCACAATCTCATCGCCATCGGGGAGGTCATCGACCTTGTACCCGCATTCGGGGTGCGTATTGAGAGGGAGAATCTGGCTGTTGATCCGAAAGCACCCGATGCCGTTGTCGGCACAGAACTGGAGTGAGGCGAGCAGCGCATCGGCGTTGGTCATGCAGAGACCAGACAGTTTCGCCAGCGCAGCGGCCCGCTTCATCTTGCGATTGGCGGTTGCCGTTGTCGTGCGGAACTTGATCGGTTGGTCCCGAAATATGCAGCACAGTCCAAGGCGTATCATATTCCCCAACTCATCCATGTCATTGACAACTGAAGCACCGTAGCAATCGACACCCAGACGAAACAAAGGACTTGATCTAGTTCATCACCGGGAAATCACTACTTCTTGTGCGATCTCAATCACTTCATCCATGCGATCTCGGCTGCAATCGAGCAGGAGCGAAACCGTGTATGGTTCCCCTTCATGCACTTCATCCTCACTGCCGCCGCAAGCAAGTGTCTTAATTCCAGCCTTCTTCAATCGTTTGGTGATTTCTTTCATCTGGCGTGGTCGCCGATCAGCATCATTGGCATAGGGGTTATTGTCGTAGAGCAAAAGGCAATCGATATCCTCGATATGCCAAACTCCTCGACGGCTTTCAAAGTGATTTTCGCCGAAATCGTTTGCAAAGTAGTCGGCCCATTTCTGCGCTTCTTTTCTTGTCATCTTTATTTCCTTCTTTTGCTTTGGCCTTCCCTTTTCGAGAGGCCGTGGAATCAGAGAGATATCTCCCGAAGATACTGTTACGCCAAGAACACGAGCCAATTGATCAAGTTTATCCATAGTCAACCGGCCACCATTCATGAAACGTGACATGGCAGACTTATCGATGTCCGCCGCCCTTGCAATTGCGTAGGCAGAGGTTGAGGACCGTTCAACCAGTTCTCGGACTTGTTGGCTTAGCAGAATCATAGTGGTTGCATTATACGCAACCACTTATTGGCGTCAATGCAATTGGTTGCAAACGTGACAACTACTTCCTGTAGGGGTTGGCCGACATCACCGTCCACAATTCCACCACGTCATCGACAACAGCAACACCGTCGCAATGGACACCCACACGAAGTAAGGCACCTGCAATACGGCCACCCACAGGGCCCAGCGGAGCCGGTCTGTCGAGACATTTAGCGGCAAGAATCCCACTTCGCCATGCCCTGAATGAGATCGCTGATCACCGCAGTCTTGGGGCAAGCTGGTATTGGTGAAACTTGAGACTCGGCAACGCACCCTCGCCGTAACTTTGCTTTACAGCACAATTTGTGGTGTAAACCCAAATGGCGATTAGATCTCAAATTCTCTGTCTCATGACAGTCGTTTTGCCTGCCTGATACACGTTGTCCCAATTCTCACGCCGATTGGCAGGCACGCTTCGCTGACGCTACGGCATGGCCCAGTTCCCATCGCCTAGAGGACACCGGCCAGACCAGATTGCGCAGTCATCTGCGCCACCGTTCTTAGAAGCCCCAAAAGAAGAGGACACCGGACACATCGTTCACAACCTTCAACCACTGGAGCGATGCCATGCCGAGCCCTACCGAACTGCGACAACAAATTTCACAACAGATCTACGATGCGTTGAAAACCGGCGACGTTCCCCCTTGGAGGAGAGGTTGGCTGAATGATCCCTGTGCGGGCTTCCCAACCAACGCCCATACAAAGGCCAGATATTCTGGCGTGAATCCCATTTTGTTGGCCATTAGTGGCTTCGCCAGAGGATATCAAAGCAAATTTTGGGGCACGTACAAGCAGTTCCAGCAACTCGGCGCAAACGTGCGTCGTGGCGAGAAAGGAACTGCCATCACGTTCTTCAAACTGCTCACGGTCAACAAGCACGAAAAAGCCACTGATCAAGACCGGGAAAAGAAGATCCCGCTCCTCCGCACCTATTGCGTCTTCAACGTCGAGCAGACTGATGGGTGTGACCATCTACGAGTTGGAAATGGCGACACCGGCCACGTTATCGCCGACCGTCATGATGAAGCCGAGGCATTGATCGATGCCACCGGTGCCGACATCCGCTATGGAGGGAATCGTGCGTACTTCTCGCCGACCACCGACCACATCCAGCTACCGAAGCGAAGTCAGTTCCGGGACATGAACGAGTTCTACCTGACGGCCACGCACGAATTATCGCACTGGTCAGGTGCCGAAAATCGGCTGAACCGCAAGGAACTGAGTTACGGCTTTGAGGAACTCGTGGCCGAGATCGGTGCGGCGTACACATGCACCGAGATCGGACTACCGATCACCGAGAATATGACCGGAGTGCAGAGTTACCTCGATGGGTGGTTGTCTTCAATCAAAGAAGATCCGAGCTTCATCTTCAAAGCGTCTTCGCACGCTTCCAAAGCTGCCGACTTTCTCTTGAGCTTTCGAGAGGTCGCTGCTGAGACGCCCGAACCCGCCGTCGCTGTGTAGGGGACACCGGCCAGCAGTCGTCCTGATCGGGCAAGCCGATTGGGATCGCTTGAGTTGATCACAACTCGCCTCAGCTTCGACGCACGAACGCAGCAAGGAACAGTCGAGTTGGACTGGCCAGCAACCGATTTGCCACCACTGCCTCTGCGGAGCCTTGACGCTACTTGTCGATCAACGATGGCGATCCCCTCGGTCTTTTCATCAATCCAAAATTTGTACTGGAGCAGCGATGCGGCCCGAAGAAAAGACTCAACGTGAAATCGATGATTACCAGCGAGCAGTGCAAGACGTGGCCGAGAACGTAGTTGCCGAATTGCAGGACGCCGATTCCGACGAAGACCGAGACGAGATTCTCACCCAACTCGTTCATGATCGCACCGACCAACACGACTACGTGATCAACGATGAGTTGCAGATCCACACTCTGTTGTACTCGACCCATCCATGTGCGGCGTTCTTCAGCGGCACCTACAAGAGCGATTACAACAACACGGACAACTTCCCATTTGCAGACTTTGCCGCCGAAGCATTCGAGATGGACGTGACGGACAAGGTGAAGGAACTGCTCGACGACGAATGAGAGGACACCGGCCAGCCGTCAGACAACAAACACTCTGACGGAGACAAACATGCCCGGACGTGAAGCACTGGGAATGGAGTAAGTGGACACCGGCCAGTTGGTAGAACGATTCAGAACAACTTCTCAAGGAGAACTTGAAGTGGAACAGCAACTACGCCCAAGAACACGAGTCGAAGAGAAGCAGGGACATCTGGCGAACATGGTCCGCATGATTGCTCAGTCTCAGTACCACGCCCTGTTTGTGATCTCGCAAGGCGGTACGGGCAAGTCCCGCACGATCACCAACGTCCTCCGTGATGAAGGGCAAGACTTTGAGACGTATAATTCACATACCACGCCGTTGGCTTTGTATAGGTTGCTTTGGGTAAATTCAAAGACCGAAAAAATCGTTTACATCGACGATTCGGATGAGACCTTTCGCAGTGGCCCCAGCTTGGGCATCTTGCGGAGTGCTCTCTTCGGCCAACCAAATCGATTGGTCACATACAACTCCAGCACTCTACCGCCCGATCTACCGGCACGATTTGAAACCACGTCACGTTTCATCTTTTGTGCCAACAAAACGCCCACGAAGTGTCCGATCTTTGACGCTGTGGTCTCCCGCTGCTTGGTCTATCGCATGGACTTGAGCAACGCCGAAATAGTCGAGCAGTTCCGTGTCATGAGCGAGAACGGTTATCCCGGTTGCCCACCAGAATCGGCATCAGAGATCGTTGACTTCATTGAAGCTCACAGCGACGAGAAGCAACTGTCCATGCGGCTTCTGACACCAGCGATCCGCATCTACAAATTTTGCATTGAGAACGGCTCTGATTGGAAACCTGTCGTACTTGCTCAAATGCAGAATCTTGGGCGACCGGTCTCGGCGACGAAACGGCTGGACAACCACGAGCGTGACGCACGTCTCATCCGTGAGGCGATCCGACAGTTCCCTGATTCAACCAAGGATGCCTGCCAGTATTACATGGACAAGTCGCAGCGCAGTCGAGCCTCTTTCTATAGGGCATTTTCTCGCTTCAACGAAGAGCAAGGCCAGTAGGACACCGGCCAGCAGTTAGTCAAAACATCACACAAACAAGGAACGATCATGACCAACGAAGTCAAATCGCTGCTCGCAAAGAAGTGGAAGAACGAAGCCGCTGATCTCGGAGTCGGGCGACACTTCATCGACGAAGAAATCGTCGTTCGAGTCAACGGCTCGGTCGAAAAGCGTTCCGATCAACTCGTGTCGCCGACCGTCAGCATCCCACTGATCCCGACGCTGGCATTATTCTGGGAGAAGGCCGGAATCACCCGTGACCACGCTCTCAACATGTTGCGGGAAGCGATCACCGAGGCGATGGACGATGGTATCAGTGAAGACGCCAGCATTCAGGACCGCATCGGTGACGTGACGACCGCCATCACTGCCGTTCGGAAAGAACTGCTCGACAAACTGCCCAAGATGAAGCGGGCCGGTCGGCTGGACCTCAGTGATCTGGAAGTCGAGGTTGTGCCCGCTGTGGCGATTGCAGCCACGAACGAGTTGCTCGTCGCCTGATTATCGGACACCGGCCAGCGTGTTGTGAAATGAACTCCACAACACGCTGAAAGGTGATCCCATGACACAGACTGCATCGTCAACCGGTTCCAATCCTGTTGTGAAACAAGCGGCATCTGATGCCAACGCTATTCAGAACGCCGTGAATCTCACCGCCATCGTTGGCGCATGGCATCGTCACTTGTTGGCCATGCACCGGGCCAACATCTGCGGCGACGATCTGAACAATCATCCGGTCAATCTGGCCTTCGTCAGCAAGCTCAACTCCCTGTGTCGCATGACACTCGACCGTGAGATGGCAGCACTCCGGGCCATCGATCAGATCGAGCGTGGTGAGTCGGTCGAGTATGACGTGATTCCGCTTTGATCAACCGCTCAGCAGCGATCTTGATCAACCACTCAAAGGACACCGGCCACTTTTGCATACCCAGCAATACAAATTTTGGAATGGAGAAGCAGAGTGTGCGAAATCAAAGCAAACGCCAATTTTCACGGCCACGAACTGACCGACATTCCTGTCATCAATCCGGGCGATTGGTTCGGCAGAACGTGGTTAATCGAGATCGGCGGATCTTACTCGGCGTTCTACCTCATCGTGGAAGCGGGCAGCGCACAAGACGCTATCGACGAACTCGCCGACGACGAAACCTACGGCCACCACATCGTCGTCGAAGACGAGTATCTGAGTGACTACGACCCCGATTCATGTCACTACGGCCCATCGGGGCAAGTGCTGGATCTTGACCATCTGATGATCTATGGCGCAGAGGGAACTGATTGTCCGTTCCCATGCCGCTACTTCGCCGCCGATTTGCCCGTCGAAGGCATGAGTCCCAAGGAATTCCACTGCCGTGAGGAAGTGTGAGGACACCGGCCAGAGATCAACAACAGAACCAACCAACTACCGGAGACACGTAATGGACGAATTTCTTGACCAGTTCTGCGGAGACCAAATCAATCATCAGTACGGCGATATCCTCGATGAACTCGCCGCTGATGAGTTCGCCGACGAGTACCCAGAACTCGATGAACCGTGGGACGAGATGCTCGCTCAACAGGAACTCGAAGACTTCGAGCAGGCAGATGAATACTTCGGCTACTACTGCGACGACGAGCCGGGCTTCTCGCCCGAATAGGTCGCCGATTGGCAAGGCTCTCACGGAGGAGAGCCCGGTCGTTTGAAGCAACGTGCGATCAGGGCCACGATACCCTGAACGCCATGAAATCGACGGTGCGGTCGGTCGGTTCAAAGGTCGCCATAAACCCAAAGACGGAGAAGGCGGCGATGGGCAACAGAATCAGACTCCCGACGATGGCGACGACGATTCGCATTGGTCTTTCCCCAGTGAGGTCTCTGGCTGATCTCGGCGTTTGGTGGAGTACAGACAGCCGACCGCAAGGAATCCAGTCCAAAGAACTAGCCAGACATAAACGATACGAGGCGTCGAGCGTGCAAGCTCGGAGCCAAATGGCGGCAACAGGTAATGGTATTCGACCTTCATCCTCATGGTCGCCACCATCGCAAGCAGCAGGTAGGCATCGAATAAGAGCGTCAAGCATCCGGTTATTCGGAAGATCATTCTCATGACACAGGTATCTCAGGTCCAACATGTAGCACGGGACCGCATTGTAGCTTCTGACCAGCCAGCTACGAGGACACCGGCCATTTCGCATAAGAATCAGATCACGAAATAGAACCAGCCTTTCACCCCACTTTGGAACACTACCATGGCCAAGAAACCCTCCAATGGCGCATCACAAAACGGAAAAGCGAAATCGAAACTGGTCAGTCAGATCGCCCGCATCGTCCGAAAGGCGGGTCTGGATTACGACGGTTGGCGATACGTCTCAAGGCGAGTGCGTCAGGAGTGCGAACTCAAGCCCGCCCAGAAAGGCCGGAAGCTGCCAAAGGTTTTGACCAGCGTCGAGTTCAAACGGTTCTATCAGATCGTCGATCAATCCGACGATGCCCAGCATTCGCTCATGTTGCGACTGCTGTTCTTCTCGGCGATCCGAGTTAGTGAACTTTGCAACATCGAAGTGAAGGATGTTGATCTCGCCGATTGCAAGATCAGGATCAACCAAGGAAAGGGCAGCAAAGACCGGTATGTTCTGTTCGGCAAGCGATTCGCCACGGCCTTGCGAACTCACATCGCCAACAACAAGCACAACCGTTGGCTGTTCCAGACACGTCGTGCCACAAAATACTCAACTCGCCGTGTGCAGCAGATCGTCAAGAAGTATGCCGAGGAAGCGGGTGTGCAGGCCACACCGCACACCTTTCGCCATCAGGCCATTACATGGCTGACTCGCCACTCGGGTATGGCAGATGCGGAACTCCAGTTGATCACAGGCCACGCTCGCCGAGAAACTTTGGCTGTGTACCAGCACATCGCCCTCGACGGTGAGTTGGAAGACAAGTACCACGATGCGATGAAAGACATCGAACTGTGACCACGGCGTTTCGGACAGCCGGTGTTTCAATGCGAAGCCGACGAGTCGTCGTCGGCCAAGCTTGTCATGCAAAAATTGTAATCAAGAAATCGACGGCGAAAATGTTACAGAAAAATGCCGGGGGGTGGACCTCCCATGGCAACTACGTACCTCCTCTCTTGTATAGATGTGTAACATTTTTTGAAACGACTGCGCATCGGAGTCGTCGCCACGGAGCTTGAAATCTGAGAAGCTTCAAAGTTGCCAAAAAACCGCCGCCGCAAAATCTGCCTTGGCCCCATTGCGAACATGGCCGCCATCAACAACTGCTCGGGAAGAATCGGGTGCCCGTGTCTAAATACGACATGGAAACAATCATTGACAAGCTTCGACACTTCGCATTCCGTTATTATCGATACCAGCTTGAGGATGCTGTCGCCTCGCTGGAACCACACTCGTCGGCAACCGTAAATGGCCTCGTTGATGCGCTAAGCTTTGAAGATTCAGACGTTAGATTGCTCGCCATTCAGACGCTCGGCGAACTCGGAGAAAAGGCCGAAGCAGCACTGCCCGCAATGATCCGATCACTCGCCGATGAGCGTCGGCTTGTGAGAATTGCGGCTCTGGAACCAGTGGCCTCGTTTGGAGAAATGGCCAAAGATGCCGTTCCAATTCTGGAACAGTGGCTTGAGTTCAAGCAAGACGAATTCTCTCGTGTCTCAGCGGCAGGCCACATTGCCATGATTGATCCGAATAGAATCGGCGAGATGTCACAACTGCTCAGGGCAGCGATAGACGACAACAGCTTGGCGACAAAGCAGGCTGAATGGTTACTTGAAGAACTGAAGTCACCAACGAAGCACGTCAAGAAACCGCAAGACCGAGACAAACCAGAACTTACTGTTCAGCAACTTGTCACGTTGCTCCAAGAACCGCATCCAGATCACGACTTCTTCGATCCAGAACCAGACGCACTCACTCAACAGCAACTTCGCAACCGGTTCACCGCTGACACAATCCAACACTTGGCACTCAATGAATTGGTCGAGCATCGGGCCAAGGAAGCCGTTCCCGACATTTTTCGCTTCATCGAAAGGGATTACGTTTACTACCGCTGTACGCAGTATCATAAAGGCGATCATCCACGTATCCGTTTGACCGAGACCGAACTTGATTCCCAGATGCTTGCGATCTTTGATTCACTGCGAGTCGAAGACGACGACTTCAGTGATACCTTCCGTGAGGAACTTCGGAAGTGTACGAACTGGGACGAGCGCACTTCGGCCACGAAAGCAAAGGAACTTCAGGACGAACTGGTTACGGTTCGTGACCAACAAAACCGTTTGCTCAACCTGAGAATGTTGGAAGAGATAGATGCGGACACGTTCGCATCCAAAAATCGGGAACTGCGTGAACAAACCGCCGAGTTGCAGTTGAAAATCGAGGCTTGTGACCGTGGCCGGAACGAAATCATCGACATTGCAGTGAAAGCGTTTGAACTTTCCCAACAGCTACGGAGCAAATGGGTTACGGCAGACTACGCTGCCAAACGTCGTATCCTCGAAATCATCTGTTTGAACTGCAATCTCGAAGGCGCAAGTCTTGTGCCCACAATGAGAAAGCCCTTTGACCTGTTGGCCAAAGGGCTTGTTACGAAAGATAGTCGGGACGACAGGATTTGAACCTGCGACCTCTGCACCCCCAGTGCAGCGCTCTACCAAGCTGAGCCACGTCCCGTGATATCGGGTCACCGATGGAAGGAGGCGAAACTCACTCCCTTCGTCGGATACACGGATGGTATTTCCGGGTGTGTCACGATGCAACTCCCGGATTGCCCGTGCGCTCGGAGGCTTAATGACGCCTGCTTAAACGTGACTTCGATACCGAACACGTCGAATTGTAGCCCGTCTCCCAACGACCTCATCCAGCGGAGATGTGAAGTTTTGACTGCTTCAGCCAATCTGAAGGATGAAATTCAGGCGAGGATGACGTCCCATTTAATGAATGAACAGATTACATTTGCTCTTCATCTGACCGAATCTGACTTGCGGAATAACGAGATGATTGCACCACTGGAAATCTGCAATCACAAACTCTTGCGTTTGACGCACAAGTTGAACGGAATGAGCGTAGGGGCCCATCCGGCCTGCTTTCGCCACGGAACTTCGGTCGTACTCCTGCCCCATCCAATACAGAAGTCCGCGACCGACAAAAAACTGCTGCGCGATGGTTGCCCCACGTGTTGTGGGGCACGATCTCTGGGACATGAATTCATGAGCCCCCTTCGTAGTACATGCGGCATCACCGTCGTTGCCACCAACAACTGCATACGCCGGTTGGTGGAGAGGTTCGTTTCTCTCTCGCGATGGGCTGCCCTGCTCGGCCTTCGATGTCGTCACGGAACAGTCCACGAAGGGCGACACATCAGCCATGATGTCGGCTTTCAGAAACGATGCAAACCATCGAGTGAACACAGCTGTGACTCACAAAACAACATAAAATCGCATCAAAAATTACAGATCAAATTGTCAGTATTGCCCCAACAACGACGGACAAGACACCTTGACCACACCAGCCGAGCATCATCATGAGTGACAGCGTTCCTGCTAGGTCGTACGGACATTCATCTTGCTGTTTGTCGTTAGAGGCTGACAAAGAACTGACTTGAGAAGCATCCGACAAACGGCATGAGATTTGCGCCTGATGATCGTATTCAACCCCGATCATCAATGGAGTGAATCATGGATGCACAATTGCCGGATGCGTTTTTGAACTATGTGGTTTCATTTTTGCCACCGCAAGCACCACCGGGAGTTCAAGGCGGTCGCAAGCCGATTGATCACGCGACGGTGGTCAAGGTGATCTGGTTTGTGTTGACTGTGGGCTGCCGTTGGAAAGATGTACCGTGCGAGATGGGGTGCTCGGGCGAGACCGCTCGGACGCGACTGAAGTTGTGGCAGGAAGCGAACGTCTGGCAGAAAGTTCATCGTTTGATTCTCCGTGAACTGCAGCGGAAAGACGAACTTCAATTGGAAACGGTCATGATCGATTCGGTCCAGGTCCGAGCCTTCGGCGGCGGCGACCGCAGCGGTCCCAGCCCTGTTGATCGCCGTAAACCAGGCACAAAATACACGGTTCTTGTCGATGCGAAGGGGACTCCTCTGGTGATGCAGTCGGCCGCTGCCAACGTCAGCGATCACTGCCAGATACTGTCGACGGTTGTGTTGTTTCCGACGATTGGCGGAAAGCCCGGTCGCCCTCGTGTGCATCCAGCAACTCTCTATGCCGACGCCGGCTACGATAGTGAAGGAACACGCGACATCCTGAGAATTCTCGGCATCACACCACTCATCCGTCGCCGCAAAGAACCTCACGGCAGCCAGCTTGGACGAAAGCGATGGGTGGTCGAGCGAACCATCAGTTGGATCAAAGGTTTGAGACGAATGAGAATCCGCTACGACAGACACGCCACAATCATCGACGCCTGGAACAACCTGGCACTCGCTGCCATCTGCTTCAGAATCCTCAACAACACCGCATAATCAAACAACCCAGATCCAGTTCTTTGTCAGCCTCTTAGCAGCCCGTTGAAAAACTCGGCCGACTGACCTGGTCAGAAGATGCGTTCGCGCTATCCTGCTCGGTGTCTTGATATTGAGCGATGGAGGATGACTGATGGCTCTTGGTGAGCGTCGTTCGGAGCGGCAGCAGGAGTTGTGGGTGGCGACGGCGAAGTTGCCGGCGTCGATCGGGCATGTGTTTTACGACGCCCTGAATCGTGTGCTCCGTGACGGGGAGTTTGACAACTTTGCCGAGTCGCTGTGCGAGCCGTTTTACAAAGAAGGTGGTCGTCCAGGCATTCCGCCAGGCGTTTATTTCCGCATGATCTTTGTGGGGTACTTCGAGGGAATCGATTCGCAGCGAGGCATCGCCTGGCGTTGCCGGGACAGTCTGTCGCTGCGGAAATTTCTCGGGTACGAATTGCATGAGAACACGCCTGAGCATTCGAGCCTGACGCGCATCCGTCAGCGTCTTCCTCTGGAAGCGTTCGAGCAGGTCTTTGCGTTCGTGTTATCGCTGGTCGAAAAGCACGGGCTACTGAAAGGTAAGACCGTCGGCGTTGATTCGACTCTGCTGGAAGCCAACGCGGCAATGAAGTCGATCGTTCGCAAGGACACCGGCGAGGACTGGGAAGCATTCGTCCGCCAGTTGGCCGAAGCTGACGGCGTCGAGATCAAGAACGACGATGACCTGCGAAAGTTCGATCGAAAACGCAAAGGCAAGAAGGTTTCCAATCAGGACTGGCAAAGCTCAAGCGACCCTGACGCCCGCATCATGAAAATGAAGAAGGGGCACACGCACTTGTCGTACAAGCAGGAACACACGGTCGACCTGGAAACCGAAGCGATCCTGTCCGCCGAGATCTATTACGGCAACGAGTCCGACGGCAACACGCTGCTGGACAGTGTCAACACTGCCCAAGGCAACCTGCAACAGTCCGACAGCGAAGCGGTGATCAAAGAGGTCGTCGGCGACAAGGGTTACCACAAGAACGAAACGCTGGCGAAGTCCCGGGCGGATGAATTGCGAACATACATCTGCGAGCCGGATGGTCCGAACCGTCGCTGGACGGACAAGCCTGCCGATTACAAAAAAGCGTACTGTGCCAATCGACGTCGCCTGAAAACCGACCGCAACAAGCGTCTGCAAAAATTACGGAGTGAACGAGTCGAACGCAGCTTCGCCCACGTCTGCGAAACCGGCGGAGCTCGCCGCACCTGGCTGCGAGGCCTGGAAAACAACCGCAAGAAAGTGCGGCTGACAGTCGCCGCTCACAACCTTGGTCTGATCCTGCGAAAACTACTCGGCAGCGGCAAACCCCGAGAGTTCGCCGGTCTCCGAGGGCTGCTGTTTTCGGTGTTCTCGACCGTTCAGATTGCAACCAGACGCTGCCACAGACTCATCAGCTCCGCAAGCTCGTTCCACCGCCTCTACTGCCACCGCAAACACCATCCAATTCGGACCTCAATCTGCACACCATAATTCGACGATACCCTGCATTTTCAACGGGCAGTTAGCGTTGGTATTCTTCAGGAGCTGATCATGGACTTTGTCCAATTCACACTGAATTCTCCGCCTGTCGCATTCATCCGTCGCTGTTTTCAATTCGTCAATGAGTTCTTGCATTTGGAGCTTCAGATCTCTCATGTACTCCCCGTCTAAGGCGTTGTCCGGTTTCAGCTCTTTACTATGTCCTGCATCGACAAGTTCACGGCTACTTTCCTGAGAGCTTCGGCAGCTTACGTTGGCTGACCACTCACATAGTTCACGCATTGAAATTTCACCTGTCGGCGAAAAAATGAGCCTGAAAATATCGTTCAGACCTTTCAACAAGACAAAATGACCAGACTCCCCGAATGCCTGGATCAAGTAGCCATCCCCATTACTGCGGAATATGAATTCCGGGTCAGGCTGACGGGATTCCGTTGTTGCCGTGCCTCCGGGTGTTTCTGTGCTCACAGACGTCGGGACTTCTGGCGTCTCACGCAACAGGTCGAGTGCATCTTGTCCATCGTCACTCAGTGCGAGCCGTTGCTGATTCTTGCATCGCCCCAGCGGTTTCTTCGATCTCGCCTGCCGTTCTACCACCGCCTTCAAAGCGGCCATGTCTTCAAACCATCTACAGTGCGGGTAGATCAAAAGCACATCGCCGGCTTGATCGAATGGGAGATTGCATCTTCCGAGCCACTGAACTGGACACGATTCGTCACGATTTGTCCATTCGGCCGCAGTGGATTCTCGCGACGGCAAGACATGATCAAGGCCGCTTTCCAGAAGCAGAGCATACAACCGCTGATCGAGTTTGATGAATGCGGCACGCTCGGCTTCGGGGATTGTCCAGTGATTATTCCGGCCGAGCTCAAAGGTCTCCACGCCGAGTCCGTTGTTGTAACTGATGGTGCCAAACTGCTGAACGAAACGAATCAATTCGTCAACAGCGTTCAGAAGTTCAGAAGTCATTTCTCCGCCTCTTCCTTCTGCTCACCGAATAGCCAATCCCGAACGACATTCACGACAAAGTGAAGCCGCTCATCGCTTATCCGGTGACGATAGTTTGCCGCCATTGACGGATCAACGTGCCCCATGACCGCGTTGACTGCAACCTGATCGCGAGACTCTCCCCCATAGGTCTCAAAGCAATGCCGCAGGCAGTAGAACCCAAGGCTTCGACGTCCGTTGATATCCAGACTGCGGAGAAGTTTCTTAAACCTTGCCGACAGTGCGTCAATGGCGGTGTACTTGCCGTCTTCGCTGCGATTCACCCTCGCCCACCTGTTCCCCTTCACAGTCAGAAACACCAGCCCGGCATTTGCAGGATCAGTTGATTTCGGGCGATGCGGAAGCCACTCCTGTAATACTTCAAGAGTCTCTGGCCAGAGTGGAATGCGCCGCGAGATTTCAGTCTTCGGTCGCGGATAGTCAAGCCAGCCGGTCGTGAAGTCAATTCGAGATTTGCAAAGCTGAGCAACGTCGGTATTGCCAAGCCCGCCATTGATCCCTAGCAGAACCATCGCTTTCAACTGCGGGTCACAGGCGTTGAGTATTCGCAGAATTTCTTCACGTTCAAAAAGATTTGGGCCAGCTGCATTTCTATCTCTTCGGATCGTCTTGGCGTTTGGCTTCTCGAACTGGGTCCCAAACAGGTTCCGGGACGACACTTTGATCAGTCCATTTTTCTCTGCAAACATGATGACAATCCGGCACCGGTTGACTGAGGTGGTGACAGTTTCACGGACAGGTGAGTCTCTTATTTTGGGTTCCAGAAAGGAGCCTGAAAATGGCGAAGGAGAACACGTCGAGCCCTGGAAAGTCGGGACGTCGTCGGTACACGAAAGAGTTTCGGGAAGAAGCCGTTCAGATGATGCTGGATGGACACTCGGCGTCGTCGGTGGCCGAGCGGCTGGGGCTGTCGGGGACGAACATTCTGTATCGTTGGAAACAGCAGGTGCTCGCAAGCAATGGGCCTGTCGCTGGTTCTCTGGAGCAACGACTTCGGGACGTTGAGGCTGAACTACGGCGGACTCGGCAGGAGCGTGACATCCTAAAAAAAGCGTTGAGCATTTTCGGCCGGGACGGCTGACAGACATCTACCCAACCATCGAAGCGATCACTGATCGAACGGCATCGGTCGCCAAGGTCTGTGGGGTGCTGACGGTGAGTCGTTCTGCTTTCTACGCCTGGCAGCGAGCAGAGCCAACGGTTCACGAACAACGCGATGACGAACTGCGGCCTCTGATTCGGATCATCTTCAGGAAACACAAACGTCGTTACGGAGCACGTCGCATTGCCGATGAACTCCGTGATGCGGGACACGAATGCAGTGTTCGTCGGGTGCGGAAACTACTGAAAACACAGGGTCTGAAGGCAATTCAACCGAAATCGTTTCAACCGAGAACCACAAACAGCAGGCATCGACTTGGTTACTCGCCCAACCTGCTGCTCGATGAAAATGAACCAGACGGAGTCAACCAGTTGTGGGTGGGCGACATTACTTACATCCGCCTTCGAGGAGGAACCTTCTGCTATCTGGCCGAACTCATGGATCGTTTTTCAAGACGAATCATTGGCTGGAATCTCGGAATGGACATGACTGAATCACTGGTCCTCAAAGTGCTCAGACGAGCGATCCGGGAACGTCATCTGACCGACCGACTGATTCATCACACTGACCGTGGTGGCCAGTACGCAGGAACGGAGTATCGCGGCATTCTGCGTCGAGCAAACATTCGTCAAAGCATGAGCCGCGCCGCTGACTGCTACGACAACGCCTTCATGGAATCATGTTTTGGAACACTCAAACGAGAACTTGAAATGACCCAGTACAACAGCCATCGAGAAGCACACGCCGAGATCGCTCAATACATCCGCTACTACAACTTCGAACGCAAACACTCGGGCATCGAGTACCTCAAACCTGCCCAGTTCGAAGCACTCTTCAACCAACCAGAATAAGAGGACGAACTGTCCGCAAAAACGTCACCACCCCAGACCTCTATTCTTGAGAGAAACAACTGCGAGTCGTTTGGCAAGTTTGGCTCTAAGTTTTCCAAAGCCCTCAGGGGCAAGGGTGTCAACTTGTCGGTCTTTGCCGAAGTGGCCGATCAGCGTATCGCAGGTTCGGCTGTAGTCCCGAACCAATCGAGGAGAAAGTTCCCCTGAGTCAGCCTGGCCCTGCTTTGACTTCAGAAACTTCTCGGTCAAATCGTCGAGTGTCAAGACATCTGTCGAGCCATCGGCAGTGGCGTCATCTGGCGGGGATTCACCTTGCTTCAGATATGGCCATTCGTAGTCAAAGAGTGCCTTCGCTTCTATGCCCTACGGGTCAGTTCTCCACGAACCAAAGTAAACCAAGCGGCCTCTGATCTTCTTTGCCCACTGACCAGAAGCATGAGCAAACATCGGAAAGTCTCACGACGGCTTTCCAGGTTTGCGGACGGGCATTTTCCGAGTAGACTTCGCCATAGCACCGACTCCAAATCTTCAAGGTGTAGTCGGTGACTGAAACCCGCTTGCTAGAACAGGCGGGTTTCTTCTTTTCGAAGTCTAAAGTCTGCAATCGGTGTAGTCGAGGGTGTAGTTACGGACGCACATTACTAATCGACATCATCATAAGCCCTTATACAGAAACACGTTGGGGCCATAGCTCAATCGGTTAGAGCAGCGAACTCATAATTCGTTGGTTGCAGGTTCGAGTCCTGCTGGCCCTACTGGACAGGGTGTCACCACCTGTCCTGAACCCTCGGAAGCACTGTTTTCCGGGGGTTTTTCGTTTGGCGTGGTCTCTCCTGATACCTGCTGATTTGCAGAGATAGAACCACAGGTAGAACCACAAATCGCCCGCTGGAAAGAGTCGTCAGTCGGCATCGCATAATGCTTCATTGCAACTGCCTGAGAATTGCCCAGCCACTCACAGACGTCTTTCGCCGGGAACTGAGCCAGTAATTCCGTCTGTCGTGTCGCTCTCATGTTGTGAAAGAGCTTAGGTCGTACGGACATTCAGACCATGTCTGTGATTAGTGCTGCGAGCCAGATGAAGCCGAGCATTCAAGCTTGAACGCTGACGGCTACTCGACCGTCGAAGTGTTGAACGAATCGCAGGTCGAACAATTACATGCGCTGATCAAGCAACAATGGTGGGGCGGCCAGCGGTCACTCGAAGATGTCAAGATAATGGCAGCCAACACCAGCCTGATGATTGGTCTGATTGAAGATTCATCAGGGCAACTCGTTGGCTTCTGTCGAGTACTCACCGACTTCGCCTTCCGTGCGACAATTTACGATGTCATGGTCACGGAAAAGCTGAAGGGATCCAGCCTCGGAGAACGGTTGATGGACACACTCTGCAGTCATCCATCGCTGCAACGTGTCAGCTTCATCTATCTCGCCTGCGAACCGGAGCTATCTTCATTCTACGAGCGTTGGGGGTTCAAGACGTACGAAGGGCGGGCCGAGTGGATGATCAAAGTTCAGCGTAAAGAATGACACCCTTTGTGGGGCGTCGTCGCAGATTAGTTCGATCCGCCAACGCTGGAGTAGTGACACAGCACGAAAATAAATGACGCCGCCGCAAACCTGCGAATTCATGTCGCTGGAAATAAAGTTGGACCGCGACTTAACTACGGCCTTCCCAAAAGCAGTGTGTCACGCGGAGTCGGGCTTGCCCTCGACACCGTCCCAACTGCTCGCCAATTCTTCGCACATCAATTTCGAGGATTGAACCTTTATGAAGACGTCTGGAATTCTCGCACTCGTTGCCGCCATGACCGTTTCGATATCTCCCGCTGCCTACTCAGGACAGTTCCTTTATCTGGCCTCGACACAGGCGAAGACCGTCGTCGCCTACGAAGTTCACAGTGAGACCGGAGCGCTGAATCAAAAAGGCAGCGTTGACCTGCCCGGTAATGCCGGACCGATGGCGTTCTCCCCCGATAAATCATTCGTGTACGCAGCAGTGACTGGTCTCGCCGACAAAAAAGCAGGAGTGGCAACGCTGGTTCGCGGCAAAGATGGACTGCTGTCGCTTCGAAAAACTGCGTTCATCATGAACCGTGCACCGTACATTCGAACGAGCAAGGATGGTTCCGTTTTACTGGCGGCTCACTACGGACCGGGAGACGTCACGACGTACCGCATCAAAGATGGAATTTGCACGGGCGACTTGCTCAATCACAAAGTGACCGACAAGACGGCACACTGCATCGAGATAGACCCTTCAGGCCAATTCGTCTTTGTACCGCATACGTCGCCAAACAAGGTCTACCAATTTCGGCTCAACTCTAAATCCGGCAAGCTGACTCCGAACGATCCTCCGTTCGTCGACGGGCCAGACCAAGGTCACCTTTACCATCAACCTCGACACTATGCGCATCATCCAACGCTGAAGATGGCCTTCACTTCAAATGAACGCGGCGGTGGAATTTCTTCATGGCAGTTCAACCCGAACAATGGAAGACTCACGCTTAAGCAAACGCTTTCCACCTTGCCGCCGGACTTCGAAGGCAACAGCGCAGCCGCAGACATCAACATCACGCCGAATGGCCGATTCGCTTACGTGTCGAACCGCGACGTCACGAAGCGTAAGGACGGTGAGGCCGCACAGGACACGCTGGCAGGATTCTCGATCGATCCGCAAACGGGCGACATGAAGCTCATCGGCTACTTCCCCACGGCTCGATTCCCGAGAGCATTCTGCATCGACCTGACTGGAAAGTTCCTGTACGTGGCCGGCCAGAAGTCCGCCAATCTGTTTGCCTATTCGATCGACCAGAAGACCGGAGCCCTCAAGCATATCGGAACGTACGAAACAGGCGGGGCACCGATCTGGGTGACGTGCGCGGAGTTCGGTAAGTAACATCCACCGAACACAACCGGCTTACGAGAGAGCTGCTAGAGTGATCCACTCGGCACAGCAGCGAACGCGGCGACCGATCAGGACATTCATTCATGCGAACTCAACTTTCATCCTGGCTGGCTGCTGCCGGGGCAGTCCTCTTAATCGCTACCGTTTTTCGCCTGGACGCCGCCGAGCCTGACTTTGAACGAACAGTCGCGCCGCTGCTGGCAGCAAAGTGCCTGGAGTGTCACAGCAGCGGTAACCCGGAAGGTGGCTTTGATCTGTCCACGAAGGCTGGTGCAGCCAAAGGCGGCGACTCCGGCGTCGCCATTTTCGGCGGAAAGGCTGAAGCGAGTGCGCTGTGGCAACGGGTCCGCGACGACGAAATGCCGCCGAAACATCCGCTCACCGCCAGCGAGAAAGCCACACTCAAAAGCTGGATTGTTGGTGGCGCAAAGTGGAGCAGCGGCGACATTGATCGGCTCAGTTACTCAAGTGACTCGCGAGCAGGTTACGACTGGTGGTCTCTGCAGGCTGTTCAAAATATCTCGCCGCCAGAAGTCACCAATTCCGCATGGCCACGCAACGGCATCGATCGGTTCGTCTGGAGCCACCTCCACACAAACGGTCTCGAACCTTCACAGCCAGCCGATCCTCGAGCACAGATTCGTCGACTATATTTCGATCTGATCGGACTCCCACCGGCGCCACACGTTGTTGACGCATTCGTTGCCAAGCCCTCGGACGAAGCATATCTCAAGATCGTCGACGACTTGCTGGCTTCACACCGCTATGGCGAACGGTGGGCGAGGCACTGGCTGGACGTCGTGCGTTTCGGCGAAAGCAACGGCTTCGAGCGAAACGATCCTCGGCTGAACTTCTGGTATTTTCGTGACTGGGTGATCAACTCGCTAAACAACGATATGCCTTACGACGAGTTTGCTCGAATGCAACTGGTCGGTGACCTGCTCAAACCCGGGCCGGAAGGTGCCGCGTCTACCGGGTTCTTAGTGGCCGGAATTCATAACACCGTCGTGGGCGGCAGCGAGCGAATGAAGAAACTTGCCAAGCAGGATGAACTGGAAGAAATCATTTCGGCCGTCGGGCAAACTTTTCTCGGCCTGACGATCAACTGTGCGCGGTGCCACGATCATAAGTTTGATCCGATAAAGCAGACCGAGTACTACCAACTGATCTCAACCATCTCCGGCGTCAACCACGGCCAGCGAGTCGAGCGGACACCTGATGAAGTACGGCTCGTCAGCCGACTTTCCATCGATCTTGCCGACGCGTCGAAGCAACTCTCGGCGTTCGACGGGGAGATTCGAAAAACAATTCTCGATGCCCGCAAAAAGGGAACTGTAAAGCCTCCGACTCCGCCGCAACCATTCGCACAGTGGAATTTCGATGCGGACCTCAAAGACAGCATCGGGGCGTTGCACGGAAAATTCGTCGGAGCGGCGAAGCTGGAAGACGGAGCGTTGATCGTTGACGGAAACTCGTACGTTCAAACAGCGGTCATCCCCAGTGAGATCAAAGAGAAAACTCTTGAAGCGTGGGTGCAGGTCGACACACTTGATCAAGGCGGCGGAGGAGCCATCACGCTTGAAACGACAACCGGTGGAGTCTTCGATTCGATCGTTTACGCCGAGCGTGAGAAGCGTCGATGGATGGCCGGCAGCAATGGATTCGTCAGAACTGAGTCGTTCAAAGGCCCTGAGGAAATCGACGCGGCAAAAAGGATCGTTCACTTCGCCATTGTGTACCAGGCTGACGGAACCATCATCGGATACCGGGACGGCAAGCCGTACGGCACTTCAATTCGCAAGACCGGATTGCAGACTTACCCCGCCAACGGATCGCGGCTCCTGTTCGGACTCCGCCACAGCCCGGGCGGTGGCAATCGGTATCTGAAAGCTCGTATTCATAAGGCAAGTCTTTACGACCGGGCACTCTCTCCCGATGCCATCGCCGCATCCGCTGGAACCGATAGCAATTTCGTTTCCGAGGAGCAGATCGTCGCCTCGCTGACTCCTGACAAGGCTAAAGAAAGAGCATCACTTAAGTCGCGAGTCGCCACATTGACCAAAGAACGTAAACAGGCGGAAGACGCATCGAACCGCAACATCTACACAATGAATCCGGGCAAGCCGGCCGAGATCCGATTCCTGACTCGTGGCGATATCGAACTGGAAGGCGACATCGTTTCTCCAGGAGCTGTTGCCTCTGTGTCGGGAGTCTCCGCCGCCTTCGGATTAGCACCTGACGCCAGCGACGCAGACCGACGCAGGAAGCTCGCCAATTGGATTACGAGTCCCGATAATCCACTTTTCACACGAGTCATCGTCAACCGAGTCTGGCAATATCACTTCGGCAACGGACTTGTCAAAACGTCCAGCGACTTTGGTTTCAACGGCGGACAACCGAGCCATCCAGACCTACTCGACTGGCTCGTCGGGCAATTCCGCACGAACGGTTTGCGACTTAAACCGTTGCATAGGTTGATCGTGACATCAGCCGCGTATCGACAAGGCTCGTCGATCAACCAGACCGCTCAAAAGCTCGATGCAGAAAACCGGCTGCTTTGGAAAAAGGCACCTCATCGCCTCGAAGCCGAATCTGTGCGAGACGCCATTCTGTCCGTGTCGGGAAAGCTGAATACGAAAATGGGCGGCCCGGGCTTCCAGGACGTCAAGCTCGTACCAATCAAAGGAACGACCTACTACAAACCTTTTGATCCGGACGGTGACGAATACTTCCGCCGGACGATCTACCGATTCGCTCCGCGAGGCGGCCGCAGCGCACTGCTCGACACTTTTGATTGCCCTGACCCTGCAACGGCAGCCCCGCAGCGAGCCGTCACCACGACGCCTCTTCAAGCCTTAAGCCTGCTCAACAATTCGTTTGTTTTACGCATGTCGAACTACTGCGCCGATCGAATCACCAAAGAGTCGGGCAATGACCAGGCTCTTCAGATTGCGAGAGCCTGGCAACTGACTGTCGCGCGATCTCCGACCGAAACCGAGCGTCTGGCTTCCACGCAACTGCTCTCGCAACATGGTCTTCCCGCTTTGTGCCGAGGCCTCTTTAACATCAACGAATTCGTGCTTGTTGAATAACCGATTTGGAATTAACGATGATCGATTCTCAATCGCTATCCCGGCGTGACCTCTTCGACTGGGGAGTTCAAGGACTGGGTGCTACGGCCCTGCTGTCAATGTTTGGAGACGATGGAATCGTTCGTGCGAATTCGGATCCCGGCGAGAAAGCTCCGTGGATGTCTCGCGAGCCGATTGCAAAACGGGCCATCCACATCTGCCTTGTCGGAGGCATGAGTCATATCGACTCGTTGGATTACAAACCGGAGCTTGGGAAGCTGCACGGCAAATCGCTCACGTACGATAAGAAACCGGACATCTTCTTTGGCAAGGTCGGTCTGTTAAGAAAGAACGATTGGGAATTCAAAGCTCGCGGCGAGAGCGGGCTGATGCTGTCGGAGTTGTTTCCAAATATCGCCGAACGAGCTGACGACTTGTGCGTGCTGAAGTCGATGGTGTCCAACTCGGCCAACCACACCCCTGCCCTGTTTGTGCAGAATTCCGGATTCGAATCCAATGGATTTCCGGCAATGGGCAGTTGGCTGTCCTACGGACTGGGTTCCGAAACCAACGAGCTACCATCGTACGTTGTTTTGCCCGATGGCCGAGGTGCACCGAACGGGGGCGCAACCAACTGGTCAAACGGATTTCTGCCCGCAGAATATCAGGGCGTCATTTTTCGCGGTGGCGACAAACCTGTCCGCGACCTCTTTCCAGCAACAAAACTCGCCAACGGTGCCGACGCGGCGACGCAGAATTTTATCGCCACGGTAAACAGACAACACCTTGAGCGAACTGGTGAGAACGCCGCACTGGCCGCCCGCATCCGCAGCTATGAACTCGCTGCGAAAATGCAGCTATCGATCCCCGAAGTCAGCGACGTCTCGGGCGAAACCGAGCAGACGCAACAGGCTTACGGGATCACGGACGAAAAGACCGCTGACATGGGACGCCGTTGCCTGCTGGGCCGAAGACTTCTCGAACGAGGCGTGCGCTTCGTGCAGGTCTACTCGGGAGGCCCGATCGCCGGTAACCCTCGCGCCAGTTGGGACGCTCACGAAAGCGTCGAGCAGAATCACGGCTTCGAAGCTGGTCGAATCGACAAGCCTGTCGCGGCGCTACTCACCGACCTGAAACAACGAGGCCTGCTGAAAGACACGCTGGTTCTCTTCACGACCGAATTCGGACGAACGCCTTTTACACAGGCTGCGGAGAACAGTGTTGGCCCCGGCCGAGACCACAATCGTTACGGATTCTCCTGCTGGCTGGCTGGCGCCGGCGTCAAGCCTGGAACTTCAGTCGGAGCGACCGACGACGTCGGCTGGAAAGCGACCGAGAGGCCAATTCCCTGGCACGACTTCCACGCCACACTGCTGCATCTATTCGGAATCGACCACGAACGTCTCACCCATTACCACAACGGAATCCAACGCCGCCTGACCAACGTGCATGGCGAGATCGTTGAAGAATGCCTGGCCTGATCAGCACTCCGGAATCAGAACTTTCCGTCTCTGACTTCAAATCCGGTTGGTTTGCCGAGGCTTTCGCCGTCCTGGGTAACCCAGTCGGCAACACTGTTGAGTAACTCAGAAACTGAGACGGCGGGCTGACCGTATCGACTATGCGATGTGCTGGCATCATTGAGCAGTGCGGTGGGCGATTCCTTGCCCTCAAACACGACGGGCAAGTTCATGCGCTCCGCCAACTGTTCGCTGATTGTCCGTACGCTGAGAGTTTCGGAGCCGGTCACGTTAATCGCAAACGGCGGGCTATCGCAGTCGGCGAGGCTCGCTAAAGCGTGAGCGTTAGCGTCTCCCTGCCAGATGACGTTGAACGAGCCCATCGTCACGTCGATCGGTTGGCCGTTCTGGATTTTCGTGGCCAGATCGACAAGCACGCCGTATCGCAACTCGCACGCGTAGTTCAGACGGATGATCGACATCGGTGTGCCGTGAGTTCGACTGAAGTGTTCGAAAACTCGTTCGCGTCCGAGGCAGCTCATCGCGTACTCACCGGACGGATTGAGTGAGTCAGTCTCGACCGAACCTTCACCGGCAACAGGCACCAATCCGTAAACGTTGCCGGTTGAAAATGCCGCAATGCGGCTATCTCGATATCGACGAGCCACGATGGCTGGAACAACGGCGTTCATCGCCCACGTTAGCGACTCGCTGCCAGTCGATCCGAACTTCATTCCGGCCATGAAGACAACATTCGGAGCGTCCGGCAACCGGGCAACAGCCTGTTCATCCAGCAAGTCGGCTTTAATCGTTTCGACGCCCCAGCCTTCAAGCTTCTGTTGCTCGGCAGCTTTCGAAAATCGCGCAACGCCGATTACTCGACGGGCGATGCCTGCCTGATCGGATGCTCGCCTGGCCATCCGAGCGAGCGTTGGTCCCATCTTTCCAGCAACACCCAGAATCAGAATATCACCGTCGATCTGAGCAAGCGATTCGACCAGCCCTTCAGGAGGGTCACTAAGAGCATCATCAAGTTGCTCGACTGTTTTGATCTTCATAACGTGCTAGTGAGTAAGTTCGGATTCTTTAAACGCAGAGATCGCTCTGCACATGCTGTGTTTCGTTCTTTGTGACAACGAAAGAATCTCAAGACATGATGTCTTTCGCGACATGGCCGGCAACATCGGTCAGTCGAAAATCGCGTCCTGCGTAACGATATGTCAGACGTTCGTGATCCAGACCGAGCAGATGCATAATCGTCGCGTGCAGATCGTGGACGTGCATCTTGTTTTCGGCGGCGTAGTAGCCGTATTCGTCGGTCGCTCCGTAAGCGTATCCGCCCTTCACGCCGCCACCAGCCATCCACATCGTGAATCCATGTGGATTGTGGTCTCGACCATTCGTTCCTTGAGCGGTTGGAGTTCGACCAAACTCACCGCCCCAGACGACCAATGTGTCCTTCAGTAGATCTCGGTCTTTCAGATCCTGCAAGAATCCGGCAATGGGCTTGTCGACTTCTGACGCGTTCTTCGTGTGACCCTGATAAAGATTGCCGTGCTGGTCCCATTGAACCTCGCTGTCGCTGTGTGTGACCTGGACGAACCGGACGCCGCGTTCCAGGAACCGTCGAGCCAACAGACACTGACGTCCGAAGTCCTGAGTGACCGGATCGTCGATTCCGTACTGCTTCTGCGTCGCGCCGGTTTCTTCCGACAAATCCTGAACTTCAGGCATCGTCGATTGCATACGAAATGCCAGTTCGAACGAACTCAGACGGCCTTCCAATGCCTGATCTTTGCCGGCAACCTTCAAGTGATCTCGATTCATCGCCGCGATCAGATCGAGCTGTTTCCGCTGCTGCTCCTTCGTCAACCGCGAATTCCGAATGTGCTTAACCTGAGCAGCGGATGATGCCAGGCTGGCGTTGCCAATCGGAGTTCCCTGGCAATGAGCCGGCAAGAATGCGGAACCCCAATTGTTGACTCCCCCGTGCGCCAGCGTCGGGCAAATCGTCACAAACGCCGGCAGGTTCTGATTTTCCGTTCCCAGTCCGTAGATCAGCCACGATCCCATACTGGGACGCACGAACTGATCCGACCCCGTGTGCAGTTTCAACAACGCCCCACCGTGCGCCGGATTTGTGCCATGAACCGAACGTAGAATACAGAGGTCGTCGATATGCCTGGCGACGTTGGGAAAGAGAGCACTGACCGGCAGCCCACTGTCACCGTGCTGCTTAAACTTCCAGGGCGACCGCAGCAGATTTCCCTGCTTGGCAAACGTGACTCGCGGGAGGTCAAACGGTAACGGCTTTCCGCTATAGCGATCGAGCAGCGGCTTTGGATCGAACGTGTCGACGTGCGATGGTCCTCCCTTCATAAAGAGGAAGACAACCCGTTTCGCTCGAGCCGGCAAGTGCGGCGTCTTTGGAGCGAGCAGACCACCACGCTGAGCAGCTGACCCGGCCTCGTCCGCTGTCGCGTCACCAGCAAGCAAAGCATTAAACGCAAGCTGCCCGAAGCCGACGGCCGCAGTTTTGAGCATGCGGCGGCGCAGAGGCAGCATCGCGTCATTGCATGATGAGATTTCAGAGGTCGTAACTTCAGCCATAACTACCTCAGATAGATGAATTCGTTGCTCGCGAAGAGGCTCTGGCAGAACATCGACCAAGCGCTTTGCTCTGCTTCAGCACCAACATTCGCAGCGTCGGTCAGTCCTGTTGATGTGGCATCCGAAATGAAAACCAACGAGCGTTTGGATTCTGATTCCGATGGCAATCGACCAAGTGCTCGTTCATAAGCAAGATTGACACGTCCTGCGTTGTCAAGGCCTTCGTTCAGCAGCATTTTCGCAAGATGGTCAGCCGATTCCATGACCAGTCCCGCGTTCATCATCAGCAGTGCCTGAGGGGCGACTACAGTCGCGTTACGACTTCCGGTAGGCATTGTCGGATCGGGAAAATCGAACTGACTGAATAGTGAGTAAACGTTATTTCGAATCACCGGAAGATAGAGCGAACGTCGCAGGCTGTCGTACTTCGTGTGGTCAACTGATGTGTGATTAAAAACGAACTGTCTGTTTCGCAAAGGCACCGTTTTGCCGCCAAGCTCCGCATCCAGACGACCGGACACGGCAAGGATCGAATCGCGAATCTGCTCGGCTTCCAGGCGTCGCAGGCCGAACTTCCACAGCAGTCGATTTTCCGGGTCCGCTTCCGCAATCGTCGCATCAGAATTAGATGATGCCATCTGATACGTGCTCGAAGAAAGGATCAGCCGATGCAGTTCCTTTGTCGACCAGCCGCTCTCCATAAATCGCCGAGCCAGCCAATCGAGTAATTCCGGATGCGATGGCCGATCGCCGAGCCTTCCGAAGTTCTCAGTCGACTTGACGATGCCGGTTCCAAAATGCCATCGCCAGACTCGATTAACGTAAACACGAGCGGTCAGCGGATGCTGCGTGCTGGCCATCCAGCGAGCAAGTTCCAACCGGCCGCTCTGATTCCTTGGTAGCACCGGCCGCACATCTGAAGTCCGCATCACTTCAGGAAACTCTCGACCAACCGGCTCGCCGAAGTTGCGATGACTGCCTCGAATGTGAATCGGCAGGCTCGTCAGCACCGTCCCGTCTGCAACCCCCATGATTGAAGGTTCATCCGGAGCGCTACTTTCGGCCAGACGAGCTTCTTCCATCAGACGGTAATACTCGGTGAGTGTCTCTTCATCAAAAGCAAATTCCGGCTTCGGAGGGACGGCCAGAAATCCAGACAAGTCGTACAGAGCGGCACGCACAGGCTCCAGACTTTTGTCGTCGAGCGTCTTCGTTTTTGCATCCTTCTTACGAGCTTCCGCCAATGCAGATTCTGCCTTCGCAAATCGCGTTCGGTAATGCGTCTCAATCTGCTTCGTCGCATCCCCTTCCTCTGCATCCTCTGAATTCTTAAGCGAGTACCACTGTGCGAAGACCGGATCGTCCGCGTGGTACTGCAAGTGCAGCCGGCAGTGATGCAGAATCCGCGGATGCAGGCCAAGCGGCTCGGCAATCGCAGATACCTCAGTCAGTGACGTGTCAGGAGAAAACTTCGCTGCTGCCGCCAAGTAGTCAGCGGCTTTTGCACGAGCTTCGTCTCGCAGCTTGACCGTCGCCTTACTCTTGAACGAGGACGCCGCACTCTTTTTCTTAGCGAGCTCCGCGTTGATCTTTTTAAGGTCGGTCAACTCGTCTTCCGTCGCTATCGAATACTCGTGCCAGTGTTTAATCACACCGGTCTGGGTGTCGCCGAACGTTCTCGTACTCTTCAGAATGGCTGCCAGAGCGTAGTAGTCAGTCTGCTTGATCGGATCGAACTTATGATCGTGACATCGCACGCAGCCAATCGTCATGCCGAGGAACGCCTTGCCGATGGTGTCCAACTGCTCGTCGATCGTGTCCATGAACAGTTTTTCTTTGTCAGGCTCGGCCAGAACCTTCGCACCGAGAACCAGAAACCCCGTCGCGGTCTTTGTTTCACGAGTCGATCCCGGAACCAGGTCGCCAGCAAGTTGTTCGATCAGAAACTGATCGAATGGTTTGTCATCATTAAACGAGTCGACAACGTAATCGCGATACCGCCATGCGTTTCCAAACGCAAGATTCTCGTCCAGCCCGTTTGAGTCGGCGTACCGAGCGACGTCCAGCCAATGGCGGCCCCAGCGAACTCCGTACTGGGGTGACTCCAGCAACCGCTCGACGACTTTCTCAAAAGCGTCCGACGACTCATCCGCAAGAAACGCCGCGATCTCTTCCGACGTTGGCGGAAGTCCGATCAGATCAAACGTCACTCGGCGAATGAGCGTCCGCTTGTCAGCTTGTTCGGCAGGCCCGGTCTTTCGTTCTTCAAGCTTAGCCAGAACAAACGCGTCGATCGGAGTCTGAACCCAATCGCCATTTTCAACCGATGGAACAGCCGGATCAGCAACCGGCTTGAACGACCAGAAATCACGACCATCTTCAATGGTCATGCCCGTTGGCCGAACCGTACCAGGGCGGTTTTCCGTCCGCGAATCAGGTACGCCAAGACGGACCCATTTTTCAAGAATCGCAATCGCCTCGTCCGACATTCGCCCCTTTGGCGGCATCTGCAAATCCTGATTTTTGTATCGCACAGCCTCGATCAGCAGACTTTGCTCGGGAGCACCTGCGACCACAGCAACACCGCTATCCCCGCCGCTGGAGACTCCTGCCTTCGAATCAAGATTCAAGCCGCCATCGACGTCACCAGCCGAGTGACACTCATAGCACTGTTTTACCAGAAGAGGACGCACGTCCTTCTCGAAGAACTCCATTGCAGCCGGTCCGTCATCAGCCAGAACATTCCCGGACGAAAGAAGGCGGCACGTCGCCATCACAACAGGCAGCACAAGGCAAGCTCGAAGACGCGACGGGTCCAATAAATTCGAAGCGTGCTGGCCATGTCTGCTTAGCATCAGCTCAACCTTACTCTGGGTAACTTTGCGAAGCGGTTCTTCAGTCGCCATTATGCACAATTCACCCGGACACGACGACCGCGTCTGCCCGGTTTTCACCTGGTCATCACAAGAGCCCGTTCGAAATGATCCTCTCAACCAGATCTGCAAACAATAGTCCGCAGCCCAGCCCTATCACTCTGCTTGCCAAAGTGCTCTGGCTTTTCGTCATTTCTGCAGCCCTTGACGGCTTACTTCTGAGCAAATCAAGTGAGGTTGCTGCTGCCGAGCAACGGTCCCGACCAAATTTTGTCGTCATCTTCACTGACGATCAGGGTTACGAAGACGTCGGCTGTTTCGGTTCCCCAGACATTCGCACGCCCCGCCTGGATGCGATGGCTGCAGAGGGTATGAAATTCACAAGCTTCTACGCTCAGCCTGTCTGCGGGCCTTCGCGGGCGGCGATCATGACGGGCTGCTATCCGATGCGAGTTGCCGAACGAGGCAACACCAAACAAGTCCATCCGATCCTTCACAGCAAGGAGGTTACCGTCGCCGAGGTGCTCAAGAAGCAAGGCTACGCGACCGCCTGCTTCGGTAAGTGGGATCTCGCCAAACACAGCCAGAAGGATTTCTTTCCGGACCTGTTTCCGACGCACCAGGGTTTTGACTACTTCTTCGGGACTCCAACCAGCAACGACCGCATCGCCGACCTTTATCAAAACGACAAGTTGATCGAGTCGGCCACCGACATGTCGACTTTGACGAAGCGCTACACTGACGAAGCCATCGCCTTCATGCAGCGATCTAAGAACGAACCGTTCTTTGTTTACATCCCTCACACGATGCCACACACAAAGCTGGATGCGTCGCCGCAGTTCAAGGGAAAAAGTAAGCGAGGCCTGTACGGCGATGTGATCGAGGAAATCGACTTCAACGTTGGACGCATTCTCGACACAGTCAAAGAACTTGGCGTCGCCCAAAGCACCTACGTCGTCTTCACCAGCGACAACGGCCCGTGGCTGATTAAGAATCGGAACCACGCCGACGGCCGGCTTGCATCTGATCATGGCGGTTCAGCCGGCCCTTTACGCAGCGGAAAGGTTTCAACGTTTGAAGGCGGCGTGCGAGTCCCAACCATCGTATGGGGCCCCGGGCGAGTGCCCGCTGGAGTAACCTGCGACAAACTGGCAAGCACGCTGGACATCATGCCAACGTTTGCGGCACTCGCCGGAACGGCTCCGCCCAATGATCGAGTGATCGACGGCGAGGACATCAGCAATCTCTTCCACGGCCAGTTTAATAAAGCGAACTCTAAAAAAGCATTTTACTACTATCTCAGGGTTCATCTGCAGGCCGTTCGACAGGGGCAATGGAAGCTGCACCTGCCTCGCGACAAAACACCAATCGGAGCAGCGCCGTTCAGCAGAAATACTCACATCGGGCCGGAAGATCGGATCGGATTCTCAAAACCGTTCCTGGTTGACCTTGAAAATGACATTGGCGAAACGACCGATGTCTCCGATAAGAATCCCGATGTTGTCAACAGGCTCCTGACACTGGCCGAATCGATGCGCGAGGACCTCGGCGATTTCGATCGAGTCGGCACGAACATGCGGTTCTTCGATCTCACTGGAAAACGACCGTCGAAACCGCCGGTACCAGCCGCTCGTAAGCGTGCGAAGCCAAAGGCAGGATCGAAAAAGACCGCTCCCGTGAAGAAGACTTAATCTGCAAATGACTTATTCCAATGCTCCCGACACTGATCAGTTTTAAAATCGCGGACGACGAAGTCGCCTCTCAAGCCATCGCTATTGAGAAAGTCACCCAATGAGTCAGTCATACAAAATCGTTACTCTGCCAGGAGACGGAATCGGCCCTGAGGTCATGCGAGAAACCACTCGCGTCATGAATGCGGCGACGGAAGCCTGTGGTTTGCAGATTGAACTTCAGGAACGTCATGCCGGAGCCACTTTGTATCGTGAAACTGGCGTTGCATTGCCTGACAATGTGCTGAGTGATTGCCTCGCCGCTGACGCCGTTCTGCTTTCCGCCATCGGTCTGCCGGATGTTCGCAAACCAGACGGAACCGAAGTGCAGCCTGACATGATGGTCGGACTTCGCCGGGCGATGGGACTGCACTCTGCCGTGCGTCCGGTCAAACTTTACCCTGGCGTTGAAAGCTGCCTGAAAACCGGCGAGCAAGGCATCGACTTTGTCATTCTGCGAGAGAACCTTGAAGGTCTGTTCGCATCGTTCGGAGGAGGATGTCGAGTCGGCGATTCGGTCGCGACAGACACGATGGTCATTACGCGGGAAGGCACTCGGAAGGTTTGCGAATACGCCTTCAAGCTGGCTGCTCGGCGGAAAGGCCGACCGTCTGACGGGAAGAAGTTGGTCACCTGCGTCGACAAAGCCAACATCTTCCGCAGCATGGCATTTTTTCGAGAAGTGTTTTTCGAAGTCGCTTCAGAGCATTCTGGGATCGAAGCAGAAGCCACCTATGTCGACGCCATGAGTCTCTACATGGTGCAGAATCCGTCCGCCTACGATGTGATGGTGATGGAAAATCAGTTCGGTGACATACTGTCGGACCTCGGAGCGGGCATCGTCGGCGGGCTGGGCATGGCACCATCGGCCGAGATCGGCGAAGACCACGCGTTGTTCCAGCCGTCGCACGGAACAGCTCCTCAGATCGCTGGTCAGAACATCGCCAACCCGCTCGCCACGATTCTGTCGGGAGCCATGATGTTCGACTGGCTCGGCGAGCGGCACGATGACGCCACGGCGATTGCGGTCGCACAGAAGATTGAAACCGCCGTCCAGGCAGTACTCACCGCTGGTGAGCTAAGAACGGCAGACATTGGTGGCTCGGCAACAACGACGGAGATCACCGACGCCGTCCTTCAAAACCTGTAGCCTCAACGAAATCAATCAACAATCAATCTACGATCGTTTCTAGTGGATTCACGATCCAACTACCGTAAACCAGTCGCGAATCCATTCAAGCATCAACCACGCTCACCGGCCGGCTGCGCTGGTCATCTCACAGCCGAGTCGAGACGGCCCTCGCGCTATAAATCGACGAACCAACCCCCTACCCTTCGCGCCGGTTGTCACCATCAAGAAACAGGGTGACGCTGCTTCCCAAAGATTACACCACCAATGGAAACATCAAAGCTGCCATGCCTCGGGACAGAGTATTCAGTTCATGGATGACGCGCTCGGTACTGCTGATTTCGCTAAGTACGCTCGTTGTTGGGTGCAGCGACCGTCAGCCCACCGACGGCAAGCCGGAGTCCAGCAAAACAGCAGTGCCACACGCAAGTGGTTCTTCGCCTCCAGAATCTGTCTTAAAAGTCGCCTCAACAACAAGCACTCGAGATTCGGGGCTGCTCGACGTTCTGCTACCTGAATTCGAAAAAGCCAACAACTGCCGAATCGATTTGATTGCCGTCGGGACCGGTGCCGCATTGAAACTGGGAGAGGCTGGCGATGTCGATGCTGTGCTGGTGCATGCCCGATCGGCTGAAGACAAGTTCATGGATGGTGGCCACGGAATTCGCCACGAACCAATCATGCACAACTTCTTCATCATCGCTGGTCCGGCTGCCGATCCCGCACAGGCCAAAGGTCACGACGCCGTTTCAGCACTACAGAAAGTCGCAACCGGAGAACATCGCTTTGTTTCCCGCGGTGATGACAGCGGCACTCACAAACGTGAGCAGTCGCTATGGCTGAAAGCCGAAGGTCGCCCAGAGTGGGAAGATTACGTAGAGAGTGGGCAGGGAATGGGACCGACTCTGATCATGGCCGACGAGATGAATGCTTATGTCTTGACCGATGAAGGCACCTGGTTGAAGCAAAGCGACAAGGTTCAGCTCGTCCCGATGGTCAAAGGCGCCGACGATCTGAAAAACCCTTACGCTATGATGGTCGTCAATCCTGACAAGTCATCTGCGATCAATGCTGACCTGGCCAACAAATTTTCTGACTTTCTGATCTCTAAACGTGCTCAAGAACTGATTGCAAACTACGAAATCAAAGGCCAACGACTATTTCACCCCGACCGTTTGAAGCAGGAAACGCCTGAGTGATCCGCGAAGGAATCCTTGAAGCGCTGCAACTACTGCTTCGGCGTGATGCTTCAGTCATCGACGCGGCAACACGCAGCCTATGGATCTCTATTGTTGCCGTCATCGCGGCTACGGTCGTCGGTATCAGCGCCGGATTGCTGCTCGCGAGGAAACGATTCCCAGGACGATCGCTTCTGGTCTTGCTGCTTCGAGTTGGAATGTCCGTACCTACGGTCCTGATTGGACTACTTTGCTACGGTCTACTGTCTCGTCGAGGAACTCTGGGGGAACTCGAACTACTCTACACGCCAACGGCGATCATTCTTGGTGAGTTCTTCCTCGCGCTGCCAATCGTCGCGACGTTAACCCACGGTGCAATCACGCGGCTCGATCCACGAGCATTCGAAACAGCTCGCACGCTTGGCGCAGGCCCCCTTCAACGAACTGTTACTTACCTGCGAGAAGCGAAGCTCGCCATCGCTCTGGCAGTGCTGACAGCGTTCTCACGCTGCTTCACCGAACTCGGCATCGCGATGATGGTTGGAGGGAACATCACGGGGCGGACCCGAACGTTGACCACAGCGACGGCGTTGGAAACGGCTCGCGGAGAATTCGCTTCAGGGGTCGCGATGAGCCTCATTCTGCTGAGCATCGCCATGCTGGTCACTCTGGCAATCGCCTTGCTGAGTCGAGAAGCCGCGGAGCAAGTCTCATGACGTCTCCAGCTCAATCCACGACCCGATCGATGATCGACATCACAGACCTGACTGTCACGAAAGGCGGACAAACGATTTGCCACGTTGCAAATACGACATTCGCTCATGGAAGTACGGTCGGAATCACAGGCCCGAATGGAAGTGGAAAGTCCACGCTGCTCAGAGTTCTGGCCGGAATCGAAACAGCGTTCGCCGGCGAATGTGTCGTCGACGCCGCTGTAAAAGATCGCGTCTTCGTACATCAGTCGCCGTACCTTTTCAGCGGCACGGTGCTGAGTAATGTCGAGTACGGACTCAAAGCTCGATCCACTTCCAGATCAATCCGGCAAGAACAGGCTGTACTCTGGCTCGAAAGGTTCGGCGTCGCTCATCTGGCACGTCGGTCCGTCGAATCACTTTCCGGGGGCGAAAAACGCCGAACAGCACTCGCACGAGCTTGCGTGCTCCAACCAAAACTTCTACTCCTCGATGAACCGCTCGCTGACCTTGATCCCGCGGGCATAGATTCCGTTGCCCAGTCATTGAACAAGCTGGACGCCTCAACGATTCTGATTACGTCACCATCCCCTTTACCCCCCGATCTGACACAAGCAACAATCAGCCTCAGACAAGAGTGACATTACTGATGGACGACTCAAGCCCACTGGAGCCACGACAGCAGCGTCGACTCGTTCCAGACTATGTTGAAGGAATCTCGACGGCGGCAGATGGGTTTCGTTTTCTTTGTCGATATCCGTCGCTCTGGCAATATGGCGTTTGGGCATTGTTAACGAACATCGCCGTCGCCTTTGCCTCTCTACTGATGACCTTTTGGGTTGGCACGACAGCATGGAATTCGTTCGCCGTCGAATTGCCCATCACCTGGTGGGCACCGATCGTCGAATGGATCGGCTTCACGGCGATCCTCATGCTGGCCTTTGGTGTTGGTCTGGCATGTTACATCTTCTTGCAGAGCGTTTTTTGCTCGTGGTCGTTCAGCAAACTGGCGTATCGCGTCGAGCTTTTTCTGGGCGCCACTCCCGATGAACTTTCAGAGATTTCGTACAGCGGACAAATCATCGATGCACTCCGCTCAGCATTGAAACTTCTGCTTGTCGACATTGGAATTCTGCTTCTCAACATTGTTCCTCTCATCGGAACAGTGGCAGCGCTCGTCATCGGTGGATACATGCACGCATGGGTTCTGGGTGCCGAGTTTCTGGGTTACCCGCAGGAACTCCGGGGAATTCGCTGGAAGGACCGACAACAGTTTGCCAAGCAGTGGTTGCCATCAACGCTCGGTCTCGGAACAATCGTCGCAGGCCTGATGCTAATTCCTATCGTTGGAGCCATGTTTCAAACGACAGCCGTCGTCGGCGCCGTTTTGCTGAATCGAAGAATCAACGGGCTGTCGGACAGTCCGGATGTCGACATTGAAGATTGACAGGAACCTGTAGACCGCCCCTCACACAATCGCTGTTGCGGCACGCAGCAGCGGCGGCTAACAATGCCGTGATCTGCAAGGTCGAAAGCGTTGGCTGTTGCGCAACTAATTTCGTTCAACTTTCGGGAAGGTGAGTCGTGGAGACGGCGTCGGGACTTCGATTCGAGGGGTCAGCATTCTGGGTGCGACATCGGCACCGGGAATTCGGTCCGTTCGACTACGAATGGTCTCGCGACATGCTCGGCATCGAATTTCTGTACTGCCGTAAGAAGTTTGGCGAATACTGCAGCGATGACGAAATCTCAGCCGACCTGAAAGAATTCCAACTTCCGATGCGCGTCGTTGAGGTGACGGCCGTCGTCTGCGGCTCGATCATTTTTGGAATTATTCACGGATTCAGTCAGGAAGAAAAGAAAGCAATCCTGCTCAAGAATCTTCACGAGAGTGATCTTGCACATTTCGCGTCGAACATTGAAGGCTTCCAGGAATCATGAGTCTTCATCGACTCTGAAGAACCTCCGCCCCTTCAGCTCAAACCGCGGCAGACTGTTCTGTTCGACGATCTGGACCTCAGGCTGAAAGTTCAAACGATCTTTGATCGTGTTTCGAACGTGTCGCCCCAGATCTGCGGCTTCGTTGTCACACAAGTCTGGTTGCGGCTCCAGTTGCAACCGGATCTGATGCATCGATCGCACGGTCCTGACTTCAATTCGAAATTCGACAAGCTCTTCGAATTCGCGAAGAATGGCTTCAATACTGGATGGGAAGACGTTGTTTCCGCGAATGGTGATCATGTCATCGGCGCGGCCGAGAATTCCACCTTTCAGTCGAAGCAACGCTCGGCCGCATAGGCACGGTTCCGAATCAGCTTCCACCAGATCACCAGTTCGATAACGAATCAAAGGTGAGCCGACTCTCCCCAGGTTTGTGATCACCAACTCGCCGCGTCGTACGCCGTTTTCGTCTGGCATAGCTGGTGCCAGGGTCTCGGGATGCACAATCTCCGGGATACATTCTGATTCGAGCATGTGCAGTCCGCCGGGATTCTCCGCACACTCAACCGCCAGCGCGCCGATTTCGGTCATTCCCCAATGATCGATCACGCGGGCTCCCCACGCAGATTCAATCCGCGAACGGATCGATGAAATACTGCCACCGGGTTCACCGGCAACAATCAGCATCCGGACCGAACCGGATGCAAGATCGATCCCCTGCTCCGCCGCGACCTCAGCGAGTCGCAAAGCGTAGGTCGGCGTGCAACAGAGAACTGTCGCCTGGTTATCCGCAATCAGCGACAGTCGCTGCTGACTGCTCATTCCACCGCCAGCCAGGCAAAGATTCCCAAGCCGATTGGCCCCTTCGAACGCTGCCCAGAAACCGATGAACGGGCCAAACGAAAACGGAAAGCAAAGTCGATCTTCCGGAGTCAGTCCGACCATCCGAAAGATCTGTGCCCACGAATCCAGAAACCATCCCCAGCTATCAGGAGTGTCCAGCCACCGCATCGGTGTACCGGTCGTCGTACCCGATGTCTGGTGAAGTCGAGAATAGTCATTTCGCCCGAACGTCAAATTCGTCCCGTACGGCGGACTTTGACTCTGGTCCTGTACAAGATCTGCCTTGGCCGTCACCGGAAATGACTGCAGATCATCGAGCGAACCAACGCAGAAGTTCCGATCGTCAGACTGCCAAACATTGGCAAGACGCTCCTGCCAGAAACCGTTGCTCTTTGCAATTTCTCCGAGCAACGACTGAAGCCGCTGCAATTGCCGTTCTTCAAGCCCCGCTCGATCAAGATCTTCGGGAACTCCATTCAATTGATCCATTGATTCATCCTGAAACTTCCCGCAAGTTCACTCTCTACGAAACAGCTTGTCGTACTTGGACGGGGCGTTTGTATTTTACGCATCGGTCAACACTCAAGCTCCTGAGCAGTCGCCATTAAGTTTGCTCAATTCGCTACTTTTATGATGCCGGCGTCAGCAGCCAGAGGCTCCGGCAATTCGTACGGCAAAGACTTTAGAAACTCTGCGAGGTCGTTCACCTCAGCGGGCGATAAGTGGCTCGTAGTGCCGTGTTTATCGCCTTTATTCTGAGTCGTCAGTACGTCCTGCAAGGTCGCCGCCGTTCCGTGATGCAGATACGGTGCTGATCGATAAAGACCAAGCAGCATCGGCGTGTCGTACGACAAGCCCATCGTTTCCGATTTGTCGGCGTTGCCAGTTCCGACATCATGTCGGGCGCTTGTTTTACCAGACTGAGAATCAGTGAAGAACGGGCCGGAATGACATTCGGCACACTTCGTCTGTTTCGATGCAAACAACTTTCGACCACGTTTGGCTGCCGGAGACAGACCATTTTTTGCATACGGGCTTAACGTAAACGTGTGAGAGTTCGTGTAAGCGGCCAAGGCATCGAGCGATGCCGACAGCCCTTTGTTAGTCGCGCCGAGCGGTTTGTTCAAAACGCCCCCTGTGCAGACCTCGGCCTCCCATCAAAGGGCCACGAATTGTGTGTTCGAAATCCTGAGTTTCGTCACGCTCTGCTGACCAGTGTTGAGGATGAGTAAACGCCAGACCGTGCAGCGGCGGTGTCTGACGCAAGCCTTCCGGATTGTGCCACGTTCGGACCGTCGGGTTGCCCATCAGGGTGACAGCTTGAGCACGAAATCCAACGCTGCGAAGTCATCGGAGGCAGAGCCGTGTAGAACAAAACTTTCCCCAGGTGCACTTCCGAACTCAGAGGATCTCTTCGTAATCGCAATCTTCGCTGCCTGTCGCAGGGACTTTGCATCAAACAACGACAACCTCGAAATCCAAAGCGTTGTAGACGAAGAATTGATTTCCGTCAGGTGACGCTCGAACCGCTCGCGGGTTTCGCCCCGTCGCGATGTACCTCGCCAGGCCGAGTTCGCGGTAATCATCATCGATCGTATTGCAGACAAAGATGTCATCCGTACCGGAGAAGACAATATAGAGTTGTCGACCGTCAGGACTGATCGCCGCTTCCCACGGATTGGCCGTGACCTTTGTGCCAAAAACCGAATCGAGCGGCATTCGCTTACGCCGAGACTCATCTGAATCGACAAGATCAGTAATCCCAACGTACGGAAAAATCGATCCAGTTCCCTGATGCGCTGTCACCTTGGAACGAATAAACGTGACGTAGGCCTTCGGACGTTTCGGATGAATCACGAGCTGTCGCGCAAGGTTATCGGTGCTACTGCCGGGCCATTCGTCGACAAGCCTCCCGGACGAACGATCGATCGCACGAACCGTGGCTGTCAGGTACTCGCTAATGAGCAACTGGCTTTCGTCCGGCGCGATGGCAATTCCACGTGGGAACGCCCCGGCGGAAAATGTCCGTGTGATCTTTGCTGACCGAGGATCGATCTCAACCACTTCGCCGGGATGCTCGAGCGTCACGTAAATGTGGCTGCCATCCGCCGTCGAAACGATTCCGTACGGCTCGTCGAAGACGGACACAGTCGCTCGTTTGTTGCCCGAATCCGCATCGAGAATAACCACGGTGTCGTCGTCGTAAACGGCCACGGCAAGCTCGTGCGATTTCCCAATAAACGAAACACCTTCCGGGTGATGCCCAACCGAAACTTCGCGGAGCACTTTATTCGTCGCAAGGTCCACAAAGGTGACCGTTCCGCTGTCACGATTGCTGCACGCCAGCAATGCGCCATCTGCAGAAACATCCATCAGGCTGTTAGATGAACCAGCCTGGGCTGCATTCGCCCCGGCGAGGGCTAACACGGCCACTGCCACGGACAGCCAAGTGAAAATTCGTGAGTGTGCTGATTGCGAAGTCACGATGTTGCTCCTCTTTGGGCATGAGCGAGAGTCAGGTACCGACAGACGACGGCGTCACTCGATGACAGTTTTGTGAGCCTCTCCGGCGATTTCCTGAACGTATCTGGGAACGGCGTATCCGGGCAGACGCTTTCGAAGTTCTGCGATCAAGCATCGACCGACGTCCGGATCGACTTCGAAATGCGCAGCACCGGACACTCGGTCCAACTGGTGGAGATAGTACGGCATCACGCCGACGTTGATCAGCGACTCAGATAATTCCACCAGCGCATCCACCGAATCATTGATACCACGCAGCAGCACCGCCTGATTGAGAACCGTAACGCCCGCTCGAACGAGACGTCGTAACGCCGCTTCACAGTCCGCCACCACTTCTGCAGCATGATTGGAATGCACGACGACAATCGGCGTCAGTCGGCTCTCGGTCAGTATGTCGAGCAACTGGTCTGTCACGCGATCTGGTAAAACAATTGGCAGGCGAGTGTGAATCCGCAGCCGTCTGAGGTGAGGAATCTCTTCCAGACGCCCGATCAATTCACCGAGACGCGAATCGGTCAACATCAGCGGGTCGCCGCCGCTGAGCAGCACTTCCGAAATCGACGAGTCTTCTCGAAGTTGCCGAAGTGCCGGCTCCCAGTCATCAAGTCGTCTCGGCTCGTCGCCGTACGGATAATGTCGCCGGAAGCAGTATCGACAGTTCACCGCACAACTCCCGGCGGCAATCATCAATGCCCGGCCATGATACTTGTGCAGCAACCCCGGAGCCGTCCGAAAATCTGCATCCGACACAGCGTCCGCCTCGAAGCCTGCAACCGCCCGGAGTTCGTCGTCCACCGGCAGCACTTGCCTGAGCAGCGGGTCATTTGGATCGCCGAGCCGCATCCTTGCAAGGAAGCTCCGAGGAACCATCAGCGGAAACGCTTCCGCGGCGCCAGAAGAAACTCGATCAGAAAAGTCGTCCAACTGAAGTTCATTCAGAAGTTCAGTTGGATCTCGAATCGCGGCAGCCAATGAACGATGCCAGTCCGAGAGGACATTCGAACTCTTCTGCTCATCAACTCCGGGTACTGACACTGAGTTTCTCGCTCAAACCTCGTATGCGTGACCGTCTTCCGTCTCATTTCGGAATGTAGCAGGTCACGCCGAACACAACCGCCCTCAGACTGACCGATGACGCCGACAGCACAGCGTCCGATTTGACGGAACCACTGATTGGCTCTCACCTTCGGGTTTGTACCGCTGAATCGATCTGTTATTGTCCCGCCTCGCTGCCAGCAGTCAATCACTGCCAGAATCGGCGAAAACCCGTCGATGTAGTCAATAACAAGTTTCAGAACCGCCCCAGAGACAAGTGATTCCGAATGAACATCAACGCGAGCGACCTGAAAAAAGGCCAGAAGGTTATCTACGAAGGCGATCCATACGACATCGTCGAGCTGCACTTTGTGAAACCTGGCAAAGGTCAGGCTCTCTACAAAATGAAGCTGCGAAACCTGCTCAAGGGCACAAACGTGACGCCGACGCTGAGGAGCGGCGACAGCATGGAAGCGGCAGACGTCCGAAAGTCGAACGGGCAATACCTGTACCGCGACGGCGAAGGCTTCGTCTTTATGGAAGACGAAACTTTCGAGCAGTACACGATCTCAGTCGAGAAAATGGGCGATTCTGCGAAGTTCCTGCTCGACGGTGCCAAGTGTGAGTTGTTGTTTTACAACGACCAGCTCATTGGAGTTGACCCGCCTGCTCACGTCATCGTCGAAGTCACCTATACCGAACCGGCCGCTCGCGGAAACACGACGGCCAACGTGACGAAAGCTGCTACCGTTGAAACTGGTGCCGAAGTTCAGGTTCCGGCCTTCATCGATCAGGGCGAGAAGATTAAAGTCGACGCTCGAACGGGCGACTATATTGAGCGGGCTAAGTAGAACATCAGAATCCTGAGGACAGGAAGTTCTCGGGCAAGCAGATCATAGATTGAATCTGAAAAGTTTGGTCATAGTCAGTTCCGGTGTTGTCAGCGTGGCAGCACTGGAAGCTCTCCACAGTCAGGAAGACGAAGGAGGCCAGAAATGGCAACGTGGCATGTCGTTCTCTACTCAGCAGCAGCGGTGCTCGCCTTAAGGTCGTTCATTCAGCTCGTGACGAATTATCGCAACGAATACGAGCACATTGCGGTAAGCGATCATCTGGCCAAAATGGCCGAGGAACTGGAAGCTCAAAAAGCGAAAGATGAAGCGGAAGTCGAAACCGTTTCACCCGAACAGCAAACACAGGCAGCGGCGGCCTGAAGTTGGATCTGAATTAGCCCTCGACGTCGCCCACGGCGCGTCGAGTGACTGCAGAGAATGGCCCCATGTCTGAAACGCCTCACAACAAACAGCTTTACATCGAAACCGTCGGCTGCCAGATGAACATGCTGGACAGCGAACTGGTCGTGGCCGCTCTGCGAAAACAGCAGTTTGAGCTGACCAACGACATAAAGGCCGCGGACACAATCCTGTTCAATACGTGCAGCGTCCGTGAACACGCTGAGCACAAAATTTACAGCCAGCTTGGACGCATCAAGTTTCAAAAACGGAGCCGTCCGAACCTGGTCATCGGCGTTATGGGCTGCATGGCTCAGAAGGATCAGGAGCTGATCTTTGAGAAGGCACCACATGTCGACCTGGTCGTCGGAACGGGGCAGCTTGGCGAAATCCCAAAGTTGATCGACGAAGCTCGGAGCAGCAGAGAACGACAGACGGCTCTGAGTCTAGACCGTAAGGGCGGCAGCCGAGAATCCGTCGCGAACAGCTTCGAAAGCTACGACCCACTACGCGATCCCGAAATGCGTCCGTCGCCGTACCAGGCGTTCGTCCGAATCATGATTGGCTGCGACAAGTTCTGTACTTACTGCGTCGTCCCGATGACTCGCGGCCCGGAGCAAAGCCGCCCGCCAAGTCTGATCGCATCGGAAGTCCGCACGCTTGCCGAGCAAGGCGTCAAGGAAGTGACTCTGCTTGGACAAACGGTCAACAGCTACCGGCACACCGAAGACGGCCGCGAATATCGGATGTCGGACCTGCTTGAGCTGATTCACGACACGGAAGGCATCGAGCGGATCAAGTTCGTCACCAACTACCCAAAGGACATGACCGACGACCTGCTGCAGGCCGTTCGCGATCTGCCCAAGGTTTGCCGATACCTGCATGTCCCGGCACAGTCCGGATGCGACGATCAACTGAAAGCGATGAAGCGCGGCTACACCGTCGCTGAATATCGTGAGATGATGCAGCGAATTAACGCGACAATTCCTGGCTGTGCAGTTTCCAGTGACTTCATCGTCGGCTTCTGCGGCGAGTCCGAAGAGTCGTTTCAAAAGAGCATGGCTCTTATCGAAGAGTTTCGCTTCAAGAACAGCTTCATCTTTAAGTACAGCGAACGGCCAGGCACGAAGGCCAACGGACTTTGGCCGGACGACATCCCTGAAGATGTGAAGAAACGCCGCAACAACGAAATGCTGGACCTACAGAATCGGATCAGCGAAGAAGACAACGCAGAGTTCATCGGCACGACTGTCCAAGTGCTCTGCGAAGGTGCCAGTAAGACCGCCACAAAACGCGGTGATGCGGACAGCGATTCACCGTCCATTCAACTCGTTGGCCGCACAGACTGCGACCGAATCGTCGTCTTCGACGGAAACCCACGCCTTGCCGGTTCGATGGTGGAAGTTGACGTGCACGACATCACGGCCACAACGCTGCTTGGCTCGATCGTCACGCGACAAATCACCCACGGCATGGAAATCGACTTGCCGGTCGTTTCTTAGCAGACCGCAGAACGCCGATCCTCTGGCGACGACTATCCCCACTCGCTCATGTCGTCGAAGTCTGCCGCCAGGTACTGCCGAAGATCTTTCAAGACGCAACGACATCGCGTCTTGAAGACGTCAACTTTCCGAACGCGGCCGATCGGCGTAATTCGAACGTGAATTTCGACGAGTCGATTGGCGCCTCGTTGAGTGGTCGTACGGCTGTCACCAATTTCGAGTTTGATGTCCACCGGCTGCTTGTCGGCCGTCTTGCCCCAGCCCGACAGAAGTCCTCGCGTACCAAGCCGCATCTCAACTGACTTGGCGTTGACTTTGCCGAGTTTGGCTCCGTTTCCATCCACAAACGCTTTGAGCTTATAGACGATCATGTCTGCAGCCATGCAGGCCTTCAGAACCACGTCGCACACAAACTCGTCCGGTTTCGCCAGAGACGGCTTGACCATTTCAGGATCGTGCTTTCGCAATTGCTCCGAAGTAATCTTGCTCGTGCGATTTCTTCCCTGATGCTTCGACACGTACAAAGCTTTATCTGCCCTTTGAAGAACATCGTCGGCTTCGTCAGTTGGCTCTAGTTGAGAAACACCGAACGAAGCAGTGATCTTAAATTCGTCCGATTTTACAACGGTCGCTTTTTCGAGCGCCTTACGCAGTCGTTCGGCCTTTTGATAAGCATCATCCAGCGGTGTCTCCGGGCAAAGCACAACGAATTCTTCGCCACCGTACCTAGCAACCAGTTCGCCGGAATACATCTCGTGCTGCAGTAGTCTCGCAACGCTGATCAAGACTTCGTCGCCAGCGGCATGACCATACGTGTCATTGCATTTTTTGAAGTGGTCAACGTCCAGGAAAATGATGCTGAACGGTGATTCGAATTCACGCTCTTTGCAGTCGTTGTATTCAAGATCAAGTCGCTTCTTCAGTTCGCCACGGTTCGCAACATGAGTCAGCGCGTCTCGACTAGCCATCAAACGAAGGTCGCGGTAATGGCCTTTTTCCCGACCGCCGGATGCGTCGCGGAAGATCTCAGCGACTCCCTGCAACTGCCCCGCGGCATCAATCAAAGGCAACGTCTGAACTTCAACAGAAAGCCAGTCTCCGTCCGCTCTGCGAACCTGAAGCTCGGACGATTGGGTCCGTCCAGTCTCAATCGCCAGACGGATCGGACATTCGTTAATCCCCAAATCCTGCCCAGACTGCTTTCGGTATTGGATGTGACCACCTAGCCCCGGCTGCCCAATAATCTGGTCGTGTGAGATGCCAATCAGTTCTTCACAACCATGATTCCATACCTGAACACGGCCGTCTGTCGACGCGATGTAAAACCCGTGATACAAACTTTCCAGTAGGTAGAGGTACGAAAAGACGTGGCTCAGGGAACCAGCTTCGATGATCTCTTCTGGTGAAAGCTGATACTGATCGTGGCGAGCCTGCTGCAATTCCGACGGAATCTGCTCGAACTCGAACCAACGAGTCATCGCCGAAATGACGTTTCCATCGTACTGAGATCCAGCGCCTCGTTGCAGAACATCCATTGCTTCGTCGTGCGATCTCGCATCACGAAAGACCTGCGACGTGACGAGCGAATCGTACGCATCGGCGACCGCAAGAATTCTCGCGCCCTGGTGGACGTCCGAGCCAATCACGGAGAAGTCGTGAGTGGCGCCGTTGTAGTGGTACTGCGACTGAGTGACGATTTGCACGACGTTTGAATCGGCCCCGCATGCCTGCAGGACGTCACCGGCCAGCCGGTACAGCAGCCCCATCAACTCAGCTTCGTCCGGCGCAAGACGGCCTGGCTTGTGAAGGATGATGTCGGGAATTCCAACCTTGCCAATATCATGAAGCAGGCAGGCCGCTTCAAGAATCTGCAGATCGCGACCGTCCCAACCAAGTTGCTCAGCCACGCCGACGGACAAAGCCGCCACTCGCCTGGCATGATGTACGATTCCTGGATCTCGATACTGCAACGAGAGCATGAGGCTCCGCATCGCTGATCGGAGAATCACCGAATCAAAACTTCCGGCACTCGTTCGATCACCTCCGAGCTGCATCAACTCCAGAAGCAGTCGCGACGAATTCATCGGATGCGTCGCCTGCACCGGATATACCGGCCCGCGAGGTGCTTGATCCTGATGTACCGGTGTTTGTTCAGTCTGCATTGCTCGTGTTTCCTTCGGTTCTGTCGCGCGTGCCAGCACGGAAATGCGCGCACATCCGGCACAACTCAACACTGAGAACCTAGGTCGATGTTTCCACGAGTCAAATTCTGCCGCGACATTCGTCGCTCGCGACATGAACAACGCAGGTAATAAACGACTTGAACTATCACCACAGCCCTCAGATAAGCCCCCCACGCCCCGGTCAACAACCACTGCTCCGTTGACAGACCGCGCGTTGCCGGATTGAATCGCCTCAGAAATTCACCGCCTTTGAGACGCTCGCCATGCAAAAGATCATCGAAGCACTCCGACACGCCGTTTCAAACGGCCAATCCGTTGCCTACACGGCTTTGGTCGAAACTCGAGGTTCCACACCTCAAAAAGCCGGAGCCGTCATGCTGGTCTTCCCGGATGGGTCTCAAGCGGGCACACTCGGCGGAGGCTGCGTCGAGGCAGAAGTTAAACGTCGAGCACTGCGACTCCTCGACGAAGGCGACGCCGAGTTAATGACGTTCCAACTGGACAGCGACTATGGCTGGGACGACGGCCTGATCTGCGGCGGGCGCATGCGAATGCTGGTCGATCCAGTTCGCCCTGGTGACGACCTCAGCTATTTTGAAGAATATTTGAACGTTCTGCGAGACGGTCGCGGTTGCACAGAATCGATCGTCATCGACGCAGAAAAATCCAACGGTGGCCAGGAAGCCAGCCGCTACCTGATCGATGAACACGGAGAAATTGCCTGTCAGCGGCCAGCAAACACTCCGCCGGAATCCCTGCACGCTGGCCTGCGACCAGTCCTCGATCGCCCTCGGCCGTATGTCGAACACGGGATCTCGTACCTGCCACAACTCGAACGCTGCAGATTACTGATCGTCGGAGCGGGACACGTCGGACAGAAAGTAGCCGACCTGGCCGCCGACGTTGATTTCGACGTCTGGGTCGTCGATGACCGCGAGCAGTACTGTAACCAGGACCGTTTTCCTCGAGCCGACCGGTTAATCGTCGGCCCGATCGACAGTTCACTCAGCGGCCTGGACATCGACGCGAACACAATGAGCATCATCGTGACGCGCGGTCATAACCACGACGAAGAAGCCTTGTACCATCTGGCCGAAACCGAAGCGCGATACGTCGGAATGATCGGCAGTCGACGAAAGATCAAACTGATATTCGAAGACCTGCTGCGAGAAGGGATCTCTCGCGACGCGTTGGAAGCAGTGCATGCGCCGCTGGGATTCGACATCGGTTCCCAAACCGTTCCGGAAATTGCGGTCAGCATCGTGGCCGAATTGATCGCCCATCGAAATCTGGGATGTATCCCGGAACGACCTCGTCCAGGCTCGATCCTTTCTGATCTCGATTCAGCGCCGGCCTGCGACTCGTCGTCGCAAAGTTGAGGCGACAACAGGCGGTTTAGCCAGCGTCACTGATTGACTTCATCCAGCAGCTCATTGAGAACGTTGGAGTAGTCCTGGATCGGCTTCAACTTCTCCTGAAGCTGCGGTGGGATTTGGGCATTGCCTTGCGGCATGGCTCCACCCTGTCCGCCGTCTTCAAGGATGTCTCCCATCGGTATTTCACCGCCCGGCTGATTGAGCAGGTCGCCGAGCGACCCCATCATGCTGATTGAGTAGAGCAGCCCGCCCGCTGTCACAACGACGCTAACGATCGTCGCGAAACCCAGTCCCCACATCACCCATCGCACGACTTTCATCGTACGGCTGATCCCTTCGAGATGTTCCAGAATCTGGTCGACACGATCCGACAGCTCGTCAATCGACGTGGCACTGCTGGCGTCGGCCTGCGATGTTTCTTTGGGCGTCGACTTCGCCTGAGACGACGGCGGTGGGCTCATCGGCTGAGCCACCACTCCAAAACTCAACGAGCTGCTGCGAGTCGGCTCCGCCTCCTCAAAAAACATCTCATTGGAATCACCATCACGGGACGATGTTGCCGCGCCCGCAACTTTTTCCTTCCGAGAACACTTCGCACAAAGACGCGGTTCAGGCTTCGACTTCGGAATTCGAAACGTCCGTGAGCACTCCGGGCATGTCCAGACAACTCGTGACTTACCTGAAGAACTCATCACCTCTCCCCTGCTCTGCCGAAAAACGATCTTCACTTTTACGGACGAACACAACTGCCGTCTCGTCGTCGAATCGCTGGCCATGCCCCGTTAAACGGATGCTCCGGATACGGAAACTTCGCAGCCAACTCTTCGTCAAGATCGATGCCCCAACCGGGTGCATCGTTTGGCCAGAGCATCCCATCTCGCAACGTTGGACAACCCGGAAACACATCCAGCGTAGCCTGGTTGAAGACCGTGAACTCTTGAATTCCGAAATTGGAGATCGAAACATCAAGAGCAAGATTGGCGGCATGCCCAATCGGCGACGTGTCTCCGGGCCCGTGCCAAGCGGTCCGAACGCTGAAAAATTCACACAAAGCGGCGATCTTTCGAGCCATCGACAAGCCGCCAACGTCTGAAATGTGAACTCGGATGAAGTCGATTAGTTGCTCGCGGATCAGCGGCAGGTACTCATTCACGTTGGTGAAAAGTTCGCCCATTGCCAGCGGCACGTGAGACGCTTCCCGCAAACGCCGGAAGTAGGTCAGTTCCTCGGGAGGCAAGGGGTCTTCCAGAAAGAACAGCCGGTACGGCTCCAGATCTTTTGCCAATTGAATGGCCAGCGGCGCAGGCAGGCGTTCATGAATATCGTGCAGCAATTCGACTTCGTCGCCCAGTTCACTTCGTACATGCTCAAACAACCGAGGAGCTAACCGCGCGTAATCGGCCGGTTCAAAGATGTTCTGCGGGCTGACCGGACCGTTGACCTGTTCGTGCGGCTTGAGGTCCGATTCCGTTCCGTAAGTCGACTGCCCCGGAACTTCAGACTGAATCCGCACGTGACGAAAGCCGTCAGCCATCAACGCTCGCGCTCGATCCGTGACTTCCGCAAAGTCTCTCCCACTCGCATGAACATAAACCGGAGCCGCCATTCGGGTCTTACCGCCCAGCAGATCATGAACTGGCATGCCAGCTCGCTTGCCCTTGATATCCCACAGTGCCATGTCCACACCTGACAACGCGTTATTCAGCACCGGGCCCTGACGCCAGTACGAACTGACATACGAAGACTGAAAGATGTCCTCGATTTCGCTGACGTCGCGCCCTCGCAAAAACGGATCGAGGTAACTTTCCACCGCCTCGATTACCGCCAGTGGTCGTTGGGTGAACGTCGCGCATCCCAATCCGTACAACCCCGGCTCCGTAGTTTCAACTTTCACAACGACCAGCCGAATGTCGGCCGGCGCCGTCGCGATGCAGCGAATCTTCTCAATTCGAACGGTCATTGTTCCCCTCGATGCCAATCGGTTCTTATTATTCGGACCTGCCGAAAGCGTCAGCGGAAGAGTCTATCGACAACAGCACGAACACAGGGAGTGACCGCACGATGAAAGTTGAATCGATCGAACGAATCTGGGTGGACCTGCCGCTAAAGGAAGTCCCTTTCCGAAACATGGTCCGAGAGATTCCACATTGGTCACTCTTCGAAATCTGCAAAGTCACGTTGAGCAATGGCATCGTGGGCGTCGGCGAAACCATGCCCTACTACACCTGGGGCGAAGTTACTGACGAAGCTGTCCAACGAGCCACTGGCCAGCACGCCGCAACGGTTATGTGGGACGATTCGCTGGGAGCGGGACTGCAAATGGCATTGTTTGATGCCGTCGCGAAATCGCTGGACGCTCCAGTCTGGTCGCTGCTGGGCGAGAAGGTTCGAACTCACGCGCACGTCGGCTGGTGGGCGATCGACATGCCGGCTGAAGATTGGATCAGCGAATGCGAAGAGGCTGCCGCTAGCGGATACACGACTTTCAAAACGAAGGCTCGTCCGTGGTTCGACCTTGAAGACCAGGTCAAGCGGCTTTCCGAAGTCGTCCCCGATCACTTTTTGCTGGACCTCGACTTCAACGACTTCGGACTCGACCCGGCCGTCATTCGGCCGCTTTGCAAGAGGCTGGAGGAGTATTCCAAGGTCGCGATCTGGGAGAGTCCGATCCAGCAGGAAGACGTTGAAGGCAACCGCATGCTGCGACAGCACCTGAGCATTCCCATTGCCCAGCACATCGGCCGACCGGCGTTCGAAACGCAAATCCGACGCGACATCTGCGACGGCTTCGTCATGGAAGGCGGAGTCAGTCACGCGATCGACCGAGGCAAAACCTGCGCCGAGTTCAACAAGCCGTTCTGGCTGCAGTGGGTCGGTTCGAACCTGGGAGCGACATTCTGCTTGCACGTTCAGGCGGCGCTGTCACACGCTCGCTGGCCGGCGATCCACTGCAACCACATGTACCCCGAGCAGTTCGTGACAGAACCGTGGACCGTTTCCAACGGCATGGCAAAGATTCCCGACAGCCCCGGCATCGGCGTCACCGTTGACTGGGACTTCGTTGAGCAATACCGCATCGAACCGAAGTCGAAGCCGTACCCTTATCCGGGCTTGCTGTTAAGACTCGACTGGCCCAGCGGTTCGAAGTCGTACTTCACCCATGCCCAACAAATGTGGGACGCATTCAAGGCCGGCGACCTGCCCGCCTTCGCCAAAGGAGCCCACCTGATCCACATCGAAGAAAACTCAGCCGAATGGTCCGAGCACTACGGCCGAGCGAGCATCGCTCCGGTCCACGAACCTTCGTAGGACAGCCCGGCCTGACGAAATTCAAGCTTGCGTTGATTGGTCGATCGTCACGATCGACTAAGGAATGCGTCCGAAATAGCTTCCCTGTTTGTCGGAAGCGTGTGGAAACTGTGAGCGGCAAGGCGCTAGCCGCCGGTGGGCCAATACCCGCGGCTAGCGCCTTGCGGCTCAAGGATTGGGGAAGTTATTTCCGACGCGTTCTTAACCGACTTACGACTTCGTGATCACGAGTTTTCCTCGCTGCCAGATTCGCCAGAAACTGGCTGGCCTGCTGATCGTTCATCGCCGTCCAGCGAGTTTTCGCTATCGATAAACAGCCACGAAACCGCACTAAGCAGGTACATCACTCCGACCATGACGAAGACTGGCTCGTAGTGCGTCACCATGACTTCCTGACCATCGACCATCGAAGTCGTTGCGTAGTGGCCAAGCAGCAATCCGCCCATGATGGGGGTGACCGTTCCAGCGATTCCCCCCGATGTATTGATCACACTGAAGACAGTCGCCGAATATCTGCCTCCCATATCGGTCGCCGTGCCCCAGACGGTTGGTTGCGTCCAGTCAGTAAAGAACTTTGTCAGGAACAACAACCCAGCCGCCGCCAGCGGATCCGAAATTCCGTTCACACCGAGCCATTCGAGCATGCCTAACGAATCAAAGATACCGTCGAGCCAGGCAACAATGCTCGGTGCCAGTGGCACATTGGGATAAGTCAACGCTGCGTACAAAAAGAAACAGGCAAAGACCTTTCCTGAGAACCCAACAATTCTTCGCGCCCGTCGTCGACTCCCGGTAACGCGAATCAGGAAGTCATTCAAAAGCCCACCCGCCACGCCGCCACATGCACCGCCCCACAACGGCATGCTCGCCAGGATTCCGAGAATCACCTTGTCGGTCACACCGCGTGACTCGATAAAGAAACTGCCCATCAAAACCGAATAGACATAGTCGGCGCCAGCGTTCATGTACTGCTGCACGACAAACATTCGCAGACTCGCGTTCCTCAGTGCCCGTCCCACTGGCAGGACTTTTGGTTGATCGTCGTCCAAAGTTGCTTCACCTGCACGGATCAACTCTCGTTCCGCCTCGTTGCAGCGTGGATCATCTTCGGGGCAATTGCGACATTGCCAGATAAACAGCACGGCCAGCACCAAGCCCAGCAACGCCAACATGGTTAAAGCGACGCGCCAACTGAATCCGCAAACCCCCATGAGTAGCGAACCGAAGAGCAGTGAAGACACCGCTCCACCGCTACGACCGAAAAAGCTGGCAATCAGGCCTTGAATGGTTGTTCGCTGCCTCACTGGAAACCATTCTCGCGTCACTTTCGCCAGTGCGGGATAACACCCTGCCTGCGCAGCACCAAATCCAAGCCTCGCACCGATCAGCCCGTTCATTGAGCCAGCCAATCCTAGGCATGGCATCGTCAGAGACCAGATCGCCATGATGATCCCGACGAAAAGGTGTGGACCGAAGAAGTCGCATACGATCCCGCCGGGAATCTGCCCAAGGCTGTAAGTGGCGTAAAACGCCGTATCGAGAACACCCATTTCCTCTTGCGAAAACTTATACTCCGTCATCAGTTCGGGACGGATGAAGTTCCACGTGTAACGGTGCAGGTAGAGGATGAAGGATGTCGCCGCCGCGAGCCCAAAGACAATCCACCGCCGCTTCGTTGGGATCTGCGTGTTTTGCAGAGATCGATCGTCGGACATCGGCTTCCCGTTCGTGTCAGAGTGGTACAAGCTTGCCTCGGCTTAAGCTTCCACGTTAAGAGACATCACTTCCATTCCGCAATCAACCAGCACCAACCCACGGGCCGCCCGAAGCAATCCGAATATGAAAATCACATCGATCAAAACTCACATCGTGGGCGAAGTCCGTAACTTTCTGTTCGTCGTCGTCGAGACCGACGAAGGGATTACCGGCATCGGCGAAGCGGGTATCACGTGGCGGGAAGAAGCGATGGCAGGTTTCGTCCACGCGTTGACACCGTCACTGATTGGTCAGGATCCCAACCGCATCGAACATCTGTGGCAGGTCATGCACCGTTGCGGATTCTTTCCCGGCGGACGAATCGGTGCGGCAGCGATCAGCGCGATCGACATCGCGTTATGGGATATCAAGGCGAAAGCTCTGAACGTGCCTGTTTACGAACTGCTCGGCGGACTGGTTCGCGAGAAAGTCGTGTGCTACCCGCACGTCCCCGACGGCACGCTGGAAGAAATGGTCGCCGGCTGCCGCCAGAAGATCGACGCGGGCTGGAAGTTCGTTCGATTCAATCTGCCATCACAGGGTGACAACCTTGAACCCACGACTTCCGTCCGCGAAGGCGTCGCACTGGTCGAAGCGGTACGCAACGAACTCGGCCCTGAAGCTGAGATCATCATCGACGTTCACACGCGACTCGACCCTCCCGACGCCATCGCTCTTTGTCGACAGCTCGAACAGTGCCGCCCTTACTTCGTCGAAGATCCTGTCCGCTGCGAAAACCCAGCAGCGATCGGACGCCTGCGCCAGCATGTAGCCACCCCAATCGCGATGGGAGAACAATACGCAACGAAGTGGGAGTTTCGTGAAGCCCTCGAAAACGACTGGATCGACTTCTGCCGACTCGATGTGTGCAACGTGGGAGGCCTGACTGAAGCTCGCAAGATCGCCGGCTGGTGCGAAACTCACTACATCCCCATCGCCCCGCACAATCCGCTAGGCCCTGTATCGACCGCCGCATGTCTGCAGCTGGACCTGGCGACAAGTAACTTCGCCGTACAGGAATGCGCACGCATTCCTGGAGAAGTTCTCTCTGACCTGTTCCCTGTGCAGGTTCCGTTTGAAAACGGATTCATGCTGCCGCCGACCACTCCGGGGCTGGGAGTCGAATTCGACGAAGCGGCACTCGAAAAATATCCGCCGGTAGAGGGAGATTGCCCACGTCTCACTCGAGCCGACGGATCATTCACGAACTGGTAATGCAGTAACCGTAGGTTGGGCACTGCCCACCAGGCAGTCTCGTGGGGTGCGTCTCGACGCACCGAACACCCCAGATGATGGTGCGTCAAGACGCACCCTACCCCAGCGCAAGCGACTACTCCCTCACGAGACGGTAGATGCCCTTCCCGTTTCGGTTTGGTGTGGTGACGAACGCTTCGCCCTGCTCATCTTCGCCGAACGCCAGAACGTTTAATCCGTTCCAGGGAATGGCGACGTTGCGGACGACTTTGCCCGCTTCTTCGTCGTAGTGCAAAGCCCACAACTTACCTGAGACAAAGTCACCGTAGAGATAATGGCCGGCGAGTTCCGGGAGTTTCGATCCTCGGTAGACGTGCCCGCCGGTGATCGATTTTCCGATGCGATGATCATACTCCCAGACGGGATCGATAGCGGAAACTCCGATTGAGTCTTTGTGGTTTCCGAATGCAAACGATCCTTCACGAGCACTCCAGCCGTAGTTTCCGCCCTTCTTGATGATGTTGACCTCTTCCCACAGATCCTGCCCGACGTCGGCCAGCCAGAACGAACCGGTCTTTGAGTCAAACGAAACTCGCCAGGGATTCCGAATTCCCGACGCGTAGATTTCGCCAGGGATCCCTTTCTGTCCGACGAATGGATTGTCTTTGGGAATCGCATAGTTCTTTCCGTCAGACTTGTGGTCCACATCAATTCTGAGGACGCAGCCCAGGAACGAAGACTTGTCCTGTGCCGAGTACTCAGGGTCGTTCCGGCCGCCGCCATCGCCCATGCCAATGTAGAGGTATCCATCCGGGCCAAACGCCATCGGTCCTCCGTTGTGATTGGAGAATGGCTGCTGGATGGTCATCAGGACTTCTTCGCTGGACTCGTCTGCGTTGTTAGCGTCGTCCTTCGATACGGTAAAGCGAGAAAGCTGAATCTTCCGATCGCCAGACTTCGTGTTGTAGTAAACGAAGAATTGCCCGTTCGATTTGTAGTCAGGATGGAAGGCGAAACCGAGCAATCCTTCTTCATTATCTTTCGTGAATTCATGAGTCAGCTTGCGGAAGTCAGCAAAGACCGTGGCCGTCGTTGCTGAGGGATCATTCGGAAGGACATGGATTAGACCGACTTGGTCAACGACGAAAACTCGATTCGTGCCATCTCCAGCGTGCGTCACGTGAATCGGCCGCTTTTGTGGATTTGGTTTGCCGTTCTCGTTGAATGCCGACCAGCCTTCCCAGGTAACGTTTGGAAATGCCACTTCCGGCTTCAGTTTCAGTGTGGCGTCGATCGGTTCCGGAGCTTCGCCGCTTTCCGGAAGTTCTCGAATCCGAATATTTCGAAACGAGACGAGGTTGCCGTGATCCTGCAGGCAAATGTGCCCCTTCGCCGCCTTCCCGAAGTTCTCGAACTTCGCAAACTTGCTGGCAGCAACGCGTTTGTTCCAGTCGTCGCTGCCCTTCACAAATTTGAAGTAGCTGACGCCGTTCATGCAGACTTCGCCATCGCGAGCGGTCACCCGAAAGTAAAGCTGGTTCCACTTACCGGCCGGTCGAGTGGCGTCGTCCATCTCGATGCCCTTGTAGCCGACTTGAGCTTCAAACTTCATCGCCCAGCCTGGCTTCTTAGGCTGATAGAGCTGGTACAGCCACCCTGCTTTTTGAGGATCATGGCCGTCGACGTTGTCCTGAATCTGAATCTCTGGGCCCGACTGCCACGGACGTTGGTTCTCTTCCGTTACGTGGAACATCAGCCCGCTGTTTCCGCCTTTTGAGATACGGTATTCCAGCTGCAATTCGAAATGTTCGAATTGCCCGTCAGTAATGATGTCTCCGGCCCCTTTGCCAACGCGCGAGAGAATTCCATCTTCAATCTTCCAGCCATCGCCGACGGCATCTTTCTTGTAGTTCCGCCAGCCGTCAGTCGTTTTGCCATCGAACAGAAGCTTCCAGCCGGAGCGGGATTCAGCCTCTGTCAGTTCGTTCTGGCCAGCGTTGGTCAGCATCGGAGCGGTGAAAATCGCACCAACGACAAATGCAAGTCGAAAGAATCCTGGACGCCGCATATCGAATACCTTTGTTAGAGAGCCGGTCGCTTAAATCCAATTTCGTGATCGGTGATCGCAAATCGAACGGGAAAGGATGACGTCGGCAATTCCACAACGCAACGCGACCGTCATTCAACCATCTTCGGAACCTGCTTCGCTCGCGCGATCGTTTCCTGAACCGAGTCCGTCACAGCGGTACACAGTCGATCGAGATCCAGATCGTCTTCGTCGTCGCCGAACGGTTCTTCGACATGTTCGGCCACCACTTCCAGCCCAAGCATGAAGTAGGCCGTCAGCGCGGTCAGCGGCACCGTCCACCAACCAAAGTCGGCAGTGATTCCCCAGGGAAGCGACAGCAGGCACACCGCGATGCACTGCCGGACGAAGACCCGATACGAACTGGCGATTCTGGTCAGTCGAATACTTTCGCACTTCCCGGCCAGTTCATGGAGACGATGAAGGTCGACATCGATCACTCGTTGATCAGCTCCGTCTATCCAACCGTTGGACTTCCATTGGTACAGCGATTTGTAAAGACGATCAACAAGAAAACCAGGCACGTGCTTGACCGTTTCGTCGTAGCCTTCGAGTTTCGTCAACGTTTCCGACGTCGCCGCATCCCGCAAGTGGTCTCGCAGTCCCCAGGAAAATGCCACCAGGTATCGGCCAGCCGCGTCCAGTTCTTCTTCGGGCAGATTCACCATATGAGCATACTTGGCAGCCAGTGTCCGGCTGACGCTGACAATCTCTCCCCAGACTTTTCGCGCGTCCCACCATCGACCGTACGCGGTGTTCGTTCGGAAGACGAGCAGCCAACCCAGCACCAGAGTCAGCGCGGCATGAATCTCGGCAGGAATATTGGCGAGCGATCGGAACTCCGAACACCACGGCAATTCTGGCACCGCGCCATAAATTCCAAACACGACCGCCATCACCGCAACACGGCTGAGCGTCCGGCTTCTGGCCAAAGGCCCCACGAGCCCCCGTTTGTTTTTGTGATACTCCGGCATGGACTCCACGCTGCGCAGTCAACAGTGTTTCAAAATCTCGAAGTACGCTTTTGCGAGAACGTGAGCAGACTACGGCGACCATGCGTCACACTCAAGGCGCGGAAGCCTCACCGGTCAGCTTGAGAATCGGTCACCGATTTGAGTTGTTCTCGATGCTGCTGAGTTTTTTGTAAACGTTCTTTACAAATACTGAATCGCGCGATAGCTTTTGGTCTCCCACCATCAACCCTCGTCGCGTTTGCCTCATGCCTGCCCCGCCTCAAACCCGCCCGCGACTGCTTCGCCAGATGAATGAGCGATCTGTCATGCGCGTGCTGCAGCAGCATGGCCCGTGCTCAAGAGCGGACATGACACGCAGGCTGGGAGTCACGGCACCGACGATCTCCAAGGCGGTGTCATCGCTCCTTCGTGGCCGCATGCTCGAAGAATTCGACAGCAAGCAGGACGGAGTCGGGCGTCCTGCACGGCAGCTTCGACTGGCGACCGAAACCGCTCAGGTCATCGGACTCGTCATCGACGCTCAGCACTGTCGCCTTGTCTCGGCCGGACTCGACGGGCAATTGCATCATGAAAGCCTTTGCTCATTCGAAACGCCAAAGACGTATCGCAGCCTGATCTCCAAAGTCGTCAAGTCGTTCGAACAGGTCTCAAATGGCCGGGCTGTCGAAACGTTGGGACTCGGCATCAGCATGCCCGGCCTGATCGATTATCGGCAGCAGCAAGGATTGCTCTCGCCGAACGTCCCCATCACAAACGGGCAATCGCTGGCTCGCGATTTGACCGAAAAACTCGGCATCGGCTGCGTGATGCTGCAGGAGTCGCATTCGCTGTGCCTCGCTCAGCATCATTATGGCGACACCGAAGGCGGCAATTCCCGCGGTCTGGATAACTTCGTGATGCTCGACATCGGGGCCGGCCTGGGCATGGGCGTGATGGCTGGCGGCCGAGTACTGACTGGACATAGCGGCCTGGCTGGCGAACTCGGGCACCTCCCGCGAATTCCCGACGGTCGAGCGTGCGGATGCGGAAAACGTGGCTGTCTCGAAACGGTTTCCTGCGACTCCGCACTCGCCTGGCTGGTGTCTCAGCGGGTTGGCCGGTCAGTCAGCATCGACGAAATTGTCAACCTGGCTCAAAGCGGCGAACTGTCTGTTGAGGATGAAATCGGCCAGGTTCTCCCGCACCTCAGCTTCGCGATTTCCGCCGTCATCAGTCTGTACAACCCGTCGAAAATATTTATCTGCGGCCGCATGTTCGAATTGGACAACAAACTGTTTGACAAGCTGCTGGCAGCCACAGCTACCGATACTCTTGCACCCGCGTTCGCCGACTGTGAAATTGTCCGCGCCAGTGTCAGTAAGAGCCAGGGCGCCGTCGCTGGGATTATCGAATACCTCACCGACTCTCTGGTTCCGGGAGTCGACGGACTGTTCGCACCTGCGAACAATTCACCCGACATTGCAACCGCCGCCGCTGCGAACCAATAAGCAAACAAGATCAAATCATTTATCGCTCCGAATCCACATTCAGCGAAGTCAGCTCACCAGATAAGAAATCCTGATCATGATGACACGACTATTATCAACAGCTTCTTTGTCACTGCTCGTCCTGGTGACGGCCGTCGCTTCAACGTCAGCAGCCGACGCCGACTCGCCCGAATTCTACAACGAAAACGTGCTACCGATTCTCGAAGCACGCTGTTTCGAATGTCACGGTCCCGAATCCGAGCTGAAAGGTGGACTTTTCCTCGGAAACCGCGACGGGATTCTGGAGGGCGGTGAATCCGGTCCCGCCGTCGATTCGGACGCTCCCGAAGACAGCCTGTTTCTCGACGCAATCAACTACGGCTCGTACGAAATGCCGCCGGACAGCAAGCTGCCTGACGACGAAATCGAGATTCTGACAGCATGGGTCAACGCAGGTGCGACGATTCCAGAAGATTCCGAATTCGAACGGCCGGAACTCGACCATGCAAATCCGGCGACGCTCGTCACCGAGGAAACAAAGAACTACTGGGCCTTCCGACCTGTTGCGAACCCTGCTGTCCCACCGGTGAAAAACTCAGGCTGGGCCGTTAACCCGATCGACAATTTCATTCTTAGCAAACTTGAATCAGCTTCGTTAAATCCGACATCGCCGGCCGCAAAACAGCAACTCATCCGCCGCGCGTACTACGACCTCACCGGCTTGCCGCCCTCAATCGACGACATCGAAGCCTTCGTTGATGACAAGTCCGACCGAGCGTTCGAGAAGGTTGTCGACCGGCTGCTGGATTCGCCTCAGTACGGCGAACGTTGGGGAAGACACTGGCTGGACCTGGTCCGCTACGCCGAAAGCAACAGCTACGAGCGTGACGGTACGAAGCCATTCATCTGGCGGTACCGCGACTACGTCATCAAGAGCTTCAACGAGGACAAGCCATATACTCAGTTCATTAAGGAACAACTTGCCGGCGACGAGTTCGAGCCACCGACTCCCGACTCAATTGTCGCGACTGGCTACTACCGCCTGGGAATCTGGGACGACGAACCGGTCAGCCAGAAGCAGGCACTGTACGACGATCTCGACGACGTTCTGCTGACAACGTCTCAGGTCTTTCTCGGCCTGACGATGAACTGTGCCCGATGCCACGATCACAAGATCGACCCTCTGCCACAAAAGGACTACTACAGTTTTCTGGCGTTCTTCAACGGCGTAAGACGATACGGCGTTCGCAGTCATCCGTCCGTCGAAGACGCATCGATCGGTCCGATTGCCGTCAATCAGAAAGACCTCGCCCGGAATGAAGCCCGCAAGGCACTGGACCGAGAAATCGGCGATCAGGATCGCAAGATCAACAACGTCAACCGTCGGCTCCATGAACTGATGACACCGCCTGAAAAAGAAGATTTCAGAGCAGTCGAAGTTCGAGTGGACATCGCCCGGAAATACATCGGCAAGGGGCTTTCGAAGAAGCTCGTCGCCGACTATGCAGCGGCCGTTCAGCGACGTAAAGAGATTCTCGACACACGTCCGCCGGAAGTCGCTCAAGCTCTGCTTGTTAAAGAGATTGGCAAAACGCCGCGTGACACATTCATCCTGGTTCGAGGCAACGCCAATGTCGAAGGTGCCAAAGTCGAACCGGCATTCCCATCGGTACTTTCGCCGCCGGAGCCGGTCATCAAGACTCCTTCAATGACTGAATCAAGCGGCCGCCGAACGGCACTCGCAAACTGGATCGCCAGCGAGAAAAATCAACTCACCGCCCGCGTCATGGTCAACCGAATCTGGCAGCATCACTTTGGACGAGGCATCGTTGGCTCGAGTAACAACTTTGGAAACATCGGCGACAAGCCCACTCATCCCGAACTGCTTGACTGGCTGGCCACCCGCTTCATGCAGGGCGGCTGGAAGCTCAAAGCTATGCACAAGCTGGTCATGCTTTCGAGCACGTACCAAATGAGTTCGCAGGCCAGCGATAAGGAACTGACTGCTGACCCGGCCAATAAACTTTACTGGCGATTCAACATGCGGCGTCTTTCGTCAGAAGAGCTGCGTGATTCCGTTCACGCTGTAAACGGTCGCCTGAATCTGAAAATGGGTGGACCAAGCATCTACCCGATCATCCCTCAGGAAGTACTCGCTGGTCAGTCGCGACCAGGCGCTGGGTGGGGGAACTCGTCCGAAGAAGAACGTGCCCGCCGAGCCGTTTACATCTTTATCAAGCGGTCCCTGGTTGAACCGCTGATGGCGGACTTCGACTTCGCTGACGTCGACTCAACATGTCCGGTTCGCTTTGTCACGACTCAGCCAACCCAGGCTCTCAGCCTACTGAACAGTGAATTCATGAATCGGCAGGCAGCGGTCTTCGCCGAGTTCCTCAAGAAAGAAGCCGGCTCGGATGCAACAAAGCAGGTAGCACTCGGTCTTACGCGTGCTACTCAAAGACGCCCGACCAAGACCGAAATCGATAAAGGCATTGGCCTGATCGAGTCAGTAAAGGCGGACGGCGTGCCCGAGGACATCGCCTTAAAGTACTACTGCCTGACCTTGTTCAACCTGAATGAGTTTCTCTATCTCGACTAGCCACAAATTGGGCACTGCCCACCAACATGAATTCTGCGGTGGGCTGTGCCTGCCCTACATCTTCTCGAATACTGAGTTGATTGATAACGAGGTGACAAGATGACTGAATCGAATTTCTGCGGCCGCACTCGTCGTGAGTTTCTCTGGCAAACCGGCGCTGGGTTCACCGGCACGGCGCTGGCTGGAATGCTCAGCGAAGACGGCTTCCTGAACAATCAATCCGTCGCCGCCGACGGCCAGACGGCGTGGACAAACCCGCTGGCGCCGAAGAAGCCTCACTTCGCCCCGCAAGCGACGTCCGTAATCTTCCTCTACATGTACGGAGGACCAAGCCATATCGACACGTTCGATTACAAGCCCAAAATGAAAGGGATGGACAACAAAACGATCGACGTGAAGACGTTCGGTCGAGGCGGCCATAAGAACCAGGGACGGATCGTCGAACCTCGTTGGAATTTCAAGCAGTACGGCGAGTGCGGCAAGTGGGTTTCCGACCTGTTCCCTCACAAAGCCGAAATGGTCGACGACATCGCGTTCATCCATTCCATGACTGCCGACTCGCCCATCCACGGCTCGGCCATGCTGATGATGAACAGCGGAAAGATTCTCAGTGGAAGCCCGTGCCTGGGCTCATGGACCACGTACGGTCTGGGCAGTGAGAACCAGAACCTCCCCGGCTTCGTTGTCATGCTTGACCCGCGTGGAGGCCCGATCTCGGGAGCCAAAAACTGGAGCTGCGGCTACATGCCAGCCAGCTACCAGGCAACGATCATGCGGGCTCAGGGAACACCGATCCTGAATCTGGCGCCGCCCGCGGGTATGAGTCGCGAGACTCAGCAAAAACTGTTGGCGACGCTGGATCAGTACAACAAGGAGCATCAGAAAGCTCGGCAGGACAACACCGAACTTGCCGCACGAATCGCCAACTACGAGCTGGCATTCCGCATGCAGACCGCCGCTCCGGAAGCGACGGACATCTCGCAGGAGACCGCAGCCACGCACGAGATGTACGGACTGAACGGCGAGAAATCCGGCACCTTCGGAAAGCAATGCCTGCTTGCTCGACGGCTGGTCGAGCGCGGCGTTCGGTTCGTGCAGATTTACTCAGGCGGCAATCACAACGATGCCAACTGGGACGCTCACGGCGACCTTCAACACAACCACAATCTCCACGCGGCCGAGACAGACAAGCCGATCGCCGGCCTGTTGAAAGACCTCAAGCAACGAGGCATGTTGAAGAACACGCTGATCGTCTGGGGTGGCGAATTTGGTCGACAGCCAACGGCGGAATACGCCAAGGGAACCGGCCGCGACCACAACAGCTACGGGTTCACCATGTGGATGGCCGGTGGAGGCATCAAAGGCGGAACCAGCGTTGGGACGACCGACGAACTGGGAAGCAAGGCCGTTGAAAATCGCTACCACGTCAAGAATCTACACGCCACGATTCTCAATCAACTCGGCTTTGATCCAAACAGACTGTCGTACTTCTACGACGGCCTCGACCAACGACTCGTCGGCGTCGAAGGTGCCGCGCCGATCAAACAGATCATTGCGTAGTCTTTTCCATACGACGCTCGTTGTGCACGACGCTCGTTGTGCATCGAGACGTCGCTGCTTCAGCCGAAAAGAAAAAGCCCGACAGTTCCACGGAACCTGTCGGGCTTTTCTTATCTACACCTCAAACTATCGAGCTACTTATTTTTCGTTCGTTTCTTCGAAGATCCTGAAGCGGGCTTTCCGCGAAAGTTCAGTTCTTTGATTTTCTCGCCGACCGGTGCCAGTCCCTTTCCGCCGACTCGTTCGACATCTTTCGCCACACGGAACCATTCTGCGGACATCGCCGCAACTCGTTCAGGATGCTTTTTCGACAGATCGTTCAGCTCCGTGCGGTCTTCATCCAGGTTGTAGAGTTCCCACTTCCCAAGTTTCGCGGAAACCAACTTCCAAGACCCTTGACGCAGAGCGCGGTCCGATCCGAAGTGAAAGTAAAGCTGTTCATACCCCTCGCGTGTCTCGCCGCGGAAGATCGGCAGCAACGACTTTCCCTGCAACGGATCGACTTTTCGATCTCCGATATCACGGGGATACTCGGCTCCGGCCAGATCAATGAACGTCGCCATGAAGTCAACGAGATGCCCCGGCTGGTCAGTTACCGATCCAGGCTTCGTCTTCAGACCGTTCGGCCAGTGAGCGATCATCGGCGAGGAGATGCCGCCTTCATGCTGGTTCTGCTTGTAAAGTCGGAACGGTGTGTTGCCAGCATGTGCCCAACTGGCGTCGTAGGTCCAGTAGCTTTCCGGATCCCACGGCTTCAGATTCTTGCCCCGAGTCCGTTCAAAAGGACACGCTCCATTATCAGAGCAGAACAGAATGAGCGTGTTGTCATAAACGCCTTTGTCCTTCAGATGTTCGACGAGCCGTCCAACGTTCTGGTCAACCACGTCGACCATCGCCGCGAAGACTTCCATTCGGTCAGCTTCCCACGCTCGTTCTCCGTCGGTGAGCGTCTTCCATGCCGGAATATGATCAGGCCGAGGGCTGAGCTTCCACTTCCGCGGAAGAAGTCTCGAATCAAGCTGCTTCTGATGTCGTGACTTCCTGAGAGCGTCCCAACCGGCATCATAGCGACCGTCGTATTTCTCGATTTCTTCCTTCGGAGCCTGCAATGGGTAATGTGGCGCGTTGAACGCCGTGTAAAGCAGAAACGGTTTGTCTGACGCTGTCGCCTCATCGAGAAACTCCAACGCAAAATCCGTGATGGCATGAGTCGTGTAGAACGGTCGACCATTCAGCGTTTTCGGCACGGACCACTCTTCCCCATTCAGGCGAAAAGTGTTGTCACCCGTGAAGAAGTTGGTCGCTCCGGAAAGATGCCCCCAATATCGCTCGAAGCCGAAATCAGTGGGCTGCTTCGTAAGATGCCATTTCCCCACCATCGACGTCGAGTAGCCGGCGCGTGCCATGACCTCGGCAATCGTCGCACCGCGACTGAGACTCGCACCGCCCGCCTGATCGCAATACAGACCGGTCAACAGCGAAACACGCGACGAATGACACTTTGCCGTGTTATAGAACTGCGAAAATCTCAGCCCTTTGGCCGCCAAAGCGTCCAGATTCGGAGTCTTAATTTCCGAGCCGTAACATCCAAGGTCCGAAAACCCCAGATCGTCAGCCATGATCAAGACGATGTTCGGTCGAGCGTCAGGCTCTGCGGCCACCAGTCCCGTATTTGGAACGGCAGCCACAACGCACGCCGTGGCCGCAAGCATGAAAACTCGTACGCCACGAAACGGCATGCGTGACAACGACCGATGTGCTTCTTCAATCGCGACAGAAAATGAACTCAACATTCTGCTCGTTCTTCCTTATGTTTGCTCGTAAGTTTCAGGGCGTATCGACAAACCAGCGTCCGACAACGTGCCAGGCAGTCGGAGATAACGGTTTCGCGACAAACTGGCAACTGCTCGAAAGCGACTCGGTGAGTATACTGCTCAGGAATACCGAAGCGCGAAAGAGCCAAATTCTGATACTCTGAGACAACAAAATACCTGCTCGCGTCATCAATCTCGAAATGGAATCTTTTGCATGAGCGATCTCCAAATGAACCGACGGCAAGCCCTCATCGCGAGCGGCCTGGGAACGATGAGCCTCGGAATGCCGGGAGCAGTCATGGGCGCCGACAAAGTCGACGCTTCGGGGCAGGCTGTCGCTTCGAACAAGTCGTGCATCTTCGTCCTACTTTGCGGTGGACCAAGCCACGTCGACACCTGGGACATGAAACCCGACGCTCCGCTGGATTATCGCGGGCCATACGAGCCAATCGACACCAAAGTACCCGGGATGCGCATCAACGAGATGCACACAGAACTGGCGAAGCACACGGACAACTTCACCCTCATTAATTCGATGTCGCATCCGGGAGCGATTAGTAATCACTTTGACGCGATGCACAATCTGCTCAGCGGGCAGTCTGAAAAGCGTGCGATGCAGGGCGTCCCGAACGAGCACCCTTACTTGGGCTCATTCGTCGCGAAACACAAACCGAGCACACGCAACTTCGTCTCGAATGCGTGGCTCATCAAATGCGTTGGCCCTCCCGTCTTCTGCGCACCCAACATTGGCATCGGCGGCTACCTTGGATCGGCCTATGCGCCGATGTTTGTCGGTTCCGCAACGAATCATCCAGCGATGGAAAACTTTGAACCGCCAGAACTTTACAACCCGTACGACGAGCAACGCTTCGGTCAACGCAAGTCACTGCTCGGCCGCCTTGAATCCGGCAGGCTGGACAAGGACAGTCAGGTCAAAGACTGGTCCGACCTGCGTGAGAAAACTTACGACGCCATGACACGAAAGGAAGGTCGACAGGCGTTCGATCTAAGCCAGGAACCGGACAAGATGCGGGAGCGTTACGGGATGCATCCGCTTGGGCAGAACCTGCTTCTTGCGCGCCGCATGGTGGAATCAGGCGTCCGCTTTGTCACCGTCAACGGCTGGACAGGTCAGGCAGATTACGACAAGAAAGGTCCGCCAAGCAGCAGTTGGGACATGCACGGCGGAAACATGGGCATGGGCAACGCGTTCGGCAACGGCTCCTACGGCATGGGATTCTGTTTGCCTCGGCTGGATCAGGCTTTGGCCGGATTGTTTTCCGACCTCAGCGAACGCGGCATGCTGGACGACACGCTGGTCGTCGTCACTGGCGAATTTGGTCGCACACCGTTCGTACTGAAACAGGATCCGCCAGGACGCCAGCACTGGCCGAAATGTTTCTCGTCGATCATCGCCGGAGCGGGCATCGCTGGCGGGAAGGTGTATGGTAAAACCAACAAACGGGGTGAGTATGTCACCGACAAGCGAGTTCGTCCCGAGGAACTCGCCGCGACCATCTATCACGCCCTCGACATCCCGATCAACGACCCAACCGACGCCAGTGGCATTTCAGCCTCGCTGACAACGGGTAAACCAATCATGGAATTGTTTGGGTAACCCAAACCCGCAGCCCGCCGCACTCATTGAGTCACTGCCGCGAACGTGGCGTAAGCAGACGACCGTGCGCAGCGTTTGGACCTTCCCACCCACAGTGTCCGTTCAAGGTGCTGACTCTTCCCCGGCTTTCTTACGCCGGCAGGTGGATGTCAGGATCGTGGTCATCTTCCCGTCGCGGCCTTCCATCTCCGAAGTCAGCACGACCAGATCGTCAGTCTTGAACTCCCACGTGTTGCGAAACTTGAACTTGCCTGGCATCGCGGGATGAGGCCCTTCAGATTCGACTGCCAGTCTGTCCCCGTCAACCTGGCCTTCATAGTGCCACAGGATGGGCGCCATCGAGTCTGTCCAGGTTCCGACGTACTTCTTCTTGCGCGAGTCGAAGCCGTAAGTTGCTCGGCCGTGGTACGCGAACCCTCCGATGTCGGCCTTGCGGTCAATGACAACCCAGAACTTCCCAATCATCTTCCCGGACATCGTCCCCTTGGTGGTCAATGACTTTCCCGGCGCGAACGACGTCTCGGTCGAGCAATCCCACTCACCAACAAACCGCTTCAGAAACTCATGCTCCGGACGAGGCCTGACTGGTCGGGGCGACTGAGCTTCTGCGACGAGTGGCTGACACACAACCGAAACCAAAACGGCTAACGCAAGAAGCTGAATCTTCATTGCTCTTCCTTCACGAGTACTTGCGGCACTAACAATCAATCGTCGGGCGACTCTCGACACACCTGAAAAGCAGAATGCACACCCGATCGTGAATCAAATAGTGCTCCAGGACGCCCCTCGCGGGATCCCACGCTACTTCCGGAGCGAAGACAGACCGCTAATTCCGGCGGGAAGTTTATAAAGCGTCCGGACGTCGTTGTCGTTCAATGCTCGGTTAAAGATTGCCAGCTCGTCCAGAAGTCCGACATACCCGAGCCCCAGACGGATGGTCGCTTTCGAAAGGTCCCAGGTGAAAACCTGGCGGTGGTTCTTCACCGTTCCCTGAAGGTTTCCGTTGATGAAGAGCTTCGCTGTTGCGCCGTTGCCGTCCGTGTTGAAGCCGCAAAACGTCATCACGACGTGGGTCCACTTGTCGCGTCTGAAGTGCTGCCCCTTCGTGCGGACGATGGGCTGTTCCGATTCGGGAATCTTGTTCTGTTTAAGATCTTCTGGATTCCAGACCTTCCAATCGGGGAATACGCCCATGCGAAAGTGAGGCGGGGTGTCGTCTTTCGTGAAGTCCACCCAGAACGCGGAGTTGTTGTACTTTTTGTCGGTAATCTGCACGGGGTCGGCGAACTGCTGCTTCAGGTCAGCCGGATCGAGACTCAGCCACACCGAGATCGTCCCGCTCCAATCCTTCGCGCGAAAACCCATATTTTTGTCGCCGTAGAAGAAGACCATATTGCGGCTCTTCTTCGGGAAGTGCATCGCATCGCCGTATCGTCCCTTGCCGCCGGCAATGACGACTTCTTTCGCGTTCAACCCCGGTTTGCTTTCCGTCGGATCTCGTGAAGGCGGAGCCGTGTAGATTCGCCCGTCCCCAGCCGCCAGTCTGGCGTCGGTTCCGCCATCAAACGGAGCATGAAAAATCAGTCCGTCGAGAAGACTCTCCGGTCCTGCAGCGTAGAGAGTGGCAGTCGAACCGACGATGCTCAGAGTCAGTATCAGGAAAACTCTCATGATATTCCTCAAATGAAAATCGGATGGCACTGACTGCTCGCAATCATGCGTAGGGTGCGTCTCGACTCACCAGAAAGAAGCAGAATTTCAATTCAGAATGTGAATCAAAATTTGGTGCGTCAAGGCGCACCCTACCGCACTATAATTTGGTTATTACAGACGAATTTAACGGCGATCTTCGAAAGCCGTAGGGAGAGGCAATGTCTGCGATTGACGATGCAATTACAGTTTTGGACAAAAACGACTTAAAAACAGAGGCACAGACCTTTGAAAGGCTACAGAAGGCACTGGGGAGCACTGACTCAAGTACCCGAACTACAGCGATCCAAGAACTGCGTGGCCTGTGCCAAGTCCGAGCGTACGGCGACCTTAATATCTCTACGATGAATGGATGGCAGTGGAATTCATTGCTTGAACGAGTCGTAGAAGATGCGGAAGAAAGATCAGGAGCCAACTAGGATGCGTCTTGATGGCACCCTATGGAATCAAGCAACGCCCGGTACAACAAAGGCTTTGGCGAAGTCTCGCACTTCTTCTCGGACCTGGTTGACGATGTCGTGGTTGTCGGCGTTGCGGAGGACTTCGAGGATCCAGTCGCCGATCTTGCGCATTTCGTCTTCCTTCATGCCTCGCGTTGTCAGAGCGGCCGTGCCGATGCGGATGCCGCTTGGGTCGAACGGGGATCGCTGGTCGAAGGGGATCATGTTTTTGTTGACGGTGATGCCCGCTCGGTCGAGAGCCTGTTCGGCGATCTTGCCGGTCAGGTCGATCTTCGTCACGTCGCACAGCATGAGGTGGTTGTCGGTTCCGCCGGAGGAGATTGAGACTCCGCCCTTCATCAGAACTTCGGCCAGCACCTTGGCGTTGGCAACAACCTGCTGAGCGTACTCTTTGAAGTCGGGCTTGAGAGCCTCTCCGAAACAGATCGCCTTGGCAGCGACGACGTGGCACAGCGGGCCGCCCTGCATGCCAGGGAAGATCGTCTTGTCGATGCCTTTGGCGTGTTCTTCTTTGCAGAGAACGAAGCCGGACCGTGGGCCTCGCAGTGTCTTGTGCGAGGTCGACGTGACGAAGTCGGCACACTCGACCGGGTTGTTGTGAACTCCGCCCGCGACCAGGCCGGCATAGTGAGCCATGTCGACCATGAACAACGCGCCGACTTCTTTGGCGATCTCGGCGAACTTGCCGTGGTCGATTTCGCGCGGGTAAGCGCTGGCTCCGGCGACGATGAGTTTCGGTTTGTGCTCACGAGCCAGCGCGGCGACGTTGTCGAAGTCGATTTGATGGTTGTCTTCGCGGACTCCGTAAGGCACGGCGTTGTAGATTTTGCCGGAGAAGTTGACCTTCGATCCGTGAGTCAGATGCCCGCCGTGGTCGAGACTCATCGCCAGGTAAGTGTCGCCAGGATTCAGTACGGTCAGGTAGACCGACATGTTGGCCTGCGAGCCGGCGTGCGGCTGGACGTTGGCGTGGTCGGAACCGAACAGTTCGCAGGCTCGGTCACGAGCGATGGACTCGATGACGTCGACATTCTCGCAGCCGCCGTAGTATCGCTTTTCCGGGTAACCTTCAGCGTATTTATTGGTCAGGCAGGTGCCGGCTGCTTCCATGACGGCGGCGCTGGTGTAATTTTCCGACGCAATCAGCTCCAAGCCCTCTTTCTGACGGACTTCTTCGGTCTGAATGGCGGCCCAGATATCGGGATCAGCTTGCTGAAGATTGCTCATGATTTCACTGTCTTTTGGCGTTAAAGAGTGGGTTGCCTGGTGAGCGGCACGACGGCGGCCTTATAGTTGCTGCCTGGCCGAAAAACCACTGTTGTGGATTGTGTTTCGTTAGTTGGTATGCCTTCTGAGTTTTTAATCGCAGAGGGCACAGGGAGAATGACGCAGAGGTCGCAGAGTGGTTCGTGCCAAAGCTGCCTGTCGATTTTTCCTCTGCGTTTTTTGACCTCCGCGAACTCTGCGATTTCAATACATCCTGAGCGGAAAGGAACCGTGTGACGCCAGCAGAACTCATCGCCCGCAAACGCGACGGACATTCGTTGTCTCGCGACGAAATCGCGTTTGTCATCCGCGGATTCACCGACGGCAGCATCCCCGAGTACCAGATGTCGGCTCTGGCGATGGCCATCTTCTTCCAGGGAATGGAAGACGAGGAAACCGCCGCACTGACTCAGGAAATGCTGCTGTCCGGAGTGCGGCTGGAATGGCCGGCCGGACCGCCGATCGTGGACAAGCATTCCACCGGCGGAGTCGGCGACAAGGTCTCGCTGGTGCTGGCTCCGCTGCTGGCTTCGTGCGGGCTGCGAGTGCCGATGATTTCCGGGCGAGGCCTCGGTCCGACAGGCGGAACGCTCGACAAGCTGGAAGCGATTCCCGGCTTCCGCACGGACCTGTCGATTTCCGAAATGCAGGACATCGTCGAACGAGTCGGCTGCGTGATCACTGGAGCAACCGAGAACCTGGTCCCCGCCGACCGCAAGCTGTACGGACTCCGAGACGTCACGGCAACCGTGCCGTCCATCCCGCTCATCACGGCCAGCATCATGAGCAAGAAGCTGGCCGAGTCGCTGAACGCGCTGGTTCTGGACGTGAAATGCGGCAGCGGAGCGTTCATGAAAACTCGCGACCAGGCCGTCGAACTGGCGAATTCGCTGGTTCGAGCGGGCCAGCGAATGGGCGTTCGCACAACGGCCCTTGTCACCGACATGAATCAACCTCTGGGCCGAATGTGCGGCAACGCCGTCGAGCTGGACGAAACTCTGGACTGCCTGGCCGGAGAAGGCCCGGACGATCTGCGTTACGTCACGCTGGCTCTGGGAGCCGAGCTGCTCGTCTCAGCCGAGCGTTGCACCGATCAGGCGGCCGCCGAATCACTACTGACCGACCGCTTGGATTCCGGAGCCGCTCGCGAAGTGTTTGAGCAGATGGTGGTCGCTCAGGGTGGCGATCTGAAAGCCGGTTGTCAGGTCGCAGGGGAACAAGTCGTCGTCGCAGAACGGTCGGGCTTCGTCGCGAAAATGGACACGGAGGCGCTCGGTATGGCCGTCATCGATCTCGGAGGCGGACGGCGCCGGATGGGTGATTCGGTCGACCATTCAGTCGGAATCGACATTCGTGCAAAAATCGGCGACGAAGTCTCGGCGGGAGAGCCACTTGCCCGAGTTTTCGCCGATCGAAAAGTGCCAGCCATCATGTCCCGAGTTTCTGGCGCCATCAGGATCGGCGATTCTCAAGGCGAATGGCCCGAGTTCATCGTCGAACGTGTTCGGTGATCTGAGTGTCGACGCGAACGGGCACTGGGACGACCGAAGCCGGCAAACGGTTGACCCTTAGCACGCCCAATCAATAAAAGGTCCGCAGCACGTTGTTATGAAGCATTTCAGGTTCATTTCCGTGATGTCGGCCGTGTCCGCAGGGACCGATCAACGAATCCTTATCTCACAGGTTTTACAAGATGGCTCGCCTCTCACAGGCAGATCTGGTCGATCTGAATCATAAATTCGAACAACGCACGCCGCAGGAACTTCTGCAGTGGGCGAAGCAGACGTTTGGCGAACGTGTGGCCTCAATCTCGGCCATGCAGAAGTCAGGCACCGTCGTCTGCCACATGATCAAGTCCAGCGGAGCCGCCATTCCGACGCTGTTTGTCGACACCGGAGTCATGTTTCAGGAAACGCTGGAAACTCGCGACCGCATCATCAACGAATACGGCCTCAACGTCATCACGCTACATCCTGAGCTGACGATGGAAGAACAGACCGAGAAAGAAGGCATTCTCTATCTGACGTCGGAAGGCCAGGAACAATGCTGCCACGCTCGCAAGGTCGAGCCACTTCGCAAAGTCGGCGACCAGTACGACGCGTTCATCGGCAGTCTCCGACGCAGCGACGGCGGCAAACGAGGTGTCTGCCCGATCCTTTCGGTCGACGTCGAAACTAACACTGTTCGCATCAACCCGCTGGCCGAATTCGACGACGACCACCTGGAAGCCTACATCAAAGAAAACGACGTTATCGTCAACCCGCTCCACTCGCAGGGCTTCACAACGATCGGCTGCAACCGCTGCACAACGCCGGTCCTTCCCAGCGAACCCAAACGAGCTGGCCGCTGGCGCCATCTCGGACCGTGGTCAGTCTACTGCGGCATCAACCCAACCGACCGAGACCCGACGCACTCACCATCGATTGAGCTTCCGCAGGAACTGGTCGACCGCATCCTCGGCCGCATGACCGACTACATGATCTAAGTCGTGAATCGACTGTAGGGTGGGCACTGCCCACCAAATAAAAATCCTGGTGGGCAATGCCCACCCTACCCAGGACAACTTTCAGAACCACGAATGAACACGAAGAGACACTAATCCGTTCTGATCTTAATGCTCTGAAATTCGTGTTTCTTCGTGTCCATTCGTGGTTCCTTAAAACATCGGATAACAAGAATGAAAAACTTCATTGCCGTATTGACTCTGGTTCTAACGACGTCTGGCCTGACCATACTTCTAACAAACAGCTCGACCGTTGCCGAAGAAAAGATGGTTGTTGAGTTCTCTCGTGGAGCCATTGACTTTGGCATCGTCTGTAGCGACGTCGAAAAGTCTGTCGCCTTCTACAAGCACGTCGTCGGTATGAAAGAAATCGAAGGCTTCGACGTGCCAGGAAGCCTTGCCGCGGACGCCGGGCTGGTCGACAACCACGACCTGCATGTTCACGTCCTGGTCACTCAGGAATCGTCGAACGCAACTCGCCTGAAACTGATGCAGATCAAAGAGGCTCCTGGCAAGAAGGTCGATCACGAATTCATCCACTCGGCACTCGGCATGAGCTATTCGACGATCTGGGTGACGGACATCGACGCTTCGCTCACTCGAGCCGCAGCCGGAAACGTAAAGCCACTTGCAAAAGGTCCCGTCGCTCTTCCCAACGGAATGTTTCTGGCCGTGATCCGCGACCCGGACGGCAACCTGGTTGAATTGGTTGGCCCGAAGCGAAAGTAATGTCATCCCGGAATGATCGCTGTTCCTGAAGTCACCCATCTCGGAAGGACGCGATGAACCGACGCGAGCTACTGGCGTCCTTCCTGGGAATGCCGTTTGTGCTGTCTTCAGGTTGCGGCCTGAAGACTCCGAGGCTTCCCACTGAAGGTGGCTTCGTTGGAACGTCGCACGAAGCCGGCCACAAACTTCGTGACGGCTACCGCCCTGCTCCGCCGGACGATGCCTGGCAAACGGCGGACGTCGTCATCGTTGGTGGCGGAGTCGCTGGCCTGAGTGCCGCGCGCAAGCTGAAGCAGGCTGGCGTCGACTTCGTTCTGCTTGAACTGGAACCCGAAGTCGGCGGCACGGCAGTCAGCGGCAAATCCCCCGTCGTCGCCTACCCGTGGGCCGCTCATTACCTGCCAGTACCGCTTCCGCACAACTCCGAGCTGATCGAACTACTTGACGAAATGGATCTGCTCGAAGGTCGCACCGACGCCGGAACACCAATCGTCGCTGAACAGTTTCTTTGTCGTGATCCTCAGGAACGGCTATTCATCGACGGCAAATGGCAGGAAGGTCTGTTTCCGTGGGCGCAGGCGTCGGACGATGACATCGTACAGCTCAAATCGTTTCAGGTCGAAATCGACCGTTGGGTTGCGTGGAGAGACTCGGACGGAAAACGAGCCTTCTCAATCCCGGTCGCCGATTGCTCGAGCGATGACGAATTAATGGCTCTCGACAATCTGTCCATGCAGCAATGGATGACAGATCACGGCTGGACGTCACGACATCTCAAGTGGTACGTCGACTACGCCTGCCGGGACGACTACGGACTCAACATTGACCAGACAAGTGCCTGGGCGGGCATCTTCTACTTCGCCGCTCGCGTCAGTGAACCCGGCGTCGAGTCGCAATCATTCATCACCTGGCCGGAAGGCAACGGCCGCCTCGTTGATCATCTGCGTGAGTACGTCGTGGATCACATTCTGACCGGACACGCCGTCTCTGCGATCGTGCCACCCGAAGATGACACGATCGGCGATGATGAATTCACAAAAATCACGGCATTCAAAACGACGAATTCTTCATCTCAAATCAGTTCGCCACCGGAGGCACAAGGATGGAGAGCGCGGCACGTCATCTTCGCAGCGCCGCCGTTTCTGACACCTCATCTTGTTACCGGCTATCGCGAATCCGGGCCGGGCAGCATCAAAGACTTCGAATTCGGAAGCTGGCTGGTTGCGAACCTGCACCTTGACGATCGCCCATCAGACAATGGCTTTGTCATGAGCTGGGACAACGTTATTTACGACAGTCCTTCGCTGGGATACGTCACGGCGACTCACCAGCGAGGTATCGATCGCGGTCCGACCGTCCTGACTTATTACTATCCGCTGTGTGATGCTTCGCCCAAAGTTGCCCGTGAGCGGCTGCTGAGACTTTCATGGGAAGAATGGGCGGACGTTGTGTTGTCGGATCTGGAGCGAGCGCATCCCGAAATCCGCAGCCTGACCCAACGGCTTGACATCATGCGGTGGGGACATGCGATGATTCGCGCGACTCCCGGATTCATCAGTGGCCCAGCCCGTGCCGAATGCTCAAAGCCATTTCGAAACATCCACTTTGCCCACAGCGCTTTAAGCGGAATCCCCTTGTTCGAAGAAGCCTTTTACCACGGCAACCGAGCCGCGGCCGAGATTCTGGAATCGCTCAATGCCTGAGTCGTCATTCCAACCTGACAACGAAGTGCTCCTTCACGTTGAGGCCGAGCCGCGATCCGGTTCGTGGAACATGGCCACGGATGAGTATCTGCTTGAAGCTGGGCTCACAGACCGCTTGAAGGCCGTGCGAATGTATCGATGGATCGAGCCGACAGTGTCGCTCGGATACTTCCAGGACTCAGACGACGAGGCTTTGAAAACCACGTTTCAGGATCTAGCTGCCGTACGACGACTGTCGGGCGGAGGGTGCCATTCTTCATCACCACGAACTGACCTACTCATTCGTTCTGCCAGCGGGCGATCCGCTGACGACAATGCCAACCGAACTTTATGGGCGCGTCCATTCAACCATTATCAAAGTCCTCAACAAATTCGGCGCCGCCTGTGCGATGCGAGGCGCAGACGACGCAAACCCCGACGAACCATTCCTCTGCTTCGTCCGAGGCGACCGGCACGACATTCACTGTGCTGGTCACAAGGTTGTCGGAAGTGCTCAACGGCGGCGCAAGGGAGCCGTGCTTCAACATGGAAGCATCATTCTGGAATCCTCAGGACACGCATCACAAATTCCCGGACTGCGAGACCTCGCCGAGGATTTCAAAGCAACGATCACAGATCCTGGCAAAGTCGACAGCCTTGAATCCGAACTCGGAACGGCCATTGCGAAGTCGCTTGGTTCTGTTCGAGAGATTTCTGAATGGCCAGGCAACGCGGCGGCTCGCATCGCCGAACTCGAGGCCGGCCGGTACTGTTCGGTCGATCGATTCCGCAAGTAGGTTGATTCTCACAACGTGAAACTTTCCGTCATCATCCCGACTTTGAACGAGGCTGAATCGATTCATCGAGCGATCGAAACCTCGCTCGCTCTTTCACCGCACGAGGTGATTGTCGCCGACGGAGGCAGCACAGACGACACTGTTTCCATCGCCCAGAAACTCGACTGCCAGGTCATCGCTTCCCCACGCGGTCGAGCTTTGCAGCAGAACACGGGAGCCGACACCGCAACTGGTGATGTGCTGCTGTTCCTTCACGCCGACTCATGGCTCGTCCCCGAAGGCCGATTGCAAATCGAGCAGACGTTGAAGTCGCCGGCAATTCCCGGCGGAGCATTTCAGCACAGAATCGAAACGGACGGGTTGCTCTATCGACTGGTCGAAGCGGGGGACTCACTACGAGTCTGCTGCACCCGCATCGCGTATGGAGATCAGGGAATCTTTCTCAGGCGAGAAGTCTTTGAGGCTCTTGGCCAGTTTCCATCCGTTCGCCTCATGGAAGATGTTCAGCTGATGAAGTCGCTGCGGGATGTCGGGCGACTGGCACTGTTATCAGGGCCGCTGTACGTCAGTGCTCGACGCTGGAAGAAGCACGGAGCGATCCGTCAGACGCTACGAAACTGGTGTCTGCTCACCGCCGAACACCTTGGCGTTTCGCCAGATCGACTTGCAGATCTGTACGCACCACACAGCAATCCGGTGATAGAGCATCGCGAATAATGCCGATTCTGCTTTTTTTTCGGACTGATCCGGATCTCGGGGTTATTCCGGCTGGCGAATCTGCCGATCTCAATTGAGGCCACCTCAGTGGTCGAGCTTGCGCACCAGGTACAGCTCAAAAAGTCGGTCCGGCGCCGGAGAGATGCAATGTTCGTGAGATGGCTGAAAAACTTCGCCAGAACAGTCAACGAGAAATCACCATCACCGCGATTCCGCATTGCGCACGCCTGTTCCGGCATGACAGTCGCGGCATTGTGCTGCTCAACAGCCGCTGCCCAGGACGGTTATTTTCTTCCGGCAGATTTCCAGCAGCAACAGGCTCAGGCAGCCTCGTTCGTCCCGGTTAAGTTCTCGATCGAAGAGCGAAACAACGTTCCCGCTCCACCGGCACCCGACGAGCCCGGCAAAGCTCACCACAAAGTCGACCACGACACTCCAGAACACCTGAAGGCCCACGGCGATCACTCGGCTGGGCACTCCCACTTGAGCGACCATGAAGGCGCACACCACGACGGCGCCCCTTCCGAATTCCACGTCGGGCCTCACGGTGGCGGACACGGCGATTCGCACGGAAGCGGTCATGGCGATGCACACGGTGGCGGACATGGCGATTCGCATGGCGGAGGACATCATCACCTGGAAATTCCGCCGATGATCGGAAGCTTCTCTCGTGGCCCAGGCAACGGACGGTTGATGTTCCCTGTCGACCGACTGATCGTCGCCCCACAGGATAACGTCCTCGGAGCACTTGGAGCGGGCGGCGCGCCAGTAACATTCAGCGGAGCCGGCCCCGTCGACATCGCGCGGCCGGGAACTGTCTCGACAGTGGGAGGTCTACAAACACTTTTCCGTCAACAACTGCGACTGCCACCTCAGAATGTCGTCGGAACCATCGCTGACACTGCCACTTTCACAACCACTCAAACTCTGGACGAAGTCAACGCGGCTTTTGCGGCAACGCTTCAACCCTACGATGTCGTCGGCGTTCAGCCGCCACCAGGCACCTACAACACCGCCGTCGACACAGCGTTCCAGGCCGCCAACACGATCAACGGGCAAACCGTATTCGACCCAACAACCAGCGGTGTGATCCGGTCTGGTCGCACAGAATCAGTTGCACCGTTGAATCAACCACTCGCCGCTGGTGAGATGCTCGACGCCTTTTACGCCTTTGATTACGTCGTCAATGTACCAATCCCCAGCCCAAGTGCTGATGGACTTCTCGGTCGATCAAGCGTCGGAGCCAATACCAGCGCCGTGCCAACCAACCGGCTTTATTTTGACTACTCGCTCGTCAAGAACGGCGTTCCATTTGATCGATCGGAGAATTTCGACCGGTATACGATCGGAATTGAAAAGACGATCGGTGAAGGCGAGCTCTCGCTCGAAGTTCGACTTCCTTTCGCGGCTTCGATGGACCACCAGCTCGTCCTCGAAAACGGTCGCGGAGCATCCCAGACTGAAACCGGTAACGCCCTCGTCATCCTGAAACACGAGCTCGGCTCAAACGAGCACATGGTGATTTCAGGCGGCCTCGGCCTGTCACTTCCCACGGGAAGCGATGTCGAAGTCAACTCGGCAGCCGGCAAACGTCTGGTCCGACTTGTCAACGAATCGCTGCACATGAAACCGTTTCTGGCAATGGCGCTCGTGCCTGACGAACACTTCTTCATGCAAAGCTTTATCGAGTACGACCTGCCGGCCGGCCGCAATGAAGCGGAACTGAATCTCGACGGAATGGGCCTGCAACAGGTTGGTCGAATCCGCGACGCGTCACACCTGTTGTGGGACGTTTCTGCCGGATACTGGTCCGACACCGACGACGAAAGCATGATTCGACGCTGGGCACCAGTGATGGAGTTTCACTTCGACAAAGGCTTCAGCGACGGCTCTGTAGTTCGAGGCAACAGCTACAGACTGTTTGACATCTCTCAGGACCGCGACGTCGCCAACGTCCTCGCCGGAGTCACTTTTGACCTTCACGAAGGCAAGTATTTCTCGTTCGGCTACGGCACCGGAGTCGGCGGAAACAGCAGCAGCTCTGACGGCGAGTTTCGAGCGACACTTAACTGGCCGTTCGACTTCAAGTAGCCGCGTCATTACTGCGACGAATCGGCGTTGACGTGAATCGGGACGCCCACGAACATCCTTGCGGTATACCGCAACGCCCCACCGAGCTTGTCAACATTGGTTTCGCAAAGCGACAACACAAACCTCAGCGCAGACGCTGCAGACTCGGTGGTTCCGTCGAAGAATCTGCTATTCCGCGTGCCGGACCTTCTACCGGATGACTCGGAAGCGTCATTTCTCGGCCGCATCCGGATCCACAAACTTCGCGTTTACACGTGGATGGCCGTCTTGATTCTGCTGATCGCCGCGCCGGTCTCTGCATTCTTCTACGAGATTGAAAATCGGTTCGTCCTGTCTGCAATGCTGTTCGGTTCAGCAGTCGCACTTCTAACTGCTATCGAGACGGCAATTCGCTGGCCTGGCTTCGAGCGACATTCCAACGTCGCCGCGCTGACGCTCACCATTTCATTCATGGTCCCTGCTTCGCTTGGGGTCATTTTTGGCAGTGAACAAGGCCCCGGCATTGGCCTCGCGATCGTTTTCCTCGCCAGTGCTACTTATTGCCTGTCAACTCGATGGTTCTTTCTGCACTTCCTTGCGTTTGTCGTCGCCTGGTTAACTTCATTCCATTTTGCTGGTCTGGGCATGGGGCCTGATGCCGTGCTTGGATGTTTTGTCGTGACGCCACTTGCTGCATTCATCATGTGTGCCACACACGTGGAAAATCTGCGGCGGGATTTTCACATGCAGAAACGGAATCAACGAAAGCAGGCCGAACTCCAGAACACACTCACACAACTCACCGAAGAAACTGACCGGCGCAAGAAAGAAGAAGCTCTACGCTCCGAAAGCGATCGACGAGTCAATGAGCAACAGGACCAGCTCTTCCACGTCGGGCGCCTTAGCGCAATGGGCGAAATGGTCGCCGGAATCGCTCACGAGATTCATCAGCCGCTTCAATCGGTCTCAACTTATTGCGGTGTTCTTGAAGCAGCGACGGAAAAAGGACAAGCCTCGCCATCAATTGGCGACGTGTCGAGAAAGATTGTGAATCAGGTCCAGGGCATCGCAGAAATCATTCGTCGACTGCAAAACTTCACCCGCAAGAGTGAAAGTCAGATCACCCAGGTCGATGTCCATTCGCTTCTCATTGACGCGATTGAGCTTTCCACAACCGAGTTTACTCGGCACAAGATTCAGACCGATTTACAACTCAATGCGTCCCAAAGCGAAGCGAAAGCCGATTCAGTCCAAATCCAACAGGTCCTAGTCAATCTGATCCGCAACGCCTGCGAAGCGATGCACGAAACGTCTGTCGATTCCCGAGTCATGACCGTCACGACAGAATCGAACTCGGACAGCATTCTTATCAGCGTCTGCGATGCCGGTCACGGATTCGCAGGCGATCCGCAACAAATGTTCGACGCCTTCTTTTCAACAAAACCGAGTGGCTTGGGGATCGGCCTCGCTCTCAGCCGAACAATTATTGAAAAGCACGATGGCCAGTTGTCGGTCTCGAAGAATGCAGAAGCCGGCCTGACATTCACGATCGAGCTGCCTCTTCAAGCAACCAATCAAGTGACGGTTCAGTCGTAGAAACGGTCACGAGAAAACGAGCATGACAGAACACCTACCAACAATTTTCGTGATTGAAGACGACCTGGAAACGCGCAACGCCACCGAGTTGCTACTCTCGGTTTGTGACTTTGCGACAGCTTGTTTCGAGTCCGCAGAATCATTACTCGAATCGCCAGAGTCACTGACTCAGTTGGCCGCTTCACACAATGACTGCGTCCTCGCCGACCTTCGACTACCTGGCCTCAGCGGACTGCAACTCTTTCAGCGGCTGCGTCGTGATGGCATCACCGTTCCCATAATTCTGATCAGCGGACACGCAGACGACGAGACCATCGAACAGGCAACTGACGCGGGAGTGAACGAGTTTCTGCTCAAACCCGTACGACCTGATGAACTCATCGCAACACTGCGGTCAGCGACACGGCACGATGCAGCCGCATAGCCTTCAGGACGGTCGACCGCGCTGACGCATACGCTCACTGATATCCTGCAACCGGCGTTTTTCAGAGGCAGTCAGCGCGCTGTCTCCATGCGTGTGGAGCTTCTCCAGAAGCTGATCAAGCTGCCGCTCCATGTCGCGGTCTTCTTCTTCCTGCTTCTGACGCTTTTCTTCTTCCCTCTGAGCCCGCCAGCGTGCAAGGACTCCCGGCTGATCATCGGCTTCGAATTCGTCCGAGTTAGACTGCTCGAGGCTCGTGTATCCTTGCGAAAAGTCATACCCCATAAACGACTCTTCGCCGTGATCCTGGTTCTGCATCTGGAATGACTCGACAAGATTCAGCGGAATAATCAACGCTCCGGCCGCCATCACCCACGTGTTGTCAAACATCAGCCCACCGACAACCATCGTCACACCGACCATCGCGCCGGCCCTGAGATACCAGACTCTGGCAACGTCAGAATTAAGCTTCGCATTCAAAACAAGCTGCAGCATCCGTCCGCCGTCCAGCGGATGAACGGGCACCAGGTTAATCAGAAGCAGCAACCAGTTCGCCTTGAAAAGCATCAGACACAATGCCGGAATGGCGACTGATACTCCGCCAGCCATTTGCACTTCAGGAAATTCAAACGGGTTGAACCACTGCGCTGCGTTGGCCGAATTCAGCACCTGCAGCAATCCGATCAGACCAAGCCCGAAGTTCACTAACGGACCACCGGCGATCGTCCAGAACTTCGACTGGAACGTCGGAGCTGGATAACAGAAGGCGAGACCTCCCATTGGAGTCAGCAGAATCTCGTCGCCGTCTCCACCCGTCACCCGAGCAGCCAGCACATGACCGAACTCGTGAGCCACGACGCTGATAAATAGAACCAGCGCGAACGACAGTCCGACAGCCGGCGTTCCCAGGCGATAGCACAACGCCAGCGCGAGCAATGGGAAGAAGATGCTCATTCGAACTCGAACGGCAAACCAACTTCCCAGAGGAAGAGACCAGAAGGCAACGCTCCGATCAGAATTCATGCAGCGACCTGACTGAACATGTCCAAGCGAAATCGAATTAACTCAATACCAAATCTGCGGACCAGAAACGCGCCGCAAGTGCCCCCGCACAGTACGCCGCATTCTGCCGGAAGGCCAGCGATTCTACTCAGCCAAATCAAAGAACCGCAAACCGCCTGGGAACACTCCGCCTCAACCAGCCGAATCTCGAGCATCCCCGAACTCAATTTGAGATTCCTGATCAAGCTCCGACATCAACACTGCAAAATTGCCTTCCGCACGCTCGCTGCTGCAATCAGGCCATCACGTCAGTCGACAACGCACTCCGCCACCTTGAGTGCATCTCCCACCAGAAACTTGCCACTCACCACCGCGCGTTACGCCGCCGCTGGCGAAGCTGCCAAACCACCCGCAAAAACCACTCAATCGTTAAATTTTACTTAACCTGAACATCTCCGGATGCCGATAAGCGATAACGACTGCACAGATAGTTGGTGCTTTTTCGCGTTTTGCAGAAGCCCCTACTTCATCACATGCGACAGGAATCGTTCATGTTGGCATCTATTCGCAAACATACCGAGTACAAACTGATGAGTGACCTGGCGTCGCCATCATCCAAACTCGTGCTGGATGTCGCGTTCAGAAGCTGTGTGACCTTGCTCGTTGTCTGTGCAGTTTCCAGTGTCAACGCCGATGAAGCACAGCCGCGCCGCCAGGTGAACAATTTCCAGAAGATTCAGCACGAGGAGTCGGACGTCAACGCGTCCGTTGCCCCTGAAGACGAATCAGGTTTGCCGAAACAGCAATTCAAGTCGTTCGGAACGTGGTCCGCCATCGAGCCAACGGCGGCCACCAGTCCAGACATCAGCAACGCCAAAGCACCGACAAAAAGTAACGGTCATCAAGATCTCGATCCCTCACGGCCGCTGATAATCCCACGTTTGATTGACCGTCCGGACGGCATCGACGATCAGAATGTTGGCCCGATCCCAACTCAGCCACATGAGACCATCCAGGACTCCCCACGGGAGGCAGTGACAACGACGATTCCGGTCGTCCCCAACCCGGGAGATCTCGTCGCAAGCCCCAGAACTAATGATTCACCCAGCAACAAAGAATCAACTTCGCCTGCCGACGACCAGGATTCACAAGGCGACGTTTACGATTCGGCACCGCAACTACTCACTCATTCCGACGAGTCACCCGCAGCAGTCCCCGCCACGCTCAACGACACTCAGGCAAGTGTATGGACGCTCGCCGCGGCACAACTTATCTCGACGTTCCTCGGTGTCATGCTTGCCGTCGGCGTCTTTCTGCTCATCCGTGTCGCCGCGGTGAATTTATTTGGAGTTAACCTCGGCGTCACCTTCCAATTCGGAGCGACCAGCAAGGCATCCACTAAAACCATCTCAGAGAACGACTCGGCCGACGTCGTCCCGTTCGGAACGCAGACGTCTCCACCTGATGCCGCGACTGAGCAGCCTGTTGAATCCGCATCCGACTCAGAAAACGCGAACGCTGTCGACGATGAGTCAGACTTTAACCTGCGAGTCATCGGTAGCGACCACGGAGATGACGACTCATCTCATGAAGGCAGCGTTGACCAGGAAAATGAGGCCGGCATCCTCAGGTCGGTCTTTGAACAGAACCTGAATCTCATCCAGGAACTCGACAAACAAAACGAGTCCGCCGCGTGACCGTCAACAGAATGGGATTGCCAGCCTTCCACTGACCAAATCCGAAGCCCACCTGAAGCACTCATTCAAGAGCCACAACATTGCCCACAGCAGTTGCCAGCGTACCTGGCAGGAGAGCACCGTGAAACAACCCGTCACTTACGTTGGCTTGGACCTCGGAACGTTCAAAACGGCAATCACTTCATCCGAAGGAAAACGGTCTGTAATCCCCAGCGTCGTCGGGTGGCCAAAAGATCGCGACGCCCGGTCCTTGCTCGGGAGGGAATTGCTTTTCGGTGAGGAAGCGTTGACTCACCAATCGCGGCTGAATGTCGTTCGTCCGTTTCACCGAGGCGCATTGAAATACGTCGACGGAGCCGATGTCGGCATCGGGCCGGAAGACATCGCCAAACACAAAGAAGCCGCTCTTCTTCTCGTTCAGCACGTTGTATCCAACCTGGAAGTTCCAGCCGGTCGTCCGGTCTACGGCGTCATTGGTGTCCCGTCACGTGCCACGCTTCTCAACAAGCAAGTGATCATCAATTCCGCGAAGAGAACACTTGACGCAGTAATGGTTGTTGCCGACCCATTTAACATCGCGTATGGAATTGACCAATTCTCCAATTCGATGGTCGTCGACATTGGTGCCGGCACGATCGATATCTGCCCGATGTACGGTCCCTATCCGAAAGGTGAGGATCAAATCACACTGCCAATCGGCGGCGACATGATAGATGACGAGTTGCAGCGTCTGATCATGCAAAGCCAACCGAACGCCGAATTGTCGCTGGACCTGGCTCGCCAGATCAAAGAAGAATTTGGTTTCGTTGGCAATGGCGAAGCCAAGGCGATCGCAACGCTTCCGATGGCGGGCAAACCGACTCAGATTGACGTGACCAGTCAGTCGAACGCCGCATGTCGAACAATCGTGCCAGGCATCGCAGAGGCACTTCTGGAACTGGTCGGAAAGTTTGATCGCGACTTCCAGAAGTCCCTGTTCAACAACATTCTGCTGGCCGGCGGCGGTGGTCAGCTCAACGGGTTGGACCGTCAAATCGTCAAAGCTCTGAAACCGTACGGCGCAGCCAACGTCACTCAGGTGAAGGACTCGGTTTTTGCAGGTGCAACCGGAGCCCTGAAACTGGCGACGAACATGCCCGCGGATTACTGGCAACAACTGGTTGGCCAGACGGCCAGCGTGAAACCAACCAAACAAACAGCGACACACGTTCCGCTGAGACGCGCTGCCTGATCATACAAAAGCAACTCAACACACAACTGAAAACGGGCGGCGATCGGAAAAGCGGGCGACAGAAGACTCCTTCAGTCGCCCGCCCGATCACAGCTTCTTCCCGAACAGACACACGACAATTCTCCCACCTAACGACTCACATCTCTCTGCGACATCTTCCCACCTCGTCGCAAACAGTCCCACCGGACACCGTCATCATGAATACTTTCGCCTGGCTTAAGAGCCTGTCGTCGAACCACGCGCCTTCACCGGCGTCGCTCAAGAACCGCCGTCGAGCGAATCATGCTTCCCGACCAGCAGTTACCGAGCCGCTCGAAGTCCGCTCATTGCTGACCGCAACGCCGGTCCTCGCTCCCATCGCCGATGTGACACTTCTGTCGGGTTCGCCGCTGCACATCCCGCTGAACGGCTCCGACGCCGACAACCAGGAGTTGACGTTTTCAGCAGGGAGCAGCAACTCTGACGTCACGACGTACGTCCCCGAAGGCAACCGCAGCATTGAAATCGACGTCCAGGATTTCGGCGTGATGACCTTCGAGCTTTACGAAGACAAGGCCCCGCGAGCGACTGAGCAGATCATCGAGCTGGCACAAAGTGACTTCTACGACGGCTCGACATTTCACCGCGTCATCAACAGCTTCGTGCTGCAGGGTGGTGACCCCAATGGCGACCCGGTCGGTACAGGCGGATCATCACTCGGAGACTTCGACGATCAGTTCCACCCGGACCTGCAGCACAACACGACCGGCGTGCTGTCCATGGCCAAATCGGCCGACGACACGAACGACTCGCAATTCTTCATCACCGAAGGTGCACAACGTCATCTCGACTCTCAGCACACCGTCTTCGGACTGCTCACCACTGGTGAATCCGTACGAGAAGCGATCAGCGAAACACCTGTCACCAACTCGGCTCCCGACACTCCGGTTGTTGTGACGACATTCAACGTCTTCACCGATATCGAAAACGGAGTGCTGATGCTGAGTGCTCCGGAAGGTGTCACTGGCTCAGCCACGATCACCGTGACCGTTTCGGATCCGGACGGCAATCAATCGCAACAGATTTTTGACGTCACCATCCAGGCGGACACCGCGAACAATCAACCATTCTTAGCCGACCTGCCGTCAGTTCGAACGCTCCTCGACACACCGACCGAACTGCAGCTAAGTCGTATCGACCTCGAAGGAAACACGGCAACGTTTCTTGACGAGGACCTGCTCAGCGCAAACAGTCTATTCATTCCGGAAGTCGCCAACGCCAACCTCGACTACATCGTTAATTCGAGCACCGGCACGACGACCATCACTCCTTCCAATGGGTTGGTAGGAACTCACAACATCACTGCCGCGGTGGGCGAGTTCCCGACAGCGATCGACTATCAGCTCGTACCGATCGAAATTGTCGCCACGGCCAGTACCTGGACAGTCTCGACCGACGATCATCCGAACGGCAACGAAGCGGACGACGGTTCAGCGGATACATTCCGAGTCATTCGTAACGGTACGCGGCATGAGGTTTACATCAATGACGTTTTGAGCGCACAGGCCGAAGCGGCATCCGTCACTGACCTGATCATCAATGGGTCGAGCGACGACGACATCCTGATTCTCGATGGCGTCGGCGGAGATCCTCAACCCGCCGGTGGAGTCACATTCAACGCTGGCGGAGAAACCTCGGTCGGCGGAGACCGCATCGAGCTTGCCCCCGGAACGGTTACTTCCGTCGTCCATACATCGTCCCAGTCTGTCGCCGGAACGGGTTCGATCTCCGTCAACGGAACAACGAACAACTACAACGGCGTTGAAGGAATTGTTGACCGGCTGACTCCGGTAACCCGAACGTTCAATCTCACCAACGCGGATGAGCAGATCGTCGTTGGAGATGACGACACATCTGCCAACGGAATCTCACGAATCAGCAGTAACGGAACAGCTCTGCCGATCGACTTTGCTGACCCAACGGGATCGTTAACTGTTAACTCACTAGGTGGAAATGACGAGATCACAATTCTGGATCTGGACGGCGGAGCATTCGGCGTTGTCGCCAACGGAGGGGCCGGCAACGACACCATCACTGGCGGTACAGACGACGACACTTTGACCGGCGGTGCCGGCGACGACTCGCTCAACGGTAACGGCGGTACGGACCTCTTTCTCGATGACGCCGTCGCCAGCTTGCAAACACTTCTTGATGGGAGTTACGACGGTAACGGCACCGACACTCTCGTCTCACTTGAGCAAGCTGAACTGAATGGTGATTCGTCGAACAATCAGATCGACGCTTCCGGCTACTCGAACAGCGTCACCCTCCGCGGCAACGGTGGCAACGACACCCTAACGGGCACCACCACTGACGACGTGATCGAAGGCGGAGCCGGCAACGACATTCTGTTGTCTGGAGCGGGGGCCGACATCATTGACGGCGGCGATGACGCAGACACATTGAACGGCGGCGGCGGACGCGACACTCTGATTGGCGGGGCGGGCGACGACAATCTGGCCGGTGGTAGCGGGCGAGACAGTCTACGAGGTGGAAGCGGTAACGACCGGCTGTTTGGGCAGGGCTCAACCGGCGACACTCTGCACGGTGGCGAAGGTGATGACCTGATCAACGGCGGCTCGGGTGATGATGTCATCTTCGATGAAGCCGATGCCGACTTTCTCCTGACAAACACGTCAATGACCGGCAACGGCAACGACACCCTCGTCTCAGTCGAACGAGCGATTCTGTTCGGTGGAGCATCCGACAACTTGATCGACACCTCAGCCTTCTTTTCCGCAGGACAGACCAGCGTCACGCTCCGAGGGCACAGCGGCAACGATACATTGATCGGTAGTGACATCAACGATGCACTGCTCGGCGACGCCGGCAACGACACCATTGACGGTCGAGCAGGTAACGACAAGCTTTCAGGAGCCGCTGGTCGCGACATGCTGATCGGAGGCGAAGGCAACGATCGACTGCGTGGACAGGGAGCATCCTTCGATACGCTGATCGGCGGTCTGGGTGACGACACGCTCGATGGAGGAGCGGGCACGGACATTGTCATGGAAACGGGAGATGTCGATTTCACACTGACAGCCAGCTCGCTGACAGGCCGTGGCACTGACACCATTCTCCGAATTGAAAGCGCTCACCTGATCGGCGGCGACGGCGACAACACCATCGATATCAGTGGCTTTGTTCCGACCTACCCACCAACGCTTGATGGTGGTTCCGGAAACGATCAATTAACAGGCTCCAGCTTCATGGACCTGCTACGTGGACAGGGCGGAAACGACACGTTGACCGGAGGCGACGGCAACGATTTTCTTCAAGGCGGAGCCGGCAATGACCAACTTCTAGGTGGAGACGGGACCGACGGCCTGTCCGGCGGCAGCGGCAACGACACACTCCTTGGCGGACTCGGCGACGATATCGCTTACGGCGGTTCGGGAGACGATTCGATTCGTGGCGAGGCCGGCTCAGACACGATCTTTGGTGGAGCCGACTCTGACGACGTCGACGGCGGAACTGAGACAGATCAGGTTGCTGGTGGAAACGGTGACGGCGCAGCAGACGCTGGAGATGTTGTTACAGGACTGGCCGAAGAGATCGACGAGGCCTTCCAACTGACGCCAGTCCCGAACTGGGTCAAAGAATCGTGACCTGGCCGTTCGCCCTTCGTTCATATCGTCACGCGTCATCGCTGAGCCGAATCAATTCGTCGTACAACTCAGGTCGACGAGTTCTAACGGTGTAGTTCGGCAGGCTTCGTTCTGCGGCGAGTCGGCTTGAATCCAGCTCGCAAACTATCATCTCGTCACGAATTTCGTCTCGCTGCGTGGACGCAAGCACTTCCCCATCCGGTGCAAATACAAGCCCACCACCACAGTGATGCGGCTGCGCAGGTGAGCCCGCGGGATAAGTATCCAGTTGCCCTGCCCTGCCAGCCATGTTCGCCAGCACCGCGAAGCAGGCGTTCTCTCGCCCCCTCATCGCGTAGCACGATGTAAAGAAGTCGATCGAGTGTTGCCGCGCGGCAGCCGCGGAGCCAGGCGTTTCATCCCACATTTGAATGCGAGCCGCGTGAGGCATCAGCAGGACATCCGCTCCCTTCAACGCGAGAATTCTGGCAACTTCGGGAAACTGATTGTCGTAGCAGATGATCGTCCCGACTTTGCAGAAACCGAGGTCGTGAACCTCGATCTCGCGGCCGCCTTTGTAGTAGAGGGTCTCGTCCCGCGACATGTGTATCTTGCGTTGTTTGCCGATATAGCCGTCCGGCCCAACCAGAAACTGCGTGTTGAAGACGACGTCTCGCGGTTTTTCGGAAATCCCAACCGACAAGACCAGCCCGTACTTCTTCGCCATTTCGATACAGCGTTGAACACTTGGCCCGTCGGGAACGGATTCTGCCAATTCCCAGGTTCTCGGATTGCAGTGTGAATGGATCAGTAATTCTGGAAACAGGACAAGGCGTGCTTCCGAATTCGCTGCTTCCCGACAGTAATCGTCCATCTGACCGAACACCCAATCGAGTTCATCGAACGGGCTGTTCATGCTGACGGCCGCAATTTTGAAAGATTCCATAAGATTCTCCAGAGAGGTGTCACACCCAGAAGATAGGAGTTGTGCCCTCTGGCCGCCGTGAGTTCAACGCCGATGCCCTCGCGCGTAGAACTTGCGGCGGCCTCTTTGCATTTTCAAGCCCTCAAAATATTTCGCAGTGAGAGATTTATCTGCAGTTCGCTCGTGCAATTCGAAAACTTGCAGCCGAGTCGAGCGAGTCCCACCGCCACACGAGCGGTCCTGCAACCACGAAGTTGGTCGCCGGGCAAAATCTATCTTCTGGCAAACACGCTCCTGCTCCGCAAATCGCGAAACCTGCCCAGCCGCGGCATCATTTGAGTTGGTGACTTTCCCACCATCCGACCTCTTTTCCGCCCAGTCGATTGATTGAATCTCCGACAGACCTCGATACTGCTCGTTCGTCGGAATCAAAGTATCAACTCGGAGAGAATCAGAATGCGTCCCCTCATCACATTGCTTTGCCTTGTCTTCATTTCATGTTCGCCGTGTCTAGCACAATGGGACCGGACGGCCGAGCAGATTCCCATTCTGCAATCGCTGCCGGACATGACTTCTGAGCTTCAAGCACAGATTGATGACAACGGCGGACGGCTGCTATTGATCGAAAAGAATTATCGCATCACCAGCACGCTGGAGTTTGACCTGAAGGAACTCGGGGCCGCAGCCGTCAAATCGATCGGGGGCGCAACCATCATCATGGATGGCGCCGGACCGGCGATTCGGTTCACGGGTACTCACGAGGGCACGGCGTCGCCGAAGTCATTCAAGCCAGCGACATGGAATGAGCGGATGCCAATCGTCACGGGCATCGAAATCCTGGGGGCTCATCCAGAAGCGGACGGAATCGAATTGCGACAGACCGTCGAGCCGATTGTGAATCGAGTATCCGTTCGATGGTGCAGACACGCGATCCACCTTTCAAACCGAAACCGCAACGTAGTGATTTCCGATTGCCACCTGTACGAGAATTCCGGCGTCGGAGTTTTTCTGGACGACGTGAACCTGCACCAGATCAACGTTTCAAATTCGCACATCTCGTACAACAGAGCCGGGGGCATCGTTGTTCGAGACGGGAACGTTCGGAATCTACAGGTGACCGGGTGCGATATCGAAGGAAACATGCCGGGCGACGAAACTCCGACCAGGACGGCCAACATCCTGATTGACGTCAGTGGCTCTGCGGACACGCGAACGAAATCAGTCGCCGAGATCGCGATCACCGGCTGCACGATTCAGCACTCGGCGAACTATTCGGGTGGGGAAGAGAAGACTCAGGCGCCGGGTGGAGCCAACATTCGCTTGGCCGGGAAAGAAATCTACCCGATCAACTCCGTCACGATCACCGGAAATGTGATGAGCGATACGACAACCAATGTCGACATCAGCTATTCGCATGACGTAACAGTGTCCTCGAACAACTTCTTTGCCCCTAAGCCGAACAATTTGCTCGTTGCCAACAGCCAGCGAGTCGTCGTTTCCGGAAACACATTCAACCCTCGGCAATTCTCGCGGCCGGGCACAATTCGATTCGTCAATTGTGCGGACTGCATTCTCGCGAATTCGACGATCCACAAGTTCGCCACTCAGGACGGTGCTGTCATCCTTGATCAATGTTCGGGCTTCTCGCTGACCGGGCTACTTCTGACCGACTGCGATTCCGGCATCATCCTGAAGGGGACCACTGACACAGCGATCTCAAATTGTCGAGTGTCACGAACTGCCGGAGCCGACTTGAATGTCGACGACTCGAACCGCGGAATCAAACTCAGCGGGAACTCGTTTTCCGGCGAGGTCAACGTTGCTTCCAAAACCAGCGATGACGTTGACGGAAATAATTGACCGCAACGTACCGTCGCATGCCGGGCACGTCTTACGGTGAGTTGGGCGACGTAAATTGCCGAGGATCGATGTCGTGTTTTTCCAATCGGCGATAGAGTGCCTGCCGACTCAATCCAAGCTCTGAGGCAGTTTGTTTGATCACTCCGTGATGCTTCCGCAAGGCGTTCTCGATCTCAGTTCGTTCTTCTTCGGGGAGTCGAGCGATTGCCGCCTCGCTGCGCACCCCAAGGAGTTCAAACAATTCTGCCGATAGTGGTTTGCCGTCCGACAGGATCAAAGCTCGTTCGATGACATTCTTCAGTTCTCGAACGTTACCAGGCCACTTGTAGCTGGTTAGTGCTTTTTCGCCATCTGGAGTCAGCTCAGCGGCGGCAACATTCAGTTGACTGGAGCATGTCCGAGCAAAGTGACGCGCGAGCTCGATGACATCATCATTCCGATCCCGAAGCGGCGGCACCGTAATTGGAAATACGCCCAAGCGGTAAAACAGGTCTTCTCGAAATCGGCCCGCCTTCATTTCCTGCTGTAGTTCTCGGTTCGTCGCCGCAATGACGCGAACATCAACTCGTCGGGTGACGTTATCGCCAACTCGCTCGAATTCCTGTTCTTCGATAACTCGAAGCAGTTTCACCTGGAGCTCACTCGGAGTTTCGCCGACCTCGTCGAGAAAGATTGACCCTTGATGAGCGATTTCAAATCGCCCTTCGCGATCACGAGTTGCGCCCGTGAAGGCCCCCTTGATGTGGCCGAAGAATTCACTCTCGAACAACTCCTTCGGAATAGAACCGCAGTTCACTTTTATGAGTGGGTGTTGTTGCCGGTCGCTTTGTTCGTGGATTGCTCGAGCGACGAGTTCTTTGCCGACTCCAGATTCTCCAAGAATGAGGACGTTGGCGTTCGTTCTGGCAACCGCATTCACCTGTGACATCAACTGTTTGATTTCATTGCTTTGGCCGATGATCCCTTCCATCGCCCCCTCGCCTTGAACTTCTTCCATCAGATAGTCGCGTTCCCGTTGCAACTGCTGATTCAGTTCTGCGATCTGCTGATGCTGACGCTCAAGCTGTTCATGCATCTTTTGCCGGTCAGAGATATCTCTGGCCGCGGCCGTGACAAATACTTCGTCACCAATTGACACAGCGGTAAAGCGCAATTCGATTGGAAAGACCTCGCCCGATTTCCTCTGCCCTTCAATCTGCCGGTACTGGTTTCCGAGATCTGTAAAGCTTTCACCGGACCGCTTGTGAAATCCTCGATCGTGCGCATCGCGATAGGATGTTGGCATCAACCTGTGGATCGTCTTTCCGATGAGTTCATCGCGAGAGTATTCCCAGACGGCTTCGGCCTCAGTATTAACAAACCGAATGACCTGATTCTGGTCAATCGTGATGATCGCCGTGCCGACAGAATCCAGGATCGCGCGCTGTTGCTCAGACGAACGTAAAAACAGTTCTTCCTGTTCGCTCACTCAATTGTCTCCCTTGTTCTTACTGGCTGCCTTTGTTTCGAAGCAGCCCGAGTGTCCGAGTCCGGCATTCCGTGTCCGATCGGACGCCATTCCGCGAGTCGCGGATACCTGGTCCGTCGTTTTCTGACACGGAGGCATTTATTGAAGTTACGGCGATTTGCCCGTCAGAGTCGCAACGTTGTTGATCGTTCATTGCAGGCAACGTTTAGTTCTTACTGAATGACCTGCTTCACAGTGCAAAAGGTACGCCGTTTGCATTTTCTGATGTCTGTCTGAGTTCGGCAGTTTCCAGCGGCGCTCCGCTGAGTTCGAAACCAGACGGTCGGTCCATTCGAAACGGACTTGCTTGCACACTCGAAAGTTATCTCAGGATGGGATGTTCGCACATGAAGGTGCTCATAGTCGACGACGACGAATCTGTCTGCAATTCCATGAGCGCTGCCCTCATGCTTGCTGGACATTCGGTTGATTACGTGACAGATCCCTTGCGTTTGCCGCCTCTAAATGCTGTCGACGTGGAAGTCCTCATTTGCGACTTCTATTTCGAAACATTGACCGCTGAAAATGTTGTGAGCCTCCCCGGCTTCTTCAGTATTCCGAACCGATTTCTAGTTACGGGCAGTGAACTTGCCGACTTGCCTGACGCCGTCAAATCCAGCTTCTCGGCGTGCTTCGAAAAATTTGGATTCTCACAAGTACTGAAGTCCATCGACCTCGCTGCTGCAAAGCAGGCGGGGTGAGATCACTTGTTTCGTTCATTAGTAGCCCCGTCTCGGCTCACGGACGGCATAATTCACTGACGCAGTTTCTGCCGAATTGGAATTCGCCGAAACCACTGTCAGAAACATTCGGCGGTTTCTTCTGAACGGGTAGCAAGGCATTTCCCCAATTCCATCTGGCTCGTAAACTGAGACATCGTTTTCGATCTTTGTTTCAGCCAGGGAAGTCGCAAAGTGCCGATAAGTGATAATCAGCCGAGGAAGCCAGTTGGTTTCAGTCGTAGAGCACTGATTCAGGCAGGGACGTCAAGCTTAGCGGGCGTTGGCTTGAGTTCGATCCTCGCGGCGCGCGCGAAGGCGGCCGCTGCTGAGGCAGCAAACGCATCGGGCGACAGCGCTAAACAGATTGTGATTGTGTGGTTGACCGGCGCCGCCAGCCATCACGAAACGTTTGATATGAAACCGGACGCTCCGGCAGAGATCCGCGGCGAGTTCAATCCGGTCTCAACCGCCGTGGCCGGAATGCAAATTTGTGAGCACCTGCCGCATCTTGCAAAGCAGGCTGATAAGTACGCCGTCGTCCGGACGCTTTCCCACAAAGACAACAACCACCTGATGTCAACGCACCACGTGCTGACAGGGCATCTCCAGCCAGGAGCATTCTTCGACAAAGTGGCGTCACGTGACGACTGGCCATGTTACTCGTCGGGGCTGGGTTTCCTGCGTCCCCGAAATGACGGAATCCCCAGTGGAGTAAACCTGCCAACTTTCCTCTTGCAGGGACCACTGACCTGGCCAGGGCAGCATGCCGGATTTCTAGGACCGAAGTTTGATCCGTGGCAGATTAAAGGCGACCCGCAAAAACCCGACTTCAAAGTCGACGCCCTGACGTTGTCTCCTGGAATTGACGTGTCGCGTTTGGATCGCCGGGAGACGCTCCTGAATGACATCAACATTCAGCAGCAACAACTTGATCGAGCCGCGGAAGCCACTCGACTGACCGACGATCAGCAACTGGCCTTTTCAATTCTGACTTCGAGTCGACTTGCACAGGCTTTCGAACTGAACCGCGAAGCCGACGCGGTCCGAGACCGGTTCGGGCGGAATACGACTGGGCAGTCATTGCTGGTAGCACGGCGTCTGATCGAAGTCGGAGTGCCGGTTGTCCAGGTGAATGTCGGAGGTGCTCAGACCTGGGACAACCACGGAAATATTTTCCCGACGTTAAAGGATCGTCTTCTGCCACCTGTTGATATGGGAGTCGCGGCGCTACTTGACGATCTTCACCAAAGCGGTCGTCTGGACGACACACTGGTCATGATGCTCGGCGAGTTTGGTCGGACCCCGAAGATCAACGACAAAAAAGGACGCGATCACTGGGGGCCATGCTTCTTCGGCTTCTTTGCAGGCGGCGGCGTACGAGGCGGCCAGATGATCGGCCGTTCCGACGACATCGGTGCCTACCCCGTCACAACGGCGTACTCGCCCGACGATGTCGGTGCGACCGTCTACAAGCTCCTGGGAATTCCGCCGAATGCGGAAGTCCACGACCGTCTCGGGCGGCCGTCCCGGCTCAACAGCGGAAACGTCATCCAGCCCTTGTTTGGGTAATGACTACCGACGTTGGCCGTGCTGAAGACTTCCGAAAAGATCTGCCCGCGCATCAGATATCGTAGTACAGAGCAAATTCGTAAGGATGCGGCCGCTCTCGGACGGCTCGGACTTCATGCTCGGTTTTGTACCAGATCCAGGTATCGATCACGTCTTCCGTGAACACGTCGCCTCGGAGTAGGAATTCGTGATCGTCCCGCAATGCCTGAAGAGACTCTTCGAGCGATGCCGGAGTCCTCGCGACGTCATCCAGCTCGTCAGGATCAAGATCGTAGATGTCCTTGTCGAGCGGCTGGCCGGGATCGATGCGATTCTGGACTCCGTCGAGCGCGGCCATCAGAACGGCCGCCATCGCGAGGTAAGGATTCGAAGATGAGTCCGGGCAGCGGAATTCGAATCGCTTGTCCTCAGGGTTTGGACTGTGCACGGGGATTCGAATCGCAGCCGAACGGTTCCGGTAGCTATAGGTCAGGTTGATCGGTGCCTCAAATCCAGGGATCAATCGCTTGTAGCTGTTCGTCGTCGGGCAGCAGAACGCCAGCAACGCACCGGAGTGCTTGAGGATTCCGCCAATGGCAAACCGAGCCGTATCGCTAAGTCCCCCATACCCCGAACCAGCAAACAGCGACTCACCATTTCGCCACAATGAAAAGTGCAGATGCATCCCCGAGCCGTTGTCATTCCAGACAGGCTTGGGCATGAAGGTGGCCGTTTTGCCGTGTCTCGCGGCGACGTTCTTCACTGCGTACTTATAAAGCAGCATCGCGTCGGCGGTACGAACAAGCGGTCCGTACTTGATGTCGATTTCACACTGGCCTGACGAGGCGACTTCGTGATGGTGCGCCTCGACTTCGACGCCGCATTCCTGCAGCGCGAGCATGACATCGGTCCTTAGCTCCTGCAGCGTGTCGGCTGGCGGTGTCGACAGATACCCCTCGCGCTGCCGGATGCTGTAACCGGAGTTGGCTTCCTGGCCGATCGGTTTCTGCCGGCCGCGGTTCCATTGCCCCTCAGCACTTTCAAGATGGTAGTAACCTTCGTGCTCGTTCTGGTCGAAGGTCGCGCTGTCGAAGACGAAGAATTCCGCTTCCGGCCCGAAGCACGCCTCGTCAGCGATCGCCGTCGACCTCATGTACGCTTCTGCTTTGCGTGCGACATTACGAGGATCGCGAGCGTAATCCTGCCTGGTGATTGGATCCTGAATGTTGCACGTCAGCGCCAGCGTCTGCTTCATGAATGGATCGACAAATGCCGTTTCCGCTTCGGGAACAACCAGCATGTCGGACTCGTTAATCGCCTGCCAGCCGCGCAGTGACGAACCATCGAAGCCGAAGCCGCGATCAAAGCTGTCTTCGGTGAGAGCTTGTGCTGGAACCGTAAAATGCTTCTGCGTGCCGGGGAAATCCATAAACCGCAGATCAACTGCTTGAATCTCACGTTCGCGGATTAACGCGAGCACCTCTCGAGGCGTCATAGCCGATACCCTGTAGAAAAAGTCAATCGATGACGAGCGCATGGGCATCGTAAGAAGCGTGCAGGAAACTCACCAGCGTGGTGAACGGAACTCAAGCCGGCGTCACTCCGCCATCAGAACACGAGATCTGATGGATGAGGAACTCGGTCAACCAAAGGCAACACCTGAGGCTGATAAATTTCGAGATACGCTTTCGCTTCCCGATGCCGATCAAGGTGTTCCTGCGATTCCCACCGCTCGATCAGCATGAAGAACGTTGGCTCGTTCTTCGAATGGTAAACTTCAAACCTCGCGCACCCTGGCTCCTGCTTCGACAAAGTTCCTTGCTGAATCAGCAATTGCTGAACTTTGTCAACGTCCGACTCGTCTTTGACCGTCAGAAAAACGTTGCTGTAAATCACAGAGTTGTCTCCGTCGTAAATCTCAACATTGAATCGGTAAATTCATGCCGGCGGGGGCGTCGCACCGGCCGGTGGTTTGCCCTTACCAGCTCGAATGTAGCTTCCGCGTGCCTGGGCATATTCTTCGGCTGACAGAGCTTCGACTTCCTGCCCATGTTTCGCTTCATCGAACAGCTTTTCGATAAATGGGATGCACCAGCCACAGCCCGAACCTGCACTGTTGCACTCGCTAACCTGGCTTGCTCGCCGAGGTTTATTGATGCGGATGAAGTTGCAAATCTTCCGCTTGGACACGTGGAAGCAGTAGCAAATCTTGTCGTCAGGTTGCATGAAGTCCTGCTTGCTGAATCGGATTCGGGCGGCTGTTCAGTCATCCTCGGGGATCATTCGAACCGAGGACTCGTCAACGATAGCACGAAGGCCTGCCTTTCGCCCAGCTTCTGAGAGGATGTCCGCCGGTGTTGTCCCCTTCAACGAAAGCGTCACCTCTGTAGAAAGCAAATTCGGCGGCGTTGCAGTAACGTCAACATGAACGCGACACATTTGCTCGACCGTCTTAATCACTTCACGGAGCGTCAAGGGCTTCGATTGCCGAAAACTTTCGATCGAAATCCCAAGCCGTTCCTGGACACTCATCGGTTTAGGCTTCGGTTGTTGAGACTGCCCATCGAGCGGCTTCCCAACAAGACCTTCTGGCAAGTCGCCCTTCACATCGGACACGATCTGTTCGACTGCGGAAACTGCGGGATCGGTTCCTGAGGCCTCGCTATCCGCAGAGACCAATGTTACAGAAGGTTGACCAGCCTTTTCGATCAACCCGACTGGCGGTGCCAACGACATTTCGCCTGCTTTTTCAGCGGAGCCGGAACGGTCGTTGCTTCTTTGCTCTGAAATCTCCGAAGCAGCGTCAACAATCAGCCCTGCTTCTCTTGCAGGCTCTATCGGGATCGCGACCTCAGCGACTGACTTGTCAGGTACCTCGGCTTCTTCGCCAGGAGGGTCGACAGCGTCCCCGGGAATCCCAGTCTCGTCCGGTATCGACTTCGTCGATGGAGTACCTTCTGTCGAAGCCAGGCTGATCGCCAGAATCAGTCCGATAGAGGCGGTGATCACAGCCGCAATGGTTCGGGGCTTCGCACGTAAGTTGCGAGTCAGTCGTGTTGCTTGATCTTGAGCGGGAACCTCTGTTGAAACTTCATCTTCAACAGCGGAGATTTTGACGCCCGTAGTATCTTCCCAACTGGCGATAAGTGAAATTTCACACTCGGGGCAATCGAACTCAAGTGACGGCTCGTTGGCAGTCATCGAAAGCCGCAAGCGAGTCTTGCATAACGGACAAACATCTCGAGATCCACGATCCGACTTTGGCTTCGTCATGCCCCAACCTTATTCGAATTCGATGTACGTAAGGCCGGCTTCATCGGCAACTGGCTTTGTCGTCATCAGAAAACGCTTCTGGTCTTCCTGGATGACGAGGCAGCGAGCGTTGGGCTGTCCGTTGATCGGACGAGTGACGAGGTACTTAAGAGCGTCGAGGCCGCTGCATTTTTTCGCGAAATCCTCCGCCATGTTTTTCGTGTAGCCGCTCAGCTTCAGAGCGTCGCCGTCGATGTAGAAATCGCACCGGCATTCATCGGCGATATAACTAATGGCATCCTGAAATGGAGTCCGTGCAAATTCGACATCGATGACCTTCTTCAAGCGATCAGCAATCAAGTCAGGCAGTTTTGGTCCAGAGTCTGCGGGCCTGACCTGTTTGGTGGCAGTGTTGAAGTCGGTACGAGTTGACTCATCCCAGGCAAGCAATCCGCCGAGTGCCAGGTTTGGAGCAGCTCGTTCAGGAAGCTCGGTGGTCAATTGTGCGTAGCGAGTTCCGGTTCCGGCCGTGGTCGACATGGCGAACACTTGAGTCATCGCTGGAAAACGGCCGATGACCTTTCTCGGGCCGATCACGCCAGGGTTCATTCGCTCGACCATGCCCACCAATTGTTTCGGAAGTGCTTTCAACCTGTCCCGCACCAGCCCCTGCAGCAAATGTTCCATCACGATCGTCTGGTTTCGCATCAACAATTCGGAGTGAAACTTTTTGTCCCCGAAGTGCATGCTCCAGGCGACGGTTTCCACTTCTTCGTCGTTGAAGAATTCCATACTTCGATCGATCAGTTGCCACACAGGCTCCGGGAAGATTGTGTCCCGGTGCCGGACGATGCTGCGCGGTTCGAATACAACGGTCAGGTGACGTTCAGCGTCGGTTGACGGCAACAGGGCGTCGATGCCATCCGACTGCGGATTGGCATACTGCACTGACGACGCCATTTCTTCCGCGGTGACTCCACTGGGAGCGACCGCGATCATTTTCAAATCGGATCCGATCAGAAAGCTGAGGTCGTCCCGAACGTACATCGGATAGCCGTGATCCTGATTCCGCTCGCCGCCGAACTTAACAAGCAGTTCTGATTTCTTTGCCGCTTCCGCAAGCCGAACGACGGCGGTCACCTGCGGCGGTTCGCCGACTTCACCAGGGATAATCCCAATCAATGCATGTTCGATCTGAGCCGGCTCAAACTGACAAAGTTCCGTCAGTTTGGCCGTCGCCCATTCACCGAATGGTCCAAGGCAGAAACGAACTTCTTCACCTCGGCTGCCGGCTTTCCACAACTCTGCTGGCCGCAGACTGACGATGATTCGCGCGCCGAGTGGCATGCAGTTCATCGGGATCGGACCGCCTGTCGTAGGACTCGATGCTTTGGCAATTTCCGTATTCTGACGCAGGCGATCTTTTTCAGCCTTCAGGTCTTCGTCGACTTTCGGTTTAGCAGCCTCTTCCTCGGCCAACTTTGCGGCTTCGAGATGATCCTGTGCGAAGTACACCGCTCCGCCAACGGCTGCGGCGGTCAAGATGCCTGCGATGATGGCTGTGTTTCTTCGTTTTGCATTTTTCTTTTTGAGTGCCTTCAGATGTGCGACTCCACCAGCGTCTTCCGGTGCAACGACAACGGGGCCAGAAGCTGGAGTTTCAAACATCGGAGCGGCTGATGATGATTGGGAAGCTGCCTGCTGTGGCACTGGTTGTTGAGGAGCGGCCTGCTCCAGCGGTGGCGCGTTGTCAGGAACCCAGCGAGCTGCGACACCGACCGCAGGTGCCTCCGGTTGGGGGGCAGGCTGAGGAGCGGCATCGGACGCAAGTTTCAGTTCGACTTCGTCTTCGCCCTGATCAGGTTCAGGCGGAGCGGTCAGCACGAAAACGTGACTACATTTTGGACAGCGAGCCTTCTTGCCGATTTTGCTCCGATCCCGAAGCTTTAAGCCCTTTGTACATTTCGGGCATTTAACAACCAGTTCGCTCATCGAATAAACCTCAACCTGAAGTCGACAGCCAACCACACAACGTGCGGCTCCGGCCAAATGTTAGATGGTTATGGCGTCATCGTACGCGCTGGCCACGCCCATCGCCAGATTTGAGTGCCAGGTTGGCCGTGCGATCCTTACATTCTGAAGGCGACGTCTGTTGTCCTGTATATTCTCACTCAACCAGAAGCTGAACCTGAGCTCTCGAGTCGGGCACGTCGTTGACCTGAACCTGAACCGGCTCGGTTCTTTCGACCTGTGAAACCATCATCGTGATTCGATGCCGACCGGCCTTGAGATCCAGCGTGGTCGAATCGGCGGATTCAAGCTGAACTCCGTCCAGCCAGATGGTCACGCCATCGATTGAGTTCAGGGCGAGTTCCACTTCCCCGGCCGTACCGACGTCGAGCGAAAATCGCAGGAAGTTCAGTCCCGAAGGAGCTTTCTGGAACGGTCCTCGGTACATCACTTTCGGAAGATCGTTCAGAGGCAACTCGCCACTCACACGACTATAGGCCGACTGCCAGACAAAGGCCGGATCGTCTTCGGTAACCGATGCCAGACGGGTTCGTCGCAGTTTGTAGGTCACATCTTTTGACGGAATCAGAACCTTCCAGTTACGAACGATTCGGTCACGGCTAACCTGCAGACCGCCTACTTTCCCAAGCTCGGAAAGGAAACGCACGACATCAACCAGCTCCTGGTGCGTCAGTTTGTCGGACAATCCGGCTGGCATCAGCGAGGTGCCGTTGACCTGTTCGTCGATCGTGTCCAGAGCAACTGCCGTTTCTACACCTTCAGCATTTCGAAGAATCAGTTGAGTGTCCGTCTGTCGAACTTTGATCCCCGAAAAGGTCTTTCCTTCGTCGGTGACAACGATCACCGTGTGATAGCCTTCTTTGACTTTGGCGTTTGGATCAAGCAGCGACTGCACCAGGTAATCGATCTGAGCACTCCCTCCGATGCTGCCCATGTCTGGCCCGACTTTTCCACCCGCTCCGCCAATCGCGTGACACTTCATGCACGACAGGCTGGCTCGACGATACACCGCTTCGCCACGGGTTCGGTCGCCTTTGCTCCGAACGTCGGCAACGAATGACGCCATCTCGTCGGCCGTAAGCTTCTTCGCACCCGACGTGATTGATCCCGCGGCTGAGATGGCTGACTTCAGTGCGTCGAGTTTTCGACCGGAACTGTCGATCGCTCGCACAGCAAGTTTTGCCGCATCCTGCGGCAACGTTCGGCCTTTGAGTGCTGTTACCAGCGCACCAGGACCTCGCTGGTTCTGGACGAGTGTCTGGATCAGCCGTGTTGGGTCGGAGCCGCTGCTTGATGCAAGCAGATCGACCGCAAGTTTCGCCCCGAGGGCCGGGTGTCGAGAGGTGGCTCCCAGCACGGCTGCTTCACGGATTTCGTACGGCTCCGTTTTTGAGTGCACGAAATCGGCCAGGAGTTGCGTGTTAGATGGATGGTCGAGGATTGCCAGGCTTCTTATCGCTGCCGTTCTGACTGGCAATGGCGTCTCAGCATCGATCGCTAATTCCGGAATCGTGATGGCGTGCTTCTGAACTTTCCATGCCGCAGCCGCTTCAACAGCCAAAGCACGAATAGAGGTCGGCTGGTCCTCGTTTAACAGCTCGTCCAGGGGCGACAGATCGCCAGCCGGTTTGAATCTGCGTTGTCGCGAAGTGACGACAAGGGCGTGCAGCAGTGCATGACGTTGTGCATCGTCCGCCTCGCTGGCGGCGACGGCGAGCAGTGTGCCGAACTGCTGAGGGTTGCCTCGAGAGACGACAAGGTTGACGGCTTCATTCCAGCGTTGGCCCGATAGGCCGTCTGAACCGAGCAACGTGATGAGCTGCGGAACGGCCGAAGCGGCATTCGCGGCCATCAATGCAAAAGTAAGTTGTGCCGGACTGTTGAAAGTCAGCTTCCCGGACTCGACAAGCGGCAACCAGGTATTCCGAGATTCCCAGGCAGTCAGCCACAAAGCGTAGTCAAGGAATCGGTCCGTTGGTTCGTCGACAGCTTCCATTGCTCGAGTAATCGCCTCGACCGTGCCAATGTTGCCAAGAACCCGGATAGCTTCCAGGCGAACTCGGGGATGCTTGTCGTGAACGCAGCGGCCCACAAGGCTGAGGACTTCTTCGGCAGGCAGATCGTTTCGCCAGTGCTGAGCGACGCGTACCGCCGCAGCTCGGACTTCCGGCGCCTTCGAGTGAACGATCAGAGTTCGGAGCAGCGATTCATTCGGAGACCTCAGGGCCTGAAACAGCCAGAGAGCTTCCAGTTTGTGCTGGTCGTCGGTGACGGATTTCGTCCAGGCTTTTAAAGGACCAAGCACAGCGTCTCGACCGCGTTCTTTCAGGACTCGGCGAGTCTGCTCGCGAGTCCAGCCTGCTGGTGACTTCAACTGTTCGAGCAATTCTGGAACCGACGCGTCAACAAGCTTCGGTCGCTTTGCTGCCTTTGCCCCTTTGTACGAAACTCGCCAGATGCGGCCGTGCGTGTGGTCTCGGCGAGGGTCGCGGAAGTCGACTTCACCATGCTGGATGATCGGGTTGTACCAGTCGGCAATGTAGATCGCTCCGTCCGGCCCCATCGCGACATCGATCGGTCGAAAAGCGACGTGGGGAGTCTTGATCAATTCGCCAAGTTCACGCGACGCGTAACCAGCTCCATCGTCGCTCAGTTTGAACCGGCAGACACGGTGACCTCGGAAGTCGTTGGTGATCAGGTCACGCTGCCAGTCGTCAGGGGATTGCTCTCCGCTGACAATCGCCAACCCGCAGTACTTCGGGCTGCCGGGATTCAAGCCATGAAAGATCTTCGGAATTCCCTGCGCCGTCGGATAAGCCGCTCCGGGAATTGCATAGTTGATGCCCTCGCCACCCGCTCCGTCGGTCACGAACGACTGCCCGGATCGGTCAAACTGATGTCCCCACGTGTTGACCCAGCCTCGAGCGAACACTTCAAGATGCATTGTCTCTGGTCGAAACTGCCAGATCCCGCCAGCGTTAAGCCGGCGAACACCGTGCGGGGTTTCGATGTGCGAATGAATGTAGATCGACTGGTTCATGTAAAGCATCCCGTCCGGCCCCCAGCGAAGGGTGTGCAGAATGTGATGCGTGTCTTCGGTGCCAAATCCAGAAAGAACGACGCGTTCGCGATCGGCCTTTCCGTCGCCGTCCGTGTCTGAGAAATGAAGCAACTCCGTGCTGTTTGCCGCGTAAACGCCGCCGTCTCCTGGCAGAACGCCCGTTGGAATCAACAGTCCGTCGGCGAACACCCTGGTGCTGTCAGCCGTTCCGTCGCCATCTTTGTCCTCAACAACGAGGATCCGGTCGTTAGCTTTCTCGCCCGGCTTGATGTGTGGATAGATTTCTGAGCTGGCGATCCAGAGCCGGCCTTGAGGGTCGAAGTTCATCTGAATCGGTTTGGCGATCTGAGGATCAGCCGCATACAGATTCACTTCCCATCCGTCAGCAACGATAAACGACTTCCGCTCAATTTCCGGATCCGGATCTGGAATGTCGGTCAGGTTCCTTTGAGCAAACGTCGATGACGGTACGACGAGAACGAGGACAAACAGGAGCAGAATTTGACGACGAAAGGTATCAGTCATTTCTAGCTTTGCTTTACTGATTGGGGACGATCGGCAGTGATTGAGGGCTGACTTTCACGTGAATATTTTAGAACCACGAAAGAAACGAAATACACGAAAGTACAGAACAGAATCTTTCGTTTCTTTCGTGGTTGAAAAGTCAGAAGTAGGGAGGGAGCACTTTTAGTAGAGCGCTGTCGCCAGCTTGCGGCGGTATTCGCTGACCAGTTCGCTGCCGGCTCCGACAACGTCGAACAGCTTTACCATCTGCTGGCGAGCCTTGTCGCCGTGTTCACCGCCTCGGTCCAGCGTCGCGACGGCAAGCAATGTTTCGAAGGCCTCACGATGTTTGTTATCGACGGCCAGCGCGTCGGCAAGATCGATCTGAAGTGCAAGGTCATCGGGAGCACCTTCAGCGGCCGCTCGTGCCTGCTGAATTCCGCCAGACTCCTCGGCGTTTGCTCGCATCTCAAGCTGAGATTTGATCGTCTCGGCTTCCGGTTCCAGGAATCCTCGAACCTCAAGCTCAGCGATAATCGCACCTGCCTCTTCGTCCCTGTTCTGAGCAAGCAATGCCTGGGCAAGGTATATCTTGACCGTGTCTGATGGTTCCAACTCAAGAACTTCGCGGAGCTTCACTTCCGCCGTAGCAGGATCTGACTCCAGCAGGTCCAGCGCTTCCTTGAATGCCTCGGCCGCTTTCGACGGAACGAGCCTCCCCAGCCATTCTTTCAACTGGTCTTCGGGTATGAGGCCCTGGAAGTGGTCGACGACCTGACCTTCGAAGAACGCAACCACAACGGGTATTGATTGAACGCCCATCATCTGAGCGAGTTCCGGGTTGTCGTCGACGTTCACCTTGGCAAGCAGCAGCTTGCCCGCTGCGTCGTTGACTGCCTGCTCGATGATCGGTGCAAGTTGCAGACACGGCTGACACGACGGAGACCAGAAGTCGACGATAACCGGGACTTCTGAGGACTTGTGGACGACCTGCTGCTCGAACTCGTCTGTCTTAACGTCGAAAATCCACGGCGATGCATCAGCCATAAGATTGATCCTGTTGAAAATCGCTTGAAATCTAATTCCGCAAGATAGCTAATCGCGTTGAATCAGCAACCGGCCCGACTTCGACAGCCCTGATAGCTTTCTTCTGAAGGCGGTCGACGCCAGAATCCGCCCGTCGCATTAGCCCGGTCAGATTCAAGCCATAGAGAACACGGAGAATTATTTCATCCTGTTTCTCTATGTCCTCTGTGATCTATATGGATCTTAAAGCTCGGGCAATCTTCCGACATTACTTCTCGGTAGCCTCGTAATTTAACCTCGCAGATTCTCATGAACGCACCGAAAACATCGCGGCTTGTCGTCGGCAGCCGAAACCAGAAAAAGCTCAACGAAATTTCACAACTCCTTGAGCCGCACGGGATCGAAGTCATCGGCATTGCCAATTTCGCCGACATCCCCGAAGTGATCGAGGACGGCGACACGTTCGCGGCGAATGCGGCCAAAAAAGCTACTGAAACCGCTCTGGCCATCAAGGAGTGGGTTCTCGCTGAAGACAGCGGGCTGAGCGTTGACGCTCTCGGCGGAGCGCCCGGTGTCTACTCGGCGCGGTTCAGCGGCGAGGGTGCGACCGATGAACGCAACAATCAGAAGTTGCTGACCGAACTTGCCGATACTGCTCCTGAAAAATGCGGAGCTCATTACACCTGCCACGTGGCGATCTCAAGTCCAGACGGAGCAATCCGAATGACCGAAGAAAGCACGTGCCGCGGCCGTATCATCAACGAAGCTCGCGGAGCAAACGGGTTCGGCTACGACCCTTACTTCCTGATTCCCGAATTCCACCGGACGTTCGGCGAGTTGAGTTCGGTCGTCAAAAATCAACTCAGCCACCGAGCAAGAGCCTTTCAACGCCTCACACCACGACTCGTTCGGCTAATCCTTGGCAACTCGTAAGGATGAGCGTTGAAGTCGCTCTTTTTGAGACATACTTGAGAAACACGAAAGACAAGACCTCAATGAATTCCTTCTTCGTGATCCGCCGTTCGTCGTTAAGCACTTGTATGACGACTGTCTCGCTGCTGCTTGTTGCAACTTTTCAGGCAGCGTTTGCTCCTGCTCAGTCGGTCGCTGCCGACAGTCGACCGAACATCATCCTCGTGATGGCCGACGATCAGGGATGGGGGCAGACCGGGTACTACAACAATCCGGTCCTGAAGACACCAAACCTCGACGCGATGGCTGCGAATGGTCTGCGTTTCGATCGGTACTACGCGGCGGCTCCGGTTTGCTCTCCGACTCGGGCGAGCGTTCTGACTGGCCGAACAAACGAGCGGACCGGCGTGATGAGTCACGGTTACGCTCTTCGTCGCCAGGAAAAGACGATTGCCCAGGCGTTGAAGAATGCCGGGTATGTAACCGGCCATTTCGGCAAGTGGCACCTCAACGGCCTGCGAGGCCCGGGCGTCCCCGATTCTTGCCGAGGACTCTCACAATCCTGGCGTATTTGGTTTTGATGAATGGCTGTCGGTCACGAACTTTTTCGATCGCAATCCGATCATGAGCCGTAAGGGCGAGTTCGTCGAATTCAAAGGAGACTCGTCAGAGATCATTGTTGACGAGGCATTAAAATTTATCGGCAAACAGGCGAAAGCCGACAAACCGTTTCTCTCCGTGATCTGGTACGGCACTCCGCACAACCCGTTCATGGCTTCAGATGAGGACACGAAGGAGTTCGCTCATCTTGATAACGCGTCGAAAGATCAGCACGGAGAACTGGTCGCGATGGATCGGAGCATCGGCGCACTGCGAAAAGGTCTGCGGGATCTCAATATCGCAGACAATACCCTTGTCTGGTTCACGAGTGACAACGGCGGACTGCCAAAGATTACTCCGAGCACCGTCGGCGATCTGCGAGGCTTCAAAGGCAGCCTCTACGAAGGCGGACTGCGCGTGCCCTCAGTTGTTGAATGGCCGGCTCACATTACAAAGCCGAGAGTCACCGAGTTTCCAGCAGTCGCAATGGACATCTTCCCGACGGTTGCCGAGATCGTCGACTTGCCCGATTCGGTCATGCAAAAACCACAGGATGGCCAGAGCCTTAAAGGTCTCTTCACTGAGAGCTGGACGAAGCGGGACAAACCGATTTCGTTCAGTTGTTTCGGCAATTCAGCGATTCTCGAAAACAACTTCAAACTGCTTTTTAACGGCAAGGGCAAGAAGAAAACCTTCGAACTGTACGACCTGGCAACTGATCCACTCGAAGCGAAGAATCTCTACGAAAGTCACCCCGATCTTGCTGCTCGGATGACGAAGACCCTTGAAGCTCGCAACGCTTCGATTGCGAACAGCCTCGCCGGAAAAGACTACCCTGAAGGACGAGTCAACAAGGGCGAACCTGAGCCGCGGTTCTGGATGACCGTCGACGCGTATCGGCCATACTTCGACGAGTGGCGGAAACGGCCCGAGTACGCATCCCGCCTCAAGACAAAATCTGCCAAGAACAAGAAGTAGTTACGCAGCGTTCACTCCGCCGAGAAAAACTCAGCGACCGGCAGTACGGAATCGAAAACCTCAATCACATCGTCAATCGAAAGTTTTTTCCGCCGCCGCGTCTCAATTTCTCCATTGAGTAGAACCTCGCCGCCCTGGATGAGAACTTTCGCGTGACCGCCCGTTTCTGCGACGCCGCACAGTTTCAGGAACTGATCAAGTCGCAGCGGCTTCCCCTGCGATTGTCCGGAGTCTTCGGCAGTCGCGTCGCCAGCTTCGAGGTTTTCGGAATCGTCATTCACAATTAAATCCTACGTGGCTCGATTGCCTGAATACCGTGCAAGGAACTTTTTGCGAGCCGCCGATTAAGCACCCGCAAGAACTGAATCCGCAGTTACGATTGCACCCTCGATCGTCTCACGCGAGACTCGACATCCTGTTGAGAATCATTCAACTTCCAGCGGCGAAGTTCGAAGGGTATCGGACTTCGACCAGCTAACCAATCAACGTAAAATCGCTCTGCGATCGCAACTTTGGGAACACACCATCATGAAGATCAACTTTCTGACAATGCTCGCTGCTCTGACCCTGTCGATTACTTCGGCGAATTGCCTTCAGGCTGCCGAAAGTAAAGGCACCGCAACCCAGAAACCGTTCGGAAAAACCGCCGACGGTGTGGCCGTAGACGAATTCACTCTGACTAACGCTCAAGGTCTGACGGTCTCGATCATTTCTCGCGGAGCGGCAATCCGGCAGATCCTGGCGAAGGACCGTGATGGCAAAGCCGCAGATATCGTCAACGGCTTCGACGACGTCGCCGGCTACGAAGGAGAAGGTAATCAATACTTTGGCTGCACAACCGGTCGAGTCTGCAACCGGATCGCCAAAGGGAAATTCACGCTCGACGGCAAGGAATACACGCTCGCCATTAACAACGAGCCGAACCACCTTCACGGTGGAGCCGAACGCAGCCTCGATAAAGTAGTCTGGAAAGGGAAGATCGTTGAGCCAAAGAAGGGTGTCGGAGCCGCATTCTCATACACCAGCCCCGACGGCGAAGAGGGCTACCCAGGCAAGCTGAAAATCAACGTCCGGTACATCCTGACTGACGACAACAAACTTTCAATTCGTTATTCAGCGACGACGGACAAAGCTACGCCGGTGAACCTGACGAACCATGCATATTTCAACCTTGCCGGCGCCGGTTCCCCAACAGTCCTCGACCACGAACTTCAACTCGAAGCCGACAAGTACACGCCAGTCGACGACACGTTCATTCCAACAGGCAAGATCGCTGACGTTGCAGGAACAGTGCTGGACTTCCGCAAGTCGACCCGGATCGGCGACCGCATCGAAGAATTGACCGACACGCCAGTGCTCGGCTACGACCACAACTACGTGCTGCGAAATCAGACCGGCAAGAACGCGCTGGCCGCAACGCTGAAAGACCCATCTTCAGGTCGAGTCCTTAAGGTCTACACGCAGGAGCCAGGCATCCAGTTCTACTCGGGCAACTTCCTGAACGGCCAGAAAGGAAAAGGCGGCAAAGAATACGCCCACCGAGCAGCCCTCTGCCTCGAAGATCAACACTACCCCGACTCAGTCAACCAACCCTCATTCCCGTCAACAATCCTCAAGCCCGGCAACAAGTACACAAAAACGACTTGGTATGAATTCAGCACATATCAGTAGACCGATTCACATTGCCCAAGCAACCAATGAAAGTTTGCTTCCGATGTAAGTGTCGCTTCTTGTGGGACCGATTTCTTTCGATGACTACAAGTGAGGCGGCTTGTCCAATTATGGAGTAGAAATCGCAGAATCGACGATGAACAAGCATGACGACATGTGTTAATTCCAGCCATATTCGTTTGGCTGGAAGATGTCATGAGCCCGCTGACTGAATCCAGAATCAAATTCTGAGTATTTTCTCAAGCGATTCATTGGAAGTTTTCAACAGCCAACGAGCTTATTTGTCCGCCTTCAATGGCTAAGAGCTGTTGGCCAGCAGTGACGCCGATATTAAGCCACTGTTCCGGATGCCCGTCCGGCCATGTGATCTCAAGCATTTTAATGACGTTTCCTGCTCCAATCGGGATGTTAATTCTTGGGTCATGGCTTGCCTGAAAGCTCTCCCCGGACGGTATATGCGTCGTAACGATACCGGTCGGGTGGCTGAATCTAACTTGACACCCCAAGGGAGATCGGCTCGATTTCACACCTGAAAAACCTATTGTGACCGATTGCGGATAATCGACCGTGTCGTTCCTCAGCACTCGGGCACGGGATTCCAAATGCTGCACCACCAAGTCAATATCTCCGTCATTATCCAGATCACCGGCCGCCACCGACCTTCCAAGCCATTTCTTCTGGAAATATTTGCCGGATTTCTCTGAAACATCGCGAAACCTGCTTCCAGATTGATTGGCCAACAGGCTTGCAGTCATTTGATATTCGTACTGGTTCCCAAGTGACGTTAAGTTCCAGATGTGGCCGTTCGAGATGAAGATGTCAGGCCATGTGTCTCCATTTAGATCGCGAAACACCGCACCAAAGGCCAGTTTGCTGCGCGATGAAAGATCTAAGCCTGTCTCGGTATTTGCAAATACATATCCAGCAGCTCCCAGGGAGGAATACAGGTCGTTAACCTGATTTCGAAAATTGGTCACCAGAATGTCTTTGTTGCCGTTACGATCGTAGTCTGCAATGCCCACCCCCATGCTGGCACCGTGAACTCCATCGACACTGACGGCGACACCATATTCAGTTGCAGCGTCTACGAACTTCATGCTGTCCTGATTGATGAACAGACTGTTGGCTGTAGTGTCATTGGCAACATAGATATCAAGTCTGCCATCGCCATTTGCGTCGAACACTCCCAGTGCGAGTCCCTTGCCGATAATCTCGTTGGCAATGCCTGCGGATTTTCCGACATCAGCAAATGTCAGATTCCCGTTGTTCAAATATAGATTGTCAGCGACGGCATTTTTGGAAGTCGGACTGCACGTTCTCCGAATTTCTGGATGCTTGGGGTCGCTGCACGGTTTGTGGTCGGATGCCCAGTCAACGTAGTTGACAACATAAAGGTCTAGCAGACCATCACCATTGAAGTCGGCAAATGCAGGGCTGCAACTCCAGTCGCGACGAACGTCGATTGGCTCGGAGGTGATTCGGCGAAACGTTCCGTCTCCCTGATTCTGGAACAAAGAGTTTCGGCCGAAACATGCAATGAACAGATCTGCGAATCCATCATTGTCAAAGTCACCTGACGCGACCCCCATGCCAAATGAGTGGTGTTCAATAAATGCGCTTCGAGTCACCTTGTCATAGGAAAACTTTCCCCGGCCACGGTAAAGCTGACTGGACTGTTCACCGGATTCAGCCGGTTTTTGGAAGTGAGATCCGTTCACCAGAAAAATGTCCTGAACCTGATCACCGTCTGCATCAAAAACTGCGACACCGCCGCCATTCTGTTCTGTCATATAGGCTTGCGGACTTGGCACTCCATAGTACGTGAAGTCAATCCCGCTTTGTTGAGTCACGTCTGAAAAACTAATTGGTGATGCGTTCTCATCGTTTTCCGGTTCGACCGAATCTTCGAGCGCCAACACGCCTATCTTCGTCCCAGGCACCAACTGATCTGGTGAAGGAGTTGAGATGGTGGATTGCTCTGTTGTATTTGAACCACACCCCAGAATACTCATGACGGCGATTATTGATGCCAGATGGTTCCTTATCGTGCGAATTCTAATTGTACCCATGCGAACTTTTTGCATTATCCGGTTTTCTCCTGAGGAATGGCGTGACTGACTATCACAGTCTTCGACCTGCCAATACAACCGCAAGTCGGCGCCAAGCCGTCGAGAATTCTCGATCACCCAATTCGGCAAGTTGCTTTGATACATTTTCACATACTTCAGGCGAAACGTCACCGTTGTTCACTCGCGAAGCAAGACGACGTAATTCCTCAACACTCGCCCCCAGCCGCATCCCCGTTGCGTTATCCTCTCTCGCACCAGGCTGGTCTCCGAGTCTCCGGCGCACGACTGCACGTTTTGAGTAATACGATGGCTCGTCGGGACATAAAGCGATTGCCTCATCTAAAAGCTCCTGCGTTTGTTCGTAATCGTGCTTCGCGTAAGCCAGAGCAGCCTGAGATGACCTTATCGCTGACATTTGGTAAGGCGGCACCACGGCGTTGCCAAGAGAGGCCTCTGCGCGATCGAGTGCAGTTTCTGCTCTGGCAAGATCGCCGGTTTCGACCCAGAACTGTGCAGCCCATGCCAAGTTCACCGGTACGGGATTCGCTAACTGGACCAGTTCACGAAAATGTCCGTCTGCTTCTTCAGTTTTTCCCTTCAGCCAGTACGCGCGTGCCAGAGCGCCGACGATTGCAGGCTGTCGAGGAAACCGACGATTGTAAGTTGCAAGCTCATTTTCGATGCCGAGCCCCGATGGGAACTCAGTCGCAGTTTTCAGCACGAGCGGCAGGTAGGTGAGGTCGTCTGGTATCTGTCGGTACCGCTTTGAGACAAGCTCAAGAGCCTCGCGAACTCGGTAAGTGCGAATATACAAAGTCCGAAGCAGCTCCCTCGCAGAATCAAACGACGAGTGCAATTCAAGGAGTGTCGTGAGCAGCGACTCGGCTTCGACGTATCGTCCGTCGAACATCAGGCATGCTGCGGCGCCGTACCCCGCCTCGGGGTAAGACTCACTGGACCGGGGCACTCGTTGGAACGCGTTAATCGCTTCGTCAAATTTCTTTTGCTGGTTCAGGGCGGTTCCAAGAACAACAATCGCCTCGTGATTTTCAGGCTCGAGAAACAACACTTGGCGAGCCAGTTCTTCAGCCGCTCCCGGGTTTTCGCCAATTGTCAGGTAACGATCTGCTTTTTTCAGGATTCGAACATTGCGTCTGACCAAATACCCGTAGACACCGAAGCCGATCAGACTGCCAACTGCGAGAAAAAGAATCGTTCGAGTGACTGTCCTTCTGGTGCGTGAAGTGGGCTTTGAATCAGTCATCCAGTCTCGCAATCCAAGGTGGCCAAAAGGTCGGATCGTTCAAGTGCTCTCACCGATCGCAGCACAAACATCCTACCCGCTGACTGATGACCGACAACCTGCATTTGTTTGAACATCGGGTCGGCAACTCCGCAATGGACTGCATCAGTTTAGATGGACGCATTCTCGTTGCGTTAGCGTCGTCACGATTGTCCCGAATTTACACATAAGTAGTTGACGATCCAATGCCCCGAGCTTACGATAAAGATCGGCCAAATAGGCCGCGACCATCGAACCCCTGAACAAATGAACCAGCCCAGAGCTTTCGACAAGCCAAAACCCATTGACCGCATGCTCGTGCGGTTTTGATCTTGTAGAGATTCGCGACTTCATTTCTCGTTTTGCAGGAGTACATGTTATGCAGTTTTACTTACGCAAGAGGCGTGCGTTCACGCTGATTGAGCTACTGGTCGTAATCGCGATCATTGCAATCCTGGTGGCCTTGCTATTGCCAGCAGTCCAGCAGGCGAGGGAAGCAGCTCGCCGTGCCCAATGTAAGAATAATCTAAAGCAGGTAGGAATTGGATTGCATGGATACCATGAAATTCACGGGATTCTGCCACCGGGAACGATCAATCGTGGACGTGCAAATGGATCGGACCCTCATCACTCCAGCAGAAACCCACGCATTTTAAATCACACCGGTTGGATCTTCTTGTTGCCGTTCCTTGATCAAGCTGGCTTGTACGAGGAACTTGATCTGGACTGTGCAACAGGCGGTTGGGCGCATGGTGATGCAGGTGGTACTGGAGCATTGGCTTGCGGGTGGGGAGCCGGCAATCCAAACTTCGACAAAGGGCTCCACTCAACCAAAATCTCCAGTCTACTGTGTCCATCTGACCAAGGGACAGATGACTTGGCAAATCACGGTGATCAGAATCATTGGCACGCTACCGATCATGCCTACTGCAACTACCTATTTAACGGCGGGGCGCACTGGGCAGGATGGGGGAACGACATTTACTACAGTCGACAGACTGATCGTACTCATTGGCTGCCGGATCCTGACAGTCCCACTGCCACCAGACACGAGCCAGCGGTCGGCGCCTTTGGCTTCAACGGGGCGGCGCGGTTCAGACTCTGCGTTGACGGACTCAGCAACGTGATATTCATCGCCGAAAGTACGATTCATAACCGGGCTGCGGCAGACGCAAGAGCTCCAATCTGGGCCTCTGCCCGTTGGCAGGGAACGTTCGCAATGAACCACCCGAACAACAACAGAAACCACATCAACAACGAACGCTACCACATCAACGGCAAGCTGCACGTGCCCGGGATGGCTGGAAGTGGCGGTACTCTTGACGCCCGTCAGCACGAGTGTGTCGCATCCAGCGTTCACCAGGGCGGGGCTCACTTCCTTCTTGGCGACGGCGCTGTAAAATTTCTAAACGAAAGCATGAATCACTATATGTACAGTCGACTTACACGAATCAGAGATGAAGAACTCGTTACCTTTGAATAACCTGCTCAGACGGAGTTCCTTTTTATCATGAAGAATCTTTTGTACTTTTTTTGTGCGGCCTGCGTAGCGGTGTCGCTTGCCGGCTGCGGATCGGCAACTCGGACGGTTGACGATATCGATCCAAATGAGACCCCCCCGCCCAACACGACTACGGATGACGAGCCGGCTGATATGGCCAACGGCACCGACGGAAATCCGATCGGTGGGGGGAATACAGAAGACGCTGTCAGCACGGACCCTTCGAATCCGTAGATCTGCTGCTACGTCCAATGAACGAAGCTCATCAGAGCTTTCATTCGCTGCAGGCCTGCCAAGGCCTGCAGCGTTTTTTTGTTTGCTTACTGTTTGAGAAGCCTGCCATGAGCTGTTTCCGTGAAACTGAAGCAATGCGAAATGCGAGACAAAATTCCGTTCTTTAAGACGAAAAAGTCTCGACATTACAAACAAACAGATTGCATTTGCTTCAAGCAAAGCTAGGCAGTGCCTGAACGAACTAAATCCACAAGCCTGTTTTGTAGTCTTTGAGCATGCCCCATGGCGAATGGTACAACTCGAAAAAAACACCGCCCCAAGCGTACTTGGATGCCAGATACTGCCAGCAGGAAGCAAACGGAACGAAAAATCGCACACAATCCAAGAGGCAGACTCTATTATCGTTTACGGCTCTTGATGGTTCCCTCAGAAGCATGAATCTTGGAGGTCATCTGAAAAATCACGGGATGTCCTCGTGATCGTGGCTTAGTTTCAAGAAGAACAGAGGCAACTCCCAGCCAGCCGTGAGTGCGTTCGACAAACGAGGTCCGTACGCCAAGCATCACCTTAACTCCAGAAGCCGCGCCCCGTGCATGCCGAGACGACGGCATTGACGAACGGAACTAGTGCTTCGTCAGTCTTTGGAATTGGGGTTCCCCGGTACTGTTGATTTTGAGACAAGTCTGGCAACCATGGAGGGTTGCTATGCAGAAGAAATATGTGGTTCGTTTGGCAGATAACGAACGGGAAACGCTTCTGAGCGTGGTGAAGAAGTTGAGCGGGTCATCGCAGAAAGTGCGGCGGGCACAAGTGCTCTTGAAAGCCGATGCTGATGGTCCGTGCTGGACGGACCGCAGAATCGCGGAGGCCTTTGGTTGTCGAATTAATACGGTAGAGAACATTCGGCAGCGGCCGGTGACGGAAGGTTTCGAAATTGCTTTGAATGGAAAGCCACGCGAAACGCCGCCACACGAGAAGCTCTTTGATGGTGAGCAGGAAGCGAAAGTGATTGCTCTGCGTCTGGGTAAACCCGCCCAAAGGTTTTGCCAACTGGACTCTGCGTTTGCTCGCCGAGAAAGTCGTGGAACTGAGCATCGTCGAATCGGTGAGTCACGAGACCGTTCGCCAGACGCTGAAAAAAACGGCATGACGCGACGGAAAATTCAGTACTGGGTCATTCCACCGGAAGCGAACAGCGAGTTCGTTGCTTGTATGGAAAACGTGCTGGACACGTACGCCCTGCCTTACGATGCAGACTTTCCAGTGCTCTGTATGGACGAGCAACCGGTGCAATTGCTTAAGGAAACTCGCGTCCCGATCGCTGCCAGTAGACAGCATCCACGCCGTGTTGACTACGAATACGAACGCAACCGCCAGCATTTTCATGTTCACCGAACCACTTTCCGGCTGGCGCACGGTGCATGTTCGCAAGCAACGCACCAAGGTCGATTGGGCTGTTGAGATGGAAGAACTTCTCCGCACGCGATACGCGAATGCACAAAAAGTGATTCTGGTCTGCGACAATCTGAATACGCACACCATGGGAGCTTTCTACGAAGCCTTTCCCGCCGACAAAGCTCGCGAGCTCGTCCGTCGCCTGGATTTTCGCTTCACTCCAAAGCACGGCAGTTGGCTGCCCCTTAATCATGAACAGGGCTCAGAGAACGAACTCAGCTCCATGACGCGTCAGTGCCTGAAGGATCGCCGCATCGTAGATATCGACGAACTTCGAACAGAAACGAATGCCTGGTCCGCTGCCAGCAACGACAGGCAGCGAGGTGTCGATTGGCAATTCACAATCGACAACGCACGCACCAAGCTCAAATCCCTCTACCCGCAAATCAAAGTATGACGAAGCACTAGGTCGTACGGACATTCAGACCATGTCTGTGATTAGTGCTGCGAGCCAGATGAAGCCGGCGAAGTTCGCCGGCTTTTTCTCGTAGCGTGTGGCGATGCGGCGGCAGCGTTTGATTCTTCCAAAGAATCGTTCGATGAGATTGCGGTGTTTGTAGACCGTCCTGTTGTATCTCTTTTTCTTTTTGCGTCCGGCATTTGGCTTGATGCACACCTTTGCCCTGAGCTGTCGGGCACGCTTGCGGATCGCGTCTGAATCGTACGCGGCGTCAGCGATGATGGTGCCCACATCACCGCGTTTGAAGTCTTTGAGCAACTGTTCTCCCAAAGGAGCATCGCCAGGTTGACCGACCGTCAGCTGGAAGGTGACAAGCCGGCCGCTCCTGCCAGTTACTGCGTGAACTTTGGTCGTCAGTCCGCCACGAGAACGGCCAAGGCAGCGTCGTTCGTCAGCGTCTTCTTTTTTTCATCTGCCAGGCGGCGTCCGGTGGAAGCGACCGGGTGAGCTTTGATGCTGGTAGAATCTATCTGTACTTCCTGCAATTCGTCTGTCAGTCCTGACTCACCGATGGCCAGGAAAATCCGCTCCCAGACACCTCGGGAACACCAGCGATCGTACCGCTTCCAAACCGAGTTGGGTTTTCCGTATCGACCAGGAAGATCTTCCCAGGGAATGCCAGTTTTCAGCACAAACAACACGGCGTTGATAAACAATCGATTGTTACGACCTGTCCGCCCTGGATCACTTTTCTTTCCCGGGATCAAACTCTTGATCACATTCCACTGTTCATCGCTCAGTTCATGACGTCGGACCATCGTGCTCCTCCTTGAGACGATAGACATCCTCATTCAAACTAACGACAAACAGCAAGATGAATGTCCGTACGACCTAATCCTTTTCACGAGTGACAATGGTGCGGCCTTCGAAGGATTCATCCACGATCTGAAGCGCGGAAAGACGGACCTGCATGATGGTGGGATTCGCGTTCCGATGGTCGTGCGATGGCCTGCGGCAATTCCTGCCGGCCAGACATTCGACGCGTTTGGCCATTCGAATGACCTGCTTCCTACCTTCTGTGAGGCGGCCAGAATCGAGCTGCCGAGTGACTTGCCGGTTGATGGCCTGAGTCTGTTGCCTCATCTGAAGGGTGAGAAACAGCCGAGCGAAGAAGCGAGAGGCACCGTCTTCTGGCAGCTAAACCTCTACAAGAGTATTCAACGCCACTATCCAAAACCCAAACCGTTCGCGACCGAAGTCGCCATGCGTGGAAGATGGAAGCTGCTTGCTCTCAGCGGAAAGCCGGTGGAACTGTTCGACATCGAGGCAGATCCGAATGAGAAGCGAAACGTCATGGCAGGCCATCCTGATCTGGTCGCGCCGTTGACTGCTCAGCTTCGCGACTTCCTGAATGCGTCACGGACAACTAAGTAGTCGGCTGAAGTCTGGCCCCCATGTCGAATCGTCGCCTGCCTCTACTGCTCTTCACGTTTGCTGCCAGCGCGACGCTGGTGGCAGTGCAGTGTTACGCCGCGGAGCCATCTGCTGATTTCTTTATTTCCCCCCAAGGGTCTGACGCCTGGTCGGGGACTTCTTCGGAACCCAATGCGCAGCAGACGGATGGGCCATTCGCGACGCTTGAACGCGCACGGGATGCCGTACGGGAATCAGCCAAAAGCCGGTCAGGAGATGTTGTCGTTCTCGTCCGCGGCGGAACTTACCGACTGAAGAAGACAGTTGTGTTTGGGCTGCAGGATTCGGGGCGAGGCGACTCGACGATTACCTATGCCGCTTATTCGGGCGAGACTCCTGTCTTCAGCTCTGGTCAGAAAATTCTTGACTGGGAACGACTATCTGCTCCGATGCCGGGATTGACAAAAGCAGCCAGTGGCAAGGTGCAGGTGGCGAATGTGTCCCGTCGGTTTCGTGCGCTATTCGATGCAGATGGACTGCTGCCGCGGGCTCGGTCGCAGGGATTTATTCCGTTGGCGGGTGGAAGTCGCAATCGGCTTCATTTCCCAGCAGGCCGTCTGAAAAACTGGCCCAATGTTGAAGACGTGGAAATCGTAGTTCGACCGCATCATGCGTGGATTGTGAATGTCCTGCCGTTGGAATCTGTCGACGAGCAACGGCAACTTTCTCGCACATCGATCGACGCAACGTACGCCATGAACGTGCTCCACTTCCTGAAGCAAACAGAGTCGTGCTGGGTCGAGAATGCGCTGGAAGAAGTCGACGAACCGGGCGAGTGGGCTCTGAATACGACGGAAGGCAAGCTCTACCTCTGGCCGTGAAACGACTCGCCCGTGCTGGCTCCTCAACTGACTGAGCTGATCCGCATCGAAGGCACGATCGACAAAGAAGGACCACAGGACACGCCGGTCCGGAATCTGTGCTTTCGAGGGCTGACGTTTATGCACGGCGATCGTTACAGCATCGCCAGCGACGATGCCGGTCTGCAGCACGACTGGGATATGCACGACAAAGCCAACGCTCTGGTCCGGTTGCGTGGAACGGAGAATTGCGTCATCCAGCAGTGTCGATTTGCCCACAGCGGCGGTGGTGCGATTCGTGTCGATTTACACGGCCAGCAGAATACGATCTCCGGCAACCTGATCGAGCACGTCGGAGGGACGGGGATTCTACTGTGTGGTTACGGACCGGGCACAAAGGACGTGAATCGGAAGAACCTCGTTTACAATAACCACATTCACCATACTGGTCGAATCTATTCGCACTCGCCCGGCATCATGGTCTGGCAAAGCGGTGAGAATCGCGTCGCGAATAACCTGGTACATCACACTCCTTACACCGGAATCATCATTTCCGGTTGCATGACGGATTTCTTCCGGCGTCAGGGAAGAGAACTCAGTCGAACGATCAGACGGCATGAGGTGGCTCGCTTGTCGAAACAACCGCGACTGGAAGACGTGCGACCATATCTTCATACGCATGACAATCTCATTGAATACAACGAGATCCATCATGCGATGGAAGAACTCGGAGACGGCAACGCGATTTACATTCGCGGAGCGGGCGCCGGCAACGTCATCCGTCGAAATTATATCCATCACCTCGTCGCTCCGATGAAGATGCAGGCTGCTATTCGCACAGACGGAGGGCAGAGGGATACGCTTATCTCTGAAAATCTCATCTATAAATGCACGTCGCAAGGCATCATTCTGAAACTGAATAACTGGTGCGAAAATAACATTGTCGCTGACGTTATCGCACCGCCGAGAGGGTACTACCTGTCAGTCCGCGAGGGCCCTCTGACGGATGCGACGATCAGACAAAACATTTTCTATGCGTCGTCAGGCACATGCACCTTCATCGACGAACTGCCGCCCGGAAAAGGCCGCACATCCGAGGATCGCCGAGGACGCACGTTGGCAAAAGCCAGGGATGCGGACACAGATCACAACATCTACTTCTGTGCCGCCAATCCGCAGCTGGGCAGAGAAATGCTGGAGAAGCAGCAACGTGATGGCGTTGACGTTCACAGTCAGACCGTTGATCCGTTGTTTGTTGATCCCGTCAATGGCGACTTCCGATTCAAGCCTGATTCACCAGCACTGAAGATGGGTATTGTTCCATTCGACACGTCAAAGGTCGGATTAGCGAATTAACAATTGGTCAACCGGATGAAATCGAACATGCAATTCAAAACAGCCATCGTCGTTGTTACCGCCGTGCTGGCAACGAGCGGAGCAACAGCTCAGGAAGCACGGAATAAGAAAAAGGCCTCACGTAGGCCTCAGCAAACGAATTACCTCGAAACCGGCGGGGAGCGGAAGCTGGAAGTCGTCTACAAGAAGATTGCCGGAAAGGAGCTGAAGCTGGACTTGTACTACCCGACCGCCAGACGCTCCCAAAAGTGTCCCGTAGTCGTCTTCACGCATGGCGGTGGATGGGCGGCAGGCAGTCGATACAAAGCGGCCACAGGATCTTTTGCGGTCGTGTTCGGGCAGTTGCTCAAGCAAGGATTTGCGGTAGCGCCCGTCACATACCGGCTGGCGAAGAAGGACCGCAATGTGGCCATGCGGGACTGTGTCATCGATTGCAAAGACGCCATTCGTTATCTGGCAAAAAACAGTGAAGCGTTGGGGATTGATCCAATGCGAATCTGTGTGATGGGGGATTCTGCAGGCGGTCACATCGCGCAGATGCTCCTGCTGGCATCGGCCGAACAACTGCCGGGCGACGCAGAACTTGCCAATGTTCCGTACCGAATGATTGCTGGCGTTTCCTGGTATGGGCCGTGCGACTTCGAAAAGACGGACCTGTTCAAGCATGATGATCGAGCCGACTTCCGAGACCGCTTCGGCCCTCGTATTCTGCAGTCCGATTCAGGATCGACGGATAAACTGGCCCGTTATCGCGAAGTCAGTCCAATTAACTATCTGAGCAAAGACAGCCCGCCACTCCTGATGATTCAGGGCGACAAGGATACGACCATTCCGGTGAAGCATGCTTTCTACATGAAGAAGAAAGCAGAAGCCGTTAATGCACCGGTTGAAACTATGATCATTCGAAACGCTGGCCATAACTGGCGCCGAGTCGACGCAGACATCGATCCATCGCGTGAGGCGATTATCCAACGCACTGTGAAGTTCTTCGTCGACCATTCTCAGGAGTGATTGAGTCGCCGCTCATTTCCACGATATTCAGCCATTTCCAACAAACGATTCCCGCTTTGAGTAGCCCAATGAAATCCGCAATTTCCGCCTTCGTACTGCTGTTTCTGACTCCACTCACTTCCTATGCGGAGTCCGATCCGGCAAAGCCGAACATCATCATCGTCATGCCGGACGATCTGGCGTACGGAGACTATGGCTGCCTGGGCAATCCCGTTCTGCAAACGCCGTCGGTGGACGCGTTCATGAAGGAGAGCCTGCTCTTCACGAAGTTTCACGTGAGCCCGACGTGTGCCCCGACTCGGGCAGCGTTGATGAGCGGACGGCATGAATTCAAGTGCGGAGTAACACACACGATTATTGAACGTGAGCGAATGAGCCTCGACACGTTCACGATGCCACAGATGTTGAAAACTGCTGGGTACACGACCGGAATCTTCGGGAAGTGGCACCTTGGCGATGAAAAAGTCTATCGCCCGGAGAGTCGCGGTTTCGACGAAGTCTACATTCACGGAGCTGGCGGCATCGGTCAGACGTTTCCCGGTTCATGTGGCGACGCTCCTGGCAATTCCAACATCAATCCAACGCTGTGGCACAACGGGAAGTTCGTTCAGACGACCGGCTATTGCACCGACCTGTTCTTTGACCAGTCGATCAAATGGATGGATGCCCGACGAAAAGGCAAACAACCGTTCTTTGCCTACGTCTCGTTAAACGCCGCGCATGGTCCGCACGTTGTGCCTGACGAATACTGTAAGAACTATGTGGACAAGAAAGGCGTCAGCCCTCGCGTCGTGCCGTACCTGGGCATGGTCGAAAACATCGATACGAACTTCGGCAAGTTGCTCGCAAAGCTCAAAGCGTGGGACATCGAAGAAAACACGCTGGTGATCTATATGGGGACCGACAATGGCGGCGGCATCAGCAAACAGATCTTCAACTCTGGTTTGAAGGGCGGCAAGAACACGGTCAATCAGGGCGGAACGCTGTCGCCTGTCTTTGTCCGCTGGCCGGCCGGAGAAGTTCCCGCCGGTCAACAGTGCGATGCTCTAACAGCGCACGTCGACCTCTTTTCGACGCTCGCCGAAATTGCCGGCGCAACGACTACACCAATAATGGAAAGTCAGCTCGAAGGCCGCAGCCTGGTGCCGTTGCTGAAGAATCCCAAATCGGATTGGGCCGATCGGACGCTCGTGCATCACGCTGGTCGCTGGAAATCTGGCGAGGTGGCAAAGGCGAAGCACGCGAAATCAGCAATCCAGAATTCGCGTTTCACTTTGGTGAATAATGCAGAGCTGTACGACCTGAGTAACGATCCGGGCGAAAAAACTAACGTCTTCACCGAGCATCCCGAGGTCGTTGCGGAACTCAGTAAGGCTTACGACAAATGGTGGCGGGACGTCCAACCATTGCTCGTCAATGAAAACGCCGTCGGTCCAGCGATCAATCCGTTTCAGAAACTGTACTACGGACAGTTCGGCGGCAGTCCTACTGCGCAGGACCTCGAAAAGATGAGCCGCCATCTCAAGTCGAGCGACAATGCGTCACGCGCGGCGAAGAGGCGGAAGGCCAAGCAGAAGGAAGCACTGGAGCAAACGTCGGTTGAAGCATCCAAACCGAACATCGTGGTCTTTCTGGCCGACGATATGGGCTGGGGTGATTCGGCGACCTACGGTCACAAGCTGATTCGAACGCCCAATCTCGACAAGCTGGCGTCGCAGGGCGTGAAGTTCACTCAGTGCTATTCGGCCTGCGGTGTTTGTTCGCCGTCGCGATCATCGATTCTGACGGGAAGGACTCCGTATCGGAACGGCGTCTATCGACACTTGTCGGGTATTCACGAAGCTCACCTGCGGGCCAGTGAAATCACATATCCGAAGCTGCTCAAGTCGATTGGCTATGAAACGTGCCACGTCGGGAAATGGCATCTCAATTCGCGGCAACAATTCAACACGCCAGAGTATCCTCAACCAGGCGATCATGGGTACGACTATTGGATGGCCTCGCACAATAACGCGGAGCCGAGCCACAAGAATCCGAACAATTTCGTCCGCAATGGAAAGCCTGTTGGTGAACTCAAAGGCTTTTCTGCACCACTGGTTGCCGCCGAAGCGAGTCGCTGGTTGAGTGAGGTGCGAGATGACTCGAAACCGTTCGCGCTGTCTATCTGGATCCATGAGCCACACTCGCCGATCGCGACCGATCCTCAGTTCTCTGGTCTCTACAACGGCCATGAGAACAGCAAATACATGGGCAACATCACGCAACTGGATCACGCTCTGGGCCAGGTGATGGAAGCGTTGGACAAGGAAGGTGTCAGCGACAACACGTTGCTGATCTTCACTTCTGACAACGGTCCAGTCGCTAACTTTGGAGGCACGACCGGCGGTTTACGAGGCGGTAAACGCAGCGAACATGAAGGCGGTATCCGCGTCCCCGGTGTTGTCCGCTGGCCGGGCCGCATCAAGCCCGGGACGGTCAGCGATGTTCCTGTGATCGGCACGGACATCTTCGCCACCGTGCTGGACATCACGGGCATCCCGCTTCCCAAAGACCGTACGATCGACGGCGTCAGCATGTTGCCTGCATTTGAAGGCAAGCCTGTCGAAAGAAAGGTCCCGCTCTTCTGGCGAACACACGTGTCTCCACCGGCTGATCGCGTGGCTCTGCGCATCGGAGACTGGAAACTGGTTGGCGACGAGACGCTGACGAAGTTTCAGCTCTACGAGATACAGAAAGACTGGAAGGAAGAACGCGATCTTGCTGGCTCGATGCCGGAAAAGACAGAAGAGATGAAGAAGAGACTCTTCGACGTGTGGAAGGAAATTGAAACCGAAGGCCCTGACCACTGGTGGAAGAACGAGCGACAGAAGCCTGTACGCGGCGGTAAAGTGAATTACTAACCACGTCTTATTGTCGCGTATCCAAAACGAAAACGCCCTTGGCGATTCGTGTCGCTGACCTGTTGAGGACCAAATACTCCGATGAGAAAATTCACATTCCTGTTTGCTGTTTCGACGCTTTGCTGTCCGGAATTGCCCGCCGCGGACTGGACGATCGACAGCGCGGATGAATGGGCGAAGAACATTCAAAACGCCAAGGGAGCCGCTGTTGCGGATGGCTCTGTTTCGCCGACAGCGAAGACTGCAACGATCTCGACCAAAGTGCAATCCTGGGCCGAGAAACGTTCAGCCAAAACGCTCGTCGTTGACCAGTCGGCGATCTGGCAGAACTGGAATCCGATCGGGAACCTCGGTCCCGTCAACCTGGCCGATGCTCCGGTTCTACTCACCGTCGGGCCAGACAACTATTGGATGTTTGGGCGTTACGGCGGTGGGCAGCCTCGGCCAAAGAAGGGGCAGAAGGGAAAGCCAACACCTCGACCGGCTTTCGAAGCGAAAGAAGTGAAGCTGGACGGGTTCGACATTCCGCTGCAGACGACGCGGTTTCCGAATCAGTTCAACGCGCCCGGCGGGCTGAAGTCCGGTAAAGGCGGATACCATGCCTGGCAGAGTCGCGACATGAAAAACTGGGTCCATCACGGTCCTGTCACCGAAGGTTTTTCGCGGTGGGTGACGAGCGCCGAATGGGTGGATGGCAAGGCGTTGATCTACTACGACTTTCCGAACGATCAGGATCCTCACGTCTATATCGACGAGGATCTGTTCGACGGTGAGCCAGGCAAGAACATGGGCATGGCGGTAAATGATCCTTCGCACGGTTCCGACGCGGGCTTCATTCGCGATCTTGATGGCAACATGCACGTGATCCTCGAAGACTGGAGTCCCATCAGTGCCAATAAGCGTTCCTGGGACTCGCCACTCGCCGCTCATGCTGTGAGCCCGAATGGAATCAACGGATTCAAGTTCGGGAAGCCGCCCATTGATAATCGCACGAAACCGACCGGCAGGATCGGGACATACAAGCATCCCCACTGGGCGAAGGAAGATCCGAAGAACTACAAGACGAACGTCGCTAAATACGAAATTCACGAGCCCGAACAGGAAGCCTATGGCGATTGGGCAGCGCTCTGCATCGGCGGTCAGTACTACCTGTTCGGCGACTACGATCCCATCGGCGGGCATCAGATGGCTGTCGGCTGGTTCACATCACCGTCGATCGATGAAGAGTTCACATGGTGCGACAAGATCGGCAACGGACATCCTGATCCGGACATCGCGTTCGCCGAGGGGCAGTTTTACCTCGCGACTCAGCAGAAGACCGACTACGTCAGTCCTGGCCCGTGGGTGGAAACCGTCGAGGCACGAGTTGGAATCGACACCGACAAGGATGCGAAGATTGACGAATGGACCGACTGGACGGAACTCAGAGAAAGCTACGACTACATCCCCGGCTTCTCGAAGCAAATCGCAAAAACACCAGCCGAACAAGATCTCTCAAAGCTGCCGGCCGGCTACGGATTCCGGATTCAGTTGCGTCTGACGGATTCCACGCAGAACAAATCAAAGCCGATCATCGAACGAATGACGCTTTCGTTCGTTGAGTGAACCGAACGATGCCACGGATGAAACACAGTTGGAACGCAGCTAAAGCAAACGGCTCGCTCACAGCTTCTGTGCAAATCATGTTTCATCTGTGGCCGGATTCAGTACTGGTTGAAACATCGCCACCGTGAGTAAAGCCGGATTTGTGGAGAGTCTGAATGAAGATGAGATGTCTGTTGTGCTTTGGGTTTCTGTTGTGGATGCAGGTGACTGCCTTTTCGGCTGACATCTATGTGAATCCGAGTGGAAGTGATGCAAATGGTGGCTCCAGGAATGAGCCACTGGCATCGCTTGCCGCTGCGCGTGACCTGGCTCGGAATTCGTCGGGAAAGGAATCCGTTACCGTGCATGTCGCTGACGGATTTTACTACCTTCCGGAAACGCTGACGTTCGCACCGGCTGACTCCGGCACCGCGAAATCCCCCATCGTATACCGTGCCGAGCACGAAGGCCGGGCTGTGTTGAGCGGAGGGGCGAGACTCGATCTTGACTGGACGCCTTTCAGGGATGGCATCTTTCAAACCAGGACGCCGGTCGGGCTGGTGATCGACCAGATGTTTATCGACGGGCAGAACCAGCGAATGGCGCGTTATCCGAATTATGACGCGGCGAAGAAGGCGGAGCCTTACCAGGGATTTGCCGCCGATGCTTTTACAAAGGACCGCGCCGCAAGCTGGGCTGATCCGATCGGCGGTTATATCCATGCTATGCACCGTGCGGGATGGGGAGGCTACCACTACCTCATCACCGGAAAAGACGCCAGCGGGGATTTAACCTACGAAGGCGGCTGGCAAAACAATCGCAGGATGGGCATGCACAAAGACCATCGCATGGTCGAAAACATTTTTGAGGAACTTGACGCTCCTGGCGAGTGGTTTCATGACGCGAAGACGTCCACGCTCTATTACAAGCCTGTGCCCGGTACTGATCTCTCAAAGGCAAAAATTGAAGTGGTTCGTCTCCGTCATCTCGTTGAGTTTCAGGGCTCAGAGAAATCGCCCGTTCGTTTCATCTCTCTGCAGGGCTTCACGGTTCGTCATGCCGCTCGCACCTTCATGGACTGCAAAGAACAGTTGCTGCGATCGGACTGGGCGATTTATCGCGGTGGAGCTTTCATGCTGACGGGCGCCGAGGATGTGAGCATTCTCGATTGCGAGTTCGACCAGATTGGCGGCAATGCTGTTTTCGTAAACAACTACAATCGCCGAGTGCTGGTGAAGGGCTGCCATATCCATGACACCGGTGCCAGTGGCGTCTGTTTTGTGGGTGATCCCGATGCGGTTCGCGATCCGCTGTTCGAATACGGGCAGAAGAATGATCTGGCGACGATCGACAGGACGCCGGGGCCAAAGACGAATAACTATCCTGCTCGATGTGCTGTAGAAGATTGTCTGATTCACGGCATCGGCCGAGTCGAACGTCAGCCGGCCGGCGTGCAGATCGAAATGGCATCGGAGATCACCGTTCGCGACTGTTCGGTGTACGACACTGCTCGAGCGGGTATCAACATCGGCGATGGGGCCTGGGGCGGCCATCTTATCGAGCGCTGCGATGTGTTTGATACTGTTCTTGAAACTCACGACCACGGCTCATTCAATTCCTGGGGACGCGACCGTTATTGGCGTTCCGATCACCTGACGGCTTCGCAGAAGGCTGTCGATGCCGAGCCTAACCTTCCATTCCTCGACGCAATGAAGACGACCGTCATCCGCGACAGCCGGTGGCGTTGCGATCATGGCTGGGATATCGACCTGGACGACGGCTCAAGCAACTACGACATCTACAACAACCTGATGCTGAACCGAGGCTTGAAACTCCGCGAAGGATTTCGCCGACACGCGTGGAACAACGTGATGCCAATCGGGTCGCTTCACCCGCACGTCTGGTTCCAACGAAGTAAGGACCAGGTGCACGGGAACATCATGGCCGGGCGACATCACACCGCCCGCATGAATGAACCCTACATCGACGGAACCTCAGTCGACCGCAACCTCTTCGATTCACAGGACAGCAGTATTCTCACGCATGCTGCGAAACTCGGCTGGGACAGGAATTCTGTCATGGGCGAGCCGATGTACGTCGATCCCGCGGGCGGAGATTTTCGAGTCAAGGAGGGCTCACCGGCACTGAAGCTGGGCTTTAAGAATTTCCCGATGGATCAGTTCGGAGTCAAGAAGCCAGCGCTCAAGGCGATTGCAAAGACACCGGAGATTCCATCGCTGGAACAATCAACACCTCATGGCACAAAACGTCCCGGGCCGACAGTGGACGCGACTCCGCTGAAGATGGTTTGGCTCGGTGCCACGCTGAAGGATTTGAAGGGCGAGGAATTTTCCGCCTACGGTGTCAGCAAGGAAGCAGGAGGCGTCGCTTTTGCTGATGTTTCAGAGGCATCCGCAGCCGACAAAGCAAATTTGCAGAAGGGCGATCTGATTCAGGCGGTGGATGGCGTGTCGGTGTCAAATGGCGAGCAGCTGTTCAAAATGCTCTCCGGCATCGATTCCAAATCTCTGAAGCTGAGGCTGGTGCGCAACCAGAAGACAGTTGAGCTATCGGTCAGGCCGGAATCCGTTGTGGCCGTCGAAACGGCTGCGACTCCAACGGGATTCAATAAACTGCCCGTGCCGAGTTCGTCTGGCCGCAAGGTGACTGCAAATCGAGACACCGCCAACGATCCGCTGACAATACTCACCGACAGCAAGCTGGGTCGAGGCTACGGACCGGTGTTTCCCAACGCTGTATCCAACGGCGCATACAAGATGGACCTTGGAGCGGTGATGCCGGTTTCGGCAGTTACGAGCTGGTCTTATAGAATGGGCAGCGCCCGAGTCTCGCAGAAGCTGACGATCTACGGCAGCAGCTCTCAGACAGATCCCGGATGGGATTTGAGCAAGTTCAAGGCACTCGGCACCATTCACTCCGGTGCAGGTAAAGCTGCGTTTCTGGCAGCGTCTCTGCGTGCCACGGACGGCAACACGCTCGGCAACTTCCGCTGGATTGTCTGGAGAGTCTCACCGATTTCAGAGCTTGGCGGTGGCGAGAACACGGCCTTCCAGGAACTGGCCGTCGAGATACCAGGTGAGGACAAGGTCGGACATGATCCCAAAGCAACGACGACGACACCGGCGTTCCCCGGCAAGAAAACGGATTTCCGTGGCTATGACCGCTACGACCAGATTCGAACGGCAAAAGGGACACTTTTCGGTCATCTGTCCGAAGAAGCCCGCGCCGGGAAAACCCTGGCTGCGGAGGCAGCTGGATCTCTCAAAGCTGCCAGCTGGCCGCGGTTTACAGAGCCAACTATCCCTGACCGATTCGATAAAGAACAAATTGAAACCGATCATCGAACGAATGACGGTGTCGTTCGCAGATTGAACATTCGCCGCTTGTAAGAACTCAATTGACACGTCGGACAGAGCCGGTTTCGTCACGGCGTGGAGAATTCAAATGAAATTGAGAATGACTAACAGAAACTGGTTGAGACGGTTCGCCTTCGTTCTGGCTGCTGCCGCTGTGACAGTCTCGTTCTACGCTGAGTCGTCGCTGGCTCAGAACTCTTCCCAGAGTCGCAACCGTAGGGGCGATCACGATTGGACGCTTGGCCCCACCGGCGCGCGAGGTTGGATCCGCGCGTGGAAGCACACGGCTGATGCTCGTGAGATTCAGATCACAAGGGTTGCGAAAGACTCACCTGCCGATGGCGTCCTGAAAGCTGGTGATTCGATTCGTGGCGTTGAGGGCAAGCCGTTCGACGATGACGCCCGGATTCAGTTTGCTCGTGCCGTTACACGAGCCGAACAGGAAGAGGCAAACGGCGTTCTCCGACTGGTTCGCAAACGTGAAGGCAAGACAGCGAATGTCGAGATCCGGATTCCGGTCATGGGGTCTTACAGCTCCACCGCGCCTTATGACTGTCCAAAGTCGGCAAAGATCTTTGAGCTTGGTTGCCAGGCCATAGCGAAGAGAGGCGTCAGAAGCGTCTCGATTCCCAATAGCATCAACGCTCTCGCTTTGCTGGCCAGTGGTAAACCGGAATTCCGGTCCATGCTTTCAGGCTATGCAAACAAGGTCGCCGACTACCGCGTGGGGGGCCTTTGCGACGTGGCACTACGGCTATGCGATTTCGTTTCTTGCGGAGTATGTCCTGGCAACGGGAGACGACTCAGTTATGCCAGGGCTCAAACGTTTGGCTCTTGAAGCTGCCCACGGTCAAAGCAAGGTAGGTACCTGGGGGCATCGTTTCGCGTTGCCGGATGGCCGAGTCGGCGGATACGGCTGCATGAATTCGCCGGGCATCCCTTTGACCATCTCGATGGTGCTGGCGCGAAAGGCCGGTGTGAAGGACGCCGACCTCGACCTGGCGATCAATCGGTCTGTCCGTTTCCTGCGTTGGTACGTCGATAAGGGGGCGATTCCCTACGGCGATCACGCCCCGTGGCCAGGCCACGAAGACAACGGCAAGTGCTCAATGGCGGCTGTGCTGTTCGACTTACTTGGCGACCGCGAGGCAGCGAGTTTCTTCGCGAAGATGAGCACGGCAGCCTACGACGAGCGGGAACGTGGACACACCGGCAACTTTTTTAACATCCTGTGGGCAATGCCCGGAGTGTCTCGCTGCGGCCCATTGGCCAGCGCAGCATACTGGCGAGAACAGTCCTGGTATTACGACCTGGCTCGCGGATGGGATGGCCGCTTCCGGTATCAAGGCTCGCCAGCCGGAGAGGAAGAGCATGGGAAATACTCCGATTGGGACAACACCGGGACGTACCTGCTGGCTTATGCGTTGCCGCTGAAAGGCCTCTACCTCACCGGCAAGCAACCCAGTTCGGTTCAGCCGCTGAAACAGCCTGAGGTCGATGATGTCATCGCTGCGGGGCTGGGCTATTTTTCGACTAAAGAAAACGACCGCTTCCGGTATTCGGAACGAAGCGAACAGGATTTGCTTGACGGCTTGTCCAGCTGGTCACCCTCGGTTCGCAAACGGTCAGCTTCGGAACTTAAGAACCGGAAAGGAGAATTCGAATCGGGTCTCCTGAAACGCATGGTGTCAGGAGATCGTTATACACGTTACGGCGCCGCCGAAGCGCTGGGACAACTCGGAGGGAAGGCCGATGCGACCGTCAGCGTGAACACTCTGATTGAAGCGATGGAATCGGATGACCTGGTCCTGAGAATCCTTGCCGCGGAGGCTCTAAAGAATCTCGGCGCGCCCGCGAGAGCAGCCGTTCCCGTGATGCTCGAACGCCTCGCGAAGACGGACCGCAAGAACGACCCCAGGGGCATGGAACAGCGATTTCTATGCTTCAGTCTGTTTGATCGTCGCGGACTGATTGGTCGGTCGCTGGATGGAATCGATCGTAAACTTCTGTTGCGAGCAGTTCGTGTCGGCCTGCAGAACGAAGATGGTCGAGCTCGCGGCAGTCTCGGTTCGGTCTACAGAAATCTTACCTATGATGAAATCAAGCCACTGTTGCCAGCAGTGCATCAGGCGATTGTCGAACCCGCCCCCAGCGGAATTATGTTTGCAAACGGAATTCGCCTCAGCGGCGTTGAACTTCTCGCAAGGCATAGGATTCGTGAAGGCATGCCACTATGCATTCAGGTCATGGAGATCCAGAAATGGGGCAAGAAGGACCGCATCACGAAATGTCTGAAGACACTCGAAACTTATGGCGCGGCAGCGAAGACTGTATTGCCTGAGCTTCGACAGCTTGAGAAAGACCTGCGATCCCACAGCGAAGCCCGGATGCTGGGGCCCGTAACCAGTCAGGTCCAAACGTTGATCAAGAAGATCGACAACGCCACCGGTACAGTCGAATTGCGCAGCATCAGCGATCCGTGATCGCCCGCGCAAAAAAGCACGAATCCGCTGTCAACGCCCTGCAGCGAATAACAGATGTGTTGCGCGAGCGATTCGCTACTGAGGTCCGACGCCAGGTAGACCGATCACCCCACAGAAGTGAATGAATTCAATGAGCCGCCAGAGATTTGCAATTGCCAATATAGCTGTCTGTTTCCTGATTCTGACGTCGAGCGCGATGGCGCAGCCAAAGCAGACGACCGAAAGCGATCAGCGACCCAACTTCGTTTTCTTTCTGGTGGACGATCTGGGCTGGATGGATATCGGAGCCAATGGAAGTTCCTTCTATGAAACGCCGAACATTGATCAGCTGGCGAAGGATGGTGTTCGGTTTACTCAGGCATATGCCGGCTCGCCCGTTTGCTCACCCACCAGGGCTTCGATTCTGACGGGGAAGAATCCAGCTCGGATCAACCTCACGCAATGGATAGGCGGCCCCGGTAACCCCGATTACGAGCGCAATTTGCCGCTGGAAGAAGTGCTCTTCCCGGAGCTATTGCAGGAAGCCGGTTACAGGAACATTTTCCTGGGCAAGTGGCATCTCAATAACCGCCAAGGTGAAGGAAAGTTCTGGCCGGAGAAACACGGGTTCGACATCAATGTTGCTGGCCATTTTCGCGGTGGCTTGTATCTGAAGAACAAGTACTTCTCACCGTGGGACATCCCAAACATCGAGAATGGCCCCACCGGCGAATACATCACAGACCGTCTGGCGAATGAAGCCGCGAGGTTTATCGATCAGGATCACGACTCGCCGTTTCTGGTTTACTTTTCGTTCTACACGGTCCACGCGCCGTTCAGTGCTCCTGAAGCACTCGTCAGAAAATACGAGGACAAGCGAGTGGCGTTGGGCCTGAATGACGAAGATCGCTTCGGCCAGATGACGTCTTCAGGGAAGACGTTGAAGTACCGAGACAAACAGGATCACGCCACCTACGCAGCGATGGTTGATTCTATGGACCAGGCGGTGGGCCGCGTGCTTGCATCTGTCAAAGCCAAAGGCATCGAGGACAACACGGTCGTCATCTTCTTCTCTGATAACGGAGGGCTTTCCACTTCCGAGGGAACGCCAACCGCGAACACACCACTGAAAGCCGGAAAAGGCTGGCTGTACGAAGGAGGAATCAGAGAGCCGGCCATCATCAAATGGCCCGGAGACGCCAGGCCCGCCGTTTCCGACGCGGTCATCACCAGCATGGATTTCTATCCGACGATTCTCGAGATGGCAGGTCTGCCACTTCGCCCTGATTTACACAAGGATGGAAAGAGCCTCGTTCCGATCCTGAAGAACCAGACGCAAACACTTCACGATGTGACCTACTTTCACTACCCACATCGCTCGAATCAGAAGGGCAGCCCGAGCAGTGCTATTCGCAAGGGAGACCACAAGCTCATCGTGTTCTTCAACGACGGTCGGCGAGAGTTATACAACCTAAAACAGGATATCGGTGAGAAAGAGAATCTGGCAAGTAAGATGCCGGCACTCGCGGATAGCCTGCACGGTGACTTGAAGACCTGGTGGAAGGAAGTCGACGCTCGATTCCCCGAGGGGTTCACCGCCGACTAAATTCTGAGTTCCGCCATCCAGAGAGACGAACTTCTATCAAAGGCCAACGACTGGATTGAGACAGTAATCAGACTTTTCGTGCCAGATATCGTCTTAATGTTTGCTGGCAACTTTTTTGCGTCGGAGTCGCGCGCCGGAGGAGTGGCAGGTGCCAATTCAGCCCGAACCTCCCCGAACTGGGCTCTAGCTAATTCGCCCGAGTCGCGCTTGCAACGACCGAGCTTACAGCGTGGTCGACTGGAGCTACGCTACATCCTTGGCTTCTCGACACTGCTGGCCGGCTACGGCTTCCGGATTCAACTACGCCTGACGGATTCGACACAGAAGAAATCGAAACTGATCATCAAATGAATATTGCTTTAGTTCCCAGAGTGAGTTGCTGACATGAGTCAAATGTTGAGAGCCATAATCTTAAGTCTTCTGTTATTTGCCTGCCTCCGGATGCAAGTCACTCTGGCCGCAGAGCCACGATATGACGGCACCTGGGAATCGCTCCAGGATATGCCCGTGCCCGGCTGGTTTGATGACGGCAAGATCGGCATCTTCATCCATTGGGGGCCGTATAGTGTTATCGGCTACCGCCAGGGTGGACGCGGTTATGCGGAGCACGTCCCCAAGCAAATTTATTCAGGGCGGGATCATTACTATCCCTACTTAAAAAAGCGTTGGGGAGCGACACCCCCGGAGTTTGGCTACAAGGACATTATCCCTGAATTCAAGGCTGAAAACTGGGATCCCGAGGAGTGGGCGAAGCTCTTTGCGGATGTCGGTTTCAAGTATTGTGTGATGACGGCCGAGCATCACGATGGCTGGGCAAACTGGGACTCAGAAATCACTCCCTGGAACGCGATGGATAAGGGGCCAAAGCGAGACCTGGTGGGCGATCTTGGAAAAGCCTTGAAGAAGCATGGGCTTAAGTATACACCTTCTTACCACCGTGAACGGCATGACACGTTCTTCGCGAAAAGACTCTACGTCGTCAATGCAGAGCCGCAGGATGATATCGCCGAGAGATTCGGCGTGTTCCGGAAGCGGCTTCTCTATATGGACCGTTTGGACTGACCAAAGAGTTTGTCGACGATTATGTGGCTCGCTGGAAAGAGATCCAAACGAAGTATCAACCGGACTTCATGTGGATTGATGATATCCCGATCTGGACACGGGATGGGAACCAGGTGCTCTCTGGCAAGGCGAAACCCGAAGTCCAATATTTCTATGATCAGTGCCGGCTCATGATCACCGATTTCATGAACGACGGCGCAGCACGCGGGGCTGAAGTTTACGTCAACAACAAAGGTGGTAATCGCAACTGGCCAGACGGAGTCGGGTGCCTGGAGAAAGATAATCTCAAGTTGAAAGTCATCGGGCCGAAGTGGGAAAGTTGCACAACCTTTGGAACGTCATTCGGCTATCTGAAAGGTGATCGGTATAAGAGTATCGAAAATGTGATTCACGAGATGGTCGAAGTGATCAGCCGCAACGGAAACTTCCTCGTGAACATCGGGCCGAAGCCGGACGGCACGATTCCGGAGCCTCAGATGGAACGTCTGATGGCGATGAAGAGCTGGCTGAATATCAACGGAGAAGCCATCTACGGTTCCCGCTATTGGAAGGAGCCCGAACAGAAAGACGAGCATCTGGTCTTCACCACCAAAGGCAAAAACCTCTACGCACTCAAACTGACAAAGCCTTCCTCGCCATTCACGATCACGGGGACCGCGGATTGGGAGTCAGGCATGGTCACGTCTGTTCGTCTGCTTGGATCAGACGCGGTAGTGAAGTCGGAGATGACTTCGGAAGGGCTCAGGATTACTCCGCCGTCCAACATCGGAGCCAGCCAGCATGCCTGGGCTTTCGAGATTGTCACCGATTGGAATCAGCATGTTCCAAACGTGATTCAGCGCGATGCGTCCACGGCACTTAAGGGCACAAATAAGGTCGATCTGGAAGGGCATGATGCGTCGGCGGTGTCCAACGTGCCTGGCTCGTCAGTGGTTGTCGAAACTTCCAATGCCGCAGATGGCTTTAAGCGACTTGTGCCGCGGGATGGTGACGGTACGGTGATCGCCAGTCAGAAGACGAGCAATGATCCCTTGGCCTCGCTGCATGACGGCCAACTCGCGAAGGGAATTGGACCGGTGTTTCCGAACGACGTTCGCAACGGGGCATACAAAATGGACATGGGCTCCGTCCGCCCCGTTTCTGCGATCACCAGCTGGTCGCACAATTGGAAGGGGATTCGCGGCGTACAAAAGCTTGCCTTGTACGGAAGCGGCTCCACGAAGGATCCGGGATGGAATCTGAAGAGATACGTTCCGCTGGGCACGATCGACACGACAAGCGAAGCGAAGGCGAATTTCACAGCGGCTTCCCTGCGGGCTGCTGATGGAAAGTCGCTTGGCAAGTTCCGCTGGATCGTCTGGGCCGTTTCGCCTGTCGCCAGGAATGGCATCGCCGAAAACACGGCGTTTCAAGAGCTGTCTGTTGAAGCTGGAGAACTCCCGGAATGAAAGCGCACATTACGCAAATGAAGCATCGCATATCTCTCATTGGACTGTTCGCCGGAGTTGTGGCAATCGCCGCTTTGCAGCCGGACGTGGTGCGTGCGGAGTCTGGGTTCGTGGCGCAGTTGAAGTTCAGCGGGGGGATTGTCGTCGCGCTTGATTTCGACGACGGACAGTCCATCGCGGATCTGGCGACTGATGGGCCGTTTGTCATTCATGCTCTGCTGCGTGATGAGTCTCGTATTGTGGCGGCGCGGAAGGCGATCCAAGAGGCCGGTGTTTATGGGAAGGTTTCGTGTGACGTCTACAACGGGCGAGACTTGCCTTATGTCGATGGCCTGGTGAATGTTGTGTTGTGCAAAGAGTCGTGCGATGTGCCGGAGGCGGAGTTGATGCGAGTGCTGGTTCCCGGCGGCCGTCTCGTGATGGAAGCAGCGAACGGCTGGAAGAAGAGGGCGAAGCCGATTCCGGACGGTCTGGACGAGTGGAACCAGTTTCTGCGTGGTGCGGATAACAATGGTGTCTCGCTGGATGATGTCGGGCCGCCTCAGCGACTCCGCTGGCACGACACTCCAGAGTACGGACGCTCGAAGTCGCTGTCACCGTCCTTTACCAATATGGTCTCTGCCGATAGGGTGCTGTTTACCATCGAGGACCGGGCGACAACCGAAGATGTCAATGCTCCTGTTGAGTACTACCTGGTGGCACGCGACGGCTTCAACGGTATCGAGCTGTGGAAGCGGCCGATGGAGCATTGGAGCAAATGGCAAACCGGCAGCATCAAATCCATTCCGACTCAACAGCAGCGGTGCCTGGCGGCAGTCGGCAGGAACGCTTACGTCTGCTCTGGGTTCGGTGGTCCCGTCACGGCTCTGGCGATTCGCACGGGTGCTGTCAGGCAGGTGTATCAGCACACAAAACGAACCACGGAATTCGCCGTCGATGGCAACACTCTCTACGCGATCAAAGGAACTCCCTACAAGCTTCCGAGAGCAGCGTCATCGAATGGTCGTACTGAGCTTTGTGCCGTGAGCCTGAAAGATGGCGAGGAACTCTGGAGCCTTGCCATTGAGGACGAGTAACAGGGGGCACGTTTGCGGTGAAAGGCGGCCACGTCGTGTATCACAGCACGAGCGGGTTGACGTGTCTCGACAGTACGAACGGAAAATCGCTTGGGACGGAAGCTGTACCGATCCCAAAGGCGCCGCCCACGACCAAAGAGGCGAGTCGAGCCAAACGGCGAGGGAAGAAGCCCGCCAGCTCAGCTCTGTTCTCAGCCAACATCCATCCCACGCTTGTGCTGACCGATGACATCGTGTTCTGCGGCATTCATGGATCGATGACGGCGAAGAGTCTTTCGGATGGCAAGACGCTCTGGTCAGCGTCTGCGGGGCAAAATTACAGGAAGAGCACCGACATCTTTGTCGCCGCCGGATTGGTATGGAGTCGCGATCTGACAGGACGCGATCCCAGGACCGGTAAGGTCGTCCGCACCGTGGGCCAAGAGATGACCGGTCCGATGTCACATGACCGCTGCTATCGAAATCGCATCACGCATCGGTACTACCTGAACAGCGCGTCTGGCGGTGCTGACTTTGTGCAACTGAATGGCAAAGCCGAGACTCCGAATCCCTGGGCACGTTCGACCTGCGGCCTGGCGGTGATGCCGGCTAACGGGATGCTCTACAACGGTCCCTATGTCTGCCAGTGTGCCATTGCCACGATGGCCACCGGCGTGAACGGGTTCTACAACGGCTCTGCCAATACCGACCGTCGCTTTACCGTCGAGATCGAGCCGCGGCTGATCAAAGGGCCTGCGTATGGCGAAGGCGCGGGCACGGCTGCCTCGCCGGATGACTGGCCGACGTATCGCCATTCGAGCATGCGCAGCGGAGTCGCGCCGAGGGGCACGGCAGAAGAACTCGCCACCAGATGGAAGGTCGATGTCGGGTCGCACCCCACCGCGCCGATCGTCGCCGGAGACAGTGTGTATGTCGCTGATCGCGATGGCTACACGCTCTATTCACTGAATCGAGAGAACGGTGAAACGCGTTGGTCATTCATCGCCGACGGGCGCATCGACAGTCCACCCACTTATTTCAAAGGCATGATCCTGGTCGGCAGTCGTGGTGGATCGGTCTATGCCCTTCGTGCATCTGATGGGCAGTTGGGGTGGACGTTCAACGGCATGCCGAAGCGGCAACTGATCTGCGATACGGGACGTCTCGAATCAGCATGGCCGGTGCATGGCAGCATCATGATCTTCGACGACACGGCGTACTTTGCCGCGGGACGCAGCACATTTCTCGACGGCGGCATTGCCGTGTTCGGACTGGACCCGATCACCGGTGCGATGAAGCACAGCCGAATCATGCAAGGTCCCTACGAGGATGACACTCGCAGTTTCCCTGTCCAGGCGAAGGCCCAATTCCAGTTGGAAGGCTGCAAGGCGGACATTCTCTCCTGCACGGGTAACGAGCTGTTCATGCGGAATCAGGCCTTCAAGCCTGACCTTGTCCCGATGAAATCTGAGAGTCTCAAGACACTGCACCTGTTGGCGTCTCCCGGTTTTCTTAACAACTCTCCGCAGCACCGCACATACTGGACCGTGGACCGGGATCTCCGATACGGCGGCGCGATGGGCAAATTTGGATCCGGTCCCGCGGGGGACGCGATCGCCTTCGACGGCAAGCTGTTCTACGAAATCCGCGGCTACGCGCCCGGTCGCAATCTTCCAAGCCGGGGACGCGATCTCAATCAGTTGGAACTCTACTCCGTCTACTCCGGGAGTTACGGCGGCATGGGGGAGAAAGAAGCCAAGTCCGCTATTCCGGCGATGGGCAGATGGGAACAACGCTGGCAGACACCCACGCCCTTTGCCGGGCACGCGGTTGTCGCCGCCGAGAACACGGTGATGGCTGCAGGCGTTCCGATGCTCAAGGGCTACACCGTGGAAGACACCAACGCCGCTTACGCTGGCGAAAAAGGTGGCATCGCCTGGCTGCTCGATGCCAGCGACGGTCGTCAGTTGCAGGAACTGCGTTTCGATGCGGCACCGGTCTGGGACGGCATCGCAATTGCCCACCGCAGTTACTTCGTTTGCCTTAATGATGGATCGGTCGTGTGCCTGTCCGCCAAGTAATTGCATCGGCGGATTCACATCTGAAGTGCAACGGATCAGAACTCAGCTCTGGTTCGGACGGGATGGGCTTCGAGGCGGTTTACTGCTGGAAAGTGAACACCGCAGGGAGTTGGATAGTTGTGCGAACAATGCACTATTCAACGGAGAACCTGCGATGCCGTACCACCAGCTTACTCTTGAAGAACGCGAAGTCATCTCTCAGTTACATTATTCGGGCACTGGTCCGACAAAGATCGCTCAGCACTTGAATCGTTCTCCGTCGACCATCAGTCGCGAACTGTCTCGCAACAGGGATTCGGAAGGCTATCGAGCCGTGGCCGCTCAGGAACGAACTGCCCGACGTCGTCGCGAGCGTCCGCTCATCCGGAAGATGGACGATCCTTTCATCAACGAGTCAGTCCGTAGCGGATTGTCTCAGGAGTGGTCACCGGAAGAAATCGCTGGCCGGATGAAGCGAGATTACCGCCGGACACAATCGAGACGAGTGTCGTATCAGACGATCTACCGCTGGCTGGAGACCTGCGAATACCGCAGCCATTTCCGCTCGTTCCTGCGTCACGGTCGTTATCGCAAACGTCGGGGCATTGACGGACGAGGCCGCATCAGAAACCGCGTCAGCATCGAGCAGCGTCCGGCAAAAGTCGATTCACGCCGCCGCTTCGGTGACTGGGAGGGCGACACGGTTCACGGTGCAGATCACTCCGGCATGATCATGACCTGTGTGGAACGCAAGAGCGGATTTTTGATCACAGCAAAGATGAAAAACGGCACCAGCGCCCGGCTGAACGCTGCCAAAGAACGAGCGTTCCGCATCATCCCGCCAACGCTGCGTCAGACACTGACCGTCGACAACGGCAAGGAATTCTCCGGCCATGAACAACTGAGCAAGCGTCTGCAGATCGCCATCTACTTTGCACACGCCTACTCCTCGAACGAGCGAGCAACAAACGAAAACACCAACGGCCTGCTGCGTCAGTACTTCCCGAAGAAGACCGACTTCCGAGACATCTCACACAACGCCCTTGCACACGTCACGAACCGGCTCAACAATCGACCTCGAAAGAGACTCAACTATCTCACTCCACTCGAAGTTCTCACAAAAGCCGGCTTTGCACTTCAGATGTGAATCCGCCAACGGAAAAGACGAAATGACAACAGGGTGCTGCCACGAGTTACGTCTTCGCTTATCGTTCGAAACTGAGAAAATCACGATTGCGGATACGTACAAGAGTGCAGCTACAACACGGCCGGTCGTCGTAGAAATGGCATCTGGGACGTTGGCCAGGAAAACAAACACGTGGTAGAGGCCGTTGCGACCGGAGCGATGCGACAGCCACGGCGAGACGGCTTCCGCGTGGCCGATAGCTGCACGATGATTGTTACGCTGAGTTAATCGAGGCGCAGCGGTGGCTCCGTGGCCAGCATCGCCCCAGCCGGCACATACCTTGCACCGCACCACCTGAAATTCGCCGTTTTCTACTGTCCCCGTGATGGCAAAATCATGGGCAAACTGGGCACTACCCTCTCCGTCATCTGATTTGCAGCAGCTCGTTCTGGCCCGTTGCATTTCGCACCCATCAGGCCAGTGCCCGCACTGATCCAATGTGGGTTCCGGCGATCCCGATCAGGTGCGTGAACTGAAACCGCGTCTCCGGGTCGGATCGACCAATTGCAGGTTGTCATGCGGGGATGGCATGCACCTGATGTCATCACAGGGTGGTCTGCAATCTCAGTTGCAATTTTCGGGCGTGGGTTCGTCGAGGAAGACTTCGTTCGGAGTTCGGTAATCAAAGACATGCTCGCGGTCGGTGGTTGAGCAGGTCTTGAACCGCACGCACGTGGTGATGGTGTGATTCGTCGAAAGTGGAGTCCCTTTGGGGTAAAACTGTCGAATCAGGCCGTTTGTACCGCGTTGATGTGGGTCGGCCTGGGTCCGCCACATACAACTCGATGCCGGGGTATTTTCGTAGCCGTTTACAGTTGGTGAAATCGGTGCCGTTGTCAAATGTCACACTGTGTCGGTGATCCGGCTCAAGCTTCTTCAGACGTTTCCTGATCCTCTGGTAGACGTGATCGGCGTGCTCGGATTCAATTTTGGTAATGATGGTTGTAGCGAGACTTTCGGTCAGACGAGTGTCATCAGGCCTCCACTGTTTGCCGATCCAAGCACGGTATCGCCCTTCGAAATCTCCGAGGCCGTGAGCGCGGTCTTCAATGACTCTCGGCCCGATCTTAAATCAGGGCGCCAATTCGATCGGATCTTCTGGGGCGAACTCCGCGTTTTCCACGCTTCCTCAGAAACCTACGCCAGATTCTGGGGTCATCCCTACTGTTGATCCAGTTTGTAGATCGTCCGAGCACTCGCAAAAGGCTGCCCCAAGGCCAGCCGTTTCAGACGCCCGTCAATTTGCTCTGGCGACCAGTACTGCTTCAGCCTCAGGCACACTGCTGCCCTGATTCTGCGGTCGTCCATCCTCCTCAAAAATGGGGGCGTTCGCGGCGGCGGCTCTCCGCCCGCTGTTGAGCCTGGTCCTGCCATGTATTCACCGCCCGAATCGTTACGCTTCAGCTCGCGAACAAATCGTCGAAGGGCTGCGTTGTCAACGCTCGTGCGATCGGCGTTCTGTCTGGCTCCTCGATGTTTCAATTCCGCAATTCCGATCTCGCTCTTCCATCGTCAGATGACATGCCATCGTTGGGACTCCCTTCCCAAAAGGACGTTTCAAGCACACACGCCATCTTCTCAAAAACACTCCGATAACCAACCCCGATCTCAGTCCAAATATTGCGTTTCAGATTGCAGACCAACCCCATTGACTACGCTCGGAAGGCGCATTCTGGCGACCTTGCGAATCAAATTGTTACCTGCGCTGGTGTGCTGGAACGGAGCAGATCAATCTGGGCCGCGACACGAAGCTGGCGTGGGCGAAATATCAACAGCTCAGTTGCCGTCCCAAAGGAACTGGGATTTGCGCACCACAACAGTGGGGGAGTCCTACGCTCTTGTCGAAAAGTTGAGAAAACTGTTCCGCAAAATAGCCCGAATGCCGTTAGACGATGACACTCGTCGAATTCGCACGACATCCATCCAACGACGACAGGCGAGGCAAACTATTTATAGTTTCGAAGCACGCGCGGTCAAAGAATTTCTGCATGGCGGGCTGCGTTTCGTCTCGGTGTTGCAGGCAGAACGCCATGTCCCGCACCTTCAGAATTTCATGTAAGTACACATCTTTGGCCCCGGCTTCTTTGAGGAGGCGTACAAGAGTGTCACCCTGTGCGACAGGGACTGTCTGTGTCGGCGGTGCCGTGAACAATCAGAAACGGTGGTGCCTTCTCGAATGCGTACGTCACTGGAGACGCTCTCCGCTTCAATTCCTCATCGGCCTTTGCGCCAAAAAAGTCGAGACCCATGCTGCTTCGGAGCTTTTGCTTTTTGTTTTCCAGTTCATGAAAGTCCGCAGGCGGAGCGGAGCAGCACCACTGCCCTGGATAAGACTCGATTCATCCTGAAACGGACCATCACCTTCCAGGTCAGCCCTTGGCCGAAGCCAGTCCAAGTATCGATACCAGATGAGCTCCGGCCGAATAGCCGTAGGCACCGATTCGATTCGGGTCGACGTTGTATTTTTCGGAGTTAGCGCGCAGCCACGCGAACGGCACATTTGCAATCGGCGATACAGTCCAGGATTGTCGCCTCATCCGTCAGCCGATAGTTGGCAGACACGCAGACGTAGCCCACGTGAAGCATACTCGAGCGGCCAGAGAACGCCACTGCCCGCCTTGTTTGTCACCACTCCGCCACCCGCCTCCGTGGATGAAGACAATGGCGGGTCTCGGTACCCGAGGATGCCGTTTTGGGGTGAGCCAGGTCCAGCTTCCATTTGTCGTTGCCTTCCCGGTACGGAATCTTGGCTTTGAAAGTCACATTGTTTGGAACGGCGGTCCGATTGTTTGACGGATTTCGCTGAGTCCGCCTTCCATTCAGGCCGTCTCGCCAGAGCCGCAAGTTCTTCGGCTGTGACGACACCGTCTTCGTCACTGTCCACGTTCGCGAAGTTTTTCCTGAGAAGCTGCTTCGCCTCATCCTTTGTGATTCTCCCCATCCCCCATCTTCGTCGTTCGCCCTTCACCGCACGCTGAACGAACTGCTCTACAGATCGGTCCTGCACGCCCCTCGCCGACTCGTCTATCTCGGTCGATTTTTGAGCCATTGCAGTTGAGAAAACTGCGCCGTTTACGAACATCGCAACAGCACAGAGTTGAATATTGTTGAGGCTTATCATCTTTGCTCCGCTGACGCGTCGAGGGGGCTCTGTATTTGGGTTGTCGCAATAGTCTGCTCAATTGGAAGCTTGCCAGTCGGTATTTTTTACTGCCTGGGCCATCAGCGCCAGTCATTGATGCTTCGACGCACCTTTGAAGATGATGGGGAGCAACCGGTTACCGAGTCCCGTTTGCGGAAGGAACTCGCTGACGGACGACGATTTGAATCAGCTTCTCTTCGGGAACGATGCGGAACGCTGTGCTGGCGTAGCCGCCCCACGAGTACTGCGTTGCCTTGCTTGCGTTCTCGTCCGAGCCAAGTGTGGCTTCACCAATGGCAAACCCGAGGCCGAAGCGAAACGGGCCGGGGACACTTTTCAACTGATCGATAAACATCAGATTGACTGTTTCGTCCTTCAGAATGCGTTGCCCGTGGAACTCTCCGCCGTTGACAAGCATCTGGCAGAAGTTGGCGTAGTCCTGAATCGTCGACACAAGCCCGCCGCCTCCCGAGAGGAACTCGAAGCCGTCGTTGAATTCACTGGTCGATGACTTGTCGATGATCGCCAGCTTGCCGTCGCGAAGAGTGTGGCATGACGCAAAACGGTTTCGCTTTGACTTGGGGACAGAGAACGCCGTGTCGGGCATCTCCAGCGGAGTGAAGACGGCCTGCTGCAGGTACTCAGCGAGTGTCTGCCCGGACCACACCTCGATCAGGCGTCCGAGCAGGTCAGTGCTGAATCCGTAGGTAAACCGTTCGCCGGGATGGTGTTGTGCGGGGATGCGTGCGAGCGCGGCGGCCGCATTTTCGATCGTCATCTTCGGTGGATACATGCCGGCCGGGCTGCGGTATCGCATGCCGGCTTTCTCGTAGTACTCGCGAGGACTGGGATTGCCGTCCCCGTAGCTATAGCCGGTCGTATGACGAAACACGTCACGAACGGTGATCTGTCGTTTGACCGGAACGGTTTTCGTTCCGTCGCCGTCCTTCACGAGGACAGTCGTCTCTTTGAACTCAGGGATGAACTTCGAGACGGGGTCGTCGAGCGTGAACTTGCCCTGTTCGAACAGCGTCATCGCGGCGACCGACGTGATCGGTTTCGACATCGAGTAGAACCGAAGGAGCGTGTCCTTCTCGAACGGCTTGCCGTCTTCGATGTCGCGCTTGCCGCCCACCTCGAAATGGACTGTCCTGCCGTTACGGACGACGAGATGAGCTCCTCCGGCGACGTTGACTTCTTCAATCGCATCGCGAAGCAGCTTTCCTGCTTCCGACGCAGCCTTCGGATCGATCGCGGAAGCAGCCTGGCTTCCCGTCGCTTTCGCCGAGTGCTCCTTCAACAGTTTCAGAACGTCCGGACGCGTCTTGCGGATGCGTTCCAGATTCAGTTCTTCACCGATCAGGTTTCCAACGAATCGGTACACTCCTGCCAGTTCATCACTCCACGGGGCGGAGACATTGTTGGTTGGCGTCTCGCCTTTGCGGTTCTTCACGTCGGGGGACGCTCCGTGTGCCAGCAGCAGGCGGACAATCTTCGGGTGAGCCAGAAACGCGGCCATGTGCAGAGCTGTGTTCCCGTCACCGTTCGTCGCGCCGACCTCGGCTTGATTCTTGAGCAGCAGCTCGGCGACTCCCGAGTGACCGTACAGCGAGGCCAGCATCAGCGGGGTAAGTCCGTTGCCATTCTTCGCGTTCAACGAGGCTCCGGATTCGATTGCCATCGCTGCGGCATTGGCGTTTCCTTCACGGCCGGCTGTCCAGATGTCGGGAGCGGCAGCCTTCTTCTGCGGCGCTGTGCGACTTCCCCTGGCAGTTGAGCCCCATCCGTCAGGCAGTAAACCGCAGAGGCCGTTCGAATCAGCAGGCGGTTTCCGGCGATCGACGGAGTCGACAGGCAGAGTTCGCCGAGATCGCTGGTGCCAACAATCTCGAACTCTGGCCCGGCTTTGACGACATAGGTCAAGCCGTCCTCGCTGAGAAAGAACAGGTGGCCATGATACGCCCAGGGCGAGGCCGTGAAGGATCCACGCGGCTCGAAACGCCGTTTGCTGTAAACCTCTTCACCGGTCTTCGCGTCATGGCACGTCAGGAACCCGCGATCGTAGAGCGTGTAGAGATAGTCGCCGTAAACGATCTGCGTCGGGTTATACGACGACGCCTGAGCCTGGTACCACGCGATGTGTTCGCTGTCGGCAAACTCGCCGTCTGGTGCGATGTTTCCCGTAGCACCGGGACGGATCGCAAACGTCGGCCGATGCCGGTCACCGATATAACCCGACGCGATGTAGCACAGGCCGTGGGCGACGAAGGGCGACGGAATCACCAGACTCGACATTCGTCCGTCGAATTCCCACAACAGTTCGCCGTCCAGCGAGTAGCCGCGGTTTCTCTTTTTCCCCGGAACGACGAGTTCCGAGCGAACCTCGTTTTCCCACACCAGCGGCGTCGCCCACGAGTGCGTTTCGTCGCGAGGTTTTCGCCAGCGTTCGTCACCGGTTTCGACATCGAACGAGGCGATCCACGACGCTTCGAGGTTGTCGTAAACAACGATCACCTGCCCGTCATGGACGACTGGCGACGCTGCGGCTCCGTAGTCCTGGAACGTCTTCTTCGGCTCGATCGGCCGGGACCACAGAGGCTTGCCTTCCAAGTCGTAGCAGTAGAGGCCAACGTCACCGAACAGAACATACAGTCGCTCACCGTCCGTTGCCGGAGTTTCCGCCGCGTATGTGCTCTTCGGATGCCGCGGAACCTTCGGCGGACCAGTGTGAGCTTCGTGCTTCCAGATCTCTGCACCGGTCTTGAGGTCAAAGCAGTGAACCATCCAGTGATGAATCCCCTTTTCCGGCTCACGGACACCCTGGCCAAGATATAGCCCCTTGCTCGGCCTGAGATTCTCTTCCTCACTGACCACGGTGGTCACAAAGACGCGGTCCTTCCAGACGATCGGACACGACCATCCCCAGCCGTGGACGTCAGCTACCCAACCGACGTTCTCCGTCGTCGACCACATCAGCGGGAGCCCGTCATTGTCGGCGGCAACTCCCGTTCCGTCCTTGCCGCGAAACCGCGTCCACCCGTCGTCCGCATTTATACTGCTGATGGAAACCGCCAAAAACGCCAGCGCGAGAATCGAGATGCGTTGCATGAGCAAGAGACCTGAAAACAAAGGTAGACGCCAGAAGCGGCCGATTGTCACAGGTACGTCCACGCTCCGCCACTCGGCAAGATGCGCCGATACAGTTCGATACTCGACCCAACATCCCGTACTGCATTTCAGACGAGCAAACTTACGCCCATACTGGAGTCGGATGGATGTACCAGATGAATGAACCTCTTCGCGGAAGTTCATCCGAACTCATAACGACAGACCGTCTGAAAAGCACACTCAATACAACAGTTTCATAGGACTTAGAAATGATGGCACGATCGACAAGTCAATTCATTGCGACTCTGCGCCTCCTCGCGAGTATTAGTTTCGTACTCGCTTTCGTTGTTGCTTCGCAGGCAACGGCCGCAGAAAAGCCAAACATCCTGATCATCTTCACCGACGATCAGGGGTATGGAGACCTCGGATGCTACGGGAATGAGAAGAACAAGACGCCGCGACTGGATCACCTGGCGACCGAAGGGACTCGCTTTACGTCCTTCTATTCGCAGACTGTGTGCGGGCCGTCGCGATCCGCACTCTTGACGGGGCGGCATCCGATTCGCAGTAAGGGCTGGGGCATGCCCGCTTCCGAAATCACGTTCGCCGAACTGATCCGTGAGGCTGGATACCAGACGGCCTGCATTGGCAAGTGGGACGTTTCGAATCGCAAGCCGATCATTGAGCGCATGCCCAATGCACAGGGCTTCGATTACTACTTCGGCACACTTGGAGCCAACGACGGTGGTGGCGTCACATTTCACGAGAACAACCAGAAGGCCGGCTCTACCAGCGATATGGGTAGCCTGACGACGCTCTATACCGACAAGGCGATCTCCTACCTCAAGGAACGCCGCGATCCGGAAAAGCCGTTCGTTTTGTATGTCGCCCACACGATGATGCATACAATCATTGATGCGTCGGAACGCTTTCGGGGGAAGTCGGCTGGTGGCCTGTACGGTGACGTTGTGGAGGAGTTCGACTTCGAGACGGGACGTCTACTGGACACGCTCGATGAACTGAAACTGACGGCAAACACGCTGGTCATCTACACCAGTGACAACGGTCCGTGGAATCAGGACAAATACACGAAGAAGAAAAAGGGACATCCCAAAGGCTCAATATTCTGGGGCGGCTCCGGGCCGCTGCGAAACGGCAAGGGTTCACCGTACGAGGGCGGTTATCGTTTGCCGTGTATCGTTCGCTGGCCAGATAAAGTGGAAGCCGGACGTGTCTCTGATGCGAACTTCGCCACGATCGACTTCCTGCCGACATTCGCCAACCTTGCGGGCTTAGATGTTCCCGATGACCGTCGCATGGACGGTATTGACCAAACCGACCTGTTGCTCGGCAAACGGCAGACCGGACGAGCTCACTTCTATTTTCATAGTGCCGGCGTCCGGCAGGGTAAGTGGAAGTACCTGTCGCCAAATGCACACTTCCACGGCTACGCGATCGAGGATGATCGAAAGAAAGTCGAAGAACTCTATGACCTCGAAGCCAATCTGGGCGAACGGACAAATCTTGCAGAGAAGTTTCCAGGCAAGGTCGCGGAACTGAAAGAGTTGATGAAAATGATCGAGAGTGGTGACAGGCTTGCTCCGAGCGACAACAAACGGTGAAGGCGATCGACTGAAATTATCAGGCACGCGACAACAGAATTCGAAGAATGCGAGTAAGGAACGTGGATATGCTGAGGTTGATTTTTGCAACGGCGATCTTGCTGGCGGGTGGGTTTGTCTACGCAGCAGAACGCTGGGATGCGCCGTATGAACCTCAGGTGTTTGAGGGAATGCCCTGCCGGGTGATGAAGCCATTGGGGATCGACGCAGAAGTGAAATACCCGGTGATCGTGTCGCTGCATGGCGCAGGTGGCAAAGGCACGAACAACAACAAGCAATTGAAGGACTGGAACCGGCAGTTGGCGGAATCGCAGCGGCGGAAAGATTTTCCGTGCTACGTCGTCGCACCTCAGGCGACCGGACTCTGGAATTCTGAACATCTCATGAAGATCAAAAGACTCATCGAGAGTTTACCGTCGGTCGACGTGGATCGAATCTACGTACTGGGTCACTCAATGGGCGGGCATGGCACTTACATTTTCATTCAGCTTGATCCGTCGTACTTCGCAGCTGCAGCGCCGTCGGCCGGCAGCGGACTCCGACGAACCGAGAAGTTCATCGATCCGTCCAGAATCAAGAACCTGCCGATCTGGGCGTTTCACGGCGACAAAGACGGAGTTTGCCCGATTGAGAAAGATCAGAAGGTGTTTGACGACATGAAGCAGCTCGGCGGGAACATGAAGTTCACTGTCTGGATGGGCGACAATCACGCTGTATCCGGGAAGATGATTGCGGGCGCGGAGAACGGCACGACGCATCTGAGCAGTGAACGCTGCGATAAAGAAACAGACTTTATGACCTGGCTGTTTGCACAATCACGAAAGAGAAGCGAGAACCAGGCGAGATGACAATCCGATTGGTTCGCCTCTGCGACAGAGCCTGTTCACCGGATTGTATCCTGTCCGAAACGGCGCTCATCCGAATCACAGTTAAGTGTCAAAAGCGTGCAGCGGGAGTTGCGTCGGCTTCTACGCGATCCGTCTGGAGCTGGTCTGGATGTCACTGGGCGGAGCCGCCGACATAGCCCTCGACGCGAACATTCCTGTCCAGCAGGTCAACGTCGAAGCGTTACAGAAACGAACCTAGTCTCCTGACGGCCCTGTTGGACATGCGAGAAAATTGCAAGCTTATCAAAGAGATTCGGTTTAGCTCACCCCGACAGTGCATCCAATCTGATTCGCCGTGCCAAACTACGTTTAGAAAAATCGACAGACTATCGCCAGGCTATCGAAGACATCGAGTTCAATTTAGACCTGAAAACCGAAAACCCAGCCTGCCCCGTTTGAAGCGTTCCTCGACAAGCCTGACTCCCGTGGAGCGTTCGAATCTCAAGGAGCATGGCACAAAAATCTCAAACGACCACGCCAGCTAGACTTAATCTCTTCGACTCGAAGTGAACGCTGTCCATCAGAGCCCGAGAGTGACGCGCGAGCCACATTCGATCACGCCGCTCGATGATTGCTCGACCGGTTCTTAAACTATTCTTTCGTACTATTCGTACCGTCGTTCCTGCTGAGGCGTTTTCTCATGATTCGCACTAAGTCGATGTTCGTATTTCCTGGTCTGTTGGTCTCGGCGTTGTTTTCAGGTTCTGTGCAGGCGGAACAGCCAAACGTTTTGTTGATCGCGATTGACGATTTGAACAACTGGGTTGGTTGCCTGGGCGGGCATCCGCAAGCTCATTCACCCAATATCGATCGACTTGCTAAACGAGGTACGTTATTCACCAACGCTCATTGCCAGGCACCGATCTGCAATCCGTCGCGAGCCAGCATCATGTATGGGATGCGGCCATCGACCAGCGGCGTGTACATGAATTCGCCAAAGCCCTGGACTGTCAAATCCCTGGAAAGCCACGTCACGCTACCGCGTCATTTTGCGGCAAGCGGTTACAAGACCTACACGGCGGGTAAAATCTACCACGGTTCAGGCATACCTCCTGGTGACTTTGACGAAGTCGGCCCACGGCCGGGGCAGCGCCAAAAGATCGATGAGCGTCTAATCCCCGAGACACGCGACGGCGCAAAAGGACTATGGGATTTCGGCGGCCAGTCTTACGAGGAAGAACTGTTCCAGGATTATGTCGATGCGTCGTGGGCGATCGATGTCATCAGCATGCGATCCGAGCAACCATTTTTCGTTGCGCTTGGATTCTATCGCCCCCATGTTCCATTCTATTCGCCGACTCGAGTGTTCAATGAAATCTCCGCGGACACGATTAAGCTGCCAGAAGTCAAAGATGGCGACCGTGACGACTTGCCAGGCATTGCAACTAAACTGACGAACGCTCCTGCCGCGCCAGCTCATTCGTGGTTCGTCGAAAGCGGACGCTGGAAAGAAGCCGTGCAGTCGTACCTGGCCTGTGTCCGTTGGACTGACGAACAAGTTGGGCGTGTACTTGATGCTCTGGCATCCAGTCCCCACGCAGACAATACAATCGTCGTCCTGTATTCGGACCATGGATTTTTTCTGGGTGAGAAGGAGCGCTGGGCGAAGCAATCGCTGTGGGAACAAGCTACCCGTGTTCCATTTATCATCAGTGTGCCGGGCATTGATCAGGGCAAACCATGCAAGCGACCGGTTGAGTTATTGTCGATCTATCCGACGCTGATCGAATTGTGTGGATTGCCGCCCCGAGAGGGACTGGAAGGAGTCAGCTTGAAACCGATGCTGGCAAACCCAACTGCAGCATGGCCAAACGTAGCGTTGACGACCTTCGGAAAGAACAACCACGCCGTCCGTAGTGAAACGCATCGGTACATTCGATACAGCAATGGCAGCGAGGAACTCTACGACTTGCGAAACGACCCGAACGAATGGAGCAATCTCGCCGATGATGAATCGCTGTCGACTTTAAAATTGGAATTGGCAGAATTCTTTCCCGAGACTAACGCAGAACCAGCCAGAGGCGTGGGCAGTAAACGCAACAAAGCAAAGAAGAAATCAAGGTAGTCGACTACCGCCGTATTCGCGTCATTCGAGATGACCGTGTTGCCATCAACGTGCGCAGGTTTGCGACTGTCTTGATACGTTCGCTGGTCCCTCGGAACTCTGAATCTCCACTCAAAATCCAATTCAAAGTCTCAAAACAGATCGCGATAGACTGACATGAATAACAACCTCTGCCTTCGACGATTTTCACTTCTTGCGTTCTTGTTGTTGGTTGGCAATGCAACGCTGGTGGCCGCTCCACAGTCGCGGCCGAACATCGTGCTGATCATGGTCGATGACATGGGCTGGTCCGACATCGGTTGTTACGGCTCCGAAATTGAAACTCCCAACATCGACCGTCTGGCCGCTGAGGGACTGCTGTTCACGCAGTTCTACAACAACGCCAAGTGCACCACGACTCGGGCCTCACTCCTGACCGGCCTCTATCCTCGCAATGGTGGCCGCGGCCAGCACGAACTGATCACAGAGAACATGCTCACTCTGGGTGAAGCGATGCGTCACGCTGGTTACTCGACCGGAATGTCCGGCAAATGGCACAACGGTAAAAAAGTTGGAACGCGCCCCTTCGATCGAGGATTTGATGAGGCCTATGGTGTGTGGGATGGCTGCTGCAATTTTTTCAATCCCAAAATTCCCGACCCTGATTTCAAAGGGGGGAGAGTCCGCCCCTTCGGGCACAATGACGTGTTCCTCGAATTTGACGACTTCCCCGACGACTACTACACCACGGACGCTTTCACTGACCACGCGATCAAAACGATTAAGTCTCATTCCGCCTCCGGTAAGCCGTTCTTCCACTACCTTCCCTACACGGCACCGCACTATCCGCTTCACGCTAAGCCGGCCGACATAGCAAAGTACAAGGGCAAATATGCGGGCGGTTGGGATGTCTTGCGACAACAACGCCTCGCAAAGCAACTGAAACTCGGCCTCGTTGATGAAAGCTGGATCGTCGCCGGCCGCGATGATCTAGCGAAAGACTGGGAACAGGCAAAGACGATTGGCGAGGAGTGGCAGCAACTTCGCATGGAGGTTTACGCCGCCATGATTGACTCGGTTGACCAGAACGTTGGTCGCCTGCTGGATGCTCTGGATGAAGTCGGTGTCGCCGACAACACTCTGGTTCTGTTTCTGGCCGATAACGGAGGTTGCGCCGAAACTCCAGGCGGAAACAATCCGGAACACATCCCTGGCCCGAAGGAATATTACAGCCACGTCGGTCCCGGTTGGGCCACGGCATCAAATACTCCGTGGCGCCGCTACAAGCAATACTGTCATGAAGGTGGCATCTCGACGCCGCTGCTGGCGCGTTGGCCTGCTGCCATCAAACGGGGCTCACGCTCTGATCAGGTCGGCCACATCATCGACTTCCTGCCCACCTTCCTGGACATGGCGAAAGCCGACTACCCAGACAAACACCCGGCTTTTGGCGAACAGACTATCCCGCTGGACGGCAAAACTCTGGTACCGGTACTCGAGGGAAAAGAACGCAAGGCTCACGACAACCTGTACTGGCATTGGTCCACCAACAGGGCCGTCCGTCAGGGCGACTGGAAACTCGCATGGGACAAGCACGCGAAAGTCTGGGAACTTTACGATCTGCAAGCCGACCGAACCGAAGCCCACGATCTCGCCGCTGAACACCCCGAGCTGGTCGCTTCCCTGATCCAGAAGTGGGAAGCGTGGGCGAAACTGACGGACGTCAAAATCAAAAAATAGCGGACGAAATCTGGTTGAATACCTTCGTAACGAGTCATCATGAATCACATCATCGCATCGTCTTTTTTTGCTCGCCTTGCCGTTGCTGCGGTCATTCTTTTCTCGACCCATTCAGGCCTGACTGCGGCTTCTGACAATCGTCCGAACATTCTGTGGATCATCGTCGAAGATGCATCCTGCCATATTGGGCCTTATGGTGAAACGGCGATCAAGACACCCAACCTCGATGCATTGGCGGCTCAGGGTGTGACCTTTACTGCCGCGTCTTGTCACGGCACCTGTCTGTTCGGCCAGTCGTTCGGCCATGATCACAGGGATGAACCAAACAACGCTCGGCGTTCACAATCATCGCAGCCAGATGGATTCAGGAAAGGGAATGGGCAGTCCTGCCTATCACGACAGCTACCACCTGCCGATCAGGATGATCCCGGAGCTGTTCAAACAAGCCGGTTACCACACAGCGCAGAATTCCGGAGTCAAACACCAGGGCAAGCACGGCAAGACAGATTACAACTTCATCTGGAGCCAGTTTAAATACGACAGCGCCCATTGGCTTGATTGCCCGAAAGACAGACCCTTCTTTGCGGTGTTGCAGCTCAAGGGCGGCAAGAGCCGAAAGAACGACAGCGGAAAAGTCGACCCGGATAATGTAACACTCCCGCCGTACTATCCCGATCATTCGGTCTTCAAAGAAGACTGGGCAGACTATCTGGGCTCATGGCTACAGGTCGACCGCGAAGTTGGATCGGCAGTGCAGCAACTGAAGGATGCCGAGCGTCTGAACAACACCGCGATCTTCTTCATGACCGATCATGGAGTCAGCCATCTTCGCGGCAAACAGTATGTCTACGAAGAGGGGATTCGAGTTCCCTTGATCATGCGGCTGCCGAATGAGCGATTCGCGGGGGCGACTCGCAATGACCTGGTCAACCAAATCGATGTGACCGCCACCAGCCTGGGACTGGCTGGCATTCCGATTGAGAACCACATCCAGGGAAGAGATTTTCTGGCCGACGATTATGTCCCCCGAAAAGCCGTGTTCTCTGCGCGTGACCGCTGCGATGAGACCGTCGAAATCCTGCGGAGCGTTCGCACGAAGCGTTTCAAATACATCCGCAATTTCATGTCCCATATCCCCCACGTGCAGCCGAACCAATATAAAGATGGAAAGGCCATCATGAGGACGATGAAGCTCCTGCACGCCGAGGGTGAACTCAACCAGTTGCAGGATCGCATCTTCAATCCAGTCCGCCCGACAGAAGAGTTATACGATTTGCACCGTGATCCTCACGAGACTGTGAATCTGGCTGGCGACGCTCAGTATGAAAACACTCTGCTGGCGCTGCGGACTCAACTGTACGACCAGATGGTCAGCACTCGGGATTTGGGGCTGATTCCGGAGCCAATTCTGGAGGACCTCGGCAAGCGATATGGAAGCAAGTTTCAGATTCTAACGCAGCCGGAGAACAAGACGCTCGTCCGGGATCTGATCAACATCATCGAAGCCGGAGAAAAACAGGACGTTGAAAGTCTGCTGAAGGGCCTGAAGGACGAGGCTCCACCCGTTTGCTATTGGGCGGCCACATGGCTGGGCAATTGGCAGGTGGTCGATGCGGGCGACGCCCTTATGGAGACAACCGGTCATGCGGATGCGACGGTGCGGATCGCTGCGGCTCTGGCCTTGTCTCGAATGGGACGGTCGAATGATGGGGCCGCCACAATCCTCAAAACCATCGAGGACGACAACTGGCTGGCCGGCATGTATGCCATCCGAGCATTGGAGTGGTCAGGTATCAGAACGCCTGCCGCTCACGCTGCCGTGAAACGAGCGCTCTCCAGTCCCTACGAATTCACACGCCGCATCGCGAAACGGCTCTCAACGCAGTTTTGATGAGCACAGTTTATGGCAGCCGCAGTCCTCTTTGCCCGGGTGACAACGTTTATATCTGAAACCAGATTCTCAAGAGCTTGCGTAAACATCCCCGGTCCCGGCTACTTTTCGCCTTGTGCGTCGCGCAGGTTGGCTGCCGCGACGGGATCGTCAGGTCGAATCCGAAGCACTTCACGGAATTGCCGGACGGCTTCTTTCATGCGATCGTCCTGCATCAACATGACGCCGAGGTTGTTGCGGGCGTCTGTGTCGTCGGGGTTCAGTTCGACTGCACGGCTAAAATGTTTGATGGCATCCTTGCGTCGACCAAGATGTCTCAGCGTGTTGGCCAGGTTGTAATGGATGTCGGCATTGTCGCTGTTCAATGCCAGTGCCTTCTCGAAGTTCGACAGAGCGGGGTCGAACTGCTCCTGCTCGGCGTAAATCGCTCCGACCATCTGCCATGCGTGAGAGTCGTCTGGGCGCAGTCGAGCCAGTTCTCTGAAGTGCCCCAGAGCCTCATCCAGTTGGCCTCGATCGACCAGTGCCGAGCCCAGCATCTGATGAGCTGTGGCGTAGTCCGGCCGATGCTGCAGGGCTCGCCGATAATGCTCAATGGAATTGTCGATGCGGCCGGTTTCGTTGAGATACGCTGCTGAGAGCACCAGGCTTTCCGGATCCTCCGGCAGCTGCTCGACGGCCCGCATGGCAAGCGATCCGGCTTCACGATGTTTGCCCGCCCAGTTGAGAACTTTGGCAAGGTTACGCAAACCGATCGCATGCTGCCGGTCGTCGATGCACGCAGTGATTCGGTGGGAAACTTCAGCCAGCACTTCTTCGGTGGGGGCGGAGTCCGTCTCAATAAATCCCGCGCCGATCAGTCGGTCAACGATCGCCTTCGCCAGCTGACCGTTGGCGGCAATCGTGGGGTGCACGTGGTCAAGGAACATTTCCTGGCCGGGCGATGTGTGGCCCAACTCAGCACGACACTGCTCAGCAACCAGCTGCTCGAAATCGACGAGGGGCACGTTCAACTGCTCAGCCATGTTGCGAATGATTCGCGGAATCTCATTGACCGCCCGCAGCGGGCAGACGTCTTCGTCGATGGACCGGGCGAATGCGGCACGAGCCTGCTCGAATTGATTCTGCTTCAACAGCAACCGGCCGGTTCGCCAGTGAAGCTCCGCGAACGATGAGTCGAGCTTCTCAGCCCGGGCATAGGCCTGCAAAGCGTCCTCCAGGTGGCCATCGCGTTCGTGTTGCCGCGCTGCCTCGTACTGTCGAGTCCACTCCAGCAGTGTTTCAGCAGACATCCCTGCCGCATGCTGACTCTTAAACGGCGAACTGTCTTTCAGGTTGGAAGCGGGTGTGACCAGCATGACTTGGGCGCCGGACTCTCGAGCGATCGCCACGATGCGGGACAGATTGACCTCGAAGTGCTCGATAATCCGCTGTCGCTGTTCGACGTCGCGCTGGTAAGTCGTGGGGCCGACCGTGTGGTCGAGCACGGTGTCGACGTCGTCGGACAGTTGAAATCGATTGTTGTTCTGGTTTCCGTTCTGGCCGCCGAACATTCGCTGCGCGAACGCGGCGGTCCGTGATTGAGACAGCGTGGCCAGCGCACCTCGCTGTAGTGGTGAAGCATGCCTGATCTCACCATAGGTGCGATCTTCAAGGAACTCGTTGTGCCCGGTGTAGACGATGAACAGGTCAGGTTCGTACTGAGCCAGCTCCTCAGTCAGCCGGGCAACACGATAACTGGCATAGCTGACTCCTCCGGCGTTGATGACTTCCCATTGAGTATCCGGAGCGACGCTCGGCAGCAACTCACGCAGCCAGCCGGGAAATGACGTCGAGTCGTCGTAAGGCCGACCATAAGTGGTTGATCCGCCCAGACAGAAAACGCGTTGCGTGCCGGGAGGTTTGTGGAGAGGGAAGCCCTGTTCATTGAACCACGCGAGTTTGCTCTTTGCGGTGAACATCCGCGACGAATCGCCCCCGCCGGATGCTGTTTCGGGAACGAACAGCGGCGAGCTGCCATCGAACCCGACGTAGGGATCGCCACGGTCGACCGCCAGTTGCACGCCCATCAACGCCAATCCGCTCTCAAGCAAGGCAAAGAACAGCAGCGTTGTGACGAGCGAATACGCCAGCTTCTTCCGCCTCGACAGTGGACGGCGACGTTCAGACGGAGCGTTTAACGATGGGGCACCTGACGACAGTGCGTCCGGCTTGTCAGTCGAGTCACTCATTTGTTGTTTTTCACAGGACCGTCTTTGAACTCTACGTTCTACTTCAAGCCCAGACAGATCACTCTTCCATCCTGCGTCGAGACGTAGAGCCGTTCTCCGGCAACTGCGAGGCAATCGTGGACAAGGCCGCCTTCGATGGCGTGCTCGGCCAGGACCTTTCCGTCAGCAAGGTTGTAGGCACGCACGCCGTTGATGGCACTCTTGCCTTTTTCGTCTCCGTACAGATTTCCGGCCACATAGAGCCGCTCGCCGGCGACCACCATGCCTCGCATGCGGGCAGTGTTGGGCATTTCGACGGACCAGTCTTTTCCAGAAACGGCTTTGGCGAACAGCACGGCATTGCCCGACATCTGACCGTTACCGGTGCTGATTTTTCCGCACGCCCGATAACCGCAGGTAGCCGCTTCGTTAAAGGCGAGCATCTGGCCAGTTGGTCGATCTGCGGTCTTCCACTCCGATAGATTTCGCCGAATCGCGATCGGTCGCTTCGCCCATGCGGCATTCAGCAGTCCCAGTCGACCTCCGCGAAGTCGTTCGAAACCGGCTGACCTGGCCTTGCCAGTTTTTGCGTCGACTTCCCATGAGGCCAGTTGAATCGTTCCTTTTCCGCCCGTCAAAACGTCGGGGACTCCTTCATGGCCAGTGACGGGTTCGGCCCAGACGAGTTCTCCGGTTGCCGGCTTGACAGCTTGCACCAGCAGTCCGCCGTCCGAGTCACTGTGTCGGCCGACGACAAAATACGCGAGGCCGTCATAGATGAGGACTCCTCCCATGACTGGCCGCGCCGATTCGATCTGCCCGTATGCGACAATCCGGCGGTCCCGCGGTGTTGCTCGGAGTCGCCAGACGAGTTCGCCATCGTCCGCGGTGAGGCAATAGACCCATCCGTCGTGCGAACCAAACAGGCACAAGCCGCCGTCTATTGTTGGGGGGCAGTCGATGCGTCCGCCAGTTGTGAAATCCCATCGTGACTCGCCGGTTTCGGCGTCGAGGGCGACGACGCGATGCTGATCGCTGCTCGCGGCGAAGGCCAGCCCCTGAGCCACGACGGGGCTGGTGAGTGAGTTGGCATCGTGGTGGCTCCATTCGAGTGCGACGGATTCCGGAACCTCGCCGGCGACCCGTCTGCTCCAGAGCCGGTTGAGTTTCGTTGGACCTGCCTCGCCGGTGCTGCCACTGCGCGCGACATCTCGACGATACGTCGGCCAACCAGTCAGAGAAGAATCGGATCCCGTGTGTTTGACGCCGAACGCGGCTCCCTTTTCCAGACGCTGATCATCGTCAACGGGAGCGGTCTGCGGACTTGTCTCCAGAGCGATGAACCCGCGCAGCATCACGTAACAACCGCACGCGTGCGGGAACGTGTAAATCAAACCGTTAGCCGGGACGAGCCCCGCCGTCCGACATGACGTGCGGCTTGCTCCGAAGTGCGTGTAGTCGCCCGTTTTCAGATCGGCAAAGTCCATCGAGCCACACAGGAAAAACTGGCGCGGTGGCGACGTCGTAACTGCAGCGGTGCTTGTAGGTGTATTCTTTGGGTTGCAGCAGCTGCTTTCTGATCTCGCCCGTCATCGGATCGAGACCTTCCCACGCGTACTGCTTCGTCCCTTTCGAATTGGCGGTGTGAATCCAGGACGAGGCCGTCGGAGTACATCACTTTTCATAGCTGCCGCCGTGCCCGATTTTCTCGTAGGTGTATTTCCACAAGTGTGAGCCATCGTCAGCGGAGACAGCGTGGTTCGCATCTTTGGTAGCCGCGACGAGGACTCCATCGCTGTAAAAGACCAAGGTGAAAGCCGCGCCCTTCGCCCACGATTTCGTGGAGACTCTCCATTTTTCTTTTCCGGTTTTGCAGATCAAAGCATGCAAGTTGCGAATCGTCTCCACGGCGGCTGTTGTCGACGTGAACGAACAGCCGTCCGTCGCCCGCCCGCATTCGCTTAGACACCAGAGGAGTGGGACCAGCGCCTCTCTCCCAATTCAGCATCGAAAGCACGGACTTCTTTTGAGTTCGCCACGAGAAAGCAACCCGTCACTGAGGATAAACTCACCCGGAGCTTCGACGTCATAACGTGTGCGTCCACTTCCCCGGTCTCACCGTCCAGGGCCACCAGTTTTCCATCAACCTTTGTGAGGATCCGCCCCCCATCCGAATGAGCTCCAGCGAGTCCGCCTTGCGTCTCCACAAACGCAGCCCGTTGTAACGTCGCGGACGATCAGCGAGTGTTCCTTTTGAAGTCCCTTTTCGGTGACGACCTCGTCCTGAAATACGACGGCCAGATGCTGGCCCGAAGCGACGGCCGACGGCGTGAAGCCTTGCGGTCACCGGTCGGCCAGTTGGGCCGGCCACCCAGCGAACTCCGGTCGGCACGCCAATCTGTTGATCGTTCGAAACGGATTGCCGCTGGCGTCGCCGCGCTGATGAGTCCACTCGTCCATGGCTTTCGGTCGAGGCTTTCGCAGTTGTAGCCAGACGCGGGCACCGTCTGGATGATGTTGTAACCCTTAAGTCCGGTTTCGTCAGACAGTTCATTCAGTTGCTTCGTGGAGATCGATTTTCCATCAGTGTTAAGCCAGGCGACACCGCCTGGCCGGAGAACTCGAACCACTTCTTTCAGGGGCAGCCCGGCCTGCAGTGATGCATCGAGATTCTCGGCGACGATGAGGTTGACGATGTTGTCTGAATATGGCAGCTGTTTCATCGTTCCGGTCTCGACTGACACGGCACCCACGGAGGTCGGGCCTTGTCGATGCCCTGCCGCACTCGATTGACCGCGTCCTGGCTGGTGCACAGGCCATGCACCAGATACTGACCGTCACGACACAATGCGACGGCGAGCCCCGCGTCCTCGGGACCGAGCAAAACACAAAGTCCTTTCTGACTGTCCACCGACTCAAGCTGTTCGTCGCAAGTTTGATCTGACGCTGATCCTGCGCATTCGCGGACGATTGCCAGACTCCGTGGCAGACAATGGCGAGGACGCCCATCACCACGGACGTCCAATGTCTTTGCGTTCGAGTCATCCTAAATTACTCCGTCAGTTTTATACGGCCGCAGGATTCCACTTGACTCGCTTAGTTTCGGGAAACTCAGCCGAAGTTCAAGCTCACTGTCGTTTACTCGGTGCAACGCTCGATGGAATTACCAAACCGACAGACAAAGACGATGAAAGTGCCACGCGGTGTTTTGCCAATTTCTTTAACAAGCAGAGCTTGAGCGATCGGGGCCTCGTCGACGCACAAGCCGCTTTGCTCTCCTTTGGGCATCCGTCAGTGGGTACGGGGCAGGATTCAGTCGCCTACGATGACAAAGACGGCAGCGATCACTGGTGGTCACATACGTTTTGACATCATTTCAAATTAGGTGTGCTCGTTACGTGACTCGCGGTGAATCTCGCTAACTGGCAGGGAATATGATAATTTCTGGAGCACGTTGTGAATCGCGAGGATCAGCAGGATGTTACAAGTTCTTGGGTCAGTGAACCCGTTTCATCGAGGTCTCGACCGTCGGACTGCGATGAGCATCGGCTAGTCTGGGGGCCGTTTCGCTCGGTCTATCGGAGGTGCTTCGCCACGAATCGATCGCGGCTGGCCATCGACCGATTGATTCCACTTTTGGCAAGGCAAAACAGGTTTTGCTGATCTATCTGCAGGGAGCGGCTTCTCAGTTTGAAACGTTGGGGATCCTAAGCCGGATGCTCCGGAAGGGATTCGCGGACAATGGAGTGCAACGCAAACATCCGCTCCGGGAATTTCGATCTGCGATCAGCTTCCGAAGCTGGCTGCATTGACTGACCGCCTGGCGATCGTGCGTTCCATGACGCATGCAAACAACAATCATTCCAACCTCTACACGCTGACGGGATATCCGGCCGTGATTTTCGAGTGAGACGAATCCGTTCGACAGCCGACATCACCCGTTTTTTGGCAGCGTGCTGACTATCTCGAAGATCAGCAGAGCCCACGCGAGGTGCCGAGTTGCCGCGGAATCTCGGATTGCCGTTCCGCTCAGTACACACGCACCTTTCAGCCGACGGTCTGGGCCCTATGGAGCGTTTCTGGGGCACGGCTACGACCCCGTCTGGACGGAGTTTGAAGGTGAGGCGACGAAGACCGTTAACCGCGTTTCCTTTTTCCGGCGTCTGGCGGGAGTAGACATTCAGGATCCGTTCCTTGGAATCACACCTGAAAGTCGACTACGGATTTCAAAAGATGCTCAATTGCGGCGTGGGTTGACGCTCGACCGGATGGACAGCGACGCACTCTGCTGCAACAGCTCGACGACGAGCAACGCCGCATTGAGGACAGCAAACCAGCGCAGAGTGTCGATCGTTTCCAGCAGATGGCGTATTCGCTGATCACATCGCAGAAGCTGCGAGAGGCACTGGATGTCGGGCAGAACCGATGGAGCTGCGTGAACGGTACGGCATGACGCTGTTCGGGCAGTCGGCCCTCACAGCTCGCCGATTACTGGAATCCGGATGCCGTCTGGTCTCTGTCTTCTGGGACGAATACAAGGTTGTGAATACGGCCTGGGATACTCCACTTCAATCACTTTACTCGGATGGGCAACGAGTTGCTGCCGGCGTTCGATGCGGCGATGAGCCGGCTGTTGGAGATTTTGGAAGACCGTGGGCTGCTCGATGAGACGCTGGTGAGTGTCTGTCCGAGCACGGCCGCACGCCAAAGATTGACAACCTCAATAGAGGCGGCGGACGCGGCCACTGGTCGCAGGCCTACAGCGTCATGCTCGCTGGGGCCGGAATTCGGCCAGGTACGGTCGTCGGCGCATCGGATGATCAAGGTGCCTTCGTCAAAGACCGGCCTGTCAGCCCGGAAGACATCCTGGCGACGATGTACCAGCTGAAAGGCATCGCCCCCGACATGGGCCATTCCAGATCGATTGGGACGCCCCGTTCGACTTACCGCGAATGGAACAGTCATCAACGAACTGCTTAGTTGACCGTGTATGAGTGCGTCTGAAGAAGGCCTTCCATCTTTGTTGTTTAGCCAGCATGCAGTTCCATCCGGGGCGTGCGGTCAAAATACTCCACCGTGATGCGAACTGCAGTGCCGGACGTCGGTTCAGGCAATCGACGCAAATGACTCTCGCTCGAAGGCCTCTGGGGCACATGACTGCAAACGCATGGGGTCAATAAACTCGCCGGACTCAAAGTGTCGCATGTCACACGATTCACTGCTCACTGAATTCTGCCATTTTCAGCCGGTTGATATCATACGCCAGCCGAGGAAGCGTCGCCGAGGCCGGCTACCGACAGCAATCAGCCCCGTCTAATCAGCTCGAGTTTGACTCGATCACTGACAATCCGGACAACCGAGAATCTCACAACCACAAACTGCCCCAAGTCGCGCGAGACCGGACTCCGTGTGGTTCAATTTGACTACGCCCGGCAAGCGAGTTCTAGTTTTTCATTGAGTCAGATTATTGCCTACACCAGTGCGAGGGACATCCACTCGCAACTCGAACTCGCTCCAGTGTTGTCGATCAGAGGCAAGGGAGACTTCGGCGCGTTGCCTGCCGGTCTGCGTCTTTTCGCTCCGAAGGGGAATCTGCGAAAACTCGACTGAACTTTTCCAAAAACTGTGTCTGGAATCGCCCGCGGCGGTACTTGGAGACAGGAGAACGACGCTTGGACGAAACACCGCTAATTCAACAGTACCTGCAGTTTCGCAGCGAATTCATGGGGTATCTGTACGCGATGACTCGTGACGCTGAAATGTCCGAAGAGGTTTATCAGAATGCTGCGGTCGTCGTGATGGAGCAATCACAGAAGTCTGAGACGATTCGGAACTTCCGTTGCGTGGGCGAAAGAAGTGATTCGACGGCAAGCTCTGCACGCTATTCGCGCAAGGGCCGTTTCGGCAAAACACGCTCGAGCGATCTCGCCCGAGCTTCTGGATGCCGTGTCGGACACGTTTCTGAAGGGCCGATTCTGAAGGCACTGTTGTCCGCGACGAAGCCAGGGCTCTCAATCGATGGCCTGGGGCGATCTGCCAGAAGACAAACGCGAGCTGATCGCCATGCGATACGAAGGAAGCTCAACTTTCGATGAAATCTCGGAGCACGTTGGTTCGACACCGGCCGCTGTTCAACGTGCTCTCAGTCGAGTCAGGAAAATGTTGCACGGATGCGTTCAGCGGCGAATGCGACTTGCGGAGGGTGCGTCATGACTGACATCGCAGACAAACCGAAACGCGTCGAAGAACTCGTTGTCGGCCATTTTGATGGGACTCCCTGACCGAGGGCCAGGAACAGGAACTCGCCGCAGAGCTGGCCTCGTCAGAATCAGCGAAGCGGTTGTTTCTGTCGTACATGCGCATGGGAAGGACGGCTCCATTCGCTGGGGCGTGACGGTTTTCTGCGTGAGCGGTTGCTGACCCTCAGGAATCCGCAGGGCAATCCGCCGACTCCGCGCCAGCCATCCACAATGTCCCGCCGCGTCCGAATTCGTGGCGTTCCCGTGTCTGGACCGCATCAACGTCGCTGGCCGTGTGTGCTACGGTGTTGCTCGCCTGGACGCTGTGGGCATCGTCCGTCAGTGCCAGCAGTGTGCTGGAGAGAGCACAGCAAGCGGCTGCGGAAATGGTCGACCGCACCTACCGGCTGGTCATGGCTCATCCAGATGCCGAAGGCGGTCCGTCAACGCGCGAGCTGAGGATTACCGTTCGCGGTGGAGGCCGTTTTGTTGTTCGTCCGGAACACGACGGCTATGTGAGGGGAAGTGACGGAACCGACTACTGGAATGGTTCGACGGAACGGACCGGTCTTCATCACTGGCGACTTTCGGACGCTTGCTCCCGAGCTGCAGCGACAGATCCCAACCAGGCGTCCTTTTGGACGACGGTTCTTGCGTCTCCAGATGAGCCTCTGCTGCTGGACCTGTCGGGTCTGCTTCTATTGATCGAACGCAGGTATGACGTCGAACTCGTCGATTCGGCCAACCCTGCGGAGCACCACGTGCGGGCGACTCGGCGATCCGGTGTCCCGCCCTGGCCCCGTCGATCATCAATCTTCATGCGGATGCGGAGAGCGGAGTCGTACTCAAAGCGGAGCTGAGCTTTGGGGACTCCAGGCAACGGACCTGGGAATTGATAGAAACGCCCACGCTGTCTGATCAGTGGTACCACCATTCCGAACCACGCTCCCGACAGGTCGGTTGAGCGAGTGGAGTAGGTTGGGACTCTGCCAGCAATTGCAAAAACTGCCACGAAAGCGTGTCTGACTTCCGCTGAATCCTTACCTGGTAGCAGCCGACAACCGTCCCTGAAGCCTTCCTCACAACCAGCAGTCGAATCATGAAGAAGACCATAGCCGTTTCAGCCACATGCTCCCTGGTCGCATTAGTTATCGCGGCATCGTTTGCGGATTCGAACGATCCGATTTGCGAAACGCAATCCTGGAGATTTACCCCAAAGCCGACACCAACGGCGACGGCGGCCTCTCCAGCGAAGAGCAGGCCGCGGTAAGCAGGATGGTGCTAAAAAAGTTCCTCAGGCAGACGCGGACAAGGACGGAGTCCTGTCCGATCGGAGCAGGCAGCGTTGCTCCGGAAAGCCGCCGCGGCAAAGAAGAAGGGAACGCTGGATGCTCTGTTGAAACCAGCGTCGCCCGAACCGACTCCGGCCGTCCGCACGGCTGGCGGAGTCTCCCGTTCGTCAGGGGCCACGACCGATCAAGGCCCAGCGAACACGGCGTTGGTCGACAAATCCCAGATGTGTCGTTCACGGACATCGTTGGAAAGCAGCACAGGCTCAGCGATTTCGCCAACCGGAAGCCGTCGTCTTCGCCATGACCGGGACCGGCTGCCCCTTGTGTCTGAAGTACTCCCATCGCTGGCTGCGATCGAGAAGCAGTATCGCGACCGGGGCGTCGCCTTCATCTTCGTCAATCCCGAACGAGTCCGAGTCGGCCGAGCGGCTTCAGGACGCCGTCACAACACACGGTTTCGGGGGTCCGTACGTCAGCGATGGCAGCAAGACTCTGCCGGGCGTACTCGGCGCCGAAACGACGACGGAGGTCTTCGTGCTCGACCGGGCGCGAACGCTGGTTTATCGCGGAGCCGTCGACGACCAGTATGGATTCGCCTACGCACTCGACGCGCCGCGCGAAGCTATTTGACGGACGCTCTCGACGCCGTGCTCGCGGGGCAAACGCCCGAGACGCAGGCCAACACTTCGCCCGGTTGCGAATTGTTTTACGACAAGGCAGAGCGAGCCCGGAGCGCCGACAACGATCACTTACCACAATCGCGTTTCGCGTATCATTCAGGGCAACTGCATCGAGTGCCATCGCGCCGGCGGCATCGGACCGATGCCACTGGAGAGCTACGAGGAAGTCAAAGACTACGCGGGCATGATTCGCAACGTGGTCGGGCGCGGAGTCATGCCGCCCTGGTTCGCCGCCCCGCAGCCTGCCGTCGCTCGACTCTCTGAGTCGAGTTCAAGCCGACCCGACTCGGAGAATCAGGCTACGGTGAACGGCCCCGTCCCGCTCCACTGGTCGAACGACCGTTCTCTGTTCGGCTCAGGACAAGAACGATCTCTTTGCGTGGATCAAAGCGGGAGCCCCGGAAGGCAACGCGGCTGACGCTCCGCTGCCGAAAACAATTTCCCGGCGGCTGGTTTGATCGGCAAGCCTGACGCCGTCTTCGAGTTCCCTCAGCCGTTTCCCATCAAAGCCACGGGGATCATGCCGTACAAGCACATCACGGTGGAAACCAATCTGCCGGAAGACAAGTGGGTGCAGGCCATTGAAGTCCGACCTGGAAAGCTTGACGTCGTCCACCACGTCATTGTCTCGGTGCGTGCAGGTGAAGGCGAAATTGACGAGCGTGACGGATACTGGGGCGCTTACGTTCCGGGTAACAGCACGCTCGTGTATCCGGACGGCTACGCCAGACGACTGCCGAAAGGTGCAAAGCTGCATTTTCAAATGCACTACACACCGAACGGGACGGCGACTGAAGACAGCACGCGCATCGGACTGATCTTCTCGACGGAACCGCCCCGGCACGAAGTGAAGGTTGTCGGCATTGCCAACTCGCGGATCAGTATCCCACCCCACACTGATAACCATCCAGAGGTCGCGGAGTTACGGCTGCCGTACGACGTTCAGATTCTGTCCTTCCTGCCTCACATGCACCTGCGAGGAAAAGCGGCCCGCTACGAAGCGTTGACCGCCAGCGGCCAGGAGACGTTGCTGGACGTCCCGCGTTACGACTTCAACTGGCAACTGCTGTACCGACTCGCCGAGCCTCTGACATTGCATCGAGGCGACACGATTCGCTTCACGGGCTGGTTCGACAACAGCAGCAACAACCCGGCGAATCCAGATCCCGCCAGGACCGTCCGTTGGGGACAGCAGACCGAAGACGAAATGCACCTCGGCTACGTCGAGTACGTCGTCCCGAGCGCGAAACCAGGCGAACCGGTGGCGGGTCTGAAGTCGGGCCGATCCGCTGGCCGGCGAGACGTCGCAACTCCAAATGACACTGCCCCGCAACGAAACGATGCGAGGCCACTGCAAATTGGCGGACAACGCATCAAACCTGCCGCTCTCGTAAAGGCTCTTCGCGAGCTGGACAAAAACAAGGACGGACAGTTGGACAAAGCAGAGGTCCCGATGAAGCACCAACGGATATTCGAGTTGCTCGACGCCGATGATGACGATGTGCTCACAACGGATGAAGTACGCGCAGCAATTCGTCAACAACGAACGCGGTAATTTCATAGCCGTCCAATGAAACACTTTTCTCCGCTGTGGCCAATCCTGAAGTCCACTACATCCGATGGACAACTCATGCTCTTACGTCTCTTGCTCCAGGGCGAATCTAACCCGGTCGAACCAGATCAGAGACCTTTGCCAACCAACTCAACCAACACCTCCACTTCAACCAGTAGCAGAATCATGAAGAAATCCATTGCCCTGAAATTCATGTGCTCGCTTGTCGCATTGACTCTTACCGCTCACACCAGCGCAGACGATGCGATCAGGCAGCAGATCCTCAAACTGTTTCCGCAAGCCGATACCGACAAAGACGGCGTCATATCGGATGCTGAAGAGGCGGCGGTCAGTCGGCAGGCTCTGAAGCGGTATCCAAAAGCTGACAGGGATGGAGACGGTGTTCTCTCCGATGCAGAAAAGACGGCGCTGCTGCGAGCGGCTGCCAGCAGGTCGAAGGGGAAACCGGCTGGTTCAAAGGGGAATCAGGGCCAGCCCACATCGCTCTCTGAACTCTTTGAATACGCTGTAGACAAAGGGCAGGTTGCGGGCTGCTCCTTTCTGGTGGTTCACAAAGGAGAAACTGTCTACCGCGAGGCTTTCGGGTATGCGGATTTCGAATCGAAGCGACCGTTTACGACAGACGAATTGTGTCCGATCGCATCAGTTTCCAAACCCGTTCTGGCGTCCGTGTTGATGGTTCTGGTCGAACAGGGAAAGTTGAAGCTGGACGATCCGGTCGAGAAATATTTGCCGGAGTTCAAAGGGATCAAGGTCAAAGGCGGCAGGTCTGCGGCGCGGCCGATGACTCTTCGCCACGTGCTGTCACACACCGCGGGCTTCTGGGGAAACAAGAGCATCACGCCGGAGAAGACGGATCTTATTCGCAACTTCGAACGGCCTCTGGCCGAAGCGGTCCGGGGCATTGCAAAGTACGACCTCGAGTATGAGCCGGGAACAAGATTTCAGTACTCGGGCGCCGGCTATTGTGTCGCCGGTCGTGTGGCGGAGGTCGCTCTCGACCAGTCGCTTGAGAAGATTGCCCAGGACGCTTTGTTTCGTCCCCTGGGTCTCAAACGCACGACGTTTCTTCCCTCAAAGGACGTGAGAAAGACGATCCCCACAGCGTATGCGAGCCGAGGCGGAAAACTGCAGAAACAGCAGTCCTTCGAGAGTCTGAAAGAACTCCGCTTCATCCTGCCGGGAGGTTCGTTATTTACAACCATGGACGAACTTGCGGCGTTCGGGCAGATGCATCTGAACGATGGCGTCTACAACGGGAAGCGAATCCTTTCCGACGCGTCTGTTGCCGAGATGCGACGACTCCAGTCGCCCGAGAGCGCGGCCAGGACGTACGGATTAGGATGGTTTCGAGATGACGTATCAGAGTCTGGCCCGGCCGATCTCGTTTTTCACAACGGCGCGTTAGGGGCGCACTTGCGAGTTGACCGCAGGCGCGAGGTAGTGACCGTTTTCCTCGTTCATCAGCCTGTGGGGCTATTCCTGCAGCTGAAGAACAAGCGTTACCAAATGGTCGATGAGATGTTTCCCTTACCGGACTCCGTGTCTGATAGCTCATCGCAAACCAACCTGAAGGCAAGCGGGAAAGCCCCAACATCCGGCGCAGAAGTGGAGATCGGCGGACAACGAATCAAAGTTGCTGCACTCGCACAAATGCTTCGTTCGCTCGACAAGAACAAAGACGAAAAAGTGCAGAAGGCAGAAGTCCCGGCGGAGCATCAGCGAATATTTGATCTGCTTGATTCCAACGGCGACGGAGTCCTGACACAAAATGAAGTCATGGCAAGAGTACGTGCCCAGGCCAGTCAGTAAATCTGTGAGGCCGACGCTGAAATGTGAGCAGAAATGCGCGATGGCTCCCGCCAACCTTGGGATCGCACTCAAGGAGAAAACGGACGCGTTCAAACTCGAAGCCCACCTGAATTATCCCAGTGCGAAAACCAAATACAAATCGCAGGTTGAGTTCTTCGTGGATAAGTTGCTCAACAAATAGTGAGTATCACAGTCCGTTCGCTCCCCTTCAGCCAAAATGATTTCATGTCCACAAACACCAGCTTCTGCTTTTTGGTCACGCTTGCCGTTTCCTGCGTCTGCCTGAACGCGGACTGTGAGGAGACTGTTTCGTTCAAACCTCACACGTTCACGATTCCGGATGGATATGAGCTCAAACGTGTCGCCGCACCGCCACTGGTGCAGCGGCCCATTCATATGTGCTTTGACAATCATGGGGTTCTGTACGTCACCGACAGTTCGGGCAACACGGCCAAGGCGCCGGTTCAACTCAAGGACCCGCAGCATCGCGTGCTGCGATTGGTCGATCAGGACGGAGACGGAGTCTTTGATCGCTCGACCGTGTTCGCCGACAATCTGCCGTTCCCCGAGGGCATTCTCGTTCATGATGGTGCTGTCTTCGTCGGAGCACCACCGCACATCTGGAAACTCCGCGACACGAACGGCGACCTTGTGGCAGACGAGCGAACCGAATGGTTCGATGGAGGCTCGATTGAAGGATGCGGCAACGATATGCACGGTCCCTATCGGGGACCGGATGGTTTCTTCTACTGGTGCAAGGGAGCCTTCGCTCCACAGGAGCATGAGCTGAGCAATGGCAGAACGCTGAAATCGAGTGCAGCCCATATCTATCGCGCTCGGCCTGACGGCAGTCAACTGGAAATGGTCATCACTGGCGGGATGAACAATCCAGTTGGTTTGGCTTTCAGCGAAACAGGCGAGCGATTTCTCAGCGGCACTTTCTTCGATCTTTCCAAACCCGGAAGACGTGATGGAATTCTGCATGCGGTGTACGGCGGAACCTACGGCCGGAGAAATCCGCGAGTGCTCACTCCGCATCCCAACACTGGAGGTTTGCTGCCGATACTGGCCCAACTCGGCCCCCGCTGCCCCCTCGGGCATGGTGATGCCGCGACATCGCGCGTCAGGTTTGAAAGGAAACCTGGTTCTCACGGAGTTCAACACTCGCCGTGTGTCGAGGCACCGACTGGCCAAATCCGGATCGTCCCATGCCGCAAGAACGAGCGTCTTGCTCGAAAGCGATCAAACCGATTTTCATCCGACCGATGTGATCGAAGACGCCGATGGCAGCCTGCTGGTTGCCGACACGGGCAGTTGGTACATGATCTGTTGCCCAACTTCGAAGATCGCCAAGCCAGATGTTCTGGGCGCCATCTATCGGATTCAAAAGAAAGGGGCGCATCGCGTTGCGGACCCCCGCGGCCTCAAGCTGGATTGGAACCAGCCTGAAGCCAGTTGGCTCTCTGATGAGCGAGCCCGCGGTCGTCAAACGCGCTACCGACGCACTGGCCACCCCAGACAACACCGAAGCACTGCGCGCCGCCAGCGCACGTGTCCCGGTGGTGTGGGCGCTGCATCGCACGCCAGGTCAGCGAGCGCGTGACGGCGGTTCGAGAGTTGTTGAGTGCTGAAGACGTCCGACGTTCGCGCGGCAGCGATCCACAGCGTGGCATTGTGGCGTGATCGAGACGCGATGAAGCCGCTCACAAAACTGCTTTCCCACAACGATCCGCAACTGCGTCGTCTGGCAGCAATGGCTCTCGGCAGAATTGGGGATAGCGCAGCGGTCAAACCTCTGTTGCAGACCTCTTCTACCGACCCATTCCTGAGTCACGCCATCGTTTATGCGCTCTATGAAATTGGGGACGTGCGAAGCCTGCCCGAAGGCCACCCGCTGCGCCAAACAAGTGCACCTCATGCGGAAGGCCGACCAACGAAACGTCTCGATAGATTCTTATCCGGAAATATTGCCCGCGAGATGGGAAAAGCCGAATCAAGAACAGCTCGCCCAGCAGGAAAGGCATCTCGATGGACTTGCCGCGTTTCTGCCGAACGGCGACGCGGCACGCGGAGAGAAATTGTTCAACAATCGAGACAAGTCGAAGTGCATCACCTGTCATCTTAAGGGGGAGAAAGGCGTACGATTGGGCCCCGATCTGACGTGGATTGGCGCGATCCGCAGCGAGCGAGACCTGCTGGAAGCAATCGTTTTTCCCAGTGCGTCGATTGCTCGCTACCACGAGGTCGTAAGTGTCGCGACGAAGAGTGGAAAGGTGCTATCCGGACTACTGGTGAAGGAAACAGTCGACAAGATGTTTCTCTCGTCTGCGAAGGGAGTCGTGCAACAGATCGCATTTCGGGACATCGAAAGCGCTCGGTATTCGAACGTCTCTTTGATGCCCGAAGGCATGGACAAATTATTGAAGGCGGAAGAGATCGCCGACCTTGTGGCCTATCTGAAAAAGTCAAAGCCACCGGCAGGAGGCTTGTGAGTCGACCGGGAAAATTCATCCAAACGCACAGGCAGTAGGGCCGGTTCCCACCGGCCGGTTTGTGGGAACTTTGGCCGGTGGGAACCGGGCCTACGACTACGAATACACACAACAAGAAAAACTAATCCGACTTAGCAAGAGAGCCATTCAAATGACGAGCAAAAACAACCAGCATGAACCGAACGATCGCGGCGAAGGTTTACGTCGCCGCGAAGTGATCAAAGGGGCGGCCGCTGCCGGACTGATTGCTGCCACAGGAACGCACGCTCTTGTGCACGCCGCTGAGTCCAAAGTAGCCCAAAGCGACTTGATCAAGCGTGAAAATGCCAAACCCGGTACCCGCGACTGGCAGCTTACCAGGACTCGCCAGCTCCCCGGGAAGATAAACAAAATCCTTAACAACGGGCGTTGCCTTTGGATCGAGGGCTACTGTTCCGCCAACAGCGTGCGGGCTGGTGAGAATCTACAGGTCATGGTGAGCACGAATCCGGTTTCGGATTTCAAATTGGAGATCTTTCGCACGGGTTACTACAACGGCGATGGTGCCCGGCTGGTTAAAACTTTCGACTCGCTCAAAGGCACCACACAGCCAGACCCGCCCGTCGGTGAAAACTATGTGCGCGAATGCCAATGGGAACCTTCCGTCGAATTTGAAATCCCCAAGGACTGGCTGAGCGGTGTGTACCTTGGAAAACTGACCGCCAGGAAAAGTGGAATACAGAGCTACGTCATCTTCGTTGTCCGAGACGACCGTCCCTGTGATCTGCTCTTTCAAACCAGCGACCTGACGTGGTCAGCCTATAATCGCTGGCCCGCGGACTACTCGATCTACACCGAGCACAAAGGATACTCCAGCATCGGGGTTCCCAGCGGGACGGTCAGTTTTGATCGGCCTTATGGCTTGTTCACGCATCCCGTCAACAAGATGAAGAAGTCCGGCGGCAGCGGCGAATACCTGCCCTGGGAATTTCCATTGTCGTTTTGGATGGAACAGCACGGTTACGATGTTTCCTACATCTCCAACATTGACACCCACACCGATCCGGCCGGCTTGCTGCGGACGAAGGGTTTCATCTCCGTCGGACACGATGAGTACTGGACGTTGGACATGTACGACAACGTGCTCAAGGCTCGCGACAAAGGCGTGAGCCTGGCCTTCTTCGGTGGCAATTCCGTTCTGTGTGTTGTTCCGCTGCTGCCTTCCGATGGCGGCACTCCCAACCGAGCCACGCGTCGTGAAGGCTGGTTCATTCCTGTTGCGGGGAAAATCCCGGAAGCCAGGAAACGAAAGATGACCAACCAAGAGGGCTTCGAACCGAACATGGGGCCGGATGGCGCCCAGTTGATGGGAGGACGCCTGGACAACGAACAACCCAGCGGGCGAGGCATTGGCGCGGGAGATTGGACCTGTGCGATGCCGGAACATTGGCTCTTTGAGGGGACTGGAATGAAGAAAGGAGACTCGGTCGAAGGTCTCCTGGGTTGGGAGTGGCACGGAGCGCCGGCGATGGACTTGCCGGGAATGAATATCGTCGCGGAGGGCGATGCCACGACCAATGGGAAAACGGTGGGACGCTACTCTTCGACGCTATACGACGGCCCAAAAAACAACGTCGTCTTCAACGCCGCCACCATCTGGTGGGCCAATGGATTGTCCAGCCCGCCGGGCCATGCCAATCCGTCAAGGCATGGCGTCACTCAACAAGGCCCGGACAAACGCGTCCAGCAAATCACTCGCAACCTGTTTGAACGAATGATCTCATAGCGATGCTCAATCCCAATGCAACTCTATATCTTACTCCCAATCTGGACTTCACCATGAAACATCTGATCCCATTCTTGATGACCGTTGCCCTTATCGCCACGGTCGGGACGGCTCGAACGGCGGCCCAAACCCAAGGAGGGAGAGCAGGCGGTATCGTCAAACTCCTTCAACAGGTCGGTGCGACGCCGGAACCAAATCAAACAGGTCAACGATGCCCGCTCCGAACTCCAAAACGCTACGAACTTTCGCACGGCTTTGCAGACCAAGTTGACGGACATTCTTAATGAGGAACAATATAAGAAGTTTGAAGAGGCGTGGAGAAATCGCGGGAAGAGCCCGGCCAAATCCGCCTCCGTCCCGGCGCCAGTGGCCGCGGACACCTGGAAGACAGTCGGCTTGCAACAGGCCAACAGCATGGGCGCCGGCGCAGCGCCGATACCCAAGGGCGGCAAGTTTCGCGTCTTCGTGCTGATGGGACAAA